>CAVUFT010000020.1:0-490098 GCA_963740725.1 uncultured Actinomycetota bacterium
CCGAGCAGGACTACTTCACGGCCGGAAACGCCGAGCTTGAATGACGCGGGGTCGGATGCGCCGACCGCATGCGGGAGTTGCCGATAGCAACGAAGCGCTCTGGATCGATTGCGCCCTTCCGATGCTTGCCGGGAACGACGACCATGGTTGCGTAGTACCGCCGGAGCATCTCCCGGCGGTCGGGCAGCTCTGGCACGCGGCCCAGACTCGGCCACGGTGCGGCCCGTCGGCGTCATCGTGGCAAGCGTCTCGGAGGGCGCTTCCTCCGCCGCCACACGGGCCGCCTGCGCGGCCTGGAAGATGGATAGAGCCTCCGGGGTGGGGGAGGCGCTCAGGGCCGCCAGGGCGGCATCCTCGGCGAGCTGAGCAGCCTCTACCGACGCCGCGCCCGACACGACGGCGCGACGGACGTATTCAGGCTCGGCGCCGTACTCGCTGAGGAATCGTTCCTCGGCGTGAATGTCCAGCAGGTCGGCACGAATAGACATCGTCCTCGGACACGCGCCGGGGTCGGCGGTGAGCGGTAGGCACGGATGCCGTTGCCCTTGTTTGCAACGAACATCCGCCGGTCGCAACCGGAGCACCGGAGCAGGCCGGACAGTAGGCGGGCCGGGGCGCGGCCGGTCGGCTTCGTACGCGGGGACTGCGCGAGTACTTGCCGGAGCGCGGCGCGTTCATCCGGCGTGAGGATGTCCTCGGCCGTTCCCTGCGGCGTTGTAGTCAGCATCTGACAAACTGTCGTCCGTGACCACGAGGGGACGCGACGAGGTGGACGGCCGAACGGACCGTTAGCCCAGCGCAGAACGGCGGGCAGAGGTGACTCTGCTAGCAAGCGCTCGGCCATCTCGCGGACGAACGCGGCCTCGTCGGGGTCGGGAACCAGGACCTGACCCTCACCGGCGGGGTTGGCCACCGCGCGGAAGCCAAAGGCGAGCGGGCCGCCGCCCCATCGGTCCGCGAGCTTGAGCCGGGCGCGGGCGTCGGCGGAGCGGCGCGCCATCGCCTTGCGCTCTTCGCGGGCAACCTCGGCCTTCAGAACGAAGGTGAGGCGGAAGGCTGTCTCGTCGCCCGCGCTGTCCAAGCCCTTGCAATCCAGCAGGCGTGCCGGGGCACGGACGAGGCGGCCGGTCTCCGGGTCCTTGCCTTCGATCGTGTCGAGGATCAACGCGGCCACGTTGACGCCTTCGCGGGTCATGCGGTCTACGTGGAAAGCAACTAGATTCGCGGCCCGCAACTCTCGGGCGTCGGCCAGCCATGCCACGAAGCCGGGCCGGTTGCGGATGGCGCCGGAGAGACCGTCGTCTACGTGCTCGCCGACGACTCGGAATCCGTGGCTTTCGCAGAGGGCGCGGGCGTCGTCCAGCATTCCCTTCAGTGACACGTTCGACGCTCTCGCTTCCCGCGAGAGACGTATGTTGATCGACGCGGTGTCAGGCGGCGCGGCGGGTAGTGGTGGCTGGCGGCGTGCTGGCCATTTGCGGCCTCCGAAGGCTAGGGGCGTCTAGATGACTGTACGGCTTCGCCAACATCCTCGCCCTAGGCGGCGAAACCCGAACAGCCCAACTCCGCATAGCCACCCGCCTCCGCGAAGCCCTCAACCCCAACTAGCCACCTGCCTCCGACGCTCAGGTCTCCCATTGCCCCTGAGCCACTGCTGCGATCTTCGTCCACTGTCGGGCTAATAGTCCGGCAGTGGGCGAAAGAACAGCGTTCGGCGGTAGTCACCCAGCCAAGGTGGAAGGTTTCGGCCGATCTGGGTCAGCGCTGCGGGTCAACCAACACCGGCACAGCTTCCCGCACAAGAAGTGGCGTGGCCGGCCCGGAAATCGCCACGGTCCCGTCAACGTACTGCCACCCCGTACCGGCCACGTTGTACCGAGCCGCGTAATTAGTAGTCAACGTCACCCGCACATCGCCACTCTTCATATACCTATGCACGATCTCCTTAGCCGGATACGCCTTCCCCGGCGAAGTCGTCGTCAACGTCTTCCCATCCCCAAAATTCCACGTATAACTCATAGGCGTAGCCTCAACCACCACCGGAAACCCCAACAAGGTGACGGTATTCACAGACACCTTGCTCTGATCCGTATAAACAACGGTGTCCAAGTTAACCAACGTCCGCCCCTTCGGCTGAACCTTTACTCCCAGCCCCGGAAACAGCACATCCTTGTACTCCGCCAGAATCTGCTCCCACGTAACATCCTCCGGCCGAGGCAACGCCCTCACCACCCCACCCGGCCGCTCCGGATCCGGCTGATCCGGCGTAAACGGCTGACACCTAGTCGGCCCCGGAATGGTCCCGTCAGACCCCATCCGTCCACAAATACCGAGGTTGAGTCGGAAGTCGCCTCGCTGTGATACTCGAGTCAGTTGACGTGGCTTGTCGCTGCTCTTGGAGCCTGCTGGTTTCCGTGTTGGTGGAGGCGTCTGCTTCCCGGGGAACCGCCCGGAAGTCTTCGCCCATCCCTGCGCCAGAACACCCTGCCTGTCCTTGCGGACCTTCACCTTCGGGGTCGGGTGAGGGGCGGTCGTTGTGCGGTTCTCCGGAATCCCAACTTCACCGACCGCGTTGGCGCCCGTTGGAACGATGCTCACGGCCAGGAGGGTCACCGCTACCGGCAGCATGACGACAAGCGTGATACGTCGAGTTGTCACTGCTCGACCTGCCTCAGTTCATACATCACCCAATGCCCCTCTTGCGCGGACAAGGCAACCTCGCGTTTATAGGTCTCCGCCTGGATGGTGGTCGGGCTGGCTGACGGGGTATCGCGGCTGGTGTATTTGCCGATCTTGACGATGGCCGATCCTCCGAGATGCCCGCCTTGTCCGCGGACCAACTCTGAAACCTCGGTCAGACGCTCGCGATAGTCGCCCGTTACAAGGCCGTTGGCGACGTTCGACTTCTCGACGATCTGTGCGTAGGCCTTGCAGTTCTCGCAGCCGCCGTCGCTCGCCTGGAGCATCTGCGACGTATCGCCGGTTGCGGCTGCGTAATTCATCAGATCGCTGTAGTAGTGGATGAACGCTTCCGCGGCGGAGAGTGTCAATCCCTCGGCTGCCTGAGGCCGATCAGGTGGGGCGGACGGGTTGGCGGGTGAGGTGGGCGTGCCGCTGGGCGGGGCAGAGGTGGTGGAGCCGGATGGCGGCGGGGAGGTGTTTGGTTGGCCGGCTTTCGGGTTGTCGTTGGTGCAGGCCGCTAACTAGGAACGTGGCTAGGCAGGCCAGGGCTAGGCGGCGGCGGGCCTGTTGCGGGTAGTCACGGGTGTCACCTCTCCGTAGTCGACCTTGATGGTAACGGGGGTCGGGAGGCAGGTGGGGTGTCAGTTCGTGCGGGCTGTGGATAACTGTTTGGGGGCCAGGAGCCGCCCGGCTGGGGGGTAAGTGGCTCGGACGGCTCCTGGTTAGTGGTGGGACGGGCTTGTGGCGGCGATTATGACGCGACGTGAGCAGACGAATTCGGTGTGAGACCGTTCACAGGGGCGAACTGGACGTCCAGCGCGGCCGTGGTGAAGCCGAGTTTTGTGTAGAGGGCGCGTGCGGCGGTGTTCGTGCCGTCGACGTACAGGACGACGGAGGAGAGGCCGCGGGTCTCCTGTAGGTGGTGGAGGCCCGCCAGCGTCAGAGCCTTGCCCAGGCCCGTGCCCTGGTGGTCGGGGGAGACGCCCACCACGTAGACCTCGCCCGCTGGGTCGTCGCCCTCGTCCGTAGGCACCTTCGTCCAGTGGAAGCCCGCCAGTTCACCCGAGGCGTCGTCCACAGCGAGGAAGAAGCCTGCCGGGTCGAACCACGGTTGCTGTAGCCGGTCGGCCAGGTCCGACTGATCCCAGCCGCCCTGCTCCGGATGACTGCGCGAAGGCCGCCGCGTTCACGGCCAGCCAAGCGGCATCGTCCTGCCCCGGTACGAACGTTCGCACCGAAACCCCCGCCGGCCAGCTGACCGCCGGAAGGGGAGCGCTCGGCCGCCGCAGGAAATACAGCTCCCGAGTGACCTCCAGACCCAGCTGAGCAGCCAGTTCGTCCGACCCGGGCAGGCGCCCGTGGGCCCAGACGCGCAGCCGCGAACCGCCGTGATCCAGGAGCATCCGGAGCAACGCAGTACCGAAGCCTTGACGACGGTACGACGGGGAGACCACGAGCTCGGCCGATCCGTCCGGCCCGAGCGCGCCGTATCCCGCGAGATCGCTCGCGCCCGGCTCGCCGGCGTACGCGAGGACGTGGACGTCGCCGGAGTGTTCGCCGTCGAGGTGGAGGAGCGTGTGTTCGGAGAGCGGGTTGACGCCGTCGCTGTGTGCAGCGGAGCGGGCGAGTTCGGTGACGGCGGCGGCAGTGGCCGAGGGCAACGGTGAGGGTACGGCTTCGAGGGTCACCTGAATACCGTAAAAGGTCCTGCTGAGTTCATCGTCGAGGCCTTGGCCCGGGCACGCACCGACAGGGTAATTTCCCGGCACCGCGCACCAGCGGTGATCGAAACGACGACGGAGAAGACATGGCCTTCACAGGACGAGACAAGACGTGGCTGCGGGGACCGCGGGCGGTCGGCCTGCGGCCGCGGGAGCCGCTGTGGTGCTCGGCTTGGCCACGGGGGGAACCGTGACCCAGGCTGCGCCGGCGAAACCGAAGCCGACGCACACCCAGATCCAGCTGCTCGCGACTCAACGACTTCCACGGCAACCTGGCGGTCAACCCGCCGACCAGCTCCGGCGGCAACGTCAACGGCACCCCGGCCGGCGGCGCGGAGTACCTGGCGACCCAGCTGGACCTGCTGCGCGCCTCGGCGAGGGCGCAGGGGCAGGACACCGCCACGGTCGCCGCGGGTGACCTGATCGGCGCGTCGCCCGCTGCTGTCGGCCGCGTTCCACGACGAGCCGACCATCGAGGCGATGAACGAGATGGGCCTGGACGCCACCTCGGTCGGCAACCACGAGTTCGACGAGGGCTACAAGGAACTGCTGCGGATGCAGAAGGGCGGCTGCCTGAACGACGGCGACGGGCAGAACAACCAGAACTCCTGCCCGGACAAGAAGGCCAAGTTCAAGGGCGCCGACTTCGACTACCTGTCGGCCAACGTGTTCTACGAGAACACCGACAAGACCCTGTTCGACGCCGTACACGATCAAGAAGTTCCGGAGCGGCCAGAAGGTCGCCTTCATCGGGATGACGCTGGAGGACACGCCGAACATCGTCACCAAGTCCGGAGTCGAGGGCCTGGCCTTCAAGGACGAGGTGGAGACCGCCAACGCGCTGGTGCCGAAGCTGAAGAAGCAGGGCATCGAGGCGATCGTCGTGCTGCTGCACGAGGGTGGGCTGCCGTCCGACCCGAAGGCGTTCAACAGCTGCCCGGGCATCTCCGGTCCGGTCACCGACATCGCCAAGAACCTCGACCCGGCGATCGACGCGGTCATCTCCGGTCACACCCACCAGGCGTACAACTGCTCGATCAACGACCCGGCGGGCAAGCCGCGGCTCGTCACCAGCGCGTCCTCGTTCGGCAAGGTCGTCACCGAGGTGCGGCTGAGCATCGACAACGCCACGCACGACGTCGACCGGCTGAACACGATGGCGAACAACCACATCGTCACCCAGGACGTGCCGAAGGACCGTGAGCTGACCAAGCTGATCACGAAGTACCAGACGCTGGTCGCGCCGATCGAGACCAAGGTGATCGGCCACATCACCACCCCGCCGGTGGTCCGAAGACGCCGGACGACTCGCAGGAGTCCCCGCTGGGCAACCTGATCGCCGACGCGCAGCTGGCCGACCCGTCGACCGTCACCGATGGCAAGACGCCGGTGGTCGCGTTCATGAACCCGGGCGGGATCCGGGCCGACCTGGCCTCGACCGGCGGTGCGGTGACCTTCGGCGCTGGCGTTCACGGTGCAGCCGTTCAACAACTTCCTGGTCTCGATGGACATGACCGGGACGCAGATCAAGGCGCTGCTGGAGCAGCAGTTCTCCGGCGTCGAACCAGGCCTCGAACAAGGTGCTCCAGATCGCCGGCATCACCTACACCTACAACCCGGCCGGTACGCCGGGCGCGAAGGTGGTCGCGGACTCGATCAAGATCGCCGGTCAGCCGCTGGTCGACGGTACGACGTACCGGATCGTCACGAACAACTTCCTCTCCGACGGCGGTGACGGCTTCCCGGCGTTCACCACGGCGACGGACAAGTTCTTCGGCGGCCTCGACATCGACGCCTTCGCCAACTACCTGGCCGCCCACGACCCGTACACCCCGGGCCCGACCGACCGCATCAACATCTCCTAACCAGTACGCCCGGTACGCCGGCCGCCCGGTCCGCTCGGCAAGGAGCGCCCGGGCGGTCGGCGTTTGCCACTAGCTGCAAAACGGTGGTCAGCCGAATGCGGCCCACTCCAGACTTGGGACCCACCCAGCCAGACCTGGAAGCCCGACGAAGGAGCCCCGAACATGCAGTACTCACTCCGCAGAGTGTTGGCGACAGCCGTAGTTGCCGGAGGTGTTGTGGCGGCCGGCGGGCAAGCACCTGCTTCAGCCACTACACAGTGGGCAGAAGACGCCTACTACGTCTGCGTGGATCAGGCCTGCAGTATGTGGGTGAGCGGTCAGATCACCTGGGGCAACAGGACGGCGCTGATGACGGGGAATGTCGTCAACGACGTTCCTGGCGGCACAGCGACGGCTGCCTTCGATGCCTTCGCCGGCTCGACGAAGGTCGACAGCTTCCGCATCATCGCGCACGACGACAAGAACAAGTCGATCGCCCTGTTCGAGGATCTGCAGGTTGGCGACCCCACCCGGGTGGGTGGTATCGACCGGATCCGCGTTCAGATCTGCAGCTCGTCGAAGCGCTGCAGCGTCCAGTGGAACGAGATCCGCGACTGATCCTGCTCGCCGGCTAGAGCAGGAAGCGGAGGATGACGAAGGTCAGGGCGAGAGCTGTGGAGAGAGCCGCCTTGCCGGAGCCGAGACCGCGGCGGAAGAGGGCCGCGCCGAAGACTGCGATCGTCAGTGGGACCAGCATGATCAGCAGGGTGACGCCCGCGGCGTGAATGCCCGGGTGGGACCGGCCGATCAGGACCAGGCCGAAGATCAGCGCGAACGTGAGCCCGAGCCAGGTCGTGGTCTGGATCGGCCCGTCGGCGGTGCGGTCGCCGCGATGCGATGCGCGGGTCGCGCGGCGGTGCGAAGTCGGAGCAACGTGCGCCATCGGTCACCTTCCGTGAAAAGACCGAATACGCACGGTAGCAGCAAGAACCCGCCTTGGTCCAAGGTGAGTTTCTCACCCGTTCCGGCGCAGCCTGCCGCGCTCTCCCCGTCCCCGGCAAGCAACCGGTTTCCATGCCATCGGCAACAGGCTGGGCACGCTCAGCCGAACTTATGCAGGTGGCGGTGAGCGTCAGGCGGTGGCGTCTGCTGTTTCGCGTTGGTTGCTGGGTGGGATGACGAAGCGGTAGCCGACGTTGCGGACGGTGCCGATCAGGGACTCGTGCTCGGGGCCGAGCTTGGCGCGCAGGCGGCGGACGTGGACGTCGACCGTGCGGGTGCCGCCGAAGTAGTCGTAGCCCCAGACTTCCTGGAGCAGCTGCTCGCGGGTGAAGACCCGGCCCGGGTGCTGCGCGAGGAACTTGAAGAGCTCGAACTCCTTGTAGGTGAGGTCGAGCGCGCGGCCGTTCAGCTTCGCCGTGTACGAGGCTTCGTCGATCACCACGTCACCGCTGCGGATCAGCGAGGTGTCGGGGTCCTCGTTCCGGGCGGCGGCCAGGCGGCCGATCACCAGTCGCAGGCGGGCCTCGATCTCGGCCGGGCCGGCGGTGTCGAGCAGGACGTCGTCGGCGCCCCAGTCGGCGTTCACCGCGGTCAGCCCGCCTTCGGTGACGACCAGGAACAGCGGTACGTCGATGCCGGTGGTGCGGATCAGCCGGGAGACTCCGCGCACGGTGACCAGGTCACGGCGGGCGTCCAGCAGGACCGCGTCGGCGTCGGGTGCGTCCACGAGGGCGGCGACCTCGGAGGGCAGGATCCGGATCTGGTGGGGCAGCAGGGCGAGCGAGGGCAGCACCTCGGTGGAGGCCTGCAGCGCGTTCGTCAGCAGAAGCAACGTGCTCACGCTGTCTCCTTGTGCTGGTCGTCGGATCCCTGGTGGGCGATCCTGTCCTTTTGCACGTCAGGCCCCAGCGGCGTCATTGCCGGGGGCCCGAGACACACTGGTGGAACAGCAAGCTGACATAATACCGGAAGACTTAACCGATTAGTGAGGCTCCTCCCACATGCCGGAAGTGACCATCAGGTACTTTGCCGCCGCACGTGCCGCCGCGGGCGAGTCCACGGCCACTGCGCGAGCGGGTTCCCTGAAGGAACTCGTCGGTGTGGTTTCCGCTGATCGCCCCGAGCTGGCCCGGGTGCTGGGCATCTGCACCTTCATGGTCGACGGCGAACGCGTCGAGCTCGACACCCGCCTCGCCGACGGCTCCCTGGTAGACGCACTCCCACCCTTCGCCGGCGGCTGACCCGACCGCCGCCCCTGTTCTTCCTTGTTGAGTTTATCGGTCGACGTGGTGCCGGTGACTGAGTTATCCACAGGCTTGGACCGACGTCGTTCGCGCGCGGGGCGGTCGCGCCGGAGCGGACCTTTGGGGCGGTAGGTTTTGGGGTGTGGCGCGGGATTCGGGGGATTTGCTGAGCACTGTTGGGCGGGCGGGGGCCTTGTTCGGGCGGGCCTGGCCTCGGTTGTTGGCTGTTTTTCTGGCGGCGCAGTTGGCGCATCGTGGGGCTCAGTGGGTTGCCGTTCAGGCGGGGGCCAAGGCGGAGGCGGCCGGGATCGCGGTGCTGGCGCTGGTGGTGCTGATCTCGCTGGCGATGTATGTCTCGATGTTCCTCGTACTACGTGGCGAGCTGCCCTTCCATCGCCGAGCCGTCGCTGAGGGTGTGCTTGCACCGGACGGCGTCGAGCCCGGCAAGGAGCACGGCCCGCTGGATGCTGTCGCGGCGGCGCTCCTGCCGTTCCTGGCGTTCTACG
Organism: uncultured Actinomycetota bacterium; assembly: GCA_963740725.1. Taxonomy (GTDB): domain Bacteria; phylum Actinomycetota; class Actinomycetes; order Propionibacteriales; family Kribbellaceae; genus Kribbella. The sequence continues at coordinate 9,000 of CAVUFT010000020.1, forward strand.
CGGCGTACAAGTTCCTCCAGACGGAGGCGCTGGACTACGAGTACAACCTGGCCGTGCACCGGGTGAACGACATCGCCGCCACGGTGATGACCGGCGGCACGGTGGCGCAGCAGCCGACCGGGTTGCATGCCCTGTCGACCTGGTTGTTCATCGGGCTCGGCGTCACGGCGTACCTGCTGCAGGTTCTTCTTCAAGAAGAAGAAGCACAAAGGCGAAGCGGGCCCCGTCCGGAAGCTGTTCGTCACCTATCTCGAGGCGTTGTGGATCTTCGTGGTCGCGTACCAGGCCACGTCGTTCATCCCGTCGCCGAAGACGTGGCTGAAGGATCGGCAGGTCTGGCTCTGGGGGCACGACGCCTACATCTGGCTGCTGGATCACGTGCTCGGCGTCGAGAAGGTCCGTGAGGTCTGGGATTCCGTCACCGGATTCGTTGCCGCTGGCATCGGTGACCTGTGGAGCGCGGCTGTGCTGCCGCTGATGTGGATCACGATGACCGCGGTGATCTACGGCCGGGCCGTGCACAAGGCCGAGAAGCCGCAGCAGGTGCGCTGGCGGTTCGACCGGATCACGCATCGCTGGCAGCGCACGCCGCAGATCGTCCGCGCGGCCGGGAACTCGGTGGTGTCGGACTGGAAGGACCGCTGGACGCCGGTCGTGTCCGCGTTCCGCCTGGTCGTCCGCTCCGGGATCCGCCCGATGCTCGGCTACTTCCTGGCCTGGGCGGTCGTCACGTACCTCGCCAGCGAGGTCTGGATCATCATGCGCGACTACGTGCTCGGGCCGCACTCGCTGGAGTTCTGGAAGGTCATCGACGAGCCGCTGAGCCTGGTCACGGACGGTCTGAAGATCATGCTGCAGATCAGCTTGCTGGCGGCGGCGTACGACCGGATGATCGGCGGTCTCGCGGGCTACCTGCGGCCGCGGACAATGCCGCTCGTCGAGCCGGCCGAGGACCACGGCGTCACCGACCTGACCGCTGCTACCTCGGGAATGCCAGATACTGCGGGAACGTCGTAGCCCACGTGATCGTCGGCTGCACAGTGGCCGCGACATCAGCCGGCACGACGAACACCGCCACCGTCTCGAACGGCTTCCCCGCCTTCGGCTTCAAGTAGTACTGCGCGATCGCCGGCGGCCGGAAGGTCTGCAGCTTCTCGTCATACCCACCCGTGCACCCCGTCGGCCGATCCTGGAAGGCGTCCTCCAGCACCGACTCGTCCCAAAGCCGACCATCCGGTGCGCGGAGATGGATCTGGCAACCACCAAGCCCCTTCTCCAGCTGAGCCAAGTCATCCACCTGCAGCCGTAAGTACACCCGGACCCGAACCGTCCCGGCCGGAAGCTCAGAAGGAGTGTCCCGCTGGTTCACCTGCTGAGGATCGACCTCCGTGGTCGCGGCGTACCAGACAGCCCCCTTGTACGCCGTACCGCCGGCCGCGACGACGACCGGGTCGCGCGCCTCCGAGTCGCGCCAGGACTTGTAGTCGCTGCGCGTGAACCACCAGCCGGACAACGGAATCGTGAGCACCAGCGACAGCAACGCGGCCGTGTTTGCGCGCAGCCAGCCCCGCCGGGCCCTTCGAGCGCTGTTCATGACAGGTCCGTCGTGGTCTTCAGGATCGCCACGTCCTGCTGCAACCCGGCCAGCTGATCCTTACCAACGCCCAGTGGGATCGTTGCCTGCGGCTCCAAATCGGTGAAGATCTGCTTCTCGGTCACCAGCAGGATCGCGCCGGGCAGCTTATCGGCCGGCATCTCCACCACGAACGACCCACGAGCCGGGATGTCCGGCGCGAACTGGAACCCGGTCAGGTCGACGTCCTGCAGCCCGCTGCGGTTGGAGCCGAGATACGTGTACCCGTCCGAGGTACGGATCTGCACCTTACTGATGTGGATCGGCTCCTTGGTCGCGTTGACCGTGGCATCGATCACGACGAAGTCCGACAGGGTGTCCCGGTCCGGCGTGGTCCGGGGGACGCGCAGCTTCTTGCTGGTCCGGACCCCGGTGACGGTCAGATCGAACCGGGGTGTGTGCACCGGCTTCCCGACCTCGCCGTTCACGGCGACCGGCTGCTGGATGTCCTGCTGGGTCGGCGTCCAGCGGTAGAGCGCGACGATCGCGACCAGCACGAAGAAAGTGAGGCCGATGTTGACGGCCTTCCGCGCCTTCACTTGGTGTTGTCCTTCACCTTGACGGTGCTCACGGCAGCCGCTTTGTCCGCGTCCCACTTCTCGTGGTGGTCGAGCGCGGATTCGTCGACATGCTCGTAGTGCTGCACGGTGAGCTTCGCCTCGGTCGGCAGCTTGGTGGCCTTGGGCAACTTCCAGACGAAGGCGACCTCTTCCCCGTACTCCGGGGTCAGTACCGGGTTCGGCGTCTGGTCCCGCAGGTTCGTCGTACCGATCGGCGCGTCGGTGTCCTTGATCCCCGGTACGCCGATCAGCCGGATCAGCCGGTTGTCCGGCGTCACCCCGGTGTCGTCGGTGAGCTTGAGTTTCGTCACCACCGCGATCAGCGTGCCGCCGTCGTCGGGGGTGTACAGCGGCTTGAGATCGGCGACGACGACCACCCGCTCGACCGTCACCTCGAACCAGCCGGCGTCGATCGGCGTACCGGCCGCCACCTGCGGAGTGTCGTCGGCCGCCTTCTTCAGCCCGCCGAACGCCGCGGAGATCGCCAGCAGAACGACCGCTGCCCCGATCACCCAGGTCCGCACCGACCGTCCGCGAACCCGCACATCCTTCAGATCCGGTAGTTCCTCCGGATCCCCGTTCCCCGTGTCCTGCACAGACCGAAGCCTAACGATCGAAGGGTTCTCGCCAGACCGCCGTCGGGGAAAGCTAGTCGGCGGGGCGGCCGCGGAGGCGTTTGGTCTCGCTGCGGCGGCGTTTGTCCTCGGCGCGGCGGCGGATCGCGTTCTTGCTGGGGCGGGTCGGGCGGCGGGGGCGGGGTGGGGCGGCGATCGCCTCGCGGAGGAGGTTCGCCAGCCGGATCCGGGCGGCCTCGCGGTTGCGCCATTGGGAGCGCTGCTCCGAGGCGGCGATGGTCACGACGCCGTCGACGAGGCGGGTGGCGAGGCGCTCGAGGGCGCGTTCGCGCAGTACGTCGTTCAGGGCTGTGGTGGACGCCACATCGAAGCTGAGCTCGACGCGGCTGTCGGTGGTGTTCACGGATTGGCCGCCGGGCCCGCTGGAACGCGAGAACCGCCATTCCAGCTCCGCCTCGGGGATCACCACCCCCGCCCGCACCACCAGCCCGTCGTTCATACCTCCATTCAACCCGAAAACCCCCAACTACCAGCACTCAATAACCAACTGCCCGCAGTCGTGGGCTGAGGTTAGGGAAGGCGAGGTGGGCGGACGGCCCGCACCGCCAACACTGATCAAGCAGCCCGCGAGGGGCTCACGCACGCTCAGCCGAGCAGCGCAAGGGCGCCTCTCGGCAGATTGGACAGTGCTGGCGGTTCGGAGCTCAGGCTCGGCCGAGGGCTCGGTAGTCCCAGCCGGCGGTGCGCCAGGCTACTGGGTCGAGGGCGTGGCGGCCGTCGACGATTGCCTTGGACTCGACGATGTCGCCCAGCCAGGTGGGGTCGATCTCGCGGAACTGGTCCCACTCGGTCAGCAGCGCGACCACGCGAGCCCCGGCCGCCGCATCCGCGACGCTCGTCGCATAAACCAGATCGGGATAGGCCCGTCGGGCGTTGTCCATCGCCTGTGGGTCATACACCCGTACGACGGCGCCCTCGTCGCCGAGTAGCCGTGCAACGTCCAAAGCAGGCGCGTCGCGTACGTCGTCCGAGTCCGGCTTGAACGCCGCCCCCAGCGCGCAGACCGTCACTCCTTCCAGCGATCCGCCAGCCTGCGAGCGGATCAGGTCGACCGTCCGCTGCCGGCGACGCTGGTTGATCGCATCCACCTCGCGCAGGAACGACACCGCCTGGCCGACCCCGAGCTCCTCGGTCCGGTGGATGAACGCGCGGATGTCCTTCGGCAGGCACCCGCCGCCGAAGCCGAGCCCGGGCCGCAGGAACCGCCCGCCGATCCGCGAGTCGTAGGACAAAGCCTTCGCCAACTGCTGCACATCGGCACCGGTCGTCTCGCAGACCTCGGCCATCGCGTTGATGAACGAGATCTTCGTGGCCAGGAAGGAGTTCGCGGACACCTTGACCAGTTCGGCCGTCGGCAGATCCGTCACCACCAGCGGTACGCCGGACTCCAGCAGCGGCGCGAATGCGGCCTCCAGCTGCCCGAGCGCCCAGTCCGAGGAGACACCGAAGACCAGCCGGTCCGGACGCATCGTGTCCTCGACGGCGAACCCTTCACGCAGGAACTCCGGGTTCCAGGCGAGCTCGACCGCAGTACCGGCCGGCGCGACCGACTGCAGCAGCTGGGTCAGGCGGTCCGCGGTACCGACCGGGACGGTGGACTTGCCGACCACCAGGCACTGCCGGGTCAGGTTGCGGGCGAGATCGGTGACGACCTGGTCGACATAGGTCAGGTCGGCGGCCGGGGATCCCTTCATCTGCGGCGTTCCGACGCAGACGAAGTGCACGTCACCGAAGGCCGCGGCCTCGGCGATGTCGGTGCTGAACCGCAGCCGGCCGGAGTCGAGCGCCTTGCGGAGCATCTCCGGCAGACCGGGTTCGTAGAACGGAACCTTGCCGTCGGCAAGTGCTGCGATCTTCTGCTCATCGGTGTCGATCCCGAGTACGTCGTACCCGAGAACGGCCATGCAGATGGCGTGTGTGGCCCCGAGATACCCGGTGCCGAGCACGGTGAGACGTGGCTTTTCGGACATGGTGAAACCCCCCAAATGGGTTCAGTGGAACGAGTGCTGTCAGCTGCAGGCGACGTTGCTCAGCTGGGCACCGCTGACTTTGTTGTTGCAGGCAACCTTGTTGGAGCCGGCCGGTCGCAGTGCGAAGCCGAGCCCGGACGCGTCCACGGCGGCGGTGTTGCCGGTGAACAGGTTGTTGTCGCCCCAACCCTTCAGGATCTGATGGGTCTGGAAGCCATCGAGGGTGGACTTGGTGCCGCTGTTGTTCTTGATCAACCAGTTGTTGCCTTTGACATCCACCCAGGAGTCGGCCCCGCTGAGCGAGGAGCCGTCGAAGGTGTTTCCCTCCAGCACACCTCCGGTGGTGCCTTCCTTGATGTCGATCGCCTCGGAGGTGGTCTGGGAGATCTTGTTCTCCTTCACCACGTTGCGGTCGCTGCGGTCCGGCTGGCAGTTGTTGGTGGTGCACCAGTTGCTCACTGCCGAGCCGATGTAGACGCCTTCGCCGAACTTGTCCCGGCGCAGGCCCGTCTTGCTGATCGTGTTGCGCAGGACGACGTTGTCCGTGCTGTCGGCGCGCAGGTGGATCGCCTCGTCGCCGATGTCGTGCACCGTCAGGCCCTGGATGACGGAGCCGACCGTGGCGTCGGCCATCACGCCCTTCTGGCCGTTGCGGACGGTGAAACCGACGAGCCGCCAGTACTTCGCCTTGTTCAGATGGAACACGTAGCCACCGCGGATGTTGTCCCCGTCCAGTACTGCGCCCGCTCCGCCGCACAGCCAGATCGGTTGTGCCGCGGTGCCGGAGGTCTCGGCGACGAACTTCCCGACGTACTTGCCGTCGGCCAGCGCGATGCTGGTGCCGGGCTGCGCATCCTTCAACGCCTGCTCCAGCGATTTCGTGTCCGTCACGTTGACGGTCGCCCCCGGACAGCTCACCGGGGACGAGTTGGGGAGCGGACCCTGGCCAGGTGCGGGCGCGTTCGCCAGGAGGGGCGCGTCAGCAGGCTTCTTCCCCTTGTTGTCACCCTCATCGTCGGAAGGGGTGTCCTCGGTGGTCGGCGAGGCGTCCGTCGGCCCGTCGGTGAGCGTCGGGATCGACGGCTCCGGCGGCACGGTCGGGATCGAAGCGCCGGTCGTCGGCGGTGATGACGGCGAGTCATCCGGCCAGGCGGCCGCGACGATCCCGCCGCCGATCAGGAGGACCGCGGCGGCGGACACCGCGGCGATGATCAGTTCCCGCCGGGTCATCGGACTCCCTGCTGGTCGATGGACACCGGAACAGCTGTCGCCGGCACCGGCATCCCGTCCGTCACCGGCGCCTTGTCAGCGTACGGGTGGGCGATCTTCCGGATCCGCCGGCTGCCGCGTGCCGCGGTGAAGATCAGTAGCGCGGCCAGCAGGATCCACATCGCCGTCAACGGCTGCAGGAACCGTTTCAGGGTGATGAGGAACGGCGTGGTGTCGTGCCAGTTGCCGTCGTCGTTCTTCCAGCGGTGCATGTTCACATCGGAGGCCCGCTTGGAGTCGATCGCGCTCGGGCCACGGCCGGCGATGGTGTTCTCGGTGACCTTGGTCTGGCTGACCGCGCCGACCAGCGAGACCGCGTGCGAGTCCGCATCCGTCATGGTGTTCCGCTGGATCGCGGCGCCCGAGTTGCGGACGTAGACGCTGGTACTGCCGCCGGTGATGATGTTGCCGGAGACCGTCGAGGAGTGCACGCCGTCGCGGATCGCGATGCCCTGGCGGGCCGGGTCCGTGACCCGGTTACCGACCACCGAGACCTCACCGGCGCCGCCGCGGACGACGATGCCCATGTCGTTGCCATGGAAATCGTTGGCGTTCACCCCGACGTTGGTGCCGCCGATCACCTCCACGCCGTACCGGGCGTTGTCGAGGAGCTTGCTGTTCGACACGGTGTTGTTGCCGTAGCTGCCGAGGCTCGAACCGGTCGCGCTCGGGCCGTCGGCGAGCGGCAGACCGGACATCGTCAGCCCGTTGCGGTGGTTGTGGCTGGCCTCGATCTGGGACAGCACGATGCCGGTCGTCGCCCGGGAGAGGACGAACCCGTCACCCGCATTGCCGTCCGCCACGCTGGAGTCGATCACCGCGTTCGTCACGTACCGGTGCATCACCACGCCGTCGACCAGACTGTCGTCGAAGCGGCTGTCCCGGATGTCCAGCCCGTTGGCGCTCGCCGCGAAAAGGCCGAACGCGTTCCGCTTGATGGTCGTGTTCTGGATCAACGCGGAGACGTAGCTGTACGCCGGGTCCGCGATGTCGACCTCCGGCAGCGGAAGGTTCCCGGCCGGCAGCACCTGGCTGAGCGTCGACTTCCCGGCGCCGTCCAGGCCGACCCCGCTGGTCTTGTTCTTATCCGTGGACTTGTCGGCCGCACGTTCCTTGGCAGCTCGCTTGCCGACCCGCATCGTCTTGCCGAGAGTGTCGAGCTCGCCGCTGTTCGGGCGATCCGTTCCGGTCAGCGACAGACCGCCGGTGCGCCCGCTCCAGAACCCGAGATCCGACAGTTCGGCGTACCGGAAGCGGACTGTTCCACCGAGCGAGCGGATGTAGGCGCGGCCGTCGTTGGTGAGTTTGTCCGGGCTGGAGGTGTCGCGGTCCCAGCTTGTGATCTCGACTGGTTTGCCTTCCGCGCCCTGGACATTGAGTACGCCGCCGTAGTTCACGATCGAGACGAAGCCGTCCGGATCGCTGGCCAGCCGCAGTTTCAGCCCGCCGGACGAGTTGAGGTTCAGGGTCGCACCCGACTGGACCACGATGTGCTCGGACAGCAGGTAGCCGCCGTCCGGCTGCCGGATGAACGTCTGCGGCGCAAGCCCGAGCAGGTCCTTGATCGTGTAGACCTCTTTGCGCGCGGTCAGTACCAGCGTGTACGCCGAACCGGTGGCGATCCGGTACGGCGAATTCAGGCTGGTCTTGCTCCACCGGGCCAGCGAGTCGACCGTCCGGACCTCGACCAGCCGGTGGTCCTCGTCGGCGACGTACGCCGCTTCGGCCTCCGGGTCACCCGGGTACGGGAGCCGGTCGATCGCCTTGTCGTCGGACTCGGCGCTCGGCCCGCGGCACGGTCGGCTGGGTCGCGTCCGGAGGTTGTGGTTTCGGCTGCTTGTCCGGAGTGGCCGTGCGGTCGGCGTGCGGACTCAGCTGCCAGCGCGCTCGACGACGGGCAGTCCGAGCGACCGCGGTCGAGACAGATGCGCCAGGGTCGACTCGTCTACACCGGCTTCTTCATACCGGTTCCGTCTGCAGGCTCTTGGCCGGCTGGCGGATCAGCGAGGCGGCGTTCTGGCCCTCGCCGCCGACGGTGTCCTCGGACCGGGTCAGCCAGCCCTGCTTGTTCATCGTCACGAACGCGTACAGCTTGATCGGCAGCGCGATCAGGATGACGTCAGCGTGACCAGCGGCAGCAGCAGGATCTCGAGCGGGTGCCGGCGCAGGTGCGAGAAGCCGCGGATGCCGCGGGCGATCATCAGCCAGGCGGCGGCCAGCGCGAGGCTCTGCCAGGTCAGGTCGAGCCGGCTGAAGACCAGGTAGCCGATCGTGATGCCCATCGTCACCGGGGTGAGCAGGATCTGCAGCACGGTGACCTTGGTGACCAGCGGCACCCGCCACAGCCAGCCCTTCCAGACCGCGGTCAGGTAGCAGCGGTACGAGTTGCGGCTCCAGCGGATCCGCTGCTTGGCGAACGCGCGGAAGGTGGCCGGGAACATCGACAGCGCCTGCGCCGACGACTGGTGCACGGTCTTGTAGCCGGAGGCCAGCACCAGCCAGGTCAGCCGGCCGTCGTCACCGGAGACGCAGCGGCGGCCGAGGAAGAACTCGTTCTCCAGGTTGTCCAGCAGCGGCAGCACCACCTCGCGGCGGTAGGCGCCGGTCCGGCCGGAGACACAGGCGACCGCGCCGGCCCGGCCCATCGCGGGCACGTAGTCGTAGTAGCGGAGGTTCACCAGCCAGTCGGCGATCCGCCGCCAGACGCTGGTGGTCCGCTCGTGCACGTTCTGCTGGGTGCTCACCGCCCCGACCTCGGGATCCGCGAACGGGCGCTGGACCGCCTTGAGCAGCCCCGGCTGCCAGCTGGTGTCGGAGTCGGTCAGCACCAGGATCTCCGAGCCGGCCGCCCGGATCCCGACGCCGAGCGCGGACCGCTTGCCGGCGTGCTTGAACAGGATCGCGGTGATCCGCGGATCGTCCAGCGCGACCAGCCGCTCGTAGGCCTCGATGTCCGCGACGTCGAGCACGATCAGGATCTCGTCCGGGTTCTGCGCCCGCCAGCTCTCCAGGCAGCGCATCAGGATGTCCGGATCCTCGTGGAACGAAGGAACCACCACCGAGGTGGTGGTGGTGAAGTCGTTCTCGATCGGCTTGGCCAGCCGGGACAGCACGAACCGGTAGATCCACAGCGCCCACACGACCATCCCGGCCAGGGCGATCGGGACCAGGTTCCGCCACTGCGACAGATCGTCGGTGGAAAACGCGAATTTCGCCATCCATCCGGCCACATCGGAGAAACTCGATGCGGGCATGGCAATTGCAGACACGGTCATTCTTCCCCCCACCGCGAAGCGCGGTCGAATTCAGTGTTCGCCCGCACCCACGTTCCCCCGAGGTGCGAACAACCTTGAAGCTAGCTGGCCGAAGTGGGCCGACGCTGCCTGCGGCGAGATCGTTCACCTAAGATTAATCGGTGCGCAATACAGGTTCCAGTGAGGTTTCCTGAAGACTGCACGGCCGTGCGAGGATGACCGAATGATGGCGCCGTCACTATTCGTGAGCTCGGTGAGGAGTATTACCGGTGATTGTGTTCGCGGTAATCCTGGCGGGCTGTTCGGATGCGGAAAAGCCCACTGCGGCTCCGCCGTCGACTTCCGCGCCGTCGGGAAGCGTGACTCCGAGTGAGACCCCTAGCGCGACGCCGACGACCCCGGCCGTCGATCCGGACTGCGTCGCCGGACCGGGCCGAACCGTGCAGAAGCTGCCCGCGATCCAGGTGCCCGCGATCGTCGTCCCGCCGGTCACCTACACCGACAAGTCCGGTCAGCAGCAGACCGCCGTCGAGGGCTTCACCATCCCCGCCCAGTCGATCGATGCCGGATGTGTGGTCCGGTACGACGCACCCGGCGGCTGCCTGGGCGCGATCAAGATCTCCGGCGCCGAGATTCCGCCGGTGACCATCCCGGAAAGCACGGTGGCCGGCACGGACAAATCCTTCGCCGCCGTCACGGTGCCCGGAGTGAACGCGCCGGCCGTGAACTCGCCGCTGGTCTGCCAGGTCGAGAACGCGGGGGTGCTCCCGACGGTCACCCGCAAGGGCGTCGTACGGCGTGGGGTCGCGCGGAACGGGACAGCGCGGCCGGGCGGACGGGTCAAGGCGGATGGGGACCGGCCCGAGTTCCGGGTCGAGTCGGTGAAGATCCCGGCGCTGCGGTTGCCCGACGTCGATGTCGATCCCGTTCGGCTGGAGTCGCGGAAGCTGCCCGGCGAGAACGTCGACGTGTTCACCGGCGACGACAAGGTGTCCTATGTCGCGCCGGGCGATGTGCTGTTCGACACCGATCAGGCAACGATCCGGCCGGACGCGGCGAAGGCGCTGCACGCGATCGCCGCTGAAGATCAAGGCGGCCCATCCGAACGCGCGACTGCGGGTCGAAGGACATACCGACGATCGCGGCGACGCGGCGTACGGGATGCGGTTGTCCGAGCGGCGGGCGGCGGCCGTGGCGGCCTGGCTGATCCGCAACGAGCACTTCAGCAAGGCGCTGATCACGACCAAGGGCTTCGGGGAGACGGCGCCCGCAGTACCGAATACTTCCGATGCCAACCGGCAGAAGAACCGCCGGGTCGTGATCACGGTCAGCACCCGCTAACTCATTCGGGCGGAAGGTTCCCGGCCAGGGCGGATTGCAGCATCGCCTGGGCCGACCAGCTCATCGTCCGGACGGCGTCCGCGCGCGACAGGCGGGCGATGTCGGTGAGCCAGGTCAGGGCCTCGATACCGACCGCGGAGCGGATCGCCACCGCGAGCCGATGGGTCGCGTCGTCCGGAAGCTGAAGCGGCGCGAGTGCCTCTTCGAACCAGGCGATGGCCCGGCCTTGGCGCAGCGGCAGCGCCGCCCGCTCGGCCGGATCGGCCTCGAGCGACAGCCGGAGCATGGTGCGTTGCTGAGCCTCGGTCTCGACGAGCACGTCGATGAACGCCTGGATGACCAGCGCCAGCCGCTCCGCGATGTCCGCCGGGGGATCGGCGGGGAGCAGCGAGGTCGCAATGGTCTCCGGATGAGCGGCAGCGAGAAGTGCGCGCTGGTTGGGGAAGTAGCGGTACGCCGTCGGGCGGGAGATCCCGGCTGCCGCAGCCGCTTCCTCGATGGTCGGTGTCAGTCCCTCGGCGACCAGAGCCTTCGCCGCCTGGACCAGGGCGTCGCGGGTCCGTTGTTTCTGCCGGGCGCGCCCGCCGGCCTCGTAGGGTGTTGACACAGCGATGATGATACCGCAGTCTCGTGGTGAGACTTCAGTCTCAGGAAGCTGAGAGGCGGGGAGATCAATGGGAGTGAGCAACGTACGGGCCGCGGTCGTCAGGGCGGCCGACGAAGGGGACCACCGCTGGTTCTACGGCGGCGGGATCCACCGCTGGATGGCTACCGCGGAGGAGACCGACGGGGCCTACCTGATGTTCGAGGACGAGATGGAGCAGGGGAAGACGACGCCGCTGCATCTCCACCCGGAGGCCGACGAGTCGCTGTACCTGCTGGACGGCCGGATCCTGATGTATCTGGACGGCGAGCGGCACGAGGTCGGTCCGGGCGGGCTGGTGATGGTCCCGCGCGGGATGCCGCACGCGTTCCTGGTGACCTCGCAGCGCTGCCGGGCGCTGGCCCTGCTCACGCCCGGCATCGGCCAGGACTTCTACTTCGGCGCGAGCGAGCCGCTCGATCCGGAGCGGCCCGGCGTGGTCGATTTCGGCCGGATCTACGCCTCCGCGGAAGACAACGGTGGGATCGAGATCCTCGGGCCGCCGCCCTTCGCGTCCGAGGGATGAACTCCCGGTTGAGCTGAAAGGCTACCGACGTACTCTGGATTGTTGTGAGTCCAGGGATCATCGTTCTCGTCTGTGCGGTCGCCGTCGGCGTCGGTCTCAGCGTGTTCAAATCCCGGTTCGACGGACGGTTCCGGGGAACGCATCCGGTCAGGAAGGCAGCAGTGCGCGAGCAGGACGGCGTCAAGGCGGACGACAGGATCCGGTTGACGGCGACGGATCTCGGCGGCGAGCTCGGTGAGCGGGCGACCCTGCTGCAGTTCTCGTCCGCGTTCTGCGCCCCGTGCCGCGCGACCCGGCGGACGCTCGCCGAGATCGAGTCGATGGTCGACGGTGTCCGGCACCTCGAGCTGGACGCGGAATCGCATCTCGACCTGGTCCGCCGGCTGGACATCCTGCGGACGCCGACGGTGCTGGTGCTCGATGCGACCGGCGCCATCGTGTCCCGCGCGAGCGGTCAGCCGCGCAAGGTCGACGTCATCGCCGCACTCGGTACGGCGGTCGACCACCAGCCGCACTAGTCGCCTGATTGTTCAGACGACCTCGCTGTGCGGGATGCTGTGCCGGTGAGCTTTCCGCATGGGTGGTACGACGATCCGAAGGACCTGTCCGGGCAGCGGTACTGGGACGGTACGGCGTGGACCGAGCACCGTCGTCCCCGGCCGGGCCCGGCGCCGTACCAGGGCGAGTTCGGTCCAACCCAGCAGCAGACAGCTGAGGGCCAGCCGCAGCAGGCCGGCCAGGGCCAGCAGCCTGGTCAGCAGCAGTTCGGGCAGCAGCAGGCCCCGCAGTACGGGCAGCAGTACGGACAACCGCAGTACGGGCAGCCGCAGTACGGGGCGCAGGGTTTCGGCTACGGGCCGCGGGTGCCGGCGACGCCGGACGGGGTGCCGCTGGCGGGCTGGTGGAAGCGGGTCGGGGCGCGGGTCCTGGACGGGATCATCGTCGGGATCATCAGCCTGCCGTTCACGCTCTACTTCTGGATCCAGTACCTGCACGTGATCATCGACTGGGAGCGCGAACAGATCGACAAGGCGCAGTCCAGTACGACGCCGACCTTCGACTTCACGCTGCCGTCCGAGGTCTACAAGTGGATGCTGATCATCACCTTGATCTCGATGGTGGTGGCCTTCGTCTACGAGGTCTTCTTCCTCAGCCGGTCCGGCGCGACGCCGGGCAAGAAGGCGGTCGGCATCAGTGTCCGGCTGCGCGACGCCGCCGGCCCGCCGTCGGTCGTGGTGGTCCTCAAGCGCTACGGCGTGTACACCGGGCTCAGCGTGCTCGCAGCGATTCCGCTCGTCGGCACGCTCTTCAGCCTGCTCAGTCTGCTCGACGTGCTCTGGCCGTTGTGGGACGACAAGAAGCAAGCCCTGCACGACAAGGTCGCGCAGACCAACGTCGTCCTCGGGGAGCAGTCCAAGCACCGGTGACGCACGGCCGCTCACTGAGCGTGCGTCTGTTCGCATGGTGATCAGTTGTCTCAGGGAATGGGACAAAAGGATCTGGGCCTGCCGGGTTTCCGTACTCTCGGTGCCGTGGAGTACACGACATGGCTGACCAAGCGCAGGGCAGTGGACAACTGCCGCATGCGCTCGTCCCTGTGTCGTCCCTGCTGACCAGGCGGCGTCTCGAACGCTCCGGAACCGGTCGCTGAGCACGGTTCCCAGTACGTCGCCTTCCGCGTCTTCGGGCGGATTCCGGCTCGTTCCAGCTCCCACCGGAGAGTCGTCATGTCCAGTCGGACGGCAGCAAACCCCCAGGTCGACCCGCGCGGACTGCGGTTCGCGGCCGGCGTCACGACGGTCGTTCTCGCACTGACCCTGGTGCTGAACAACCCGTGGCCGCTGGTGGTGCAGGCGGTCGTGTTCGCGATCTCGGTCGCGTTCGGCGTCCAGGCCTCGCCGTACGGGCAGTTCTTCAAGCGGGTTGTCCGGCCGCGGCTGGGCCCGCCCAAGGAGCTGGAAGACGCCGCACCGCCCCGGTTCGCCCAACTGGTCGGGCTGGTCTTCGCCGTGATCGGCCTGATCGGTTACTTCGCCGGCGTCGAGGTGCTCGGTGTGGTCGCCACCGGCTTCGCCCTCGTCGCCGCCTTCGTGAACGCGGCGGTCGGCCTCTGCCTCGGTTGCGAGGCCTACCTCCTGATCCAGCGCATCCGTACGCCCAGCACTGCAACTACTACCTGAACCGCTACTACCACCTGAGGAGCAGCACACATGAGCAGGGAATCCGCGCTCGTCTCGGCCGACTGGGTCGAGGAGCACAAGTCCGACGAGAACGTCGTACTGATCGAGGTCGACGAGGATGTCTCGGCGTACGACGCCGGTCACATCGCCGGTGCGATCAAGATCGACTGGCAGGACGATCTCCAGGACCCGGTCCGTCGCGACTTCGTCAACCAGGAGCAGTTCGAGGCGCTGCTGTCCTCGCGCGGCGTCAAGAACGACGACACCGTCGTGCTCTACGGCGGCAACAACAACTGGTTCGCGGCGTACGCGTTCTGGTACTTCAAGCTCTACGGCCACGGTGACGTCCGGCTGCTCGACGGCGGCCGCAAGCGCTGGGAGCTGGACAGCCGCGAGCTGACCGACGAGGTCGTCAAGCGCGAGGCCACCCAGTACTCCGCGCAGCCGCAGAACCTGGAGATCCGCGCGTTCCGCGACGAGGTCAAGGACGCCATCGGCGTGAAGAACCTGGTCGACGTCCGCAGCCCCGACGAGTACGCCGGCCGGCTGCTCGCCCCGGCCCACCTGCCGCAGGAGCAGGCGCAGCGCGCGGGTCACATCCCGACCGCGGCCAGCATCCCGTGGAGCAAGGCGGCCAACGACGACGGCACCTTCCGCTCCGACGACGAGCTGAAGACCCTGTACGCCGACGCGGGCGTCGACTTCGGCAAGGACACCATCGCGTACTGCCGGATCGGTGAGCGCTCGGCGCACACCTGGTTCGTGCTGCACGAGATCCTCGGCCAGGAGAACGTCAAGAACTACGACGGTTCGTGGACCGAGTGGGGTTCGCTGGTCGGCGTACCGGTTGCCCTCGGCGACGAGCCCGGGAAGGCCTGACATGTGCGGAGCGAAGAAGGGCGGCCTTGACCTCAAGGGCGTCGACATCGACAAGGAAGCCGTGATCCAGGGCCAGGTACTGCGCGGTGAGGAGCCGGTCGGCGGCGCCTACGTGCGGCTGCTCGACTCCACTGGTGAGTTCACGGCCGAGGTGCCGACCTCGGCGACCGGGCACTTCCGGTTCTTCGCGGCGCCGGGGTCGTGGACCCTGCGCACGCTGGCCCCGAAGGCCGAGCCGGTGGACCGGCAGGTCGTGGCGCAGTACGGCGAGGTCGCCGAGGTGGCCGTAGCCGTCTGATCCAACCCCAGGTAGTAGTTTGCAGACCCCGAAAGGGCTCGGACCTTGCGCGTCCGGGCCCTTTCGGCTGTCGTGAATCTCTGCACCAACGATTTCGCTAATGCACAAACGGTTTTCGGCGACAAGATCTCGTTCTTCTCAGCTTCCGAAGCTATATAACGGTTTGGTCTCGGAGCGGGGTTGTCTCGTTACCTACTGCGACCACCTGAGTTGTGTCTGTGTCCTGGCCCGCTCGTTAGGGTCACGTCATCACTCAGGGAGGAGGGGTCAATGAGACCCCGCATCGGATACAAGAAGCTCGCCGTGGTTGGTGTCGCAGCCGCCGTCGGCGTGGTTTCCACGATTGCGCTGACCTCGGGCTCGGCGTCCGCCGCCGAGGTTTACGGATACAGCGGTTACTCGATCGGCACTGACGCCCACGCCGGGATCGCCGCCAGCGGCCCGCAGGTGCTCAGCCACATCGACTGCACCACGGACCCGAAGGCCGCGTCCAAGAACGACCTCGCGACCGCGGCCGCGGGCAAGGCAGCCGTCGCCAAGACGGTCAAGACCGACGTCCACGCGTTCAACGACAAGCGCGGCAACGGTGTGACCAGCACCGCGACCGCCGCCGACATCCGCGTCGGCAACCTGCTGCACGTCGTCGGCGCGCGCACCACGACCACCGCGTGGGCCAAGGACGGCAAGCTGGACTACTCGGGCAGCACCACCTTCGCCTCCATCAAGATCGGCAACCTGTCAGTGCCGACCCTGCTGGCGCCGAAGCCGAACACGAAGGTCGCCGATCCCGGGCCTCGGCTACGTCGTGCTGAACCGCGTCGGTTACTACAAGACGACGTCGGGCATCTACTCGTACGCGCAGGCTGTCGTCCTGCACGCGACGGTGAAGAACCAGTACATCCCCGAAGGTATCGACATCGCGGTCCTGAAGACGCGCGCCGAGGTCACCAACCCGACCACCGCGCTGGTGATCGGTGACGTGTACTCCACCAAGGCGAACGTCGGCTCGCTGGTCACGTCGGACCCGACCTCGTACCAGGCGTCCTGCCAGGGCACCGGCGGCAAGACGATCCGCGTCTCCGTCGGCGAGGTGAACATCCCGAAGGTCGCCTTCGTCGGTGCGGCAACGACCACGAAGAACGGCTACATCGGCAAGGACAAGTCGGCCATCACCTTCACCGCGAAGACCGCGAGCATCAAGGTGGCGAACCTGTCCATCGGTGCCATCGAGTCGTCGGCGTCGGCGTGGAAGACGAAGGACGGCAAGATCGGTCTGGCGTCCAGCTCGGACATCGCCTCGATCCGCGTCGGCAACAAGGTCTACGACGTGCCGACCGCGCCGAACAGCACCCTGGTCATCCCGGGGATCGCCAAGCTGACCTTCAACCAGGTCATCCGTGGCAGCCGCTACATCGCAGTGAACGCCCTGGTCGTCGAGGTCCCCAGCCTCAAGACCAAGGTTGTCGTTGGCCACTCGGCCGCCGGTGTCGTCGGCTGATCCAGCCGCCACCACCCCTCACTGAGTCGAACCTCACCGATTCAGACGGGCAGTAACTCGGACCCCCGGTCCGGATCCCAGCGATCCGGCCCGGGGGTCCGGTCTTTCCCGTACTACGGTGCGCCGGTGACCCGGAGCGCACTGGTGACCCGGGGCCGTGCCGTCTCGGGCGAGTCAGGCGTCGAGGATCAAGCGTGACGGGGCCGTCGTTGACCAGGGAGACGTCCATGTGGGCGCCGAATCTGCCGCGCTCGACCTTGGCGCCGAGGTTCTCCAGGGCGGCGCAGAACGCGTCGTACAAGGGCTCCGAGACCGGTCCCGGCGCGGCCGCGCTCCATGACGGGCGCCGGCCCTTCCGCGTATCGGCGTACAGGGTGAACTGACTGATCGCCAGGATCGGGGCGTTCTCGTCGGAGCAGGACCGCTCGTCGCGCAGGATCCGCAGCGTCCAGATCTTCGCCGCCAGCGCGGCCGCCTTCTCGGCGGTGTCGTCGTGGGTGACGCCGAGCAGGACCATCAGTCCCGGCTCGTCGATCGCGCCCACCACCTCGCCTTCGACGACGACCGAGGCTTCTGTCACCCGCTGCACCACAGCTCTCATGGGAAGCAGTCTGTCAGGCGGGAGAATGTCCGGTATTCGCGCCTCGAGACCGGCGAATATCTCGTTTCGAGGCCTGATCTGGCACGATTCGTTCCATGATGTCGACGTTGCTGACCGTTGCCCCCACCGGTGCCGAGACCGCGAAGGCCGACTGCCCGGCGCTGCCGACCACGCTCGAGGAGCTGGTCGAGACCGCCAAGCGCTGCGAGGCGGCCGGGGCCGCGATGATCCACATCCACATCCGCGACGGCGAGCACCGGCCGACGCTCGACCTCGGCCGGCTGCGGGAGACCGTGACCGCCGTCCGCGAGAACACCGCGCTGATCGTCCAGCTCTCGACCGGCGGCGCCGTCACCGACCCGTTCGAGCACCGGCTGCGGGTGCTCGACGCAGGCCCGGACTCGTGCTCGTTGACGATGGGCACGGTGAACTTCGGCGACGACGTGTTCATGAACCCCTGGCCGTTCGTGACCGAGCTGTACCAGCTGACTCAGGAGCGCGAGATCGTGCCGGAGTTCGAGCTGTTCGACCTCGGGCACGTAGCCGCGCTGCACCGGCTGCTGGACAAGTTCGGCCTGCCGTACGGCGGCAAGGTGCACTGCGATCTGGTGATGGGTGTGCCTGGCGGCATGCCCGGTACTACGGACGCGTTGGTTGCCGCGGTCAACGGTCTTCCCGCGGCGGTGACGTCGTGGTCGGCGACCGGCGTCGGCCGGAGTACGTTGCCGGTCGCGATGGCGGCGCTGTCCAAGGGCGGGCACCTCCGGATCGGCATGGAGGACACTCTGACGCTGGCCAAGGGGCAGCCCGTGACTCACAACGCGGAGCTCGTCGAGCGTGCTGCCGCACTGGCGACTCTTGCTCAGCGGCCGCCGATGAGCCCGGACGACGCGCGCGACCTCTTGAACGTCAAGCGCCTGCGCTGAACGATCGCGACCAGGACGCCGCCGGCGATGATGGTGGCCTCTAGCAACAACCAGTCGAGCAGGTAGTTGCGGGGCAGGACGGTCGGATTGACGCCCTTGCCCTGGCGGATCAGGAGCGGGATCGCGATCAGGGTCGTGATCCCGACGTACAGGATCGTCGTCCGCACTGTCGTCACCAAGCGGTGATGGTCCGGGCCGATCGACCATTGGGTGAGCAGCCAGCCGGCGCCGACGGTCAGCGGGATCAGGAAGAAGTCGTCCGCGAGGACTGCTCCGCCTAGCCAGAGTGGGAGTCGGAGCAGTGCGTCCGCCGGTGACGGCTTGCAGGAGTAGGCGGAGTCCCCAGAGGCCGACGCCGATTCCTAGTGCGCCCATCGCTGCTCGGATGATGGTTGTTCTGTTGATCATGTGACGATCTCCAGGCGGTGGACCCATTTCGTCTGCAAGACGCCGGGGCGGTTGGGGGCGATGATGCGGGCCGGGTAGCCGTGGTCGAGGGCCAGGTAGTCGCCGTTGAGTTTGAGGGCCAGCAGGGTGAGCGGGTCGGTGGCGAACTGCGGTGGGAGTTCGGTGGTCGCGTAGAAACCGCCCTTCTCCATCGACAGGACCCGGACGCTGGCGCCTTCGGGTGCGTCGCAGAGTTCGAGTAGGTCTTTGATCCGGATGCCTTCCCAGCGAGCGCCTTGGCTCCAGCCTTCTACGCAGGCGATCGGCAGCGTTGATTTGCTCTGCGGCAAGGCGCGCAACTCGTCTAGTGAGAACGACAGTTGCTTCGGGCCTTTGACGGTGAACTGCCAGCTGTCCGCGACTGGGGTGACGCCTGCTGCCTCTGCTGTTCTGTTGACCGGGAGGCCTTGGGGGCCGATGTTGGGTTTGCGGGGCGCGAGTACGGCGATGGGACCGAGGGCGGGGACGGATTGGCCGACCGAGGTGATCCCGACCAAGGTGGCAGCACCTGCGACCGTCCGGAACAACGTGCGCCGGCTGAGTCCGGTGATTGCTGGCGGCAACGACTCTGGCTCTGCTGTCGACGGGATCGGCGTACGGTCTGCTGGGGTGCGGCGCCAGTTCGCGGTGATGAGGGGGAGTTTGACGGCGAGGTGGACGAGCAGCGCGCCGATGATGATCCAGGCAAGCGCGTAGTGCGTTTCTTTGAAGGGGAACGGCCAGGGGTACCACTGCAGGGTGTTCAGGAAGCCGATGAAGAGTTCGAGGGCCATCGCGGCGACCAGGACGGCGATGGAGGCGCGTTCGAAGATCGTGGCGATGGCCTTGCGGCTCGGCGGCCAGGGGAGTTTCGCGAACAGCTTGGGGTAGACCGTCCACAACTTTGCCAGCAGCAACGGAACCGAGACGATCCCGGTCAGGACGTGCAGGCCCTGCGTCACCCGGTAGAGCGAGGCGGGGCGGGTCGGGATGTCCAGCCAGGCGGGCGTCTGTTGCTCGAAATGGCTGAACAGACCGGTGAGGAAGCAGATCGTCACCGCGATCCCCAGCCAGCGGCCGATCACGGTCGCGACCCGGGGATGGTGCAGCGGCGAGGGGAACGACTCCTCCGTCGGGGGCTCCGGCAGCTTCATACTTCCCATCACAACGCACGATCCGGTACGCCGTACGCCGCCGCCGATTACTGCTCGCGAACGCCCGCCACCCCCGCGCATCCCGGTCGCCGAGGCAACCCCTTCCCGCTTACTTTTCGCGAACACCTCCCGCGGTATCGGTACGCTCGCCGGACGACTTCGTGCTCGAGATTTCCATTTCGGGGACCGGGAAGACGAGCAACTGGAGCACAAGGTCGCGCCGCGGCGTTCCAGGTCGCTGCTGGAGCAGGTAACTTCCGGGGCGGCGGGTAGCTGCCGGAGGCGAGGGATCCGGGGGCGGCGAGGGCCGGCGTCGTGGGGATCCGGCGGGGTTTGTGGTGCGTCTGGGACGGGGTGGCACCGGGCGCAATTAGGCTGGGTGGGTTCGAGCGAGAGGAGCGGGACAGGTGAGGACACAGCAGCGGTCGTCGGACGACGACGAGCGCGCTATGGCCGACCTCGCGGAGGTGTACGACTGGAACCGGGTGTGGGGACCGCCCGAGACCGGTCTGGACGCCATCCGCGCTCTGGTCTCGCGGGTGACCGCCGCCACCGGCTGGCGGCCCTGGGCTCCCGGCAACATCGACCCCGACCGGTACACCTGGGGACTCGTCACCCGGCGCGAGACCGTGATGCTGGTGCTGCCCGACGCGGTGCTGCCCGACAGCCCGCGCAGCGGCTGGTCGGCGTACGACATCGACGCCGACGAGGTCGAGCTGGCCGAAGAGGGCCTGGACGACCAGTGGCCCGGGCAGCTCGCGCTGGCGCGCAAGCACTGGGGCGACCCGGTGTTCGTTGGCCCGGGCAACGACCCGCGGATCCCGGACGAGTGGCGGGACCGCCGCCGGCACCTGGCGGTCTGGCTGCGGCCGGGCGCCGAGCTGCACCTGTACGCGACCCAGCCCGAGGCCGGCAAACCCTGTGTATCGGCCGGTTTCGGGTATTCCGTTTATGCGAGCGAGGTGGCCTGATGGCGTCGATCGAAGAGGACCTGCTGAGGGATCTGTACAAGATCTTCCGGCGCTTGACGGCCAGGCTGCTCCGCAACCGGACGAGCCGGCCGAGCTCGCGCGACCGCGAACTGCGGGTGCTGATCGAAGAGTTCCGGAACATGCTGCAGGAGCACGAGGAGGCGAATCGCATCTACCAGGCGATGTCGCCGGACGAGCGGCAGCAGGTCCGCGAGCGGATGGCGCGGCAGATGCAGGACGATCTCGACAACAACCGCACCGACGACCTCGATCCCGACGTACGGCGTGAGGTCGACGACCTGAACGCCGATCGGGACGACGAGCGGGGCGACCCGGACGACCCGAACCGGCGCGATGCCGAGGCGGAGGCGGAGCAGAACCGCACCGACCTGAACCGCGACGGCGTCGACGACAACGAGAACCGGCGCGACGAGACCCAGGACGAGCGCACCGACCGCGACGACCAGGCGACCGACGAGCAGCGCGAAGAGACCGGCGAGCAGGAGCGCGAGGAGACCGAGGAAGACCGCGAAGGCGAGAACGAGCGGGACGGCGAGCGCAGCGACAACGATCCGGAGCGCTCCGAGACCGACCGCAACGGTCCTGGTGTCGTACCGGCGGCGGCTGCCGGTGCCGCAGCCGGACTGGCGGCCGAGGAGCTGATCGACGAGGCGCGCGAGGCCGAGCAGAACGAGGCGGACGCGGCCGAGCCAGGCGGTCCGGAGGACCTGCCCGAGATGCCGATGGGCATGGACGGCCAGGACCTGGGCCCGGAGATCACCCCCGACCAGCCCCAGAACGAAGCCGACCAGCAAGCGCAGACCGACCAGCCGGAAAACGAAGCCGACCAGCAGACCCAGGCCGAGCCGCCGCAGAACGAAGCTGAGCAGGGGGCGCAGAGCGAGGCCGAGCAGGAGCCGATCGTCGCCGAGGACGGGCAGGGGCAGGACGGGCCAGGCCAGGAGCAGGACGGGCAGGAGCAGGCGCAGGCGGAGGCTGAGCGGGAGCAGCCGCAGGCCGAGCAGGAGCAGGGGGATGCGGGGCCTCAGCCGGGGTTTCCTACTGCCGGGGATCAGCGGGCGGCCGCGGAGGCGGAGCAGCAGAACGGGGAGGACCCGCGGGAGCAGGAGGACGGGCAGGAGCAGCGGGACGGGCAGGAGCAGGGCGGCAGGTTCAGCAGGACGGGCAGGTTCAGCGGAGCGGCCAGGAGCAGCAGGGCGGGCAGGAGCAGCAGGGTCAGCAGGGCGGGCAGGAGAGTGGGGGGCAGCGGCCGCCGGATCCGGTTGAGACGCGGCTAGCTGCGGATCGTCAGGCGCATCAGAACGGGCAGCAGGGGCAGAGCACCCAGGGGCAGAACGGGCAGCGTGGGCAGATGTCGCCGCAGGAACAGGCGAATGCCGACCGGCTGTATCGCGGCGGCCAGGTCTCACCCACCGAAGCGACCAGGCAGCAGGGCGAACCAGCTACCGCCGGCCGCGGCGGCCAGACCGCCGGTCAGCAGCACCAGCGCTCGATGGACCGCTCCGGCGGCCGAGGCAACGACACCGGCGGCCGCACTCCGGGCGGCGACTGACGCCGGTGCCAGCAGGCGCACGGCGTACGGGCATCAGTAGACGATTGCCTGGGCGTTGTCGGCGAGGATTTCTTCGGTGAAGGCGGGGGCGCCGGCGATGCGGGTGCCGGGGAGGAGGTCTTCGGCTCGGTGAGGTCTCGGCGTTTGGCGCACTGGGTGCAGACGGTGAGCTGACCACCTGCCAGGACGCCGGCGAGGAGGTCCGCCAGCGGAGCGGCGTGCGGGAGCTCGAAGGCCTCGGCTCGGCCCGGTACGGCGAACCAGACCGCCTCGCCGGTCAGCCAGAGCGACACCGTGGCGCCGGCGGCGACCGCCGTGGCGGCCACCGTGAAGGCCTGGTTGGCGCGTTCGGGTTCTTCGGCGCCTGCGGTCAGCTTGATCACCAGCGTGCGGGACATCACGCCACGGTAGCCGAGGCCGCCGAGGCGATCCCCTAGACTGGCGGACGTGCTACATGTCATCTTCACGACCCTGCTGGTGCTCGTCACCGTGTTCATGGGCTGGTTCTCGGCGTTCGTCGTCTACCGGCTGTACCGCGGCCGCAGCGCGAGCTGACGGACCCCGATGGCGTTCGAGATCCCGCAGGACCTGCACCCCGACCTGATGCCGCTGGCCTGGCTGCTCGGCCGGTGGGAGGGCCGCGGGCACGGCGACTACCCGACGATCGAGAAGTTCGAGTTCGGGCAGCAGATCGACTTCAGCCACAACGGCAAGCCGTACCTGCACTACGTCAGCCAGACCTACGTGGTCGGCGAGGACGGCACCAAGCGAGCGCCCGCTGGCGGTGGAGACCGGGTTCTGGCGGCCGAAGCCGGACAACAAGCTCGAGGTCGTGCTGGCGCACCCGACCGGGTTCGCGGAGATCTGGTACGGCGAGATCGACGGCGCCAAGATCGAGATGCGGACCGACGTGGTCGCCCGCACCGCCACCGCCAAGGAGGTCGCCGCCGGCCACCGCCTCTACGGCCTGGTCAAGGGCGAACTGCATGTGGGCCTACGACATGGCCGCCGAAGGCCAGCCCCTCCAGCCCCACCTCTGGGCCACCCTCGTCCGCGCCTGAGTCAGCTCTCCGACACCCAGGAGTACTCGACCTTCGGGCGGCCGCTGCGGCCGTCGTAGCGTTGGGTGCGCAGCGCCTGGCCCTGGTCGGCCAGGTGTTCGAGGTAGCGGCGGGCGGTGATGCGGGAGGTGCCGAGTCGAGCCGGCGACCTCCTCGGCGGTCCAGCCTTCGCGGTTGCCGAGCAGTGGACGACGCGATCCAGGACCGAGCCGGCCAGGCCCTTCGGTACCGACGAGACTGTTGCCGGATGCAACAAGCGGTCGACCTCGTCCTGGTCGGCGACGACCTGGCCGGCCTCGGCGGCGCGTCGTTGCCGGGCGTAGGCCGTGAGCCGATCCCTCAACGTTTCAAAGGCAAACGGCTTCAGCACGTACTGCACGACGCCGATCCGCGCAGCAGCCTGTACGGCGGCGACCTCGCGGGCCGCGGTCACCGCCACCACGTCGGTTTGGTTGCCCAGCGGCACGCATTCGGCGTACGACGTCCAGGCCGTGGCCGTCCGGCAGGTTCATGTCGAGCAGCACCAGGTCGACCTGGCCGGCTGAGCGACTGGAGCGCGCGGGCCGCAGTACCGGCGATGCCGACGCACGCGAAGCCCGGCAGGCGGTCGACGTAGGTGCGGTGGGCCTCGGCCGCGACCGGGTCGTCCTCGACCACGAGGACGCGCAGTAGGTCAGGCACTCGCGCTCACCGCCCGCGGCAGCCGGACCCGCACGGTCAGCGCGGGGATCTCGTCCAGCTCGGAGTCCGGGTCGACCATCAACGTCCCCTGCCAGCGCTCGACCGTACTGCGGACCAGCACCAGTCCGAGCCCGTGTCCCGGCTCGGCCTTCGTCGTCCAGCCGCGCTCGAACATCCGGGCCAGCTCGGTCGGCGCCGAGCTCGGCGCCGGTGTTCGTGACGGCGAGGTCGATCGCGTCCGGCGTCGTACCGGCTTTCAGCTCGACGCGGCGCGGCGCCGGTCCGCCGCGAGCGGCCTCGATCGCGTTGTCGAGCAGGTTGCCGACGACGGTGACCACGTCCTGCGCGGGGAGCCGGGTGTTGAGCGCCTCGGAGCCGAGCTCGAGCGTGAGCAGTACGCCGCGCTCCTGCGCCTGGGCCAGCTTGGCGAGCAGCAGCGACGCGAGCACCGGATCGCCGACCGTGCCGACCACGCGATCGGTCATCGCCTGCGCGAACTGCAGCTCGGACACCGCGAACTCCCGCGCCCGCTCGGGCCGGCCGATCTCGATCAGGCTGACGACGGTGTGCAGGCGGTTCGAGGCCTCGTGGTTCTGCGCCTGGAGCGATTCGGCCAGACTCCGTACCGCGTCCAGCTCGCCGAGCAGCGCCTGCAACTGGGTGTGGTCCCGCAGCGTGACGATCCGGCCGGATCGCGCGGGCTGCTGGTTCACGACGACGACGCCGTTCGCGCCGAGGTGCAGTTCGTCGTACGCCGTCCTGCCGGCGCTGAGCAGTTCGGCCAGGGCCGCCGGGAGGTGGAGGTCCTCGATCGGCGGTGCCGGGCGGGACGTCGCGCAGGCCGAGCAGTTGGCGGGCCTCCTCGTTGACGAGCTGGACCCGTCCTCGGCGTCGACCAGGAGCAGGCCTTCGCGGGCGGCGCGCAGTACGCCCTCGTAGAAGTCGAGCATCCAGGCGAGCGACTGGGTCCCCATCCCGCGGGTGGCGCGGCGGACCCGCCAGGTGACCAGCGCGTTGCCGGCGATCGCGACGCCGAGCATCAGGCTGGCGATGCCGAGCATGGACCGCGGTCTCGAGCTGGATCAGGTCGTCCCAGCCCGGGGGAGCGGTGCCGGCGGCGGCGGCGTCCCGGTCGGCCTGCGAGCGGGCGCGGCTGACCAGCGTGATCCAGACCATCACGATCAGCACCGCGACCGTGGCCGGTCTGCAGCCAGAGCACCTGGCGGCGCAGCTCCCACGGCCGGCGTTTCATGCCGACATTCTCCGCACCAGCGCCACACTGGCAGTGCGCGGCACTGGTGCCGTCATACGACGGTTCGGCCGCGGCTCGCCGTAGGCGGAGGAGCCGGACGGCCGCGAACGATATGAACGAAATGCGCAGTTGTCCTGTGCGTCACGTCACAGTTACTCAGAACCCGCCCGGCCCGCTCTGCCGGCCGATCAGGAGTCCCGCTATGTCGAGCCCGACCGCACCCCGACCGACCCCGGTCCGGAACGACCGGACCCACTTCCTCTACATCGCCGTCATCGTCGCCGTCGCCCTGGGCATCGGCGTCGGCCTGCTGTTCCCGGACTTCGCGGTCGAGCTGAAACCGCTCGGCACCGGGTTCGTGAACCTGATCAAGATGATGATCAGCCCGATCATCTTCTGCACCCTGGTGCTCGGCATCGGCTCGGTCCGCCAGGCCGCCAGCGTCGGCAAGGTCGGCGGTCTGGCGCTCGGTCTACTTCCTGGTGATGTCGACCGTCGCGCTCGCCATCGGCCTGGTGGTCGGCAACCTGGTCCAGCCCGGTTCCGGCCTGAACCTGACCGACAAGCTGCGCGAGACCGGTCAGAAGCAGGCGGCCGGTGCGCACGAGACCACCACCGACTTCCTGCTCGGCATCATCCCGAAGACGGTGCTGTCCGTCGCTGACCGAGGGCGAGGTGCTGCAGACCGTGTTCGTCGCGCTGCTGGTCGGCTTCGCGCTGCAGGCGATGGGCAGCAAGGGCACAGCCGATCCTGAACGGCATCGGTCACCTCCAGCGGCTGCTCTTCAAGGTGCTGTCGATGATCATGTGGGCCGCGCCGGTCGGTGCCTTCGGTGCGATCGCCGACCGTCGTCGGTGCCGCCGGTGGCCAGGCGCTGCGTCAGCCTCGCGAAGATCATGATCGCCTTCTACATCACCTGTGCGCTGTTCGTGATCGTTGTCCTCGGCACCATTCTCCGGGTCGTCGCCGGGGTGTCGATCTTCCAGCTGCTGCGGTACCTCGGCCGCGAGTTCCTGCTGATCGTGTCGACCTCGTCGTCGGAGACCGCGCTGCCGCGGCTGATCGGCAAGATGGAACACCTCGGGGTCAGCAAGGAGGTCGTCGGTATCACCGTCCCGACCGGCTACTCGTTCAACCTGGACGGCACCGCGAT
Source organism: uncultured Actinomycetota bacterium (assembly GCA_963740725.1). Classification (GTDB taxonomy): domain Bacteria; phylum Actinomycetota; class Actinomycetes; order Propionibacteriales; family Kribbellaceae; genus Kribbella. The sequence continues at coordinate 35,485 of CAVUFT010000020.1, forward strand.
CTACCTGACGATGGCGTCGCTGTTCATCGCCGAGGCGATGGACCAGCCGTTCTCGATCGGTCAGCAGATCTCCCTGCTGGTGTTCATGATCGTCGCCTCGAAGGGTGCCGCCGGCGTCACCGGCGCGGGCCTGGCGACGCTGGCCGGCGGGCTGCAGTCGCACCGGCCGGAGCTGCGTCGACGGCGTCGGCCTGATCGTCGGCATCGACCGGTTCATGTCCGAGGCCCGCGCGCTGACGAACTTCGCCGGCAACGCGGTCGCCACCGTCCTGGTCGGCCACTGGGTCGGCGAGTTCGACCGGGACCAGGCCCGGCAGGTCTTCGCCGGTGAGGATCCGTTCGACGAAGCAGCCTTCGCCGCCGGCGACACCCATGCGGGCGACGTACCGGAACCGGTCGCCGCAGGCGAAGCAAGGTCCGACCACTAGACCATCTGTCCCACCCCTCAGCGCTACCCGTCGGCTCTCCCTTCCGCCGAGAGCCGACGGGTAGCGCGTCTGTGCCCGTACTGCGGGTCGCGCGGCAACCGGGTGCGGGTCCCGCCGCACCCCGCCCAGCTGGGCGCCCGCAGTACGGGCTATTTTCTGTGAGGAGTTCGATGACCGGGGCGAGGTCTTCCAGGTAGGTGGCGTTGACGCTGATGTAGGAGGCGCCGAACTCGTCGCGGCGGCGCAGCAGCTCGTCGGCCATCTCCTGCGGCGTTCCCGGCAGCAGCATCAGCGAGTCGCTCTTCGCCAACTCCTCCGGCGTCGACCCCGGCCGCCTGCTTCGTCCACGACCGGCAGCTCGCCGTTGCCGGCCGCGAACAGGTTCATCGCCAGCTCGATGTCGTCCGCCCGCGACCCCGCCAGCTCCCGCAGTTCCCGAGCAAGAGCTGGCGACCTCCTCGCGCGGCGTCATCGCCGGCTTCGCGATCGAGACGATGTCCGCCCGCTCCGCCGCCAAAGCCAGCGACTTGGGCCCGCCCGCAGCGAGCATGATCGGCGTACGCCGTTCGCCATCCAGCTTCGCCAGGTGGTCCAGCGTCTCGATGACCTGCTCGCGCCGCTCCTGCGCCGTCCCCCAAGGCAATCCCGAGCTCAGCAGCGAACTGTGCCGCCGCCGGACGCCCGGTGCCGATGCCGAAGTCGAACCGCCCGTCGGTCAGTACGGTCAGCGTGTGCGCGTCCCAGGCGGCTGCTCGCGGCGTACGCAGCGGTGCCGCCGCGACGAAGGTGCCGACGCGGATGTCGGCGACTGGCAGCCGCGATCGCCAGCGACGGGAACGGCGACAGCAGCTGCAGCCCGTCGGGCATCAGGATCGTGCGCGTATCCGAGCTCCGCGGCCCGGCGTACGGTCTGACTGCCACGCCTCAGCGCCGCCGTCGGGACTCGCCACCACACCGAACCGGAATCGCTTGTTCGTCATCGTCTGTCTCCTCTCGCTGGTTTGTGCTTCCAGCCTCGCGTAGCGAGGGGTTGTCCACATCCCACAACGGGAGGCGTTCGCCGTACGCCGGGGGACGTACTCTGGTGACATGTCAACGAAGCGCAGCCCCCTGCTGGACCTGCCCGGAGCGGTCGAGGCCGACGGGCTCGATGCCGGCGTCGCCGCGCACTACGGCTCGGATCTGCGCGAGCAACGGGCGCTGGCGGCGGGCAGGGGTTCGTCGACCTCTCGCATCGGGACGTCGTGACGATCACCGGACCGGACCGGCTGACCTGGCTGCACGCGTTGACCACGCAGTACTTCGAAGGCTTGCGACCGGGGACGCTCGACGACGGCGCTGCTGTTGTCGCCGACCGGGCACATCGAGCACGCGATGTACGGCGTCGACGACGGCGAGACCTTCTGGCTGCACACCGAGCCCGGCGCGGCGGCGGCGCTGGTCGAGTGGCTGCAGAAGATGGTGTTCATGTCCCGCGTCGAGATCACGGATGTGACCGACGGACTACGCCATCGTGTGGCGGCCTGGGCGGCGCCGGCCGAGGGGCACTCTGACGCGCGGTCCGGGGCGGACTCGCTCGGTGGGTATGAGGTTTTCCTGCCGCGCGGGGAGCTGGCGGCGTACGTCGCGTCGGCGGGGCCGCCTGCCGGCGTCTGGGCGTACGAGGCGCTCCGGATCGAGGCGGGGGCACCCGCGGCTCGGGCTGGACACCGACGAGCGCGCGATCCCGAACGAGCTCGGCTGGCTCGGCGTCGGCGTCCACCTGGACAAGGGCTGCTACCGCGGTCAGGAGACGGTCGCGCGGGTGCACAACCTGGGTCGTCCGCCGCGCCGGCTGGTCCGGCTGCACCTGGACGGGTCGGTGGATCACCTGCCGGCGCACGGGTACGCCGTACGGGTCGGTGAGAAGCAGGTCGGGTTCATCGGGTCGGCGGCGCGGCACCACGAGTCGGGCCGATCGCGCTCGCGCTGATCAAGCGGTCGGTGGACGCGGAGGCCGTGCTGGAGGTCGTCGCCGAGGACCAGCCGACGGTGACCGCGACTCAGGAGCTGCTGGTCGACCCCGAGGTCGGCCTGCACGTGCGCGCCCGGCTGTGAGCTGGAATCATTGCCTATACTGGGTTTTTGCTCCTGACGTCTGAGCCGTACAGTTCAGCCGTGAGTGAACCTGTGATCCTGGCCGACGTCGTCCGCAGCGGATTCGTCGAAGGGCCATCACCGCGGCTCCGTCGTGGTGACTGACCCCTGACGGCGGTGTCGAGTGGTCCGTCGGCATCGTCGACCAGCCGATGTTCCCGCGCTCGTCGAACAAGCCGATGCAGGCGCTCGGCATGCTCCGCAACGGGCTCGACCTGGACGGCGAACTGCTCGCACTCGCCGGCGCGTCGCATTCGGGCGAGCAGTTCCACCTGGACGGCGTACGGCGAGATCCTGGCCGGCGCCGGGCTGGACGAGTCGGCGCTGCGGACGCCGCCGCGCGTACCCGATCGAGGACGCAGGCGCGGGACGAGTGGGTGCGCGGCCGGGCACGGCCGTCGACCCGATCACGATGAACTGCTCCGGCAAGCACGCCGCGATGATCGCCACCTGCGTCGCGAACGGCTGGCCGATCCACGACGACACGCGCGCCAAGAGCCCCGACGGCGTCTGGGGTCGCGACGACTACCGGTCGCCGGAACACCCACTGCAGCAGGCGATCCGGACCGGCGTCGAGGACTCGGCCGGCGAGAAGGTCTCGTACGTCGCGGTCGACGGCTGTGGTGCGCCGATCCTGGCGATCAGCCTGGCCGGTCTGGCCCGTTCCTTCGGCCTGTTCGCCGCCGCGGCTCCCGAGACTCTCGAAGGCCGAGTCGCGAACGCCTTCCGGGAGTACCCCGAGTACGCCAGCGGGAGTAGGCGCGACGAGGCCGCGCTGATGCAGGCCGTCCCGGGCCTGTTCTGCAAGGCCGGCGCCGAGAGCGTGTACGCCGTGGGTCTCGCCGACGGCCGCGGCATCGCGGTGAAGATCGAAGACGGCACGCCGCGCGCCCGCGCAGTCGTGATGGCGGCGTCCTGCAGCAACTCGGCATCGACAACGAGGTCATCGACAAGCAGACCGCACTTCCCCCTCCTGGGCGGCGGCGTCGAGGTCGGCTCCGTCCACCCCTCGCCCGCCGCTCTTCCAGTAGGTCCGACAGCTACTCGTAGTACGTGGGTGACGCGGCTCACGGCGGTTCTGCTTGCAATTGCAAGCACGTCTGCTAGCACACTGGGGGCATGGCCAGATTGAGTGATCGTGCGCGGAGCGGTGGGTTCGGTGGGGGAGTACCTCGCCGAGCAGCGGCGGCACGCGCAGTTGTCGTTGCGGCAGCTGTCCGACCTGGCCGGTGTGTCGAACCCGTACCTGAGCCAGATCGAGCGTGGCCTGCGGAAACCGTCGGCCGACGTGCTGCAGCAGCTCGCGAAGGCCTTGCGGATCTCCGCGGAGACGCTGTACATCCGGGCCGGCATCCTCGATCCGGACGACGAGTCGGACGGTGCTCGCGGGCCACCGGGCGTGGTCGACGCCGTCCTGCTCGACCCCGCGCTGAACGAGCGGCAGAAGCGCGTCCTGCTCGACGTGTACGCCTCGTTCGTCCGTGAGAACACGCCCGACGGCCCGACCGAGCCCGCCGACGGACCCGCGCCGGCGAAGAAGCCGCGGCGGCCAAGAAGACCCCTGCAAGAAAACGCACCACCCAGCGTAACAAGACCCCGCTGAAAACAATCTCCGAGGAGATGCCTGATGGCAACCCGTACCCCCGTCACGCCCCTGTACGCATCGCCGGCGCCGGCGACCTGGCCGTGGAGAAGTTCCGCGCGGTCAGCGACGACGTCACCACCCGGTTCGCCAAGCTGGACCAGAAGACGGTTAGCCACCCTGCAGACCGAGCTGACCAAGCGTCAGACCGAGCTCGCCAAGCGCAGGCCGAGCTGGCCAAGCGCTTCGAGGCGCTGGCCGCCGACGCCAAGACCGTCCCGGCCAAGCTGCGTGAGCTGCCGGCCGTCGCGCAGGCCGGTCTGACCACCGTGCTCGGCCAGGCCGAGGAGACCTACGAGGACCTGGCCGTCCGCGGCAAGGACATCGTCGGCCGGATCCGCAACCAGAAGGCCACCGAGGACCTCGGGCGGCCAGGCCAAGACCACGGTGAGCAAGGCCAAGGCCACCCGCACCACCGTCGAAGAAGACCGCCCAGACCGCCGAGCGCAACGTGAAGGCGACCGCCACCAGCGCCCGCAAGACCGCGAAGACGCGCCACCAAGGCCGCCGCGGACGCCGCCGGCAAGGTCGGCGACTGAGAGTAGTTCCGCGACCCTCGGGTCGTGACACCACCTGCACGGGTGGTCCAGTATCTGCCGCTGAGCAGAGGTGGGCCACCCGTCGCTACGTTAGGCTCGTACGCATGCTCCCACTCGCCACGTTCCCGACCCTGTTCCCGGGGTTCGCGATCCGCTCGACGTCATCTGGTGGGTGGTGCTCGGTCTCAAGCTGGTCGCGCTGCTGGATGCCGCCTTCCGGCCGCGCGCGGTGTTCGTCGCGGCCGACAAGCTGACCAAGCCCGGCTGGGTGCTGATCCTGGTCGACCTTCACGCTCAGCCAGATCTTCCAGAGACTGGCTCAGCTTCTTCGGCCTGATCGGGATCGTCGCCGCCGGCGTCTACCTGGTCGACGCCCGCCCCGCCCTGCGCGCCGCCGCCGGCCGAGGCCGAGGCGGCTGGGGCATCCGCCGCCGCAGAGGCCCCCGCCCGCTGTAACAGCTAGTCGGTGGTTGCTCGGATGTGGGCTCGTTCGCCTTGTTTTCCGACCAGGCTGAGGTATTCGACCGGGCCGGCGCTGGTGGAGCCGAACCAGTGCGGCGTACGGGTATCGAACTCGACGGCCTCGCCGGGCTGGAGAATCATGTCGTGCTCACCGAGTACTACGCGTAGCCGGCCGTTCGAGCACGTAGGCCCAGTCGAAGCCCTCGTGGGTGCGGAGGTCGGGCTCCTGGTCGTCTCTGCCGGTCGGGCAGGATGAACTTGTAGGCCTGGATGCCGCCGGCCCGGCGGGTGAGCGGCAGGACGGTCGTCCCGTCGGTGCAGGTGATCGCGCGCAGGTTGACGCGTGGGTCGCCGGTCGGTGGGGCGTCGACGAGTTCGTCGAGCGTCGCGCCGTACGCGCTGGCCAGGGGCAGTAGCTGCTCCAGGGTCGGGCGGCGGAGGCCGGCCTCGAGGCGGGAGAGCGTGCTGACCGAGATCCCGGTCATCTCCGAGAGGTCGGCGAGGGTGATCTCCCGGCGGAGTCGCAGCTGCTTCAGCCTCGGTCCGACGGCGTTCAGAGTGCGGTCGATGGCTTCGCTCATGTCCTCCAGTTTGCCATTCGGCAACAAGGTTTGCCGCAGCGGTTGTGGCTCGGCACTCTCGGGAGGTGAGCGAGAGGAGAGTTTCGATGACGCACGATTTCGACAAGGACTACTGGGAAGGGCATTGGCAGCAAGGCGCCGATGCGATGGAGCGGAACCGGTCAACCCTCACCTGGTTGAAGCGGTCGGCGGGCTGACGCCGAGTACGGCGCTCGATGCGGGGTGTGGGGCTGGTGCTGAAGCGATCTGGCTTGCTTCGCAAGGGTGGCAGGTGACCGCGGCGGACATTTCGGCTGATGCGCTCAGTCGGGCGCGGCGACGGGCGATCGCGAGCGGGGTGGATTCGGTGAACTGGGTCGAGGCCGACCTGAGCGGGTGGAGTCCTGCTACGCAGTACGGGCTGGTGACGACGCATTATGCGCATCCGTCGATTCCTCAATTGGCTTTTTATGAACGCATTTCGCGGTGGGTGGCGCCGGGCGGCACGTTGCTCATCGTCGGGCATCTGCACAACCACGACCGGGTGGCCGAGGTATCGGTCGGCGGGATCACCGCAGTACTCGACTCCGCGTGGGAGATCGTCACCGCCGAGGAAAGAGTCCGCGCGATCGGATCGAAGGAGTTGCAGGACGTCGTAGTACAGGCAGTCGCGAATTCGGACGGGGTTCGTCTGGAATGAGGAGTTAGCGTGAGGGCATGGAGTGGGACATTGGCGGCGAGGTGTTCGAGTGGCGCGGGCCGGCGCCGTACTACTTCCTCGCGGTGCCGGAGCGGGAAGGCGCCGATCTGAAGGCTGCGGCCCTCGCGGCGAGCTACGGGTGGGGGATGTTGCCGATCCAGGCGCGGATCGGGAGCGTCGAGTGGACGACGTCGCTGTGGCCCAAGGACGGTGGATATCTGCTGCCGTTGAAGGATGCGGTGCGGAAGCCGCTGAAGCTCGCCCGCGGGGATGCGGTGGAGGTGCGGCTGACCTTTGACGCGCGGCCTCGTCCGAAGAAGGCCCCGCTCCAAGGGTGCACGTTCCTCGTCCGAAGGGCTCGCGGGAGCCGGTCACCGCTGAGCAGTTGACGATCGTCCCGGCGAACGAGGCGGCTTGGGAGGATCTGCAGGCGATCTTCGGACGGTCGGGCGAGACGGCCAGGTGCTGGTGTCAGCGGTTCCGGATGCTGCCGAAGGAGTCCTGGGCATCCGAAGGTCCTGAGGAGCTTGCCGCGCGGCTGCAGGACCAGACCGCTTGTGGAGACCGGAAGGCCCGTACTACGAGTGGGCTGGTCGCTTATCTCGAAGGTGAACCCGTCGGCTGGTGCGCCGTCGCACCGCGGGCCGACCACCCGAGGCTGCTCCGCGACTGCCGCGTCCCGTGGCTGGAGCGCAACGAGGACAAGACCGACACCACCGTCTGGGCAGTGACCTGCTTCGTCACCCGCGCCGGCTACCGGCGCCGGGGAATCAGCCGCGCGTTGGCCGCGGCCAGCGTCGGGTTCGCCCGAGACCGCGGAGCCGGCGCGATCGAGGGCTACCCGGACTTCGTGGACGGCGGCGCGGTCGGCACCCTCGCCACCTTCGCCGACGCCGGTTTCACCGAAGTAAGCCGCCCGGGCACCCGCCGGGCCGTCCTCCGCATCGACTTCTGACCAGCGGGTCTACGAGCGGTAGACGATGACCTTGTCGCCGACGTGGACCTGGGCGAAGAGGGACTTGATCTTGGCGAGGTCGCGGACGTTGACGCAGCCGTGGGAGGCGCCGGCGTAGCCGCGGGCGGCGAAGTCGGAGGAGTAGTGGACGGCCTGGCCGCCGCTGAAGAACATCGCGTACGGCATCTTGGAGTCGTAGAGCTTCGAGACGTGGTTGATGCTCTTCCAGCCGACGGTGAAGCTGCCCTCGCGGGTGGCGGTCTTCACGGCGCCGAAGCGGACGTCCATCTGCATCTTGACGACGCCGTCGACCACGTACCGGAGTTTGCGGGACGTCTTGTCGATGCACAGGGCGACGCCGGTCGCGCAGCGCTGGTCGAGCTTCTTGCCGTCGACCACCGGAGCCGGCGGGAAGAGTTCGGTCTGGGTCGGCTCGTGGGTGGCGGCCTTGAGCTTGGTCCAGGTGTTCTCGTCGACGTACCCGATCGGCGGGATCCCGTTGGCGGTCTGGAACTTCTTCACCGCCGAGCGGGTCATCGTCCCGAACGAGTTGTCCTGGTACTGCTTGCCGAGCAGTTTCAGCTGGACCAGGCGCGCTTCCACCTTGCGTACGTCGGCGCCGCTGGAACCGTTGCTCCACAAGGCTTTCGGGTAGATCGGCAGCTCACCGCACACCTCGAACGGCACCGTCTTGAGGTCCGTGGTCGATGCAGCGCGGCGCCAGTCAGCCCGGCACCCGTCCAGCCCGGCGATCGTGCCGGTCACGACGACAGCAGCGAGCACATTCCGGACGCCAGCACGTGCCGAACAGCCTATCGCCTTGCCGAAGATGCGCATCGCAAACCCCTCGTGGTCGATCTGTCCCTCCACACCGTGGGACGTCCTCGCAGACCGCTCGGTTGGCGTCGGGCGGACGCCGGCACCGGACTGTAACCCGATCCCACGGCCAGCGTAAGTTGCAGAACACAACCGGACCACCAGCCGTGAGCACTTCGTGACCCGTTCCACACCGCAGGAGAACCGATGGAGATCGACCTCAGCACCGCCGACATCACCACCGTCCCGGCCGATGCGATCGTGAACGCGGCCCATCACGCCCTCCGCGGCGGCGGCGGAGTCGACGGCGCGATCCACCGAGCCGGCGGCCCGGCGATCCTCGCCGAGCTGCATCGAGCGCTATCCGACGGGATCCCGACCGGTCAGGCCGGCTGGACGACGGCGGGCAAGCTGCCCGCGACAGTACGTGATTCACGTCGTCGGGCCGAACTACACAGCGGGGCAACGGGATCCGGCGCTGCTGGAGTCCGTGCTACCGCAATGCGTTGCGGATCGCGGACGAATTGGGCGTACGGCGTATTGCGCTTGCCGGCGGTGTCTGCGGGGATCTACGGGTGGCCGGCGCAGTCGGCGGCCGACATCGCCGTACGGACGTTGCTTGGTACTGCGACTGGTGTGGCTGAGGCGGCGTTCTGTCTGGTGGAACCGCGGCTGTACAAGGCGTTCGGGAAGGCGCTGGAGAAAGCAGAACGCGGCGGCCGGTGAGAACCGGCCGCCGTCGTGCTTGTCGAAGAGATCAGGCGCTGTAGACCAGGACCTTGGTCGCCGACCTGCACTCGGGCGAAGATCCAGGCGAGCTTGTTCTTGTCGCGGATGTTCAGGCAGCCGTGCGAGGCGCCGTTGTAGCCGCGGGCCTTGAAGTCCGACGAGTAGTGCACCGCCTGGCCGCCGCTGAAGAACATCGAGTACGGCATCGGCGAGTGGTACAGCGACGAGACGTGGTTCTTGGACTTGCGGTAGACCTTGAACATGCCGTTGCGGGTCGGCGTCCGTGCCGCGCCGAAGCGGGCGTCGACGACGGCCTGGAGCTTGCCGTTGACCATGAAGACCAGCTTGCGGGTCTTCTTGTTGAGCAGAGGATCCGCCCGGTCATGCAGCGCTTGTCCAGCCGCAGCTTGCCCGGCACCAAGGTGGTCGCGGCCGCCGACTTCGTGGCGACCTTCGGCGCGACAACCGCCTTGGGCGCAACCTTCGGCGCACCACTGTCTTGGCGGCCGGTGCCGCGGCGTCCGCCGTCGAAGCGGCGGACAGAACGCCGACACCCAACATCGCGACCGCCGTCGTGGTGGCGCCGAGCTTACGCAGAATGCCCATGTCCCTTTTTCCTTCCCCCAACTGAGTGACTTACAACAAGACAGACGTCGCGGCGGCCCGCCTGGTTGGTAACGATCCGAAACTTTCTCCCCGCCGGACCGGAAACCAGGTCATCGACCACCGCAGGGGCTCAGCCTACTGAGCCCCACGGACAAATTTCGCCCGACACCGGTAACAATCCGGCTAGCTCAGGCCTTGGTCTTGCGACCCAGCTTGGCGCGCTCGATCTGGGTCAGCGCGACCTTGCGGATCCGGATCGCGTCCGGCGTCACCTCGACGCACTCGTCCTCGCGGCAGAACTCCAGCGACTGCTCGAGCGACAGCTTGCGGGCCGGCACCAGCTTCTCGAACTCGTCCGCGTTCGACCGGACGTTGGTCATCTTCTTCTCACGCGTGATGTTCACGTCCATGTCGTCGGCGCGCGAGTTCTCGCCGACCACCATGCCCTCGTAGACATCCGTGCCCGGCTCGCAGAACATCGTGCCGCGCTCCTGCAGGTTGACCATCGCGTACGACGTGGTGACGCCGGTGCGGTCGGAGACGAGCGAACCCGACGGGCGGGTGCGCAGCTCGCCGAACCACGGCTCGTAGCCCTCGAAGACGTGGTGCGCGATGCCGGTACCGCGGGTGTCGGTGAGGAACTCGGTGCGGAAGCCGATCAGGCCACGCGCCGGGACCAGGAACTCCATCCGGACCCAGCCGGTGCCGTGGTTGGTCATCTGCTCCATCCGGCCCTTGCGGACCGCGAGCAGCTGGGTGACGGTGCCGAGGTACTCCTCGGGGCAGTCGATGGTCAGCCGCTCGACCGGCTCGTGCCGCTTGCCGTTGATCTCCTTGGTGACCACCTGCGGCTTGCCGACGGTCAGCTCGTAGCCCTCGCGGCGCATCTGCTCGACCAGGATGGCCAGCGCCAGCTCACCACGGCCCTGCACCTCCCAGGTGTCGGGACGCTCGGTCGGCAGCACCTTCAGCGACACGTTGCCGACCAGCTCGCGGTCCAGCCGGTCCTTGACCAGCCGGGCGGTGACCTTGGTGCCCTTGACCCGGCCGGCCAGCGGCGAGCTGTTCGTACCGATGGTCATCGAGATGGCCGGCTCGTCCACGGTGATGAACGGCAGCGCCTTCGGGTTCTCCGGGTCGGCCAGGGTGTCGCCGATCATGATCTCCGGGATACCGGCGATCGCGACGATGTCACCGGGGCCGGCCGAGTCGCCGGGGACGCGCTCGAGCGCCTCGGTGACCAGCAGTTCGGTGATCTTGACCTTCTGGATGGTGCCGTCGTGCTTGCACCACGCGACCTGGGAGCCCTTCTTCAGGGTGCCTTCGTGGACCCGGACCAGCGCGAGCCGGCCGAGGAACGGCGAGGCGTCCAGGTTGGTGACGTGCGCCTGCAGCGGCGCGTCCTCGGTGTACTCCGGGGCCGGCACGTTCGCGAGGATCGTCTCGAACAGCGGCTCGAGGTCCTCGGAGTCCGGCATCCCGCCGTCGGCCGGCTGGGTCAGCGAGGCGCGACCGGCGCGGGCCGAGGCGTAGACGACCGGGAAGTCGAGCGCGCACTGGTCGGCGTCGTGGTCGAGCAGGTCCAGGAACAGCTCGTAGGTCTCGTCGACGACCTCGGAGATCCGGGCGTCCGGCCGGTCCACCTTGTTCACGACCAGGATGACCGGCATGTTCCGGGCCAGCGCCTTGCGCAGCACGAACCGGGTCTGCGGCAGCGGGCCCTCGGAGGCGTCCACCAGCAGGACGATCGCGTCGACCATCGACAGGCCGCGCTCGACCTCACCACCGAAGTCGGCGTGGCCGGGGGTGTCGATGATGTTCAGCGTCATCTGCTCGCCGTTGGCCATCTTGTGCCGGACGGCGGTGTTCTTGGCGAGGATCGTGATGCCCTTCTCACGCTCCAGGTCGCCGGAGTCCATCGCTCGCTCGTCGACGTGCTGGTGGGCTCCGAACGCGCCGGACTGCCACAGCATCGCGTCGACGAGGGTGGTCTTCCCGTGGTCGACGTGGGCCACGATGGCCACGTTGCGCAGATCATTACGGAGGGGCATGCGGAAGCGCTCCAAGCATTCGTCGGCCAGTGGGACGTCGGCCAGATGGGTGTCAGGCGGTGGCTACGAGGGTTCTACGTGCCACTCGACAGGCAGGGCGCAGCCAATCCATCGTACCGGTGACGGACGGTGTCCACGAAACCGACGAGGACAAACAAGGGAAGGAAGGAAAGAAAGAGGGCTGAGGGGGTGAGGCCGAGCAGTTACTGAGAGTAGTTACTGGACCCGGTGGACCTTGTGCTGGGCCGCCTGGGCGCGCGGGCGGACGGTCAGCCGGTCGATGTTCACGTGGGCCGGCCGGGTGGCGACCCAGCCGACGATGTCGGCGATGTCGTCGGAGGTGAGCGGCTCGGCCACCCCGGCGTACACGGCGTCCGCCTTGGCCTGGTCGCCCTCGAAGCGGGTCAGGGCGAAGCCTTCGCTCTTCACCATGCCCGGGCGCGATCTCGCAGACCCGGACCGGCTGGTCGAAAAGCTCGAGCCGGAGCGTGTCGACGACTGCCTTCGCGCCGTGCTTCGCGGCCACATAACCGCCGCCGCCCTCGTAAGCGACCTGGCCGGCGGTCGAGCCCATCACGATGATCTGTGCCCTCGGCGGCGATCAATGCCGGGAGCAACGACTTCGTCACGGCGGCGACACCGATGACGTTCACCTCGAACATCCGTCGCCAGGCGTCCAGATCGGCCTCGGCCACGGGCTCGGCGCCGAAAGCACCGCCCGCGTTGTTCAGCAGCAGATCCAGCCGGTCCCCGACAGCCTCGGCCAGCGAAGCGACGTCGTCGGCGGAGGTGACGTCGCACTGCGACCGCGCGGCCGTCGATCTCCTTGGCCAGCGCCTCGATCCGCTCCAGCCGGCGGGCCGCGCAGATCACCTCGAACCCTTCCTGGGCGAGACGACGGGCCGACGCGGCCCCGATCCCACTACTGGCTCCGGTGACAACGGCAACAGGACGGCTGGAAGTCATAGGCCCAAGTCTTCCACCTGACGGTGAACCGTTGCTGGCAGAGGCCCGGATCATGAACAGGTCAGGCCTGGCGAGTAGGTAGCGCGATGATCTGGCGCAGGTTGAGTTCGCGGCGGCGGGAGACGGCGAAGGCGACGACGTCGGCGATGTCTTCGGACGTCAGGGGGCCGATCGTCTCGAACATCCCGGACAGCAGGTTCTGCTGCTCTTCCAGCATGTGGGAGCCGAGTTCCGATTCGGTCAGCCCGGGCTCGATGTTGGTCACCCGGACGTCCAGTGGCGAGAGATCGGCGCGGAGTGCGTTCGACAACTGGGTCACCGCGGCCTTCGTCGCGCCGTACACGCTGTAGCCCGGGAAGACGAGGTGCGAGCCGATCGAGGAGATGTTCACCAGGTCGGCCGTGCCGCCGTCGGCTGCTGTCGCGATCAGATCGGGGGTGAACGCGCCGATCAGCCGCAGTACGCCGGTCAGGTTGGTGTCGATCATCCGGGCCCAGTCGTCGGCGCGGACCTGCTGGATCGGCGCCGCGAGCATCACGCCGGCCGCGTTCACGACCAGGTCGACCCGGCCGAGCCGCTCCGCGATCGCCTCGACGCCCCGGTCGACCGAGTCCTGCGACGTGACGTCCACACCGACGCTGTACGCCGTACCGCCGGACGCCGTGATCCGGGCCCCGAGATCGTCGAGCCGGTCGACCCGCCGGGACAGCAGCGCGACCGAGGCGCCGTCGGCCGCGAGTCGTTCGGCGATCGCGGCGCCGATCCCGCTGGCGGCACCCGTGACGACCGCGTTCCGGCCGGTCAGCGGGAGGGTCCGGGTCTGCTCTTCAAGGATGGTCATCGTTTGCTCCTGCGAGACGAGTTGGTTGATGACCTCAGCCTCGTCCGGTCGCGACCGCCTACCCAGGCCTCTCCTGACCCTGGGGTCTGCCAAGCCTGGTTCTGACAGAACCACCCTCGAAACCTGCTGCCCAGGAATACTGGAGGACATGGACCGCCGCGAGGAGCTGACCGAATTCCTGAAGACCAGAAGGGCCCGGATCCGTCCGGAGGACCTCGGGCTGAAGGTGTTCGGCAACGGCCGGCGGCGGGTGCCGGGGCTGCGGCGCGAGGAGCTCGCCCAGGCCGCCGGGGTCAGCGCGGACTACTACGTGCGGCTCGAACAAGGGCGGACCGACAACGTCTCCCAGGAGATCCTGGACGCGGTCGCCGGTGTACTCGGTCTGAATGACGACGAACGGGCTCACCTGCAGCGGCTGGCGAAACCGGTCCGCCGGCCGAAGCAACGGCGTACGGTGCAACGGGTCCGGCCCGCGATGCAGCAGCTGCTCGACGCGCTGGACGGCGTACCGGCTTTCGTTCTCGGCCGCCGGATGGACGTGCTGGCCTGGAACCCGTTGGCGGCGGCGCTGATCGTCGACTTCGGGGCGTTGCCCGGCAAGGAACGGAACATGCCGAGGCTGGTCTTCCTCGACGACTCCAGCCGGGACTTCTATCCGCAATGGGATGCGGTCGCCGGCGAGACCGTCGAATACCTGCGGATGTACGCCGGGCGCAATCCCGACGATCCCGAGCTGGCCGAGTTGATCGGGGAGCTGTCGATCCACAGCGAGGAGTTCCGCACGCAGTGGGCGCGACACGACGTACGGGACAAGAGCTTCGGGGTGAAGCGGATGGTGCATCCCATCGTCGGTGAGCTCACCCTGCAGTACGAGACGCTGGTGATGCCGGGCGATTCGGACCAGATGCTCGTCACCTACTCGGCCGAGGCCGGTACGCCGTCCGAGTCCGCGTTGAAGCTGCTCGCCAGCTGGACCGCGCCGACCGTCCAGCCCCAACAGGCCGCGGAGTTACCCTGACCAGGTGACTTTCCCCGCCGCCGACCGCCAGCTGAGGCGGGTCGCGATGATCAGCCTGCACACCTCCCCGCTGGACCAGCCCGGGATCGGTGACGCCGGCGGGATGAACGTCTACGTGGTGGAGTTGTCGAAACGCCTTGCAGGCCTGGGGATCGAGGTCGACGTCTTCACCCGGGCGACCTCGTCGGCGCTGCCGGCCAAGGTCGAGCTGATGCCCGGTGTGACCGTTCGCAACGTGGCCGCCGGACCCTATGAAGGCCTGTCCAAGAACGAACTCCCCGCCCAGCTGTGCACCTTCGCCCGCGCCGTACTCCGCGCCGAGGCGATCCGCGAGCCCGGGTACTACGACGTGATCCACTCGCACTACTGGTTGTCCGGTCAGGTCGGCCTGCTCGCCCGCGACCGCTGGGCCGTGCCGCTGGTGCACACCATGCACACGATGGCGAAGGTGAAGAACGCCAGCCTCGCCGAGGACGACGTACCGGAACCGCCGGCCCGGTTGATCGGCGAGGAGCAGGTCGTCGAGGCCGCCGACCGGCTGCTCGCGAACACCGAGGACGAAGCGCGCGAACTGATCGACCTGTACGGCGCGCAGCCGGCGAAGGTCGGCGTCGTCAACCCTGGTGTCGATCTGGAGGTCTTCCGCCCCGGGGACCAGTTGCAGGCGCGCCGCGCGGTCGGCATCCGCGACGATGCGGTGGTGCTCGCCTTCGTCGGGCGGATCCAGCCGCTGAAGGCGCCGGACATCCTGATCAAGGCGGCGGCCCGGATGCTCGCGAAGGATCCGTCGCTGCGGGACCGGCTGGTCGTCGCGATCATCGGCGGGCCGTCCGGCAACGGGATGGAGCATCCCGAGGCGCATGCCGAACTCGCCCGGGCGCTCGAGGTCGACGACGTCACCCGGTTCGTGAAGCCGATCGCGGGCGCCGGGCTGGCCGAGTGGTACCGGGCCGCCTCGGTGGTCTGCGTCCCGTCGTACTCCGAATCCTTCGGGCTGGTCGCGCTGGAGGCCCAGGCCTGCGGTACGCCGGTGGTCGCGGCGGCCGTCGGCGGCCTGACGACCGCGGTGAGCGACGGGTCGACCGGGCTGCTCGTGCCCGGCCACGATGTCGGCGACTTCGCCGACGCGCTGCGCCGGATCGCGACGGATCCGGTCACCCGCGAGAGCATGAGCCAGGCGGCCGTGAAGCATGCCCGGGGATTCGGCTGGGAACTGACCGCGGAGAAGACCCTGGCGGCGTACCGGACGGCCCAGGAGACGATGGCGGCGGAACTGGCCGCGGAGGTGACTGGATGAGGGTGTCGGCCGCGGACGTGATCCGGCAGGTGCTGACCGAGAACGACCTGGAGTTCACCGAGGAGACCCCCGGCGCGTTCGCCGCGGATCTGCCGGGGGAGCGCAAGCTGAAGACGACGGTGATGCTGACCGTCGGTCACCAGGCGGTCCAGGTGCACGCGTTCGTGGCCCGGCGGCCGGACGAGAACCACGAGGCCGTCTACCGCTGGCTGCTGGAGCGGAACCTGAAGATGTACGGCGTCGCCTTCGCGGTGGACCACCACGGCGACATCCACCTGGACGGACGGGTGCCGCTGCACGCGATCACCCCGGTCGAGGTGGACCGGCTGCTCGGCGCCGTCCTCGAGTACGCCGACTCGTCGTTCAACACGATCCTCGAACTGGGCTTCGCCTCGTCCATCCGCAAGGAGTACGACTGGCGCATCTCGCGCGGTGAGTCCACCCGGAATCTGGACGCGTTCAAGGGCTGGCTGGAGCCTCGGTAGGCTGCGGGTATGACCTATCGCCTGATCCTGCTCCGCCACGGCCACAGCGACTGGAACGCCAAGAACCTGTTCACGGGCTGGGTGGACGTCGACCTGAACGCCCAGGGCGTCGAGGAGGCACACCGCGGCGGCCAGCTGCTGCTCGAGCGCGACCTGCTCCCCGACGTACTGCACACCTCGGTCCTGCGCCGCGCGATCCGCACCGCCAACATCGCCCTCGAAGAGGCCGGCCGGCAGTGGATCGACGTCCGCCGGTCCTGGCGGCTGAACGAGCGCCACTACGGCGGCCTGCAGGGCAAGGACAAGAAGCAGACCCTGGAGGAGCTCGGCGAGGAGCAGTTCATGCTGTTCCGCCGCTCCTACGACACCCCGCCGCCGCCGATCGAGCGCGGCTCGGAGTTCGACCAGGCAGGCGACCCCCGGTACGCCGGCCTGCCGCCCGAGTTGCTCCCGGCAACGGAATGCCTCAAGGACGTCGTCGAGCGGATGCTTCCTTACTGGTACGACGCGATCGTGCCGGACCTCCGCGCCGGCAAGACCGTGCTGGTCACCGCGCACGGCAACTCGCTGCGGGCGCTGGTGAAGCACCTGGACGACCTCGACGAGCAGACCATCGTCGGCCTCAACATCCCGACCGGCGTCCCGCTGTACTACGAGCTCGACGACAACTTCAAGCCGGTCACCAAGGGCGGCGAGTACCTCGACCCGGAGGCCGCCGCGGCCGCCATCGAGGCAGTCAAGAACCAGGGCCGCTAGACCCCTTCCTCTCAACGCCTCCCGGACACGTGCTGTGTCTGGGAGGCGTTTGTGCTTTGCCGCGTAGGCGTCTACTCTCGAACTATTGATTCTGGACATTAGATATCCAGGATAGGAACTTGAGGAGCAGTCATGGCGAAGAGGGTCTTTCTGGCGGGTGCGTCCGGTGTGATCGGGCAGCGGCTGGTTCCGCGGTTGGTCGAGCGCGGGTATGTGGTCGGCGCGATGACGCGCTCGGCCGGTAAGGCGGAGGCGCTGCGTGGGCTCGGCGCGGAGCCGATCGTCTGCGATGTGTTCGATCGGGAGGCGCTGATCCGGGCGGTGGTCGACTTCCGGCCGGACTTCGTCGTGAACGAGCTGACCGACCTGCCGGACGATCTGGCGAACATCGGCGACCACGCGGAGCTGAATGCGCGGATCCGGACCGAGGGCAATCAGAACCTGATCGAGGCCGCGCGGAAGAGCGGGTCGCCGAAGATCCTGGCGCAGAGCGTCGCTTGGCAACTGCCGGACGGGCCCGACGCGCTCGCTGTCGCCGCACTGGAGGCATCCGTCCTCGCCGAGGGTGGTGTCGTGCTGAGTTACGGCCAGTTCTACGGTCCGGGCACGTACCACGAGGGACGGCCCGCCGAGCCGCGAGTTCACCTCGACCGAGCCGCCGACCGGACCGTCGAACTGCTGGACGCACCGTCCGGCGTCGTCGTCATCACCGACTGATGTCCTCCTCATCGCGTGCGGTGCTGCCGGCCGGATTGGCCTTGGCCGGTACGGCGATCACGTTCACGAGCGTGTATCTCGCGGCGGGTGCGTTGACGCCGTCGCTCGTGGTCTACAAGGAGCAATGGGGCTTTCCCGCATCGCTTCTCACCGTGGCATTCGGCGTCTACGCGATCGGCTTCCTGGTCGCCGTCCTGACGGTCGGATCGCTGTCCGATCACATCGGCCGGCGCCCGGTGCTGATCGGCGCACTGATCGTTCAGGTGGCCTCCAATCTGCTGTTTCTCTTCGCCGACGACATCGGCTGGGTGATCGCCGGCCGCATCGTGCAAGGCGTTGCGGGTGGCGCGGCGACCACCGCCTTCACCGCTGCGCTCGTCGAGATCGCCCCGGCCAACCGGAAGCGACTGGGCGCGATCCTCGGCAGCGTCGGGCTGAGCGGCGGCCTCGGCCTCGGTTCCCTGCTGGCCGGCCTGGCGATCCAGGTCAGCACCGCCGCGAACACGATCGTCTTCGTCGTACTCACCGTCCTCACGATCCTCGGCATCGTGGTCGTCGCGCTCTCTCCCGAAACAGCAACCCGTACGCCGGGTGCGCTCCGCTCCCTGATCCCGCGGATCGCCTTCCCGCCCGCCACCCGCCGGGAGTTCGCCGCCGCAGCGCCCGTCGTCGCGGCGGTCTGGATGCTCGCCGGACTCTCGGGCGGGATCGCGCCGAACCTGGTGCGCAGCGTCTTCCACCTGAACAGCGGCCTGCTCAACGGCGTCGCCGGTTTCGTCGCCCCCGCGACGGCGGCTGTCATCGGGCTGGTGTTCGCCGGCGTCGACCCCCGGCGCGCGATGACGATCGGCATCTACGCGTCCATCGTCGGGGCGCTCGGCATCATCATCGGCGTGTACGCCGGGAGTCTGGCGGTGATGATCATCGGGCAGGCCCTCGCCGGTGTCGGCTTCGGCGCCTCCTTCACGGCGGCGTTGCGGCTCGATCTTCCCGCTGGCCCTGGAGCATCAGCGGGCCGGTGTGGTCGGCGGGATCTACCTCGTCTCGTACGTCGCGCTCGGGCTGCCGATCGTCGTCGAAGGCCAGCTGACCGGCCCGCTCGGCGAGATCCCGGCCGTCTCCTGGTACGCCGCAGCGGCCATCCTGCTGGCCGTGATCAGCCTCGTCGCCCAGCTCCGCCTCAAGTTCCGTTTGACCGTGGCTATTCAGGACTCCTAATATCCAGAACTATGAAGATGAACGAAGGGGTCGAGTGGGCGGTGCACAGCTGCGTGAATCTCAGCTGGCTGCCCGGCGAGGCCGTGACGGCCAAGCGACTCGCTGCCTTCTACGACCTGCCCACGGCGTACCTCAACAAACAGCTCCAGGCGCTCGCCCGGGCCGGGATCGTCTCCTCGGTCTCCGGCCCGAAGGGCGGCTTCCAGCTCGCCCGGGACCCGGGCGACATCAGCCTGCTCGACATCGTGACCGCGATCGACGGCGCCGACGACGCCTTCCGCTGCACGCAGATCATGGCGGCCGGCCCGGGCGGCGATGCCCGGATCGACTACCGGAAGTTCTGCCAGGTCTCCCAGGCGATGCGCGCCGCGGAACTCAACTACCGCCGCGAGCTGGCCGGCCAGACCATCGCCGACCTCGTCAGCCGGGTCGAGTCCCAGACCCCCGGCGCTCCGGAAGCCACCCGCAACCGGCTCCTGAACAGCAAGTAGCCCTCGGCAACCAGATAGTTGCCAAGGGCTACTTTGTGAAGCTGGACAGAAGGGGTCAGTTGCCGTTCGGGGACGGGGCCGAGGCGCCCGCGCCCGAGCCGGCGGCGGTGCCGCCGATGGCGACCGGCAGTTCGCCGGTGACCAGGTAGACGACCCGGCGGGCCATCGAGACCGCGTGGTCGGCGATGCGCTCGTAGTACCGGCCGAGCAGGGCGATGTCGACGGCCACCTCGACGCCGTGCGGCCAGGAGTCGTCCATCATCAGCCGGAACTGGCTGGTGCGCAGCTTGTCCATCTCGTCGTCGGCCGATTCCAGCGCGGTGGCAGCCTCGACGTCGCGGGTCTTGATCACGTCACCGGCGGCGTCGACCATCTTGCCCGCGACGGAGCTCATGTCCTCGATCACCTTGTGCAGCTCGGCCGGGATGGCCGGGGCCGGGTAGCGCAGCCGGGCGATCTTCGACACGTGCGCGGCCAGGTCGCCCATCCGCTCGAGGTCGGCGACCATCCGGAGCGCGGCGACCAGCATCCGCAGCTCGTTGGCGACCGGGGCCTGCCGGGCCATCAGCTCGAAGACCTTCTCCTCGACGCCCTCGCCGGCCGCGTCCAGTTGGATGTCGGCGGCAATGACTTCCTCGGCCTGCCGGATGTCGGCCGTGAGCAGGGCGGTGGTGGAGCGGCGTACGGCGGTCGACACCGTCCGGGTCATCCGTTCGAGCTCGGCGAGGATGTCGTCGAGCTGCTCGTGGTAGGTGTCGCGCATCGTTTCTGCTTCCGATCTGTGGTGTCCGGTCCTGCCGAGGGTGGAATCTGCCGGGGCACGGGCCAGTACCCACCCACCGTGGACCGTATGCCGTCGAGGTTGCCGGTCGGCGACGAGTGGTGAACGGCCGATGAACAGTTATGACGGCTTCCGGTCATCCGGTGCTCATTCGGTCTTTCCCTCCTGGTTGCCCGCGTAGCATCGGTCTCGTGGACCCCACGCTGGCTGCGGTGCTGGGCGGCGTCATCGGCGCGGCCCTGGCTCTGCTTTCACTCGGTGCGCTGATGCTCAGTGAGCGCTCCCAGCACAAGATCCCCGTCTCCCCGGAGCCGATCGTACCCACGGGAGTAGCCACCGTCCTGTCCGTACTGCGCTCGTCGGCGGTCGTGATGGGCCCGGAGGACCAGGTGCTGCAGGCCAGCGCCCCGGCGCACGTGCTCGGCATCGTCCGGGGCGAGCGGCTGGTCGCCGACGACCTGCTGGACATGGTCCGTGCGGTCCGCCGGGACGGCGAGATCCGTCAGCGCGACCTGGAGATCGTCCGCGGCCGGCTCGGCGCCACGCAGTACGTGAGTGCCCGGGTCGCCCCGCTCGGCAGCCAGCTGGTGCTGGTGCTGGTCGAGGACCGGACCAGGGAGCGCCGGATCGACGCCATCCGGCGCGACTTCACCGTGAACGTCAGCCACGAACTGAAGACCCCGATCGGCGCGCTGATCCTGCTCGCCGACGCCGTCTTCGAGGCCAGCGACGATCCCGAGGCCGTGCAGCGGTTCTCCGGCCGGATGCGGATCGAGGCGTCCCGGCTGAGCCGGCTGGTCAAGGAGATCATCGAGCTGTCCCGGCTGCAGGGCGACGACCCGCTGGAGAACCCGGGGCCGGTCGACATCTCCGAGGTGGTCGAGCAGGCCGTGGACCGCTGCCGGGTGGACGCCGAGGACCGCGACATCAACCTGGTGGTGAAGACCGATCCCGCGCTCGAGGTGATGGGCAGCGAGGACCAGCTGGCGATCGCGATCGGCAACCTGGTCGAGAACGCGGTCAACTACAGCCCGGACGGCACCCGGGTCGCGGTCGCCGCGCACCCGATCGGGGACCTGGTCGAGATCACCGTCAGCGACCAGGGCGTGGGGATCCCGAGCAGCGACCTGGAACGCATCTTCGAACGCTTCTACCGGGTCGACCGGGCCCGCAGCCGGGAGACCGGCGGGACCGGACTCGGCCTGTCCATCGTCAAGCACATCGCCTCGATCCACGGTGGCGACGTGCGGGTCTGGAGCGTCGAAGGCCAGGGTTCGACCTTCACCGTGAGACTCCCGCTGCGGCTCGATCCCGCGACCGGGCAACCGACCGACTCCACCATCCAGGAGGAGCCGGCCCTCGATCTGACGCCTACCCCGTCAGAGCACACCGCTAAGGAGGCAGCTTCGTGACCCGAGTGCTGGTCGTCGAAGACGAAGAAAGCTACAGCGACGCCTTGTCGTACGTCCTGCGCAAGGAAGGGTTCGAGGTCGCCGTCGCGGAGACCGGACCGGACGCCCTGGACGAGTACGACCGGGCCGGCGCGGACATCGTGCTGCTGGACCTGATGTTGCCGGGCCTGTCCGGTACCGAGGTCTGCCGGGCACTGCGCAGCCGGGGCAACGTCCCGGTGATCATCGTCAGCGCCAAGGACACCGAGGTGGACAAGGTGGTCGGGCTCGAACTGGGCGCCGACGACTACGTCACCAAGCCGTACAGCCCGCGCGAGCTGCTCGCCCGCATCCGCGCGGTCCTGCGCCGCGGCCAGGACGTCGAGCTGCTGCCGGACACGCTGGAGGCAGGGCCGGTCCGGATGGACGTCGAGCGTCACGTGGTGACGGTCGGCGGCACCGAGATCCGGCTGCCGCTGAAGGAGTTCGAGCTGCTCGAGATGCTGCTCCGCAACACCGGCCGGGTGCTCACCCGGGGACAGCTGATCGACCGCATCTGGGGCGCCGACTACGTCGGGGACACCAAGACCCTCGACGTCCACGTCAAGCGTCTCCGCTCCAAGCTGGAGAAGGACCCGTCGAACCCGTCGCACCTGGTCACGGTTCGCGGTCTGGGCTACAAGTTCGAGGCCTGACCGGTACTACGCTCCGCCGGGTAACGGTCGGAGCGTAGTACCGGACCTCCCGCTGGCTACCCTGGCGCGATGACGGCAACCGATCTCGCCAGAGGAGCTGCTGATTGGCTGCTTCCCCACGTGGAAAGCAGCGAGTACCGGTCGCTCTACATGGGCCGGGCGGGCATGTTGCTGGCGCTGCACGAAGCAGCACAGCACTTCGGCGACGAGCGCTACGCCGATGCAGTCGACGCCGGCGTCGCAGTACTGAGCACCGAACTCGACAGCGTCGAGGACGCCTCGCTGTACGGCGGGCTGGCCGGTGTCGCGGTCGCCCTGCACAGCCTCGGCAGGCCCGACGCCGCGAAGCAGGCGCTCGATCTGGTCCGGGACCGGTTCGACGGTCAGCGCTGGGGTGAGATGTTCGAGCTGCTCTTCGGCAACGCCGGGATCGGGCTCGGTGCGCTCGCCGCCGGGGACCTGGAGTTGGCTGTCCTGGCGGTGACGCCGTACCTCGAGACGGCGGATCAGACTCCTGGTGGGGTGAACTGGGCCGTGCGGCCGAGTCCGCCCCGGTCTCATCACGTCGCGCACGGGACGCTCGGGATCGTCTACGCGCTGGCTGCTGTCGGTCAGGCTGCGGGCCGGCAAGACCTCATCGACCTCGCGCTCGCTGGTGCAGCTGATGTGGTGAGTCGGAACGAGGCCGGTCCGGACGGCTTTCTCGTGCCGCACTCCGACCCTCAGCACCGGCCTGAGCTGATCGAGCGGTACAGCCTCGGCTGGTGCAACGGCCCGGCCGGCGACGCGCAGGTCTTTCGCCTGCTGGCTCAGGTCACCGGGGACCCGGTCTGGACCTCGCTCGGTGACGCCTGCTGGCACACGGTCACCCAGTCGGGCTTGCCGCGCCGGATCAGGCCAGGCTTCTGGGACAACCACGGACGATGCTGCGGTACGGCGGGTGTGCTGGCGCTGGCCTGCGACCGGATCGTGGAGCGGGGCGACGACTTCGCCTTCGCGGACCTGCTCGTCGAGGATCTCGCGTCGCACGCGATCGCCGATGAAGCCGGGGTGCGCTGGTCGAACTACGAGTTCCGGGAGGACCCGCCGGACCTCGAACCGCAGGCCGGCTGGGCGATGGGGAACGCCGGCATTCTGCGCGAGTTGCTGCGGTACGACCGGCTGAAGTCCGGTGGGCCGGGTGGGTATGCGATCCCCTGGCCGGATCACGCCGCTTCGAGTTAGCTTAGGCTGTCCTTAGTTTCCGCCAACTGAGGAGAGCCGAACATGTCCTGGATCCGTCGTCCCGTCCGAGTCGCGGCGATCGCGCTGACCGTAGTACTGGCCGGTGCGACGGCTGCCTGTGGCAGTGACGGTGATCAGAAGGCGGTGCCGGCGCCGGAGGCCGCTTCGGGGTTCCCGGTCACGCTGAAGAACACCTTCGGCGAGACCACGATCCCGCGGAAGCCCGAGCGGATCGTGACGCTCGGGTGGAACGCGCAGGACGTGGTGTACGCGCTGGGGGAGACGCCGGTCGGGATGCCGCGCGTCACCTACGGCCCGACTCCGTCCGGGGTGAGTGCCTGGGATGCCGACCGGTTCGACGCGGCGAAGACGACGTTGCTGGACACCGCCGACGGGTATCCGTTCGAGAAGATCGCCGCGCTGCGACCCGACGTGATCCTGGCGCCGTACGAGGGCTTCGATGCGACCGTCTACAAGACCCTTTCGGGGATCGCGCCGACGGTCGCGTACCCCGGTGCGCCGTGGCAGACCACCTGGCAGGACCAGACCACGTTGATCGGCAAGGCGCTCGGAAAGTCGCCTGAGGCAACGAAATTGGTTGCCGATATCACCGAACTGACCCAGAAGACCGCGGCGGAACACCCCGAATTCAAAGGCAAAACGCTGACCATCGGGTCGTTCGGCGCCGACAACTACGCCTACATGCCGACCGACCCCCGCGTCCAGATCCTCACCGAACTGGGCTTCAAGAACTCCCCGGGCGTCGAGGCGCTCCAGGCGAAGAACTCGAAGAAGGAGTTCGCCGTCTCCCTCAGCAAGGAGAAGGTTCCTGAGCTGAAGGCCGACGTGGTCGTCGGCTACGTGGACACCCTGACGACCAAGAAGTTCCAGGCCGACCCGATCTACGCGTCCCTCGGCAGCGCCTACCTGCTGGAGAACCAGCAGATCATCTCCGCATGAGTTCGGTCAGCATACTCAGCGTCCCCTGGGTGCTGGACAAGATCCTCCCCGCCTTGTCCAAGGCCGCCGAGGCGTCCTCTTAGCCGCCGAACACCGTTCTTTCGTCCGCTGCCCGGCTATAAGTGTGGCAGTGGACGAAAATCGCGGCAGTGGGCGGTCAGCCCGCGACGTCGTGGCGCGGGGACGGGCTGTAGTGGTCCAGGGTGAGGACCGGGATGGAGGTGGTGATCGGGGCGGCCTTGCCGAAGGTGATGGTCACCTTGATCATGTCGCCGGGCTTGGCGCCGGTGACGGTGACCGGGGAGCCGGTGGCCGGCGGCAGGGTGAGCGGCTCGCCGACCTTGAGGGTCAGGGTGCGGACGTTGCCGAAGGTGACCTTGTCCGGGGCGTCCTGCGGGACGGTGCCGTTCTGGTCCGGGGCGTCGGCGGGGGCGCTCTCGATCGAGACCAGCGTGTCGTCGCCGGCGCTGTTGTTGATGATCGCGGAGTGCAGTTCGCCCTTGCCGTCCTCGGAGGCGAGCACCAGCATGTTGCGGACGTCGATCCCGCCGGAGGCCGCGTTGGTGCCCTCGGCGGCCTGGTAGGGCTGCAGAGTCTGGGCGTTGGGGCCGTAGCTGCAGGCAGCCAGCGTGCAGCTCAGCGTGACGGCAGCCGCGGTCAGGGCGGTCCGCCGGAAGGCCTGCGAGGACAACGTGATGGGCACTGGTGTTCCCTCTCCTACAACCCGGTCGATGCCGTCAGGCTTCAGCCTCCGGCGGAGCAAAGCGTAGCGAGCAGGTCGCCCGGACCCGACGGCGACTCCACCTTTCGGCGATGTCCCGGGCAACCATCTCGCGCGTGTGAGGCACGCGGGACAGCGTTTGTCAAGGCGGGATATGCGCTCTGACCAGCGCAAACGCCCCGAACGGACCAGCTGGCGCGTGGTAGGATAGGACTCGGAAAGGGGCACGTGACATATGACTTTCACAGTCGGCGAGACGGTTGTTTACCCCAACCATGGTGCGGCCGTCATCGAGGACATCGAGACCCGTCAGATCAAAGGTGAGGACAAGACCTATCTGGTCTTGAGGATCGTCGCTCAGAACGACCTGGTCGTCCGGGTCCCCGCGTGCAACCTCGATCTTGTCGGCGTGCGTGACGTCGTGGATCAGGCCGGTCTGGAGCGCGTCTTCGACGTGCTGCGGGCGCCGCACACGGAGGAGCCGACCAACTGGTCGCGACGATACAAGGCGAACCTGGAGAAGCTGCACTCCGGTGACGTGATGAAGGTGGCAGAGGTCGTCCGCGACCTGTGGCGCCGTGAGCGTGACCGCGGTCTCTCCGCCGGTGAGAAGCGGATGCTGGCGAAGGCTCGCCAGATTCTGGTCTCCGAGCTGGCCCTGGCCGAACACACGAACGAGGACAAGGCGGAAGCCATCCTCGACGAGGTCCTCGCTTCCTAACCAATCTGGAGCGCGGCGGACGTGATCGATCGTCCGGCATGATGTCGTCGTGAGTACTGCGGCGATCATTCCGGCGGCCGGTCTCGGGCTGCGGCTCGGTGGCGAGGCACCAAAAGCATTTCGGGAGGTCGGTGGCGAATCGCTGCTGGTCCACGCCGTTCGTGGACTGAAGGCAGCGACCGCCGCCGACCTCGCCTGCTTTGTGATCGCCGTGCCGCCCGGCACCGAGGACGTCGTCAGGAAAGAACTGACGCCGTACTGCGAGGGCGCGCAGTTGCAGGTCGTTGCCGGAGGCTCCGAGCGAACCGACTCGGTTGCCCTGGCCCTGGAGCTGGTCCCGCACGACGGGATCGACTGCATCCTGGTGCACGACGCCGCCCGATCATTCGTACCTCCCGAGGTCATCGACCGGGTGGTGGCTGCCGTGCGTTCCGGCGCGCCCGCCGTCGTACCGGTCATCCCGGTCACCGACACGATCAAGCGGGTCGACGAAGCCGGCCGGGTGGTCGACACGCCGGATCGCCGGACGCTGGTCGCAGTACAGACTCCGCAGGGCTTCGAGCCGTCGGTACTACGGCGCGCGCATGCCGGAGATGTTGCCGGAGCGACCGATGACGCGATGCTGTGCGAGCGGCTCGGGGTCACCGTGCAGACCGTCGAGGGGTCCGAGGATGCCTTCAAGGTGACCCGGCCCCGGGATCTGTTGCTGGCCGAGTGGTTGCTGGCAGAGAGGCGCCCATGAAGATTCCGCGCGTGGGCACGGGCATCGACGTCCACCCGATCGAAGAAGGCCGGCCGATGTGGCTGGCCGGGCTGCTGTGGCCGGAGGAGACCGCTGGGCCGTCCGGGCACTCTGATGGCGATGTGGCAGCACACGCCGCCTGTGACGCCCTGCTCAGCGCAGCCCGCCTCGGCGACCTCGGCTCGAACTTCGGTACGTCGGAACCTCAATGGGCCGGTGCATCCGGCGCCACCCTGCTCGCAGAAGCTGCCCGCCGGGTGCGGGCAGCAGGCTTCGAGATCGGCAATGTCACCGTCCAGGTGATCTGCAACCGGCCGCGCTTCGCCGCCCGCCGGGAGGAGGCCGAGAAGGCCCTCAGCGCCGCCTGCGACGCCGAGGTCTCGGTGAGCGCAACCACCACCGACGGCCTGGGCCTCACCGGCCGAGGCGAAGGAATAGCCGCCCTGGCAACAGCTCTCGTCTACTGAGCCGTGCCGTTGCCGACGGCACTAGTCAGGAAGTCCGCGGTCTCCTGCTGATTGGCCCATTGGGCCCAGCCGAGTGGGGTCGCTTTGAAATCGCTGTCGGTGGCTGCGAGGTCGGCACCGTGGTCGATCAGGGCCTGGAGGATCGGCAGGTTGCCGACGCCGGCGGCGAAGTGGGCCGCGGACTTGCCGGACTTGGTCATGGCGTTCACATCGAAGCCGAGTTCGAGCAGCACCGGTACGGCGTCCCATCGGCGCGCGGCCGCGGTTTCCGCGATCAACGCGGGTCGCTGCCGGCGGGCAAGCTCGATCTCGTCGGCAGAAGGGGCGCCCTGCAACAAAGCGTCCACGACCGGGTCCTCGCTGTGCTGGCCCCGATAGACATCGAGGACTGTGCCGACCTCGGCGCCGTGGTGGATCAGTTCGTCCAGGATGTGCAGGGCGAAATCGGTGCAGTCGTTCTCGGCGTACGGGCCCCCGATGGCGCCTATCGGCTGGTCGAGGACCTCGGGGGTGAGGGCGGCGAGGCGGCCGCGCCAGACCGCGTACGCGTGCTCGAGGGCGGTGATCGCCTCGGCGGCGCTTCCCGGCACCGGCGGCTGGCCGTCGGTCGCGGCAGGCTCCTGGCCGAACCAGGTCGCTGTCCGGTCCTCCTGCAGGATGTCGACGATGTGCGCGATCCGCCAGGCGACGGTGGTGAACGGCGGCGGCTCGATCGGCACCCGGTCCGCGTCCTCTCCGAACCCGTCGTGCCGGAAGCCGTCAGCGGTCTTGCGGACCGACCAGCTGCCGTCGAACGGCTCCCAGAAGTACTGGTCGTCGGTGAGCCCGTCTACCCGGTTCCGCAGGCGTTGCCAGGCGAAGTCGGAGAGGTCCAGGAGGTTCTCGGTGAGTGTCTTCATGACGACCACGCTAGAACCTGCAGCGGACAGGATCGGTCCGCTAGGAACGGCGTCGGCGGGAGCTTCGAGGCAGGTCGGGTAGCTCCGCGGCATCCAGCCAGACCGCGAACAGGGCCAGCGTGGCGTCCGGATCGGGCGAGAACGTCTGGGCGAGCGCGATGAAGTCTTCGGTCGTCACCGAGCCGTGCCGGTGCGTCTTGGTCCAGCTGCGGAGCAGGTCGAAGAAGGCGTCGTCGCCGAGCTGCTGGCGCAGTACGTGCAAGGTGATCGCGCCGCGCTTGTAGAGGCGGTCGTCGAACATCAGCTCCGGGCCGGGGTCGGACGAGCACCAGGTCCTGGTCCAGCCCCCGCAGCCGGCTGTGGGCCTTGGACACCTGCTGGGCCGCCGTCAGACCGCCCGAGTCCTCCGACCACAGCCACTCGGCGTAGCAGGCGAAGCCCTCGTTGCAGCCAGATGTCGCTGCCAGCTCGGAGGGGTCAGGCTGTTGCCGAACCACTGGTGGGCCAGCTCGTGCGCGACCAGCCGCTCGGCGCCGCGCCGGCCGTCGACGTGGTTGGTGCCGAACACCGAGATGCCCTGCGCCTCCAGGGGGATCTCCAGCGGGTCGTCGGTCACCACCACCGTGTAGCCGCCGAAGGGGTACGGCCCGAACAGCCGGCTGAAGAGCTTCATCATGTCCTGCTGCCGGCCGAAGTCGGACCGGAAGCTCCCGGACCTGCGAGGCAGGCAGCACGGCGCGCGTCGGTCACCGGCGACGTGGCCAGCTCGAGTACGTCGTACCGGCCGATCTGGACGGTCGCCAGGTAGGTCGCCATCGGTGCGGCCTGGTCGAAGACCCAGCTGGTCCGGCTGGCCTTGCGTCCGGCGCGAGACGAGCCGCCCGTTCGCGACCACGTGGTACGGCGAATCGGTGGTGATCGTGATCCGGTAGTGCGCCTTGTCGCCGGGGTGGTCGTTGCAGGGGAACCAGGTCGCGGCGCCGCTCGGCTGGCTCGCGACGATCACGCCCTCGGTCAGCTCCTCCCAGCCGAGCTCGCCCCACGGGCTGTCCACCGGCGCCGGGTTCCCGGCGTACTGGACGTCGACGACGAACTCCGCGCCGTCGGCGATCGGCGGCGGCGGGCCAGATGTGCAGCTTGCCGTTGCGGTGCGCGTACCGGCCGGCGCGGCGGCCGTTGACCGCGACCTTGGCGACCCGCAGGCCGGTCAGGTCGAAGCTCAGCCGGGACAGCGCGTGGGTGGCGACGGCCGTGATGGTGGCCTTGCCGGTCAGGCGGTTGCTGTTGACCCGGTAGTCGAGGTCGAGCTCGTACGACTCGACCTTGTAGCCGCCGTTGCCGTGGGCGGGGACGTACGGGTCACCGCTGTCAGCACCAGGCTGGCCCTGATTGGTCCGGCTTCGGTCACGGGCGACCATCAACCCTGCCAGGGCGCGATCGGGTTGCCGGCCCAGCGGGTACCCGGCCGGCACGGTCTCGCCGCGCATCACCAGCGACACCGGGCCGACGGTCGCGCCCGCGCCGATCGACGCCGCCGGCAGGATGACGCCGTGCGGGCCGAGGGTCGCCCCGGGGCCGAAGGTGACGGTGCTCATGGACATCACCCGATCATGGAACAGGTGCGTCTGCAGAACGCAGCCGCGATTCACCGTGACGCCGTCGCCGAGCGTGACCAGGTCGGCCTCGGGCAGCCAGTAGCGTCTCGCACCAGACGCCCTTGCCGATCTTCGCGCCGAGGCGTGCGCAGCCAGAGCGCGAGCGCCGGCGTACCGGCGGCGCGCGTTGGCGAACCAGGGCGCGGCGACCATCTCGACGAAGGTGTCCACCACCTCGTTGCGCCAGACGAACGAGCTCCACAGCGGGTGCTCGACCGCCCGGGTCCGGCCGACGATGACCCACTTCGCGATCGTCGCCATCGCGCCGGCGACCGCGCCGGCGGCGAGGATCACCGCGCCGGAGAGCAGGACGGTCGGCCACGGCCCGAGCCAGACGATCCAGCGCCTGCAGGGCGAACAGCACGCCGAGGGCGATCAGCACCGTGCACATCATCGGGACGAACCGGCACAGCTCGACCGCGGCCCGCGCGAACTTGCAGCCGCAGCGGCGGGTCGAACGTGCGGCTCTGGTCGCCGTCGACGGCCTGCCGGCGCAGCTTCACCGGCGGGCTGCCCAGCCACGACGTGCCGGCCTTCGACTTCTTCGGCGCGGCCGACAGCACGGCGACCAGCCCGTTCTTCGGCACCGAGCGGCCGGGCGCGGTCATGCCGGAGTTGCCGAGGAAGGCGCGCTTGCCGACCTTCGCGCCGGCCACGTGCAACCAGCCGCCGCCCAGCTCGTACGACGCGATCATCGTGTCGTCGGCGAGGAAGGCGCCGTCGCCGACGGTCGTCATCTTCGGCAGCAGCAGCACGGTCGACGCCTCGACGTCGCGGCCGATCTTCGCGCCGAGCGCCCGCAGCCACGACGGGGTGAGCAGGCTCGCGTAGAGCGGGAAGAGCAGCGTCCGGGCCGAGTCGAGCAGCCGCTCGGTCGCCCACACCTGCCAGCCGATCCGGCTGCGCACGGGGTAGTGCCCGGGCTTGATGCCCGATGCCGAGCAGCCGGACGCCGACCAGCGTCAGCACGCGCGAGCGTCGCGAAGCCGACCAGCGTCATCAGCGGGATCGCGCACAGCGCCGTGGACTGCGGCGTCGCCGAGCGACGTGGTGCCGCGGACCGCGTGGCCGAGGATCAGGACGCGCGAGGACACGCTGCGCCCAGCGGAAGCAGCGACATCAGGGCCGAAGCAGCGCCGTACGCGAGCACCCACCAAGGCGCGCGGGCCGGGCGCTCCTCGGGCCACGGGTGGCGAGCCCGGCCGACCCGTGCTGGCCGGCGAGCCGGACCAGCGCTCGGCCGGCGGGACCTTGCCGGACACCGCCGAGCCCGGCGGCGATCTCGGCGCTGCGGCCGATCTCCGCGCCGGGCAGCAGCGTGCTGCGCGAGCCGACGACGGCCTCGGCGCCGACGGTGACCGCGCCGACGTGCAGCCGGTCGCCGTCGATCCAGTAGCCGGACAGGTCGACCTCGGGCTCGATCGACGCGCCACGGCCCATCGTGAGCAGGCCGGTGACCGGCGGCAGCGTGTGCAGGTCGACGCCGCGGCCGACCTTCGCGCCGAGAGCCCTTGCGTAGTAGGCGATCCAGGGCGCGCCGGCCAGGTTGGCGGCACCGGCCGCGTCGGCCAGGTTCTCCGCTGCCCAGAGCCGCACGTGCACGTTGCCGCCGCGCGGGTAGACGCCGGGCTTCAAGCCGCGCAGCAGGAGCCGGGCACCGACGACGGCGATGCCCATGCGGCCGGCCGGGGTGATCAGGAGCAGCCAGCCGGCCAGGATCCACCACCAGGACACAGTGCGCATCCACGGGATGTCGGGCCGTCCGACAAGGCGAGCAGGTTGTTCAGAGTGAAGAGCCAGACGAGCCAGCGCACGCCGACCACCGTCTGCAGCAACAGCGTCAATGCGGTCTGCAGCAGTTGCGTCCCGGGTGGCGTCGGCCGGACCTCGCGGATCTCGATCGGCTGCAGCGTAGCTGCCGAAGGAGTCGAGCCGATCGGCGAGTGCGCCGAGTCGCGGGTACTCGTAGATGTCGGCGACGGTGCGTCCGGGTACCGCTCTCGCAGCGCAGAGACGAGCTGGGCGGCAGCCGAGGCTGCCACCGCCGTGCAGGAAGAAGTCGTTGTCCGCGCCGGTCGACCGTCGCGCCGAGCACCGCGGTCCAGCGCTCGGCCAGCCAGCCCGCTGTCCCGTCCAGCTCGGCAGGCGGCCCGTCCGTGTCCATGCCGGGCAGCGGCCAGGGCAGCGCGTTGCGGTCGACCTTGCCCGAGGTCCGCGTCGGCAAGGTGTCCGTCACGGCCAGCAGCGGGACCAGCGCGGCCGGCAGCTCCTCCCGAAGCCGCGCCGTCGCGGCAGTCTGGTCGAACGCTTCCGGATCCTCCGGCACCACGTAGCCGACCAGGAGCTGGTTGCCCCGCAGCACTCGCCCGTACTGCGGCCGCAGCGCCCGAGACACCAGGTAGCGCCTGCAGGGCGGCGTCTACCTCGCCGAGCTCGATCCGCCGGCCGCCGAGCTTGATCTGCTCGTCGGCGCGGCCCTGGAAGACCAGGCCCTCGGCCTCGTTGCGCACCAGGTCGCCGCTGCGGTACGCGCGCTCCCAGCCCAGCGTCGGCATCGGCGCGAACTTCTCCGCGTCCTTCGCCGGGATCGAGGTAGCGGGCCAGGCCGACGCCGCCGATGATCAGCTCGCCGGTCCCGCCCTCCGGTACTTCGTTGCCTTCGGCATCGACTACGGCGAGGTCCCAGCCGTCCAGCGGCAGGCCGATCCGGACCGGGCCTTCGCCGGTCAGCTGGGCGCCGCAGGCGACGACGGTCGCCTCGGTCGGGCCGTAGGTGTTCCAGACCTCGCGGCCGTCGACCGCGAGCCGCTCGGCCAGCTCGGGCGGGCAGGCCTCGCCGCCGAAGATCAGCAGCCGGACCTGCGTCGAGCGCGTCGGCCGGCCACGAGCGCGGCCAGCGTCGGCACGGTCGAGACGACGGTGATGCCCTGCGCGACCAGCCACGGGCCGAGGTCCATCCCGCTCCGCACCAGCGAGCGCGGCGCGGGCACCAGGCAGGCGCCGTACCGCCAGGCGAGCCACATCTCCTCGCAGGACGCGTCGAACGCGACCGACAGGCCGGC
This sequence comes from uncultured Actinomycetota bacterium, assembly GCA_963740725.1. Lineage (GTDB taxonomy): Bacteria > Actinomycetota > Actinomycetes > Propionibacteriales > Kribbellaceae > Kribbella. The sequence continues at coordinate 68,216 of CAVUFT010000020.1, forward strand.
CAGCACCCGGTCGTCCGGGCCGATCGGCTCGGCCTGCAGGAACATCCGCGCCTCGGCGTCGACGAACGCGGCCGCCGAGCGATGCGTGACGGCGACGCCCTTCGGGACGCCGGTCGAGCCCGGAGGTGAAGATGATCCAGGCGTCGTCGTCCGGTGCTCGGACCATCGGTTGCCGGCCGGGCCGGGGTCGCCGCGTCGCCGGCGCCGTCCATCCGGGCGGAGTACGGGAAGTCGTAGTAGCCGTCCTCGTCCGGCTCCGCGATCGGGCGGGTGCTGGTGATCTCCAGGTCGTCGGTGACGATCGCGGCGACACCGGCCTCACCGAAGACCAGTTCGGCCCGCTCCTCGGGGTCGTCCGCGTCGACCGGGACGTAGGCCGCGCCGGCCTGCAGGGTGCCGAGGATCGCGACGTACAGGTCGTTGTGGCCGGACGAGATCCGGACGCCGACCCGGTCGCCCGGGCCGACGCCGAGGTCGGTCAGCCGGCGGGCGAACTTGGCGATCTGGCGGAGCAGTTCGCGGTAGCTGAGGCCACGCTGCCGTCGTCGAGCGCCGGCTCGTCCGGGTGGCTCACCGCAGTTGCCTGCAGGATGTCCACCAAGGTCCGCTCGGGTGGAGCGCTGTCCCCCCGTCGCAAAGTCACGGGCGGATAATACGCCGCTCAGCTGTCCGGTTCTGAAACTCCGCGCAGCGTGGACACCAACTCAGTTCACCAGGTTGGTCGGTGCCGCGAAGGTGTTGCAGGCCTTGGTCTCGCCGATGTTGAAGCCGTTCTCGATCCAGAAGCCCTGGCTGGTGGCCAGACCGTGCGTCCGCTCGTCCGCGGGCGTGTCCTCGGTCTCGCCGAAGCTGTTGCTGGCCTGGTGCTCGAACTCCTTCAGCCGGTTCGTCAGCGGATAGCGACTTCTCCACGGACTTGCTGAAGACGCCGCCCAGGCAGGAGGCCTGCAGCTCGTTGCGCCGCGAGCTCTCCAGCTTCTCGGCCGGGTGGTCCTGCAGGTAGACGGCGCGCGCGTAGAACAGCCCACTGACGCCCTGGATGTGGTGGCCGTACTCGTGCGCGATCGTCATCAGGTACGCCAGGTCCTCCTTCGGACCGAACGCCTTGTTCATCTGCAGCACGTCCGTGTACATCACGTGGTTGCCGTAGCAGTAGAACGCGAGCACCCGGCCGGACAGCGGCTTGAAGGAGCCGCACGGGCTGTTGACCGGCTTGTCGAACACGACCAGGCCCGGGTCGGGCTGGTTCTCGCCGATCTTGCTGAACACCGGCCGCCAGGCCTCGTTGAGGCAGTTGAACAGCTTCTCGTAGTAGACGCTTCTGCGCCGCGAGGCTGCCGTCGCCGAGCTTCTCGGCCGGGCAGTTCAGCTCGCCGCAGCGCCACCGGCCTGGTAGAGCGGCGCTGTTGAGCAGGTAGTCCTCGGCCGAACCCTTGTCCGGCTTGGTGGTCGCCGTCGGCACGATCGACGGGCCACTGACGCCGGGATCGGCGGTCGTGTCGGTACTGCCGCCAGGAGTACGCCGACGCACGGCCAGCGTGATGCCGAGGAAGGCGACCACGACGAAGCCGAGCAGGACGAGCCGGACCGCGCCCGACTTGCGGCGCGGGGGCGGCTGGAAGCCGTTGAAGTGCCCGGGACCGCCGTAGTACGGCTGGGCCCACTGGCCCTGCTGCTGGTACTGGCCCTGCGGGTACTGACCCGGCTGCTGGTACTGCGGGTAGCCGCCGCCCTGCTGCTGCGGATGGGACCGGCTGCCGGTACTGCTGCTGCGGCGGACCCTGCTGCTGCCAGGGGGCCGGCTGCGGCGGGGGCAGTACGCCGGGCGGCGGGCAGCCGGCCGGTCCTGGGGACGGCCGCCGTACCCGTACGGGTTGCTCACGAGTCGTTGGCCCCTTCTTCCATGGCCGGTGTCGGACGAGTTCGCAGGGCGAACCGGCACGAGACTACTCTCGTCCCATGTCACTGAAGCGCCGCCTCTTGCCGGCCGCCCTGCTCGTGTCTCTGTCGGTCCCGTTCGTTGCCCTCGGCACAGTGCCTGCCCAGGCCGGCCGACGACCAGATCACCGGGTACTCCGCCGAGGCGACCCTGACCGGTGACGGCGTGCTGCAGGTCAAGGAGACCGTCGACCTGACGGCCGGTGGCGACACCTTCGCCCGCACGCTGGCCGACCCGGGTCCGCTCGGACGCCGACGGGACCGCGCCTACGACATCAGCAACGTGTCGGCCACGGTGAACGGCCAGCCCGCCGGGGCTTCGAGAACAAGAGCGTCGACAACGGCCGGCAGCTCGTCGTCAAGGCGTCCGGCCAGGCCAAGATCGTCTACAGCTACGACGTGCACAACGTCGTGGCCGACTCGACCGAGGGCCGCGAGGTGAGCTGGCCGGTCGTGCAGGGCTTCGGACGCGGCGATCCCGAAGGCGACCGTGACGGTCAACGTCCCGTTCGCCACCTGGGTGACCTGCTTCGCCGGCCGGACCGGCTCGAGCATGCCCTGTACGTCGTCGCAGCTGGCCGAGTCGCGCCGCCCTGCAGATCGAGCAGAACGGCAGTCCCGGCCGGCGGCCGGCTGACCTTCCTGACCGGGCTGAGTGGCCAGGCGACGGTCAAGCCGAACGCGAAGTTCGCGACCCGCTGGACCCTCGGCCACGCCTTCACCGTCGACTCCTCGACGCTCGGGCTGAGCGCGCTGCTGCTCGGGCCTCGGCGTACTGGGCGCGGCCGCGCTGTGGTTCTTCCGCGGTCGTGACGCGGGCAAGACCGGTGGCGGGTGCCCCGGAGCGCCCGGTGCTCGACGGCGCCGACGGGCCGCAGTTCGCCGCGCCGGACGGGATCCGGCCGGGCCAGGTCGGCACGGTGGTGGACGAGACCGCCGACGTCGTGGACATCACCGCGACGCTGCTGGACCTTGCCGTGCGCAACTACCTGACGATCGTGGAGCTGCCGCGCGAGACGCACTTCGGCAAGCTGGACTGGCAGCTGCGGCGCCTGAACGCGGGCGGCCCGGAGCTGCTGCCGTACGAGAAGGCCTTGCTGGACGCGGTTTTCGCGGACGGCGAGACCGTCGTAGGTCTCGACCCTGGGCCAGTCGCTGCGACCGCGGCTCAACCTGGTCCGCGAGCAGCTGTACGCCGACGTCGTCACGCAGGGATGGTTCGCGAGCCGGCCGGACGCAGTACGGAACCGCTGGACGACGGCAGGTCTCGTGCTGCTCGGTGCCGGGGTGTTGCTGACGATCGTGCTGGCCATCGTGACCAAGTTCGGTCTGGTCGGCTTCGCGGTCATGCTGGCCGGTGCGGCGTTGACGCTGGCCGGGCAGGTCGCTCCTGCGCGAACCGCCCGCGGCGCCGCAGTACTGGGTCGTGTGGCTGGGCTGCAGGCATACCTGAGCAATGAGTCGTCGGCGGATCTGCCGCAGAGTCACCGGCTGGAGTTCGCGTCGCGGTGCCTGCCGTACGCCGCAGTACTGGGGCTGACGGAGAAGTGGGCGCTGGAGATCGCCGCGACGGATGACGACGACGACCCGGACGCGGGCATCGGCTGGTACTCCGGCCCGGAGAACTGGCACCTGTCCGACATCGGCGAGTCGCTGTCGAACTTCGTCACGGCTTTCGGCGGGACGCTTGTCGCACGCCCGCCGCTTGTTCTGATTCCTCTTGAAGCCACGGGACCCCTTGAGTCAGGGTCCCAGGGGGCCTTCGTCTTGCTTAGTACGTGTACTGCGGTGGTGACTGGAAGGTGTTGCAGAAGCGCGGGTCCGGAAGCTGAAGCCGCGGGTCGACCAGCAGTTGTGGTTCACCTTCGAGCCGTGGTCGCGGATCTTCGGCCTGGCTGAACTCGTCACCGGCGTTCGCGACCGCGAACTTCCAGTTGGCCAGCAGCTCGCCGCGCATCGGGATGAACGCCGCGTTCGCGCCCAGGTACGCCGAGCCGAAGCAGGCGGCCTGCAGCTCGCGCCGGCGCGCTCTCCAGCAGCCGCAGGTTCGGGTCGGCCATCGTCGCCTGGCGGGCGAAGCTGGCGCCGGAAGATGCCGGTCAGCTGCTGGACGTGGTGCCCGTACTCGTGCGCGATCGTGTTCAGCATCCACGCGCGGGTGTACATCGGGTTGACCTTGTAGTTGTTGTAGTCGACGTTGAACGGCATGTAGATCGCCTCGTTGGCGCCGCAGTAGAAGCCGCGGGTGCCGCGCTCGGTGCCACACGGGGTCTTGATGTGTTGGCGTAGACGATCAGCGTGCGGCGCGCGGAACGGCAGGCCGGCCTTCTTCATCGCCAGCTACCAGGTGCGGTTCAGGCACGGCAGCATGCGCTTGTAGTACGCCTTCGCCGCGGCGAACGTGGTCGGCCGGTACTTCGGCTCGGCGCACTTCGACGCCTGCAACGCGCCGGCCGCGTACAGCTTGTTCTTCGCGACCAGCTCGTACGGCGTGGGGACGCGCGGCTTCGGCTTCGGCTTCGGCCGTCGGCGTCGGAGTCGGGCTGCGGGGTCTCGCTCGGAGTCTCGGACGGCGTCGCGCTCGGTGACTCGGACTGGGCGACCGACGGGGTGTCCGTCGCGGTCGTCTTGTTGTCGTCACCGGCGTTGCGCAGCGCATACGTCACGCCGGAGCCGACCACCAGCACCGCAAGCACGACCAACCCGATCAGCAGCCCCTTGGGCGTACGCCGCGGCTTCTTCCTTCGCCCGGCACCCGGCGGCTTCGGAATCGGAATCGGCGGATACTGCCAACTCGGCTGCCCGCCCTGCCCCGGCCCGCCCGGCCCGCCGCCCCGCCGCGGAAACCCACCCTGCTGGCCCGACGGCTGATAAGGCGAAGCCGCCGCCGACCAAGGATTACCCTGCCCACCCTGAGGCGCAGTAGACCACCCCGAAGAGCCCAGCACCGCACCGGTCGCGAACCCGGAGCCTCCGGCAGCGCCGGAGCCGGCGGGGCCGGAACTCGGCGCCCGCCGGCGCCGCTCGCGCAGCCGGAGCTCGCCGGACCGGCTGCGCCGGTCGGCGCCTGGTGGCGCGGTGCGCCCGGCCGGCCGGTGCTGCCCGGTCCACCGGCTGCGGATCCACCAGCCACCGGTCCGCTGGCGGGTCCGCCGGCTGCCGCGTCCGCCGGCGGCTCCGCCTGCCGCGGGTCCACCGGTAGGTGCACCGGGTGCGTTGCCGCTGGGTGGCTGGTTGGGTGGGGCGGCGTGCTGGCCTCGGGGTGGCTGCTGGGCGCCGTACGGAGGCTGGTCCGGCGTCTGCCGATCCGATGCTCGGCTCAGGCCGCTTCGGCTGCTGCCACCCGCCCTGGCCGGCGGGCTGCTCCGGCGTCGGCCGGCCGCCCTGTCCGGACTGCTCAGGTGTCGGGCGACCGCTCTGCCCGGCAGGCTGATCCGGGGCGGGCGGTTTCGGCCGTGTGCCAGCCGCCCTGCTCCGGGGTGGTGGGGGGTGCGGGGCGTAGGTATTCCGGTTGCTTCTCGGTGGACTCGGTCCACCAGAGGGGCGACTGGCCATCCCGCGGGCGGGCCGGCGGCTGCCGGCGGGCTGTTCGCCCTCCGGCTCCGGCGGCTCCCGCCCCGGGGGTGGATTCCAGTTGTCCGACATCGATACTCCTCACGAGACCTTGCTGGCCGAAGCCGTGAACGTGTTGCAGTTGGCGCTGTTGAGCGTGTTGAAGCCCTGCGCGGTCCAGTACTGGTGGCTGGCTCGCGCGCCATGGTCCCGCGGTCCGCCGCGGCTGTTCTCGTCCCCGGTCTGCGCCTCGACGTACCGGCGGTAGATGGTCAGGTCGAGCCCGTTGATCCCGTACGAGGACCTTGTTGGCCCCCATGAACGCCGCGCCGAGACAGGACGCCTGCAGCTCGATCCGGCGGCTCAGCTCGAGCCGCGCGTCCTGGTCCGGCGCGTCGTACTCCAGCTGCCGCGCGGCCGCGCAGGATACCGGCCAGCTGCTGGAGGTGATGCCCGAACTCGCGCCCGGCCGTGTACGTCACCCACATCCGCGCGAAGGACCGGTTGCTCGGTCGGCGGCCCGGTTCCACAGCTTGATGTCGTCGTCGAACTTCAGGTAGAGCGTCTGGTTCGCCGCGCAGTAGAACGAGGCGGCGGACGAGCCGGTGCACGGCGCCTGGACTCACCGGACCAGAAGAGCACCCGGGGAGCCGCGAAGGTGTCGCCGGCGGCCTGATCTTGCCGGCCCACGTGCGGTTCAGGCAGCCGACCAGGTTCGCGTAGTACGCCTTGACGGCCTGCTGGGTGCTCAGCGCGACCTGCGGCTCCCGGCAGCCGACAGTAGTCTGGGCTCCGGTGGCGTAGAGCGGGTCGCTGGTGACGGTTTTCATACTGTCCTGCGACGTCCCGCCGTCGTCCGGGGTTCCTGGCGGGCTGTCGTCCTGCGGCGGTCTGGCTCGCGGTCGGGCCCACCAGGCCGACTCCTGGCCCGACGACGGCGCCACAGTAGTGAAGCCGTCGCTGCGCGCAGCGTCAACGCGGTGATCACGACGAGCCACCGCGACGCCGCCGAGCAGCAGCAGGCTGGCCACGAGGCCGGTACGCCGGCGCTTGCGGCTGCGGGCCGCCGTGCCGGATCTGGCGCTTGCCGCCGAAGTCGGGTCCCCAGCCGACCGGCGGCGATGCCGGCTCGCCACCCGGCGTACCCGGCAGCGGATAGCTGCCGTAGAGCGGTATTGAGCCGTCGGGCATCGGTCCCGGCGGCTGATGCGCCTGGTGGCTCGCCCCAGTCTTGGTCGGACACGGTTGTTCCTCATCCCCCCGGGACACACAGGGCGTGATCCGGGCGGCCAGGCTAACCACCGCACCGGACCACTGTTCGTCTGCCCCGCCGGTGCGGCAGTTGCCGGCCGCAGGCGCTAGTACACCCTGTGCCGACGGGTGCGGTGAAGGTGTTGCAGGCGGCCGGGTTGCGGCTGTTGTAGCCGCGCAGCGCCCAGTACTGGTGGTTCGCCGCGTCACCGTGGTCGTTGTCGTAGTCGGTGACGTTGCCGATCAGGAACGCCCACTGGGTGCAGCGACTGGCCGGTGATCGGGTAGGTCCGCCGGTTGGCGCCGATGAACACGTCACTGAAGCAGGAGGCCTGGAGCTCCAGGCGTCGGGTCAGCTCCAGCTGCGGCGGCCTGGGTCGGCGCCTCGTACCGCATGTTGTTCTTGGCGTCCAGGATGCCGGTCAGGTGCTGGACGTGGTGGCCGTACTCGTGCGCGAACTGGTGCAGCATCCACATCCGCGCCCAGACCTTGTTGTAGTTCGCGGCCATGTTGTAGAAGCCGACGTCCTGGCGAGGTTCATGTAGATGGTCTCGTTGCTGCTGCAGTAGAACGGCGGGCCGGTGTCGCTCATCGTGCCGCCGCACGGCGACTGGACTGTGCCGGTGAAGGTGACGCAGGTTCGGCGGCGCGGAACGTCGCGCCGGACCGCGGACCTAGGGCGGTCCAGGCGCGGGCCAGGCAGGCCCGGAGGTGGATGTAGTTGGCGGTGGCGCCGGCAGCGTTCGACTGGCGCGCGCGGGACTCCCTTGCAGCCGGCCGAGGCCATCACGCCGGTCGAGTACAGCCTGTTCCGGCTGACCATCTCGTAGTCGGTCGGGCCGCGGCGGACCGGCGGGGTGACTGATGGTCCGCGGCGCGGTCGGCTTGGTCACCGTGGGCTTGGTGGTGGTCGGCTGGTACGTCGGGGGTGCCGTCGACGGTCCGACCGTCGGCTCGTCCGGCGAGGGCTCGTACGTCGGGCTGTAGCTCGGGTCGGACGTCGGGGTGTAGTACGGCGAATCGGCCGAGCTGCTGTTGTGCTTCAGGAAGCCGCTGATGACCGACAGCAGGACGACCGCTCCGACCAGGCCGCCGAGGACGAGCAGGATCGCGAGCGCGGGGCCCTTCTTCTTCGGGCGCTGCGGTCCACCGGGAGGCTGCGCCCCAGCCGAGCCCCTGCGGCAACTGCTGACCAGGCGGCCGGCCCCCGCCGTACAGGGGCTGTTGCTGCGGCTGCTGCCAGGGTTGCGGCGCGAACGGGCCGGGCGGCGGAACCTGGCCAGGAGGCCGGGTAGCCACCCTGAGGTTGTGGATAACCACCCTGCGGCGGCGGACCCTGCGGGTACTGGCCGGGCTGGTACGGACCCTGGCCACCGGGCGGCGGGTACTGCCCGGGTGGGCCCCACTGGTTGTCGGACACGCGCGCTCCACTGCCCCGCAAGTGGACGTCAAGCACGACCCGGGGCGCAGCCGCGCAGACCCCGACGCTATCGGAGCCCCGGCTCAACTCTTCCACCTACCTGGTCTGCTCACCTCCTCCTCGCCTTTTGTCTTTCACCTTGCCTCGTCCGGCGGACGGAGACCGTTGCGGTGGGCATGAGTCGCGGTATGGTGCCCGTGGCCCGACGGGCCGATTTCATCCTGACCCTCTCGATACGGTGTGATTGGGCGATGCGTCTACGTCTGCTCGGGGTATCCCTGTGTGCCCTCGGTTTCCTGGCCCTGACCGGCGTCCAGGCCGGTGCGACCGCGAACGGCGGTTCGGCCGACCCGGTGGTGACCAACTTCGACAGTGAGATCCGGGTCGAACGCGACGGCCTGCTCAAGGTCTCCGAGTCGTGGAAGCTGAGCAACGTGACCGGGACCTTCACCCGGTTCCTCGTCACCCGCGACCACCTGCCCGACGCCGTCGACCACGTGCAGAAGGTCGAGGACCTCGAGGTCAAGTCCGGCGGCCAGGCGAAGAAGTTCGAGCAGATCGGTCAAGGGTGACGTCACCTCGATCGCGGTCGCCGACGTCTCCGGCGACACCCAGCTGGACTTCACCTACACCGTCCGCGGCGCGGTCGCCAAGGTGCTGAACGGCACCGAGGTCCGGTTCACCCCGCTGACCGGTGTGAACCTGACGATCCAGGACGCGAACATCGTCTACAGCACCCCGCAGGTCTCGCACGTGTCGTGCACCGCGGGCGCGCTGGACAGCAACACCCCGTGCACGCTCGCCCAGATCGGCGAGACGGCCGGCCCGACCTTCCGCCAGCAGGGCCTGCCGCCCGGCAACGCGGTCCGGATGACGGTCGGCTTCCCCGACGGCGAGATCGCGGCGAACACCATCGTCGAGTACCGCAAGACCTTCAAGCGGTCCTTCTCCACCGACACCGCCCAGCTGATCACCGCGCTGCTGGTGCTGCTCCTCGGCGCCGGTGCGCTGCTCGCCCTCTACCGGCTGCGCGGCCGCGACCAGGTCGACCCGCGCCGCGTAGTACCGGCTTCGCTGTTCAGCCTCGGGCAGGACACCCGGATCGACTTCACGCCGCCGGCCGACCTGCGGCCCGGTGAGGTCGGCACGCTGATCGACGAGCGGATCGACCCGGTCGACGTCACCGCGACGATCATCGACCTGGCCGTCCGCGGGCACCTCACGATCACCGAGCTGGAGCACGAGTCGGAGTACTCGCGCCCCGACTGGGAGCTGAAGCGGATCCCCGGTGCGCCGGCCGAAGAGCTGCAGCGCTACGAGAACGTCCTGATCCGCGCGATCTTCGGCGACAACGAATCGGTGCTCGTCTCCGAGCTCGGCAAGCAGGTCCGGGCCGGCCTCGGCCAGGTCCAGGACGCCTTGTACGACGGGGTCGTCAAGCGCGGCTGGTTCACCGAGCGCCCGGACCGCACCCGCTCGCTCTGGGCCACGATCGGCATCGCGGTCACCGTGGTCGGTGTCGTCGCGACCTTCCTGCTGGCCCTCTTCAGCAGCTGGGGCCTGCTCGGTCTCGCGATCACCGCGGTCGGCATCGGTCTGCTCGTCATCGGCCGCCACATGCCCGCCAAGGCCCCCGCCGCCGGTCGCGTTCTCGGCCAGGTCGCGGCGATCCGCGGCGAGCTGCTCGAGATGGACGTCAGCGAACTCCCGTCCGACCAGCACGCCGAGCTCTGCTCCCGCGCCCTTCCGTACGCCGTGGTCCTCGGCGGCTCCGAGCGCTGGATCGACGCCCTGGTCGCCACGGACGTCGACGACGACGAGGACGAAGGCTTCCACTGGTACCGCGGCCCCCGCGGCTGGCACCTCCAGTACCTCCCCGACTCCCTCCGCAACCTCACCACCAACCTCACCGGCGCCCTCTTCACCCGCTAGCAGGCCACTACCGCTGATGCGGTGAAGTAGGAACCGTCCGTACGCCGCCCCCGGCATACGGACGGTTCCAGTCCGGGGGGACTACCAGTTCGCCTGCGCCGGGTGCGGCGGAAGTGGCAGCGACGTGGGGTGGATGACGTAGACGATGCCGCCCGAGTGCGGGACCCAGGCGTTCTCGAAGGCCTGGCGGTTGTAGACCGTGCGGACCTCGTCGTTGCTCTTGATCAGGTGCGAGGCCGGGTCGTTGACGACGACGTCGCCGTCGATGGTGAAGCCGACGATCACCATCAGGTGGCCGTTGGTGCCGTAGCCGGCGCCGGGGAGTTCGTCCTTCTGAACGAAAGCGACGCCACCAAAGGGATTCCGGCCTTGATGAACTGCTCGGCCTCGGTGAGCGAGCGCAGCCGGGTGACGAAGGCGTCCAGGCCGCGCGTACCGGCGTACGCGGTGTTGAACGGCCAGTTGCCGGCTCCGTCGTAGGCGTAGTCGAAGACCGAGCGGGCCGAGTGGTCGACCTGTGGGTCCGCGTACGACGGGTCTACCCAGGCAGTCTCGGCAGGAGTCGGTCCAGCGCCGTAGTAGTCGAGCACCATCGCAGTGGAGGTCGCAGAGCACCAGGCCTCGCCGCCGCCGTCCCACTGCGGGTACTGGCCGATGTGCGTCTCCTGCGAGTACGTCGGTACTGCGAGCACGCGTCCCCAGGCGCCTCCTCGGGGACTGACCGGCACTGTCTTAGTGGAGGGCAGACGGGACGCCATAGCGCCGACAGAACGCAGTACGGGCGCGGTTGTCGTCCCAGCGAGTCGGTAGAGGGTCACCTTGAGGCGCCAGCTGTCCAGAGAGCGACCCGAGCGGGCTACGAAGGTGTCGACCGAGACGTCGCCGGTCGTGTCGCGCTGGCCGGCCCAGGAGGTGCGGTGGATGTCACCGGCGGCAGTGTCGTCGCCGTTGTTCCAGCGGCCGAGCACGTACCACTTGGTGGTGGTGCCCTGATCGGAGTGACCCGACATGGCCACCTCGATCCAGGTCCCGGCCGGCGTGGTGGCGTTCCAGGAGGCGACCAGCTCGGTGAGCCCGAAACCGGGATGCACTTCGGGCGAGACCCAGCTGGCCTGCTCGTAGGTCTTCGCGGTGCCGTCACCGAAGGGATCGACGTACGCCGTAGTGCCGGTCGCGGACCCGAAGGTCAGCGCGCCGTCGGCGACGGTCGTGCCGGTGCTGGTGCCGGCCAGGAAGTCGGCGGACGACGTCCAGGTGTGGAAGTCGACCTCGCGCTCCGGCTGCTTGGCGGCGGTGCTCGGGGTAGCGCTGAGCGCGATGACGACGAGACCGGTGATCAGGGTGGTGAAGGGGCGGGCGGCGGTCATCTTTCGACGGTAGACCCGCCGCCGCACCCTGTCGCGGTGAACGCGTGCCGCGAATCAATAACTTTTCGTCAATGACTTTCCGAAGCCGTCTGCCACTCGTCGGCGAGCATCGCGAAGATCATGCCGTCGGCCCATTCGCCCTCGTGCAGCTCGGCCTTGACGAAGTGCGCTTCCAGTCGCAGGCCGAGGCGTTGGAGGAGCTTCGCCGAGGCGGTGTTGGCTGCCCAGAGCTGGCCGATGATCCGGTGCATGCCGAGTTCCTCGAAGCCGATCCGGAGCAGCTCGACCGCGGCCTCGGCGGCATACCCGTGGCCGTGGGACTCCGGGTGGAAGACGAAGCCGATCTCGCCGGTGTTGTGCTCGGCGCTGTTCACGAACAGGGTGACTTCGCCGAGGTGCTGCCCGGTCTCCCGCAGGATCACGGCAAGCGTCAGCGCCTGACCGTCGGCATTCATCGCTACGTCGGTCAGGCGCTTGGCAAGCGACTCGCGGACCTCTTCCGGCGTCTTCGAGTCGTAGAGCAGGAACCTGGTGACGTTGTCGTTGGACTGCAACTTCAACAGGTCGTCGAAATCGGATTCAAGATAGGCGCGAAGAGTCAGACGGTCGGTCTCGATAGGCAGTGAGTAGGTCACATTTCAGAGCCTATGAGATCTCCGCAACCCAATAAAACAAGGCAAAGGAAGGAAAGCGGACGGAGGGGGTCAATAGAACAAGGTGGTTAGCCGTTGGCTAGGGCAACCAAGCGGGTCTGGTCGCCGTTGAAGCGGTCCTGGTCGATCGGGGTCGAGCTGTACTGCCAGATGGTGTGGTACGGCCAGCCGCCCGGCAGGGTGCCCGGCGACGAGGCGTACTTCGCCACCCAGAGCGGGTTGGTGCTGTTGAAGGCGGTGCTGTTGCCGGTGCAGCGCGTCCACCAGTCGAGGTTGGTGTAGATCGGGGCGTCGCGGCCGGTGCGCGACTTATAGGTGTTCAGCCAGTCCCGGATCCAGTTCACCATCGACGCCTGGGAGAGGCCGTAACACGTTGCGCCGTACGGGTTGTACTCGATGTCGAGCGCACCCGGCAGGGTCCGGCCGTCCCGGGACCAGGCGCCGCCGCGGTCGACGAAGTAGTTCGCCTGGTTGGCGCCGCTGGAGTCGTTGGGGGTGGCGAAGTGGTAGGCGCCGCGGATCATCCCGACGTTGTAGGACCCGTTGTACTGCTGGGCGAAGTACGGGTTGGAGTAGTAGTTGCCTTCGGTCGCCTTCGAGTACGCGAACCGTTTGCCGGCGTTCCACTGCCCGGCCCAGTCGACGTTGCCCTGGTGGCTGGAGACGTCGATGCCTTCGACGCTGGCTGCCGGCGCCATCACGGCGGGCTGGGCCGCGGTGCTGGTGTCCTGACGCCAGCCCATGAAGGCGTCGCCGGCTTTGGTGATGCCGTGCTGCCGGGCCTCGGGGGTCGGCTGGTGCGCGGCGGGGCTGGGGGCCGAATCTTCCGGAACGGGAGCGGCGGTGGCGAGGGTGGTGCCGGCAAGCGGGGCCAGGAGCAGGCCCAGGGTGACGGCGGCACCCGTGACGATGGATTTCACGGCGGAACCTCCACAGAGCGATGAGGGGCGGACAGAGCGCTCAGCGGCAGTGTGACCCAGCCGTCAGTAAGAAACAACCATTAGTTCGAAATAGGGTGTGATTTTCTACCGAACTTTGTCCGAGGTCGCGGTGAAGGTGTTGCACAGGGCCACGTTGCGGCTGTTGAAACCGCGGTTCATCCAGTAGGGCTGGATGTACTTGCTGCCGTGCGTCCGCTCGGTGTCCCACTCGTCGCCGGAGTTGTGCGAGATGAAGTTCCACTCCGCCTTGTAGGCCCGGGAGACCGGCAACGTGCCCTTGTTCGCACCCTGGAAGACCGAGGAGAAGCAGGTCGCCTGGATCTCCATCCGGCGGTTGATCTCCAGCCGCGCGGACCGGGTCGGGGCGTCGTACCAGAGCTCGTCGAAGGCGTCGGAGATCCCGGTCAGGTTCTGCAGGTGATGGCCGTACTCATGCGCCATCGTGTCGGCCATGTGCACCCGTACCCACATCTTCGAGACCCGGGGATTGTGGAAGTCCTGGACGTCGCTGCGGCCGTCGATGTAGATGGTCCTGTTGGAGTCGCAGTAGTGCGAGCGGCCCGCGCTGCCGCCACAGGGCGTCTGGCCGCCGCCGTTCATGGTGACCACGTTCGGCGGCCGGAAGACGTCCCGCCCGACCCGGACCTGACGCTGCCAGGCCCGGTCCAGGCAGGCCTTCAGCGCACGGTTGAAGGCGGTTTCGCTGGCGATGCTCGAGGCGTTGGCGCCGGGTAGCCGGCAGCCGCTGGCCGGCTGGGCGCCGGTCCGGTAGAACGCGTCGCGGCTGACGATCTCGTAGTTCGTGGGCCGCCTGGGCGGCGGCGGGGTGGTCTTGGTCGGCTGGGGCGCGGTAGTCGTCGGCTCGCTTGTGGTGGGTGCCGTCGTCGGCTCGGTGCTCGGGGAGTAGGTGGGCTCGTCCGACGGGTCACTGGTCGGCGTGTAGGTCCACGACGGCTCGGGCTCGCTGTAGTCGTTCAGCTGGTGCTGCTTGTTGATGACGCCGAGGATGTACGCGCCGACCACCGCCACGCCGATGATGCCGAGCGGGAGGACGATCAGCCGGGCCTTGCTCTTCTTCTTGGGCTGCTGCGGTCCACCAGGCCCCCAGCCGAAGCCGGGTCCACCAGGAGGAGGCGGGCCGCCGTACTGCGGGCCGGTGAATTGCGGGCCCGCGTACGGCGTACCGGCGAACTGCTGCGGTGCGCTGTAGCCCTGCTGCGGGTACTGCGGCGCGCCCCACTGCTGTGGTGGGCCCTGATAGGGCGGCTGACCGCCGTACGGCTGCTGGTTCGACAAGGTTCCTCCTCGGGCAGCACCGTATCTGCCAGCGGAGTCAGGACACCTGCGAGTTGGGTGCGAGGAACGTGTTGCAGGCGGCGATGTTGCGGGTGTTGTAGCCGCGGTGGAACCAGTAGCCGTGGTTCTTCATCGTGCCGTGGATCCGCTCGCCGGTCGGGTCGTTCTCGTCTCCTGAGTGGTTCGTCCAGTAGTCCAGCCCGGACTTCATCAGACCGCTGAACGGGTAGGTCGCCTTGTTCGCGGCCAGGAAGACCCCGGCCAGGCAGCTCGCCTGCAGTTCCAGGCGGCGGCTCTGCTCCCACTCCCCGGCAGTAGTTCCGGTGTCATAGCCCAGGGTCTGGGACGCGTCCAGGATCCCGGTCAGCTTCTGCACGTGGTGGGCGTACTCGTGGGCGACAGTGAAGGCCATCCCTGCGCGCAGTAGCGCCTGGTTCTGCGCGCCGCGGTACTGCGGGTAGCGCTGGGTGTCCGCGAAGCCGGCCATGTAGATGGTGCGGTTCGCGCCGCAGTAGAAGGAGGTCGGGGCGTTACCGGAGCACGGTGACGACACGTGGGCACTCATCACGATCGTCGTCGGCACCTGGAACGCCCAGCCGCCGCCCCGGACCTGCCGCGGCCAGCCCCGGTCGGAACAGCCCTTCACCACCAGGTAGTACTTGTTGGCGTTGGCGATGCTCGTCGCCCGGGCCTTGGACTCCCGGCAGCCGATGCCTGGCTGCAGACCGGTCCGGTAGAACTTGTTCCGGCTGACGATCTCGTACGGCGTGGCCCTGCGCGGCGGAGGCGGCGACGTCTTGGTCGGCACCGGCTCGGTCGACTGGCCCTTGGTCGGCTGCTCGGTCGGCTCCGTGGTGGGGGAGTCGGTCGGGTCGGCCGTGGTCGAGTACGTCGGCTGCGGGTCGGCGTAGTTGCTGTGCCGGTGCTGCTTGGCGACCACTCCGGCGATCCACAGGCCGGCGACGCCCACGAACAGCACGAGCGGGATGACGATCAGCCAGGTCTTGCGCTTCTTCTTCGGAGGCTGCTGCGGACCACCAGGACCCCAGCCGAAGGCGTACTGCTGAGGGGGATACGGCTGGCCGCCGTACTGCGGGGGTGGTGGGTACTGCTGCTGGTACTGCGGCTGTTGCGGTTGTTGTGGCTGGTACTGCGGGGTGCCCCACTGCTGGGGTGGGCCTTGATACGGCGGTTGCGGGCCGCCGTACGGCTGCTGGTTCGACAAGGCGTCCTCCTCGGGCAGCACCGTACCGGCAGCCGGGGGCGGTCCTGTCATGTGGCCGATCTGGTGATAATTGTCAAGAGCACCCCTTTATCACCGTTACCCTTGATCGGTGACACTTCGCTTGTACGACACCGCGACAGCAGCAGTGAGGGATTTCGAACCGGTCCAGCCGGGCAAGGTCGGGATCTACCACTGTGGGCTGACGGTGCAGGGTGCCCCGCACGTCGGGCACATCTACAAGGAGATCGTGTTCGACGTCCTCCGGCGCTGGTTCGAGCGCTCCGGGTACGAGGTCACCGTGATCGCGAACGTCACCGACATCGACGACAAGATCCTGGCCAAGTCCGCCGAGCGGAACGTGCCGTGGTGGGCGCACGCGTACGAGTTCGAGCGCGAGCTGCACTGGGCGTACGACGTACTGGGCTGCAGGCCGCCGACGTACGAGCCGCGCGCGACCGGGCACATCCCCGAGATGATCGTGATGATCGACGAGCTGATCGAGCGCGGGCACGCGTACGCCGCGACCGACGGCTCGGGCGACGTCTACTTCGACGTCAAGTCCTGGCCGGCGTACGGCGAGCTCTCGCACCAGCGGATCGACGACATGGAGGCCGCCGAGGACGCGGACCCGCGCGGCAAGCGTGACCCGCGCGACTTCGCGCTCTGGAAGGGCTACACCGAGGGCACCCCGAAGACGGCCTCCTGGCCGACCCCGTGGGGCGACGGCCGCCCGGGCTGGCACCTGGAGTGCTCGGCGATGGCCGGGAAGTACCTCGGGACCGAGTTCGACATCCACGGTGGCGGGCTCGACCTGCGCTTCCCGCACCACGAGAACGAGCTGGCGCAGTCCAAGGCGGTCGGGCAGAAGTTCGCCCGGTTCTGGATGCACAGCGCGCTGGTGACCGCGGCCGGCGAGAAGATGTCGAAGTCTCTCGGCAACGGCGCTGTCGTGCGTCAGGTCGTCGAGCAGGTGCGGCCGATCGAGCTGCGGTACTACCTGGTCAGCTCGCACTACCGGTCGGTGGTCGAGTTCTCGATGGCAGCTTTGGAGGAGTCCGCGACTGGATTCCAGCGGATCGAGGGCTTCGTCGGGCGGGCGACCGAGGTGACCGGTGGAGTCGAGCCGGCCGCCGATGTGCCGCAGGCGTTCGCTGACGCGATGGACGACGACCTCGGGACGCCGGCCGCTGTCGCCGTACTGCACAACACCGTGCGGGACGGCAACAAGCTGGTCGCCGACGGCGATTCTCCTGCCCTGCAAGAGAATCTGGCGTCCGTGCGGGCCATGCTCGGCGTGCTCGGGCTCGACCCGCTGGCCGAGCCGTGGGCCTCGCGGACCGGTGGCAGCGAGGAACTGACCGAGGTGCTCGACGGGCTGGTGAAGGCGCTGCTCGACCAGCGTCAGGCCGCCCGCGAGCGCAAGGACTATGCCGCGTCGGACGAGATCCGCGACCGGCTCAAGGCGCTCGGCGTCGTCGTCGAGGACACCCCACAGGGGTCCCGGTGGACGATCGCCGCGCACCAATCAACCGAAGGAAACTGAAGTGCCAGGCAGTAGTCAACGCAAGGGTGCGATCCGCAAGAAGCGCGGCAACCCGACCGCCGGTTCCGGTGGCCGGGTCCGGCAGGGGCTCGAAGGCAGGGGCCCGACGCCGAAGGCGGTCGACCGCACCAAGCACCCAGCGCACAAGCGGGCCAAGGCCAAGGAGCGCGCCGAGAAGCGCACCGCGGGCCGGCGCCCGGACCGCAAGGACACCGACGCGACCGTCGAGTGGGTGTACGGCCGCAACCCGGTCGTCGAGGCGCTGCGGGCCGGCGTACCGGTCAGTGCGCTGTATGTTGCCGAGGGCACCGAGCGGGACGCCCGGCTGCGCGAAGCACTGCTGATCGCTGTCGAGCACGGCATCTCGCTGCTCGAGGTGCCGCGGCCCGAGCTCGACCGGCTGACCAGCGGCGGTGCCCACCAGGGCCTCGCCGTGCAGATCCCGCCGTACGAGTACGCACACCCGGACGACCTGCTGCGGATCGCGCACGACAAGGACCAGGTGCCGCTGATCGTGGCGCTCGACGGCGTCACCGACCCGCGCAACCTCGGCGCGATCACCCGGTCCGCGGCGGCCTTCGGAGCCCAGGGCGTCCTGGTGCCGGAACGCCGTACGGCGTCGATGACCGCGTCGGCCTGGAAGACCTCGGCCGGTGCCGCGGCCCGGATCCCGGTCGCCCGCTGCACCAACCTGAACCGCGCCCTGAAGTCCTACAAGGACGCCGGCCTGTTCATCGTCGGCCTCGACATGGACGGCGAGGTCGAACTCCCCGACCTCCAGGCAGCCACCGACCCGATCGTCCTGGTCGTCGGCAGCGAAGGCAAAGGCCTGGCCCGCCTGGTCCGCGAGAACTGCGACATCATCGTCTCCATCCCGATGACGAGCGCCACCGAATCCCTCAACGCCGGCATAGCCACCGGCGTAGCCCTCTACGAAATCTCCCGCCGCCGCGGCCAGTAAGGTGCTGACCAGGTTCATCCGGGAGGTCGCGGACGAGGAGTTGTTCCTTGACCCGACCGACCGGCTGACCGAGCAACGCACCAACACCTGGATCCTCGGCTACGGTGCCGACGAAGCCCCGGACGACCAGCCGATCCCCGACGTCGTCCAGCGCCTTCCAGGTCGGCTCATCCTGAGGTTTGAACAGGTAATGAGGGTCTGGGACATGTCATTGCCTGTCCGAGGCCATCGTTACCTGTTCAAGGCTTGGCTCTTTCGGACGTGGATCAGGGCCTGGTGGAGTCTGCGACCGGTGGCGACGGGGAGATCCAGGTCCGGCCAGCCGACCCTGGCGAAGGCGTAACCCTGCTCGCGGATGCGATCCTCGCGCCATTTCTCGGCGACCAGGTCCTTCGTGGATCCATACTTCTGAGCGCCGTCGAACTCGACGACCAGAGACTTGCCCACCAGGAAATCGACCCGTCCGAGCAGACGGCCGGCAGCGTCCCGGATCTCGACCTGAAGCTCAGGTTCCGGCAGGCCCTGATCGGCCATCAACACCCGAAGGCGCGATTCGCCGACCGATTCACTCCCTCCGTCCGCGAACTCGGCCGCGGCCCGCGCGGCCGGTGATCCGGGCCGGAACCGGAGCCGGTGCGCCGTCTCGATCAGCTGGTCCTTCGTCACCAGACCCGCCCGCAGCGCCGCATCGGCCAAGATGACCCCGACCTCGTACGACGTAGTACAGGTGGTCTCGGCGAACGCCCGGGCCGCGGTCGTCAGCCGGAGCCCCCGAACCTCGCAGATGTCTTCTGGCTCGAGTACGGACCGGTGGACCTGCACGGATCGTTCGGATCGCGCTCGCCCGGTCGACCGAGTCACGTGCACCTGCTCGTAGGCCAGGCCCCAGATCGGCAGGCCGTGCAGGAGCGTCGCCGACTGGTGACTGAGCACGGCGTCACCATCCATCCGCTGCAGCACCGCTTCGGTCTTCATCAGGTGAACTCGCTTGGTGAGCTCCCAAGGCGGTTCACCTTCGACCCGCAGATCAGCTCCGACGTACATGTCCCGGCAGAGCCGCAGCCACTGCTTCCGCCGGACCCGGAGCCGGATCTGGCTGATGCTGTAGCCGGCCGCTAGCGCGTCGCCGAACTTGAACCAGCCACCCCGCTCGGCCGCCATCCTGCTCAATTTCTTGTTCACAGCAGAGAAGATGCCGTCGGCTCCCCTTCATCAGCAGCCTGATCAGCCAGTTGTGGACAACGTTCGGACAGTGAACTGTGGCGTCGGACATGACATGACATGTCCGACGCCACAATTGCCTGTGCTGAGCCTGGTGGGATGGCTCAGTACACGTTCACGTTGTAGGTGGAGAGGGGTTCGGTGACTGGTTGGAAGTAGGTGGTGCCGCCGGAGGAGCAGTTGCCGGAGCCGCCGGAGGTGAGGCCGAGGGCTGTGGTGCCGGCGAAGAGGGCGCCGCCGGAGTCGCCGCCTTCGGCGCAGACGTTGGTCTGGATCAGGCCGGTGACGGTGCCTTCGGCGTAGTTCACGGTCGCGTTGACGCCGGTGACGGTGCCGCTGTGCACCTGGGTGGTGCTACCGCTGCGCTGGACCGCTTGGCCGACGGAGGCGTCGCCCGCGGAGGTGATCTCCTGGAACGAGCCGTTGTAGAGGTCCACGTTGCCGGGCGGTTCCGGCGTACCGGCCGGGTACTTCACCAGGGCGTAGTCGTTGCCCGGGAAGCTCGAACCCTGGGTGTCGCCGACCGTCTGGGTGTGCGCGCCATCGGCGTACCAGGTGGACGCGATGTTGCCGCAGTGGCCGGCTGTCAGGAAGTAGTACGAGCTGCCGTCGGTGACGTTGAAGCCGAGCGAACAGCGGTACTGGCCGCCGTAGATGGCGTCGCCGCCACTGAGGTACTTGCTCAGCTTGCCGGTCATCTTCTCGACCTTCACCTTGCTGCCGAGCTGCTTGGTGACCCCGGTCAGGGCCTGCAACTTGGCGCCGGTGACAGTGTCGTCGTACGAGACAGTGACGACACCGGTGCGAGCGTCGGTGACCCAGCTGGTGCCGGGGATCGATGCTTCCTTGGCAAGCGTGGAACTGATCGCCGCAGCATCCGGCTGCGGTGGAGCGGCTGTTGCCTGAGTAGCCCATAGGCAGCTGGTAGCGGCGAGCCCGGCGGTTGCCAGGATGGCCGTTGCTTTGAAACGCATGGTCAGCCTCCTCACGATGAGGACGCATTCGGGGGCGGACGCGTCCTAGACGTAACCGAGGGCAGACCTACCCGCCGTCGCGATCGGTACTCGGCCGGGTGCGCAACGTAAGGGTCATCCTTCTTCTGACAAAGCCCGAGTTATGGACGTCCGTCACTCCGGAGTTATGAGCAGAGGCCCGCCGCGGGCCCCCCGAAGCAGAGGGCCTCCACCGCAAGGAGCCTGACTCAGTAGACGCTGACGCCGTAGACCGAGAGGGCTTCGGTGACCGGCTGGAAGAAGGTGGTGCCGCCGGAGGAGCAGTTGCCGCTGCCGCCGGAAGTCAGGCCGAGGGCCTTCGTTCCGTCGAACAGCGCGCCGCCGGAGTCGCCGCCTTCGGCGCAGACGTTGGTCCGGATCAGACCGGTGACCGTGCCCTCGGCGTAGTTCACCGTGGCGTTGGTGGCGGTGACCGAACCGCTGTGGACGTGGGTCGTGCTGCCGCTGCGCTTGACCGATTCACCGACGAAGGCGTTCGCGGCGCTGGTGATGTCCTGGGTCGTCCCGTTGTAGAGGTCGACCGTGCCGGGGTGGTTGGTGAACGACGTCGAGTACCTGACGATCGCGTAGTCGTTCCCGGGGAAGCTGGAGCCCGCGGTGGTGCCCAGCGTCGTGGTGTGGCTGGAGTTCGAGTACCAGGTCGAGGCGATGTTGCCGCAGTGACCGGCGGTCAGGAAGTAGTAGACGCCGGAGCTGTTGCGGACGTTGAAGCCGAGCGAGCAGCGGTACTGCCCGCCGTAGATGGCGTCGCCGCCGGCGATCTTCTTGGTCAGCTTGCCGGGGATCTTCTCGAGGGTGATCCGGCTGCCGAACTGCTTCGTGACGCCGGTGAGCGACGCCAGCTTCGAGCCGGTGACGGTGTCGTCGTACGAGACGATGATCCGGCCGTCCGGCTGGGTCGACCAGGCGGTGCCGGGGATCGTCGCGTCCTTGCTGAGGGTTGAGGTGATGCTGTCCGCCGACAATTTCGACACGTCGACGGGGGCAGCCGTCGCCTGGGTGGCCATCAGGGCGGTGGTTGCGGCCAGGCCGGCGGTGGCCAGCACTGCTGCGGTGCGGATGAACTTCACGGTTCAGCCTCCTCATGATGAGGACGCGCTCGGGGCGGGTGCGTCCTTGACTTAACCGAGACAGAACCTACCGACAACTGTCACAAAGTAAACACCTAATTCCGGAGCGTAAGGGTTATCCTCCGTCGCCCCGCGCAAATCTTCGGACAACGGGTTACAGTCTGTTAATCGTTTCACCATCCAGCAAGGGAGCCCAGGTGGACCGGCCGAACGTGATCCTGATCTGCGTCGACGAGTGGCGGGGCGACGCACTGTCCGCCGACAGCCACCCGATCGTGGAGACGCCGCACCTCGATGAGCTCGCCCGCGCCGGCACCCGCTTCTGCCAAGGCCTACAGCGCGACCCCGACCTGCGTGCCGGCCCGGGTCGCCCTGTTCACCGGCCAGTCCCAGGAAGCCCACGGCCGGGTCGGGTACGAGGACGGCGTACCGTTCGCGGCCGCCCACCCCGTCACGCTGCCGGGCGAGTTCCGCAAGGCCGGCTACCACACCCAGGCGATCGGCAAGATGCACGTCTGGCCGGAGCGATCCCGGGTCGGCTTCGACGACGTGATCCTGCATGACGGCTTCCTGCATCACTCGCGCCGCGAGCATCGCCGCCAGTTCGAGTACTTCGACGACTACGTGCCCTGGCTACGCCGCCAACCGGGGATGTCGCCGGACGCGGACTACTTCGACCACGGCGTGAACTGCAACTCCGTCGTCGCCCGGCCGTGGGACAAGCCCGAGCACGTGCATCCGACCCACTGGCTGGGGACCCAGACGGTCGAGTGGCTCTACCGCCGCGACCCGACCACCCCGTTCTTCCTCTACCTCTCCTTCCATCGCCCGCACCCGCCGTACGATCCGCCGCAGTGGGCCTACGACCTGTACGCCGACCAGCCGCCGTACGGGCGAGTTCTCGGCGACTGGGAACACGAGTGGGACGAGTTCCGTCAGGACGGCGACTACCAGGCGACCATCGGCGATCTCCCCGACCGGGTCGTCCACCGGGCCAGGGCCGGGTACTACGGACTGATGGCCCAGATCGACCTGCAGGTCAACCGGATCCGCGAGGCACTGGCGGAGTTCGGGCTCGCTCGCGACACCGTGATCGCGTTCACCTCGGACCACGGCGAGATGATGGGCGACCACCGGATGTTCCGGAAGGCGGTTCCGTACGAAGGATCCGCCCGGGTCCCGTTCATCGTCGCCGATGCGCCACGACGGGGCCGGCAACAGCAGGTGGTCGATCAGGTCGTCGAGCTCCGCGATGTGATGCCGACCCTGCTCGACCTGGCCGGGTTGCCGATCCCGGACTCGGTCGACGGGCACTCGCTCGCGCCGTACCTGCGTGGCGAAAGAAGGGCAGCCGGTGCGCGAGTGGCTGCACGGCGAGCACGTGTACTGGGGCCAATCGCTGCAATGGGTCACGGACGGAAAGACCAAGTACGTCTGGGGATCCGCGAAGGGCGTCGAGCAACTCTTCGATCTCGTCCAGGACCCTGGTGAGCTGCGCAATCTCGCCAAGCTCCCGGAGTACGCCGTACTGCGGGACAAGTGGCGCGGGCGGTTGATCCAGGATCTGACCGGTCGGGAGGAGGGTTTCGTCGAGGACGGTGAACTCGTCACCGGCCGGCCCGTCGTCACCATCCTGCGGCACACCCGTGAGCGAATCGCGTGAAGAGCCCGACCATCAAGGCAGTCGCCGCCGAAGCCGGTGTCTCGGCGGCGACCGTCTCCTACGTGCTCTCCGGCAGATCCGGCGGCGACGCCCGGGTGCGGGAGCAGACCCGCCAGCGAGTTCTAGCGGCGGCGACCCGGATCGGCTACCAGCCGAACCAGCAAGCCAGGAGTATTCGCCGAGGCCGCACCGAGCAGGTCTGTCTCGTACTGCGCCAGCTGGATTCGCCGTGGTCGCGGGCGATGGCCGACGAGGTGTCGCGGACGATGCGCGAGATCGGTTACAGCTCGCTGATCCTGCTCGACGGTGACTGGTCGAGATTCCTGCTCAGCCGTGGTGCCGACGGTGCCCTGATCGACGGGCCGCTCGATCCGGAAACCGATGGACCGAAGCTCAAAACCCTTGCGGAGCAGGGAATCGCACTGGTTGTCCATAGCAACGACATCGAGCCGGACGGCTTCGACGTGGTGCGCTCCGACGAGCAGCCGGCCTTGGCTGCAGCGATGGACCTGCTCACCAGCAACCATCGCCGGATCGCCTGCCTCCGGACCTCACCCGAGGACAGCCGGTACGCCGCCTATCGCGCAGGTCTGGACCGAGCGGGACTACGACCGGATGACCTCGTGCGCGACACCGCGAACTCGCGGCATCAGGCGTACCGGCAGGCACTCGACCTGCTCGATCGCCCGGACCGCCCGACCGCGATCTTCGCCTGCACCGATCTCGCCGGGACCAGCGCGATCCACGCGGCGCACCGGCTCGGCCTGACGATCCCGGACGACCTGGTGATCATCGGCGTCGGCAACACTCCCGACGCCGCCCTCGCGGATCCGCCGCTGACCTCGGTCGGTGCCGAGGCGATCTATCCGGCGGTCGCACAGTTGCTGCTCACCCGGCTGCAGGAAGGCGGACCGGGACGACTCCTCGAAGTACCGTGGGCCGTGCATCGCCGGGTCAGCTGTTAGCGCAGCGGAAACCGAGGTTGCCCGCGGAGGAGTCCGGGGTGGTCGCGGACCGGGCAGCGACCCGGTAGCGGTTGCAGTACGAGTCGTGGCACAGATACGAGCCGCCGCGCATCACCCGGTGTTCGCCGGTCGGCGGTCCTTGCGGATCGGCGGGTGCCGACTCCGCGTAGTACGTGGGGGAGAACCAGTCCTGGCACCATTCCCAGACGTTGCCGGCGGTGTTCCACAGGCCGTGGCCGTTCGGCCGGAAGGCCTTGACCGGTGCGGTCGCGAGGTGACCGTCGTCCAGCGTGTTGTGCGTTGGGAACTCGCCCTGCCAGATGTTGCAGGACCGCGGGGTGAGGTCGTTGCCCCAGGCAAATCTCTGCGACTCGAGTCCGCCCCGGGCGGCGTACTCCCACTCGGCCTCGGTCGGCAGCCGCTTGCCGGCCCAGGCGGCGTACGCGTGCGCGTCGGTCCACGAGACGTGCACGACCGGATGGTTCGGCCGGCCGCCGATCGAGGAGTTCGCGCCTTCGGGCTGCCGCCAGGTCGCGCGCGCGACGGTCAGCCACCACGGCGTACCGGGGACAGTGCCCTGTACGTCGGCGCGCGGTGCGTCCACCAGCAGGTGGAAGACCGCGGAGGAGCCGAACCGCTCGGCGTCCGTGACGTACCCGGTCGCCTTGACGAAGGCGGCGAACTGGGCGTTCGTCACCGCCGTCGCATCCATCCAGAAGCTCTCGAGCCGCACCGGATGCACCGGCGTCTCGCCGTCGCCCGGATACCCCTCATCGAAGGCATCGCCCATCAAGAATGTTGCCCCCGGCAACCGTGCCTGCCCTCGCGTGGACCTCGGGGACGCGGGCATCTCCGAAGCGGCAGGTGGACCGGAGGCGGCGCGTGCAGGGGTGCAGCACTCGTCGCTCATCGCGTGACTTCGTACCGCACCGTCGAGGTCAGCTCCTGCCGGTCGCCATTGACCTTCGCATGGTCCACGTCGACCGCGACCCGGCCGTCGTCGACCAGCACGGTCATCACCCCGTTCCCGAACCACGGCCCGTACGCCGTACGCCAGCTCGCCGCGACATCACGCACCCCGGCCGACTTCGCCAGCTTGTGCAGAAGCGCCGTCATCCAGCGGGAGTCGAGCAGCTTGTTCGCCACCGCGATGTGCCGCCCGACCGGGTTCCGGAACGGCGACATGGTCAGCTGGCGGATCGCCGTACCGGGGTGGTCGACCGCTTCCAGTGAGGCCTCGGTCAGGTAGCTGCAGTGCACGTCGCCGGACAGCATGAGGATCGACGTCGGCGGGTTCTCGCTGCGGACCAGGTCGGTCAGCAGGTCGGTGACGTCGTCGAACGACTTCCGGAACGACGCCCAGTGCTCCAGATCCATCCCCTGCCGGATGTCCTCGCCGATCCTGGCCGCCCGCCGGCCCCAGGCACCGGACGCGACCGCCTCGTTCCAGCCCTCCAGGTGATGCAGGCCGGGACTGAGCAGGAACGGCAGCGTCGAGGCGAGCAGCAGGTGGTTGATCGGCTCGGTGGCGCCGACCGTATGGCGGCGGACCCACTCCCACTCGTGCTGGTCGACCATCGCGCGCCGCTCCGGCTGGAGGTGGCGGGAGCAGCGCGAGTCGACCGCGACCAGCCGGACCCCCTTCGACCGGGCGCCGAAGTCGCGATAGAAGCTCCACCGGGTCGAGACCGGGTCGTCGTCGGCCTCCCAGGCGAAGGCGTCGAGGTAGGAGCTGCGTTCGTCCTCGTCGTCGAGCGCGCGCATCGCGGCGTACGTCGGATCCTTCTCGAGCTGCTCCGGCGACAGGTTCCCGAGGTGCTGATAGACCCAGTACGACGCGTAGGCGCCGACCACCCGGTCGTGCCACCACGGCTGCGCGGTCACCCAGCGACGCCAGCTGAGCGACGTGTTCCAGTCGTCCCGCAGGTCGTGGTCGTCGAGCAGCATGCACAGCGGCACGGTCGAGAACAGCCAGCGGACCGCCGGGGTCAGCCACGCGTCGTCGTACAGCCAGGTGTACTCCTCGAAGTTGCCGATCTCGTCGGCCACCTCGGTGTCCTGCCGGCCGCCGTGCGCCTCGCCGCAGTTGGTCCAGTACGGCGTCCGACGGGTCGTCCGCGTAGACCTGATCGCCGAGCAGCAGGAGCGCGTCGGGCCGGTCCTCGTCGCTGGCGGCCATCCGCCCGGCCAGCGCGACGAGCGCGTCCGGTCCGAACTCCTTGAAGCCCTCCTCGTCGAACGGCGCCGAGCGCCGGCACGACCCGAAGGTCAGCCGGAAACTCCCGTCGGCCCGCGGCGTCCGGATCACGCTCGGACCGTAGGGGCGTGTCGGCGAGCGGCCAGACCTGCGTTGCCGTCCAGCTGCACCTCGTACGGCGTCTCGCTCGCCGGCTGCAGTCCCTCGATCAGCACCAGCGCGTAGTGATGGCCGTGCACCGACCACGTCGGCGTCCGGTGCCCGAGGATCTCCACCTCGCCGGCCCGTCGGTCTCGACCCACACGGTCGCCCGCGTCTCGTCGACGTACCGCAGCAACGGCCCCAGCTTCAAGATCGGCGAAGTGAGTGGAGGCTGCATCCTGCCGACGTTATCAGTGGGCAACTCAGTCGTGGCGGAGGGAGTGGAGGACGAAGGAAGCCAGCTCGCGGTACGCCTCGGCGTCGCTCAGGCCGGTACGGCGGGCGATGTCGCCGCGCTGGATCGCCTGCATGGTGTGCGCGATCATCTCGGCCGCGAAGCCGATGTCGACCTGCCGGAAGGCCTTGGCGGCGATGCCGTCCTCGATCAGGGTCCGGACCCGGTCGGCCGCGATCCGGGTGTTCCGCTCGTAGACCGACCGGGCCGGCGCGAACGTCGCCACGTCGTCCAGGAAGGTCCGGCTGGCCGGCCGCAGCGCGTCGGCGACCGCGTTCAGGTACGCCGCGATCCGGCGGTCCGGCCGGGTCTGTTTGGCGACCGCGGACTCGACCTCGGCGGTGGCATTCTTGAAGTAGTGCTTGACCACCTCGACGGCGAGTTGTTCCTTGCTCGGCGCGAGCGCGTACAGGGTCGTTTTGCTGCAGCGCAGCTCGGCCGCCAGGTCGTCCAGCGTGAACCTGCTGAAGCCCTGGGTCAGGAACAGGGACAGGAGCCGGTCGAGCAGCTCGGACTGCCTGCGCGTGCGGCGCCCGGGGACGACTGTTGTCATATCGAGACAGCATAGAACGATACTGAACTTTGGTCTTCAGTATCGATAGGAGTATCATTTCGGCGAGCCTTGAGAGGGGTGCCTGATGGCTGTCGATCGCTTGTTGCCGACCGAGGAATCCACCGACCTGCTGGCGCTGGTGCGGGACCTGTGCGAGCACGAGCTCGCGCCGTACGCCGCCAAGGCCGAGGAGACCGAGTCGTTCCCGCGGGACGCCTTCCGGACGCTCGGCAAGGCCGGCCTGCTCGGGCTGCCCTATCCGGAGCAGTACGGCGGCGCCGAGCAGCCGTACGAGGTCTACCTGCAGATGCTCGAGGAGATCGCGGCCGCCTGGATGATCGTCGGCGTCGGACTCTCCGTCCACACGATGACGAGCTACGCCGTCGCGACCTTCGGTACGCCGGACCAGCGCGAGCTGCTGCTGCCCGACATGGTCGGCGGCGACCTGCTCGGCGCCTACGCGCTGTCGGAGCCGCAGGCCGGTTCGGACATCAGCGGGATGACAACGAAAGCCGTCCGCGATGGCAACGACTACGTGCTGAACGGCACCAAGTCCTGGATCACGCACGGCTCGCACGCGGACTTCTACACGACCTTCGCGCGGACGTCGGCCGACCCGAAGCACGGCATCTCCGCGTTCCACGTGCCGGCCACGACGCGCCGGGCTCAGCTTCGGTGCTCCGGAGCGGAAGATGGGCCTGACCGGGTCGACCACGACAGCGGTCAACTTCGACAACGTCCGGGTGCCGGCGGCGAACCTGATCGGCGCCGAGGGTTACGGGATGCGGATCGCGTTGTCCGCGCTCGACTCCGGCCGGCTCGGGATCGCGGCTTGTGCGGTCGGTCTGGCCCAGGCAGCGCTCGACCTCGCCGCGTCGTACGCGCAGGAGCGGCAGCAGTTCGGTCACGCGATCGCCGACTTCCAGGGCGTCCAGTTCCTGCTCGCGGACATGGCCGCGGCGATCGAGTCGGCCCGTTCGACGTACCTGCAGGCAGCCCGTCGGCGCGACCTCGGCCGGCCGTTCACCCAGCAGGCGGCGATCGCCAAGCTGGTCTGCACGGACGCCGCGATGAAGGTGACCACGGACGCCGTCCAGGTGCTCGGTGGCTACGGTTACACCCGGGAGTTCCCGGCCGAGCGGTACATGCGCGAGGCCAAGGTGACCCAGATCTTCGAAGGCACCAACCAGATCCAGCGTCTCGTGATCAGCCGCGACCTGCTCAGGAGTGTTCGATGAAGCTTGGCCCGTCCGATGTCGCTCTCGTCACCGGTGGTGGTTCGGGGCTCGGCGAGGCGACCGTACGCCGGTTCGCCGCGTCCGGCGCCGGTGTGGTGATCTGCGACCTGCCCTCGTCGGCGGGCAAGGCGATCGCCGACGAGCTGGGCTCTACCGTGCGTCTTCGTCCCCACCGATGTCACGGATGAAGCCGCCGTCGCTGCGGCCCTGGATGCGCCGCCGAGCTCGGTTCCCTCCGCGCCGTCGTCACCTGCGCCGGCATCGCGACTCCGGGCCGCGTCGTCGGCCGCAAGGGTCCGTTGCCGCTGGCAACCTTCCGGCAGGTGATCGAGGTCAACCTGATCGGCACCTTCAACGTGCTCCGCCTGGCCGCCGAGCGGATGATCGCCCTCGAGCCGAACGAGGACGGCGACCGCGGCGTCGTCGTGATGACCGCCTCGATCGCGGCGTACGACGGCCAGATCGGCCAGGCGGCGTACGCCTCCAGCAAGGGCGCCATCGTCGCCCTCACCCTGACCGCCGCCCGCGACCTCGCCGACAAGGGCATCCGCGTCGTCACCATCGCCCCCGGCACCATGGAAACCCCCATGCTCGCCGGCCTCCCCGAAGACGCCCGCAAGGTCCTCGAACAGCAGGTCCCGCACCCCTCCCGCCTAGGCCGCCCCTCCGAGTACGCCTCGCTGGTCGACCACATCCTCACCAACCAACTCCTCAACGGCGAGGTAATCCGCCTAGACGGCGCCCTCCGCATGCCACCCCGCTGAAACTGCCCTGTGGACAACCCCGGATCCGGGTCCGACTGCCGGATAACTTCTCTGCCGAATCGACTAGGCGATTCAACGGAGAGAGGATATCTGACAAATATGTACTACCATGTTGCTATGGCTGAGGTCCCGGTGCGCATGTTGAACCAGGAAACCGCGAAGGTGTTGTCGCGGGTGAAACAGGGCGAAGAGATCGAGATCACCGAGCGCGGTGCGGTGATTGCACGACTGCTGCCTGCCAAACCCTCGCCTATAGCCCGGCTGGTGGAGACCGGCAACTCTGCGGCTGCCGCGGCTGACGGGCCGCATGCCGCATCCTCGAGGTGAGGTGCGTACGGGCCAGCAAGCGGGTGAGGTGCTGGAGGAGCTGCGGGAGGATCGGCTCTGATGATCTACCTCGATACGGCGGCCTTGGTGAAGCTGGTCCGCCGCGAGGTGGAATCGGACGCCCTGGTCGATTGGATCTCCGATCGCGCGGATCAGTATCTCGTCTCCTCGGCCATCGCCGAGGTGGAACTACCACGCGCTGTACGACGGACTGAACCCGCTCTGCTCGCGAGCGTGCCGGGTGTGCTTGGGCGGATCGCGGTCTACGAGATCGACGAGTTGGTGAGAACCACGGCCGGCGCCTACGACGAAACCGTCATTCGTTCAGTCGACGCAATTCACCTGGCCACCGCGGACGTAGTACTGGGTGCGGATCTGACGGCGTTCGTCACCTATGACCGTCGTCTGCTCGCCGCCGCGGAGAAGCTGGGCCTGCCCGTTGCGAGCCCCGGAGCCTGACCGGCTCAGGTCCACTTCGGGGGTTGGGGGCCGAAGACGAGTTCGTAGACGGGGTGGATGAAGGTCGACTGCTGGTGGACGCCGGCGAGGAGGGGCTGGGCGAGCTCTGCAGTCAGTTGGCGCAGGGTCTCGCCGTCGTCGGTGCCGTTGAAGTGGCAGCCGGTATCGCATCAGGACCTCTTGATCGCGCTCGCTGCCGTGGACCGTCAGGACCATGATCTCTTGGCCGAGCCTGTCGCAGAGGCAGTCCTCGACGTTCGGGCCGCTGCCTTCGGGCGCGTTCTTGATGGCATCGACCAATGCCTGCGCGGCCGCGCCGGTGAAGGTAGAGCTGGCGATCAAAGGTGCGCGGCGGGCGGCGAAGCTGGGGTTGGCTCTGAAGGGGACGGCGTACCGGCCGACGGAGATCGACTCGACCGGTCCGATCGTCGCCAAACCCCCGGTTGGGGCCGGGCGGCCCTGCGGGGTGTGGGCGAGCGGATGATCCGGCGTACAGCCGTTGGCGTCCTTGCCGTCGATGAGCCGGGCCGAAGCGAAGATCCGTCCTCTGAGGGTGTCGTCATCGCTGAGGACGGTGACCAGTACGCCGTCCACGCTGCGCGTCTCCTCGATCCAGCCGTGGTCGGCCAATCGAACGCCGGGTGTCCGGGAGCCGGTGGCTATGCCATGGGCGGCAGCTCTGGCCTCCGCGGTGCGGACCCCTGCTCTTCGCGCCGAACCACAGGTAGGAGCTGCGATAGGCAAGCTCGGGGTACGGGTCACGGCAGCCGATGGCTTGGATCACCCCTGGCCGGCCGACGTACGGCGGTCGCAGCTCCTTCACCAGGCAAGGCGGCGACCCGGTAGTGCCGTAGCTCCAACCGCCAGGCACCTGGATCTCGATCGTTTGGTACGACTCCCACCGCCAGTCTTCTTCCGCCATGTACCGCCCTCTCGAACCTGTTGATCAGACGGTGCACCCCAGCCGCACCCCACACAACAGCTCGACTCCGTGTAGCACCTGAGGACGGCACCGGCTGCGCTAGCGCCGGCTGGTCACCAACGGGCGCAGTTTTGTTTGGAGGGCGTCGACGTTGAGGCCGCGGAGAATCTCTGTGTGGTCGGTGTACTGGATGGCTGCGGGGCAGCTGTCCTGGTCGGAGGCTGTGCCGGACAGGGTGAAGGTCGAGATCCGTTGGCCGGTTCGGGCTGACAGCACCACGAACTCGTAGTCGGCCTCGCTGAAGCGCGAACTCCACCGATTTGCTCTCCGGGATGTCGAAATGGCAGGAGATCATGCCGGCGTCGGCGCACGGCGTGGCCGGTCATGCAGACGATCAGCTGGCTCGTCCGTTTGCTGACCGCTGAGTCAGGATCGCCCGCCTCCCAGCCGTCCGGGAAGTAGAAGACGCCGCCCTGCGGTGTCCTCCGGGAGATCGGTGTGGGCGGTCACCTTGTGCGGTCCCGGGCCGCGGTACGGCGGGGCCTTGAGGCTGTAGACGTACAGGTGGGGCTTCTCGCAGGCCAGCTCGATGGACCGCGCCTCCAGCAAGGTCTTGGGAGTGGCCTTGGGGAGAGAGGTCATCGGGCCGCCCTTGACGGTGGCAGGCCAGCTGCACGGCGTGGTGAAGGTCAGGGCCAGTGAGTCCGAGGGGCCGAGCGTCATCGAGACGGTGAAGCCCTCCGTGGTGTGCCCGGTCAGAGTTCGGTCGCCGTTGGTGACCTTCTCGGCGACGGCGAAGCCGTTGCCGGTCAGCCACTTCTTGATCGGGGCGAAGTAGCTCGGGGTGTTCTCGCCGGAGACGTCGAACTGGTCGATCGCGGCCTCGCCGATCCCCGGACACTCCGGCGGCTGGCGGCGTCCAGCTGAAGGTGCCCGGTCGCGTACGGCGCGAGGACCTCGTCCTCGATGCGTTCGGCATACGTCGTCAGCCGTTCGGACGCGTCGGCCAGCCGGATGGTCGGGGCAACCGGGGTGGGTGCCGGTACCCGAGCAAGCGTGCTGGAGGGTCCGCCGCACGACACCAGAGCGAGGACGCAGAGCAGCGCAGCCGTCAGGCGGGCGGGTAGCGGGGCGATCATGCCGCCATCGTCCGGGACCACACCCGGCATGGGAGCCACGTGTCCCGAACCGGTCACCGCGATCGGGCAGGCGAGCCGTCAGCCGACGGGTGCCGCCGACCCGGGTCAGTCCAGATCGGGGTCGACAGTGCTGCCCGGTGGGGGTGGTGGGCGGGAGGGTTAGTTTCTCGTCGGGCTTGGCGGCTAGGACGTCGTCTACGTAGGAGCGGGCGGCTTCCATGGTGTCGACCTCGTGGCCGGCTTGTTCGGAGAGGAACCAGCGGTGTTCGAGGACCTCGTGGAAGACCTCGGCGGGTTCGAGTTTGCGGTTGAGGTCGCGGGGGACCGTGCGGACGACCGGCTCGAAGACCTCGGTCAGCCACTGGTGGGCGACGATCTCTTCGTCCTCGTTCTGCTGGTCGGTCGAGGCGGCGTAGGAGTCGAGGTCGTTGAGCAGGCGGCGGGCCTGGTTCTCCTCGACGTCGAGACCGGTCAGCCGCAGCAGGCGGCGGCTGTGGTGGCCGGCGTCGACGACCTTCGGCTGGATCCGGACCTGGCTGCCGTCCCAGTCGGTGATGATGTCGATCTCGG
This sequence comes from uncultured Actinomycetota bacterium, assembly GCA_963740725.1. Classification (GTDB taxonomy): domain Bacteria; phylum Actinomycetota; class Actinomycetes; order Propionibacteriales; family Kribbellaceae; genus Kribbella. The sequence continues at coordinate 100,833 of CAVUFT010000020.1, forward strand.
CGACGTCGAAGCCGAGCTCGTTCAGCCGCCGGATCCGCGAGTCGAGCCGGTGCATCTCGTCGGTGTCGAACTCCTCCGGCGCGGTCAGCTCCTTCCAGAGCGCCTCGTACCGGGCGGTGATCGAGTGGATCGTCTCCAGCGGGTCGATGTCGGCGTCGAGCAGACCGCCCTCCTCGCAGGTCGGACAGCTCGCCGAACAGGTTGATCTCGGCGGTGTAGAGGTCGTGCGCGCGCTGCCCGTCGGAGATCTCCTGGTGCAGCTCGCCGGTCTCGGCGTCCACCAGGTACGCCGCGAAGGCGCCGGCGTCGCGGCGGAACAGCGTGTTCGACAGCGAGCAGTCGCCCCAGAAGAAGCCGAGCAGGTGCAGCCGGACGATCAGCGCGACCAGCGCGTCGATCAGCCGGTTGACCGTGTCCGGCCGCAGCGTGCTGGAGAACAGCGCGCGGTACGGCAGGGAGAACTGCAGGTGCTTGGTGACCAGGATCGAGTCGAGCGGCTCGCCGTTCTTGTCCAGCCGGTCGGTGATCACGCCGACCGGTTCGACCGACGGGGAGTCGAGCCGTTCGAGATCCCGCAGCAGGCGGTACTCGTGCATCGCGAGGTGTTCCATCACCTCTTTGATCGCGTAGACCGTGCCGTTCGACCCGGACGAAGCGGACGACGTGCCGGGAGATACCGCGCGGCAGGGCGACCAGCTGGTCCTCGGGCCAGTCCTCCAGCGGGATGTCCCAGGGGAGCGAGAGCAGGCCGGTGTCCGGGCGGGTGGCGACGAAACGAGGCACCCACCCAGTGTGTCAGTTTCGGACGGGAGAATGTTGAGCATTCAGGGGCTGAACATACAAACGCAAGTGGACGCAAATTCTTGCGGATAATGGCGTACTGTTTGCGTTATGACGCGACGACTTGCTGAGGTGGCGAAGAAGGTCGGGGTCAGCGAGGCGACCGTGAGCCGGGTGCTGAACGGCAAACCCGGGGTCTCCGAGGCGACCCGGGAAGCGGTGCTCACCGCGCTCGACGTGCTGGGCTACGAACGGCCGACCCAGCTGCGCGGCGACCGCGCCCGGCTGGTCGGCCTGGTGCTGCCGGAGCTGCAGAACCCGATCTTCCCGGCCTTCGCCGAGGTGGTCGGCGGCGCGCTGGCCCAGCAAGGTTTCACCTCCTTGCTCTGCACCCGGACGGTCGGCGGGGTGTCCGAGGCCGACTACGTCGATCTGCTCCTCCAGCAGCAGGTCTCGGGCGTCGTGTTCGCCGGCGGCTTCTACGCCCAGGCCGACGCGCCGCACGCGCACTACGAGCTGATCCAGGAGCGCCGGCTGCCGACCGTGCTGGTCAACGCGGCCGTCGATCACCTCGGCTTCCCGCAGGTCTCGTCCGACGACGTGGTCGCGGCCGAGATGGCGATCGGGCACCTGCGCGCGCTCGGGCACCAGAAGATCGGCATGGTGCTCGGCCCGCGCGACCACATCCCCTCGCGGCGCAAGCTGGACGCCTTCCTGGCCTCGCCCGAGGCCGACCCCGAGCTGGTCGAGCACACGATGTTCTCGCTCGAGGGCGGTCACGCGGCGGCGACCCGGCTGGTCAAGCAAGGCGTCACCGGCATCGTCTGCGCCAGCGACATCCTGGCGCTCGGCGCGATCCGCGCCGTACGCCGGGCCGGGCTCTACGTGCCGGACGACGTCTCGGTGATCGGGTACGACGACTCGGCGATGATGAACTGCACCGATCCGCCGCTGACCACGGTCCGGCAGCCGATCGACGCGATGGGCCGGGCCGCCGTGGACATGCTGGTCGCCCTGATCGAGCGGGCCGCCGTACCGGCCGACGAGCTGCTCTTCGAGCCGGAGCTGGTGGTCCGGGCCTCGACCGCGCGGATGAAGACCGCCGTACCGGCGAGCTGGACCCGCAGTACCGGCGAGCTGACAACGACAGACAGATCAGGACCTGAACAAGCACGGCCTGTAATCGACTGACCACCGAAGGGCCAGAGTCGCGACAAAGCGGCTCTGGCCCTTTGCTATACCTGCAAGTTCCGCTAACGAGTCACGTTTTTGCAACTTGAGATCGAAGTATTGCGCAGATCTGGTCAGATTGCCTACGGTGTGGCCCACATCAGAGGGGCGGGACGGATGTCGCCCTCGCCAGCAGAAGGGCAGATCGATGAGGACAACGAGCCACCGCAGGGCGCTGAGCTTGCTGCTCGTGGCGGGACTTGGCCTGGCGGCCGCGTCCTGTGGATCGGGGACGACAAGCCGGCGGCGCAGGGCTCCGGCGGACGCCGACGCCAAGGTGACCATCACGGTCGGCTGCCAGCCGCCGAAGAGCAACCCGAAGGAACGGGCCGGCTGGGACGAGGACGTCGCGGCCTTCCAGGAGCTGCACCCGAACATCACCATCGCAGAGCAAGGACGCGTTCCCCTGCATCAACCCGGACACCTTCCAGGCGAAGCTGGCCGGCGGCACCCAGGAGGACGTCTTCTACGTCTACTACACCGACGTGCAGAAGATCATCAAGGCCAAGCAGGCCGCCGACATCAGCCAGTACGTCGGCAGCGTGAAGGCGCTCGAAGGACGTCCGCCCGGACGTCAAGGGCGTCTTCAACGACGGCGGACAAGACCTACGGCGTCCCGCGCAACAACTACAACATGGGCCTGGTCTACAACCGCAAGCTCTTCACCCAGGCCGGGCTGAACCCGGACGCCCCGCCGAAGACCTGGGCCGAGGTGCAGGAGGCGGCCAAGAAGATCGCCGGGCTCGGCGCCGGCTACACCGGCTTCGGTGAGTACTCCGCGGGCAACACCGGCGGCTGGCACTTCGCCGCCTCGCTGTACGCCCGGGGCGGCTCGATGGTGAGCGACGACGGCAAGACCGCCGCGTTCAACAGCCCCGAGGGCAAGGCCGTGCTGGAGAACCTCAAGCAGATGCGCTGGAACGACAACAGCATGGGCAGCAAGCAGCTGCTGCAGTGGGAAGACCTGATGCGGATGATGGGCTCGGGCAAGCTCGGCATGATGATCGGCGCGCCGGACGTCGTGCAGTCGGTGAACAACGACTTCCAGGGCAAGTTCGAGGACTACGGCGTGACCGCCGTACCGGAGTCCGAGGGCAAGTCGTCGCTGTCAGCGGTGGCGACGGCTACATGTTCAACCCGAAGGCGCAGCCCGGAGAAGATCAAGGCCGGTCTGCTCTGGCTGGAGTTCCACGAGCTGACGCCGGGCAAGGGCCAGTTCAACTACGAGCGGGCCAAGGACCCAGGGCCGCCCGGTCGGCCTGCCGATCCCGGACCTGTACGGCGACACCGCCCCCGGCAAGGAGATCGTTGCCCTGCGCAAGCAGTTCGCCACCGTGCCGGTCGACCACTTCACGCCGTACGTGACCGGTGCAGGCCAGCATCACCAACAAGCTCGAGCCGCCGAAGGCGCAGGAGCTGTACGCCGTGCTCGACGTGGCGATGTCCGCGGTGCTGACCCGCAAGGACGCCGACATCGACAAGCTGCTCTCGGACGCCGAGGGCAAGGCGAACAAGATCCTCGCCAAGAACACCTGATGGCGGTACTGACCGCGAAACCGCCGGTGCGCCGCTCCCTCGCACCAGGGGGCGGCGCGCCGCGCGGTCGGCAGGAACCTCACGGCGTACGGGTTCCTCTGCGGGGCGCTGATCTGTTTCGCCTTCTTCTCCTGGTATCCGATGATCCGCGAGATCGTCCTGAGCTTCCAGCAGACCAACTTCGTCGACCCGGCCAAGTGGGTCGGCCTCGAGAACTTCCGGACCGTGTTCGCCGACCCGGCGTTCCGGTCCGCCTGGCTGAACACCGCCGCCTTCAGCGGGCTCGCGCTGGTCGTCGGGTACGCCATCCCGTTCGTGCTCGCCGTCGTACTGAACGAGCTGCGGCACGCGAAGGCGTACCTGCGGTTCGTCGTCTACCTGCCGGTGATGCTGCCCGCCGGCCGTCGGCGTGCTGCTGTTCAAGTGGTTCTACGACCCGGGCGCGGGCCTGTTCAACCAGATCCTCGACGTCTTCGGCATCCCGCCGCTGGCCTGGCTGGACTCCACCAGTACTGCGCTGATCTCGCTCGTGATCGTCTCGACCTGGATGAACCTCGGCACCGGCACGCTGATCTACCTGGCCGCGCTGCAGAGCATCCCGGGCGAGCTGTACGAGTCGGCCGAGCTGGACGGCGCCGGACTCTTCCGCCGCGTCTGGCACGTGACGGTCCCGCAGACCAAGCTGATCCTGCTGGTGATGCTGCTGCTCCAGATCGTCGCGACCATGCAGGTCTTCATCGAGCCGTACCTGCTGACCGGCGGCGGCCCGGAGAACGCGACCGTGACGGTGGCCTACCTGATGTACCAGTACGCCTTCAACTTCGGCGACTTCGGTGGCGGTGGTGCGCTCGGCCTGATGCTGATGGTCGTGCTGATGGTCTTCTCCGCGATCTACCTGCGCGTCTCGCGTGACAACCGAGAGGTGGCCGATGACAACCACACTGGAACCACCAACCGGTGCTCGCGGCAACCACGCCCGCGCCGGCGGTCCGTGCGTACGGGAAGAAGAAGCGCAAGGGCTGCGGCGCTACGAGACCCGCACGCCTGGTCTCGCCGCTGTCGTTGCGGACCTGGCACGGCAAGCTGATCTACTGGACCGTCCTGGTCGTCGTCGTGGTCGGGTTCACGCTCGCCTTCGTCTTCCCGCTCTACTGGATGGTGACCGGCGCGCTGAAGTCGCCGGACGAGCTGGCGCAGATCCCGCCGAGCTTCTTCCCCAAGCAGTTCGACTTCGGCGTCTACGCAGGACGCCTGGGACCAGCTGCAGCTCGGCGTCTTCCTGAAGAACACCGCCCTGTACGCCGGGGGCGCGTGGCTGTTCACGCTCGCGGTCGACGTGACCGCGGCGTACGCGCTGTCGAAGCTGCGGCCGTTCTTCGGCAAGCTGATCCTCGGCCTGATGCTGGCCACGCTGATGATCCCGCCGATGGTGCTGCTGCTGCCGACGTACCTGGTGGCCAAGGACGTGCCGCTGTTCCACTTCAATCTGCTCAACACCCCGTGGGCGATCTGGTTGCCGGCGGCGGCGAACGGGTTCTTCATCTTCCTGCTCAAGCGGTTCTTCGACTCGATCCCGCGCGAGCTGCTGGAGGCGGCCGAGATCGACGGCGCGTCGCCGATGCGGATCCTCTGGTCGATCGTGCTGCCGGTGTCCCGGCCGATCCTCGGCGTGGTCTCGATCCTGTCGGTGGTGACGGTCTGGAAGGACTTCGTCTGGCCGCTGCTGGTGCTGCCGGAGACCGACAAGATGTCGATCAGCGTCGGCATCGCGTCGCTGTCCGCGCAGATGCCGCAGAACGTGCTGATCGCGGCGCTGGTGATCGCCAGCCTGCCGACGATCCTGGTTTTCTTCGTGTTCCAGCGCAGCATCATGGCGGGTCTCACCGCCGGAAGCCTCAAAGGCTGATCCCCCCACTCACCCCCTAAGGAGAAAGCAATGTCGGAAACATGGTGGCGCGGAGCCGCGATCTACCAGGTCTACCTGCGAAGCTTTGCCGACGGCAACGGTGACGGGATCGGCGACCTCGCCGGGCTGCGGGCGAAGCTGCCGTACCTGGCCGAGCTCGGCGTCGACGCGATCTGGCTGAACCCGTGGTACCCGTCGCCGATGGCCGACGGCGGGTACGACGTCGCCGACTACCGCGCGATCGAGCCGAGTTTCGGCACCCTGGCCGAGGCCGAGGCGTACATCGACGAGGCGCACGCGCTGGGCATCCGGACCATCATCGACATCGTCCCGAACCACGGCTCGGACCAGCAGGACTGGTTCGTCGCCGCACTCGCCGCCGGGCCTGGATCTGTCGAGCGCGAGCGGTTCATCTTCCGCGCCGGGCGCGACGGCGGGCTGCCGCCGAACGACTGGCAGTCGATCTTCGACGGACCCGGCCTGGACGCAGGTGCCGGACGGGGAGTGGTACCTGCATCTGTTCGCGCCCGAGCAGCCGGACTTCAACTGGCGCAACCCCGAGGTGGTCGAGGAGTTCCACGACGATCCTGCGGTTCTGGCTGGACCGCGGCGTCGACGGCATCCGGATCGACAGCGCCGCCGTGCTGTTCAAGGACCTGGACAGCGTCGAGGAGTCGTACACCGACCACGACGAGGTGCACGAGGTCTACCGCGGCTGGCGGGAGATCACCGACGCGTACGAGGGCCGCTTCCTGGTCGGCGAGATGTGGATGCCGGACCAGGAACGCTTCGCGCTCTACCTGCGCCCGGACGAGATGCAGACCGCGTTCAACTTCGACTTCCTGTCCCGCCCGTGGGATGCGGCCGAGCTGCGCGACGTCGATCGACCTGACGCTGACCACGCACGTGCCGATCGGCGCACCGCCGACCTGGGTGCTGTCGAACCACGACGTCACCCGCCCGGTCACGAAGTACGGGCGTCCGGACACGTCGTTCTCGCACCAGGACCGCAAGCACGGCATGCCCACCGACCCGGTCCTCGGCGAACGCCGGGCCCGCGCCGCCGCCCTGCTCGCGATGGCGCTGCCCGGCGGGCTGTACGTCTACCAAGGCGAGGAGCTCGGCCTCCCCGAGGTCGAGGACCTCCCGGACGAACTGCTGCAGGACCCGCTCTGGGCCCGCTCCGGCGGCACCGACCGGGGCCGCGACGGCTGCCGCGTCCCGATCCCGTGGTCCGGCAAGGAGCCGCCGTTCGGCTTCGGCGCCGGTACGCCGTGGCTGCCGCAACCCGCCGACTGGAAGAACCTCACCGTCGAGTCCCAGCACGCCGACCAGAACTCGATGCTCGACCCTCTACCGCAACGGCCTGCGCATCCGCCGGACGGAACTCGGCGACGGCACCCTCAGCTGGCTCGACTCCGACCCGGGTGTCCTGCCTTCACCCGCGACTCCGGCCTGACTGCATCGTCAACCTCAGCCAGGCGCCGATCGCCCTCCCCATCGCACACAGCCGTCCTCCTCACCAGCAACCCCCTGGAGGACGGCAAACTCCCCGTCGACACGGCAGCCTGGTTCCGCTGACAAACCTGCCGGCGCACGGAGACGACCACCTTCCGTCTCCGTGCGTCGGTTGTTTAGTTCAGCGGCTTGAAGCTGCGCAGCCGGAGGCTGTTGGTGACGACGAAGACCGAGCTGAAGGCCATCGCGGCACCGGCGAGCATCGGGTTCAGCAGACCCGCCGCAGCCAATGGCAACGCAGCAACGTTGTAGGCGAAGGCCCAGAACAGGTTGCCCTTGATGGTTCGCAACGTACTGCGGGACAGCCGGATCGCGTCGGCCGCCGACCGCAGGTCGCCGCGTACCAAGGTCAGATCGCTCGCCTCGATCGCCACGTCGGTCCCGGTGCCCATGCTCAGCCCGAGATCCGCCTGAGCCAGCGCGGCCGCGTCGTTCACGCCGTCGCCGATCATCGCGACCACGCGACCCTCGCTCTGCAGCTTCTTCACCGCGTCGACCTTGTCGGCCGGCAGCACCTCGGCGATGACCTCGTCGATCCCGACCTCGGCCGCGACCTTCTGCGCCACCGCCTCGTTGTCACCGGTCAGCAGCACCGGCCGAAGCCCCAACGCTCGCAGCTGCTTGATCGCCTCGGCCGAACTCGGCTTCACCGTGTCGGCGACAACGAGTACGGCGCGCGCCTTCCCGTCCCAGCCGACCGCGACCGCAGTACTGCCCTCAGCCTCGGCGTGCTCCTTGGCATGCGCGAGCTCGGCCGGCAAGTACTGACTCCACTCCTCCAGCAACCGCGTCCGGCCAACCAGTACTGCGTGTCCGTCCACGATCCCTTGCACACCAAGGCCTTCGACGTTTCCGAAGTCCTCGACCTCGGGCAACTTGCCGAGCTCATCAGCGGCCCCGCGAGCCACGGCCTGCGCGATCGGGTGCTCGCTGGAATGCTCCAGCGCGCCCGCCAACCGCAGTACGTCGGCTCGCTCTTCACCCGGTGCAAGGAGCACGTCGACCAAAGCCATCCGCCCGGTCGTCACCGTGCCGGTCTTGTCCAGTACTACGGTGTCGACGCGCCGGGTCGATTCCAGCACCTCCGGGCCCTTGATCAGGATGCCCAGCTGTGCGCCTCGACCGGTGCCGACCATCAACGCGGTCGGCGTCGCCAGGCCGAGCGCACACGGGCAAGCGATGATCAGCACTGCGACGGCGGCGGTGAAGGCCACCTCCGTCGGAGAACCGTTGCCGAGCCAGAAACCCAATGTGGCAAGGGCAAGCCCGATCACGATCGGCACGAAGATCCCGGAGACCCGGTCGGCCAATCGCTGAACGGCAGCCTTGCCGTTCTGCGCGTCCTCGACCAGCCGGGCCATCTGCGCGAGCTGCGTGTCGGACCCGACCCGGGTCGCCTTGACGATCAGCCGGCCACCCGCGTTGACGGTCGCGCCGACGACGGCATCGCCTTCGCCGACCTCGACCGGCACGGATTCGCCGGTCAGCATCGAGGCGTCGACCGCGCTGCTCCCGGTGACGATCACGCCGTCGGTGGCGATCTTCTCGCCCGGCCGGACGACGAAATCGTTGCCCACAGCAAGTTGATCGGCCGGGATGCGCACCTCCTCGCCGTTCCGCAGTACGGCGACGTCCTTTGCGCCCAGCTCCATCAGGGCTTTCAGTGCGGCTCCGGAGCGGCGCTTGGCGCGAGCTTCGAAGTACCGGCCGGCGAGGATGAAGGTCGTCACGCCGGCCGCGACCTCGAGGTAGATCTCCTCGGCGCCGCCGCCGCGCGAGGGGATCAGCGTGAACGGCATCTTCATCCCGCGTTCGCCGGCCTCGCCGAGGAACAGCGCGTAGAGCGACCATAGGTACGCGCTGACGACGCCGAGCGAGATGAGCGTGTCCATCGTCGCGGCGCCGTGCCGCAGATTCGTCCAGGTTGCCTTGTGGAACGGCCAGGCGGCCCAGGTGACCACGGGAGTCGCCAGCGTCAGCGAAGCCCATTGCCAGTAGTCGAACTGCAGCGCCGGAATCATGCCCAGGGCAATGACCGGTACTGCGAGGGCGATGCTTGTGTAGAGCCTTTCCCTGAGGGGCCGCAGCTCATCGGTCGCCTCAACGGGGTCGGCGGACGGCGGTGTCGGCAGGGCGGCGGTGTAGCCGGTGGCCTCGACGGTCGCCACCAGGTCGTCGGTGCTGATGCCGTCGGCGAAGGTGACCTTAGCCTTCTCGGTCGAGTAGTTGACGGTGGCGGTGACGCCGTCCATCCGGTTCAGCTTCTTCTCGACCCGGGCGGCGCAGGAGGCGCACGTCATGCCACCGATCACGAGTTCGACGGAGTTCTGGGGTGCAGGGTTGGTCATAGCGCCTCCTCTCAGTGGCCGTGCGGTGATTCTTCGGAGTGTGGGCCCTCGGAGGCCGGTACGCCGTTGGGCACGATCGCCTTGCCGGTGACATCGACCCGGAACTCCGCGGTGTGCACCTTGCCCGCGTGCTGGAAGTCCAGGAACAGGCTGTAGGTGGTCGGAGTCGGGAAGGTGGTGCCGAACTTGATCTCGCGGTCCGCCCTTGTCGCCCGGTTTCGCTTCCTGGCCGGGGTGGTTGTGCAGGTAGGCGAGGTCACCGCTGCGCAGCGAGACGAGGTGGCCGAAGGCGCCCAGGTACGGCTGGAGGTCGGTGATCGGCTTGCCGTTCTTGCTGACGCTGAAGGTCAGCTCGGACTCCTTGCCGGCGACCGGGGTGCCCGCGAGCGTCACGTCGTACCCGTCGGTGCTGGTCACGCTCGATGCCTGCGGCAACGGAACCGGGATGTACAACCCGTCGACATTGACGTCGCTGCCGAGCGTCAGGGTCTTGCCGTGGCCGGCCGGCTGGAAGTCGGTGAAGATCCGCCAGGTGCCGCCCGCGGTGAAGTCGAACGGGATACTCCAGGCGCCAGTCGCGTCCATGGTCGGGTGCACGTGCCGGAAACCCGAGAGATCCCGCCGTACGACGATCAGGTGCAGGTCCTTCTCATGGGTCTTCGTGTACTGCGTGACGGGCTTGCCGTCCGGGCCGTTGATCGTGAACTTCAGCGGTTGCGTGCCTTTGTGGAAGAACGTGGTCGCCGGAGTGAGCGTGTATCCGTCCTGGGAGACCGCGAGGCCGGGCGGTTGCGCGCCGGGGGCATCCATCTGGTGCCCGGACATCCCGCCTTGGTCCTTGCCGTCTCCACCGGTTCCCGTGCTGTCGCCCATGCCGGCCATCGGCTGGTCGCCTGACTTCGGCGCCGGGTCGGCTGCCGCGATCGGGTCGACCGCGGAACCGAGTCGCGAACGCGGCGCCGAAGGCCAGCGCCAGCGCACCGGCGTACGCGCCGAGCCTCACCGCGACAGCCCGGTTCATGAGCTGAGCTCCGTGACCCGTCGTGTCGGTGACGCGGCGGTCACGACGCGACCAGTTCGTACCCGGCCTCGTCGACGGCTTCGCGGACCGCGGTGTCGTCGAGGGCGGTGTCGCTGGTGACATGCACGGCGGAGGTGCCGCCGGCGTTGAGGTCGATGCTGACCTCCTGGACGCCAACCAGCTTGCTGATCTCCTCGGTCACGGCGGCGGTGCAGTGCCCGCAGGTCATACCGCTGACGGAGTAGTGGTGGTGGTGGTCATATTCGTGCTCCTAGCTTGAATGGGTGTTGATCAACTGCGGACGAGGCGGGCAATGGCGTCGGAGGCTTCGCGAACCTTCTCCTCCGCCTCGGCGCCGCCCTTCTGGGCCGCCTCGACCACGCAGTGCGAGAGGTGCTCGTCGAGCAGCTCCAACGAGAACGACTGAAGCGCCTTCGTCGCCGCGGAGACCTGGGTGAGGATGTCGATGCAGTACTTGTCCTCCTCGACCATCCGCTGCAGCCCGCGGACCTGCCCCTCGATCCGCCGCAGCCGCTTGAGGTGACTGGACTTCTCCGAGGTGTATCCGTGCACGTGTTCTTCGCTGGTCATGGCGGGTCCTCTTTCTCCACAGCTACCCCACGGGGGTATGTCGACTCCCAGAAACTACCCCCTGGGGGTATCAAAAAGCAACCCCCACCCAATACCGGGTGGGGGTAACCGAATTTCTTACTGTTCAAAGACCGAGTTCAGTGAGTCCTGGATGGTCGTCGGGGCGTACGCCGGGAGCGTCCCAGTGGAAGAGTCTGTCGGCGGCGTCGATCGGCTGGTCGTTGATGCTGGCGCGGCGGACCCGCATCAGCCCGTTCTCGTCGAACTCCCAGTTCTCGTTGCCGTGCGAGCGGTACCACTGCCCGCTGCTGTCGCGCGACTCGTACACGAACCGCACCGCGATCCGGTCATCGGTGAACGCCCACAACTCCTTGATCAACCGGTACTCCAGCTCCCGCGCCCACTTCTGCGTGAGGAACTCGACCACCTCCGCCCGCCCGTTGACGAACACGTCCCGGTTCCGCCAATACGTGTCCGGCGTATAAGCGAGCGAGACCGCCTCAGGATCCTGCTTGTTCCAGGCATTCTCGGCGGCGCGCACCTTCTGAATCGCGGTCTCCCGCGTGAACGGCGGCAACGGGGGTCGAGCGCTCACAACATCTCCTCCGGTCTCAGGGCCTGATCACCAGTGTCCACAGTATCCAATCCAGTTAAATCTTGGACCGCCCAATCCCTACTGTGAGACGCGGAACAGACCGTCGTGAACGCAGGGCAGGCCGTCGGTCAACAACAGACATGACAGCGACCCGCAACCACAGCCCGGAGGCCGACATCGGCACCGACAACAGCCCCGGCGACGATCGGCCCGGTGGCGTACGTCGTACCGGGGGTCCGCGGTATGACCAGGATCGGCCGGATCTTGCGGGGGAGGACTCCTAGGCGGAGTTTGCTCAGCCGGTACTGCGGAAGCCAAGTCGGTGCTGAATGCATCGGCCGAGCACATCGGAGGCAAGGACTTGGTAGTTCCGCCGGGAAAGTACCTCTATCGCGTCGACCACAGCTGGCAGGAGGCTCGATACGACAACTGCGGCAAGCAGCTACGAGTCCTCCAGGAGTGCCAGTCCGAAACCTGGATCCCCGCGAACCGGGCCGACGAATGGATCCGGCGCAGCACCTACACCGGCCGGCACCACTGGGTCACCGGCTCGGAGGAAGCAGCCAGCTGAAGCAGGATGCCCCCCACAACTTCCGCAGCGACCACCTGGCCGGCGTCTTCGGCCGAGGCGACAACGAGCTGGTCGTCTATGCCCGGGATGCGCTCCGATCGGGGCTGTTGCCCGCCGCAGTACGGGCAAGTCTTTATCGAGCACTCGGCTACATCGACAACCTGGAAGTCTCGGACCGGGCCGTCAACCTGGACGGAAAGACCGGCGTCGCCCTGAGCACCGACGACGGCAAGGTCCGGGAGGAGATCATCATCGACCCAACCACCGGCGACTACATCGGCGGCCGCACCATCGGCACCACCGGCCCCGACCGCAACCGCGTCAGCGCCTTCAGCTCAGTCACCACAACCATCGTGAACGCTCCCCTCGCCACAAAGTGAAGCTCCGACGCGGTCCGGTGGGGTGGGGAGCGGTCGACGGAGGGGGTCGCGGGGGCGGCTGTTGCTCGTAGTACGGGGGATGAACCAACCATCGTGGGAAGGTGAGCGTCTCCTTGGTCAAGGAGTGAACTTGAGAGAGGGGTGGCATGCCGGAGTTGGCGGTCAGTACCAGGGGGTTGCGGAAGACGTACCGCACCCGGCGGGGTAAGAAGGTGGTGGCCGTTCAGGGGCTCGACCTCGATGTGCCGATCGGGGGAGTGCACGGGTTTCTCGGGCCGAACGGGTCCGGGAAGACCACCTCGATCCGGATGCTGCTCGGTCTGGTCCGGGCGGATGCGGGCACGATGACGGTCTTCGACCAGGTCGTGCCGCAGCATCTGCCGGATGTGGTCGGGCGGGTCGGCGCGATCGTCGAGTCGCCCAAGTTCTTCCCGGCCTTCACCGGCCGTAAGAACCTGGAGCTGCTCGCCGACGCGATCGGTGCCCCACGCAAGCGGGTCGGCGAGGTGCTCGACGAGACCTCGCTGGGGGAGCGCGGCAAGGACCGGTTCAAGAGCTACTCGCTCGGGATGAAGCAGCGGCTCGCGATCGCCGCGACGCTGCTCAAGGAACCGGATCTCTTGATCTTCGACGAGCCCACCAACGGTCTCGACCCGGCCGGGATCCGGGAGATCCGCGAGACGATGCGCGGTCTGGGCGACCAGGGCCGGACCGTGCTGGTCAGCAGTCACATCCTGGCCGAGGTGGAGCAGGTCGCGGACACCGTCTCGATCATCGGCCACGGCCGGTTGCTCGCCTCCGGAACCGTCGCCGAGGTGATCGGCAGCAGCGCGGCCGGTACGGTGAAGGTTGCCGTGGACAACCATGAGTCGGCGACCCGGATCCTGACCGCCGCCGGACTCACGGTTCGGGCTGATGGCAACTATCTCCTGGTGGATGGCGCTGAGAACTCTGCCGACGTGACCAGAAGGCTTGCCCAGCAGGAGTTGTACGTCTCCGAGCTGATCCCGGTCCGCGCCGACCTCGAATCGGTCTTCCTCGAACTCACCGCCGACGAAGGCCTGGGAGGTACCCGATGATCCGCCTCACCGGGGTCGAGCTCCGCCGGCTGGTCGCCCGCCGCCTCACCATGATCGGCGTCGCCGCCGTGCTGCTGATCACCGGCATCCTGCTGATCGCCGTCTGGAACGACGCCAAACCGCTGTCGGCAGCCGAACAGCGCAGTGCCCAGGTCAACTTCGAGCAGGCGCAGAAGGACTGGGAGCTGAACGGCGCGCAGTACAAGAAGGACTGTGAAGAGAGCTGGAAGACCCAGCCGGATCCGAAGCCGAAGCTGGAGGATACCTGTCAGATCACTGCGCCGAGCCTTGACCAGTTCGGCAAGCCACAGACCAAGTTCGTCGAGCTCATGCCGGAACTGTTGCTCGGATCGTCCTATCTGCTGGCGTTCGCGGCCTTCCTGATCGGGGCGAGCTTCGTCGGCGCCGAGTTCAGCAGCGGGTCGATCAGCAACTGGCTCACCTTCGAACCACGCCGGCTGCGGGTCTACGGCAGCAAACTGGTCGCCGCGGCGACCGGAATGCTCCCGGTCGCGGTGGTGATACTCGCGGTCCTGCTGGCCGGCACCTACGCGATCATCGCGGCGATGGGCATCACCGCCGGTACGACGGGCAAGGTCTGGGGTGATCTCGCCGGTACGGCGGGGCGCGCGGTCCTGATGGCGGCGGTCGCCGGCGCTCTCGGGGGCGTCTTCGCGTTGCTGCTGCGGCACACGGCCGCGGCGGTCGGAGTCGCGATGGGCTACCTCGTGCTGGTCGAGGGCGTGTTCGGCAGCTTCCTCACGAAGGCTCAGCCCTGGCTGGTGAAGCTGAACTTCGACGCCTGGATCAAACACGACACGACGTACTACGTCGACAACTGCAAATCCAGCGCCGACGGCGGCTACTTCTGCGAGAGCATCGAGAAGACGCTGAGCTTCGAGCACGGTGTCTGGTACCTCGGGATCGGGGTCGTGATCCTCGTCGCCCTCGGTGCCGGCGTCTTCCAGCGGCGGGATATCGCCTGACCCCTGCTTGCATCCGGAGTCGGCTCCGCTTATCTTGGAGATAGGCGGAGCCGACTCCGTTTATTGCCCGGGAAGGGAAGTTTGCTCGTGAATACGCTGGTCGCCACTCCGTTCGGTGCCGAGACGACCGCCGCCGAGGTGATCGCGGGCGTCGACCTCACCGGAAGACGCGCGATCGTCACCGGCGGCGCCTCGGGGATCGGCGCCGAGACGGCTCGCGCGTTGGCCGCCGCCGGAGCCGAGGTCACCTTGGCGGTGCGAGATGTTGCTGCTGGCAATGAAGTCGCGGCGGGGATCGCTGGAGACAAGGCGGTTCTGGTCTCGCAGCTCGATCTGGCCTCGCAGGCATCGGTGCGAGCGTTCGTCGCCGACTGGGTTGGACCGTTGCACCTCCTGATCGACAACGCGGGCATCATGGCACCGCCCGAGACCCGTACGCCGGAAGGCTGGGAGCTCCAGTTCGCGACCAATCACCTGGGGCATTTCGCGCTCACCGTCGGGTTGCACGAGGCGCTCGCCGCGGCCGGGGATGCCCGCGTCGTCGTGGTGAGCTCGGTCGGGCATGTGAACGGAGCGGTGGATTTCGACGACATTCACTTCGAGCGTCGGCCGTACGACGCCTGGCTCGCCTACGGGCAGTCGAAGACGGCGAACGTGCTGTTCGCGGTCGAGGCGGCCAAGCGGTGGGCCTCGGACGGAATCGTGGTGAACGCGCTGAATCCGGGGCGGATCACCAGCACCAAGCTGACCCGGTACGTCGGGGACATCTCGGCCGCGCCGACCTCGTTCGATGCCGCGAGCAACGATGTGTCATGGAAGACGATCGAGCAAGGGGCTGCGACATCGGTGCTGCTCGCGGCGTCACCGCTGGTCGAAGGAGTGACCGGGCGGTACTTCGAGGACTGCAACGAAGCGGGACCACATCGGGACGGGGTTCGCCGGGGAGTGGCCGGCTATGCAGTGGACCCCGGGAACGCGGCGCGCTTGTGGGAGGTCTCGGCAGAGCTGCTGGCGGCGGCAACCTCGTAGTACGGGAAGATCTGCCCGAACGAACGTCGGCCCCGGATGGAAGAACCATCCGGGGCCGACGTGACGCAGTACGGGAGATCAGGCCGTGAGGCGCTCCTCGGTGGAAGCCGAGAACAGGTGCAGCTTGTCGGTCTGCGCCTCCAGGTGGATCAGCGAGCCCTTCTCGACGTTCATCCGAGCGCCGATCTTGGCCACGATCTGCTGGTGGTTGCCGTCGTGCTCGGCGGTGCCGTAGAGGAACGCGTCAGCGCCGAGCTCCTCGATCACGGCGACCTTCACCGGCAGGCCGATCGTCGGAGACCTTGAAGGCCTCCGGACGGACGCCGATCGACACGGTCTTGTCGTTGCCGGCCTTGGCCAGGATGTCGCGCGAGACCGGGATCGTGTAGTCGCCGAGCTTGACGCCGCCCTCGACCAGGTCGCGGTCAGCAGGTTCATCGCGGGCGAGCCGATGAAGCCGGCCACGAACAGGTTCTTCGGGTTGTCGTACAGGTTCAGCGGGGTGTCGACCTGCTGGAGCAGACCGTCCTTCAGCACCGCGACCCGGTCGCCCATCGTCATGGCCTCGACCTGGTCGTGGGTCACGTAGACGGTCGTGACGCCGAGACGCTGCTGCAGCTCGGCGATCTGGGTACGGGTCTGGACCCGCAGCTTGGCGTCGAGGTTCGACAGCGGCTCGTCCATCAGGAAGACCTGCGGGTTACGCACGATGGCGCGACCCATCGCGACGCGCTGACGCTGACCACCGGACAGCGCCTTCGGCTTGCGGTCCAGGTACTCCTCGAGGCCGAGCAGCTTGGCGGCCTCCTGGACGCGCTTGGCGCGGTCCTCCTTGGAGACACCCTGCATCTTCAGCGCGAAGCCCATGTTGTCCGCGACCGACATGTGCGGGTACAGCGCGTAGTTCTGGAACACCATCGCGATGTCCCGGTCTTTCGGCGGCTTGTGCGTGACGTCACGCTCGCCGATGTAGATCGAACCCTCGTTGACCTCTTCGAGGCCGGCCAGCATCCGCAGCGAGGTGGACTTACCACACCCGGACGGGCCGACGAGGACCATGAACTCGCCGTCCTCGATCTCGAGGTTCAGCTTGTCGACGGCGGGCTTCTCAGAACCGGGGTAGACCCGGGTAGCCGCCTTGAACGAGACAGTAGCCATGACGCTTCCTTCCTTCACCGGCAGGAACGTGCCGGACGATCCGAGTAAAGGCCCCCAGTCGGGGGTCCGCCCATCCTCGCCTGGGTGTCAGCTCCTGACAAGGTGTACGGCGTGTGAGATGTCCGCAGTGTTCACGGACTGGACAACTTCGAGCAGGTTGACGAAGGGCTGAGTCTGCAATTTCTTGCATGATCTTGCTGCAAATTCACAGGTCGCTGGGTAAGGTGCCGCCGTGAGCAGTAGAGCGCGGCTGGCGGACATCGCGGCCAAGGCGGGGGTCAGCGAGGCGACGGTCTCTCGGGTACTGAACGGCAAACCCGGGGTCGCCGAGGAGACGAAGCAGGCGGTCCTGACGGCGTTGGACGTGCTCGGCTTCGAGCGCCCGACGCGGTTGCGGCGCCGCTCGGCCGGGCTGATCGGGCTGGTGATGCCGGAACTGATCAACCCGATCTTTCCCGCGTTTGCCCAGGTGATCGAGTCTGCTTTGTCGCAGCGGGGGTTCACGCCGGTGCTGTGTACTCAGTCGCCTTCGGGTGCGACGGAGGAGGAGTACGTCGAGATGCTGCTCGAACGCGGCGTCTCGGGGATCATCTTCGTCTCGGGTCTGCATGCCGACACCGGCGCCGACCATGCGCGGTACCAGTCACTGGTGGACCGGCATCTCCCGGTCGTCTTCGTGAACGGCTGGCTGCCCGGGGTCGAGGCTCCTTTTATCTCTTCCGATGAATACGCCGCGATGGAACTGGCGGTCACGCATCTCGTGTCTCTGGGGCACCGCCGGATCGGCTTCGCCTCCGGCCCGGAACGCTTCATCGTCGTCCAACGCAAACTCGCCGGCTACCGCACCGCGATGAAGGCCCAACTCGGCCTCACCGACGACGAGGTCTCGTCCATGGTCGAGCTGAGCATGTTCGGCGTAGAAGGCGGCGCCGCCGCAGCCCAACGCCTATTGGACGTCGGCGTCAGCGCAGTCGTCTGCGGCTCCGACATGATGGCCCTCGGCGTCATCCGAGCAGCCCGCCAACGAGGCCTCTCCGTCCCAGGTGACATCTCGGTCGTGGGCTACGACGACGCCCCGATGATGGAATTCACCGACCCACCCATGACCACAGTCCGCCAGCCGGTCCAGGCAATGGGCCTAGCCGCCGTCCAGTCCTTGTTGGAAGAAGTCCGAGGCCACGCCACCCCCCACACAGAATTCCTCTTCCGCCCCGAACTAGTAGTTCGCAACACCACCGGCCCCCACCGCTCAAGCTGAGCCCGAAGTACAAGGGCGTGTAGTCGCCAGGTTGTTTGTGGCTGAGGCCGCGCCGCGCGTTGAGGTCAGCTCAGGGTGGAGGCGCTCGTGCAGCAGCCCTATGCGAGAAGGCGGGTCGCTGCGCGGATCTTGCGGCGTGCGGGTTGCCCACGCGAGTGGTGTGCCGACCGACAGGAACAATGCCGGGAGCTGGCGGGCTTCCACGCTCAGCTCGGGCTGATAAATGGTGACTTCGGCGCATCGATCCTGTCGGTCGGGACGGCTACATCCATCCCAGCGAGCAGCAGCCCACCGAAGCCGACATCGTCGCGAGCACGAATTGCCGCCATCCCGCGGTCGCCCATGCCCTGGCTCTCGCTGACGGCCTGGTCGGAGCCAGCGTGCCACTTCGGTGAAGTTCGCGGGGGTGAGAGTACGGAGCACGCTCCCAGGGGCGGGGGGAGCGTGCGGGGTACTTCGGCTCGGGGCCGTCCCCTGCCGGGCGGTCCCGAGCCGAAGGTCAGGGGTTACTTCGAGGTGTGGAACGCGGCCTTGCTGCCGAAGCCGGCGAAGCCGTTGGCCCACAGGGAGTTGACCTGGGCGCGCTCGGTGGCGTCCGGGTTCGGGTTGGTGCAGGACGGGCCGGGGCCGCCGCCGGACATCAGTTCGCTGCACGGACCGGAGTAGTGGTCCGGCAGACCGAGCACGTGGCCGGTCTCGTGGGCGACGATCCGGGTCTGGTCGTACTGCTGGGCCTGCGCGTAGTCGATGAAGATGTAGCCGCTGCCGTGCCCGTCGGTGGAGGCGTACGACCCACGCGAGTCGTTGCCCTCGGTGTAGTAGAAGTCGTAGTTGCTGCCCTCAACGAGGTGCACGTTGCTGACCGAGGAGTTCCAGATCGACGTACTGGCGGCGATCCGGGAGGCGAAGGTCGGTGCGTCGACCGCGTAGGTGACGGTGACGGAGGCGAGCTTGTTGCCGGCCTTGGCCTGCTTGGCGCGGGCGGACTTCATCACCGCGTCGTAGAACGCCTTGGTGGCGGCTTCGTCCTGCGGCGAACCCGTGTACGACGACACGTGGGTCGGGGCGGCGGACGTCGTTTCCGGCGCCGGGGCTGCGGCGGCGAAGGCGGGGACGGCCAGGGCTGCGGCGGCTAGGCCGGCCAGGGACGTCAGGATACGGCGATGCGACATGGGAGGGCCTCACTCCGTGATCTGTGGCGGAAAGCGACCGGCGGATTACTGATCGCTACAGGTCGAGAGCTTGCCTCGGGTCGCGGAAATCCACACCAGATCAGGAAAAAGGCAGGGGTTAACCCTCGTTCACCTTCGCGGGGCCTATGCCGGTCATAGCTCGCCGGGTATGCCGACGTTCAGAATGCGGGCACCCGGTCCGCGCTCGGAGAGCCGATCCGCCTTGTTGTACAGGTTGCAGCGCTGCAGGCTGAGGCAGCCGCAGCCGATACAGCCGTCGAGATCGTCGCGGAGTCGCTCGAGTTCGGAGATGCGTTCGTCGAGCCGGGACCGCCAGGACTTGGAGAGCTTGCTCCAGTCGGCGCGGGTCGGGGTGCGGTCGTCGGGCAACGAGTCGAGGGCCGACTTGATCTCGGCGAGCGCCAGGCCGACCCGCTGCGCTGCTTGGACGAAGGCGATCCGCCGGAGCGTGCTGCGCTGGTACTGCCGCTGGTTGCCGGACGTCCGCCGGGACGCGATCAGCCCTTGGTCCTCGTAGAAACGCAAGGCCGAAGCGGCGACGCCGGAGCGATGGGCGATCTCGCCGATCGACAGCCAGTGGTCCTTGCTGGGAATGGTGTCCTCGGCCATGTCTTCACCCTAGAACCGCACACAAGAGCTGAAGCCCCCTTGAACCTTTCACCCCGTACTACGAACCGCCCGCCGCCCCGCCTCCGTGGCTGCCCGGCCTCAGGTTCACAGCCGTCCAAGTCGCCCTCCTTCTTATCGTTCGGTGGGTTGGGTGAGGGGTGTTGGTAGCGGAGGGTGACGCCCGTGGTCAGGAGTGGGGCTGGGGTCGGGTATACTTTTTGGCGTCGGTGCGCGAGTCGCGTCACCAGAGCATTTCCCAGGCGCTCCGACCCGTCGGTTTCAGCAACCCGCTGATGATTCCCCGGCGACATGGGTGCAACGCGATAGCACCCGCAGGTCGATGCCTTATCTCCTGCCTTGCACGTCAGATCCGGCCATTTTCAGATGGTCGGCCATTGCGTGCGGCTCCGATGCGGCATTGAGCCGTGACGTTGAGAGAGAGATTGCGTGTCCCAGCACGACCAGGACCAGTTTGTGCCCGCCGACGGTAACGAGGCCGCCGACCGGGCGAAGAAGCCGCGGCACAAGAAATTCCAGACCCAGTCGTACGGCGAGCGGATGGCCGCCGAGCTGGACGCACCCAGCACCCCGCGGTACCGACCGTAGTTCGGCCCGGGTGGAGAAGCCTGCCCAGGTAGAGCGCCGGGGCGGACCCAGCCAGTACTCCGACCGCGGCAGCCGCGGCACGGATCGCCGTGACGACCGTCGGGGCAGTGACAACCGGGGCGACCGCCCGGTGCGGGGTTACCGCGCCGCGGAGCGCACCGAGCGTCCGGCCCGCACCGAGAGCACGTCGTACCCGAAGAGCTCGTACCAGGGCAACTCGTACAACAAGCCGTCGTTCGCGCAGCGGACCGACCGCGACAGCCGGGGCTTCGACCGTCCGGCCGACCGGGACAGCCGCGGTTTCGACCGCCCGGAGCGCAGCAGCTACCAGGGCAGCAACGACCGCCCCCAGCGCAGCGGCGGCAGCTACGAGCGGAGCAACGACCGTCCGGAGCGCACCAGCTACCCGCGCAGCAGCGACCGTCCCGAGCGCACGAGCTACCCCCGTAGCTCCGACCGCCCGGAACGCAGCAGCTACCAGGGCAGCAACGACCGCCCGGAACGCAGCAGCAGCTACCAGGGCAGCAACGACCGTCCCGCGCGCAGCAGCTACGACCGGGGCAACGACCGTCCCGAGCGCAGCAGCAGCTACCAGCGGAGCAACGACCGCCCGGAGCGCAGCAACTACCGGGGCAACGACCGCGGCAACGACCGTGGGTACCAGCGTGACCCCGACCGTGACTACGAGCGCGTTCGCCCGGAGCGGGTCGAGCTGCCGGTAGACCTCGGTGAAGTGGCCGAGGGCAACGGTTTCTCCGCGCTCGGCATCGCGCCCCGGCTGGTTCAGCGGATGGCTCGCGACGGCATCACCGCGCCGTTCCCGATCCAGGAAGCGACCATCCCGGACGCGCTGGCCGGCAAGGACGTGCTCGGCCGTGGCCAGACCGGTTCCGGCAAGACCCTCGGGTTCGGCCTGCCGACGCTGATGCGCCTGGCCGGTGGCCACACCGAGTCGCGCCGTCCGCGCGGCATGGTGCTGGTGCCGACCCGCGAGCTGGCGATGCAGGTGCACGACGCACTCGAGCCGCTGGCGCACGTGATGGGTGT
Organism: uncultured Actinomycetota bacterium; assembly: GCA_963740725.1. Taxonomy (GTDB): domain Bacteria; phylum Actinomycetota; class Actinomycetes; order Propionibacteriales; family Kribbellaceae; genus Kribbella. Next base: position 122,274 of record CAVUFT010000020.1, read on the forward strand.
CTCGATCAAGCTGATCGCGGGCGGCCTGCCGTACCCGAAGCAGATCGAGTCGCTGCGTCGCGGTGTCGACCTGCTGATCGCGACCCCCGGCCGGCTGATCGACCTGTGCGAGCAGGGCGCTGCCGACCTGGGTGCCGTCGAGGTCGCAGTGCTCGACGAGGCCGACCACATGTGCGACATGGGCTTCATGCCCGCCGTCACCACGCTGCTGGACATGACGCCGCCGGAAGGTCAGCGGCTGCTGTTCTCGGCGACGCTGGACAACGACGTCGACACCATCGTGAAGACCTACCTGAAGGACCCGGTCACGCACTCGACCGAGTCCGGCCAGGCGTCGGTCTCCACGATGGAGCACCACCTGCTCGTCATCGAGCCGGCCCACAAGCAGTCGCTGACGGCCGAGCTGGCCAGCCGCGACGGCCGGACCATCGTCTTCGTCCGCACCAAGCTGGGCGCCGACCGCGTCGCCACCCAGCTGCGCGACCGTGGCGTGATGGCGGCGGCGCTGCACGGCGGCCTGACCCAGGGCGCCCGGAACCGCACGCTGGACCAGTTCAAGGACGGTTCGGTCCCGGTGCTGGTCGCCACGGACGTCGCTGCCCGCGGCATCCACGTCGACGACGTCGGCCTCGTCGTACAGGCTGACCCGGCGGCGGACCACAAGGACTACCTGCACCGCGCCGGCCGTACTGCGCGGGCCGGCGGCAAGGGTGCCGTCGTCACGCTCGTCCTGCCGCACCAGCGGCGCGGCATGATGCGGCTGGCCGAGTCGGCCGGCGTCGTCACCGAGCCGGTCCGGGTCCGCCCGGGCGACGAGAACGTCGCGGAGCTGACCGGTGGCACCAAGCCGTCCGGTTACCCGGTCAAGCTGCCGGCTCCCAAGCCGCAGCGTGGCGGTGGCGGTTTCAACAAGGGTGGCAAGCGCTTCGGCGGTGGCGGAAGCCGTCCGTCGGGTCGTGGCTACGAAGGCCGCAGTGGTGGCGGTGGCTACAAGGGCCGCTCCGACCGCGGTAACGGCAGGACCTTCGAAGTCCGCTGACACTGAGCACTGAAAGACCCCCGGCCAACCGGCCGGGGGTCTTTTTTTCTGTTTTGCATTACGCGTTTCGCCCTCCCGGACGTCTTAGTACTAGAACCGTCCAGGAGGGGAGCTCCATCGTGCGGCTGTCAGCGCTGTCCGCCATCACTGTCGCTGGTGCCTTGGTCTTCGCGCAGATCACCGGCGCCACCGCCACACCACCGCCACCGATCCCGAAACCCACCAGCAACCTCACACCAAGCCCCAAGCCCAAGACCAGCTCGATCACCCTGCTCACCGGCGACCAGGTCAAGGTGGTGCAGCAACAGGGCCAACCTGACCAAGTGAGCTTCGTACCAGGCAAGGGCAGCCGCTCCGGCACTGCTTCGGTACTACGTAACGGGAACCACGTCTACGCCCTGCCACCCGGCATCGCGCCCCAGATCGCGACCGGCCGCCTCGACAAGGACCTGTTCGACGTCACCACCCTGCTCGCCGCCGGATACGACGACGCGCACTCGCGAACCCTGCCCGTCATCGTCACCTACGCAGGCAGTACGACGGTCGCCCGGACCCGCGCAGTACAAGCCGAACCACAAGGCGCGAAGACCAGCAAAGCCCTGACCAGCGTCGGCGCCCGAGCCGTCGCGATCGACAAGTCCGCCGGCAACAAGTTCTGGACGACAGCCGCCAGTACGACGATCAAGCAGATCCGGCTCGACCACCGGATCCGGGCGGTCACCGACCAGAGCGTCCCGCAGATCGGCGCTCCGGAAGCCTGGAAGCGCGGCCTCACCGGCAAGGGCGTGAAGGTCGCCGTCCTCGACTCCGGCATCGACGCGACCCATCCCGATCTGGCCGGCCGGGTGATCGCGCAGGAGAACTTCAGCGACAGCCCCGAGGTCACCGACCACGCCGGGCACGGTACCCACGTCGCCGGCATCCTGGCCGGCACCGGCGCGGCCTCCGGCGGCAAGTACCGCGGCGTCGCCCCGGACGCCAGCCTCCTCAACGGCAAGGTGCTCGACGACCAGGGCTCCGGCTCGGAGTCAGGCGTCATCGCCGGGATGGAATGGGCCGTTGCCCAGGGCGCCAAGGTGGTCAACCTGAGCCTCGGCGGTGGGCCCACCGATGGCACCGACCCGGTCTCCCAAGCCCTCGACACCCTGAGCGCGCAGTCCGGCGCTCTCTTTGTCGTTGCCGCGGGCAACTGCTTCTTCCGCAGAGCCGGGGTCGGTCTCGTCACCGGCCAGCGCCGATGCCGCCCTCGCGGTCGGCAACCTGGCCCGCGACGGTGCCGTCAGCGACAGTTCGTGCCGCGGCCCCCGCGAGCGGGACCAGGCGATGAAGCCGGAGATCTCCGCACCCGGCGAAGGCATCGTCGCCGCCCGTGCCGCCGGTACGTCGATCGGCGACCCGGTCGACGAGAACTACACCGCCCTCTCCGGTACGTCGATGGCCACACCCCACGTCGCCGGTACGGCGGTACTACTCGCGGGCGAACACCCGGACTGGAACGCCGCCCAACTCAAGACCCAACTGATGTCCACCGCTGATCCGCAGGCCAACAGCACCCTGTCGGCGCAAGGCCTCGGCCGGGTCGACGCGGATCAGGGCACCGACACCACCTTGACGGTCGACAACGCAGTACTGGATTTCGGTGAGTCGAACGCTCCGGCGCCACCTCCGCACCCGACCAAGATCCTCACCTACCGCAACTCCGGCGATACCCCGATCGACCTCACCATCACCGCCACCATGGACACGCCCGGTACCACACCGACTCCGGCGACACCGAGCGTCGTCGTACCGGCGCACGGCCAAGTGAGTGTCCCGATCACGGCAAACGAGGACGCCACTGAAGGCCTCTTCACCGGTCGGATCGTGGCGACTCCGAGCACCGGTGATCCACTCGTCAGCGGGTTCCGCTGGCACCGCAAGCCGCAGCTCTTCAAGGTCAGCGTCACCGGCCTCGACAGCGCCGGCAAACCGTTCGACGGTCTGGTGATGGGTGGCCGGACTGATGGCGGCGGCAACTGGATCTTCGACGATCTTCGCAACGGCCACCTCGACCTGGAACTGCCGCCCGGGACGTACGCCCTCGGTACCGCCGTCGAGACCCCGGCGACCGACAAGACCCCGGACACCGATGCGGTCATGATCGAGCCCGAGTTCACCGTCGGCAGCGATCTGCAGATCGTGTTCGACGCCCGGAAGACGGTGCCGGTCGCCCGCTCGGTGCGCGGGCAGGACGCTCTCAGGCCGGAGAGCAACGATCTCGAGCTGACCCGGAAGGCGTCCGACGGCAGCACGCTCAGTGGTGCCGGGATCGACGCCCGGTCCGACCATTGGAAACTGACGGTCAGCCCGACGAAGCCGGTCACCCAGGGAACGCTGGACTTCGGCTTCGGCGGCCGCCTGCACGTACCGCCGTACAAGGCGCAGGTCGTCGGGGGCAGCGCGCTGCCGGTGGACGACTTCTTCCTGGGACCACGGTTCACCGGGGTCAAGACGCTGACGGCGTTCGATGCCGGTACGGCGGCGCCCGAGGAGCTCGACGGGGTGAAGGGCAAGCTGGCGATCGTCCAGGCAGCACCCGACCAGCAGTTGGAGGATCAGGTCCAGCGAGCCATCGACGCAGGTGCGGCCGCAGTGATGATGTTCGATCCGGCGACACCTGGCGTGATGCGCACCATCTACGGCATCGAGAATCTGAAGCAGGCTGTCTTCACCACCACGCGGGTGGCAGCAGACGCCGTACTACGGCAGCTGGCACGCGGTCCCGTCCGGATCAAGGTCACCGGTGTCGCGTCCAGCCCGGTCGTCTACGAGCAACTGAAGGCTTGGTCCGGCTCGATCCCACAGCATCCGGTCTACTCCTCCGCGCAGCGGGACTTCGCCTCGATCGATCTCACTCTTGGCGCGCCGGACGCGGGGACGCGTTTCCAGGAGACCAGGTACGGCCGGACCGAGGGGACCAGCATCGCGGGCCTTTGGTACCACCAGGCCTGGGAAGCGCCTATGCAGCGCAAGGACTACGTGCTGGCAGACGTGAGGTGGAGCCAACTGGTGGACGTCTTCGGCGAAAGCGGTGATGGCTTCGCAGAGTGGTACTCGATCCCTGCCACCTATAGGCCGGGACAGCAGGTGACGCAACGCTTCTTCGCCCCAGTCGCGACCGCCGGCCTGCCTGATATCAAGGGCACCGGACTAGGCGACAGCTATGTCAGTCGGACCGGTAGCGAGTTGACCGTGGCGATCGCTCCTTTCATGCACGGGCGTGATCTCTTCGAGTGGCCGTACAACTTCCCGAGCGGAACCCATCAACTGACGGTCCGCCGGAACGGGGTCGAAGTCGGAACGATCGACACCACGGCGTACCCGTTCGAAGTACCACAGGAAGCAGCGGACTACGAGATCACTCTGGATTCGTCCCGCACGGCCAAGTGGTGGCAGAACTCCACCGCGATCAGCTCCGTCTGGAAGTTCCGGTCCGCCGGGGGATCCGAGGAGCTGATGCCGATGATCGTCCCCGACCTCGATGTCCCGGCGGCGACTGCGACCGGCACCGTCCAGGCCGGCAAGCCGATCCGGATCGACTTCGGCCTCCGGCACCAGGCCGGTTCACCGACATCGGCCATCACCGGCGCGAAGTTGGAGATCTCGTACGACGGTACGCACTGGAAACCCTTGCCGCTAAGGGCTCTCGGCCACGACAAGTACACGACGACCGTGACCCATCCGCGGACCGCGAAGTCGGTGGACCTCAGGATCACCGCCACCGATGCCGCCGGCGGATCGCTGAGCCAGCGGATCACCCACGTCTACGGCTTAACCCCGTAGGCGCGGCACGATCGCGGCAATCCGCTCGAGGACGATGGCCAGTTCGTCGTCCTCGAGCGGTACCAGTTCGAGGATCAGCTGGCGACCTTCGCTGAGGACATGGATCGACGGCGAGCCGTCCTGCAGCTCGGTGACCAGCTGTGCGGAATCGATGCCATCAGCAACCGAAAGAAGCACCCTGGAGAGCGGCAGGTCAGTGGGGTCGGCCAGCACCTCGGCGGCCACACCCGGAATCAAACAGGCCCGGCGGGCGAAGGAACTGACCTTCGCTGCTTGGTCGGCCTCCCACTTGGCCCGGTCCATCGCCTGCCATTCCTCGAGAGCAGCCAGTACGCCGACGATGGCTTCTTTCGTTGCCTTCATCGCGCGACCGATGCCGTTCTCCTGCGCCCGCACAGCCTGGACCAACCGTCGGCTGACCGACCACCAATCCAGCGGTCGGCGATGCCAGGTACTTCTGCCCGCTGACCAGAACGAGGTCGGCGCCGGTAGCGAGCAGGTCCGCAGTACGGGGGAACTGAGCGGCGCCGTCGATGATCGCAGGGACGCCTCGGCGATGCGCGGCCTTGACTGCGGCAACCAGATCCACGGGCTCGCCGTGGACGAGTCGCGACGACACCAGCAACAAGCACGTCACGTCGTCGACGGACAGTGCATCGTCCAGATCCTCTGTCGTACAACGGCTTTCGGCCGATCCGGCGAGGATGACGGAGGCGCCGGAGAGTCGGACCGCCTGCGTGATCGATTGCCCATAGCTCACCACATGGCCGGCCGGCAGTACTACGCGATTGTGCATATCCGTTGCGTCAGGCAACGATGCGATCCGGCGCGGATCGGTGCCGGCCATCGCGGCCGCGACGGCCAGCGTGATCGAGGCGGCCGTGCAGTGCGTCACCGCACCGGCTTCGGCCCCGGTCGCGGCGGCGAGCGTCAGGCCGGCCCGATCGGCCAGCTCGTCCATCACGAAGAACTCGGGCAGTGCCTCCGCGACCGCCGCGGCCACTCCGGCCGAGCTCCGCGACACTCCCAGCGGCGTGAACGTGCCCCTGGCGTTGACGACCGCAGTCAGCCCATATCTCTCGTGAGCGCCCATGGTGGAAATCACCCTAGACCCGGATAGCGGACGGTGGCGAGAGATCTGATCAAACTCGTGACGTTTGTCAGTTCAAGGGAACTTTCAGATTGCCGAAGCAAGCAATTGATCGGCAAACGTCTCCAGCGCCTGTACTGCGGACGCCGTGTCGCGGTCCACCAGCCAGCCGAGCGTCACCCCGTCGGTGATGGCCAGCGTCATCCGCGCCAGCCGATCGGTCGGCAGCGCCCATCGGGCACCGGTCGCGATGGCGACCTCGTCGAGGACCTCCTCGATCCCGGCCAGCTGACTCGCCCGCTGTTCGCGCGCGAGTGGTTCGGTCTCGGCGTTCCGCAACGCCCAGCTGGTCAGCTCGTACGTCAGCAGCTGCGCCTCCGGCGTCGCCTCGACCAACTGCCAGAAGCCGAGGAACGCGTTCCGCACACTCGACGCGACATCGGCGCCGGGCACGATCGCTTCCCGGGCGGCCACGATCTGCGCCTCGGTGATCACCCGGATCACCTCGTGCAGCAGCTCCTCCTTGGACCGGAAGCAGTAGTGCACGATGCCGACCGAGATCCCCAGCTCCTGGGCGATCCGGCGCGTCGTGGTGGCGGCCAACCCCTCCCGGGTCGCTACCTGGATCGCTGCCTGGACCAGCTCGCCCCGCCGGACCTCCGCGGCTACCCGTGCCATCCGACTCCTCTCGTGCGTCTGGCCCTCTGAGCTGCCACGGTACGTCTTCCAGGTCAAGTGTCCAAGACTCTTGACCAAAAGCTACTGGTGAGTCATCGTCGGTCCAGACGTTCCCTGCCGTCTCCGTTCGACGAACCCCCAGGGAGGACCCCCGTGACGCGCCGCCCCACTCTCCGCACGGCTGGATTCCGTACGACGACCGCCATCGTGGCCGTCGGCGCGGTGTTGGCCCTCGGCCTGTCCACTCCCAGTCAGGCCAGACCCGCAGCGGCCGCAGCCGCGCCGCCCACCGACTACTGCGCCGGACAGTGCGCGGACATCGTGCCGCCCGGCCAGAACGGCAACGCCACCTTCACGGATCTCCTTCTGTTCAAGGGATTCGGGACCCGGCCGGCGCACTTCAGCGACACGCTGAAACCGTACGAGCGAGCTGGTCTGGAACTCCCAGGGCATCACCGACGACGGCCTCGACCCGTACTACGACGACTCGTCGTTCGGGGTGAAAGCAGGCGACGTCGCGAGCACCTACAGCCCGCGCGCGGACGTCACGATCGTCCGCGACAAGTCGCGCGGCATCCCGCACATCACCGGCACCACCCGTGAGGGCACGATGTTCGGCGCCGGGTACGCCGGTGCGCAGGACCGCCTCTTCGTGATGGACGTCTTCCGCCACCTCGGTCGCGGCCAGCTCACCCCGTTCGCGGGCGGCGCGGCGGCGAACCGCGAGTTCGAGCAGGAGTTCTGGCGGACCGCGCCGTACACCGAAGCCGATCTGCAGCGGCAGTTCGACGATGCCGACGAGCTCTACGGCGCCGACGGACTCAAGATGCAGAAGGACATCCAGGCCTGGGTCGACGGCGTCAACTACTACATCAACACGGTCGGGATCGCGTACCCCGGTGAGTACGTGGCCCTCGGTCTGCCCACACCCCAACCGTGGAAGGTGACCGACGTCGTCGCCACGGCGGCGGTTGTCGCCGGCATCTTCGGCAACGGCGGTGGCGGCGAGATGGCCTCGGCACTCGCGTTGCTGGAGGCACAGGCGAAGTACGGCGCGGCGCAGGGGACCAAGGTCTGGGAGGCGTTCCGCTCGCAGAACGATCCCGAGGCGCCGACCACCGTGCACAACGGAACGACCTTCCCCTACGGCACCACGCCGGCGAATCCGGCCGGCCGTGCGATGCCCGATCGCGGCTCGGTGACGCCTGAACCAGAGGTCGTCGACCAGACCGGCTCGGCTTCGAAGGCCAAGGTCGCACCCAAGAGCAGCGACAGCCTCAAGCCACCGAACAAGGCGCAGGGCAAGGACTCGCTGAAGGGCATCTTCAACGGCGGCGTCTTCCCCGAAGGCTTCGGCCCCAAGGGAATGTCGAACGCCCTGCTGGTCTCCGGCCAGAACACCCAGAGCGGCAACCCGATCGCGGTCTTCGGACCGCAGACCTCGTACTTCGCGCCGCAACTCCTGATGCGCCAAGAACTCCAAGGCCCGGGCGTCAGCTCCCGCGGCATCGCCTTCGCCGGGCTGAACTTCTACACCCTGATCGGCCACGGCGCCGACTACTCGTGGAGCGCCACCTCGGCCGGCCAGGACATCACCGACACGTACGCCGTACCGCTCTGTGAGCCCGATGGCAGCACCCCGAGCAAGAACTCGACGTACTACGTGTTCCGCGGCCAGTGCTTGCCGATCGAGAAGCTGGAACGGCACAACGCGTGGTACTCCAGCCTCGGATCCTCCGAGCCGGCCGGGTCGTACACGTTGGTTGCCCAACGCACCAAGTCGGCATCGTCACCCATCGCGGCACGGTCGCGCGGTAAACCGGTGCTGTTCACCATCAACCGCTCGACGTACGGGAACGAGGCCGGTTCGGCGCTCGGGTTCATGCAGCTCAACGACCCGGACCGGATCCACAACTCGACCGACTTCAAGGCCGCCGCGGCGAACATCGGCTACACGTTCAACTGGTTCTACACGGACAAGACCGACATCGCCTACTTCAACTCCGGCGACAACCCGGTCCGCCCGGCCGGCGCCGACCCGAACCTGCCGACCTGGGGCTACCAGCAGTACGAGTGGCAGGGCTGGAACCCGGTCACGAACCGCGCGACGCTACACGCCGCCGGCGCAGCACCCGCAGGTGGTCAACCAGGACTACCTGACCAGCTGGAACAACAAGCAGGCACCCGGCTTCTCCGCGGCCGACGGCAACTTCGGCTACAACTCCGTCTACCGCAGCCAGCCGCTGGACGACCGGATCAAGGCGGTCATCTCGTCCGGCCAGAAGTTCACCCGCGGCAAGCTGGTCGAGGCGATGGAGGAGTGCGGCGACGGTCGATCTCCGTGGCGACGAAGTCCTGCCCTACCTGCTCCGGGTGCTGAAGAGCGCGCCGATCACCGATCCGGCAGTCGCCGACGCAGTCGCCAAGCTGCAGGCCTGGCAGGCCGCCGGTGCCCATCGGAAGACGCCGAACGAGGCGTCCAAGACCTACGACCACGCCGAGGCGATCCGCATCCTCGACGCCTGGTGGCCGATCCTGGTCCCGGCCGAGTTCAAGCCGGGTCTCGGGCCGGATCTCTACAACGCGCTCGTCAGCACCCAGAAGATCGACGAGCGGCCGAGCGCGCAGGGATCCGCCTTCCAGAACGGCTGGTGGGGCTTCGTCCAGCGGGATCTCCGCAAGGTGCTCGGCGATCCGGTCAAGACCGCCCAGCCGGTGACGTACTGCGGCGGCGGATCGCTGGCGACCTGCCGGTCGGTGCTCACCGACTCGTTGCTGGCAGCAACCAAGGTGCCGGCCGCGACGACGTACCCGGCGACCGCGGACTGCGCGGCGGGTGACCAGTTCTGTGCCGACCAGATCGTGCACCAGCCGATGGGTGGCATCACCCAGGACCGGATGGCGTGGGTGAACCGGCCGACGTACCAGCAGGTGGTCGAGTTCCCGGCGCGTCGTGGTGACGACGTCAGCAACCTGGCGCTGGGGAAGACGGCGACCGCGAGCAGCGCGAGACGGGGATCTTCAACTCGCCGCCGGCGAAGGCGGTCGACGGCGATACCGGGACCCGGTGGGCGAGCGACTGGTCGGATCCGCAGTGGCTGAAGGTGGACCTCGGCAGCGAGCAGCCGGTACGCCGGGTGGCGCTCCAATGGGAGGCGGCGTACGCGACGGCGTACAAGATCGAGGTGTCGCGGGACAACGTGAACTGGCAGCAGGTCTTTGCCACCAGCAACGGGTGACGGGGGAGAGGACGTGGCCCGGTTCGCGGCGGCCCAGGCGCGGTATGTGCGGGTCGACCGGGCACGCAGCGGGCGACGTCGTACGGGTACTCGCTGTACGAGCTGCAGGTCTTCCGGCAATGATGACCGCTGCCTGGAAAGATGACGGGCATGAACCAGAACTTCTCCCCCGAACCCGAACCAGCCCTACCCGCCGCAGCAGCAGCGGGATACCAGCAGGGACCGCCGCCGGGGTACGCGCCGCCGCCCGGGTACCAGCAGGGTCCGCCGCCGCAGGGCTACGGGCAGCCGGGCTACGGCCAGGCGCCCGGCGGCTAGTACCAGCCGCCGCAGCAGCAGAACGTGCCGCACGTCGCGCCGCAGGGTTCGCCGTACCCGGTGCTCGTCTCGACCATGAACGACCTGCCCGGCTACACCGCCGAGAAGGTGTTCGGCGAGGTCTTCGGGCTGACCGTGCGGAGCCGCGACTTCGGCTCGAACTTCACCGCCAGCTTCCGGTCGCTGGGCGGCGGCGAGGTGCCGGAGTACACCCAGATGCTGGCCGAGTCGCGGCACGTCGCGGTGATGCGGATGTGCCAGATGGCCCAGCAGATGGGCGCGAACGCGATCCTGGCGATGCGCTTCGACTGCAACGAGATCGCCCAGACGATGAGCGAGGTCGCCGCGTACGGGACGGCGGTGATCGTCCGCAAGGTGGAGCCGCCGCGGCCGCAGGACACCTCCCGAAGGCCGCCGACGACGAGGATGATGCGAATGACAGCTGAGCAATGCCGGACTTCGGCCCGGACTTCCGGTGGGGGGTCTCGACGTCGGCGTACCAGATCGAGGGTGCCGTGACCGAAGGTGGTCGCGGTCCCTCGACCTGGGACACGTTCTGCGCCGAGCCGGGCCGGATCCTGAACGGCGACACCGGGGCGGTGGCCTGCGACCACTACCACCGGTACGCCGAGGACGTCGCGCTGATGCGGGAGCTGGGCGTCGACGTGTACCGGTTCTCGTTCTCCTGGCCGCGGATCCAGCCGACCGGGAAGGGGCGCGGCGAACGCCGAGGGGCTGGCCTTCTACGACCGGCTGATCGACGAGTTGCTCGCCGCCGGCATCAAGCCGGCGCCGACCCTGTTCCACTGGGACACCCCGCAGCCGCTCGAGGACGCGGGCGGCTGGCTGGACCGCGACATCACCGAGCGGTTCGCCGACTATGCGTCGATCCTGGCCGCGAAGTTCGCCGATCGGGTGCCGCTCTGGATGACGATCAACGAGCCGATGGTGCTCACGCTGATCGGGTACGCCGTGGGTGGGCACGCGCCCGGCAAGCAGCTCGGGTTCGAGGCGCTCCCGGTGGCGCATCACCAGCTGCTCGCGCACGGCCGCGCAGTACAGGCGTTGCGGGCCGGGGGTGCGGCCGAGATCGGGATCGCGACGCAACCACGCGCCGACCTGGCCGGCCAGCGACAGTCCGGAGGATGTCGAGGCGGCCGGGCTGTACGACAACCTGATCAACTGGCTGTTCGTCGATCCGATCCTGCTCGGCCGGTACCCCGAAGGTCTCGGCGAGGCGATGCCCGGGCCGGTGGCCGAGGACCTCGCGATCATCTCGACGCCGATCGACTTCTTCGGGCTCAACCACTACGCGCCGACCCGGGTCGGGGCGCCGACCGGCAACCCGGACACCGCCGCGACCGACGGCATCCCGATCCCGGACGGGCTCCCGTTCGAGCCGCGGACGATACCGGAGTACCAGAAGACCGACTTCGGCTGGCCGATCGTTCCCTCTGCTTTCGGCGAGATCCTCCGGACGTTGAAGGACCGGTACGGCGACAAGCTGCCGCCGATCTACATCACCGAGAACGGCTGCGCGATCAACGACGGACCGGTCGACGGTGTGGTCGCCGACCAGCGCCGGATCGACTACCTGGACGGGTATCTGCGGGAACTCCGGCAGGCGATGGACGACGGCATCGACGTCCGCGGCTACTTCCAGTGGTCGCTGCTGGACAACTTCGAATGGTCGGTCGGCTACTCCCAGCGGTTCGGCCTGATCCACGTCGACTACGAGACCCAGGTCCGCACCCCCAAGGCGTCGTACCACTGGTACCGCGACCTGATCGCCAAGAGCCGGGGATGACCACGTCGGCGACCGCGCTCGCGGAGCCGACGGTTGCGGTTCGGGGGCGATGGACTGCGGCGGTGGTGCTGGCGAACGTCGGGGTCTTTGCCGCCTGGTTGGGGCCGATCCAGGTGCTGTTGGCGAAGCAGTCCGATGCGATTGCCCCCGGCAACAAAGAGTTCGTCTTCGGGTTGGTGACAGGCGTCGGCGCAGCGGTCTCGGTGGTCGCGAACCCCTTGTTCGGCGCACTTTCCGACCGTACGACGGCTCGCTGGGGCCGGCGGGTGCCGTGGGTCCTGGCCGGTGCGCTGGGGGGAGCGGCCGGGCTGCTGATCCTGGCCGGCGCGGGCGCGATCGGGTTGATGCTGCTCGGTTGGTGCCTGGTGCAACTGTTCTGCAACGCGCTGCTGGCGGCGATCACTGCCGCAGTACCGGATCGGGTTCCGAAGGTGCAGCGCGGTGCGGTCGGCGGATGGGTCGCGCTGGCGCAGACCCTGGGTGCGTTGATCGGGGTCGGCCTCGCGACCGCGGTCGGCGGTATCGGCGCCGGCTACCTCGCGTGTGCCGCATTCCTGGTCGTCTCGGTGGTCCCTTATCTGCTGGGCAGCGGCGATCAGCGGCTGCTGGAGCGGCCGGTGCTGGTCTGGCGGGAGTTCTTCGCCGGCTTCTGGGTCAGTCCGACGCGGCATCCGGACTTCGCCTGGGCCTGGCTGACCCGGTTCCTGCTGAATCTGGGCAACGGGCTCGGAACGCTCTACCTGTTCTTCTACCTGCAGGACGCGGTCGGCTACGACGATCCGGACAACGGCGTACTGATCCTCACCGCCGTCTACTCGGTCTTCACCTTGCTGACTGCCGTGGGGTCGGGGATGTGGTCCGACCGGATCGGCCGCAGGAAGGTGTTCGTCACCTGGGCCGGGGTGGTGATGGCAGTGGGCGCCGCAGTACTGGCGGTCTGGCCGACCTGGACGGCCGCGCTGGCCGGCGCGGTGATCCTCGGGATCGGGTTCGGGGTCTACCTCTCGGTGGACTTCGCGCTGCTCACCGAGGTGCTGCCGAGCGCCCGGGACCGGGGGAAGGACCTGGGCGTCATCAACATCGCCAACTCGTTGCCCCAGGTCATCGCCCCGGCGATCGCCGCACCGGTGGTGAAGTACGTCGGCGGCTATGCAGTCCTGTACGCCCTGGCAGCCGCGGTCACCCTTCTGGGCGCAGTACTGGTGAAGCGGGTCAAGGCAGTCGCTTAGTCTGCAGGGCATGCCGCTGTATTCCTTCGAGGGCGTCAGCCCCACCGTGCACCCGGAAGCCTGGATCGCGCCGACCGCCACCCTGGTGGGTGATGTGATCGTCGAGAAGGGCGCCTCGATCTGGTACGGCGTGGTGATCCGCGCCGACCTCGGCCGGATCATCATCCGGGAAGGGGCGAACATCCAGGACAACTCGGTGATCCACGTCGGCGACGGCGTCTGCGAGGTCGGCAAGAACGCGACCGTCGGTCACCAGTGCCTGGTGCACGACTGCACGATCGGCGAACAGGCGCTGATCGGCAACGGCGCACTCGTCCTCGACGGCGCGGTGATCGGCGAGCGGACCCTGATCGCGGCCGGCGCCACCGTCACGCCCGGCGCGGTGATCCCGCCGGAGTCGGTCGCACTCGGCAGCCCGGCCAAGAAGATCATCCCGCTCGACGGCAACGCCAAGCTCTTCGTCGACTACAACGCGACCGTCTACCACGCCCTCGCCCGCCGGCACGCGGAATCGGTGCGACTCGTCGAGGAATAGGTGGGGCCTTTCACGGGCTGAGGCAGTCGGTCGCGCCGTCGCGCCAGAGGTGGTTGTAGCGGTTGGCGACCTTCGTGACGAAGTTCAGGATCGCGGGTTCGTCGTACGAGTCGAAGCGTTGCAGCCGTTGCCAGCCGGTGACGGCGATGCCGTGGCCGAGCTTGGGGTACGGCGCGACGACGGCGTCGCGGGGATGCTGACGGCCGATCCGCTCGATCTTCTCGATGTCGGCCTGCGAGACGTCCGGCGCGTACTGGATCAGCACGTGGCCGTGTTCGAGGATGTGCACCTGCAGCTCTTCGGGGATCGGGTCGCGGTAGATCCCGGGGGTGACGACGCGCGGCGAGTGAGGTCCCGAGGTGGGTGGCATCGTCTTGTACGGCGCGTGCGACGCACCCTGGTAGGCGATGTGTTCCTTGCCCTCGAAGGCCTGTGGCGTACCAGGAACCTGGTCACAGGGAAGCGCTGTCTTGTCGTCGAACTGGTTCAGCAGTACGCCGAACGCCAGGCTCGACATCGTCAGCACACTCAGCGTCGTGACGAGAATGCCGATCGCCAGGCCCAGTCGGCGCGGCCGAACTTGCTCGCCGGTGGTTGACTCATGCAACTGCCCTCCGGGCCCGGATCCGGTTGCGAACCAGCACGATCAGCGGCAGCGAGACGTCCAGCAGGGTGAAGCTGATCAGCAGCATGCCTTCCCACCAGTAGAAGCTGGCGACCGGAGCGCCGAACAGGATGCCGAGCGACCACCCGAGGGTGACCTTCGCGCCGGGGAGCACGAACTCCAGCGCGAAGAACACCATCCAGGTCAGACCGGCCAGGTAGAGCACGCGGTACCAGCGGGCCACGCGCAGATCGCGGGGATTCGCGTCACGCAGGATCGTCGCCTCTTCGGGCTTCAGCTTGCGGATCAGCTTCTTGAGCGAGAGCCGGGTGACCTGGTGCAGGTTGTTGCAGCCGGTCGCCGTGGCCATCACGAGGTACATGTCGGTGCGCAGGTAGGCCAGCGTCTGGAACGCCAGCTTCGCGACCTGGCTGAGGACCACCATCGCCAGGATCCTGATCAGGCCCGGCGGAAGGTCGATCCAGCCGTGCGACCAGGCGTACCTCGGCGCGACCGCGGCGAACAGGATCACGCTGTCGATCCCCATCCCGGCAAGGAAAGGCCCGTACCGCTTGGACGGCGGCAGCGCCCACAGCCCGGACAGGTCGGTCTCCAGGACCGGGAAGACACCGCGTCGCTCGAGCCGAAGCTGCGACGGTACGCCGACCGCCGCACCGGCGAAGGCATGCCAGATCTCGTGCAGGATCGTCAGCAACACGACCACGATGTTGGTCAGCAAGCAGGCTGGCCGCGATGTCGGGGAAGACGAACGTGTCCTCGTACGTCGGGCGCAGGGACGGCTCGGCGAGGAACATCCACAAGCGTGGTGAGCAGGCAGCCGACGTAGAACGTCCAGGCCACCTTGCCGAACAGCGGTCTGACCACCCAGGCCGGGATCTTCGACACCGACCAGACCTTCCCGTGTGGTCTGTTTGCTTCCTGGTCGGTGATGATGCCGGCTTCGACCAGGACCTCGGCGAAGTCGAGCGCGTCGATCGGCTCACCCAGCTCCTGCTCCAGCTCCGCTGCGGCTTCGGCGACGGTCCGGCCGGCGGCGAACAGCTCCACCAGCCGGGCACCGAGCTCGGGAACGACGACGAAGGTGCCGGTGGCGGGATCGCCCACGACGTACTCGTCCTCGTTCTCCTGCCGGACGATCAGATGCCCGGCCGCGATCCGGCTGTCGGCGTCGAGTGCGATCATCCGACCCAGCCGCAGGTGTCGCACTTCTTCCCGGCGGTCGGCCGCACGACGTAGTGGTAGGTCAGATCGGTGAGGCTGAGGTGGAACATCCCGCCGCGCGTGCTGGTCGGGATCCCGCCGAGGTGGTAGATCGCGTCCAGCGCGGCGAGATGGCCGGTGAGGTTGGCGCTCGGCGCGATCACGGCGTGCCCCTCGAAGGGGAACAGGTCCTCCGGGTCGGTGCCGTGCTTGTCCTTCAGGCGGTCTTCCACGCGCGGAAGGCAAGCGGGGCAGCAGGTCTCGCCCGGAACGTACAGGCCGACGACCGCCATCGGACCGGCGTACTGGGCGAGCATCCAGGGCGTGCCGGTGCGCAGAGCGGCCTCGTTGGTCCACTTGCGGATGACGAACATCGGCTGGTCGGCGCACAGCATCAACAGGTCTGCGTCCTGCATCAGCGCGGCGACCGAGTCGGTGGAGTCGACCCGGAGCTCGGCTCGCCGGTGACCTCGGTATAGGGGTTCATCCGGCTCAGTCGCTCGACGGCGACCGGGACCTTCGGCTTGCCGATGTCGTCTTCGGTATAGAGGAGTTGGCGGGTCAGGTTGCCGGCCTCCACGGTGTCGAAGTCGACGCAGTGCACGCGGCCGACTCCTGCCGCGACCAGCGAGGAGGCGACGGCCGATCCGGTGCCGCCAAGACCGAGTACTACGACCCGCGAAGCCTTGAGCCGGGACTGCACCGCATAAGGGGAGTCGCGCGGGGTCAGGTCGACCCACGCGTAGTACCGGATGGCTCTGTCGTAGCGCTCGATCTCGGCGGGGCTGAGGTTCGGTGGTGGTTCGGCGGCGGCGTCCTCGACGTACCCGGCATCGATGATCGTCTGCAGGGCGTCGGCAGCTTCCTCATCGGTGAGGTCGGGGAAGTCCTTGATGAGTGCCGCGGTGATCTCGGGGCGTTCGCGGGTGCCGTCCATCAACGCGAGCAGCCGCCAGATCAGGCCGTCCTCGTCGTCGATCTCCGCCCCGATGCCGACCTGCGCGCCGCCGATCCTGATCAGCGTCGGTGTCAGGCGTACTGGTTTGTGAATGCCCTTGATCCGCGGCCGCCTCATCCCCAACCCCTCCCGCTCGTCGATCTGTCACGGACGATCGGGACGCGGGTGCTCGCCGCGTCCCGATCGCATCGATCAGCCGCAGGTCGCGTCGCGGCAGCCAGGGTCCGTGATGATGAGAACGGTGGTCTCCAGCTTCTCGAGCTTGCGCACGAGGACCTTGCGGGGTTCCTTGACGTCCTTCTTCTCCATGACTTCCTCCGTCGAATCGATGGGAACTCAGCGCGGCGGGCCCGTCGCGCCCAGTCATTAGAGCACCGGGCCAACGGAATTCCAAGACATAATAAAATTGTTTATCCGGGGCATTTTCTTAAACAAATGATTAAGTGCGCACTCCGGTGCCATCGGCACCGATCTGCCGCTCAGATCCCTGCCCTGTAAGCCGGATCGGCGAGCCTTTATGGGTAATCACTACCCATATTCTGATCCTGAGAAAGGCGCTCGGAGTGTTCTGATCGACTTTATATAGTGAAGCAGTACACATTCAATCGAGCCCGATTCGAGCGATTGTTTCAAGCACCCTGTTCGTGGCAGGCTCCAGTCATGACGAAGGTGCGCGGTGCCCATGCGATCGTGACCGGCGGTTCCAGCGGCATCGGCCTGGCCACGGCAAGGCTGCTGGTTGCCGGCGGCGCTTCGGTGTCCCTCGTGGCCCGCGGCGCCGATCGCCTCGACCAGGCCGCCCTCGCCCTCGGCCTCGGGGGGACTGTCCGTACGGCGGCGGTCGACGTGGCGGATCCCGTGGCGTTGAGGAGCGCCTTCGAAGGCTTCGTCGCGGAAGGCGGGCCGTGCGACATCCTCGTCAGCGCTGCCGGTCTGGCCAGGCCGGGACACTTCCTGGAGCTGGAGGACGAGGTCTTCCGGCGGATGATCGAGGTGGACTACTTCGGCACCCTGCAGGCGATCCGGCTGGTTGCCCCGGGCATGGTCGCGCGAGGTCGTGGATCGATCGTCGCGGTGTCATCGGGGACCGCGCTGCTCGGCTTCTTCGGCTATACGGCGTACGCCCCGGCGAAGTTCGCAGTACGGGGTCTGATGGAGGCGTTGCGGAGCGAGTTGGCGCCGGCCGGAGTGCATGTCGGGTGTGTCTTCCCGCCGGATGTGGACACTCCGCAGCTGGCCGAGGAGAACCTCTACAAGCCGGCCGAGACCGCCGCGATCAGCGGCTCCCTCAAACCGATCACCGCCGAGAAAGTTGCCCGAGGCATCCTCCGCGCCATCGAACGCGAACGCTACGCCGTCTACTCCGACCCCGGCATGGCAGTCCTGTCCGGCTTGGCGCCACTGTTCGCGCCGCTGGTCCGCCGAGTCACCGACCACCAGGTCCGCCGAGCGCAACGCAGTACGAGCTAGCCGTCGGCGAGATCACCCGAACGGCCAGCTCATTCCTAGACAGGGACAGTTGCCTCTTGTTTCGCGGTCCAGTTGGCGTCGGCTCGGTGGAGGAGGAAGACCGCGGCGGCGCCGATCAGTGAGAAGGCGATGCATACGATCGTTGCGGTGTTCCAGCCTGCGACCAACCTCGTCGCGTTGCCGGATGGGTGAACGGCGATGATCGTGACGACGGTGACGCCGATCGCTGCCCCGACGTACCGGCTCGTGTTGTTGATGCCACTACCAGTCCCAGCCCGTACTGCGGGAACGCTGGCGACCGCTTCGCGTCCGAGGCTCGCATTGACCACTCCGGTGCCGAGCCCGGCCACGATGAATCCGCCGACGAACTGCCAGGCTTGGGACGTTGTGGTGAGCAGGGTCAATGGAATGAGACCGACTGCGATCACGACCAGGCCGACCGCCATCCTCGCGCCGCCGGACACGCTCGCCGGGATGTAGCGGGTCAGCAGGGCGGCGACAACACTGGTCGCGGACCAACCCAACACCAGCAGGGACGCGGCGATCGGCGTACGGGCCATGCCGCGCTCGGCCATCGTGCAGAAGAAGGACATCAGCGCCGTGATCCCCGCACCCGCAACAAACGCTGCGGTCGTCGCGGCATTCAACGCCGGCCTGCGGAAAAGCGTCACATCAAGCATCGCCTTCGTTGCTCGCCGCTGGTGCGTGACGAACCCAGTGAGAAACCCTGCAGCGCCGGCAATCAAGGCGAACTCCAGCGGGCTGGTCCAATCCTGCCGACCTTCAGTCAACGCGGCCAACAGACAGGCCAGCCCGATGCCGAGCAGACCTGCGCCAACGACATCGATTGACCTTGCGCGACCAGAGCGAGACTCCTCAAGCCTTAGCCGGCCCACCACGGCAAGGCCGATGGCGAGCACGGTGAACAAGAGGTAGCAGTACCGCCAGCCAACCGCCGTATCGATCAACGCACTTGCAGTCGGCCCGAACGCGATCCCCGCCCCAAGCGAAGCTCCCCAGATCCCAGTCGCCCGCGCCCGCCCCGGCCCCTGCGGCACCGAGTGACTAATGATCGCCAGCCCACACGCGATCACCGCCGCGGCGCCGATCCCCTGCGCCACTCGCCCGAGAACGAAGATCAGCGCGGTTGGTGCGAGGCCGGAGATTGCCGACCCGATCGCCAGCACCACAGCGCCCGCCGTGAACACCCTCCGCCGCCCGAAGTCGTCACCGATCGCACCGGTCGTCAACAGCGCGACGGCCAGCCCCAAGCTCATCGAACTCAGAATCCAAGAGGTCGCGATCGGCCCCGCATGCACCCCGGCCGCGACCGACGGCACGATCGACAACGGTGCCGTGAACACGGCCAGTCCGAGCAACGTGCCACCGGCCGTGACACCAAGTTGCGACTTCATCGATCACTCCAAATAGTTCGGTGAATGAACCTATTAGAGCATGGATTGGTTCGCTCACCGAACTGATGTGTCAGACTGTGGGCATGGCTCTCCCTCGCGAATACCAAGATCAGCAGTGCTCGATGGTCCGTTCCCTCGAAGTCATCGGCGAACGCTGGTCCCTGCTGATCATCCGCGACGCCTTCTTCGGCGTACGCCGCTTCAGCGACTTCTCGACCCACCTCGGGATCCCACGCGCAGTACTGACCGAACGCCTGGAATTCCTTGTGGGGGAAGGCGTTCTAGCTCGTACGCCGGGCGCCGGCCGCCGCTTCGAATACGAGCTGACCCCGAAGGGCCTCGAACTCTGGCCCGTCGTCCGAACCCTCACCGAATGGGGCGACGCCCACTACGCCCCCAACGGCCCCCGCCGCGTCTTCACCCACCGCGACTGCGGCGGCACCCCCGACTCCACCCGCCGCTGCTCCCGCTGCAGCAAGACAATCCAGGTCGCAGACATGCTGATGCAACCCGGCCCCGGTCTGCCTCCTGTCACCCCCGACACCAACCCCGTCACCGCAGCCCTGGCCGAACCCCGCCCCCTCCTCGAACCCCTCACCCACTGACCAGCTGAGATTCAACAATCCGCAGCTCGCCACAGCCGCATCGCTCATAAGCAACAAGCCCACTGCTCACCCGATGCCAAGAAGCCACCACCCACTGATGCCGATGCTGTTCCCCATCGCCGCCCGACGCCCGCCCCTCGCTATCCATGCAACCCACTACGAAGCCAACCCCACCTCGGTTCGCCTTGCTGATCACGAGGTGAATGAGTTGAGCATCGCGGCCAGTTCTTTGGGGCGGCTTAGGGCTGGGGAGTGACTGCTCCTGAGTTCGTCGGCGGTGATGCCGAGGCGGTCGTGGG
Source organism: uncultured Actinomycetota bacterium (assembly GCA_963740725.1). Taxonomy (GTDB): domain Bacteria; phylum Actinomycetota; class Actinomycetes; order Propionibacteriales; family Kribbellaceae; genus Kribbella. The sequence continues at coordinate 142,603 of CAVUFT010000020.1, forward strand.
CCAGTTGACGCTGGAATGCCGCGGGGAACAAGCGGTCTTCCGTGCAGACGATGTATCGAGTGGGCACGGCCGGATGCGCGTCGAGCGGCCAAGGCTCGTAGTACGCGAGTTCCGACGGCGGGCTGGGTTCTCTGGCCGGAATCTGGTCGGCCAGTTCCTTGGGTACGTCGTGGTAGTAGCCAACGGATGGATCTTGCGACCGGTTAGTCCGCCGTCTTTGGCCGCTTGGACGCGAACGGCCTCGTGGAAGCCGGTATTCGTCCACCACTCGTCCGGCGATTCGCCAGGCTAGGGGACCATGGCGGTGACATAGATCAGCCCAGCCGTGGGAACACGTGAGGCAATCAGCGGCGCGGTGAACCCGCCGAAGGAATGCGCGACGACGAAGAGCTCGTCCTGCTTATCGATCAGGTCGATGACCTTGTCCGCGTACCCGTCCAAAGTCTCCGTCTCGTCGCCGTTCCAGAGCGTAGGGGCGACGGTGGTGTGTCCGAGCGATCGAAGCTCAGCTTCCACTAGGTGCCAGAACCACCCACCGCCGACGCCGGCTCCATGAATCAACGCGAAAGTACTCATGGCTACGACGCTAGGCAGTGATTTTCGTCAGGTATAGCGATGATCTCCGATCGGAGTGATCGCCTCTGGCGATTGTCCTGTACGCCGCTGTGCTGCCTGCTCGGCAAGTGTGCGCGACACCTCGACCGCGATCTCGATGGCATGGGCGGCGAGCGGCGACCTCGTGACGTGACCTGTGGGCCAGTGCAGGTAGATCTCCCGCGTAGGGGCGGGAGCGAGATCGTGCACCTTGAGCGGCTGGTCCACCCCTCCGTCCGAACCATGGATGTCACCGCAAGTCGGACACACCAGATGCCGAACCGCCAACCAGGGCAGGATTGCCGACCCCAGCCCAGCGCGCACCATCGACAAGATCGTGTCGTTACCTGGCGTCCGAAACACGATCCGCGGCCGGGCGCCGGCTTCATTGAGTGCTTCCTCGAGTCTGGGCTGCGTCGCCGACCAGGCCACGATGCCCTTCCCGTCCAACGCTTCCAAGGGCAGCTTCCCGTCGGGAAGGTCGTCCGGACGAGCCACCACCAAATACGGATCGTCCATCAGCAACGCGTGTTCCGCGTCGCCTCCGATCGGCCGATCATGAAACAACAGATCCAGCTCGCCGAGCTCCGTCTGATCGGGGTCTAGCTCCGACAGGCGGACCTCACAGCCAGGATGTTCGTCCTGCAGCCGGCGTACGACCGTAGGCAAGATGACATTCGAGATGCTCTGCAACGTGCCGATGTCGATCCGCCCGTTCCCCGCCTTGAACCGGTCAACCGCATCGTCCAACGCGTCAGCGTTCGCCAGCACCTCCCTGCCGTGCTCAAGGACAACGGCCCCCAGCGGCGTGATCCGCACCGCCTTCGGCCCACCAGGCCGATCAAACACCTGCCCCCCAACGGCTTTCTCAAGCGCCGCGATGTGCTGACTAACACTCGATTGCGTATACCCGAGCCGTCCAGCCGCCCGCGCAAACGTCCCCTCTTCAGCAATAGCCACCAACGTCCTGAGATACCGCAGCTCCATGCCTAATGATAAGCCTTGGCGATCACCACCATCAGAAAGCATCGCTTTTCTTTGTGTTCTCACTCTCCTAGCGTCGTCATCAAGCAACTGACCGAGAGGAACACACCATGACCGAGCAGACCCTCACCACCGACGGCGTAACCCTGTGCTTCGAAACCTTCGGCACCCCCACCGACCCGACCATCCTCCTGATCGCCGGCGGAGCCCAATCCATGGTCTGGTGGGAAACCGAGTTCTGTACCCGCCTAGCCAAGTCCGGCCGCCACGTAATCCGCTACGACCACCGAGACACCGGCCGCTCAACCAGCTCGGAGCCCGGCCACCCGTCCTACACCGCCCGCGACCTCCGCACCGACCCCCTACGAATCCTGGATGCGCTCGGAGTGGAAAGCGCCCACCTGGTAGGCCTTTCTCTAGGCGCCGGCATCGCCCAACTCATCGCCCTCGAACACCCGCAGCGAGTGCGCACCCTCACCCTGGCCTCATCAACCCCCGCAGTCCCCGCCGACCAGGACCGCCACCTCCCACCCCCAACCCCGCAGGTCATGGCCACCTTCACCACCCCCGACCCAGAACCCGACTGGACCGACCCCGAAGCAGTCCTCACCTACCGAGTAGAAGCCGACCGCCCCTACGCCGGCACCAACGGCTTCGACGAACCCCGCTTCCGCCACCTCTCCACCCAAGAGCTAGCCCGAACCACCAACATGGCCTCCTCAATCACCAACCACTTCCTCCTCCCCGACGACACCCCGCCCGAAGCCCGCCTCACCCAGATCACCGCCCCGACCCTGATCCTCCACGGCACCGCCGACCCGATGTTCCCGCTGGAACACGGCGAAGCCTTGGCCGCCGAAATCCCCAACGCCCACCTCATCCCCCTCCCAGGCGTAGGCCACCAACAGCCCCCACCAGAGCTCTGGGACCTCACCCTCACCGCCCTCACCGACCACACGGCCTAGGCCTGACCACCCTCAGTGCCAGGGTTCGACCAGCTGCCCCGAGCCTCCGACGACGGGTGACTCCCGATGCTCAAGGCAACAAACCCTGCACCCACAACAGCCTTCGCTGACAGGTTCGACAAGGTCTACAGCGTGGCAGCGCTTCCTACGCACAGCTCCTGCAGGTGCGCGCGACCGGCCGCGCCCGCAGCCGCTCCTCGGAGATCGGCCTCAGGCAGTGCTCACACGTCCCGTACGTACCGTCCGCAACCCGCGCCACCGCTGCATCGATCTCGCCCAAATGCCTACGAGCTTGCTCGACCAGCGCCCCGAGCTGAGAACGCTCGAACGCGATCGTCGTCCCCTCAGGATCGTGCTCGTCATCGGCGTTGCTGTCCCGCGACGCAGCCACCACCTCACCGAAATCCGCAGTGAGCCCGGCCAGCCGCGCCACCGTCACCCGCCGCTCATCCTCGAGCCAACTCCGCGGATCGTCCACCTACCCAGTCTGCCTCACAACTGCACAGACCCCAGCTGGTCCTGCAGCTGGACCAAGGACCGCTGGAACACCTCCGCCCACCACGCCCCGCCAGCCACCTGCATCCGTACTCCGAGGTTCCCGCCTACTCCGCCGAACCCTGCATCGACTCTTGAGCCGAGAAGTACCGCCGACCGCACCCATCGGTCACGAGGACGGCGGGAACGCGAGAACGTGGAGGAGTCCGACAAGGGATGCTGCGCCGACGATTTCGCCGGCGTTGATGCGGCCGCGGATGGAGTTCAGTGGGATCCATTCGATGCGCTGGGCTTCGTTGATGTCTTCTGGGTCGCCGATGTGGTCGGCGCCGTGCGAGACGAACAACAGATTCTCGGCGTCCGTCGTGCCCACCGATGGTTGGAGAGTGACCAGAGGTAGCACGCTTCTTGGGCGCCAGCCGGTTTCTTCTTCGACCTCGCGGGCTGCGGTGACGGCTGGGTCTTCGTTGGGGTCGACGTAGCCGCCCGGGAAGCTCCCAGACCCATCGGTCGATGATGAAGCGATGGCGCCACATCATCAGGACGTGGTCGCGGGCGTCGTTGAGGACGACCATCATGGCGGCTTTGGGCATCCGGAGTACGTACTGCTCGAACTGGACGCCGTCTGGTAGTTCGACTGAGGCGATGCTCAGTTGGAGGTGGCGGGTGTCGTCGATCAGGCGTTCGCCGTGGATCTTCCAGAGGGTTGATTCTGTGCCGTCGTCGGTCGTCACGTTGTGACAGTACTCAGCGCGATTCGGTCTATGGCCGACTAGTCACTCGTACACCGTGGACCATCGTAGGTAGCCGTTGTCCATTTCTGGCAGGTGTGGAGGGAGTCGCTTCTCGGGCCAGGCGGCTCCGGTTGAGTAGGTCTGGAGGGCTGGGCGTCCGTCATTGAGTGCTTGTGCGACATCGTCGAGCATCTCGCCGACGCTGCCCCACCAAGGCGCCGAGGCCTCGCCTCCCTCGGCGTACCACTCGACGACACATCCGAACTGGTCTCCGTCACGCAGGTCGACGTACACGAGGCCGGCGTCGGCCGCGTCGGCGATTGGTAGGAAGCTGTCGAGCCAGTCTGTCGTTCGATGCCCGGCAGGTTGGCTCTCGCCTGGCCAAGGTCCGGAACCATAGATCCGAGGCTGGATCTCTTGCTGCATCTTGCGCGACGAGAGCATGTCCATCACGGGCATGAGGTTGTAGAGGGTCGGATGAGCGAGCCTCGGATCGCGCGGTGCTCCGTACCGTTGGCGAGTTCAAGCAGTGCGACCAAGTCGGCTGGGAGCGGGCGATTCATTGCGGCCTCGAGGTAGCGGAGCTCGACGGGTGTCGCCGGTGGGTTGATCAGAGCGGCGGCGGTCGGGTGGTGCATGGCGAGCCAGCCGGTGATCTGGGACCAGGATGTCGCGACCGTCATGCGATCGGGGAGATCCGGTTCGATGCCGCGGCCCGGGGGCGAATAGTCAGGGCGCGGGTCATGGGCTGGAGTTTAGGGCGCGCTTGAGTTCAGCGAGTGGCTTGAACTCGGCAGCGGTGTGGGGGGGGGGCAGCGGGCCTTTGGCGGCTCCGGGTTTGGCGGCGGTCAAGATTTGCCGGGTAGCCCCGGCGTCGTGCTGGGGTCGGGCAACCTGATCGGCGGGATGAAGGCAGTGCAGGAGCCGCTACGAGACGCGGGTAGCTGGGTGCGCGACGCAGGAGCGCATGTAGGCGGGCGGTAGCCCGCAGGAGAAGGCCGGGTGGGTGGGAGCATGCGGAGCTAGCGCGACGAAGGAGCGGCTGCGGAGCACGCGTGGGGACGCACGAGAGGCGGCTGGGGCGGAGAATTTGAGCCGGTGAGGGGACTCGAACCCCTAACCCCCGCTTTACAAGAGCGGTGCGCTGCCAGTTGCGCCACACCGGCGGGTGTGCCGGTCCATGGTAGTGGATGGGGGTGGGTGGGGGCGGAAATGGGTGGGAGGTGAGCGGCTGGGGTGGTGTTGAGTGGGCCCAAGGTCGCTGGCTGGCTGGGCCGGCCAGTGCCGGTGCCGGTGCGGGTGCAGGTGGCGGGTGGTTGCTGGTTGTCGGGTGGGGAGGGAGTGGGGATGGGAGACGGGGAGCGGCGGGTTGGGGCGGTGGGGGTGTTGCGCGCCAATGTTGGGTTTCGGCGGTTGTGGGTGGCTCGGGGTGTGTCGTTTTTGGGGGACTCGCTGAGTTTGGTGGCGTTGTTGCTGTACGTCGAGGCTGAGACTGGGGCGGCGTTGGCGGTGGCGCTGTTGTTGTTGGCGGGGGACTTTACGCCGGGGTTGTTTGGGGCGTTTGCGGGGGTGGTGGGGGATCGGGTTGATCTGCGGAAGGTGATGGTGGGGTGCGATCTGCTGCAGGCGGGGCTTGTGGTGGGGATGGCTGTGGCGTTGCCGCCGTTGCCGGTTCTGCTCGTCTTGGTGGCCGTCAGGAGTCTGGTGGCGCAGGTGTTTCAGGCGAGTTCGCGGAGTGCAGTGCCGGCGTTGGTGGCTGATAAGGATCTTGAGACGGCGAACTCGGCGCTGGGGGCGGGGACGCATGGGTTGGAGGCGGCGGGGCCGCTGATCGCGGCTGGGTTGTTCCTTGTGCTTGATGTGCGGGGGATTCTCTTCATCGACGCGGTGAGTTTCCTGGCGTCTGCGTTGTTGTTGAGTCGGTTGCCGTCTATGCCGCCGAGCAATGAAAGCGAGGGCGCTAGTTTCTTCAAGGACGCGCGGGCTGGGTTGGGGTACATCTGGAGGACGAAGGTTGTTCGGGTGATTGGGCTTGGGTTCTTTGGGGTGGTGGCGTTCAGCGGGGTTGATGATGTGGCGATGGTGTTTCTGGCCAAGGATGAGTTGCATGCGGGGGATTCGGGTGCGGCTGTGTTGTATGCGGGGGTGGGGATCGGGTTGGTGGTTGGGTATGCGCTGCTGACCAGGTTTGCGAGCATGGCGAAGATGCTGCCGTTGTTGGTGGTTGGGTTTGCGGTGACGAGTGCGGGCAACCTGTTCACCGGGTTGGCGTGGGCGGTGTGGGCTGCGTTGGCGTTGCAGACGATTCGCGGGCTGGGGATCGCGGCGCTGGATGTGGCGATCAATACGCATTTGCAGCGGGTGGTGCCGGCGAACATGTTGGGGCGGGTGTTCGGGAATCTGTACGGCGCTATCGGGTTGGCTGCGGGGATTTCTTATGTGTTTGGTGGGTTGTTGCTGCAGCACACTGATGCGCGGGTCACCTTTGTCGTGGCGGGCGCGGGAGGGCTACTCGCAGCGGGCGCTACGGCAGTGGCTCTAGCTCGGCAATAGGCTTTGCGGAGGGCACGAGCGCCCGGTACTGCGATTAGCGCTACGGCTGCCATCACCAGGAAGGCGGCTAGCGGGTGGTCTACCAGTAGGCCGACTACGACGGCTACTACGAGGCCGCCTAGGTTGCCGGCCATCCAGATGAGGCCGGCGCCGGTGCCTTCGGCTTCGCCGGTGCGGCGTTCTACCAGTTCTAGGACGATGGGGAGGGCTGGTAGGAGGAGGAAGCCGATGACGGTGATGGCTATGAAGCCCATGGCTGCGGAGGGGAAGACGGCTAGGGCGCAGCAGGCTAGGGCTGTTACGGAAAGGCTTAGGACCAGTAGGGAAGATTCGGCTCGGTGGCGGACTACTAGGACCGGTACTACGGCGCTTCCGATGACGCCGGCTACTACGTTGATCAGCAGGATGGTGCTGGCTGTTTCTGCGCTGACGCCGGCGGGTTCCAGCAGGGCCTGGGCGAAGGTGGTCATGGCTACGAAGACGCCGAAGGGGAAGATCGCCAACAGAGCTACTCGGCGGATCAGGGGGTCGCCCCAGGCGATCTTCAAGGCGCCTCGGACTGGGGCGCGGCGCTCTACCTTGTGTTGGCCGGGCTTGCGTAAGGCAACGAGCATGAAGATGGCTGCAGCGACGCTGAAGGCGGCTGAGAGCCAGAGCATGGTGGGGAGTTGGTCGGCGTCGGACAGGATGGCGGCCATGATGAAGGCCAGGACCATGCCGGCGAAGATGCTGGCGGTGCCTACGGCGATGCCGGTGGGGCGGTCCTTCTCGGCTAGGTAGCGGCCGGTGATTCCGGTGACGGCGTTCAGGACCAAGGGCTGCGCGATCGAGGCGAGGATTTGGCCGACGAGGAGCCAGCTGTAGTCGTCGCCGATGAGGCGTGCTGCGGCGCCGATGGCAGTCAACACAGCGCCGACCAGCAGGCCGGTGCGGAACCAGCGGTCTAGGACCAGTCCGGCGGGGATGGAGAGTACGACGTACAGGAGAGGGAAGACCTGGGCCAGCCAGCCGATGGCGCTCTCGGAGACGCCGTAGCGCTGGGAGGCGACGGTGGTGACGCCGGCGAAGTTGAGCCAGACGAGTTGGGTGGCGGCGCCGACCAGGGCATAGGCCACGATCGCTGACCACTTGCTGCGTACCGCGACGATCTGAGTCATGGCCCTCCCCTTTAAGCGAGGACCTTAGAGGGAGATTGTGGGCTCGTGAAACAGCAGAACCGCAGCGGATTCACAACGATTGGTTGTCAGCGGCACTCGATGAGGGCCAACAACTCGGGGGAAGAGTCGCGGACGTCTCGGGCTACTTCGACGAAGCGGTCGACGAGGTCGTTGGGTTCTCGCCAGCCGACTCCCAGGGGGACTCCGCCGGCGTCGGAGATCGGGACGTAGCGGACTCGGGGGTGGGCTGTGTAGCGGGCGGCTCCGGCGACGGTGATTGCGCAGGCTACGCCGGAGGCGACGACCTCTAGTTCTTCGGTTTGGGAGGACGTTTCGCGGACGACGGTTGCTGCGCCGGAGCGGTGGGCGGCCAGGGTCCAGAAGGCTCGCCAAGTTGCGTCGGTGGAACGGCCGATTGCCAGCGGCTCGTCGAGGACCTCGTGCACGGAGACAGACGGACGAGATGCCAAAGGATGACCGGCCGGGAGCATCAGCATCAGGGGTTCTTCGAAGAGCTTCTCGAAGTGGAGGTCCTTGAGCTGGACCGGGAGTCGCAGCAAGGCGAGATCGGCGGAGCCGTCGGCCAGGCCTGCAGTTGGGTCACTGAAGCCATACTCACGCAGTTCCACCTGTACGCCGGGGTAGCGGTCCGCGAACGCCGAGGTGATCGGCGTCGTGAGCTCCAGCGCCGCCCCGATCATGAATCCGAGCCGCAGCGTTCCGCCGAGGCGCCGCCCTTCCTGCTGCGAAGCCAGTACGCCGGCGTCCAGCACCGCGAGCGCCTCGCGGGCGGCGGTCAGGAACACCTCGCCAGCGGGGGTCAGCTCCACGCTCCGGGTCGTCCGTCGAAGCAACGACGTACCGACTGACTCCTCGAGCTCGCGGATCTGCTTGCTCATCGCCTGCTGGGCCACGTAGAGCCGCGCTGCCGCCCGGCTGAAGTGCAGTTCCTCGGCGACCGCGACGAAATACCGGAGCTTGCGGGTGGAGGCGTCCACAACAAAAGAGTGTAGATCCCCGGAGAACTCGCTGTTTCACTCCGCGCCGCGGCGCTTCCTAGCCTGAACCAAAGACTGGAGGCACCCGGATGAGCACCCATTGGCGCAACTGGAGCGGCGGGGTCGAAGGGCGCCCGCGGCAGTCGATCAGTCCGGCGACCACGGAGGAAGTCGCCGCGATCGTCAAGGCGGCGGACGGTGAGAAGGTCAAGGCCAGAGGCTCCGGGCATTCCTTCACGCCCATCGCGGTCACGGACGGCATCCAGCTCGAGATGAGCCGCCTCAACCAGGTGATCAAGGTCGACAAAGACCTCGTCACGGTCCAGGGCGGCATCACCATCGCGAAGCTCAACGACGAGCTGGCCGCCAGAGGTCTGGCGCTGGAGAACATGGGCGACATCGACCAGCAGACGATCACCGGCGCGATCTCGACCGGTACGCACGGCACCGGGGCGAAGTTCGGCAGCATCGCGACCCAGGTCCGCGCACTGGAACTAGTCACAGCCGACGGCTCGATCGTCACCTGCTCGCCGACCGAGAGGCCGGCTCTCTTCAGTGCTGCAACGGGTTGGACTCGGCGCGCTCGGCATCATCACCAGCGTCACCCTGCAATGCGTTCCGGCCTTCGCTCTTCGTTGCGTCGAGCAACCACTCCTGCTGGACCACATCCTCGAAGGCATGGATGACTTCGTCGACGGCTACGACCACTTCGAGTTCTACTGGTTCCCGCACACCACAACCGCATTGACCAAACAGCAGAAACGCGAACCACTCGGCGAACTGCAACCGGTCGGCAAATTCCGCAGCTGGTTCGACGACGAGTTCGTCACCAATACCGCCTTCGAGGCATTGCTCAGAATCGGCAGCGCAGTACCAGCGACTGTCCCAGCGATCACCAGACTCGTCACCAAAGCGATCAGTGCTCGCGAGTACGCCGACCAGTCGCATCGCGTACTCGCATCGCGGCGCAACGTCCGCTTCAACGAGAGCGAGTACGCCGTACCGCGGGCCGATGTCGTGCCGGTCCTCAAGGAGATCAAAGGCTGGGTCGACAGCCACGACGAACCGATCTCATTCCCGCTCGAGATCAGGTTCGTCCAAGGCGACGACATCCCGCTGGCGCCGACGTACGAGCGGGACTCGGCCTACATCGCCTTCCACCAGTACCATCGGATGCCCTACCAGCGGTACTTCGACGCCCTGGAAGACATCTTCGCTGAGTTTGAAGGTCGCCCGCACTGGGGAAAACTGCATCGCCTCCAAGCAGACGATCTTCGCAAGAGATACCCACTCTTCGACGAGTTCGTCGAACTGCGCGACGAGCTCGACCCGACCGATGCTTTTGGCAACGACTACCTGGACCGCGTGCTCGGTCCGCGAGGAGACCACCGATGATGTTGGAGTCCTACCAGCCCGCGACGGGCGAGGTCGTCGGCAAGTACCCGGTGTTCGACGAGGCCGCAGTACAGGCAGCCGTCGAAGCAGCGCGCCAAGCCGCACCCAACTGGGCAACCCTCGGATTCGACGGCCGGAAAGAACGCCTGAAAGCCTGGAAACACCTGCTCGTACGCCGTATCGACGAACTCGCCAAGCTCATGCAAGAGGAGACCGGGAAGCCTCTCGACGATGCCCGGCTCGAGTGCGTCGTCGCCATCGATCACCTCGGCTGGGCAGCACAGCATGCCGCGAAGGTCCTCGGCCCGCGCCGAGTCCCGTCCGGGATGATCGGGATCGACTTCGCGGCCGCGGTCGAGTATCAGCCGATCGGAGTGGTCGGCGTGATCGGCCCGTGGAACTACCCGGTCCTCACCCCGATGGGCTCGATCGCCTACGCCCTCGCGGCCGGGAATGCCGTTGTCTTCAAGCCGAGTGAGTACTCGACCGGCGTCGGTGTCTGGCTCGTCGACACCTTTGCGGAGATCTCGGAAGAGCCGGTTCTGCAAGTAGTCACCGGATACGGCGAGACCGGAGCGGCGCTCTGCAAAGCGGGCGTCGGCAAGGTCAGCTTCACCGGATCGACCGCGACCGCCAAGAAGGTGATGGCGGCCTGCGCCGAAACCCTGACGCCGGTCCTGATCGAGGCAGGCGGCAAGGACGCCGCGATTGTTGCCGCTGACGCCGATCTCGACCAAGCCGCCGACGCGGTCGCATTCGGTGCCTTCGGCAACGCGGGGCAGACCTGCGTGGGGATCGAACGCGCGTACGTCGAGGCTTCGGCGTACGACGCCTTCGTCGACAAGGTGAGCGCCCTCGCGAGCCGGATCACGGCCGGTGTGGAGATCGGCCCGATCACCATGCCGAGTCAGGTCCCGGTCATTCAACGCCACATCGAGGATGCCCTGGCCAAAGGCGGAAGGGCGGTCGTCGGCGGCGTCGGGTCCGTGCGAGCGCCGTACGTCGAACCGGTCGTCCTGGTCGGCGTACCGGAGGACAGCGAGGCGGTTCAGGAGGAGACGTTCGGTCCCACGTTGACGATCACGAAGGTCGACGATCTCGACGAGGCGGTCGCCAAGGCGAACGGGAGTCGCTACGGCTTGGGCTCCGCGGTGTTCTCGAGGAGCCGGCGTACGGCGTACCAGGTGGCAAGAAAGCTGCGATCCGGGATGACCTCGATCAACTCGGTTCAGTCGTTCGCGGTGATCCCGTCGCTGCCGTTCGGCGGCACCGGGGACTCGGGCTTCGGGCGGATCCACGGGCCGGACGGGCTGAAGGAGTTCACCCGGCCGAAGGCGATCGCGCGACGGCGGTTCAAGGCGCCGGTGACGACGCTGTCGTTCAGCCGGACGCCGAAGGACATCGCCAAAACCCTTGGCACGTTGAGGTTCCTGCACGGCAAGCGCTGAGGCGGGCAACCAACGCCCGCCTCAGCAACAAGCTCAGGCCCAGGGATCGAACGGGATCCCCGACGGCTTCGACGCGTTCAGGAGGTTCCGGAAGCGGTCGTCCTTGTCGGTGATCTTGATGGTCGCCGAACCGAAGTCGGCGTTCATCAGGATGTCCCGCAGCGACGTGCTCGGGTAGCCGTTCCAGTCGACCAGCGGCGGGTAGCGCCAGTTGTGGTAGTGGTTCTCCGGCGGCTCGTCGTTGGTGTTGGCGAGCCGGAAGAAGTGCGTGCTCAAACCGTCTTTGTGGTAGACGATCTTCGGGTGCGTGCCGTCGAAACGCACCTGCGACCGGGTGTAGGTCACCTGGCTGCTGTGCTGGGTCGTGGTCACGTACTGGACCTGGTTGGCGGCCTGGTTGATCCACGAGATGACGTGTTCCCAGTCGTGCCGGTGGCCGCCGAGACCGCTGCCGGCGACGGCCTGGTCCTTCTCGAAGTAGCTCGCGTAGACGACCGCGCACCAGCCGTTGTTGCACTTCGACCGGGCGTACGTCTGGGAGTTGTCGAGGTCGGACTGGTCGCGGCAGTTGCCGTTCACGGCACCGCTCGGGTTCAGCCCGGGATTGAGCGTGCCGTCCGGCCCGATGGCGGGGGTGGCGTAGCACCCGTCACCGTCGTAGTCGTACGCCGGGGAGAAGGACTGCTCCCAGCCACCCGCGTTCTGCGGGAGATGCGGCGGCGGTGCGGCGAAGGCCATCGCGGCGCTGGTGACCATCAGCGCGGCGGTGCCGAGGGCGACGCCGAGGACACGGCGCTTCGCCTTCTTCTTGGGGGTTTGCGTGGACTCGATCGGCGACAGAACTCTCATTCATCACTCTTTCGAGAGGCGCGTCCGGCAGGGCGAACCACCGGATGCGGGGGCGGCATCCATCGCTTTCGACGATGACAGAGAAAGTGAACGGCGACCCTTCAGCCGCGTGTCTACCAAAAGTCAACTAAGGTCAGGGCGTTACTGGTCACTCTGCTGGGTGTTGGGATCATGTAGGTTCGTCGGATTGTGCTGTCCGTGCTGGGCGCTGGATGCCGGTCGGCCAGTATGTCTGGCGCCCGCAGAACGCCGAGGACCCTGCCGGGAACCCGCTGACCCAGAACACGCCCGTCGCGACCGCGAAGCTGGCGGCCGGTGCGTGGATCTCGTCCAAGCGGGTGGGGGACGTGGTGACGCTGAACGGGACCTCGTTGCTGTACTCCGTGACGACCGACAAATACTTCAAGCGGTCGGCCGGCGGGGTCTTCCAGTTCCGTGAGCGCGGTACGACGACGTGGAAGAACCTCAAGTCCGTCACCACCAACAGCAGTGGCGTGGCGACCATGTCCTACCGCTACAGCAAGGTGCGCGACTACCGCTTCGCGCTCTACTCCACCCCCATCAGCTGGGATCTGGGGAGCGCGGTCACTACCCGCTAGCCGAAGACGCGGTCGCCTTCGATGTAGGTGGCTGTGACGCGGGCCTGGTCGATCTCTTCGGGTGGGTTGCGGAAGGGGTCGCGGTCGAGGATCACCAGGTCGGCGAGCAGGCCTGGTTCGATGCGGCCGGTTTCGTCGGCGTGGTTGAGCCAGGCGCTGCCTGAGGTGTAGGCGGCCAGGGCGGTTGCGAGGTCTAGCGCCTGTTCGGGGAGGAAGGGCTCGCCGTCGCCGGCATGCCGATTGACAGCCACCTGTACTGCGGCCAGCGGGTCCGGGCTAGACACCGGCCAATCGGATCCTGCCGCAAGCCGGGCACCGGAGCGTTCCAGATCGCCGAACGGGTACTGCCACCCGGTCCGCTCCGGCCCGAGGAACGGGATCGTCAACTCGAGCATCTGCGAGTCGTTGACCGCCCACAACGCCTGCATGTTCGCGGTGACTCCGAGCGCGGCGAACCGGGCGATATCCGTGGGATGAATCACCTGCAGATGCGCGATGTGGTGCCTCAGATCACCAGGGCCGTTGGCAACAAGCGCCGCCTCGAAAGCATCCAAAGCCTCCCGTACTGCGCGGTCGCCGATCGCGTGCACGTGGACCTGGAAACCGGCGGCGTCGAGCGCAGTCACGTGTTCGCGCAAGGCGAGTGGGTCGACGAAAGACAGTCCCGCGTTCGCAGTACGGCAACCGCAGCCGTCGTAGTACGGGTCGAGCATTCCGGCGGTGAAGTTCTCGGCGATGCCGTCCTGCATGATCTTGACGCTGCCGGCGCGCAGTCGTGGATAGCGGAGCGCGTCTCGTCGTTCCACCAGGGAAGGGATCTGCTCGGCGCCGAGGTCGCGTCGCCACCAGAGGGCGCCGTTGACGCGTGCGGTGAGCAGTCCGTTGCGGGCCAGTTCCTCGTACGCCGGGGTCGAGTCGCTGAGGTTCGCGTAGTCGCCCAGGATCGCGTCTTGCCAACCGGTGATGCCCAACGAATGAAGGTAAGTCTGCGCATCCAGCAGCGCGGCAACCTGCTCCTCGTGGGTCGTCGGTGGAACCAGCCGGCCGACGAGATCCATTGCTCCCTCGTGGAGGGTGCCGGTCGGGGTTCCGTCGGGTCCGCGTTCGATCCGGCCGTCGGCGGGGTCCGGCGTACGGGCGTCGACGCCGGCGAGGGCGAGTGCGCGCGAGTTCACCCAGGCGCCGTGATGATCGGCGTTGACGAGGAAGGCCGGCCGGTCGCTGACGACGGCATCCAGATCAGCCGTCGTGGGTGCGCCGCCGGGGTAGTCGGGTTGGTGCCAGCCGCCGCCGAGAATCCATTCGGCTTCGGGGTGCGCCGCGGCGTACGCCGAGATCGTCCGCAGCGTGTCCTCTCGGCCCCAGACCGGTGACAGGTCGCAGCGGCCCCGCTCCAGACCGCCCTGCACCGGGTGGATATGCGCGTCGACGAAGCCGGGCAGCAGTAACCCGCCGCCCAGATCCACCACCTCGGCACCTTGGGCCGCTTCGAGATCAGGGCCGACGGCAACGATCCGGCCGGCCGATACCGCCACCGACCAGCCCGGCCGGTACCGCTGCCCGTCGAAGACCGAACCGTTGACGAAGAGGCTGTCCATCCACCCATTCTCCGCTAGTGGGTGTGGTGAAATGGCGTCGCGTCGGTGGTGGTGCGCATGCGACGGTAGGGGTATGCCGCAGCCGATTCTGCAGACCGAGCGTTTGCTCCTGGTCCCGCTTGCCGATGAACACTTCGAGTTGGAGGTCGAGCTCGACTCCGATCCGGAGGTGCTGCGATACCTGTTCGGCCGGGCGCGCTCCAGGGACGAGGTGGTCGAGTCCCACGCGCGGCGGAAGGGACTCGGGACGGTGGTGGACGGGCTCGGGTACTGGATCGCCTTCGGGACCGAAGGGGGTCGGCGCGGCTCGAAGCGGCCGGAGAGCGAGCAGGATGGCGAGTTCGTCGGCCTGATGATGCTGCCGCCCGCTCACGGGCCGGACCAGCCGGACGATCCGACCGTCTGCGATCTCGGCTATCGGCTGCGGACGAAGTACTGGCGTCAGGGGCTCGGCAGCGAGGCCTCGCGGGTGCTGCTGCATCACGCGTTCGAGACCGTCGGGCAGAGTCGGGTGATCGCGCAGACGATGACGGTGAACGCCGGCTCCCGAGGCGTGATGGAGAAGGTTGGCCTCCGCTACGTCCGCACCTTCTTCACCGACTGGGGCGAGGACGCCCTGCCCGACTCCGACCAGGGCGAGGTCGAGTACGAGATCACCCGCGAGATGTGGTTGGCCGGGAGAGGGACTTCAAGTGTTTGAAAGAGAGTCTTGACCGGGCGGTCAGTCAGGATGACACTGGAAGTGTTCGGCCCGCCTATGGGAGCGACGGACCACAGCTGGAGAGGTGGTCGGTCCAGATGAAGAGATGGACCCACCCGCAGGACTTCATTGCATTGCTCGCCGGGATCTACGCTTTCCTGTCGCCGATCTGGACGACGACGACCGGCAAGGCCACCACGACAATGGTCGTGCTCGGCATCCTGACCGCGGCGATCGCCGTCATCGAGCTCGCCCGCCCCGATCTGCTGCCTGCTGAAGGCGCTACCGCCTTGCTCGGCGTGCTGTTCTTCATCTCGCCGTGGGTGATGGGCTTCAGCGGTACCCACCCGATGGCCTGGACGGCCTGGATCGTCGGCGCCGTCACGTTCCTGGTCGGCGCGGCCGACCTGCAGATCACCAGGTCGCACGGTAAGCCGGCCGCCACCTCCTGACGGCAGATGCGGACCCCTCATCGGCCCCACCGGGTGCGGAAAGCCGACCCCGGTGGGACCGATGCGGCCCGGACCAGGATCCTCGACGCGGCCGAGCAGCTGTTCGCCGCGGACGGCTACGACGCGACACCGACCAAACGGGTCGCCGATCGGGCCGGCGTCGCGAAAGGGCTGCTGTTCTACTACTTCCCGCAGAAGCTGGATCTGCTGCGCGCGTTGTTCGCCGAACGGCTGCCGGCGCATCCGCTGTGTGCCGTCAGCGGTCTGGCCGTCGCCGGCGACGTGCCGGGGTCGCTCGTGCGGCTGGCCCGCGAGCTCGACCTCGGCCGGCATGAGTCGCAGGTGCTCCGGACGATCCTGTTCCGCGAGGCGAACACGTACCTCGAAGTACGGGATCATCTGCAGGCGCTGCACGCCGGGCTGATCGATCTGACCGAGCGGGTGCTCGACGCCGCCAGCCCGTTCGCCCTCGATCACCAGCGGCGCCACCAGGCCGCGGACACCTATGTCGCGGTCCTCTTGCACGAGGCCAACGCCCGCCGCTACGACGGCCCTCTCCCGGACGTCAACGCCGCCGCCGACATCGTGGCAAGGGCATTGGCGATCTAGGGCTGGCAAGCGGAAACCCCGTAGAATAAGGGAATGTCGACTGTTACCGGTGCTCTGTTCAGCTGGCCGCTGGGTGACGATGCGGCCCTCGTACTCCGGACAGCTGCGGTTGCGGACGCGCATTTTGCGTTGGTGGAGGCCAACTATGAGCGGCTGGCCGAGTGGTTTCCGGATGCGTTTCAGGAAGCGCCCGTTTACGAGGAGACTCTGGCCAACTTGGAAGAGGCTGGGCGGGGGTGGCTGGATGGGTCTTTGTTGCCGTTGTCCATTGCCGTGAAGGAGGGGGATGGGTGGCGGTTGGTGGGGTGGGCTCAGTTGGTGATCGATCAGCAGATGCGGTCGGGCGAGGTCGGGTACTGGCTCGATACCGGGTTTGTGGGGCGGGGGTTGGTGAGCCGGGCGGTGACGGCGATTCTCGATCACGCCTTTGGGACGCTGGGGTTGGAGCGGATCGGGCTGACGGCTGTTGCTGACAACGTGCGGAGTCGGAGCGTGGCCGAGCGGTTGGGGTTCACGCTGGAAGGGATCCGTCGTGAAGCGGCCGCCTTTCCCACGGGGCGGCGGGATGTTGCGTTCTACGGGCTGCTGGCGCGGGAGTGGTCAGTCAAAAAGGCGGAGTAGGCGTTCGCGCTCGGTGGGGACCCAGAGGATCTCGCGGAGCTGGTCGATGAAGCCAACGGGCCAG
This sequence comes from uncultured Actinomycetota bacterium, assembly GCA_963740725.1. Taxonomy (GTDB): domain Bacteria; phylum Actinomycetota; class Actinomycetes; order Propionibacteriales; family Kribbellaceae; genus Kribbella. The sequence goes on from CAVUFT010000020.1 coordinate 159,418, forward strand.
CGGTCGGCGATCTCCTTGACCTGCGGGTCCTGGATCTGAGCCGCGAGGGACTTCGGGAAGTCGCCCCAGGTGACCTTGAAGGGGCGGTTCCACATCTGTTCCACGGTGAGCGGAACGGGTGGCGTGATCTGCAGGGCGTTGTGCCTGGTGGCGATGGCCTCGTACGCCGTCTGCAAGGCCGATTCGCGATCCTGCCAGGTTTGGGCATGGAGGACCTGTTGCAGCAAAGGGGTCAATGAGGGTCCGCAGGGGAGCCGGGAGAACGCCGTACCGAACCACTTGGAGTAAGGCGCGTATTCGCGTTCCATCAAGAAACACAGGTGCATCAGGTCGTCGACGAGTTGGGCGCCGATGACTGCGGAGCCGAGTTCGTCACCGGTGGAGCCGGCTCGGCCGACCAGGTTGAATTCGGGATGGACGCGCCACCAGGCGGCGATCAGCAGGTAGTACCAGACGTCCTGCGGGTAGTAGGCGAAGCGGGAACGGAGCTCCTCGAGCCCGACCTCGTCGTGGTAGACCGCGCCGGCGGTGATCATCCGGAGCCGTTGTTCCGGGAAGGTCAGCCAGTCGCGCGGTGCGATGTCCTCCGAGATGTCGAAGACCAGGTGCTTCTGGATGAAGCTCCGCAGGGTCTGCACACTGAACTCGGTCTTCCGGCCCTCGAACTCCGACAGGCACCTTGGCCCGGAGGGTTTCTTCCAAGCCGGCAGCGTCGTTTTCGGGCCGGAGGAAGAGCAGGACGCGCGGCTCCCAGTTGTGGTCCGTCGACACCTCGTCGTCGTACCCCAGTACTTCGGACCCGCGCCCGAGCAGCGCCGCGCTGTGTGCGAGCCCCGGAAAGTCGGAGTCCAGGATCGGTTTGACGGCTTCCAGATAGAACCGTCGACTCAATTCCTGGCCGGAAACGAAGGCAGACATGACGAAACCCTACCCGCGCCGGCACCCCCAGGGTGCCGGCGCGGAGGTTACGCGGAGTCAGGCGCGGTACGCCGTCCACATGTTGCTGATCCGGGTGCTCTGCCCCGGCGTGAACTGGTTGTAGCAGGTGTCGTAGGAGTAGTCCATGTAGTTGTGGATCGGGTCGAGCCCTGGCAGGGAACAGGAATCGCGGCCTTCGGGGCAGCCGTTGGTCGAGCTGCTCTGCGCCGGGGTGTCGGCAGACCTCGTCGTTCGTCGCCGTACAGCCACCCTGGAAGGTGTGGTACAGCCCGAACCAGTGACCTGCCTCGTGGGTCGCGGTCTCACCGAGGTTGTAGTTCGTCGACCGAACCGCCGGGCAGCGAGGTGTACTGCACGCGGATGCCGTCGATGCCGGGGTTGCGCGCGTAGTCCCAGGGGAAGGTCGCGATGCCGAGGTAGGCGAAGTCGACCAGCCAGATGTTCAGGGCGTTCTTGCCGCCCTTGCGGGTCTGCTTGCGGTAGGTGCTGCTCTGCTTGTCCTTGTGCCAGTTGTTGTTGTTGTACCGCGTCGTACCGGCCAGGTAGAAGGTGAAGCCGGTGTTCGCGGCCGCCGACGACTCCTGACCGGCGAAGGTCTTGTTCAGTACGGCGATCTGCTGGGTGATCTGCGAGTCGGTGACGTCACCGTTGCCGGCCGCGTCGCGCATCACGTTGATGTAGACCGGGACGCTCGCGCGCGGCCAGCGCACCCTTCGGTACGCCGATGCCGCGGGCGGCCTTGGCCTTCAGCAGCTGAGCCGTCTGAGCTTCGATCGCCTTCTGCTCGGCGACGGTCATGTCCCGGGTGTCAGCGCCGCGGCCACCCTTGGCGGCGGCACCGGCCGGCGGGACGAAGCAGTCGGTCGACGGGTCGGCGGGCTTGTTCGCACTGATGGCCTGGCTGCCGAGGGGACTGAGGGTGAGTGCTGCGCCGGTCAGGACGACGGCGAGCATGCGGGAACGGGGAATGAGAGATCGCATGGGCTGCGCTCCTCCGGATCGGGCCGCTGGGCGGGCGGCCGGGTGCCGGGAATACTGCGATGTTCGCTGGGGAACGGAAAGCGATCAGCCGCCGATTTCCCGGAATTCAGGGAAATCCTTCGGCCGAGGCCTGTGTATTCACTGAGTCACCGTCGGCTACATTTCGTGGCCGATCAGGAGATTCGCTGCGCGATGACGACGGAGTTGCTGAGGTAGACCTTGCCGTTCCAGTCCTCGCAGGTGATCAGCACCAGCCGCCCGGACACGGATTGGTCGAAGACCTGCGCGGCGTTCTTCGCCAGGCTCTGCTTGCGGTACGTCGTGACGCCGGTGACCCGGTAGCCGAGTCGCCCTCGTGAGGTGGTCACCTGGACGGCGTCGCCCGGGCGGAGGTTGCCCAGATTGTCGAACGCGCCGCCGCCGGTATGCACCGTGTGACCGGTGATCACGGCCGACCCGATCCGGGCGCCCGGCTGGGCGCCGCCGGACCACCAGCCCAGCTTCTGCGGGTTCGAGGGCGGGGTCAGGGACCCTTGCTCAGTTGAGATTTCCACTACCGGGGCAGAGATGCCGAGCCTGGGGATGACGAGCCGGAGCGGGACGCCAGGCCGCGCGACCGGCGTCGCAACGGCCGTCGGCCGGGCAGCACTTCGAGGCTGAGTGGTCGTCCCGTCTGACGCCGTACCCGTGCCCGGTCGTCCTGAGGCTGAATCGGTTCCCGGACCGGCGCCCGGCCGGGTCCAGTCCGCGCCGATGCCCGGACCTGTGCCAGGCGGCTGGGTCGACGTGGCCGAGGGATCTGGTGCGGCGGCGCCTGCCTGGTTGCCGAATTGGAGGTAGCCGCCGGCCAGGGCGAGGGCGATGCCGGCCAGAGCGATCGACCCGCTCCACCGGAGTGGGGCAGGCCGACCGCGGCGTCGGGCGGTGGTCACGTCAGCTACTGTGCCTGCCTCGCCGCCTGAGCGCTATCGCTGCACCTGCTGCCAACATCACTCCACCGGTGACCAGTAGCCAGGCGCCGAGCGTGCTGAGCGGTCCGCTCCGCGCACCGGTCTCCGCTGAAGGACCGCCGAGCCCGGCGTCGACAGCTGTCGGCACTCCGGTGGACGGCGAACTCGAGCGCGTCGTGACCGGAACACTGGTGCTGCTGGTCGATGATGTCGCCGGAGATGTAGCGGGCGTCGTCGGCGGCGTGCTCGGAGGTGTCGTCGGCAGGCGTGCTAGGCGGTGTCGTGGGAGGCGTAGTCGGCGGTGTCGTGGGCGGAGTGGTCGGCGGCGTTGTCGGAGGAGTCGTAGGCGGTGTGGTGGGCGGTGTCGTCGGAGGTGTGGTGGGCGGAGTAGTCGGCGGGGTAGTGGGCGGCGTGCAACCCTTGACCCAGAAGACCTTGTGCTTGGTGTCCGCGCCGATGGATCCCTGGGCGTGCACGGTGATCTTCACGTGATAGCCCTGCTGGGGATGCGGCTGGCCGCTGAACGACAGCGTGTAGGTCACCTTGGCGTCGAGGTCGTTGCCGCCGCCGGCCGGATCCGCGCCGATGAAGGGATTCAGGTCACCGGACTCGACCTTCAGGCCGGCGTTCGCGGTCGGCGCCTGGTCCTGGAAGAGCACGGTCGCGTGCAGGTTTCCTTCGTCGTAGTTGTAGAACTCGACGACGAAAGTGCAGCCCTGGTGCGGATTGTTGTCCGGCGGACCGCTCCCCAGGTCGGTGCCCTCGATCTTGATCGTGCCGTTGTTTCCCGGTGGAGCGGCAACAATCGCCGGCGCCGCCGAGGCGGTGGGAATCATTGCCAGGACGGCGCCGCCCAGAAACACGAAGCGCTCCGGCGGCGGCAACGACGTTGCCCACGCGGGAAGATATGCCTGAGCGTAGCCATCGCCGGCCTCGATTCAGGAAAGGGATCTCACTTGCAGTATCCGCTTTCCGTTGCCTCGGTCAACAATCGCTGTAACGATCAGGTACTTGAATCGCCCTTGAAGATTCAGGCGAGCGGGCGGGAGATCCCCAGCCCGCTGCGGGCTTCGCGGCCGTACTTCGCCAGCTCGGCCGGGAGGTCCAGCGCGCCGTGTCCTTCGCGGTCCGCGTCGGTCAGCAGGTCGGCCGGGATGATCCAGACGACTTCGAACTCCAGGCCGTTCGGGTCCTTGGCGTACAGGGATTTGGTGGTGCCGTGGTTGGTCGAGCCGACCAGGGCGCCCGCGTCGGCGAGCTTCTTCGCGAGGTCCTCGAGGTCACCGAGCGTGTCCACTTCCCAGGCCAGGTGGTACATCCCGACGGTGGACTGACCTGCTCCGGACGGTCCGGCCTGGGCGCCGACCTCGAACAGTCCGAGGTCGTGGTCGTTCGTCGATCCGGGCGCGCGGAGGAAGGCCGCCTTCTGGTACGCGTCGCCGCCTTCGGTGTATCCGAAGCCCAGTACATCGCGGTAGAAGGCCACGCTCTCGGCGACGTCGCGCACGTACAGAACCGCATGATTCAACCGAAAGATCGCCATGACTTCCTCTCCCCTGATCGCTGACCTTCCCACAGTAGTTGAGGACTCAATCGAAGGCCAGTCGAGTGCCGGTGGCGGAAGTGGTACCAGCGGTGATGCATGCTAGGGGCAACATCTGTTCTTCAGTGGAGGGTGAAAGGTTTATGGCGCAACGTACAGAGGTATTTCTCACCGACGATCTGGACGGGACCAATATTCCGGCCGGGAAAGGTGGCACCCTCACCTTTGCGTTGGACGGGAAGACCTACGAGATCGACCTGACGGCGAAGAACAGCAATGCACTCCGGAAGGCGCTCACGCCCTATATCGAGGCCGGCCGCCAGGTCCGTACTTCGAAGGGCGCCCGGATCAAGCGCACCGCCGTCGGCGCCGATCCGCGCACGATCAAGGAATGGGCCCGGGCCAACGGCTACGAGGTCAACGACCGCGGCCGGATCCCCAGTGAGATCCGCGAAGCCTTCGAAGCAGCGAACTGACACAACCGACCACCGTCCCCGGTCAAGGGATTCTGAGAAACAGATTGCCTAACTGCCGGGGACGGTGAGAAGTTCCGCGAAGACGGTGTCGAGTGCCATCCGCGCGGCACCCAGGGCGACCGAGTCGGCGCCCATCGTCGAGGTGATCACGTCCAGGGGGACCAGGGTCAACTTGGCCAGCTCGCGCCGGAAGGGCTCCGCGATGATCGCGCCGCCGCGCGACATACCGCCGCCGAGCACGATCACTTCCGGGTCGACCGCCAGCGCCAGTACGGCGGCACCGCGCGCGAGCACCTCCGCGAACTCGATCAGCACCGCCAGACTCTCCGGATCCTGCCGCGCGGCCGAGGTGATCACCAGTTCGCCCTCGCGGCCGGGCTCGATCCCTTCGGCGGCAGCCAGTGCGGCACCACGAGCATGCAGCCGGTCGACCACAGGCTCCCAGCCAAGCATCGGCAGCGCCCCGATCTCACCCGCAGCACCATGCCGACCTTGGTGAACCTGCCCACCGATCAGTACGCCGGCGCCCGCCCGATGTCCCGCGAACATGTAGACGATGTCGCGATGATCCTTCGCCGCACCCTTCCAGTGCTCGGCCAGCGCAGCCAGCTTCACGTCGTTCGCCACCGCCACCGGTTTGCCAAGCTCCGTTGACAGAACGGCGTTCAGATCGACCTGGTCGAACCCGGGCAGCGAGTACGGCGACAGCTCGGATCCGAACGGCCCGACCCGTACGTCGTGAATGCCTTCGGCCGCGCGCAGCGTTCCGGTCACTCCGCAGGCGACCCCGGTGATGTCGTCCGGCTCGATCTGCGCCTCCGCCCAGCAGGCGTGTGCCGTCTCGACCGCCGCCCGGATCCGGTCCGTCGCATCCATCGAGGGATCCAGCTCGAGCCGGCGCGTGGCCAAGGTGTTGCCGCGCAGATCGGTGACGACTGCCATCGTCTTGTGCGCACCGATGTCCAGGCCGCTCACATACCCGGAGTCGCCCCGGAACTGGAAGTACCTGGCCGGCCGCCCGGCACCTCGCGCGGCCGCTTGCCGTGGTGGCGGCGCCTCCTCGACCCAGCCCTCGGCGGTCAGTTCGGCGAGCAGATCCTCGGCGGTCGGGCGGGAGACTCCGACGACCGAGCGGAGGTCGCGCAGCGTCAGGCTGGAGGCGTTCACGAACGCGCCGAGCGCCGCGGCCAGATTCAGCCGGCGCAGCAGCGAGGAGTCGCCCAGCCGTCCGCCGGAATCTCTTCCTTGACTCATCCGATGCATCGTCCTTATGCTCGCGACGGCAATAATGCCAACTGACCTGCATATTATCGGGAAGGCGTCTTCCGTCCGCCCCAAGGTAGCGCAGGCTGTGAGGACCGGAGGACCCGATGGCACCACGGTGGAAGCAGGCGGTCGCGCTGGCGGTCGTACTGACGACAGGCCTGGCCGGCTGCACGAGTGGCGGCAAGAAGGCCGCTGCGGACGGCACGGTCGAGCTGACCATGCTGACCTTCGAGACGCCGAACCTCCCGGCCGCGCTCTGGGACTCGGCGATCGCCCGGGTCTCGGCGAAGGTCCCCGGCGTGAAGATCAAGAAGCTCGTCACGCCGAACATCGACCGTACGACGTACGCGAAGCAGCTCGCGAGTTCGGGGCAGTTGCCCGACATCATGCTCGCGGTGAACCCGCAGGGCTTCGCCGAGGGCGGTCAGCTCGCCGAGTTCGGCAATGGACGAACTGACGGACTTCGCGAGTCCGGATTCCGGTGCGATCAAGGGCAAGGTCTATCAACTTCCCACCAATGCCCAGCCGCAGTCGCTGCTCTACTACAACAAGGACGACTTCGCCAAGGCAGGAATCACAGCACCGCCGAAAACCTGGGCCGACTTTCTCACTGTCTGCGTGAAACTCAAAGCGGCCGGGATCACGCCGATCGCGGTCGGCGGTGGCGGGCAGGACACTTTCGCGAGCATGTATCCGTGGGTCGGCACTGTCGGTACCGATGTCTATCTCAATGATCCGAAGTTCTCCCAGGAGATCACCGACGGTTCGAAGACCTTCGCCGATCCGCTGTTCGGCAAAGCGACGGACAAGATCGCCCAGTTGGCCAAGCTCGGGTATCTGGACAAGAAGGGCACCAGCCGCTCGTACGCCGACCACGAGAAGGCATTCCGGGCAGGCTCGGCCGCGATGTATCCGATGGGCTCGTGGTTCGCGACCTCGGCGGACAACGACAAGCCGAAGTTCGGGGTCGGTGTCTTCGCCTGGCCGTCCGACGACGGCAAGGCGGTCGTGCCGACGTTGACCGGCGGTGGGCTGAGCGTCAGCGCCAAGGCCGAGAACGTCGACCTGGCGAAGAAGTTCGCGCTCGAATGGACCAAGGACAAGGAGACCTCGGACGCCTTCACCAAGGCGGACGGGACCTTCAACACCATCACCGGCTACGAGCCGCCGGCGGACATGGGTCCGCTCTTCAAGGAGACCCTGGCCATCTACAACCAGGCCGTGGTGGACCACACCGTCACGCCGGCCCTGTCGATCGAGCAAGGCGACAACGGACTGCCCGCCGACCTGACCGTCCCGATCCAGCAGCTCGCCGTCGAGTTGCTCAACGGCAAGTCGGACGCGAAGACCGTGATCGCCAAGCTGGACAAGGAATACGCCGCACTCAAGTAGCCGCATTAAGAGAGGGGCTAGCCAGATGCTGCGGCGTGCCCGCGAGTTCTCCGGCTTCGCGCTCCCCGGACTGTTCCTGTACGCCGTACTCGTACTCCTCCCGATCGCCTGGACGATCGCCAACGGCTTCACCGACAAGACCCGCTTCGCCAACGAGACGCACTGGGTCGGTCTCCACCAATTCGACCGCCTGTTCCACGACGACCAGTTCTGGCTCGTACTGCGAAACACAGCGATCGTCACCGCGATCGTCGTGATCGTTCCCAACGTGCTCGGCCTGGCGCTCGCGCTCCTGCTCAACCGCGACACCCTGCTCTACCGGCTACTCCGATCGGTCTTCTTCACCCCGGTGATCCTCAGCGGGATCGTGGTCAGCGTCATCTGGCAGAGCCTGCTCCGCCCGGACGGCGTACTGAACGCAGTACTGGTCGACCTCGGGATCGACAGCGCGCCGGGGTGGTTGTCCGATCCAGGAATCGCGTTGTTCTCGATCAGCGGGATCCTGTGCTGGCAGCTGCTCGGGTTCTGCGTCGTGGTGTATCTCGCCGGACTCAACGCAGTACCGAAGGAACTGCATGAGGCGGCCATTGTCGATGGAGCTGGTTGGTGGCGGCGGTTTGCTTCGGTGACGTGGCCGATGATCGCGCCGGCGGTGACGATCACGACGGTGATGCTGTTGATCAGCGGGTTCAAGGTCTACGAGCACATCCTGGTGCTCACCAACGGCGGGCCGGGGCGGAACGCGACGGCGTCGATCGCGTTCGACGTGATCGAGAAGGGCGTCCGCGGCGACCGGATCGGATTCGCCGCGGCGGAGGCGACGGTGATGCTCGCGATCATCGTGCTGCTCAGCGGCGTCGTCCTGCGGCTGCTCCAGCGCCGGGAGGTCGAACTGTGAGGACCGCGGTCCGGCCGATCGGAGCGACCGTTCTGGCCGCCATCTTCTTCTTCCCGGTCTATGTCGTGGTGACCGGGATGCTCAAGCCGGCCGGGGAGATTCAGTCCTCACCTCTCGGCCTGCCGGCACCGCCCACGGGTGCGAACCTGCGGGCGGTGCTCGGCCGCGAGGACGGCCTCTATTGGTCGGCCCTGCTCAACAGCGTCCAGATCACCGTGTTGTCGGTGCTGGTCCTGGTGCTGTTGTCGGCGATGCTCGCGCACTACCTGGTCAGGTCCACTGCGCGCTGGACCAAGCCGGCGATGCTGATTCTCCTTGCTGGGTTGATGATTCCGCCCGCGGTGATTCTGCAGCCGATCACCCAGGTGCTCGGTGCGGCCGGATTGATGAACTCGGTCGCCGGGGTGATCTGCGCCAACGTCGCCTACTACCTGCCGTTCGGCGTCTTCGTCTTCGCCGGCTTCATCCGGACCGTTCCGGTCGAGATGGAGGAGGCGGCGAGCATCGACGGCGCGAACCGCTTCACGCTGTTCTGGCAGGTGGTCTTCCCGACCCTGCGGCCGGCCGCGGCGAGCGTGATGATCTTCCTCGGCGTCTGGGTCTGGAACGACTTCCTCAACCCGCTGATCATCCTGGGCCCGGAGGCCGGCACGACCGTGACGGTCGGCGTCTATCGATCGGTCGGCGAATACTCGACGAACTTCGGCACCCTCTACGCGTTCTCCTTCCTGGCCTCGTTGCCGGTGCTGCTGTTCTTCGTCGCCTTGCAGAAGCAGTTCGTTGCCGGTCTCACCGCGGGGGCAGTCAAATGAGCATGGTCTGGTTCGAGGACGGCGTCCTACTCCTGACAACAGCCCGTACTGCGTACTCGGCGTACCTCGGTGACGACGACATCCCGATCCACATCTATTGGGGTCCGATCATCGGCACCGACGACGCCAAGCAGCTCGCCGAAGCGACTGCCCAGCGGTTCGCGAAGGAATGGCCGAGCTTCCGGGCGGCGGCGAACGGGCATGAGGAGTACCCGCTCGACGGGCGACTCCAGTTCGGCCGGGCTGCGCTGTCACTCGAGTTCGCGGGGCACATCCGCAGTACGGAATGGGTTTTCGCCGGGCATCGGGTGCTCGACGAGCATCATCTGGAGCTGGTGTTCGACGTACGGAACCAGGATGTCGGGGTGAGCCTGCATTACAAGGTGGCTGAGGACTCGGACGTGATCGACCGCTGGGCCGTACTACGGAACGACTCGCCCAGCGACCGTGTCGACGTGCATCGGTTCGACTCGGCTGCCTGGGTGATGCCCGAACAGGCCAGGCATCGGATCTCCCATCTGACCGGGCGCTGGGCGGCCGAGACGCGGTTGCAGCGGACCGAGTTGGCGGATGCGAAGTTCGTGCTGGAGAGCCGGCGGGGGATCACGAGTCATCACGCGAATCCGTGGTTCGCGATCGACGACGGCACGGCGACGGAGGAGTTCGGCGAGGTCTACAGCGCCGCCCTGCACTGGAGTGGTTCGTGGCGATTGCTGGCCCAGCGGGATCTGGACGAACCCGCGCAGGTGTTGCTGGGCTGGGGCCACGAGGACTTCGGACCACGGCGGCTGGAACCGGGTGAGGAGCTGGAGGCCCCCGTCAGTTCCGGGCTCTTCAGCGTGGAGGGGTACGGCGGTTCCAGTCGCGCGTGGCATGAGTACGCCCTGAGACAGGTGCTCCCACGAGCCGACGAGCTTCGCCCGGTGCTGTTCAACTCCTGGGAGGCAACGGGCTTCGACGTCGACGAGAAGGGGCAGATCGCGTTGGCGCGCGAGGCCGCTGAGCTCGGCTGCGAGCTGTTCGTCCTTGATGACGGTTGGTTCAGCGGTAGGACGAGCGACCGGGCTGGTCTGGGCGACTGGCAGGTGAACCAGGAGCGGTTCCCGAACGGGCTGGGGCCGTTGGCCGACGAGGTGCATGCACTGGGGATGGGGTTCGGGCTGTGGGTCGAGCCGGAGATGGTGAATCCGGACTCCGAGCTGTATCGCGCGCATCCGGACTGGGTGTACCGGTTCGAAGGACGCGATCCGGTGTTGATGCGGCATCAGCTGGTGCTGAACCTGGCCCGGCTGGATGTGGCGCACTGGGTGATCGGCGAGCTGGATGCCTTGCTGTCGGAGTACGACGTGCAGTTCGTGAAGTGGGACATGAACCGGCCGTTCACCGATGCGGGCTGGCCTGAGCAGCCGGAGCGGCAGGCGCGGTTGTGGTTCGACCATGTGACCGGGGTTTATGCGGTGCTCGACGCGTTGCGGCAGAAGCATCCGGGCGTTTCCTTCGAGGCCTGCTCGGGAGGTGGCGGGCGGATCGATCTCGGGATGATGGCGCGGTCGGACCAGTTCTGGACGTCGGACAACACCGATGCGCTGGATCGGCGGTACATCCAGCACGGGTTCAGTCAGGTCTATCCGGCGCGGACGATGACGTGCTGGGTGACGGACGCGCCTTCGTTCATCAACAAGCGATCGGTGCCATTGGAGTATCGCTTCCACGTGGCGATGGCCGGTGTTCTTGGAATTGGTGCCGATGTGGCTGCATGGACGGCCGATGAGAAAGCATTGGCGAAGGGGTTTATCGCGCAATACAAGGGAATTCGGCACATTGTGCAGCATGGGCATCAGTACCGGCTGGGTGAACCGGGGCGAGGCGCTTCGGGTGTGCAATACGTGACGGCCGATCGCCGGCAGGCCGTAGTACTGGCTTATCAGGAGGCGCAGCAGTTCGACAGTCAGCCGCCGCCGCTGCGGTTGCATGGGCTCGACAAGGCTGGGCTCTATCGGCTGGATGACGGGTCGACGTGGTCCGGTGCTGTGCTGATGGGACATGGCCTCCAGCTCGAGTTCACTGGCGACTACGCCAGCTGTTCGGTGCAGATGGTGCGAATCAACTGAGCGAGACGGGGCTAAAGTACGGGGGTGAATGCAAGGCAGGAGAGCGACGATCGGGCGGGGCTGTCGCCGCGGGACAAGTGGATCACGATCTTCGGGCGCAAGCCGGTGCTCGAGGCGCTGAACGATCCCGGTCTGTCGGTCGCCAAGGTGGTGGTCGCGGACAACGCGACCGGGCGAGTCGCTGAACGAGATCCTGCGCGCCGCCGCCGGTCCGGTACGCCGGTGCAGCGGGCGACGCCGAGTCGCGTGCAGTGGCTGGCCGGGCAACAGCAAGCAGGACCAGGGCGTGGTCGCGGACATCAACGCGCCCCGGATGACGCCACTGCAGAACTTCGTCCGCGACCGCGGAAAACGGCCGACCAACGTTTTCCTGCTCGACGGCGTGACGAATCCGGGCAACGTCGGGATGATCCTGCGGACGGCGACCGGCGCCGGCTTCGACGGCGTGATCCTGCCGCGCGCCGGGACGCCGCACGTCGGCCCGCTGGTGATCAAGGCATCCGCCGGCGTCGCCTTCCAGGCCCCGATCGTGAATGCTCCCACCGCCCGGGCCGCTGTCGACGAGCTCCGCGAGCCGCGGGCTACCGCATCTACGGCCTGTCCTCCCACTCGTCCACGTCGCTCTTCAAGGCCACCCTCGAGCCACGCTCGGTGTTCGTCCTTGGCGGCGAAACCAACGGCATCACGGTGAAGACTGACGAGGACCTCTGGATCCCCCTCCACAACGGCGTCGAGTCCCTCAACGTCGCCGTAGCCGCGGCAGTCGTAGCCTTCGAGGTCACCAACCGCTGAAGGGTTGACCCTCGCCGACGCCCGGCGGACTGTGGTTCCGGAGGGCTGTCGACGAGGAGGTCTGGCCGTGACCAAGGTGCTGATTCTGACCGGTGATGCTGCGGAGACGTTGGAGGTGTTCTATCCCTACCAGCGGTTGCAGGAAGAGGGATACGAGGTGCATCTCGCGGCGCCCGAGGCCAAGAAGCTGCAGTTCGTCGTCCACGACTTCGTGGACGGGTTCGACACGTATACGGAGAAGCTCGGGCATACCTGGCAGGCCGATATCGCCTTTGCCGATGTGGATCCGGCGGAGTATGCCGCGCTGGTGATTCCGGGTGGGCGGGCGCCGGAGTACATCCGGAACAACGAGGACTGCCTGCGGATCGTGCGGCACTTCTACGGCGAAGCGAAGCCGGTGGCCCAGTTGTGTCATGGGCCGTTGCTTCCGGCGGCTGCCGGGGTGCTGAACGGGCGGAAGACCTCGGCGTATCCGGCGCTGGCGCCCGACGTACGGGCGGCTGGTGCTGAGTGGGTCGACGGTGACGCCGTGGTGGACGGGAATGTGGTTTCGGGGCGGGCGTGGCCGGATCATCCGAGTTGGATGCGGGCGTTCATGGCGGTGTTGAAGGAGCACGCGCCGGCCTGATTTTGGGGGCGAGCTACGTTGCGAAGATGGTGAGGCGGTTCGTGCTGGCCGGCGCGCTGCTCGTTGCCTTGGTGGGGTGTTCGGATACCGCTGAGGAGATTGCGAGTACGCCGTCGGCTTCGGCGCGAGTCACCACACCACCGGCCAAGCCGTCGGTTGAGCCTTCGACGCCGAGTCCGACGGTCCGGCGTACGACGACCACCTCGGTGGCCACGCTGGCGATCCCGGCGATCGGGCTGCGGGGGTTGCGGGTGGTCGCCTACAACGGAACCGCCGACGATGCGCCGGGGACCGCGATCCAGAACCGCGGGGTGGCGGCGAATCCGCGCGGGCCGGGTGGCGGTGTCGGAGCCGGAGAGATCGGGAACTTCATCGTGACCGGGCATCGGACGGAGCACGGGCGGCCGTTCTCGCGGCTACCCGAGGTGGCGAACGGCGATCACGTGCTGGTGACGTACGACGGCGTCGTCTACGACTACCAGGTTGTGCAGACGATGGTGATCTCGTTCCGGAAGCCTGCTGAGAAAGCTGCGCAGAATGCGGCCGTTCCAGGTCGGCCAGGTGAGCCGGCGACGCAGGCGATGATCACCCTGTCGACGTGTGCGACCGCGGAAGATCATGCCCAGGGCAACTATTGGAAGGACGCCCTGAACAACCCCGAACACCGGATCAACAAGATCGCCAGACTGGTGGCGACGCGCCCTGCACCTTAACTGCGGCCGAACTTCCACCACTTCGGCTTGTTGGCCTTGATCTCGTCGTCGGTGAGCGGCGGCGGGACCGGCGGCTTCGACTCCTCGGTGAGGAAGTTGCCCGACTCCGTGTCGTACGCCGTGACGCCGAGCCGGCTGCTGATCTCCATCACGACCGGGATCGAGCGCGGGCCGTCGTTCAGGTAGAAGGTGATGTCGCGGACCTCGACACCCTTGCCGATCGTCATCTCGACGTCGTAGTCGTCGCTCTTCAGCAGCAGCCAGGACCGCTTGGTCGCGTCCACCCCCGGCGCGACCTCCTTGACCACGGCCACGACGGCGTCCGCCGAACCGAGTGAGGGCGGCTCATAGCCTTCGGGAATGTCCTCGAGCCGCCGTACGCCGCCCGGGCCTCGCATCGCATAGATAGCCCAACTCATGCGCCCAGCATTGCACCCGGGCCAACCCCGCCCGGCCTCAGCCCGGTTCGCGGCCCGGCTTCAGGCTGGTTTGCGGGCTGTGACGAGGGCGAAGGTGAGGTACTCGCCCTGGTCCTTCTCGAGCATGTCGATGGTCGCGGGGTCGCCGATCGCCCGGGCCCAGAGCAGCCAGTCGTACCAGCCGGACTCCTGCAGCCGCGCGGACGTCACCTCGACGAGTTCGGTGATCTCCCACTGGAAACGCCACCAGTCGGTGGTGTGCCAGGCCAGCGCCTCCCAGCCGACGAGCTCCTTGATGTGCTGCGGGATGTACCCGAGTTCGCGGATCTCCCTCCGCAGCGCCGGGGTGGCGATGCCGAACTGGCCGCCGGGTTTCAGGAAGCTGGTGATGTACGCGAGGTAGCTGTCCGCAGTACCGAAGTATTCGTAGGCGTCTATGCAGACGATCGCGTCGAAGAAGCCCTTCGCGAACGGGAGTGCGTGCGCCTCGGCCTTGATCGCGGTGATGTCCTGGCCGGTGAAGTTCGCTGCCGCCTCGGTGGGGTCGATCCAGAGGTCGGCGGCGTACACCTGTACGCCGTACTCCTTCGCCAGGAAGACGCTCGTCGCGCCCTTGCCGGAGCCGAGATCGAGCACCCGCATCCCCGGTCGCAGGTCGAGGTCGTTGGCGAGGTCCTCGAGCAGCCAGAGCGGGTTCGGGCCCATGTCGCAGTTCAGCAACCAGGCTTCGTCGTACTGCGAGGCTCGGGGGTACTCGTCGCGTTTCAGCACCGGGCCAGGAAATCAAGGGTGGTCGCTGAGGGCAACCGAGTTAGTGGGGTCGACAAGTCTCGCGGCGGCAGGCAGGGTTTGGGGATGCGGGTGCGGGCGATCGACGACGAGGGACTGCGGCAGGTCGAGCAGTGGCTGGCCGATGATCCCGTGGGGAGCGCTGTCTTCGGCGGCTTCTACGGGCGCGCCGTCGAGCGCTGGACGCCGCTGCTCTCGGCGCCGGGACGGTTCGGCTGGATCACGTTCGACGACAGTGGACCGATCGGTTTCATCGACCTGGAGATCCTGGACGCCGAAGCCGAGATCTCGTACTACGTGGCGCCCGCGCGGCGCGGAACCGGGCTCGGCCGGCCCACGCTGGACGAGGTCATCCGCCTTGCGTCGGAGAACGGCGCCCGGTTCATCCACGCCGCCGTCGAGCCGACCAATCTGCCCAGCCTCGCCATTCTCCGCGCCGCGTCGTTCACCGAATCCGGGCCGAACGAGTACGGCGAAACCGACTTCGAGATGAGCCTGCATGCCTGACTACGCCGGAGTACTCGCCTTCCGTGGGGACCGGGTCGCCCTGGTTCGGGAGCACTACGAAGGTTGGGACGACGAGCGGTGGAACCTGCCGTCCGGTGCGATCGAACCAGGCGAGTCTCCGGAGGAGGGCGCCGTTCGTGAGTTGCGGGAGGAGACCGGTCTCGTCGTACCGGTCAGTGCGTTGACGTTGGTTGCGGAGGTGTTGGTGCAGAGCCTCGATGGCTCGGTCCCCAGCCGGTTGCTGCTGAGCTTCGTAGTACCGGCAAGCGGGTTTGGACGTTCACCTTTGATCAGGCGGTGCCGTTCCGGGAGCGGACATACGACGTACTGCGAGGGTAGGCGATCGTTAACGGGGTGTGCAGGGAATTTCGGGGCGGCATCATCGGGGCATGGTTGAACTCGATCCGTTGATTCGTGGGTTTTATCGGGACCGGTATCGCGAAGACGACCGGCTGATCCGCAGTGGGCACGGGCAGTTGGAGTTCGTGCGGACGCAGGAGTTGCTGCGGCGCTTCCTGCCGATGCCGCCGGCAACTGTTCTGGATGTCGGTGGTGCGACCGGTATCCACGCTGCCTGGCTTGCCGGCGACGGCTATTCGGTGCACCTCGTGGATCCGGTCGTCGAGCACGTCGAAAGAGCTTCTGCGGTAGGCGGTTTCACTGCCTCAGTTGGCGATGCGCGTTCGTTGCTTCAGGAGACCGACAGTGTTGATGTGACGTTGCTCCTGGGTCCGCTCTATCACCTCGTCGACGCGGCCGATCGTGCGCAGGCACTGACCGAAGCGCGCCGGGTCACGCGACCAGGCGGTCTGGTAGTTGCCGCAGGCATCAGCCGCTACGCGGGTCTACTCGAATACGGCTGCAGCGGTCTTCTCACCGAGGAGAACAGCCACCTCTTCACCGATGCACTCGCCAGCGGCCGCAATTACGACGACCCCAACGGTTTCACCAACGCCCACTTCCATCACGTGGACGAACTACGCACCGAATTCGAAACCGCGGGCCTGCACGACATCGCAGTACTAGGCGTAGAAGGCCCCGCCGCCCCCACCCTCGACAACGCCACCCCAGAAGAAGTCCCCACCCTCCTCCCTGCCGCCATCACCATGGCCCGCCTGCTGGAATCCGACCCCCGAATGATCTCTTCCAGCTTCCACTTCCTGGCCTTCGGCCGGGTTTGAACAGTTCAGGCGCGAACGCGGACCTTGTCCGGGGTGATCCGGATGACGGCGCGAACGATCTCGGCCGGCAGGTCCAGATACTCCTTGCCTGCGCCGGGGCCCACGTACTTCTCGGCCAGTTGGACCGCGAGCGCCCGGTCGATGTCCTCGGACACGGTCGCGGTGCCGCGGATCTCGAGGTACGCGAGCCGGGTCGTCCTTGTCCACCACCAGCAGGCTTGCTCGGGGGTCGCGCCGCAGGTTGGTCTCCTTCCGCATCCCGGCCGTCGTCGAGATCACCACGTCGTCCCCGTCCCGCCCCACCCAGACCACGGACGTCTGCGGCGCACCGTCGGGATTGATCGTGGCCAGCACCCCCGTATTGGGTCCGTCCACCAAACCTCGGGCCACCTCGGTCAACGCTGTTCCACTAGGCATGCGGGGAACCCTAGCTTTCGCTGGGGCTAGTAGACGTTGTAGCCGCCGTCGATGAGGAGGACTGTGCCGGTCATGAAGGAGGAGGCGTTGCTGGCTAGGTAGACGACTGAGGGGGCTATTTCTTCGGGGGTGGCGTAGCGCTGGAGTGGGGCGTCGAGGATCCAGTTCTGGCGGAACTCGGGGCGGTCGACGGGAGCCATGTCGGTTTTGACGTAGCCGGGGGCGATGGCGTTGACGCGGATGTTGTGCGGGGCCCATTCGGCGGCGAGGCTCTTGGTGAGGTGGTGGACGGCGGCTTTGGAGGCGTTGTACGACGCCTGCCATTGCGGGCGGTTCACGATCTGGGCGGACATGCTGCCGACGTTGACGATCACCCCGCCGCCGGCGTCGATCATGCCGCGGGCGACCGCAGTACTGCAGTTCCACAAGGCGGTCACGTTCAGGTCCATCACCTGCTGCCACTCCTCGTCCGGGACCTCGAGCGCCGGCCGGTGGATCGCGATGCCCGCGTTGTTCACCAGGACGTCGATCCCGCCGAACGCCGCGGTGACCTCGTCGACCATCGCGGTGACCTCGGACCGAACGGTGATATCAGCCTGTACTGCGAGCGCCCGCCGCCCGCGAGCCTCGATCTCCGCCACGACAGCCGCGTTGCGCTCGGCGTCGCGAGCCGCGATCGCCACATCGGCACCGGCTTCGGCCAGCGCCAGGGCGAAAGCGCGCCCGAGCCCGCGGTTCCCGCCGGTGACGAGGACACGTCGGCCCGGCAGGGCGAAGCTGTCCAGAACACTCATTCAGACCCCCAGGTGACTACGCAAGGTAGGTGAACAGCTGACGGGAGGTCGCGAACCGATGTCAATAGCTGCAATTTGGTTCGCCGGTGCCCGCATCTCGCCATATCATCTTCCGGCAGGTCGGCCGGGGGGACACGGCGAGCCCTGTCAGCCGGTGCTATGCCCAGCACCGCGATGAGGACACCTGGGGAGCTCCACATCATGCCGAACGACGACTCGGCCAAGCCGGACGAAGGCTCGGCGCCGAAACCCGGCCACTCTTCCTGCCCGGACGGCGCGGGTTCCGAGACACCCCCGGCGTCCGCAAGCCCGTCGTACCGGGTGACAGCGCTCCGCTGACGGCTCCTACTCCTCGCCTGGGTGGGCCGACTCAGGCCGGGCCGTCGCAGCTCAGTGGGTCGCGCCTCGGCCCGCCGGCGCCCGGAGATCCGGCCGCTGCCGCGTTCAAGGCGCGGTACCAGCCGGAGCCGATCCCGTTCGTGGTGAAGAAGCGGTCGAAGGCGCTCGTCGCCGGGATCGTGGTCGGTGTCCTGCTGGTCGCCGGTGCGGGCGTGGCCGGCGCGGCGAAACTGCTGTCGAAGTACGACGACTATGTCGCGAGTCCGATGGGCGCCACCCCGTCGCTGCCGGGCGAGACGCCGACCGATACCAAGCCGACCAGCGAGCCGGTGCCGGATCCCGTGGTGGAGAAGCAGAACAAGCTCTACGCGAACGGCAAGCTGGCTTCGGTCAAGTGCAAGGAGCCCGCGTTCCGGCCGACCTCGAAAGAGAACGTCCGGTCGTACTACGAAGTGCTGCTCAAGTGCATGAACAAGTCCTGGAAGCCGGTGGTCGAGAAGGCCGGCTTCGAGTTCCACGAACCGCAGCTGATCATCTTCGACGAGGGCCAGGAGACGGCTTGCGGTGTACAGGAGGACGTGGCGTCGTCGTACTGCGACGACGGTGACGGCGGCATCGCGATGCCCTGGCAGGACCTGGTCGAGCACTACCCGAAGAGCAAGGCCGCGGCCCGGATCAGCGAACCGGAGGCTTTCGGGTACGCCTACGCGGTCCATGTCCAGAAGCTGATCGGGATCTTCGATGCCTCGGTCAACCTGAGCGACGCGGCTCCGAACGACGCCGCCCGGCTGGAGCAGAAGCGGCGCCAGGCCCTGCAGGCGACCTGCTTGTCCGGGGTCTTCTTCAGCGCCGAGAAGGCTTCCTTCCCGATCCAGGGCGAGCTACTGAGGGAGTGGCAGCGGCAGGGGAAGCTCATAGGCGATGAGGTGACCGAGGACAAGGTGCGAGACCATGGGTCGCGCAAGAGTACGGAACTGTGGCGGACCCGAGGCTTCAGCACCGCCGACCCCGGCTCCTGCAACACTTTTGCGGCAGCGGCGAACCAGGTCAGCTGACTCCGTGAGGACTGGCCGAATCTGAGGACTGGGGAGTATTGATGGCGGACGAAGAGGCGCCGAAGCCTGGGCACTTCTTGCCCGGGGGCGCTGGTGAGGCGTCAGGCGACGCCGGTACGCCGGCCGCGCGACCGGTCAGCCGTCCGCAACTCAGTCTGGGCAAGGCCCAGCCGGTGCAGAACCAGATCGACCCGTCGCTGAAGAAGGCCACGCCGCCGCGTACGGCGTACGACCAGAACCAGTACGGCGCTCCGCCGGCTGCTCCGTTGACCGGAGCGCCCGTCGTACCGCTGCAAGGGTCCCGCCAGCCCGGTGGTGCGCCTCGGGTCGGCTGGAACTCGCCGTCCACGCGGGCGGCTTCGCAGTTCGCGGCCGGCCACACCGAGATCAAGCCGTCGCGCCGGATGTCGAAGCCGGCGATCGCTGGGCTCGGGGTGCTGCTGGTGGCGCTCCTTGCCGGCGGTGGGATCGCGAGTCTCAAGCTGGCGGACTCCTACGACAGCTCAGTGCAGAACCCGCTTGCCAGGCCGTCGGTGCAGAAGTCTGAAGCGCCGTTGCCCGCTCCGCCTCAGCCGACGGTCACTGTGACCGCTACGCCGGTGCCAGACGAAGTACGGGTGAAGCAGAACAAGATCTACTCGGTCGGCAAGGTGCCGTCGGTCAGGTGCGCTGAGCCGACCATCAAGCCGAACAGCCAGTCGGCCATCCTGCGTTACTACCAGGCTCTGCTGCCCTGCTTGAACAACGCCTGGGCGCCGCTTGTCCGCAAGGCCGGTTACCCGTTCCGGCCGCCGCAGTTGACGCTGCTGAGCAAGCAGACCGGGTCCAGTTGCACGGGCGAGACCAGCATCGCGTACTACTGCGGTGAGGACGAGACCATCAACATGGACTGGCAGGACGACCTCAAGAACTACAAGCAGAATCCGCTCGGTGCCCGGACCTGGATGATGAACACGCTGGTGCACGAGTACGGGCACCACGTGCAGTTCCTGACCAACATCGCGATCTCCTCGCAGTCACGTGAGGGCTGGGCGAAGACCAAGGCCGCGAAACTGGAGGAGAGCCGGCGGCTCGAACTTCAGGCGACCTGCTTCGGCGCTGCCTTCCTGGGCGCGAACAAGGCATCCCTCGGCTTCACCGGGGCGAAGTACGACTCGTGGCAGTACGAGATCCAGCACAGCGGGGACGAGTACAACCCCAAGAAGGTCCGCGACCACGGCTCCCGCAAGAACCAGTGGACCTGGGCCGGCCCCGCCTTCAGATCCACCTCCCCGGCTTCCTGCAACACCTACACGGCAGCCTCGACCCGGGTCTCCTAGAGGGCGAGTTTGAAGCCTTCGTGGGAGTTGGTGAAGTTGAGGCGGTCGGTGTAGAAGCGGTGGGCGTCGGTGCGGGTTTTGTCCGACGTGAGCTGGAGGACCACGCAGCCGCGGGCGCGGGCTTCGGCGATCGACCACTCCATGAGGGTGGTGCCCAGGCCAGTGTTGCGGGCTGATTCGGCGACCCGGACGGCCTCGACCAGGGCACGCGTCGCGCCTTGGCGGGAGAGGCCGGGGATGATGGTCAGCTGGAGCGTGCCGATCACCTCGTCGTTGCGATCGGCAACAATCAGGAGCTGGTTGGGGTCGGCGTCGATGGCGGCGAAGGCACGCCGGTACGGCGTGAGGTCGGCGGGCGACTCCCGGGTCGCTCCGAGCGGGTCGTCGGCGAGCATGGCGACGATCGCGGGGACGTCGTCGAGGGTGGCGCGGCGGATCACGACATCGGTCATGGGCCCATCGTCTCAAGGGCGCGCCGGCGGACCGTCGTGCGGGTTGAACCGCTGCTTCCGAGGGAGCGTCGTACCGGCCGGGTGGTGACTGTTCTTGCCTTAAGCAATCACATTGCGTTACTGAAGGGGGTTTGCGGGGTTCGGCGACGGGCACGAGAGGGATCAGACACCACTGCAATCCGCCCGTAGCCGGAGTCGCGCGGACGGGTGCGTGGCGGCGGACGCGGGCCAATCGGAGAGGAAGGCCGATGTCCGCACTGGCAATCGACTTCACCCAACCGTTCGAAGATGCCTTCAGCAAGCTGCTCGGGTTCATTCCGAACCTGCTCGGCGGGCTGGTCATCCTGGGGATCGGCTACATCGTCGCGCGGGTTCTCGGGAAGCTGGTCGGGAAGCTGCTCGGCCGGGTGGGTTTCGACCAATGGATGGAACGCGCCGGGGTATCCGGCGTCCTGCAGAGATCCGGTACGGGGCTGACGGCCTCGGCGATGCTCGGCCAGGTCGTGTTCTGGTTCGTGTTCCTGATCAGCTTCACGATGTTCGCGTCCGCGCTCGGCGTACCGGAGATCTCGAACTTCATGAGCGACATGCTCGGCTACATCCCGCGGATCTTCGCGGCCATCGTGATCGTGTGTCTGGCGGCGCTGTTCGCGAACTTCCTGGCGGCGATCATCCGGGGCGCGACCGGGAACGAGACGCTGGCGAAGGTCGGTAAGTACGCGATCCTCGTGTACGCCGCTTTTGCCGCGCTGACGCAGTTGGGTATCGCTGTTCAGCTGACCGGCAATACGTTGCTGATCGTGCTGGGTGGTGCGGCGCTGGCGCTCGGCCTTGCTTTCGGCCTCGGGGGTCGCGAGATGGCGGGACAGGCGCTGCAGACTCTGTTCGAGCGCGGCTCGGCGATGAAGGCCGCTGCTGATGGTGCTGGTTCGAACGGCACTGGTTCGAACGGTATGGCCGGGCAGGGATATGCGCAGAACCAGGGCGGCTATGACCAGGCGCAGGCTGGCTACGGTTCCGGTCAGGGGCAGAGCGGCGGGTACCCCGCTGGTTACGCGAGTGATCAGGGCGGCGCAGAGGCGCCGTACCCGGCTGCGCACGGTGCTCAGCACGCGGCCGGCTGGTCCAACGGTTCCAACGGCATGCCTGGTTCCAACGGGACGACCGATGCCGGCGGCAACTGGACCGGTGGCGGCGAGAACCGGTAGATCCCTCGGGCCGGGCCGGGCTGGGCCACCTCCCACCGCCCGGCCTGAGGCAGACGGCGGGCTCGATCGGATCGGATCGAGCCCGCTGTCTATTGCTCCGCCGGCTGTACTACGTACGCAGTACGGGCTGGTCAGCTCTCGGTAGCGTCGGGGCCGGCTCGGCGGACGTCTTCTACCTTGGCCATGGCGTCGCGGAGTTCGCCCAGCCAGTTCTCGCTGTGCTGGGCGACGAGCTTGACGCACCAGCCGAGGGCGTCGCTACGGGAGCGCGCCACGCCGGCGTCGACGAGCGTGTCGAGGACCTGGCGCTCGGGCTGCCGGAGCCGCGTCATCACCGGCGCGGACAGTGACGTGAAGACCGTGCGGGTCTCGCCGGCCAGGACGCCCCAGGCGACCTTCTTGCGGGTCGCGTGCTCGAGTTCGCGGGCGATCTCGATCCGCTTCTCCCGGGTGTCCTCCCGGAACTGTTTGATCCGGCCCTCCTCGGCGGCGGAGCGCTCAGCCGCGCTGACCTCGCCGTCCTGCTGCGGAGCCGGGATCCTGCCGACCACGAGGATCTCGTCGCGGTCGATACTCACCTCTGGTTCACCCTCGAACCAGTCCGAGGGGAGCCGGCCGGTCAGCCAACCCCTCACTCGCTCACCCTCTTGCTGTGTATTCATGTAATCATGATTACATCCCAGTCAAGAGCGGGCCCACGACGAGGCCCCACTAGCTCATACCTAGTGGGGCCGCCGACTTTTCTACCAGCCCGATCCAGACCCCCAGATGAGCAACACGCCAACAGAAGGAGGCGCTCACGCTGCGGCGCGTTGCAGGCGGGGCTCTGCCTGGTCGAGCAGCGCGGTCAGGGCGACGGGCGGGTGATTCCAGAGGATCTCTGCGCGCCCGTTGTGCAGGGCGGGCCAGAGGCTCGCTGCCCAGGCGATCTCCAGCTCGTCGTAAGTGAAGGCGGCGCCGCGCTCTTCCTGGTAGGCATCGAGGAACGCCTCGGAGCTGGTGAGTGGAGCCAGAGTCGGTATCTCGTTGCTGGCGAAGGCTCCGGCGGCGGCGCCTGCCAGGGCTGCTTCCGGCAGCCAGGCGACACTGTCCCAGTCGTGTACTACGTAGGGCTCGGACCCGTTCCAGCGGAGATTCTGCGCTTCCCAGTCAGCGTGCCCGAGAACTGGCGCGAGGTCCGTGGAGACCAGGCGCTTGCGGGTCCGAGCGGCGATCGCCACTAGCTCCTTGGGAAGCGAGTCCGCGCCAGGCCGACTGTCGTGCACAGGGTTCGGCGGCCAGTGACCGGGTCCTTCGTGATCCCACCGCACCCATTCCGGATTGGGTAGCGGAGGCGGAAGCTCCAACCGACTGGTCACCCGGGTGACAGCGGCGTACAAGCGTGCCGATCGCTCAGCCGCAGCACTGTCGGTACCGCGCTCTATCTCCCCACCTGGCCGCCACTCCTCAGCGTGTACTGCGAAGCCGTCCGCTGTCTTGACTTCGCTCAGCAGCCGGGCGCACGGCAGCCCCGCCGCAGCAACCGCCTCTTGCGCGGCCAGACAAGTGAGCGTCCGCTCGGTTGGATCAGGCCGTCGTTTGACGACGACCTCGCGTCCGTCGTCCAGTCTGACGGCAGTCACGTCCGACATCACCGAAGCGGCCATCAGTTGCTCGACAGGCTCAGCCCCGAGCTCCTTCAGGCACCAGTCCTGTAACCACGGATGGATCACCACGCCACCACCTTTGCACGCTGTGCTTTGTGGGTGGGAAGGTTGGCGGGTGAGTCCTATGGCGTTGGGTGAACTGGTGGCTGCGGACTGGGCTGAGGCGTTGGAGCCGGTTCAGGAGACTGTGGCGAAGATGGGGGAGTTCCTGCGCGGGGAGATCGCGGCCGGGCGGCCGTATCTGCCGGCGGGGGAGAATGTGTTGCGGGCCTTCAAGCAGCCGTTGGATGAGGTGAAGGTGTTGGTGGTGGGGCAGGATCCCTATCCGACGCCTGGGCATCCGGTCGGGTTGAGCTTCTCGGTGGCGCCTGATGTGCGGCCGATTCCGCGGAGTCTGGCGAACATCTACAAAGAGCTGATGGCGGACGTCGGGGTGCCGGCGCCGTCCAACGGGGATCTGACGCCGTGGGCCGAGCAGGGCGTCTTGATGTTGAACAGAGTGCTCACGGTGCAGCCGGGGAAGTCCGGGTCGCATCGGGGTAAGGGCTGGGAAGCCGTTACTGAGCAGGCGATTCACGCGTTGGTGAAGCGTGGTGGTCCGCTGGTGGCACTGCTGTGGGGGCGAGATGCGCAGACGCTGAAGCCAATGCTCGGCAGCACACCGTACGTCGAGAGCGCACACCCGAGCCCGATGTCAGCCGACCGCGGCTTCTTCGGATCACGCCCCTTCAGCCGGGTCAACGCCCTACTGGTCGAGCAGGGCGGCACCCCAGTGGACTGGCGGCTCCCTTAGTGGACAAGCCGGTGGTGGAGAAAACGTTCGACCCGCCGATCCTTGTGCAGCGGATCTTCTCCGGGGTTGTCTTGGTGGCGGTTGTCGTTCGCTTGATCGTCGAGCCCAGCCTGCGGAACGCCCTGTGGGTTGTGGCTCTGTGCCCGTTGCTCGTCACCGCCGTCCTTCAGCCGAAAGGTCTGCGAGACGGGCGTAGTCGGGCCTGGGAGCAGCGCCACCCGGTCATCTTCGGACTCGGTGCGGCCTTGTTCACCGGAATCGGCGCGTATCTGTTCTTGTCGTGGCTCTTCGACGGCTGGTGGAGCGTTGTGGTCGCCGTCGTGCTGGGACTCGCCTATGGCGTGTTGGTCGTAGTCGTGGGGCGACGGCGTTACCGGGCTGGTTGAGGGGTGCCGGTCCAGCTGTGCCAGAGGTGCGCGTAGCGGGCGTTGGCGGCCAGCAGGTCGGTGTGGGTGCCGGACTCTACGATGCGGCCGTGGTCCATCACGATGATGCGGTCCGCCTGCTCTGCTTGAGTCAGGCGGTGCGCCACGATCAGCGTCGTACGGCCTTCTGTCGCGGCGGCGCTGGCTCGTTCCAGGTCGCGGGCGCCGGCGCTGCCTGCTTCGGCAGTGGCTTCGTCCAGTACTGCGACAGCCGGGTCCGCGAGCACCAGGCGGGCCAGCGCGACCTGCTGGGACTGGGCGCCGGTCAGCTGATGGCCGTTCTCGCCTACCTCGGTGTCCAGGCCCTCTGGTAGCGCTCGGACCCACGCGAGTGCGCCGACCCGCTCCAACGCCGCCTCGACTTCTTCGACACTCGCAGAAGCCCGAGCAAGCCGTACGTCGTCAACCAGCGGTCCCGAGAACACGTGGATCTCCTGGCTGAGCAGAGCAACCTGCGACCGCGTACGCGACTCCCCAAGCGCCTGGATATCCACACCACCCACCAGCACCCTCCCCGCAGAAGGCACCAGTACGCCGGCCGCGATAGCAGCCAGCGTCGTCTTCCCTGCTCCACTGGCGCCGACTAGAGCAACCCGCTCGCCTGGCTCCAACCGCAGGTTCACACTGTCGACCACAACCGGCCCGTCGTACGAGTGGCTCACAGCAACAAGTTCCAGCGATGCATCGGCGGGACCGGGACCAGCAGGTGGTTCCTCAGGTGATGGAAGCTCCAGTACGCCGACCAGTCGCGCCATCCCGGCTGCGGCAGTCTGCACCTCGTCGAACTGCATCAAGCAGCGAGCCGATCGGGTTGAACAAGCGATGGAAGTACAGCGCGGCCGCAGTAGTCGCACCCACCGTCACCGCATCGGCACGGACCAGGAAGAAGCCGGCTACCAGGATCGCGCAGAGCCCGGTGAGTTCCGCGTGGTTGATCCGCGACGAGAAGAAGCTGAAGATCTTGAAGACCTGCAGGGAAAGGTCTCGCGCCGCTGCCGAGCGGTCCCGGATCTGCTCGACCTGCGCGTCTTCCAACTGGTACGCCCGCACGGTGGCCGAACCACGCAGCGAGGCGATGATCGTCTCCGACCGCTCACCCATCGCCACCCGTTCGCGAGCGTAGAACGGCGCCGAGCGCGGCAGATACCACCGCAACGCCAGCAAATACATCGGTACTGCGAGCAGCCCGGCCAACCCGAGTCGCCAGTCCAGCGCGAACATCCCAGCGCCCGTCAGCAGAATCGTCAACGACGCCGACAACAGCACGGGACCGACCTCGGTCAGCGCAGCAGCGACAGACGACACGTCATCCCCGACACGAGACAGCAGATCACCAGTCCGCACCTTGTCCAGCACAGGCGCAGGCAGATGCAGCACCCGGTCCATCACCTTCTCCCGCAACCGCGCAAGCACTGTTTCGCCAACACGCGCTACCAGCGTCACTCCGAGAGCAGTGAGCGCACCGGACAGCAATGCTGCGCCACCGATCAAGATCACAGCCCGTACTACGGAATCTCGCGAGGCGCCCTCGGAGATGTTGTCCACGAGCACACCGAGTGCCCAGGGCGCGACCAGCCCGGCTGCACTCGCCAAGGTGATCACGACCGCAGCGACAAGAGACAACCCGGGAAGGCGCCGGATCTCCTTCCACAGCACGGCCCAGGTCGCCTTCGACCCGGCAATCGGCAGCAGCTCGGACGAACTCATCGGAGTACTGCCTCCTGGTAGGCGGGGTCGTTCTCGGCTAGTTCCGCGTGCCGTCCGTCAGTGGTCACTGCACCCTCGGAGACGACCAGGACGCGGTGCATCCTTCCCAGCAAGGCAGGGCTGCTCGTCAGGACCAGCGTGGCCATGCCGGCTCGGGCCTCGGCCAGACCGGAGGCCAAGCTCTCCTCGGTGACCGCGTCAACCGCAGTACTGGGGTCGTGCAGCACCAGCACAGGTGGTTCGGCCAGCAGCGCACGAGCGAGTCCGAGTCGCTGGCGTTGTCCACCGGAGAGTGTGCGCCCACGATCGGCCACTGGAAGGTCCAGGCCTTCTGAAACGACATCGGAAGCAGCGGCTGCAGACACTGCGGCATCCAGTTCCGAGTCCGTGGCCGAGCGACCAGCCAGAAGGTTCGTCCGAAGCGTCCCCTCGAACAGATCCGTGTCGTGCTGCTCGACCAGCAGCGACCGTCGTACGAGGTCTATGTCCAACTCCTCAACAGGAGCGCCACCGACAACAACCCGGCCGGAGGCAGGAAGCGCACGACCAGCCAAGATCGCCAGTAGCGAGTCGGCGTCGCGCGGGTCGTAGCAGAGCACCCCCACCAGCTCGCCAGCTTCAAGAGACAAGCTGAAGTCCGCTAGCGACCTGTAGCTGACCTTCTCCAGAGCAAGCAGCGGTTGAGAAGGGTCCAGCGCCAAGCCACTGCCAGTAGGGATCAGCGCAGGAGAGCCCAGTACTTCGGCCAGTCGCCCAGCGGATGCCCGAGAAAGCGCAGCCACCTGCCCGCAGTACCCGAGGATCCCTACCGGTTCAGCAACGAACTGTGCGAGGCCGACGACCGTGATGAACTCGCCGATCGTGATCCGGCCGTTCAGGGCGAACCACCCAGCAACACCAGCCACCCCTGCGAGCAGTAGACCGCTAGCGGCTGTAGTGACGCCGTCCTGCAGACCATTGGTGTTCGCAGCTCGCAGCGTCGCCTTCAATGTCGCCTGACTGGATCGCCGGTATCGCTCAGCCGCGTTGTGCTGAGCGCCGATGCCCCGCAGGGTCCGCAGACCGCCCACCAAGTCAGTGGCGAGCGCAGTCGAGGACGCGACCGCTTCCTGCTGCGACGACGTACGCCGGGTCAGCAGCGGCGAGAGCGCCTGGATCCCCAGCACCAGCAGCGGTACGCCGATGACCACGCCGAGTCCGAGCGGCACGTCGACCAGCAGCAGCGCTACTGAGGAGACAGCGAGCGCGGTAGAGCCAGCAAAGCCGAGTGAGACGGCACGTAGTACGAGGGACGCCTTCTCTGCGTCGGACGTGGCGATCGAGAGGAGTTCGCCGGCCTTCAAGCCGGTCTGGTGGCCGCGTGGATCCAGGACGCGCTTGGCGATCTCCAGGCGAAGCAGATGGGTCTCGTACTCGATCGCGCGCACCACCTGTCGGGCACCGGTCTTCCATGCGTTCGACAGAACCGCGAAGAGCGCGAAGAGCATCAGCACGCACCACAGCAGCGGCTTCAACTCACCGGTCGAGACAGCTTGGTCGACGAAGACGCCAATCGCTACCGGTACGGCGGCCTCGGTCGCCTGGTGCAGCGAGAGCCAGAACACGCCGAGCGCGAGCCGACCACGATGCCGGCGAACAGCTCTGCGCAGGACCCGCCCCGACGTAGTCCCCACAGAACGGCCCCCTCGAAAAGTTAGTTAGGGCATCCTAACTAGGCGGGCAGGTCGCCCAACCGTGACCTGCTGATCGATTGACAGTCCCGGGATATCTCCGTACGGTCTCGCGTTAATAGGAAACTTTCCTAACAGTTCGAGAGTGGAGGAGGCAGGGCCGTGGCAAGCACCCCGGGCACACCCCGTCTGCTCCGCGCGATGAACGATCGCGCCGCCCTCGACCTGCTCCTCAGCGAGGGCCCGCTGTCCCGCACCACCCTCGGAAACCTCACCGGACTCTCCAAGCCGACCGCCTCGCAGCTGCTCGCGCGGCTGGAGAGCGCCGGTCTCGTCCGCGCCAGCGGTACCAGCGCCGGCCGCCCCGGCCCCAACGCCCAGCTCTACGAGATCAACGGCGACTTCGCGTACGTCGCCGGCCTGGATGTCACCCCGACCCGATTCCGGGCCGCCGTCGCGGACCTCACCGGCAAGGTGGTGGGCACCTTCGAGCTGCCGACCCCGGGCCGGAGCGCGAAGGGCACGGTCGAACGGGTGGTCAAGACGATCGACGGCGCCCTCGGCGAAGCCGGGCTGAGCAAGGATCGCCTGCACCGCGTCTCCATCGGCACCCCCGGTGGCTTCGACCCGACCACCGGCCGCCTCAGGTACGCCACCCACCTCCCCGGCTGGCACGCGCCGCACCTGCTCGACGAGCTCGCCGAAGCCATCGAAGTACCGCTCGAGGTCGAGAACGACGTGAACCTCGCCGCGGTCGCCGAACGCCAGGTCGGGCACGCGCAGGACAGCGACAACTTCGTGCTGCTCTGGGGCGAGGAAGGCATCGGCGCCGCGATCGTGATCGGCGGCCGGCTGCTCCGCGGCGCGACCGGCGGCGCCGGCGAGGTCGCCTTCCTGCCACTGCCCGGTACGCCGCTGGTCCGCAACGTCGGCCGCAACAACGCCGGTGGCTTCCAGGAACTCGCCGGTGGCGAGCCGGTCCTCGACCTGGCCCGCTCACTCGGCATCAGAGCCCGTACGCCGGAAGCCGCGATCGCCGTCGCGCTGCAGACCCCGGGTGCGGGCGACACCTTGCTGAACGAGTTCGCGCATCGCCTCGCGGTCGGTCTGGCCGCGATCGTCGCCGTCGTCGACCCGGAGCTGATCGTGCTCTCCGGCGGCGTGATCACGGCCGGCGGCGAGCGGCTGCGTGGCCTGGTCCAGGACGAACTCGCCGAGCTCGCAGTGCCGCGACCCCGGCTGCTGATGACCGCCATCCACACCGATCCAGTTCTCGCCGGGGCCCTGCAGTCCGCCCTGGCCACCACCCGCGACGCAGTCTTCGACACTGCCGGATCGACGAGCGGGGGCAGTACCGACTAGACGCCCGCAGCGACCCCACCGCCACGGACAGGCAATCCCGACCTGGCTCCGGTGGATCCGCACACCCTCATGCACGCCAGATCAGGAGACACGGAATGCCCCGAGTTCACAGAGCCGTCCTCGCCGCCGCGGCGATCGCGCTGCTCAGTACCGCCTGCACCGGCACGTCGGCCGCGCCGAAGGCCAGCGACGACGCCACCAAGGAGACCACGATCACCTTCTGGCACGGCTGGAGCGCGCCGAGCGAGGTGGCGGCCATCGACGCCAACGTGAAGGCGTTCGAGGCGAAGTTCCCGAACATCAAGGTCAAGGTGGTCGGCAACATCGCCGACGACAAGATCAAGCAGGCGCTGCGCGTCGGCGGCCCGAACTCGCCCGACGTGGTCTCCTCGTTCACCACCGACAACGTCGGCACGTTCTGCGCGTCGCACGTGTTCGCGGACCTGAAGCCGTTCCTGGACAAGTCCGGGATCGACCTGGACAAGACGTTCCCGAAGCCGCTGCAGGACTACACCCAGTTCCAGGGCACCCGTTGCACGCTGCCGCTGCTGAACGACGCGTACGGCCTGTACTACAACAAGGACGCGTTCAAGGCGGCCGGGATCGCCGCCCCGCCGAAGACGCTGTCCGAGTTCGACGCGGCCGCGAAGAAGCTCACCAAGGTCAAGGGCGACAGCTTCTCCCAGCTCGGCTTCATGCCGAACTTCCACGGCTTCGAGTCGACCACCACGCACTTCGCGGCGCAGTGGAACCCGACCTACTTCACGGCCGAGGGCAAGTCGAACCTGGCCGCCGACCCGGCGTTCGCGAGCATGCTGAAGTGGCAGGGCAACCTGGTCAAGGAGCTCGGCGGCTTCGCCAAGCTGGAGAAGTACCGGGCCACCTTCGGTGACGAGTTCGGCGCCAAGAACCCGTTCCACACCGGCCAGGTCGCGATGGCGATCGACGGCGAGTGGCGGCTCGGGATGGCCAAGGAAGCCGGCGTGAAGTTCACCATCGGCGTCGCGCCGTTCCCGGTCCCGGACGACCAGGCCGACAGCTACGGCAAGGGCTACCTGTCCGGCACCATCATCGGGATCGCGAACACCAGCCAGAAGCAGAACGCTGCCTGGGAGCTGGCCAAGTTCATGACCACCGACACCGACGCCGTGGTCAGCTTCGCGAACGCGATCCACAACGTGCCGTCGACGCTGGACGCGCTGAAGTCGCCCAAGCTCACCGCGGACGAGAACTTCAAGACCTTCCTGGAGATCGCCCAGCACCCGAAGAGCAGCACCACGCCGGCCAGCTCGAACGGCGGCGCCTACCAGCTCACCCTGCAGGACTTCGGCTACGCCTTCGAGGCCGGTAAGGCAGACCGACCTCGCGGCCGGTCTGGCGAAGACCGACGCGCAGGTCGACAAGGACATCGCGCAGGCCAAGTGATGACAGCTACCACGATCGCACCGAGCCGCAGGCTCAAGCCCAGCGAGGGCCTGCGGCGGAAGCGCCGCGGCGAACGCCTGCGGAACCTCGCGTTCCTCTCACCCTGGCTGATCGGCGTCGGCATCTTCTTCCTCTACCCGCTGATCTCGACGGTCTACTTCAGCTTCATGAAGTACGACGGGTTCACGGCGCCGGCCTGGGTCGGGCTGAAGAACTGGACCTACGTCTTCACCGACTACCCGTTCTTCTGGCCGGCGCTGCGCAACACGCTCTGGCTCGTCATCGTGATGGTGTCGCTGCGCGTCCTGTTCGGGCTGGGCATCGGCCTGCTGATCACCAAGGTGAAGACCGGCGCCGGATTCTTCCGGACCGCCTTCTACCTGCCCTACCTGGCGCCGCCGGTGGCCGCGACGATGGCGTTCGCGTTCCTGCTCAACCCGGGCACCGGGCCGGTGAACAACATCCTCGGCTCGCTCGGGCTGCCGCAGCCGGGCTGGTTCAACGACCCGAGCTGGTCGAAGCCGGCGCTGACTCTGCTTGCGCTGTGGGGAATCGGCGACCTGATGGTGATCTTCATGGCGTCGCTGCTCGACGTACCGCAGGAGCAGTACGAGGCGGCCTCGCTCGACGGCGCCGGCTGCGTGGCAGCGGTTCCGCTTCGTCACGATGCCGAACATCCAGCCGATCGTGCTGTTCGCGGTGATCACCGGCGTGATCCAGACCATGCAGTACTACACCCAGCCACTCATCGCCGGGAAGGTGGCGAGTGGCGTGATCGGTGGCTCGGGGCAACAGTTCGAGCCGGGCTATCCGGACAAGTCGAC
The DNA here is from genome assembly GCA_963740725.1 of uncultured Actinomycetota bacterium. Classification (GTDB taxonomy): domain Bacteria; phylum Actinomycetota; class Actinomycetes; order Propionibacteriales; family Kribbellaceae; genus Kribbella. The sequence continues at coordinate 191,251 of CAVUFT010000020.1, forward strand.
GCTGACCCTGCCGCAACTCGTGTACCACTTGGGGTTCCAGCGGTTCGACACCGGTGGTGCCTGTGTGATCGCGCTGGTGCTGTTCGCGCTGGCGATGGTGTTCACGGCGTTCCTGATGCGCCGCGGCAGTGGCTTCCTGGCCACGGACGACTAGGGGACTGCTTGCCATGAGCAACTTACTGATCGATCGCGAACTGGACCTTCCGCAGACGGCGCCGCCGGGCCTGACCGCGGCGGGACGCGCGGTACGCCGTACGAGATTCTTGCACTGGGTCGCCGTCCACTCGTTGGCGATCGCGGCGGCGTTGTTCTTCGTGTTGCCGTTCGTGTTCGTCTTCCTGACCGCATTGATGAGCGACCAGCAGGCGCTGACCAGGAACCTCTGGCCGGACAGCTGGCACTGGGAGAACCTGCGGACCGTCTGGGAGACACCAGGCTTCCTCACCTGGTGGAAGAACACCCTCATGTACGCCGGGTTGGGTACCGCGCTGACTCTGCTCTCCAGCATCCCGGTCGCGTACGCGCTGGCCCGGTTCAAGTTCCGCGGGCGGAACTTCGCGATGCTGCTGGTCATCTCCACGATGATGCTGCCGCCCCAGGTGGTGATCGTGCCGATGTACCTGTTCTGGGCCAAGCAGCTGCACCTGGCCGGGACGCTGTGGCCGCTGATCATCCCGATGGCGTTCACCGACGCGTTCTCGATCTTCCTGCTGCGGCAGTTCCTGCTGACCATCCCGAAGGAGTACGTCGACGCCGCCAAGGTGGACGGCTGCAGTGATCTCCGGGCGCTGCTCCGGGTCATCCTGCCGATGGCGAAGCCGGCCATCGCGGCGGTCGCGTTGTTCCAGTTCTTCTATTGTTGGAACGACTACTTCGGACCACAGATCTACGCCAGCGAGAATCCGGCCGCCTGGACCCTCAGTTACGGCCTGGAGTCCTTCAAGGGCGCCCACCACACCAACTGGAACCTCACCATGGCAGCGACCCTGCTGGTGATGGCGCCGGTGATCATCCTGTTCTTCTTCGCCCAAAAGGCCTTCATCGAAGGCGTCACACTCACAGGGGTCAAAGGTTGAAACTCACAGTCGTCGGTGGCGGATCCACCTATACGCCTGAACTCATCGACGGGTTCGCCCGGCTGCGCGACTCGCTGCCGGTCACCGAACTGGTCCTGGTCGACCCGGCCAAGGACCGGCTCGAGCTGGTCGGTGGGCTCGCGCAGCGCATCTTCGCCAAGCAGGGCCATCCGGGCCGCGTCGTCACCACGTCCAACCTGGACGAGGGGATCGAGGGCGCGGACGCGGTACTGCTGCAGCTCCGGGTCGGCGGGCAGGCGGCGCGGAACCAGGACGAGACCTGGCCGCTCGAGTGCGGTTGCGTCGGCCAGGAGACGACCGGCGCGGGCGGCCTGGCCAAGGCGCTGCGCACGGTTCCGGTCGTTCTGGACATCGCCGAGCGGGTCCGCAAGACCAACCCGGACGCGTGGATCATCGACTTCACCAACCCGGTCGGGATCGTCACCCGCGCGTTGCTGACCGAGGGGCACAAGGCCGTCGGCCTGTGCAACGTGGCGATCGGGTTCCAGCGCCGGTTCGCCAAGTTCCTCGGCGTCACGCCGGAGGAGGTCGCGCTCGACCACGTCGGGCTGAACCACCTCACCTGGGAGCGCGGCGTCACGGTCAACGGCGAGAACGTGCTGCCGAAGCTGCTCGCCGCGCACGGCCAGGAGCTGGCGGACGACCTGCACCTGCCGCTCTCGCTGCTGCTGCAGCTCGGCGTCGTCCCGTCGTACTACCTGCGCTACTACTACGCGCACGACGAGGTGGTCCGCGAGCTGCTCACCAAGCCGTCGCGTGCTGCCGAGGTGGCGAAGATCGAGCAGGAGCTGCTCGACCTGTACGCCGATCCGACGCTGGACGAGAAGCCTGCGTTGCTGGAGCAGCGCGGTGGCGCGTACTACTCGGAGGCGGCGGTCGCACTCGCGTCCTCGCTGCTGAACGACACCGGTGACGTCCAGGTCGTCAACACCCTGAACAACGGGGCGCTGCCGTTCCTCCCGGACGACGCGGTGATCGAGGTGCCGGCGACAGTCGGTGCAGCCGGTACGACGCCGCTCCCGATCTCGCCGCTCGAACCGTTGTACGCCGGGCTGGTGGCCAACGTCACGGCGTACGAGAATCTAGCTCTTGACGCTGCGTTGAAGGGTGGTGCGGAGAGGGTGTTCAACGCACTGCTGGCGCATCCGCTGATCGGGCAGATCGAGTACGCGAACGCCCTGACCGACAAGCTGCTCGCGCACAACCGCGAGTACCTTCCGTGGGCATGACGATGGCGGTCCAGGTGCCGGGCGGCGTGCTCGCCTTCGACGCCGGCAACAGCAAGACCGACGTGGCCCTGGTGTCCGCGGACGGACGAGTACTCGGTACTGCGCGGGGTGGTGGCTTCGAGCCGCACATCGTCGGGGCGTTCGCTGCTGTCGAGGCACTTGCGCCTTTGGTAGCTGCGGCCGCTCTTGAAGCAGGGTTGACCATCGGCGAAGTCCCGCTCGTGCAGCAGATCTCTGCCTGTATGGCGAACGCGGACCTGCCGATCGAGGAAGAGCGGATCACGGCAGCGTTCGAGCAGTTCGGCTGGGCCGAGTCTGTGTACGTCACGAACGACACGTTCGCTCTGCTGCGTTCCGGGGTCGATGAGCCTCGGGGCGTGGCTGTCGTGTGCGGTGCAGGCATCAACTGCGCAGGTCTGCTGCCTGATGGCCGTACTGCGAGGTTCCCGGCGGTCGGCAAGATCTCAGGGGACTGGGGTGGCGGGCAGCAGTTGTCGGATGAAGCCTTCTGGGCCGCAGCGCGGGCCGATGACGGTCGTGGACCTGCTACTGCGCTGACGACCGCATTGCCTGCGCACTATGGCGTTGCCTCGATGACTGCGTTGATCGAAGCACTGCACCTCGGGGACATCCCGGTCGTCCGCCGGCTGGAGGCGACACCGATTCTCTTCCAGGTCGCTGCGAGCGGAGACGCGATTGCGGCAGAGGTGGTTCGGCACCAGGCGGAGGAGGTTGTCGCCATGGCTGTCGTAGCGATGCGGCGCCTCGAACTGCTGGATGAGCCGACGGACGTGGTGCTGGGCGGCGGCGTACTGACTGCTGGGCACCCGCTGCTGATGGAGCAGGTCGTGCGGCTGCTGCTGGCCGCTGCTCCGAAGGCGGTGCCGCACGTGGTCGACGTACCGCCTGTTGTCGGCGCTGCACTGCTAGGGCTCGACCGGACGAAGGCGGCTCCTACCGCACACGCGCAGTTGCGCGCGGCCTTCGCCCCACCTTCAGCAGCCTGAGCTGGGCGGTCCGGTCCCGACCCCGTGCGGGACCGGATCGCTCTGTTACGGCGCCTTGTTCCAGCCGAAGGTGATCGAGTGGGTGGCGGGCTGGTGCCGGTCGTAGAAGCGGTGCGCGTCGACGCGGGCCATGCCGGAGTCGAGCTCCAGGTGCGAGGCGCCGTTCGCGGCCGCCCACTGCCAGGCAGCCTTGAGGAGGGCGGCGCCGGACCCGGCCGACCGGCGGTCGGGGTGGACGGCGAGGTCCTCGACCCAGCACCGCTGCCCGAACCGGACCGACTCGAGGTCGAGGTACATCGAGCAGAAGCCGACCACCTCGTCGCCGTCGACAGCCACCAGAAGGTTGCTGCCCGGGCCGTTGATGGTGCGGGCGATGCGATCGGCGGCCGTCTTCGGGTCCCAGTCCGGCGGCGTGCTGCCAGGTGGCGCGAACAACCACTGGTAGGCGTCGACGAGCTGCGGGACGTCTTCGGTCGTGGCCGACCGCACTTCTGCTGATGGCATGACCGTCAGTCTGGTCCCTGTTCACTGGCCTGCTACAGATCCACTTGCTGGCTGTTTCAGCAGTCCACTAGCGGGCGAGGCGTTTAAGCGTGGTCGCGTAGCGGTGGGCGAAGAAGGCTTGGGCTCGGCGGCCTAGCGGTCCGCCTAGCTGGGTGTACCAGGTTGCGGGGCGGCTGTAGGCGCGGAGCGTGAAGAACACCTCGTCGCCCTCGCGGGTGACCAGGAACGACTCCTCACCTGACTCGGGGTGGCCGGTCAGGGTGCCGTAGCCGAAGCCGATGCGGTCGGGCTCGTCGACTGTCCACACCACGCGGCAGGGCACCGGCAAGCCGAGCGATCCGACGCCGAGGCGGCCGAGCGAGTTCGTGCCGATCACCGCAGGGCTGTCGGTCGCCTTGATCCGTACGCCGGCGGCGCTGTGCATCTTCCAGCTCATCAGCGCTTCCGCGGCCCGCCGGAACACCTCGTCCCCGCGGCCGATCGGTTCCCTCAGTTCCATCCGGTGATAGCCGACCGGCGTCGCCTCATCACGCGTAGATCCCACCACGTCGTAGTTGAACCTCAGCCCAGCCAGATCCGCCAGCTTCATGCCTCGCCTGCTTTCAGTCGTCGCCAGGCCAGTAACCCACACAGCCCGAACCCAACCCCATTCGCAACCGTGCGTGGCGACCATCCGCCCCGATCGGTAGGTAGCTCAGGTGGCCTTTAGGCCGGAGGTTTTGTCTTCCTTGAGGGACTTGAAGAGGGCGCGGCACTTTACGTCGTCCAGGAGGACGGCGGAGGCGCCGCCGGGGGTGCGGTAGTTGGCCTTGGCGACGGGCAGGGTCATGGTGATGCCGTTGCCGCCGGTGGAGACCGCCTTCATTCCGCGGGCGAACTTGAACAGGTCGAACGGGCCCATCTGCTTGTCCACGGTCAGTGCGTCGGCGCCGGAGGTGGCGACGTCGTAGTACCGGACCGGGTTGATGACGGTCTTCCAGGTGACCGCCTTCTTCGCGACGGCGCCGATCATCTCGCGCTGCCGCTCCACCCGGGCGAGGTCGCCGGATGCGTCGACGTGGCGGGAGCGCACGTAGCCAAGCGCCTTGGTGCCGTCGAGTTGCTGGCAGCCCTTCGGCAGGTTGATGTGCGCCAGCGGGTCCTTCATTGCCTTAGGCAAGCACATCTGCACACCGCCGACGCTGTCGATGATCGAGGCGAAGCCGCCGAAACCGACCTCGACGTAGTGGTCGATCCGCAGGCCGGAGTAGTTCTCCAGTGCCTGGATCAGCAGCTTGCGGACCGCCGTCGCTGAACGAGAACGCGGCGTTGATCTTCTCCTTGCCGTGCCCCGGGATCGGCAGGTAGCTGTCCCGCGGCACGCTGATCAGCACCGTCGGGCCGGACTCGGGCACGTGCATCAACATGATCGAGTCGGTCCGCTGACCGCCCGCGCTGCCGGTGCCGAGCTTCTTCTTCTCGGCCGCGCTCAGCCCTTCCCGGCTGTCGGATCCGACCATCAGGTACGTCGTACCGGAGGTCTCCGCCGGGCGCTTGCCGGCCGGGAACGCGTCGACCTTGTCGATCCGGCTCCAGGCGTACAACGGCACGCAGATCAGCATCAGGACGAACAACAGGACGATCAGTCCGATGAGCCGGCCGAACCAGTTGCGCCGCTTCGTGCGAACGGGCGGCCGGCCGGCGTAGCGCGGGTCGATGGGCTGTTGTTGACTCATACCCCGACCGTATCGGCAACGCCGCACGCTCCGCGTCACCCCGGCGGAGGGTTCTGCCCCGATACTTTCAGACCGTGGACCGGGCCGGCCTCGGTCAAAGGGATGAATTCGGGCCCGCGATCGAACCGAACCGGCGGAACGCGCGTGGTGACTGTCCGACGCGGGCGCTGAACAGCCTGCTGAAGTACGCCGGATCGTCGTACCCGACCTGCCGCGCGATCGTCGCGACCGGGAGATCCGATTCGGCCAGCAGGGTCTTCGCCTCGTTCAGCCGGGCGGTCAGGACCACCTCCTGCGGGGTCGATCCGGTCGCCTGCCGGACGGCTTCCCGCAGTTCGGTGACGGAGAGGTCGAGTTCTGCGGCGTAGCTCTGGATCGAGGCGGGCCGCCTTGCCAGCCGCTTCAGTTGCTCGGTGATGCCGTCCTCGTCGGTTGCGGTCGCGGTGGCGATCAGGTCGAACAGGGCACCGGCAGCCGGTACTTCGGGGGTCGGCGCGCGGGCGATCCGGAGCAGCCGCGTGAAGGCGCGCTCGAGCGGCCGCGGGTCGGCGTACCGGCGTACGGGCCTGGTCTGGTCCAGATGGCCGAGGGTGGTGAGGGCGTCGGTCGCGGGGCCGCCGAAGAGGGCCCAGGCCTGGTCCCAGGCGGTGGCGGGGCGGTAGCCGTGCAGGACGCCGGGGAAGAGCCAGAGGAGCGCGGGGGCGGTCACCTCGTGGAGGGTGCGGTCGGGGCCGTGGAGGAGGTGGCCGGTGCCGTGGCGGACGAAGACGACGGCGTGGCAGCCGAGGGCGCGTTCCTGGGATCGTTGCCGTTCGCTGCTCGCCGGCACCTAGGCAGAAGAGTCCAAGTTGGCGGTGGACAGGGCTTGGGGTCAGGTAGATCGACCAGTCGGCCATGCCTCCAAGAGTCCAAGAAATGGTTGCCTGAGTCCATTCAGCTCTAGCGCCCGGGCTGATGAGATCTGGGTATGCCGACTTCTAACGGGTATGTGCTGGATGAATCTCCTGGGCGCCTCGGGCGGCTGACCGCAGTACCGGAGGAGGAGCGGGGGGATCGGGACGCGCTGCGGGCCCGGTTGACGCGGGACGGGTATTTGTTCCTGACGGGGTTGCTGGCGGCGGAGGACGTACAGGCGTTTCGGGAGTACTACTTCTCGCGGATTCCTGCTGTGGAGGATCGGGCTGCGTTTCGGAAGGTGCTGTTCTCGGAGATCGTGCCGGGGCCGGAGTACGCGGCGTTCTGTGCTGGGTTGCGGGGATGGTTCGAGTGGTTCCTGGGTGGGGAGGCGTTTCTGCATCGGCGGAAGATCATCCGGCAGACGCGGCCCGGCGAGAACGGGGTCGGGACGGCGACGCAGGCGCACTACGACCTGGTCTATCTGCGCGAGGGGACCGATCAGGTGCTCTCCGCGTGGATCCCGCTGGGTGATTGTCCGGTGGCTCTGGGCGGGTTGACGTACCTCGAGGGGAGTCATCACCGGGTGTTGCGGGAGGACCGTCAGTCGCAGCGGCCGGCGGCTTCGATCACGGCTGATCTGCCTGCGCTGGCGGACGAGTACGACGCGCGCTGGCTGGTCGCGGACTACGCGGCGGGGGATGTCGTGATCCACACGGCGCACACAATTCATGCGGCGTTGGACAACGTTTCGGCAGGTGTTCGGCTGTCGACGGACATCCGCTATCAGCGTGCAGATGACGCTGTCGACGCTCGCTGGCAGTCGGACTGGCACGACCGGGACGGGCTCTGATCTGGCGGTCTCGCGGCGGATTTCGACCGGATTCCGGACTCCTCTCGCTAACGACATTCATTTCGGTTAAGGTTTTCGCGACCGGCCGGAGCGGCGTACGTGTGCCGCTGCGGGGGTCTCGAAACCTGAGGAGAGCCGTGAATCGCAACGAGCTGGTCGCCGGTGTGGCGGGCAAGGCGGGCATCCCGCGCAACCAGGCCGAGAAGGTCCTCGACGCGCTCGGCGACGTCGTCACCGAGGCCGTGCACAAGGGCGACAAGGTCTCGCTGACCGGTCTGCTGAGCATCGAGCGGGTGCTGCGCGCGCCGCGCACCGGCCGCAACCCGCAGACCGGCGAGCCGCTCTCGATCCCGGCCGCGTACTCCGTCCGCCTCTCGTGCGGAAGCCGCCTGAAGGCCGCCGCCCGCGGCAACCTCCGCACGATCAACTAGCGAGGTACTGCTGTCGCCCAGTACGGCGTGGTGGGGGTCGGCGGCGTGGTGAAGCGGGCGTTCGGCAGGTAGATCTTGTGGCCGAAGAAGGCCGCGGTCGTCGGTACGTCGAAGTCGGTGCTGGTGATCTCGCGGACCAGCCGGCCGCTGCGGCCGTCCCGGGTCAGATCGAGAACGGCGATCTTGTTCAGCCGGTTCTGTACGACGTACAGGGTGTCGTTGCTGCGGAGCAGCCCGTCGCCGGCGGTCATCACCGCGCTGCCGAGATCGACCTTGCGGGTCACACCGGTCCGCGGGTCGACCCGGAACAGGAAACCGGTCGCCGACTGGACGATGATCAGCGCGCGGCCGTCGGGGGTGAGCGAGATGCCGTTCGCGTTCAGGTTGACGGGGTCGTGGACGTAGTCGCCGCTGAGCGGGAGGGTGCTGACCTTGCCGCTGCCGGAGACCTTGTAGAGGACGGGTTGCCGCGAATCGGTGAACCAGGCGGCGTCCTTGGCCAGGATGACGTCGTTGACGAAGGTCGACGGGTCGGTGGTGAACTTGTAGCTCGCGAGGACCTTGCCGGTTCTGGTGTCGATCACCCGGCCGTCGCCGCCGGAGCCGCCGGAGACGAAGAGGCGGCCGCGGCTGTCGATCTTCAGGCCGAGTGAGGGAGTGCCGGGGCCCTGGGTGATGACGCGGCCCTTGCCGGTGCGGAGATCGGCCGCGTAGATGTCGCCGTCGAGGCGCGAGCCGAAGTACGCGGTGGTGCCTTTGATCGCGATGCCTTCGGGCTGGAAGTTCGCCGGCAGATCGATGTGGGCGGGGAAGCTCGGCGTCGTGTGGGCCGCAGCGGTTGTTGTTCCGAAGCGGATGGGGTCGCAGTTCATGTCGTCGTGATGGCCGGAGACGGTCATCGTCTGCGTGACCGGTGCCGCGGTCGTCGGTGCGGGGGCGGCCGCGGCGGTGGTGAGGGCAGAGGCGGAGAGGCTGCCGAGGAGCAGCGTGGGGAGTCCGAGCAGGGCGGTGAGGGTGCGGCCGGTTCTTTGGTACAGCGAGCGAGGCATGGCGGGGGAACCTCCAGGTTGCCTGAGCCCGCAACAGCCGGCTCAGCGGCGTCGTTGTGCTTTCAACTTAGGTCAACGGGCCGGAGAGCTGAACGGTTCAGCGGTTGTGGATAACGGAAACGGCGCGCTCCGTCTGCCGGGTACTGTCTTCGGCAACGGGGTGTGTATCGATCGACGACAACGGGAGTGCCGATGACAGCTGGGGTCGAGTTCAACGACCTGTCCACGACGGTCCGTCCGCAGGACGATCTGTACCTGCACGCGAACGGACCGTGGCTGGACCGGACCGAGATCCCTGCCGACAAGGCGATCTACGGCTCGTTCATCGCGCTGATCGACAGCGCCGAGTCGACCGTGCGGACGCTGGTCGAGAAGACCGCCGCGGCCGAGCACCCCGAGGGCAGCGAGGCGCGCAAGATCGGCGATCTGTTCAAGTCCTTCATGGACTCCGAGCGGATCGAGAGGCTCGGCGCAACGCCGATCGCCGACCAGCTCGAGCTGGTCGGGTCCGTCAAGGACCTGAACGGCTTCGTCGAGGCGCTCGGCAAGCTCGAGCTCCAGGGTGTGCCCGGGCTCTTCTACTACGGCGTCGACGCCGACGCGAAGAAGTCCGACGAGTACATCGTGCACGTCATGCAGGGCGGCCTGAGCCTGCCCGACGAGTCGTACTACCGCGAGGACAACTTCGAGAGCGAGCGTACGGCGTACGTCGCGCACGTGGCCCGGATGTTCGAGCTGGCCGGCCTGCCCGATCCGGCCGGTAGCGCTGACCGGATCATGGCGCTGGAGACCCGGCTCGCGGCGGCGCACTGGGATCGGGTGAAGGATCGCGACGTCACGCTGACCTACAACAAGGTCGACCGGGCCGGTCTGGATGCGCTGACTCCGGGGCTTTCCTGGTCGGCATGGCTGGCGGGCGCCGGCGTACCGGAGGACGCGTTCGCTTCACTGGTCGTTCGGGAGCCTTCGTATCTGGAGGCTGCGGCTGCTGCCTTGCAGGAGCTCGATCTCGAGGACTGGAAGGTCTGGCTCAACTGGCGGATCGTGCACAGCGCGGCCCCGCTGCTGAGTGCTGCCTTCGTCGACGAGAACTTCGCCTTCTACGGTCGCGTTCTGACCGGTGCGCAGGAGCTCCGCGAGCGGTGGAAGCGTGGCCTCGGCGTCGTCGAGTCCGCCCTCGGTGAGGCGCTCGGGCAGCTGTACGTCGCGGAGCACTTCCCGCCGGCCGCGAAGGCCCGGATGGTCGAGCTGGTCGCGAACCTGGTCGAGGCGTACCGGCAGCGGATCAACGCGCTGGAGTGGATGAGCCCGGAGACCCGGCAGCGGGCGCTCGACAAGCTCGGCCGGTTCACGCCGAAGATCGGCTATCCGGACAAGTGGAAGGACTACAGCGCCCTCGAGATCAGCGCCGACGACCTGGTCGGCAACGTCCGCCGGTCGATGGCGGTCGAGACCGCGCGCGACCTGGCCAAGCTCGGCAAGCCGGTCGACCGGACCGAGTGGCGGATGACGCCGCAGACGGTGAACGCGTACTACAACCCGCGGATGAACGAGATCGTCTTCCCGGCCGGCATCCTGCAGCCGCCGTTCTTCGACCTCGACGCCGACGACGCGGTGAACTACGGCGCGATCGGTGCCGTCATCGGGCACGAGATCGGCCACGGCTTCGACGACCAGGGCTCGAAGTACGACGGCGACGGCAACCTCAACGACTGGTGGACCGACGAGGACCGCGCTGCCTTCGAGGAGCGGGCGAACAAACTCGTCGAGCAGTACAACGCCCTGGAGCCATCGGGTGCTCCGGGCCACCACGTCAACGGGGCTCTCACTCTGGGCGAGAACATCGGTGACCTGGGCGGTTTGTCGATCGCCTATACGGCGTACAAGCTCTCTCTGCACGGTTCTGAGATGCCGGTGGTCGACGACATCCCGAGTGACCGTCGCTTCTTCCTGTCCTGGGCGGCCGCTTGGTCCTCCAAGGCTCGTGAAGCCGAAGTCATCCGCCGACTCGCTCTGGACCCGCACTCCCCGCCGGAGTTCCGCTGCAACGCGGTGGTCCGCAACATCGACGACTTCCACACCGCCTTCTCCATAACGGATTCCGACAAGATGTGGCTGGCCCCGGAGGACCGGGTCCGCATCTGGTAGCCGCTTCAGGTGATCCTGGCCGCAGGTAGGTTCTGGGGTGTGGAGAGCTTTGGGGTGGATGTGCTGGGGATCGCGGATGAGCTGACGGCTGCTTATGTGGAGGTGTTCACGGCGCCGCCGTGGGAGCACCGCGATCCGGAGGAGACGCGGGTTGCGTTCCGGGCGCGGCTTGAGGATGACGCGCAGCGGGATGGGTTCCGGGCGTTGGTGGAGCGGGATGACGATGGGCGGATCGCTGGGTTCGTGACTGGCTGGGTGACGCCGGCGCCGTTCCGTACGGATCGTGCTTATGGGAACGTGCTGAAGCGGTTGGGTGCGGAGCAGGTCGAGGAGCTCCTCGTGGGGGCCTTCGAGATCGACGAACTCGGCGTGCTTGCGTCGTCGAGAGGTACCGGGCTCGGGCGACGACTCCTGACGACTGCAGTCGAGGAGCAGGGCTCACGAGCTTGGCTGCTCACCTGGAACCAGGCGCACGACACCATCGCGTTCTATCGCCGAATCGGCTGGACGGAACCAGAAGTCCGCGGCCCCGAGACCGACATCGTCGTCTTCCTGTCCCCCGCTCACTGAACAAGCAGGCAGAACGGGTGCCCAGCTGGATCGGCAAGCACATAAAGAGGTTCGCCCTCATCCGCTGAACGATCGAGGACCAGCCGCGCGCCCAACTCCTCGGCGCGGTGGCGATGCCGCTCCAGCTCCTCAACCGTCGCAACCTTGAAGTCCATATGCATCTGCAGCGGAACCTCTTCGGACGGCCAGGTCGGCGGGGTGGTGTCCTTCTTCGCCTGAATGGTCACCACCCGGTTGCCGCTGCCATCAAGCAACACCAGCCAGTCCGCGTCATCCGGACTACCGTCCGCTGGGCGGCTCTTCCCCATCCCGATAACGCAGCCCGAGCAACTGCCGATAAAACTCCGCCAGCCCCCTGCAATCTGCGGCATCGATGACGGTGTGCAGCAGAACCGGATACTCAGACACAGAAACCTCCTCGCTCACCGGCGCCAGCGCCTTCACAATCTCAAGGTAGCCGCGAACCACCGCGGAAGCCGCCTCGTGCCCCTCGATCCGGTCGAGCACGACGGAGAGCGCAGCGCCCACCGTGACGTCCGAGGGCGCATCCACCATCGCTGCCATCGCCGCTGCCTTCTCCAAGTCACCGCGGGCAAGGTACTTCGCAGCCAACGGGATCATGGCAAGGGCGAACACATCTGGATCCGGCGCAGGACCCGCTGGCTCTCGTCCAATCAGCTCGAGCGTTGCCGAAAGATCGAGGCTGCCGACCGAGCCGGCGCCGGCCAGCAGGCGAGCTTCGCGAGGGATCGGAGCGTCCGGACGGCCAGCGATACCAGTCGACCCAGAGCGGGAGGCCGTCGATGTCGTACATCGCTCCGGCATAAGCGCCGCCGAGCGGTCCGTTGGCTGGCATCTCGAGGGTCAGCAGAGCCTCGTCGAGAAGGAACTCTCCGTCGACGACGATGATGTCCAGGTCGCTCCAGTCATCGCCGACACCGGACCCGAGTGAGCCGACGAGCCAGACTCCGTGGGCCTGTACTGCGGACGCGGTCCGGAGGAGCCAGCGATCCCGCCCGTCGGCCAACGCCGCCACCCTGCGCCGTGCCTCGTCTCGCCTCACTCGGCGGAGGTTATCGGGCCCGGCGCTCTCAGACGACTGAGTTTCCTTGGAGCCTGTTGAGTTTGATGTGCCGACGGACAGGTAGTGCACCTCGGGACGCTGTACACCGGTGGCGGATTTGCGCTCAGGTGCACTAGTTGCCCTCGGCTACTTCCTGTCCATCGGGACGGGCGGGAGGTCGCGTGGGAACCTCCCGCCGTACGAGGCTTAGGACGCCATCCAGTTTTGGAGGGCTTCTACGTCCCGGGGGAGGGCGTTGGAGAGGTTTTCGGTGCCGTCGGCGGTGATGAGGATGTCGTCTTCGATGCGGATGCCGATGCCTCGGAGGTCTTCGGGGACGGTGAGGTCCTCGGCCTGGAAGTAGAGGCCGGGTTCGACGGTGAGGACGTAGCCGGCTTCGAGGTTGCCCTTGTTGTACTTCTCGTTGCGGGCGGCGGCGCAGTCGTGGACGTCGAGGCCGAGCATGTGGCTGACACCGTGCAGGGTGTAGCGCTGGTAGATGCCGCTGCTCGGGTCGAGCGCCTCGTCGGCGGTGACCGGCAGCAACTCCATGGCTTCGAGGCCGCGAACCAGCACCTCGATGGAGGCGTTGTGGCCGGAGCGGAACGGTACGCCGGGCTTCAGGGCCGCGATGCCGGCGTTCTGGGCGTCGAGGACGAGCTGGTAGAGCTCGCGCTGACGCGGGGTGAACTCGCCGCTGACCGGGAACGTGCGGGTGATGTCCGCCGTGTAGAGGTTGCGGTTCTCCACGCCCATGTCGAGCAGCATCAGGGTGCCGTCGTTGACCGGGACCGTCGTTCTCGATCCAGTGCAGGGTCGTCGCGTGCGGTCCGGCGGCGGCGATCGAGGTGTAGCCGACGTCGTTGCCTTCCGCGCGGGCCCGGCGCCAGAAGGTGCCTTCGATCCAGCGTTCGCCGTACTTGCGGACCTTGTCCATCTCGCTGAGCACGTCGGAGAAACCGCGGTGGGTGATCGCGCAGGCGTCGCGGAGCTGCTCGAGCTCGAAGGCGTCCTTGACCAGGCGCAGCTCGGACAGCGTGAACGCGAGCTCCTTGTCGCGCTCGGCGTCAGTACCGAGACCGCTCAGCAGGGAGGAGATCGAGCCCTCTTCGCCCCGGCGTACGCGGGTGGGAACGTCACTCTTCAGTACGCCGGCCAGCTGGTCGACGTGCCGGGTCTCGATCCCGAACTCCTTGGCCGTCTCGGTCAGCGACGGGCGGCGGCCGGCCCAGAGTTCGCCGTACATCCGGTCGCGCCAGAACTCCTCGCCCTCGGCGCGGTCGGCGCGGGGACGGAAGTAGAGCACCGAGTCGTGGCCGCTGGTGCCGTTGGGCTCCAGCACGAGGACCGCGTCGGAGGTCTGGTCGCCGACCAGCCAGACGTAGTCGGTGTGCGGGCGGTACACGTAGTCGGTGTCGTTCGAGCGGACCTTGTACGTGCCGGCGGGGATCACCAGTCGCTCACCGGGGAAGGCCTGCGACAGAGCGTCGCGGCGCTTCGCGGCCCAGGTGCCGACGTCGCTGAGCGTGACGTCGGCACGCTCGATGTCGCCCCAGCCGGAGTTCATGAACTCGCGCAGTTTTTCCTGCGGCTCGTTGTCGTGCGTCGCCGTCTTCGGAGCGTTCTGCGTGCTTTCGGTCATCGTCGACCCGTCCTCGTCGTCAGCGCTTGATGGTCAGCGCGGGTGCAGTTGATCGCCGCGGAGGGTGCCGGTGTCGGGCAGGGCCTCGGCGGGGTCCGAGCCGATGCGGGTGATCGCATTCTGCTCGTCCACGAAGACTACGCTCGGTTCGAAGATCTTGGCTTCGGCGGTGTCGAACATCCCGTAGGCAATCAGAATGACGAGATCGCCGGGGTGGATCAGGTGCGCGGCGGCGCCGTTGATGCCGACGATGCCGGAGTCGCGCGGGCCCTCGATCAGATACGTGCTCAACCGGTTGCCGTTGGTGATGTCGACGATGTCGACCTTCTCACCGGGCAGCAGGTTCGCCGCCTCCATCAGGGTCGCGTCGAGGGTGCAGGACCCGACGTAGTCCAGGTCCGCCTGGGTAACGGTGGCCCGGTGCACCTTGGACTTCATCATCTCGCGCAGCATGCGCACATCTTGCAGGGCCGCGTCGGTCACTGTCAGTGGCAGCCGTCACCTTCCGGTCCTGCGCCTCTAGGAAAGTTCTGGGACCTTGTCGGATGCTGCCGGCCCAGTTCGTAGCCAGGGTGAGAGACCGGCAACGGGCCGGCCCACCACCGGAGGTCACGATGTCCCCCACAAGCACAGTTGTTCAAACGCCCACCACCGCTTCCCTTGGGCGTCGGCTGTGTCGGGAGTTGTTGGAGCCGATTCATCTTGTTGCTTATGGGGCCGATGAGCCGACCGAGGCGATCCAGGCGCTCGGGTACGACGAAGAGAACTACTGGCCGTCGTACTTCGCGGGGCGGTCGGCGCCGTTGGGTCGGGTGCCGGCCGAGGTGGTGGATGCGGTCTTCTACAACTTCGCGCCCGGCGAGGCCGCGACCTACACCCAAGGGATCTGGGACATCGCTACTCCGGAGGCGGTGCTCGCTGCCCGGGAGGCGGGCTGTGTCGCGGCGCTACGGCGCATCCTCGGCGAGCTGGCTGACACACCTGCCGTCGCTCGGGCTGCTGAACTCGCTCTCCGGATCGCGACCAATGCACCGATGGAGGGACGGCCCCTGTACGCCGGGCTTCGGTCGATCCCGGTGCCGGACGAGCCGCTCGCCAAGCTCTGGCATGCGGCGACGCTGCTGCGGGAGCACCGCGGTGACGGGCACAACGCCGCACTGGTCGCTGCCGGTATCGGTGGGCAGGAAGCGCATGTGCTGGCAGCTCTCGCGATGGGCCTCACGCCGACGGAGTACGGGAGGTTGGACCCGCTGACGCCGGAGCAGTTGGCCGCTGTCGTGGACGGTCTGCGCACTCGCGGGCTGGTCGACGCCGATGGTGGATTCACCGTCGCCGGACGCGAACTCAAGGACCACATCGAGGCAGTCACCGACACACTCGCCGCCCCCGCCTACGAGTGCCTCACCTCGCACGAAGTCGACCAGCTCACAGCAGATCTCCAGCCGCTGGCGGACCGGATCAACTCCAACCGCCACTGAGCGATGGGGCGGACGTCGCACGGAGCGGCGCCAGAGCGCAAGGTAGAGGACGGCGGAGCGCCAAGGTGGCGGGGGTGCCGGGGTGGCAGGGGTGCGGGGATGCCGGGGTGCGGGACTGGCCAGCGCAGTGTCGATCACCTCGGCCGGTGGCGGGGGTGCAGGGGTGGCGGACTGGTGGGGTGACGGGTCGTCGGGGCGGCGGGGCCCGTCGGGGTGGCGGGCTCCGCCGTGGTCAGCGGCTGGCTAGTTCGGGGATTCGGGGTTCGGGGGTGGGGGTGGGGTGGGGCTGGAGGGAGTCGCCTTCGATGTCTACGTTGGGGAGGAGGCGGTTGAGCCAGCGGGGGAGCCACCAGGCGGACTTGCCGAGGAGGGCCATGACGGCGGGGACGATGGTCATCCGGACGATGAAGGCGTCGACGAAGACGGCGAAGGCCAGGCCGAAGCCGATCTCGCGGACCAGGGTTTCGCTGGAGAGGATGAAGCCGGAGAAGACGGCGATCATGATGATCGCCGCGGCGGTGACCACCCGCGAGCCGTGGCTGAAGCCTTCGACGACGGCGCGGACCGGAGTGGCGCCATGGACGTGTTGCTCACGCATCCTGGTGACGAGGAAGACCTGGTAGTCCATCGCGAGTCCGAAGACGATGCCGACCAGGAAGACCGGCAGCATGCTGATCACCGGACCGGTCTGGCCCGTGATGCCGAACAGGTCGGCGAACCAGCCCCACTGGAAGACCGCGACCAGGGCGCCGAAGGTGGAAGCCACCGTGAGCAGGAATCCCAGAGTCGCCTTCAGCGGCACGAGAACGGACCGGAAGACCACCATCAACAGCAGGAACGCGAGCCCGATCACCAACGCCAGATAGGGAATCAGCGCTGACCCGAGCTTGGCGGACATGTCGATGTTGAACGCGGTCGCGCCGGTGACCGAGACCTGTGCGCCGGCGGCCGGCGGTACGTCGCGGATCGCCGCGACCAGGTCCTTCGTCTCCGTGCTGCTTGGTCCGCTGGCCGGGATGACCCGCAGGATCGCCGTATCGCCGGCCTGGTTGAACACCGCCGGAGTGACCGCCGTGACGTCGGGCAGCCCCTTGATGGCGGTCTCGATCCGCGCCGCCGCGGCCTTCGGATCCGAAGCGTTAGCGCCGTCGACGACCACCGTCAGCGGCCCGTTGAAGCCCGGACCGAATCCCTCGGACAGCGTGTCGTAAGCCTTGCGTTGGGTCGAAGAAGGCGCCGCCGAGCTGTCATCGGGAAGCCCGAGCTGCAGGTCGAGTGCCGGTACTGCGATGACGCCGAGCCCCAGCACCGCAATCAGCAGCACCGCTACCGGCCGGCGAGTGACGAAGCCGGCCCACCGCCGGCCGATGGTCGGCTTGTCAGCCGCCTCAGGGTCGGGCGTCTTCAGGAACGGGATCTTCCCGCCGAGCACCCGTCGACCGGCCACGCCCAGCAAGGCTGGCAGCAGAGTCACCGCGATGGCTACGGCGATGACGACGGTGAAGGCTGCGGCCAGCCCCATCTGGGTCAGGAACGGGATCCCGACGACCGACAGACCGGCCAGTGCGATCACGACCGTGAGGCCGGCGAAGACCACCGCGGAACCCGCCGTACCGACTGCGTGGCCGACGGCTTCCTCGGGCTCCTTGCCGGAGGCGATCTCGTGCCGGTACCGGGACATGATGAACAGGGCGTAGTCGATGCTGACCGCGAGGCCGATCATGAAGGCCAGGATCGGCGTCCCCGAACCGATGTCGATGAAGCCGCTCGCGGTGGTGATCCCGGCGGCACCGATGCCGACGCCGATGATTGCCGCCAGCAACGGAAGTCCGGCGGCGACGAGCGAGCCGAAGGTGATCATCAGGACGACGGCCGCGACGCCGAGACCGATCACCTCGGTCAGGCTCTGCTCCTGCTCGGCCTGCATCGCGTCCCCGCCGTACTCGACGCTGAGACCCGCGGCGCGGGCCGGCTCGGTGGCCGTCTCGACGGCGGATCTGTCCTGCTCGGTCAGCACGTCGGCGGTCACCTTGTAGGTGACCTCGGCGAAGCCGGTCCGGCCGTCAGGGGCGATCGTGCCGGCCTTGAACGGGTCCGCCACCTGCTGCACCTGCGGACCGGTCCCGAGCTTGCCGACCACTTGCTCCACGACGGCCTTGGTGGCCGGGTCGCTGAGCTTCTGCCCGGCCGGTGCCTGCAGGACGACCCGGGCGGTGGCCCCGTCGGCCGACACCTGCGGGAACCGCTCCTGCAGCAGATCGACGGCCCGCTGCGACTCCGTCCCGGGAATGGAGAACCCGGTCGCGGTCGGACCCGACAGGGTGGCCGCACCGACCCCTGCGATGCCGAGTAACGCAACCCAGATCGCGATGACGAGTCCGCGGCGGCGGAAAGCGAACCGGCCGAGCCGGTAGAGAATGGTAGCCATACCGACGATGGTTGCCGCGGGCCCTTGTAACCCGCGTCTGCCACTTGTCGGCTCCTCGGCCTACTGCAACCGCGGTATGCCCACGACAGCCGCGGTATGCGACCCGGCTACGAAGAGTCGCCGACCCGGACCAGCCCGCTCTGGTAGGCGATCACGACCAGCTGGGCGCGATCGCGCGCACCGAGCTTCATCATCGCCCGGTTGACGTGCGTCTTCGCCGTCATCGGCGCGACCACGAGCCGTTCCGCGATCTCGTCGTTGGACAGGCCGGTCGCGACCAGTCCGACCACCTCCCGCTCGCGCTCGGTCAGGGCGGCGAGTACTGCGGGTGCAGCAGCCTGGTCCAGCTCGGGCTGCGCCAGGAACCGGTCGATCAGCCCTTTCACCGCCTTCGGCGACAGCAGCGCGTCGCCGCTCGCCACGGTCCGGATCGCGTCGATCAGCTCGGCCGGCTCGACGCTCTTGCCGAGGAAGCCGCTCGCCCCGGCCCGCAACGCCTCGAACACGTACTCGTCGACCTCGAACGTGGTCAGGATCAGCACCCGGACGCCGGCCAGCCCGTCGTCGGCCATGATCTCGCGGGTCGCGGCCAGCCCGTCGAGCTCGGGCATCCGGATGTCCATCAGGATCACGTCCGCCCGGCAGCTCCGCGCCAGCTCGACGGCCTCCCGCCCGTTCGCCGCCTCGCCGACCACCTCGAGGTCAGGGGCCGAGTCGACAAGAACCCGGAACCCCCTGCGGATCAAGGTCTGGTCGTCCGCCAGCAGCACCCGGATCGTCATCAACAGCTCCTTCCGATAAAGGCAGGACCGCATGGACGCGGAACCCGCCTTCAGATGTCGGTCCGGCGGTGACCGTGCCGCCGACAGTAGCCACCCGCTCCCGCATCCCGATCAAGCCATGTCCGCTACCGCCGGAACTGGCCGGACCAGGCGAGCCCGGTGTGTTCGTGACGTCGAGATCCAGTACTGCGGGGCTCTGGTTGATCCGCACGGTCACGCGCGCGTCCGTCGTGTGTTTGACGACGTTGGTGAGCGACTCCTGCAACACCCTGTACGCCGTGAGGCCGACCAGATCGGGCAGCACTTCGGGCGACTGTCCGGCATGCTGCCAGTCGACCTGCAGCCCGGCCGCGGCGAACGAGTCGATCAGCGACCCGACCCGGTCGAGCGAGGGTGACGGCGCGGTCGGCGTACTGCTGTCGCCGTTCTGACGCAGCACCCCGAGCAAGATGGTCAGCTCCTGCAGCACGGTGCGACCACCTTCACGCACGAGGGCCAGGGCGCGCTCCGACTCGTCGGGCTGCACGCGCAGCATGTGCGCCGCGACGCCTGCCTGGACGTTCATCAGCGCGATGTGGTGGGCGATCACGTCGTGCAGTTCGTGCGCGATCCGGATCCGCTCCTCCATCACCCGCCGCTCGGCCTCCTCCTCGCGGGACTGCTCGGCCCGCCGGACCCGCTCCTGGATCTCGGCCAGGTACGCACGCCGGTTGCGGATCGCCTCACCGGCCGCGATCGACAGGCCGATGAGAACAAGGATGCCGAGGTTCTCCCAGACCGCGCCGTCGGCCGCGATCGTCGTACAGGCGATGGAGGCGGCCGTCGCCGCGGCGAGTGGCACGGCCCGCTGCCGGCCATGGGGGAAGGTCAGCACGATCGTGTAGATCGCGAAGCCCATCGTGATGCCGACCGGGCCTTTCGGCGCGACGGCGAGGACGTAGACGCAGTAGGAGGTCGTGGTGAGCGCGAGGGTGATCAGCGGCCACTCCCGCCGCAGCGCCAGCGACAGGCAGGAGATCAGGGCGAGCCCCACGACCAGCGGAGTCCGCTCGACCGGCGGCCCGCCCTTGTCCCCCGGATGGGCAATGACCGCGGCCAGCAGCGATCCGATCAGGACCACGTCGGTGATCCGTGGGTGCCGGGCGACCCACGAGAGCCGATGTGGAGATACCAGCAGCGCCATCGCACCACCGTACGGCGTGCGCCGGGTGCGGCACGTCGTCTACCGGTTGTAATTCGCAACTACCACCAACGCGGTACGACGTGCCGCAGTACGACGGTCGCAGTACGGGTTCAGCTGGTGCGGAAGGCGAGCGGCGTGCTCATGTCGCCCCACCAGAAGACGCCGAAGCTGTCGTCGGGTTGCCCGGCCGAGTTCAGCACGGCGACGGACAGGACGCAGTCGCCCAGGTTGCCGTCGACCTCGCAGTCCTCACCGTCGACGAGGACCCGCTTCGCCAGGTACCACGCGGAGTAGGTCCCGTCGCTGCGGACGCGCGTGGTGACGATCTTGCCCGGCTGATAGCAGCCGGTCTCCTGGATGATGTCGAAGCACGCGCGTTCGACGATCTGGACCTTACGGCCTTCGGCGCCGTACGCGGTGCCGCGGACCTTGACCCACTGTGCGGCCGCGAGGTCCGTGTTCGGCGTCGCGGTGATGGTCGCCGGCGATCCCTTGAACCTCAGTGCCACGGATTCCAGGATCAACCGCTGGCCGGCGCTGTCGTAGCCGACCGCGAAGACGTGACAGATGTCGGCGCGGCAGTAGGTCGGCCGCGGCTGACCGACGTCGCGCTGCCACCAGACCGGGTCGCCCAAGGTGACCTTGGTGGAGATTCGGCCGGTCGCCCCGGCGGTGACAGCCTGGGTGTTCAGGCACACGCGATCCGGAGAGTCGGCGAAGTAGTCGCATTGGATGACCTGGACCTCTGAGGCGGGCGCGAAGCCGCGAGCGGTGACCCAGACCTGGTCGCCGCCCTTGAGTCCGGTGGTCTGGCTGACGTGGATCGATGGTGGCGGTGGTGTCGCGGTGGCCGGCACGGTGGCCAGGCCGAGTAGCAACGTCGCGCCGGTCAGGGCAGCAAGAATTCGCACGGTGTTCCCCCAGCTCGTCATGATCGAGACCCCCCTGGCCCCACGACCTTCCTACCTGCGAAGAAGTCGCAGCGCCAGCCCCTGGACCCGAATTCAGAGCAGTTCGCGGAGGGCCGAGGCCGGGTCCGCTGCGTTCAGCAGGCGTGCGCCGCGCGGGAGGAGCTTCAGTTGGCCGGAGGACAGGCGCACGGCGACCCGGGCCTGCTCGAAGACCAGCTGGATCTCCAGGGAGACCGCCTCGAACACGTGGTAGTTCGCGTCGGTCCAGCGGGGGTTGCCGAACTGTTGCCGGACCGACTTCAGGACCTTGCCCGAGGCCGAGTTCTTGCCCAGCTGGACGCCGGTGAACGTCGCGACGAAAGCCTGTGCGGCCAGGGTGACGACGTCTGCGGCGAGCAGCTTCTCGATCTCCGCCGGGGTGCTCCTCATGGGGTCGATTCTGTCGCCGCGGCCTGCACGGCAAGGGAACGGAGCAGCTGGTAACGAGGGCGCAGCGCGGCGACCCGATCGACATCCGCTGCCACCGGCCGCAGGGATTCGCCACCCGGCGCCGGGGAGTGGCCCAGGGCTACCGCGGCGGCGCCGCGGGCGCCTACCTCGGCTTCGGCGCAGACGTCGGTCGGGCGGGCGAAGGTGGCGGTGAGGCAGTTGCGCCACCAGGCCGAGGCGTCGATCCCGCCGCCACCGAGCACCACCTGCAGCTCGTGTCCGAACAACGAGTCCAGCATCCGCAGGCCGCGGTCGATCTCCAGCGACGCCCCTTGCAGGGAGGCGGCGAGCAGGTCCGCGGCGGTGTCGTCGAACGACAGCCCGAAGTACGCACCGGATCCGCCCGGCACCGTCTCCGGCGGCCTGGTCCCGGCCTGGAACGGGATCCCGATCACGCGAGTAGAACCGATCTCGATCCCCGTCGGCTCCTGGTGCTCGGCGTCGAGCTGCAGTACGCCGGTCAGCCACGCATGCAGGTTTCCCGCAGCAGAGAAGGCCATCCCGGTCACGGCGCGCTTGTCGTCGACGCGATACCGCCACAACTCCCACGGCAGTTCAGGAGCACCTTCGATCGGATGAACGACCCGCACGGCGGCCGACGTACCGACTGTCACGGCCGCTGTCGTCTCGTCGAAACCGCCGGTCCCCACGTTCGATGCAGCGCCGTCGCCGGTCGGTGGATGAATCGGTACGCCGGCCAGCGCCGGCCAGCGCCGCGCGAAGGCCGAGGACAGCACTCCGGTCCAGCCGGTCGGCACGATCTCCGGCAGCTGCGCAGAGGAAACCCCTGCAATAGCAAGCGCTTCGGCGTCGTACAGGCCGGATGCCAGATCCAAAGTCCCGGTGCCCGACGCGATCGATACGGAGGTGACCCGCGATGAGGTCAGCCGTTCGAGCACCAGGTCAGGCAAGCCGGCGTAGGAAGACGGCGAGACGATCGACTGCAGCCAAGGGATACGTCGCGGCCAGTAGAGCCGGTGTAACCAGGCGCCGGTGCGGGCGTGGAAAGCACGCTCATCAAACTCAGTCCCGACGGTTGCCGGCACGGAACGCGTGTCCACCCAGGGGATCACTGGCGTCAAGGGCTCGCCAGTGGAAGACAGGGCGACGATGGAGTGCCATTGGGACGACAGGACGATGTCGCTGATGTCGGTGAGATGCCCGTTCTGCTGCAGCTCGTCCAGGCAGCCCAGGAGCCCCTCGACGTAGTCATGCAGATCCAGGGTCGCCGAGCCGCCGGCGCCGTACGTCGGAGTGATCTTGTGCCGGGCCAGCGCGCCCTCTACCGGCGACAGGTCAGGCGAGAGCACCAGTGCTCGCGCAGAGGAGGTGCCGAGGTCCAGCGCGAGGACCCGCGAATCAGTCTTCGGCATGCAACGCCTTCAGGAAGGAGGCTGCCCACACGTTCACATCGTGCGCGGCCAGGTGCTTGCGCATCGCCTTCATCCGGCGACCGAGTTGGCGGTCGTCGGTGTTCATCGCGTCGACGATGGTGTCCTTCATCCCGTTGATGTCGTGCGGGTTCACCAGGAAGGCCTGCCGGAACTCGTCGGCCGCTCCTGCGAACTCGCTCAGCACCAGTGCGCCCGTGTCGTCGTACCGGCAGGCGACGTACTCCTTGGCGACCAGGTTCATCCCGTCGCGCAACGGCGTCACCACTGCGACGTCGGCGGCGCGGAACAGCGCGGCCATCTCGGTGCGCGAGTACGACGTGTGCAGGTAGTTGATCGCCGGCGTGCCGATCCGGCCGTGCTCGCCGTTGATCCGGCCGACCAGCAGCTCGATCTCGTCCCGCAGTACGCGGTACTGCTCGACGCGCTCGCGGGACGGCGTCGCGACCTGGATGAAGACGGCGTCGTCGACCGAGACGCGCCCCTCGTCCAGGAGCTCACCGAAAGCGCGCAGCCGCTGCCGGATGCCCTTGGTGTAGTCGAGCCGGTCGACGCCGAGCAGGATGTGCGGCCGGGTTGCCGACCTCCTTGCGCATCTCCAGCGCGCGCGCCTCGGTCTCCGGCTGCCGGGCGAGCTGCTCGAGCTCGCCGACGTCGATCGAGATCGGGAACGCCTTGGCCCGGACGATCCGGTCGTCGGGCAGGTGGATGCGGTCGCCGCGGGTCCGCAGGCCCATCCGGTTGCGGGCCAGCCGGGCGAAGTTCGACGCGGCACCGGGCCGCTGGAAGCCGACCAGGTCGGCACCCATCAACCCGTCCAGGATCTGCCGGCGCCAGGGCATCTGCGCGAACAGCTCGGTGGGCGGGAACGGGATGTGCAGGAAGAAGCCGATCCGTACGTCGGGGCGCAGGCGGCGCAGCATCGCCGGGACGAGCTGCAGCTGGTAGTCGTGCACCCAGACCACCGCGTTGTCGTCGGCCGCGTCCGCTGCGGCTTCGGCGAAGCGCCGGTTCACCGCGACGTACGACTCCCACCACTCCCGGTGGAACTCCGGCGGCACGATCACGTCGTGGTACAGCGGCCAGAGCGTCGCGTTGGAGAAGCCTTCGTAGTACAGCTGGATGTCCTCGGCCGACAGCGTCACCGGGACCAGGTGCATACCGCCCTCGTCGAACGGGTCGACCTTCTCGTCCGCGCCACCCGTCCACCCGATCCAGGCGCCGTGGTGGCGCTGCATTACCGGTGCTAGGGCGGTCACCAGCCCTCCTGGACTACGCCGCCATGCTGTCGTGCCGTCGGGCATCTCGATCCGGTCGACCGGCAGCCGGTTGGCCACCACCACGAAGGAACTGCGTCCGCTCGGCATCAGCTGTTATCCACCCAGGTACTCGTCGTCGCCGGGGTAGCTGACCCCGATCTGTCTACGTGTCTCGTCGAGCAGCTCGAGGATCTCGATCGTGGCCTCATGTGGGAGCGCTGGGCACTCGACCTCGCCGGCACGCAAGGACCGCATCACTTCGGCTGCTTCATAGTGGTACCCAGCGCCATGCGTCGGTACGTCGACGCGCTCCTCGCCCGATGCCGTCTGGCGGACGTAATACTCCGGATGGTGGAAGCCGCCCGGGAGCAGCAACGAGCCGTCGGGACCGCTGACCGAGGCGTTGAACGGGTGATGCGAACGCAGCCCACAGGTGAGACCGGCGACGGCACCGGAGTGCGTACCGCCACGCCATCGCCACGCTGAGGTCCACACCGTCCTCGTTCAGCGAACCGACGGCCTTGACCTCCTCAGGACGCCCGAGGGCCATGTACGCGAAGGTCATCGGGTAGATGCCGCCGTCCATCAGGATTCCGCCGCCCAGCTCCCGGTCGAGCAGCCGGGGCGCGAACTTCGGCCGATGGAACCCGAAGTCGGCCAGCGCCTGCATCGGCTCGCCGATCGTCGCCCTTGGCCAGGTCCGCGAACATCGCCTGTACGACGGGGTTGGTGCGCATCCACATCGCTTCGGCGAACAGGGTGTTGGACTCGTGCGCGACCGCGACGAGGTCCTTGGCCTGCTTGGCGGTCAGCGTGACCGGCTTCTCGCAGAGCACCGCGATCCCGGCCAGCAGTGCGGTCCGGGCGATCGCGGTAGTGCTGCGGATGCGGCGTACCGATGTAGAGGACGTCGACGGTGCCCGACTCGATCAGCCGGTTGTAGTCGTCGAACCGGTGCTCGATGCCGAACTGCTCGCCGAAGCGATCGGCACTCTCCTGCGACCGGGACGCGACGGCGGTCACCACGGCGTCGTCGAGGACGGCGAGGTCCTTGGTGAACGAGGTGGAGATGTTGCCAGTAGCAACGATTCCCCAGCGGACGCGATCTATACCCACTGTCTGAACTCCGGGGTCGGGAACGAGCCGTGAGCCTTGATTCTCGCGGTTTCGAACGCATGAGCCAAGCGAATGAGCGTGGCGTCACTCCGGCCGGTACCGCTGAAGGTGATCCCGACCGGCAGTCCTTCGACCAGTCCGGACGGCACCGAGAGCAGCGGATACCCGGCCAGCGCGGCATGGGTGGACGAGCTGCCGAGGACGTGGTCGCCATTGACCAGGTCGATCGACCACGCGGGCGAATAGGCGGGGGTGACGAGCGCGTCGAGCTGGTTGTCCCGGAGCAGGCCGTCGATGCCGTCGCGGCCGGCGCGCAGCGCGGACAACCGGGCAGCGACGTAGGTCGGGGAGTCCAGGCCTTCGGTCTGCTCGGAGCGTTCGAACAGTTCCTGCCCGAAGTACCGGAGTTCCTCGTCGGCGTGCTCCTTGTTGAACGCGATCACGTCCGCGAGGGTCCGCGGGCCGCCCGGGTGACGGGTGGCGAGGTACGCCGCGAGGTCGACCTTCATCTCGTGGAACAGGATCGCGACCTGGTCCTCCTCGCTGCCCGGGGTCGGCAGCGACAGCCCGTCGACGATGGTCGCGCCGCATGCCGACAACAGGCTCAGCGCTTCCTCGGTGACCCGGTCGAGGCCGAGCGAATACCCCCACAACGGACCTCGCGGGACGCCGATCCGTACGCCGGTGAGGTCGTCGCCGAGGCAGTGTTGCTCGTAGTCGCCGGTCGCCTGCCATCACGGTCAGCAGGGCAGCGGCTTGCCGGACGGTCCTGGTCATCGGGCCGGCGGTGTCCTGTGAGTGCGAGAGCGGGATGATCCCCTGCTGCGGGATCAGGCCGACGGTCGGCTTCAGCCCGACGATGCCGTTGAGCGCGGCCGGGCAGACGATCGACCCGTTCGTCTCGGTGCCGATCGAGAGCTCGGCGAAACCGGCCGCGACCGCCGCGCCGGAGCCGCTGGACGAGCCGCCCGGGGACCGGTTGAGCGCATACGGGTTGCGCGTCAGGCCGCCGTACCCGCTCCAGCCGGACGACGAGGACGAGCCGCGGAAGTTGGCCCACTCGCTCAGGTTGGTCTTGCCGAGGATGATGCAGCCGGCCTCGCGCAACCGGCGGACCAGCGGGGCGTCGTACGGCGGGGGCGGCTGGTCGGCGAGCGCCAGCGACCCCGCGGTGGTCGGCAGGTCGGCGGTGTCGATGTTGTCCTTCACCAGCACCGCCATCCCGTGCAGCGGTCCACGGACCCGGCCGTCGTCACGCTCCGTGTCCAATCGGGCGGCTTCGGTCAGGGCCTCGGGATTCGGCGTGCAGACGGCGTTGATCAGCGGGTCCAGCTCGGACTGCCTCGCCTGCAGCTCTTCGACCGTCGCGATGGCGGGTCGCGGGCCGGGCGACACGTCGCCGGGGCCCTGTCGAGTTGAGCTCACACCGACGATCCTGCCAGAGTTGGCCAGGCCCGACGGTCCGCCCGACATGTCGCCGCCACCAGGCGGAGGGTGAATGACATGACTGTTGTTCCCCCGTACAGTGGAGCGCGGACGGACGATCACCGACCGCAACGGAGACAGCAGCAGATGGACAGCGCCAACGCCAGCTCTTCCGGCTCAGCAGCCGAAGCAGCACAGCCGGCCGTCTCTGGGTTGTCCGACCGGGACGGCGCCATTCTGGGTTTCGAGCGGCACTGGTGGAAGTACGCCGGAGCCAAGGAGCAGGCGATCCGGGACCAGTTCCAGATGTCGGCCACCCGTTACTACCAGGTGCTGAACGCGCTGATCGACCGGCCCGAGGCACTCGCGCACGATCCGTTGCTGGTGAAGCGGCTGCGCCGGTTGCGCGCCGCCCGGCAGCGCGCCCGATCCGCCCGGCGCTTGGGCATCGAGGTCTGAGTTGATCCGCCGCACCAAGGACGAACGGGGCCAGGTCCTGTCGTCTCTCGTTGCCGTGCTCGCCGTCGTGGCCATCGTCGGTGGCCTGCTGGTGCTGTTCGGGACCAGGGGCAACAGCTCCGCGGCCGACTCCCAGCCGGCCGCCTCCACGCCGAAGACGTCGACCACGCCGAAGCCGGCTGATCACGCCCGTCCGCAGTGCCTTCGCCGGGGCCGACCAGCGCGCCCACGTCGGCGCCGACCTCTGCACCGACGTCCGCGCCGACCACTGCGCCCGACCTCTGGCGCCGACCGACGCACCGACCATTCCGCCGTCGGAGCGGCCCGCGGTCGAGGTGTACAACAACACCGCTCGCAAGGGGCTCGCCGACGACGTGGCGAACCGGGCCCGGCAGGCCGGCTGGACCGTGGCCGGCCGGGACAACTGGCACGGCAAGATCGTCACCTCCACCGTCTACTTCCCGGCCGGGATGCAGGCCGAGGCGGCCCAGCTCGCCAAGGACATCGGCGTGGGGCGGATCAAGGACGCGCTCGACAACATGAAGAAGGACAGGCTCACCGTCATCCTCACGACGGACTACGCAGGATGAGCACTCCCGTTCTGGCGACACCGGCCGGGCGGGAAGGCTGGGAAGCGATCGTCAAGGATCCGGCCGGGGCGGTGATCGCCTCGGACTTCGACGGCACCTTGTCGCCGTTGGTCGAGGACCCGTCGATGTCCCGGGCGGCCGATGGAGCGCTGGACGCGCTGGCACGACTGGCGAGCTCGGTAGGTCAGGTCGCGATCGTCACTGGTCGGCCGGCGCTCGTCGCAACCGAGCTGTCTGGCGTCAGTGGGCACGCGGGACTCGGGCGCCTCGTAGTACTGGGTCACTACGGGCTGGAGCGCTGGGAGGCCTCTACCGGGGCGATCACCAGCGAGCCCGTGCCAGAGGGTGTCGCTATCGCACGCGACCGGCTCCCCGGCGTACTGCGTGATGCTGGGCTTCCGGATGCGCATGTGGAGGACAAGGACAGCTCACTAGCTGTCCACACGCGCCGACTGCCTGATCCTTCGGCTGCACTAGAGACATTGCGTACGCCGTTGTCGGAGCTGGCCGCCGAGGTCGGGCTCCGGTTGGAGCCGGGCAACCTGGTGCTGGAGCTACGGCCGCCTGGCATCGACAAGGGAGTCGCAATGCGTCGCCTGGTCGAGAGCACCGGTGCTCACTCGGTGCTGTACGCCGGGGACGATCTGGGCGACCTGGCTGCTTTTCAAGCTCTGCAGGCTCTTCGTAGCGAAGGACTGCACGCAGTGCTGGTTGCTGCACGTTCGTCAGGCGCTACCGCGCTTGTGGAGGCTGCGGACATCGTCGTGGACGACCCGGCGGGAGTAGTGACCGTGCTCACTGCCCTCGCGGACGCGATCGCAACCCGCTGAACGCCTGCGAAAGCGTCTTGCCGAGCGGCTGCACCGGGCGCTCGGTGTAGTTGCCGTCGGCGAGGTTGGCCAGCCGCTCGAAGATGTTGCGGGAGGCCGGGCAGCCGGTGCGCAGGAAGGACCAGCCGGCCGCGAGCAGGTACAGCGGGAGCATCGGCAGGCCGACCAGGCAGAAGTACTGCCAGGAGTGCCGCTCCTCGTGCTTGACCAGGATCGGCCGCTCGTCGAAGTACGCGCGGTCGTGCTTGGTCAGGATCACGTTCCCGATCGTGAACGCACTGGCCACCGGGAAGTTCAGCCGGTATCCGGTCGCGTAGAACAACCCCCGCGGTCCGCGGCTGAAGCGCGCCCGCCCGATCACGCCGACCAGTACTCCGGTCAGCGTGGACAGGTTGATCGTGTTCACCACCAGCTTCAGACCCTGCCACCCCGACATCGCCATGACTCAGTATGTGGTTCTGTCGGCGGCGTAGGTAAGACTTGCGGCGTGAGTTCGGTGGTGCGGCGGTGGCGGCCTGGGCGGGTGGTGGATCCGCACGTGGTGATCGGGGGGTTGCGGAAGGGGCCGGGGGATCCTGCGTATGTGTACGACGGGCGGAGATGTCTGGCGCGCGACCAGGACGCCCGACGGACCGGTGCTGCTGCGGTTGACGCCGTACTCCGGGGTGGCTGAGGTGGAGGCCGAGGCCTGGGGGCCTGGGCGCGGCGTGGGCTGTCGACGGCGTGCCTGAGTTGCTGGGGGAAGCGGACAGCTGGGACGGGTTCGAGCCGTTGCCGGAGCATCGGGCGTTGGTGGATGCGGCTCGTCGGTTTACGCACTTCCGGGTGCCGCGGACGCGGGCGGTGTTCGAGGCGATGGCTGCTGCGGGGATCGAGCAGGTGGTGACGGGGAAGGAAGCGTTCGCGGGGTGGCGGATGCTGCTGCGCGAGTACGGCGAACCGGCGCCGGGGCCGGGGTCGCCGGACGGGCGGAAGATGATGGTTCCGCCGTCGCCGGAGGAGTGGCGGCTGATCCCGTCCTGGCAGTGGCTGCGGGCGGGGGTCGAGGGGCGCCGGTCGCGGGTGGTGATCACCGCTGCCACGCGGGCTGCTGCCTTGGAGCGCACGCTGGAGCTGACGGACGGGGCTGAGATCGAGCGGCGGTTGCGGTCATTGCCGGGGGTCGGGGTGTGGACGGCCGCCGAAGTACGGCAGCGGGCGCACGGGGATGCCGACGCGTTCTCCTTTGCGGACTATCACGTGTCGCGGAACGTCTCCTATGCGCTGACCGGCGAGGAGCTCGACGACGAAGGAACGGCCGAACTGATCGAGCCGTACCGCGGGCACCGGTTCCGCGTCCAGGCGCTGCTGGGACTGGCAGGCATCGGCCACCCCCGCTACGGTCCGCGCAAGTCGCTTCCGACCCATACTCCTGGAGCGACGCACCGGCTGAGGTGATGGCCTCGCACAACTTCGGTGACGGCCCACTACTGTCGAGGCAAATGCGAATCGACGGAGACGGCCTCTACCTGGTCGCCGGCGTGGCGTTGCTGGTCGGCGCGATTCTGCCGCGACTGCTGCGCCGTTATGCGATCTCGGCCCCGATCGCTTTCGTCGGCGCGGGGCTCCTGCTCGGCCTGGCGGTGGACCGGAGCCACCTGAGCCCGCTGGCGGAGCCGGCCCTGACCAAGCACCTGGCCGAGCTGACCATCCTGATCGCGCTGATGGGCGTCGGCCTGGCGATCGACCGGCCGATCGGCTGGCGGCGCTGGCGGGTGACGTGGCGGTTGCTGCTGGTCGCCATGCCGGCCTGTATCGCGGCGGTCGCGGGCGCCGGCTGGCTGCTCGGCCTGGCGCCGGCCACGGCCCTCCTGCTCGGCGCGGTGCTCGCGCCGACAGACCCGGTGCTCGCCTCGGACGTGCAGGTTCAGGGACCGTCGACCGGTGAGCGGGCCGAGCCCGAGGAGGACGACGAGGTGCGCTTCGCGCTCACCTCGGAGGCCGGCCTCAACGACGGGCTGGCGTTTCCGTTCGTCTACGCGGCGGTCTTCGCCGCGACCAAGGGCACGATCGGCGACTGGGGCCTCGAGTGGTTCGCCTGGAACCTGGCCGGCAAGACCCTGATCGGTGTCGCTGTCGGGATCGGTGCCGGCTGGCTGCTCGGCCGGATGGCCTTCGCCGCTCCGTCGCGGACGTTCCGGCTCGCCGACTCCCGCGAACCGGTTCTCGCGCTGGCGATGACGCTCGGGGTCTACGGGCTGGCCCAAGTGCTGCACGGCTACGGCTTCATCGCCGTGTTCGTGGCGGCTCTGACGCTGCGGGCCGCCGAGCGCGGCCACGACTTCCACGGCGAACTGCACGGCTTCGTCGAGCAGCTCGAACACATCCTGACCTGGGGCATCCTGCTGCTGCTCGGCGTCGCGATCACCGGCGGGATCCTCGCGCCGCTGACGCTGGCCGGTGCGGCGATCGGTGCCGGGCTGGTGCTGGTGATCCGGCCGCTGACCGCCTGGATCTCGCTGCGCGGGACGCCGCTGGGCCCCTCGGAGCGCTGGGTGACCGCCGCGTTCGGCGTCCGCGGGGTCGGCTCGGTCTTCTACCTGGCCTACGCCGGGCCGGAGTTCGGCGCGGATCTGCCCTGGTTGTGGGCGACCGTCGCGTTCACGGTCGTCTTCAGCGTGCTCGTGCACGGGGTGGCGGCCACGCCCCTGATGCGGATGCTCGACCTGCGGCGCGAACGCGCCCGGGACTGAGATCAGCTGTCTCACTTGATGGGATCACAGGACACAATGTGGACCCGATTGGGTAACCTCGTCAGTGCTCATCCAGAGGGACTGAGGGAAACGGCCCGTTGAAGTCCCGGCAACCCTCCCCGTTGACGGCCTCGATCCGAGGGCGCTCGCGGCGGACCGGTGCCAAATCCGTCCCGCGCCGAGATCCGGTCCGGGGAAGATGAGGAGGGAACCTCCATGAGCCAGAGCACCGCCACCGCTCCGCACACCATCCGTGAAGGTGCCTTCGGCAACGGAACGCATCTCAGCTGTCGCGCCTGCGGCGCCAAATCCGAACTCGGCCCGTTCTACGCCTGTATGGAGTGCTTCGGTCCGCTGGAGGTCGGGTACGAGTTCCCGGCCATCACGCGTGAACAGATCGAGGCCGGCCCCAAGAACATCTGGCGCTACCAGCCGCTGCTGCCCGTCCCCGTGGACGTGGCCAGCTTCCCGAACACCGAACCCGGCTACACCCGGCTGATCGACGCCGGCAACCTGGCCCGCGAGCTCGGCCTGCGCAAGCTCTGGGTGAAGGACGACTCGGGCAACCCGACCCACTCCTTCAAGGACCGGGTCGTCGCGTCCGCCCTGAGCGCCACCCGTGAGCTCGGCATGAAGGTCTTCGCCTGCCCCTCCACCGGCAACCTGGCCAACGCCGTCGCCGCCGCGGCCGCCCGGGCCGGCATCCGCTCGGTCGTCTTCATCCCGCAGGACCTCGAGCGCCCCAAGATCATCACCACGGCCGTGTACGGCGGAACGCTGGTCGCCGTCGAGGGCAACTACGACGACGTGAACAAGCTCGCCTCCGAGATCGCCGGCGAGGAGGAGGGCTGGGCGTTCGTGAACGTCAACGTCCGGCCGTACTACTCCGAGGGCTCCAAGACGCTCGCCTTCGAGATCGCCGAGCAGCTCGGCTGGCGGATCCCGCAGCAGGTGGTGATCCCGGTCGCGTCCGGTTCGCAGCTGACCAAGATCGACAAGGGCTTCACCGAGCTCGGCAAGCTCGGTCTGGTCGACGCCACCGACTACAAGATCTACGGCGCGCAGGCGACCGGGTGCTCGCCCGTCGCGCAGGCGTTCCGCGACGGCCACGACGTGGTGAAGCCGGTCAAGCCGGACACCATCGCGAAGTCGCTGGCGATCGGGAACCCGGCCGACGGACCGTACGTGCTCGACGTCGCCCGGCGTACCGGTGGTGTGATCGAGGACGTCAGCGACGAAGAGGTCATCGAGGGCATCCAGTTGCTGGCCCGGACCGAGGGCATCTTCACCGAGACGGCCGGCGGGGTGACGGTCGCGACGCTGAAGAAGCTGATCGAGACCGGCCAGCTCGACCCCGACGCCGAGACCGTCATCATCAACTCCGGCGACGGGCTGAAGACGCTCGACGCGGTGGCCGACCGGGTCGGCCCGAAGGTGACCATCCCCGCGTCCTACGACGCCTTCGTGAAGGCAGGTCTGCAGTGAGTGTGAGCGTGCGCGTCCCGACCATCCTGCGGCCGTACACCCAGGGCGCCTCCGAGGTGTCCGTCGAGGGTTCGACGCTGAGCGAGGTGCTCGAGTCGCTCGACACGTCGTACCCGGGGATCAAGAGCCGGGTCCTCGACGAGTCCGGCGAGCTGCGCCGGTTCGTCAACGTCTACGTCGACAACGACGACGTGCGCTTCTCCGAGGGCCTGCAGACCGCGATCAAGGACGGCGGCCAGGTCTCGATCATCCCGGCCGTCGCCGGTGGCTGCTAAGCAGTTCTGAACGAGCGGCGGTAGGTGTCCGGTGGGACGCCGACGATCCGCTTGAACTGACGCCGGAGCGTCGTAGCGGTGCCCATGCCGGTAGCGGTGGCAACTGCTGCGACGCTCTCGTCGGTGGACTCCAGGAGTTCCTGAGCCCGGCGTACGCGCTGGGTCAGGAGCCATTGGAGCGGCGCGTGGCCGGTGACTGCCTTGAACTGGCGACCGAGATGCCGCGGGCTGGTGCTTGCCTGCTTGGCCAGGTCGTTGACTGTCAGCGGCTGGTCCAGGCGTTCTTGAGTCCAGGCGAGCAGGCGGGACAGTTGGTGGTCGCCTGATACCTGGATGGGTGTGGTGACGAACTGGGCCTGGCCGCCGTCGCGGTGTGGCGGAACTACGAGGCGGCGGGCGACCGTGTTCGCGACTGCGGCGCCGTGGTCGAGGTTGACCAGGTGGAGGCAGAGATCGACTGCTGCTGCCTTGCCTGCGGCGGTGAGGACGCGGCCGTTGTCGGTGTAGAGGACATCCGGGTCTACCAGGGCTTCCGGGTGGCGGGCGCTCAGCTCGTCGGTGTGGGCCCAATGGGTGGTTGCCCGTCGGCCGTCGAGGAGACCGGCGGCGCCTAGGACGAACGCGCCCGTGCACAAGCGACGCTATCCGGGCGCCTGCCTCGTACGCCGTACGCACAGCCTCGATGAGCTCGACCGGCAACGGGTCGTCGATGTCGACGTACGCCGGGACGATCACCGTGTCGGCCTTGGCCAGATGGTCGAGGCCGTGATCGGGATCGAGCTGGAACGGGCCGACCTGGATCGGGCCGGGGCCGCAGAGCGATACGTCGTACCAGGTGTTCTCGTGGCCGAGCGGCGGGTTGCCGAAGATCTCGTAGGCGACGCCGAGCTCGAAATGCAGGAGACGGCCTGCTGTTGCCAGCGCCAGGGTGTGCATGTCCGAAAGTGTACGCATGGTGTCGTTCCGGACTCTCACGCTTCGTCGTGGTGCAGCGGCAGAGTGGTGGGCATGAGTTCAGTGATGGTTTATGGAGCGACCGGGCACACAGGGAAGTTCGTCGTCGAGGAGCTGCTTCGGCGAGGCTTCACGCCGATTGTCTCGGGACGGGATGAGGCACGGTTGGCGGCGCTGGCGAAGGAGCTTGGTGGGTTGGATGTCCGTCCGGCGACGGTCGACGATCCTGGGTCGCTCGATCGGGCGCTCGCTGGAGCGGCTGCGGTGATCAATGCGGCCGGGCCGTTTGCGGTGACGGCTGGGCCGGTGCTCGATGCGGCGTTGCGGGCGGGGATTCCGTACCTCGATGTGGCGGCCGAGATCGAGGCGAATGTGGGGACGTTCGAGGCAGCTCGGGAGGCCCGCGTTCCCGTCGTACCGGCGATGGCTTTCTATGGCGGGCTTGGGGATCTGCTGGTGACGGCGGCTATGGGTGAGTCGACTGCGGCCGATGAGGTGCACGTTGCTTATGGGTTGAGCAGTTGGCATCCGACGCCGGGTACGCGGGTTGCCGGTGCGGTGTCGCACGAGCGTCGGGCCGGGCAGCGGGTCCGGTTCACGGGCGGGGTGCTGGAGTATCACGACGAGAAGCCGTCGGAGGAGGACTGGGCGTTTCCGGAGCCGATGGGTCAGCGGGCGGTGGTCGCCGGGTTCACGATGGCTGATGTGGTGACGGTGCCTAGTCACTTGGCGGTGCCTGAGGTGCGGACCTACATGAGTGTCGAGGCGGCTCGGGATCTGGCCAGCGCGGAGACGCCTTCGCCGTCGGCGGTCGACTCGTCGGGTCGTTCGGACCAGACCTTCGTGGTCGACGTGCTCGTCCGCGCGGCCGGCGGCGACCGGCGCATATCCGCCAGCGGGCAGGACATCTACGCCGTGACGGCTCCGCTCGTGGTCGAGGCTGTCCAGCGCATCCTGGACGGTCGTACGCGGACCACCGGGCTCGCATCCGCCGGCGCGATGTTCGATGCTGCCGACTTCCTGCAAGCCTTGGCGCCGCACATCACGGTGTCGGGTGGTGGTTGGTGACGTTGTCGCCGAGGATGGGCGGATGCGCGCGATTGTGGTTGAGCGGTACGGCGTACTGCCTTCGGTCCAGGACGTTCCGTCGCCTGAGGTGCAGCCTGGTGGAGTAGTGGTGAAGGTCGAGGCCACCGGGTTGTGCCGGAGCGACTGGCATGGGTGGCAGGGGCATGACTCCGACATCGTGTTGCCGCATGTGCCGGGCCACGAGTTGGCCGGGACGATCGCGGCGGTGGGTGACGGGGTTGACGGGTGGGCTGTTGGGGATCGGGTGACTTCGCCGTTCATCTGTGCGTGTGGTTCGTGTGAGCAATGTGCTGCTGGGGATCAGCAGGTTTGCCCGAACCAGTTGCAGCCTGGGTTCAATTACTGGGGATCGTTCGCGGAGTACGTGGCGTTGCCGTTCGCTGCTGTGAATCTGGTGCGGCTGCCTGACGAGCTGGACTTCGATACGGCGGCTGGGTTGGGGTGCCGGTTTGCGACTTCGTTCCGGGCTGTTCGGCAGGTCGGGCGGGTGGTCGCGGGGGAGAACGTGGTGGTGTTCGGGTGTGGCGGGATCGGGTTGTCCGCGGTGATGATCGCGGCGGCGCTCGGGGCCCGGGTAGTTGCCGTTGACACCAATCCGGATGCGCTCGCGCTGGCGGCGAAGTACGGGGCTGCTGAGGTGGTGACTGCGGGGCCGGAGGTGGTGGCGCGGATTCGCGAGGTCACCGGTGGTGGGGCACAGGTGACGATGGATGCGCTGGGGTCTCCGCAGATCGTGCAGGACGCGTTGCGGTGTCTGCGACCGCGCGGGCGGCATCTGCAGGTGGGGTTGCTGCCTGATGGTGTTCAGCTGGAGCTGGGTGGGTTGATCTGGCAGGAGCTGGAACTGCTCGGTAGTCATGGCATGGCGGCGCACCACTATCCCGAGATGCTGTCGTTGGTTGCATCGGGCGAGTTGAAGCCGGCTGAGCTGATCACGCGGACGATCTCGCTGGCCGAAGTCCCTGCTGCGCTTGAGGGTTTGACCGTCGGTACGCCGGCCGGGGTCACCGTGATCCGCCCGTGGGCAACAGAGCCGCTGGGATCAGCGCCGCGACAGTAAGAGCAATCAGTACTACGGGCGCTTCCGTAGTCAGGCTGCTGGCGATTGCGATGCCTAGGGTCGGGCCGATGTTCATCGCGGTCTGCTTGATGCCGCCGACTGCGCCGGCGTAACCGGGCGGTGCGTCACCGACGACGGTTCCGGTGGCGGTGACCATCACGGCTGCGAATCCTGCGCCCAGCAAGGCGAATCCGAGAGTGCTGTGGGGTTCGAGGATGATGCCTAGGGCAACGAGGAGGGTTCCGGCGACTGCCGTGCGGCGGGCGGCGTACCGGCGTACGGCGATGCCTGCCAGGGGTGCGCCGATCACCATCATGACCGTCATCGGGAGGACCCGCAGCGCGGCCGCCAGCGGGGTGAGGGTCTGCTGCAGCCGGAAGGTCGCGAGGA
Source organism: uncultured Actinomycetota bacterium (assembly GCA_963740725.1). Taxonomy (GTDB): domain Bacteria; phylum Actinomycetota; class Actinomycetes; order Propionibacteriales; family Kribbellaceae; genus Kribbella. The sequence continues at coordinate 227,779 of CAVUFT010000020.1, forward strand.
AGAGCGTGCCGAAGAGCCCGCTGGTGACGATCAACAGCAAACTCATCGAGGCCATCACCGGTCTGGAATGCGCCACCGGCTTGGGGATGAAGGGCTGTTCCGTCCGCCGCTCGTGGGCTGCGAAAGCGGCGGCGCCGAGTGCTGTGAGGCCGAGCCCGGTCGCTGTCTCGGTCGGGCCGTGTCCCGTGATTGCAGAGACGAGGCCCGCCAGTGGCCAGGCGAGAAGGGCTGCACCCAAGAGGCTGACTCGTTGGTCGCGGGTTGTCGGCGGCGTGCGGAGTTTGCGCGCGAGAACGACGATCAGCAAGGCGATCGGGAGGTTGATCGCGAAGACCGACCGCCAGCCGAACTGCGCGACCAGTACGCCGCCGAGCAGCGGACCGGCGGCCGAGGCGGCACCGATCGCGCTGGTGCGGATCCCGATCGCCCGACGCAAGCGGTCCGGCGGATAGGCGATCCGGAGCAAGGCCAAGGTGGCCGGCTGGAGGAGGGCGGCGAAGATGCCCTGGAGTGCTCTGAGGGCGATCACCCAGCCGATCGTCGGTGCGGCGAGGATCCCCGCCGAGGCTGCTCCGAAGCCGAGTGCCCCGATCCAGAGCAACCGGTCATGGCCGTAGCGATCGCCGAGCCGGCCGGCCATCACGAGGAGACTGGCGACCATCAGCAAGTACGCCGTACTGGTCCACTGCACCTGCCCGACCGATGCGTTCAGATCGCGCCCGAGCATGGGCTGAGCCATCAAGAGCGCAGTTCCGTCCAGCGCCACGACCATCGCGCCGGCAACACTCGCCACCAGGACAACCCAGTACGGCGCCCGCCGCACACCTCGCCCGACGTCCGGTCGTTCTGCTCGCAAATCCACGGTAGACAGTGTCTACGAATCTGTAGACACTGTCTACTAGCGTCTGGTGTGTCAGGTGGGTGGGAGGCGGGTTTGGAGGGCTTCGAGCATTTCGCGGGTGGCGGCGAAGTAGCTGTTCTCGCGGTGGAGGGCGCGGTGGAAGGCGGCTAGCTCGGCGGCCGAGATGGTGTTGGAGAAGGTGCTGATCTCGGTCAGGTCGAGGCGGCGGTTGAAGAGGTGGACGGTGTCGCGCCAGCGGTGCAGGAGGCCGACGAGTTCGGCGTCGCGGTGCCGGGCGAGGGCGCCGGAGACCAGGGCGAGGTCGACCGCGGAGACGACCAGCCGGGGGTAGACCTGGCGCTGGGTCGGCGTCTTGGGGGAGAAGCGTTCGTCGGAGAGCAGGCGGGTGTTCTCCTGCAGCTCGTCGGCGACGGCCCGCAGTACTTCGGTACGCCGTTCTGCTTCGGCGCTGAGCCGTTCGACGAAGATGCCGGTGAGCCCGGCGACCAGGGTGAGCGAGTTGACCGCCGGCTCCCAGCGGCTGTTGCCGGGGAAGAAGAACCACAACACACCAAGCACAAACGCCAACGCCAGCAGCCCATAGCTGACCGCAGTCACGACCGTACGCCGGTACGCCGCCCACCGCGATCGCCCTCGCGCAACCCGCAACGCACTGGCCACGAGTCGCAACCGAGCCATCACCCGAACCCGGGCCCGCCTCACCCGCCGAGCCTCGACGCTCCCATCCGCTACCGGCGAATCCCCACCACCGCCCGGCGTGCCGGCGGGACCTTCGCCAGCGTCCGGCGTACCCGAGGGGTGGCTTGGGGCTGGGGTCATTGGGACCAGATGTCGTCGGCTAGGGAGTGGGTGGTGATGTCGGCGGAGGCGGGAGCGAGGAGGAGGAGGTCCAGGCCGAAGGGGCTGGGGCGGCGGGTGTGGCGGAAGCCTGAGTGGGCGTGCTCGATCGGGGTCAGGTCGCAGGCGGCGGTGAGCTTCTTAGCCGCTCGGTGGAGAACTTCCTGGTCGTGTAGAGCAGGATCGTGTCTTCCTTGTCGAGCACCACGTCGGTGTGGTCGGGCAGGCCCATCGTGATCGGTACGCGGTGTTGTTCTGCCAGACGATCTTGACCTGGAGCGCGTCGTCGGTCCTCGACCTCGCCGTTGAACTTGATCTGCTCGTTGTCGATCCGCAGGTCGGTGTTGTAGCGCAGTGCGCTGGTCACGAACTCGGCGAACGCGCGGGTCTGGTGGTACTCGTCGGCAGCCGCATCGGCCGCCTCCTGGTCCAGCCGGGTGGTCGTCGCCACCTCGAGCAGCAGGCGGTCCTGCGGACGGAGTACGTGCGTGATGATCCGCAGCGCGTCCTCGTCGCTCTCGAAGTTCGCCAGCGTGTTGCCGGTCAGGGTGTAGAGCAGCGGCTCGTCGCCGACCAGCCGGGCCAGCATCTGGCCGATCTCGTCCATGTTGTCGGCGATGAGAAGTCGATCTGGACCGGCAGCACCTGGGTCATCGGGAACCGGCCGCGCGGACCGGTTCCAGGGTGCCCATCCGGAGCATCTCGGAGCTCATGTCGACCGGGATGTAGAACATGTCCCGGTTCCCCGGTAGAGGTCGTCCAGGATGGTGGCGGTCCTTCACGCCGGTGCCGACGCCGAGACTGACGAAGTGGAAGCCGCCCTTCTCGACATACGGGCGGACCTTGCGCCAGTGCCGCAGGAACGACTCGGCGCCGGTCTTCATCACCAGGTAGAACGGGTCTTGGTGGCGTTCGCCCAGGCGATCGTCGGGCCGATTCCCCAGTAGGAGAAGCCGGAGGTGATCTGCTTGCCGTCGCCGCTGGTCGAGAACGGACCGCGCAGATCACCGGTCAGGGTGGCGAGTTTGTCGGTCTGGTCCTCGCCGACCAGGAGCAGGGACCAGGCGAAGTCGTCGTCCGCGAGCGCATGCTCGAGCTTCCTGATCACATGTACCGGCTCGGTCACGTCCTACCCCTCCCAAGGTGAGACGTCAGGTTACCGGTTGCCCACGCTGCCGCGCAGTCCGGAAACGCCGTCAACCGGGTGGTCAGACCGCCTTGACCGTGTCGGCCTCCCGGCCCTTGGGACCGTCGACGACCTCGAACTCGACCGGCTGGCCGTCCTCGAGCGTCTTGTACCCGTCGGAGACGATCTTGCTCCAGTGCACGAAGACGTCGTCCTGACCGTCGACGGCGAGGAAGCCGTAGCCCTTGTCGGCGTTGAACCACTTCACGGTGCCGCGCACCATCGGAACTCCTGTAGACCTTCAACGGGACCCGCTTCACCCGGACCCCTCGGGTGCCCCGGCAACCACCAGAGCGGTCAACAAGCCTAACCCAGCCGTCCCGGAAGACTTTCCCCGCCGGTCAAGTTGGCTGTCAGCCTCGGCTAGAAGGTCAGGGCTGGCTGGATCGTCAGCCGCGGTTGGAGGCGGCGAGGCCTACGATGCCGGCGGCAACCAGGAGGAGGGCTGCGGTCAGGCCGAGGTCGTCGGTCTGGACGACGCCGTTGTCGTTCAGGATCCAGATCGTGGCGGCGCCGGTCAGGACGGTACCCGCGATGACGCCGGGGACGTCCGGCTTCGTCTTCTTCATCCGCGGACCACCTTGATGCTGCCGAGCTTCAGGTCGAGGTCCAGTGTGACCGACGCGGGCCCGGTTTTGTTGTCGGCCCCGAGGTCGTTGGTCCAGGTGACCTCGGCGTTGCGGCCGCCCTTGTGCTGGCCGAGGACCTCGACGTCACCGGCCTGCGCGGTCGCCGTACCGCTGACGTCCACGTTCGCCGGCACCTTGACGACGATCTCGCCGACCCGCCCGTCGACGACCACCTTGGCGCCGGACGCGAAGCTCGCCTTGGTCAGGTCGAGGTGCACCGAGCCGCCGTCGAAGTGGTACGCCGTATTGGTGGCGTCGATCTTCTTGTCCGGCGTCGCGACGAAGTTGGTGTCGGTGAAGTTGGTCGGGATCGACGGGAAGACCGTGCTGGCGGCGACGCCGAGCGCGAGCAGGATGCCGAGCGGCAGCAGGCCCATCGTGCGGCCGAGGAATCCGCCGACCAGCATGCCGAGGCCGAGGGTGCCGAGGCCGATCACCAGCATCAGCGGTACGGCGGCGCCCGCGAGCCAGGCGATCGCGATGGCGAGCCCGGTCAGCAGGACGACGGTCGGCTTCACGCCGCGCATGCCCTTCGCCGGGGGTGCCGCGGGAGCGAACTTCTGCGGCGCGGGCGGCTCGTCGACGTACAGGCCCAGGGGGTCGTCCTCGGTCCACACAGCCTGGACGGGCGTGGTGACCCGGTCCTGAGGTCGCTGTGCGGCCGGGGACGACGTGCCCGCCGGGGGAGGTGGCGGGCTGTACTGGGGTGCCCCGTACTGCGGACCGTCCTGCGGCCGCGAACCGGCTCCGGTCCCGTACGACGGCGCGCCGGAGCGCGTCACCCGCAGCCGCACCGGCGGAACCCGCGGTCGAGCCGGCGGAACCTGCGGTCGCGCCGGCGGATCCCGCGGTCGCGCCGGTCGGGCCTCCGGAGCTTCCCGGGGTGCCGGTCGGGCCGACGTTGGTCCAGCCCGGGTTCTGCGGCGTCCAGTTGGTGCCGCTGCCGGTCCACTGGGAGCGCCGGCCGCGGCCGGACCAGCGGCCTTGCTTCTTGCGGAAGACGAACAGCCAGATCAGGCCGAGCACCACCAGGGGCCCGGGCACGAGCTTGCCGAAGTTGAAGGACGACATCATCGCGATCGCGACGAACACGCAGACGCCGATGACGATCGGCCACAGCCACGGGTGGTCGGGACGGACCCGGTCACCGAGCAGGCCCTGCGCGGCGGAACGGTCGGAGCCCTCGTCGGGCATCAGCACCCAGGCGGCGGCGTAGAAGATCAGTCCGGGGCCGCTGAGAATCAGCACCGCCATCACCACCCGGATCAGGACCGGGTCGATGTTGAGGGCGCGGCCGATCCCGCCGCAGACGCCGGCGACCATCCGGTCGGACCGGCTCCGCCGCCAGCTCTGCACGTCGCGCAGCGGCGCGGTGTTGGGTCCGCCGGCCGGTGGCTGGCCGCTCGAGTTCTGCTCCATGACACCGATAGTGTCTCGCTGAGGCCGATCGCGACATCGGGGATCCCCCCTTGGTGACCCCTGGTCGTGCCATGGAGTGGTGCCCTGGACACGGTCCGGTAGGGGTTCTCCCCGGCCCGACCCTGAGCGTGCCGGGAGGCGGCTGAGGTCCCGGCCGGGGACAAGCCTGCTGGTGTCGGCCCCATGCACGTGTGACGATCGTGGAGATGAGCCAACCAGCCGCCGCCGCACCTCCGGACGGACCCCCGAACCAAGGGGTCCCACCGGCGGCCCCGCACGCCCCCAGCACCCCAGGCAACGGCACCCCCGGCAACACGCAGAGCAACCCGTACGCCGGTACGCCGGGAAGCAGCGCGCCTGGTGCCAGGCCCTCCGGCACGAGCGCCCCCGGCAGCACGCCTTACGGCGGCGCAGCAAGCAGCCCGTAGCCGGTGCGCCGGGCGGCGGCGCCTCAGGCGGCAGCGGTTATGGCGCCAACGCCTCCAGCAGCAGTCCTTATGGCGGCGCCCCCGGCAGCACGCAGTACGGCGTACCGGGTGGTGGGGCTGGACAGGAGGTGCCTCCGGTTCGGCGTGCTTATCGGCGGGCTGACGGGCGGGTTGTCAGTGGTGTGGCTGGTGGGGTGGCGGATCACCTCAATGTGTCTGACAGTGTCGTCCGGCTGATCTTTATTGCGGCCACGGTGTTCGGTGGCTTTGGCGTGCTGATTTATGCGGCGCTCTGGTTTTTGATGCCTTTGGCGGCTCCGACCGTGCCGGCTGCGCCTGGGTTGGCGGCGCACACTCGTGGCGGGCTGAGGTCGGACCAGCCGCCGCCGATGACCGAGGGCAAGGCTCGGCGCAGGGAGAAGAACCGCGGGCAGATGACCGCCCTGGTCGTCGTCGGCATCGGCGTACTGCTGCTGCTCAACGTCGCCGGTCTAGGGATCGCCGGGAAGATGTTCTGGCCGCTCGTCTTCGCCGGCACCGGCCTGGCGCTGATCTGGCGGCAAGCAGACGAGGGGCAGAAGGCTGCCTGGACCAACAAGGCGCCAACGCTCGGCATGCTGTTCGGCAAAGGCGGCTGGAAGTCGATCATCCGGGTAGTCGTCGGGCTGGTGCTGCTCGGCACCGCCGTGACTGTCTTCCTGGTGCAGAACGGTCGCCTGTCGATGGTCGGCGATGTCCTGGTCGCGCTCCTGCTCGCAGTGGTCGGCATCGGCGTCATCGCCGGACCCTGGGTGCACCGGCTGAGCCGTGACCTGAACAACGAGCGCGGTGAGCGCATCCGATCGCAGGAGCGCGCCGACATGGCTGCTCACCTGCATGACTCGGTGCTGCAGACGCTGGCTCTGATCCAGAAGCAGGCGAACGACCCGCGCGCCGTAGTACGGCTGGCGAGGTCGCAGGAGCGAGACCTGCGGTCCTGGTTGTACGACGAGGACGACAAGACCGACCAGACGCTGTCCGGTGCGGCGAAGCGGGCCGCTGCCGAGGTGGAGGATTCGCACGGCGTACCGGTGGAAGTGGTCACCGTCGGCGACTGCGAGCTGACCGAGGGACTGTCGGCGATGGTCCGGGCGGCGCGGGAGTCGATGGTGAACGCCGCGAAACACTCCGGAGCTGACAAGATTGACGTATTCGTCGAGGTCGACGGTGATCGGGCGGAGATCTTCGTCCGGGACCGCGGCAAGGGCTTCGACACCGACGGGGTGCCCGAGGACCGGCTCGGTCTGCGGCACAGCGTGATGGGCAGGATGGAACGGCACGGCGGCCGCGCAACGGTGCGGTCGAACCCGGAAACCGGCACCGAAGTGCGACTGGAGATGGACAGATGACACAGAGGCGAGTGGTCGTCATCGACGACCACGACATGTTCCGGGCCGGTGTCCGCAGCGAGATCGGATCCTCGGTCGACATCGTCGGCGAAGGCTCCGACGTCGATACCGCGGTGAAGGCGATCGTCGCGACCGAACCCGACGTCGTGCTGCTCGACGTCCACCTGCCCGGCGGTGGTGGTACCGAGGTGATGAAGCAGGTGCACCAGCGGCACCCGGACATCAAGTTCCTGGCGCTGTCGGTCTCCGACGCTGCCGAGGACGTGATCGGCGTGATCCGGGCCGGCGCGCGCGGCTACGTCACCAAGAACATCAGCGGGACCGAACTGGTGGACGCGATCGGCCGGGTGGCGGACGGCGACGCCGTGTTCTCGCCGCGACTGGCCGGGTTCGTCCTGGACGCGTTCTCGGGCGCGATCGACATCGCGTCGGTGGACGAGGACCTGGACCGCCTGTCGCAGCGTGAGCGCGAGGTCCTGCGCCTGATCGCCCGCGGCTACGCCTACAAGGAGGTGGCGCGCGAGCTCTTCATCTCGGTGAAGACCGTCGAGACGCACGTCTCTTCCGTACTACGGAAGCTCCAGCTCTCCAACCGTCACGAGCTAACCCGCTGGGCGACCGACCGCCGCCTGGTCTGAGTCCGCACCCGTCAGGGACCGCATCCGGCGCAGTGGCGACACCAACAGCCACAGCGCCGGGAGCAGTCCGCCCACGGCCGCGACCCACAGCGTCGCCCGCAACCCGGCGAACTGCCCCAGACCGCCACCTGCGAGCGCGCCCAGCGGGATCGCGCCCCAGCTGAGCATCCTGGCCGACGCCGACATCCGCCCGAACATCTCCGGCGGACACGTGTGCTGCCGGAACGTCAGGCTGAGCACGTTATAGACCGCGATCCCATAGCCGGTGCAGAACGTCGCAATCGCGAACAATGCCAGTGCCCACCCGCGCCCGGCCAGCGGGAGCAACAGCCCGAACGGCTGCGCGACGCAGAGCACGACCACGATCGCGCGCACGTCTCCGAACCGCCTGCCCCACGCCCCCGCCGATGCAGCGCCCAAGACCTGGCCGAGCCCACTCGCTGCCAGCAATGCGCCGACACCAGCTGACGGAAGCTGCAGCTCGTCCACCAGGAAGAGCACCTGTACTGCGAAGCCGAGGTTGAGGAAGAGGTTGTACGCCGCACCGCAGACGACGAGCGCCCTGATCGCCGGGTGACCGAAGGTGAAGCGCAGCCCGGCCGCCACTTCTGACCGCAGCGACGTGCCATTGCGCTGAGCCGGCCGGGGCTCAGGCAGCCGCCGGATCAGCAGTGCCGAGGCGAGATAACTCAACCCTGCAAGGCCGGTCGTGTTCGCCGCGCCGATCAACTGGGCTGCAGCTCCGGCCAACGGCGGACCGCCGAGGCGCGCAGCAGCTTGGGTCGTCTGCATCCGCCCGTTCGCGCGGGTCCGACCAGCTGCCGGTACTACGGACTGCACGATCGCGGGCGACGCAACGTCGTACAGGACTGTCATCGCGCCGATCACCAGGCTGACTGCCACCAGTTGGACGAAGGTGAGGAGCTTCAGCGCCGCCGTCGCGACAACAGTTGCCAGTAGCAACAAGCGCGCCAGGTTGGCGAGCATCATCACGCGTCGCCTCGGGAACCGGTCGACCCAGGCGCCGGCCGGCAGACCGAAGACGGCGAAGGCGGCGGTCGCGGAGGCGGTCAGGATGCCCATCTGCCAGGCGGAGGCGCCGAGTACGGTCACGCCGACGAGTGGGATCGAGGTCGTTCTGAGCGAGGTACCGGTCTGGTTGACCGTGTCGGCGGCCCAGAGTTTCGCGAAGGCCCCGCTCATCGGGACTTCAATCTGATCAGGTCAGTGCGCAGGGTGTCCTCGACCAGCGAAGGTGCGACGTAGGCGAACGGCTGGCCGGTTCCGAGTGCGACGTAGCCGGCTGCGCGGAGGGTGACTGCGAAGTCGACACCGACCCGGTGGCGCTCATCGATGAAGCCGGTGCCGTGCCAGGGGAGCAGTGACCCGCCTAGATAGCTGAAACCGAAGGCGCCTGGGCGGGGTGAGCCACTGGCCAGCCGGAGATACGGGAGAGCTTCGAAGAGCTGTAGTTGATGATCAGCGGTCGCTACTGCGATGTACTGCGTGGTGTCTTGCCACGCTTGTCGCAGTACCTCGCGTCGGGTGTCAGCTAGTGGTCCGGTCGTCGCGTGGACGTCGGAGAGGACTGCAGCGGTCCACACAGGGTCGGAGCCGCCGGGGACCGGCACGGAGTAGATCATCGAGCGGAACAAGGCATCGAAGGGCAATGCTGCTAGCCCAGTGAGGCGGCTGGTTGCGGAGGCCGCGTCGCAGTACCGGATCTTCTGCTCGATCTCTTGGTGTAGGCGATCGATCAGGGAAGCGCGGTGTGACCAGTGCTCGGGAGAAGCGGCTTGTAGTGCTGCTGCTTGGTCGCCGATCGCGACTGTGTTCTGCAAGCCGAGTCTGGTGATCAGGTCTTCCAGTGCGTATCGGTAGAGGGACAGGTCGCTGCTGGGGCGTGGGCGGTAGTAGCCACCGTCTGCTAGCAGGGTGATGTGCAGACCTGGGCTGTAGAGCTGTTGGTAGGCGCCTGCTAGTTCGGCCAGCCTGATCAGGGCGCCGGCCTCGGCTAGGTCCGGGAGTGGGCCGGATGCCTTCAGGCCGTTGTCGCATTGTTTGAAGGGGAATCCACGCAGGGCAAGGGGAACGGGCTCGCCGACGGAGATCGCCTGGGTGATGACGCGGTCTGTGGCCGGGGCGTTCGACCGTGAGCCTTTGAGGAAGCGGTTGCGGGTGAGGAGGTGGATCAGTGCTGCCTCGGGATCGCGAGGCGCCTTGGCAGCAAGGCGATCCGCGGCTTCGTGGGCAGAGCGCAGCACGCCGTCGAGTAGGGCGACTCTGGTCGTGGCGGGGAGGCCGACGGTACGTAGTACGGGCAGTTCTAGATCGGCCAGGCCGACGCGGGCCAGCGAGGAGGCCTGCAGGACCGGGGCGGTGGCCTGGCGGGCCAGGACGGTGGTCATCGTCCTGGCCCGCCGTCGATCAGAGGTTGGCGTCGCCGAAGCGAACGGCCTCCTCGATGCTCTCGATCAGCTCTTCCTTGCTCATAGTGGCTCTCCTCCTTCATCTGTGGGATATCGCCGGCGACGGTCACCGGACGCTGGTGGGGACGAGGGAGACGAAGCTCGGCGTCTTCTCCCGTCGGCCGGTCCGGTGGAAGTCGGCTTCCGCCGCTTCCCGGACCGTGATGGCGAGGCGGTCTCCGACGACTGATCGGACCGCGTGGTGGACGCCGGCCGTCCAGTCTCCGGTTCCGCCAGGCAGAGGGCTCACCAGGACTGTCAGGCCGTGCTCGTCCTGGACGACCTGGAGGCGGCTGAGAGGTACGTGTTCGACTGCGCGGACAATGCGGAGCGCGTCGGTCGACGTACCGTCTCCGAAGGTGATCGCGCCGTGGTCGCGGCCGGCGATCAGGCTCAGGGTCGGCGCTGGGTCGCCGCAGCTGCAAGGCTCGCCGGACCAGGCGGCGATGTCGTCGGTGCGGTAGCGGACGAAGGGCATCACGGGGTTGAAGAAGTTGGTGACGGTGACCTCGCCCGGTACGCCGGCCGGGACCGGGTTGCCATCGGCGTCGAGGATCTCGACCCAGAGGCGGTTCGTGTCCACGTGCATGCTGCCGTGGTCGCATTCGGAGGCCACCGTGCTGACCTCGTTGAGCGCGTACTGGTTACGGATCTTGCCGCCGAAGAACTCACCGAACAGATCGCGCACTGGCTGGGTCAGCGTCTCGCCGAAGGTGCGGATCACCGGGACGGCGAGGTGGTCGATGCCGGCTTCGAGCAGCAGTTCCACCAAGCCGGCGATCCGGGTCGGGTGGCTGAAGACGACATCGGGGGCGAACGCGACGCAGCGCCTGGCGATCTCGGCCCTGTCCGCCTGGTCCATGCCTTCGAGGAAGCCGAACTCGGCCACGCGGGTGAACCCGGTGTTCACCACCGTGTACTCCAGCCAGCCGGCGCCGCCCATCTTGAACGGCTGCAGCGTCTTGCGGTCGAACGGGAGCCCGTACGCCGATTGGCGGGCGAGCTCCGTCGCAGCGGAATGGATGAGATGTTCCGCATGGTGGATGATCCGGAGCGGGCGGCCCGTCGTACCGGAAGTCACCACTGCCACGCACTGTGACGGGTCGAGCTGGTCGGAGACGTGGGCAGAGAGGTCGCCGGTGATCTGCTCCTTGGTCAGCCTCGGCAGGGATCGCAGGAGCTCGTGCGGATCGCCGGCGGGTGCGATACCGAGGTCACGCCAGGCTGGTACTTCGGTCAGCACCTGGCGCAGCAGAGCGTCCAGGCGTCGGGTCTGGCGCTCAGCTTGCTGCTCGGCGCTGAGCGGTACGGCGTACAGGTCCTGGTACGCCTGATAGACGCGGGGGAAGCGGAGTGCCTGCCCGATCAACTCCGGCTGAATCCGTGCCAGTACTTCGCCCGTCAAGCGCCAACCCCCAGTGCGTCGCCTTACCTACCTCCTTCACCGTCCGTCATCCGGAACTCGACTTTCAAGCGTTTCAAAGAGATCCGAAATGTCGGTCTCAGTACGGGATGGAACGGTTCGGTGAGCGTCCGTAGTACGGGATGGGGTGGCGGGATTTGGACAGGGCACATCTACGCCACCCCGACAGGGGCGCCGGGGTCTTTGCCGCTGTTATACCGTCGATTCCTATGGAGCGGAATCTCACTGCCGAACAGCTCGAACTCTTCGAGAAGGAGTTCGCGGCGCACCCGGCGTACCGGGTGATGCAGAACGCGGTCACCCAGACACCCATCGCGACGATCGCCCTCGATCGTCAGGTGGTGACGAGCATCGACCATTCGGTGTCGAACCTGCTCGACGACTGGAAGGTCACGAACCAGAAGAAGAGCGGCCGGTGCTGGCTGTTCGCCGGCCTGAACCTGCTCCGGGTCGGCGCCGCCGAGAAGCTGGGTGTCAAGGACTTCGAGTTCTCCCAGAACTACCTGCTGTTCTGGGACAAGTTCGAGCGGTCCAACTTCTTCCTCGAGGCGATGATCGAGACCGGCGACCGCGACGCCGACGACCGGACGGTGGCACACCTGCTGTCCGACCCGATCGGTGACGGCGGTCAGTGGAACATGTTCGTCGCGCTGGTCCGCAAGCACGGCCTGGTGCCGAAGACCGCGATGCCGGAGACCGAGAGCTCCTCGTCGACCGGGCAGATGAACGACACCCTCCGCAGGCTGCTCCGCCAGGGCGCGCGCGACCTGCGCAAGCTCGACGGCGTCGAGGCGAAGCGGGCGCACAAGCAGGAGCTGCTGACCACGATCCACCGGGTGCTGAGCATCCACCTCGGGACGCCGCCGCAGAAGTTCCTGTGGCAGTGGAAGGACAGCGACAAGGGCTTCCACCGCGACGGCTGGACGACACCGGCCGAGTTCGCCGCGGCGTACGTGACGCTGCCGGTCGACGAGTACGTCTGCATCGTGCATGACCCGCGCCCGTCCAGCCCGGTCGGCAAGACCTTCACCGTGGACTATCTCGGCAACGTGATCGACGCGCCGCCGGTGGTCTACCTGAACGTCGACATCGAGCTGATGAAGCAGCTCACCCAGGACGCGATCGTCGGCGGCGAGCCGGTCTGGTTCGGCTGCGACGTCGGCAAGCAGATGAACGCCGACCTCGGCTACTGGGACGCGAAGCTGTACGACTTCGAGTCGGTCTACGACACCCAGTTCACGCTGGACAAGGCCGAGCGGCTGGTGCACCACGAGACGCTGATGACGCACGCGATGCTGTTCACCGGCGTCGACGTGCTCGACGGCAAGCCGCGCCGCTGGCGGGTCGAGAACAGCTGGGGCGACGAGAAGGGCGCCGACGGCTTCTGGACGATGAACGACTCCTGGTACGCCGAGCACGTCTTCGAGATCGCCGTACGCCGCTCCGCGCTGCCCGCCGAGCTCCAGGCCCGCCTGGACGACGCACCGATCGTGCTGCCGGCCTGGGACCCGATGGGCGCCCTCGCCGACTGACAACGCTTGTCAGCGCCCACTGCTCCGGTACGCCGGGGTGGTGGGCGCTGTTGCGTTTCAGGTCAGCGCTGCGCGGATGAGGGCGTTGGTCTCTTCGGGGCGCTCGAGTGCGGGTAGGTGTCCGGCCCAGGGGAGTTCAACCAGGTCCGCCTTGGGGAGGCGGTCGGCCAGGTAGCGGGCGCAGTCGGCGAACCAGGCGAAGTCCTTGCCACCGGTGAAGAGGTGGACGGGCATGGTGAGTCGATCCGGCTGGACGGGAAGTTCCTCGTTGTCGACGTCTCCCGCGGGCACCTGCAGCTCGTAGGCCCGGCGCTGCATGTCACGCAGCAACTCGCGAGCCTCGTCACTGGCGTCGGGACCGATCCACTTGTCCACGGTGAGATCCGCGGCGCCGTCGAGGTCGCCTGCCTCGACCAGCCGGTTCTCCTCGGCCCAGACCGCCCGGATGTCCGGCGTCGGCTCGACGTTGTCGGTCGGTGAACAGAACTGGATCAGCCGGCTGAACCGCTCCGGCGCATGACTCGCCGCCTGCTGCACGACATAGCCGCCGTACGACGCCCCGACCGCCGCAACTTGCTCCGCGCCAACCTCATCGAGCACAGCCAGCAGATCCCGCGCATCGGAGTACTTGGCTTCGACCGGCGTCTCGCCGAACCCGCGCAGATCCACCGTGATCACCCGATGATCCCGGCTCAGATCAGCAACCTGCTTCCCCCACATCCGAGCATCCGCCACCCCCGCATGCACCAGCACCACAGCCGGCCCGTCCCCAACCACCCAACACCTAAGACTCATGCCCGAACACTGACCCCCGCCGGCCGGTCGCGGCAAATTCTTTAGCTTGGCCGGGGGTGGTGGTGAAGGTTTGTTTGTAGGTGTGGATGAAGGCGCTGGGGGTGGACCAGCCGCAGGTGAGGGCGACGGTGGTGACGGAGTGGCCGGCGGCGAGGAGGACTAGGGCGTGGTGGAGGCGGAGTTGGGTGCGCCACTGGGGGAACGTCATGGCGAACTCGGTGCGGAAGAGGCGGGAGAGGGTGCGTTCGCTGGCGCCGACCTCGGAGCCCAGGGCTGACAGGGAGCGGTTGTCGGCGGGGGTGGTGTCGAGGATCGCGCAGAGTGCGGCTAGGCGTGGGTCGTGGGGTGCTGGGAGGCGGAGGGCGGTCTGTTCGGTGGAGAGGTGCAGTTGGTCCAGGAGTACTGCGCGGAGGCGGTGGCGGGGTGCGCTGTCATTTGCAGGGTCGTCGGTGTAGGCGATGATCAGTTCCCGCAAGAGGGGATGTACTGACAGGACCGCTGGTTTGGTGAGGCCTAGAGGGTTGTCAGTGAGGCCGACCAGGTGGAGGGCGGTTTCGCCGTACGCGCGGTGGGCGTGTGGGGTGCGCGCGGGGACCCAGATCGCGCGGGTGGCCGGTGCTATCCAGGTGCCTTGGTCGGTGGTGATCGAGTTGACGCCGGCGGCCGCGTAGACGATCTGGTGGTCGTCGTGGACATGCAGGTCGATCCGCTCGCCGCCGGCCAGTTGGCGCAGGGCGGTCGGTGCTTCGGGCTGCTGGCGGATTCCTGACATATGTTGTCAGATTAACGGAAGCCAGCCAGGCCCATCAGGCTGCAGCCTGTCACTATGGCAAAACGCAACGCGACCTTGGTGATGGCGGTCGGTCATTCCGGCGTCGATTTCTATCAGGGGCTGATCCCCGTCCTCGTGCCGTTCCTCGTGCTCGAGCGAGGCCTCGGCTACTCAGCTGTCTCCGTAGTCGTGCTTGCCGGAACAGTGGCGTCCGCTGCAACACAGCCGGCCTTCGGTTGGCTGGTAGATCGCCGGACGCTGCCCTGGATCCTCCCGGTCAGCATGCTGGCCTGTGCAGGAGGTGTGCTGCTACTAGGCGCATCCACCTCCTTCGGCATGACCCTGGTCGCCGCTGCAATCATCGGGCTCGGCGTAGCGGCGTACCACCCGTCTGCTGCACGCATCGCTCGCACAGTGACGGGCGGCGGTCATCGGGAGATGAGCTGGTTCTCCCTGGGCGGCAATGCAGGCTTCGTACTCGCGCCGCTCGTCGCAGGCCCAGTCCTGTCCGAGCTAGGCCTGCACGCGACCGGCTGGCTCGCAGTACCGGCTCTAGTGGGCATAGCAGTGACAGTGCCCGTGCTGTCGAAGTACAAGCCGACTACCGCGACTCGTATTGAGGCAAAGGGCTCTGACGACTGGTCTGCGTTCGGCAAGCTCACAGTGATCGTCGTACTGCGTTCCATTGCGTACCTAGGTCTCGCAGGATTCGTCGGCCTGTACGCCGTGCAGCGCGTCGGCGGAGGAGGTCGAGCCGCAACAGCCGCCGTGTTCGCTCTGTACGCCGGGGCAGCCATCGGCACGGTACTGGGCGGCCGCTTCGCCGAGCGGTGGGGCCGGCTGCCCGTAGTACGGGCTGGCTATCTTGCGACGACCCTGCTGCTGCCGGTGCTTGTACTGGTTCCAGGACCTTCGCTGTACTTCGTGATCGTGCTAGTCGGTACTGCGTTGTCGCTGCCGTTCTCCCTGCACATCACGCTCGGCCAGGACATGCTGCCGACGCGACCTGGTACCGCCAGTGGAGTCACGCTCGGACTGGCGGTCTCGGCCGGGGGACTGTTCGCGCCCCTGATCGCAGCCGTTGTCGACCAGACGTCACTCAGGACCGGACTGGCTTTCCTCGTGGTGTTCGTCGCGGCTGCCTGGCTGATCAGCCGGCGACTCAGCCCAGCCGGATGACCGCGAAGCCCTCCGCTAGCCGGCCCTCGGGGAAGCCTGCAGCAGCAGCGTTCTGGGCGTTCCAGGCCTTGATCCGGTCCGGCATGTTGACCGGGTCGGGGTGCTGGCTGACATGCGACAGGATCGCCTTGATCTTGGCATCGAAGTGGTCGGTGATGTCCACGTAGTGGTTGTTCTCGTGGTGTGCCTGCAGCCAGAGCTCGCCGACCGTCCACGCCTCCAGGCCCTCGTCGAGCAGGTCCGTGAACGCATACGGGTTGCCGGCGGCCGGGAAGAAGGCCCGGGTGGTCGCCTCGCCGGCGGCCAGGTGATCCGGGTGCGAGGCCGGCATCCGGGCCCAGTTCCGCTCGGGCGACGAGGTGACGAGGCGCTGCGGCCGGACCTTCCGGATCACCCGCACGATGTCCCGGACCAGCCCGAGCGACGGCTCGAGCTCCCCGTCCTGATACCCGAGGAAATGCAGGTCCCGTACGCCGACGTGCTCGGCGGCCGTGGTCTGTTCGGCGCGGCGTACGGCGGGCATCTCGGCCCGATCGCGCTCCGGCTCGAACCCACCGGCCTGGCCGTCGGTCACCAGGCAGTAGCTCACCTCGATGCCGGCCTGGGTCCAGCCGGCGATCGACCCGGAGGCCCCGAAGTCGACGTCGTCGGGATGGGCGACGACGACCAGGACACGCTCGATCTCTTCGTCAGGACGGGGATTTCCGGCAGGCAGGCTCACAGCCCCGACCTTAAGTCACGCGTTCTCGAAGACGGCCATCCCGGGGCGCTGCAGGATCACCTGGTCGACGATGCCGTACTCACGCGCGGCCTCGGCGGTCAGCACGTGGTCGCGATCGGTGTCGTGCCGCAGCTTCTCCACGGACTGTCCCGAGTGCGAGGCCAGGATCGTCTCCAGCTGGCTGCGGACCCGGACCAGCTCATCGGCCTGCAGGATCAGGTCGGGGATCGCGCCCTGGCCGCGACCGGCCGGCTGATGCAGGACCACTCTGGCGTGCGGGAGGATCGCGCGTTTGCCCGGTGCGCCTGCTGCGAGCAGAACGGCGCCGACACCGATCGCCTGACCGACGCAGACCGTCGCGATCGGCGTACGGATGAATCGCATCGTGTCGTAGATGGCGAGCATCGCGGACATGTCGCCGCCCTCGCAGTTGATGTAGAGCTCGATCTCCTGCTCGGGCTTGTCGGCCGCGAGGTGCAGCAGCTGGGCGATCAGCGCGTTCGCGACGCCGGCGTCGATCGCCGTACCGAGGTAGATGATCCGCTCGGACAACAGATGCGAGTAGACGTCCATGATCCGCTCGCCGCGCGGGCTCTGGGTGATGACGTTGGGGATCGTGTAGCTGCTCATCGGGTCAGTCCTGCCTTCTGGTGTTGCAGGGGCATCACTTGGTCGAACGACTCGACGATGTGGTCGATGAAGCCGAACTCGAGCGCCTGCGGAGCGGTGTACCAGTGGTCGTGCAACGAGTCCTCGTGCACGGTCTCCAGCGGCTGACCGGTGTCCTCGGCCACCAGCGTGAGGACGGTGTCGCGGATGTACCGCAGGTCGTCGGCCTGGATCTCGATCTCCGCGGCCGATCCGCCGATCCCGGACGAACCCTGGTGCATCAGGATCCGGGCATGGCGCAGCGCGAACCGCTTCCCCGGCGTACCGGCGGACAACAGGAACTGGCCCGCACTGCAGGCGAGACCGAGCGCGAGGGTGGACACATCACACGGCACCAGCCGCATCACATCCCGAATCGCCAGCATCGACGGCACCGAACCGCCCGGCGAATGGATCCACAACGCGATATCGGTCCCCGGATCCTCAGCGGCGAGCGTGAGGATCTGCGTCGCCAGCAACGTCCCGTTGTCGTCGTTCAACACCCCATCGAGCACAACGACCCGCTGCCGCAGTAGTTGCTGCCTGGCATCCGGACTGAACATAGGCACTTTGGCTTCATCAGACATGCCACCACCCTGTACGCCGCCCCGCCCCCCACCCCACCTTTTCTGCTCCCAGCAGCTCTGCTCTCAGCCGATCGAGTCGTCCGCCCACCCCAACTCAAATCCCCTGATGCGGCGTCGTGCCCACCCGTCCCTCCCCGGTGCGGGTCGCTGCCCACCCTCCCGAGCCGAGCATCTTCCCGGGCTGACCTACCGCCAGTCGCCGTTCTGTGGATTCCATGTGCCGCTGTCTCGTTCGCCGTTCAGGACTTCGTTCAGGCACGTGCTGCAGTACTCGAGCGCAGCGGCAAGATTCCAATACTTTCGCGGATACTCCGCGAAAGCCGCGGCAGCCTTGGGAAAGCTGGTGACCCAGTCTTCGGCCGGCACCTGCATCTTGTCGGGCAGTGTCATTCGGCGCCGGCCGACTTCGCGCTCGAGAACGGTGGCCAACCGTGCTGCGTCGAATGGGATTGCAGTGACAATCCGGACGACATCCGCCAGGTCTCGGTAGCGAGTTGATGCCTTGTCCTGGTTCGGGCCGTGTCGTTCGTAGAGAGCGCAGATTTTGTCGGCGAGGTGATGCTCGATCGGCGTTGTCGGCACTGTTGGCAGGTTCTGCAAGGTCTCATGATCGATAACGGCCTTCAACAACACCTGATCGATGGGGGCATCGAGATGCCGGCGTGTGGTCAGATCGATGCTGAAACCCTCGAACGCTCGTCCACCTAGCAAGGCCTGGGCTTGCACCTTGGCAGTCTCGACGCCGTATCCGTAGGGATCGGTCTCCCGGTGAGCAGTGATCGACTGCAGCTCGAACTCGAACGGGTCGTCACGGAATGACCGGCTGGAAAGATGCCGGAGCTCGGCCAGTGCGTCTTCAGGACTGCCCCACGGTGTATCGCGTGCCAGGTCGACATCCTTGGTGAATCGGCCGCCACCGGTTCGGATCAGCAGAGCATTACCGCCCAGCAGCACCCATGGCACCTCGGGTTCCTGGAAGATGCGGCTCAGGAAGATCGTGAAGATGTACTGCTTGCGCACCAACTCGGCTGTGACGCCTCGGCTTCTGGCCTCATTGGCCAGCTTCGTCCCTAGAGACGACCTGAGGCGATTCATTTCGAGCTGAGTCAGAGGCTGTGTCATCGTCGGCACTCCTGTCGATCTTGGGCGCCAGCTGGCGTAGTTGCTCTGCGAAGGCTTGGGCGATAACAGTTCGGAGGTGAGGGGCGAGCGCCCGCAGAACCTTCTCCTGAAGCTCCGGAACTGCCAGCTCGAGGCCTCGAGTGTCGGGTCGGTAGCCGGCGCTCTTGAGTGCAGTTATCAGTAGCGTGTTTCCGTCTGGTGAGCTGAGCCGTTCCGCAGACGGCTCGAGCGCCCGAGCAAGAGCCTCGGAGGCCACGTTGGTGTTAGCGACGGCATCACGGACTGCAGTGGCAAGGTGATCGAAGTCGAGGCCGGCGGCGGCCAGGTCTTGAATGGTGCGGGCGACGGAGGTCACCGGCAGTCCATCGACCCACGTGACATCTTCGTCCGGAAGTTGGCGCTTGCGGTAGCGCGTATCCGACTGCGTGGTCTGCCGTCGTGATGCGCTGGTGAATTCATACTTCGAAGGCAGCAGGTCACCGAGCCCGTGAACGGCCGCTGCGGACTCACCGGACACTACGGCCAGCGGCTGTGTGCCGGCCGGACGACTTCCCGTCGCCAGCCATGCTGCTCGTAGGCCTTGTAGTGGCCCGGTGTCAGCAGACGGGAGTGCATAGACGCCGTGTCGTACACGCTGCACGGTTCCGCGATCGGAGAGGCGAGATAGCTGCATCTTGGACACGCCTGCCGTGTGTGCCTGAGCAGTGGTCACTAGGCCCCACTGGGTGGAGCCAACGAGTTCTAAGGTTTCCAGCACGTCGACTGCGTACATCATGACCCCTCCTCAGTGCTCTGATAGTAACATCTAGGGGTTACTATCAAAGCCTTCATTGAGACTGTGGGATATCTTTAAAGCATGCTTCGAGCCTGCCGTCGATCTTGCGACGGCGGTCGCGGAGGTCGCGGAGAGGCCGGAGGGTTGGCGGCGACCCCGCCCCGGGGAGGGACGGGTGGGCACAACGCCGCATCCTGCGACATGAGTCGGGGTGGGTGAGAAACCCCCTCGTCGGGCGGCTGGACGCGGACTGTCTGTGGGAGCGCCTAAGGTGGTGGGCGATGACGACGCTCTTCTCTCCAGATGAACTCCCGATGCCGCTCGAGGAGCCCAAGAAGCACCGGCCTGACCCGGAAGAACTGCTCGAAGGGCTGAACCCGCAGCAGCGGGCGGCTGTCGTGCACGCGGGGAAACCGTTGCTGGTGGTTGCCGGTGCGGGGTCGGGCAAGACGCGGGTGCTGACCCGGCGGATCGCCTATCTGCTGGCGGCGCGGGATGCGCATCCGGGCTCGATCCTGGCGATCACGTTCACCAACAAGGCCGCCGCGGAGATGCGCGAGCGGGTGGTCGAACTGGTCGGCAACCGGGCGAAGCTGATGTGGGTCTCGACGTTCCACTCCAGCTGTGTGCGGATCCTGCGCCGCGACATCAAGCGGTTCGGGATCAGCTCGACGTTCTCGATCTACGACGACACCGACTCGCGCCGGCTGATGACGCTGGTCTGCCGCGAGCTCGACCTGGACGTCAAGCGGTACAACCCGCGCGCCATCCTGAACTGGATCAGCACCCAGAAGAACGAGCTGATCGATCACGAGTCGGCGGCCTCGAAGACCTCCAACCACCTGGAGGAGACGTACGCCGAGTGCTACCGGATCTACCAGGAGCGGCTCGCGCAGGCGAACGCGCTGGACTTCGACGACCTGCTGATGACCACGGTGAACCTGCTGCAGGCGTTCCCCGAGGTCCGGGAGTACTACCGCAGAAGGTTCCGTCACGTCCTCGTCGACGAGTACCAGGACACCAACCACGCGCAGTACACGTTGATCCGTGAGCTCTGCGCCGAGATCGAGCCGGGTCCGAACGACGGCCCGGTCAGCCCGCCGGCCGAGCTGATGGTGGTCGGTGACTCCGACCAGAGCATCTACGCGTTCCGTGGCGCGACGATCCGCAACATCCTCGCCTTCGAGGAGGACTTCGTCGGCGCCGAGACGATCCTGCTCGAGCAGAACTACCGCTCCACCCAGACGATCCTGTCGGCGGCCAACGCGGTGATCAGCCGCAACGAGGGCCGCCCGGCGAAGAACCTGTGGTCGGACTCCGGCAAGGGCGAGCAGATCGCGGTGTACGTCGCCGACAACGAGCACGACGAGGCCCAGTTCGTCGCGGACGAGATCGACCGGCTGACCGATGCCGACGGAGTCAAACCGTCGGACGTGGCCGTCTTCTATCGGACCAACGCGCAGTCCCGGGTGTTCGAGGAAGTCTTCATCCGCACCGGCCATCCGTACAAGGTGGTCGGCGGCGTCCGGTTCTACGAGCGCAAGGAGGTCCGCGACGCCCTCGCGTACCTGCGCGTGCTGACGAACCCCGAGGACACCGTTTCGCTGCGAAGAATCCTCAACGTCCCCAAGCGCGGTATCGGCGAGCGAGCCGAGGCCGCGATCGAGGCGCTCGCCTTGAGAGACCGGATCACCTTCTCGGCCGCACTCCGCCGGGCCCAGGATGCCCCGGCGATGGCGAGCCGGAGCGCCAACGCAGTACAGGGCTTCGTCGACATCCTCGACGAGCTGACCGCGATGGTCGACTCGGGCGCTCCGCCGGACGACATCCTCGACGTCGCCCTGCATCGCAGCGGGTACTACGAAGAGCTGCAGAAGTCACCGGATCCGCAGGACGAGACCCGGCTGGAGAACCTCGACGAGTTCATCTCGGTCGCCCGCGAGTTCGTCGAGGAGCGCACCGCGGCCGCCGAACCGTCCGACCTGCAAGCGTTCCTGGAGCGGGTCGCGCTGGTCGCCGATGCGGACCAGATCCCGGATGCCGCGACCGACGGTGTCGTCACGCTGATGACGCTGCACACCGCGAAGGGCCTGGAGTTCCCGGTCGTCTTCCTGACCGGCATGGAGGACGGCGTCTTCCCGCACTCCCGGTCGCTCACGGACATGAAGGAGCTGGAGGAGGAACGACGGCTCGCGTACGTCGGGATCACGCGGGCGCGCCAACGCCTCGCGATCTCCCGGGCCGCCGTGCGGTCGGCGTACGGCGCTCCGCAGCACAACCCGCCGTCGCGGTTCCTCGAGGAGATCCCGGCCGAGCTGCTCGACTGGCGGCGCGACGAGTCGGCGATCACCCGCTGGTCGGGAACCGGTACGTCGGGCGCCAGCGGGGTCCAGAGTCGCTGGGAGCCGGCCCGCCGGACCGCCGCGGACAAGGCGGTGATCAGCCTGAACCCAGGCGATCGCGTCGTCCACGACAGCTTCGGAATGGGCACGGTCGTGGTGGTCCGCGGCGAGGGCCAGCAGTCCCAGGCAGACATCGACTTCGGCTCGGAAGGAGTCAAGCGCCTCCTGCTCAGATATGCACCTGTGGAAAAGATTTAGTACTTCGACGTGCCGAATTGTCCGCAGACTGCGACAATCAGAGCTTCGGCCCTCCCCGGACGAAGGTCCCAGCCCATGCCCAAGGCAGCAGACGCGAAGAACCGCCGGATCATCCTGGCGGGAGCGAACCCTGGGCTGCGGCTGTTCGACAAGGACGGCAAGGTCACCGCGTTCGCCTCGATCTGGATGGTCGACTGGTCGATCTGCGGTGCCGGGACGGCCGTCGTGCTCTGGTTCGACGGGATCGTCCGGGTGGTCTCCGAGGACGTCGATCTGGCCTCGTGGCTGGAGCGGTACTTCGTCCGTTCGTTCCTGGAGGTCCAAGGTCTGCCCTGGCACGAGCCCGCGGTGGAACGCGACCTGGTTCAGGTCTCGATGAACCTGGCCGACGGGCTCAGCGTCAAAGCGGCCGACATCCAGATCGAGATGAGCGGTGTGCTCGACCGCAGGCTGTTCGCGACCGACAACTTCCAGCTCGCCGACGGGGTGCACAGCCTCAGCCTCGTGATCGCGCCGGTTCGCGCCGCCACCGTCTCGATCGGCGGCGCCTCGGTCCCCGGCTTCGTCCAGGTCGACGGCTCAGCCGACCGCCCCGGTTCGTCCGCCTTCCTCACCACCGCCGAGGTCTGGCGCCGCTAACCGAACGGCGCCGTCAAGCGAATCCGCCGATCTCCAGCGCCTTCAAGCGCCTGTACTGCGTATTGCTGTGCGGGCTCCTGGTAGCGCCCACCAGGTCTCCATCCGGGGTACTGCCATCGCGTTCGGACCCTCGTCGCGCACCCGGCTCGCGCGGAACAGGAAGGCAGCGATCCCGGCCGCACCCTGCATCCAGCCGACACCCGGCGGCAGCAGCGGCTCGTCCGCCCGGTGCTCGATGAACCGCCAATACGCGTGCGGCCCTTCCCGAACAGCCCGCTCGACCAACACATCCGCGAGCTGCAACGCGAACCGCAGATCGTCGTGCTCGCCGCAGCGCAGCCACGAATCCAAGAAGACGTCGCCGACCCCCGCAGTACCGCAGCAGCGCCCGTCGTTGTCCCAGAAGCCAGGATGAACGCGCGCCGGCAGACCCGAAGTACGGACACTGTGCAGGCATCGGCGATGCCATGCCAGCGGTGGTTCACCAGCGATCTCTTTGACCTCCGCCTGATCCAAGGCGAGGAAGAGCAAGGACGTCCCCGACGCGCCATGGCACCAGTTGTAGGTGTACTTGTCCTCGTCAGAGTCGTCATCCGGGATGTAGCGCGGTACGACGAACCCCTGCCCGTCGGTGGCGCCGACAGACACCAAGTACTTCGCCCCTTCAACCGCTGCGGCTGTCAGCTCCGGCCGGTCGAGCTCAGCCCCACCAAGGCCGAGCACCGTTGCGACACCAGCAGTCCCGTGCGACAGGTTCGGCATCAGTGCGAAGGGTTGCTCGGAGACGAAGCGATCAGGCACGAACGGCCAGCTGATTCCAACAGCAACCGGCTCGCCTTCAGCCAGCAGGATGTCCGCAGCCTGATCCGCCAGCTCGCGTGCACCGTCCACCCCATGCCGCAGGGCCCACAAGGCCCCCAGCAGCACCCCGCCGGTGCCGAGCGTGAGGTCGTTGAACCGCGCGTCCGGAAGCGCCCGTGGCGGCTCGAGGAACGCCTGCTCCCATCCGTCCGGTTTCGCGAGGTCCGACAGCCGCCGTACGGCGTCGTCCGCGCCCGGGATCCCGAGTGCGGTGAAGACGCCGATCGCACTGACCAGGCCGTCGAAGTAGTCGTAGTCGGTCATCGTCGGGACCTGGGCCCGCAGCCGGTCGCCGATCGCGTCGACGAGCCGCTGCTCCTCGGCCGTCCAGGGCCGGGACAGCCGGATCTCGGTCAGCGCCTGGACCAGCCCACCGGTCCCGGCGTACGTCCCGTCGCGCTGGTCGGGGATCCCGTCGCCGTCCCCATCAGGGATCCACGGACCGTCGTCCCAGCGGACCTGGTCGAGTACCCACCGCCAAGCGGCCTCGGCGACCTCGCGAGGGGTCCGGGCAGACGTCATCGAACAATGGTGTCACCGAGCAGCGGGCCCAGGACGCGGTACGGCGTTGCGCAGCCGGATCCCGCTGAATTCGAGGGTGCTTGCGGTCACCGCGTCCCAGAAATCGTGCAGGCTGGGCAGAACGCGGAGCTGGATCCCGGCCTCCCGGTGCAGCTCGAACAGGTCGCCGACCCGCTCGGGCGGTCCGAGTGGTTCGACGTCGGTGGTCGCTACGACTGCGGCGTCGCCTTCGGAGAACGGCTCGGCCGGCAACCGGTAGGCATACAACTCGACCGTCCGAAGGGCCTCGAGCCAGCCGTACTCGATCGCGTGCACGCGGGTGCCGCTGCCTTCGCCGATGATGCGGAGGCGATCCGCCTCGGTGGTGCCGGGGACGACCCAGGCCATCGCGCGAGGGCACTGCCGGGGGAACCAGTAGTCGGGCGCCCGATCACGGCCGACGGCCCAGACATAGGGGACGGTCTTCGTGGAGGTCGGGGCGACATGGGGGCTGAACCGACGGATCGTCGGGTCTTCGGAGAAATGCAGGACTTCACCAGGTGCCGGACGCATGCGCGGCAGCCTAGTCAGCGGCGGAACCGATCCGCCAAGCGTTATCGGATCAGGGGTTGAGGCCGCAGTGGTTGCGCAGCCACGGCATCGGGTCGATCGGGTCGCCGCCGTCGGGCCGGACCTCGAAGTGCAGGTGCGGGCCGGTGGTGTTGCCGGTGACGCCGACCGCGCCGACCTGGTCGCCGGCGTACACGGTCTCGCCGACCGTGACGCTGAACTTCGACATGTGGTTGTACCAGGTCTCGGTACCGTCCTCGTGCCGGATCCGGACCTGCCGGCCGTAGGCGCCGGCGAACTCGGCGCTCAGCACGACACCCTTCATCACGGTCCGGATCGGGGTGCCGATCGGGGCGGCGAAGTCGGTGCCGGTGTGGTTGCGGGCCCAGCGGCCGCCGGCCTGACCGAAGCCGGCGGTGATGTGGTAGCCGGAGATCATCATCTCGCAGCGGGTCGGGGAGGTGCGGGAGTTCTCGGCGGCGATCTTCGCGGCGGCGAGGGCGGCGGCGCGCTTGGCCGTCAGCGCCCGGGTGGCGTCGAGTTTCGCGGCCCGGGCCTTCGCGAACCGATCGGCCGCGGCCTGCTTCTTGTTCGAGTCGGCGCCGGTGAGTTCGACGCGGGAGGAGTCGCGGGTGGCCAGCTGGCGCCGCTCGATCCGGGCCGTGGTGACCTCGGAGAGCTGGTTGTCGCCCAGGTTGAGCGCGGCAAGGTTGATCGCGGAGTTCGCCTGGGTCGGCGAGGCCAGGGAGCTGTAGCTGAAGCCGACAGCGCCCGCCGCAGCTGCGAGCGCTGCGGTCAGACCGACGATCTGGGTACTGCTGGGGGTGTTACGCCGGGCTACACGATGCTTTGCACTGTGACGCGCCGCGTTGACGTTCTGCGCAGCGTTGCCTGGCGTGACGCGGCGAGCCGCGGCACGGTGCTGGGACACAACGTGGCCTTTCGGTCACAGGGGAGGGGGCTGTCCACCCTCGAGGAGTTTTATTCCCCTCGGGGGTTCATGCACCATAACGGATGGGTCACGAGCCCACAAACCCCGCCACCCCCTTTTTCCGGCCACCTTCACGAAACCTTTGCATGCGCGGCTGCACGTGCATCTGGCGTGAGCCGTAAACCGGTTGCGGAGTCAGCTACTTGGGTGGGTGGTGGGAGGAAAATGACACAGTTCGTTAGGCAACTGTGTCCTGTTCGTCGAGATGTGACAGCACTCCGGTGATCTGGTGCACCACTTCGCCGTGGAACGGCAGCGACAGGTGCCCGACGCCGTTCACCCGGATGTTCTGCGCGAGCAGGTCGGGATGGCTGATCCGGGCCCGTCGCTGCGGCACGATCAGCTGGTCGACGTCGCTGTAGAACGCGATGAACCGGGTGTGGCAGCCGGGGGCCGGCTCGGCCAGCTCGGCCATCAGGTCGCTGTCCGGCCGGAGCTGCTTCACCAGCGGCCAGGGCAGCAGCCGGGCGGCCACCGTGCCCTGGTGCGGCGTCCCGAGCGTCACGCAGGTGTGCACGCGCTCGTCGCCGCCGAGACGCTGGATGTAGTACCGCGCGATCAGCCCGCCCAGGCTGTGCCCGACCACGTGGATCTGCTCGGATCCGGACTCCTCGCAGATCTTCTCGATCTCGGTCCCCAGCCGTTCCGCCGTACTGCGGACGTCGAGCGTCAGCGGTGAGTACGAGAAGGTGTGGATCCGGGTGAAGCCGCGGCGGAGCAACTGGCGGCGCATCAGCGCGAAGACGGTGTGGTTGTCGATGATCCCGTGCGCGAGCAGGATCGGCGTACCGGCGGCTCTGACGTCGCCGACCAGCAGGCTGCGCTGGGCGGGGGTGAGGCCGGCCAGGTTGAGCCGGTCGGCCTGGTACTGCGAACCGCCGACCAGGCCGAACGGGTACATCGCGAGATGGGTCGTGATCCAGCCGAGCTCGACGGCCGCGCCTTGCAGGACCCGGGGCGACAAGGCCGAGCGCGCGCCGTACTTGAATCCGTCGAAGATGCTCATCGGCGTCTCCTCACTCAATCAGACCCCCCGCGGTACTGGTCCGATCTCTTCTCACGGTAACCGGTTCCCAGTTCGCGTGGCCGGGAACACACAGCTCCGTGTCTGATCCGTGAGTTAACCTGCGGACATGTCTGCCACGAGCCCGCTCAGAGTCGTCGTCGCCAAGCCGGGACTGGACGGCCACGACCGGGGGGCGAAAGTGGTCGCCCGGGCCCTCCGGGACGCCGGTATGGAGGTCATCTACACCGGCCTGCACCAGACCCCCGAGCAGATCGTCGAGACGGCGATCGCCGAGGACGCCGACGCGATCGGCCTGTCCGTGCTGTCCGGCGCGCACATGACGCTGTTCAAGAAGGTCCGCGAGCTGCTCACCGAGCGGGACGCCGACGACATCGTGGTGTTCGGCGGCGGGATCATCCCCGAGGCCGATCTGCAGCCGCTGGCCGAGCTCGGCGTGCACCGGATCTTCACCCCCGGCGCGACCACCGCCGAGATCGTCGAGTGGGTCCGCGCCAACGTGGGCGACGCCTCGGCCACCGCCTGAGGCCGGCTGCCTCTCCTGGGTGAGCGGCGGGGCCTACGGCCTGGCGTTCTTCGGCGACTCTCCGGAGCGATTCGGGCTTGTTACTAATCGGTAATACCGAATCGTTAAGAAACACCTGGTTGTGCGGGCTCGCGAATCGCGGTCGCATAAGCCATGCGTTTGTCTGTTCATGACGCTGAGTGCGGATGAGATGTGTGGCTCAGGACACATCGGCCCCGATCTCGGTTACTGTCCGGACAGGACCGCTCGCAGGACGGTGGGGGACTGCGAACGGAACGACGCAGGACCAAGTGAGTCCCATCGGGAGAGGGCAGGTACACGATGAGGTTTGAACGATCACACACACGCCGGGCCGTGGCTCTGGCCGTCGCAGGCAGCCTGGTGCTGCTCGCGTCCGCGTGTGGCGGTGACGACGGCAGCAGCGGTTCCGGCGGGGGTACGGCCGGTGCGCTCGACGGACATGGCCCGATCACCTTTGCCACCGGCAAGGACACCTCCGGCTTCCTGCCGAAGCAGGTCGAGGCCTGGAACTCGCAGCACCCGACCGAGAAGGTCGAGATCAAGGAACTGCCCGAGGATGCCGACGCCCAGCGCCAGCAGATGATCCAGAACGCGCAGAACAAGTCCGACGCCTTCAGCGTCCTGAACATGGACGTCGTCTGGACGTCGGAGTTCGCGGCGAACCAGTGGATCACGCAGCTTCCGGAGGACAAGTTCCCGGATCTGGTCGAAGTTGATCCCGGCAACGGTCGAGACGGCCAAGTACCGCGACAAGCTGTACGCCGTGCCGATCACGTCCGACGGTGGCCTGCTCTACTACCGCAAGGATCTGCTGGACCAGGCGGGCGTGGCAGCTGCCGAAGACCTGGGACGAGATGCTCGCGGCCTGTCTGGCCGTGCAGGCGAAGGTTCCCGCGGCCAAGGGCATGAGCTGCTACGCCGGACAGTTCGAGAAGTACGAAGGCCTCACGGTGAACTTCTCCGAGGCCATCAACTCGGCCGGTGGTGAGGTCGTCGGCAAGGACGGCAAGCCGAACGTCGACACCCCGGAGGCGCTGGCCGGCCTGGAGGAACTCGCCAAGGGCTTCAAGACCGGCGCGATCCCGAAGGCCGCGATCACCTACAAGGAGGAGCAGGGCCGTCGCGCCTTCCAGGAGGGCAAGCTGCTCTTCCACCGCAACTGGCCGTACGTTTACGCGCTGGCCGGCAAGACCGACGGTTCGTCCAAGATCGTCGGCAAGTTCGGCGTCGCTCCGCTGCCGGGTAAGTCCGGTCCCGGTGTCTCGTCGCTGGGTGGTCACGACTACGCGATCAGCGCGTTCGCCAAGAACAAGGCGACCGCGGTCGACTTCATCAACTTCATGGCCAGCGAGGCCCGCCAGAAGGCGAACCTCACCGGCAGCTCGCAGGCACCGACCTGGGCGTCGCTGTACGACGACCCGGCGCTGAACAAGCAGTTCCCGTACCTGACGCCGCTGAAGGCCTCGATCCTCGGCGCCCAGCCGCGGCCGCGGGTGGTCAAGTACGGCGATGTGACCGCGGCGATCCAGGCTGCGGCGTACGACGCGCTGAGCGGTAAGACGCAACCCAAGCAGGCGCTCACCGATCTGCAGACCAAGCTGAGCTCACTCATCACTCAGTGAACGTAACCGGGCGGGGCCGGTGTGTAGCGATCCCCGCTGCGCGCCGGCCCCGACCTGTCCCTACCCCGGGCATGCCCGGGCAGCAGAAGGAGGCAGAGATGAGTGATACCGATCCGCCCCGGTCAACACGAGACGGGAAGACAAGCCAGCAAGAGGGCACGACGTCTTCAACGAGGGCACGGGCAGGCTCGCTGCGATCCTGCTCGTCGCCGACCCTGATCGTGCTGGCCCTGGTGGTGCTGTACCCGATCCTGTCGCGCGCTGCGGGAGTCGCTCTACACCAGCGGGGACAAGCTCGACGCGAACGGCTTCGTCGTGAAGGGGTCGACGTTCGTCGGGCTCGACAACTACACGGCGATCTTCAACGGCGAGACCGGCGACCGGTTCTGGACCGCGTTCTACAACACGACGTTCTTCACCGTCACCTGCGTCGTGCTCGAGACCGTGCTCGGCGTCGCGATGGCGCTGGTCATGCACAAGGCGTTCAAGGGCCGCTCGATCGTCCGGGCCAGCATCCTGGTGCCCTGGGCCATCCCGACCGTGGTGTCGGCCTGCTGTGGAAGTGGATCTTCCAGGCCGACGGCATCGCGAACAACATCCTGGGGACCGCAGATCCTGTGGTCCACCGACGGCTGGCAGGCGAAGATGTCGATCATCGTGGCCGATACCTGGAAGACCGCGCCGTTCATCGGGCTGCTGGTACTGGCCGGCCTGCAGACGATCCCGGCCGAGGTGTACGAGGCGGCCAAGGTGGACGGTGCGAGCGTGATGCAGACGTTCCGCCGGATCACGTTGCCGCTGGTGAAACCGGCTCTGCTGGTCGCGGTCCTGTTCCGCATCCTCGACACCCTGCGGATCTTCGACCTGCCGTTCGTGCTGGTCGGGCCGCACAAGGGCTCGGTCGAGACGCTGTCGATGCTCGGCTACGACGAGGCGTTCAACACCAGATACGGGCCGGCCGCGGCGTACGCGACCGTCTTGTTCCTCTATGTCGCGGTAGTGGCCTACGTGTTCGTGAAGCTCCTCGGTGCCGACGTGATCGGTGAGGCCCGGGCGAAGAAGCCCGGCGGTGGGAAGCGGAAGCGTCGCGGTGACCCGCTCCGGCCGGTGTCGTAGACGGCAGGCCTCGCGGGTCTGCAGGAGGAGGTCGGTGATGAGCACCGATCTGAAGGTGAAGCCCTTACCGGCTCCCGAGGCGATCAGGGCCGCCGAGGCGAGCCCGCTGCGACGGTGGGCGCCGCTGGTCGGCGTGGCCGTCATCGTCATCTACTGCCTGGCGCCGTTCTACTGGATGGCGGTCTCGGCGTTCCGGCGGCCGAGCGACCAGTTCTCGAACAAGTTCATCCCGGCGCCGTTCTCGATCCAGAACTTCAAGGATGTGTTCGAGCGCGGGCAACGGCTTCGGCCGGGGTCTGCTGAACAGCCTGCTCGTGGCCGGAACGGTGACGATCCTGACCCTGGTCATCGGGATGGTCGCGGCGTACACGCTGGCCCGGCTGGACTTCAAGTTCAAGAACGCGGTGCTGGCGATCATCATCACCACGTCCATGTTCCCCGGCATCTCGCTGGTGATCCCGCTGCTGAAGCTGTTCATCAACATCAAGTGGATCAACACCTACCAGGCGATGATCGTGCCCAGCTTGTCGTTCGCGCTGCCACTGGCGGTGTGGAACCTGACCGCGTTCTTCCGGCAGATGCCGCGAGAGCTCGAGCAGGCGGCGATGGTCGACGGTTGTACTCCCGCGCAGGCGTTCCGCAAGGTGATCATCCCGCTGGCGGCTCCTGGTGTGTTCACCACCGCGATCATCACTTTCATCGCGGCGTGGAACGAGTTCCTGATCGCCCTGAGCATGACCAACAAGAAGTCGGTCCAGACGGCGAACGTGATCATCTCGCAGTTCACCGGAACGACCGGCCGCGACCAGCCCTTCGGCAGCCAGATGGCGGCCGGGGTGGTGGTCACCATCCCGCTGGTGATCGCGGTGCTGATCTTCCAGCGCCGGATCGTCGCCGGTCTGACCGCCGGCGGTGTGAAGTAGTGACCGGGGCAGCGTAGGGTCGCGGTGACAGCCGGAGGTGTGAAATGAGCTACGGAGACAACCGGAACCGGCGTGATCGCGAGGACCGGGAACGCCGGGACCGCGAAGAGCAGGACCGTCGGGACCGCGAAGAACGGGACCGTCAGGATCGCGACCGGCGCTGAGCGAACGACATAGGGAGGCCGGGGCATCAGCCCCGGCCTCCTTCTTCGTCCTAGACCTTCAGCCAGGCGGTGGCGTCGCTGGGGAGCTTGCCGCCGGTGAGCGGCTCGCTGGTCAGCAGCACGTCGCCGGACAGGTCGATCGGGGTGTCGCCCAGGTTGACCACGCAACGGAAGCCCGGGTCACGGGTGAACGAGAGGACCTCGGCCGGTACGTCGGCGTCCCAGATCAGCCGGCCTTCGCCGAGGGCCTCCTCTGAGCGCCGGATCCGCAATGCCGCCTTGTAGAGCGACAGGTGGCTGTCCAGATCGGCCGCTTCCGCCTCGGCGGTCAGCGAGGCCCAGTCGGCCGGCTGCGGCAACCACGGTTGCCCGTCGCCACTACCGAACCCGTACGGCGGTTCGCTGCCACTCCACGGGATCGGCACCCGGCACCCGTCGCGCCCGCGCACGGTGTGACCGGAACGCTCCCAGGTCGGGTCGTCCAGGACGTCCTCCGGCAGGTCCTCCACCTCGGGCAGTCCCAGCTCGTCGCCCTGGTAGACGTACGCCCCACCGGGCAGCGCCAACTCGAGAAGCGCGGCCGCCCGGGCCCGGCGCCGGCCGAGCTCGAGATCAGTCGGTACTACGCCGGCGCCCTCGAGCGCGTCGCTCAGCTTCCGGCCGTACCGCGTGCGGTGCCGGATGGTGTCGTGGTTGCTCAGCACCCAGGTCGCCGGAGCCCCGACGGCCCAGAGGTTCTCCGTGGTGTGGTCGATGACCTCACGGAGCTCCTTGGCGTCCCAGGCGCACCGCAGTACGTCGAAGTTGAACGCGGAGTGCAACTCGTGGGGTCGCAGGTACTGCGCGAGCCGCTCGGCCGGCGACAACCAGGCTTCGGCGACGAACACCCGCGCGCCTTGCGGCGTACCGGCGTACTCGTCGGCGATCGCGCGCCAGCGCTGGTGGATCGTGTGCACGCCGGGCTGGTCGTAGAACGGGTTGCCGACGTACTTCTCCCTGGTCGGCTCACCGTCCTGCAGCGGTACGTCGGGGAGCGTCGCGTCCTTGGCCATCGAGTCGGCGACATCGATCCGGAAGCCGTCGATGCCGCGGTCGAACCAGAACCGCAGGATCGAGTCGAACTCCTCGATCACGTCCGGGTGATCCCAGTTCCAGTCCGGCTGGGAGATGTCGAACAGGTGCAGGTACCACTGGCCGTCGTCGATCTGCTGCCAGGCGGGACCGCCGAACGCCGCCGGCCAGTTGGTCGGCGGCCCGCCGTCCTTGCTGTCCCGGAACCAGAACCGGTCGCGCTCGGGCGAGCCCTTGCCGGCCGCCAGCGCGGCCTTGAACCAGGGGTGCTCCCACGAGCAGTGGTTCGGGACCAGGTCGATCAGGATCCGGAGCCCGAGCGCGTGCGCCTCCGCGATCAGCGCGTCCGCGTCGGCCAGCGTGCCGAACTCGGGGTTGATGTCGCGGTAGTCGGACACGTCGTACCCGCCGTCGAGCAGCGGGGACGGGTACCACGGGCTGATCCAGATCGCGTCGATGCCGAGGTCGGCCAGGTACGGCAGCCGGGCCCGGATCCCGTTCACGTCACCGGTGCCGTCACCGTCCGCATCGGCGAACGACCGCGGGTACACCTGGTACACGACGGCGCTGCGCCACCAGTCGTCAACTGGTCTGCTCGCTTGTTCTGTCATGCTCCTCAGCCTTTCACGCCCGGGCAAGGATCCTGTGACGGTCGTCTCAGCGCCTACCCCGACTGTCGCTACGGCGGGGAAGGTGGCTAGTCTCAGGCCAACGGAACGCGCCGGCGACCGTGCCCTCTGTACGCACCGCAGCCTGCCGCGGCCTCAACCGAACAGGCGAGAGAGGGACCACAGTCGTGGATCTGATGGAGTACCAGGCGAAGACTGTCTTCGCCAAGCACGGTGTGCGGACGACGATCGGCGAGGTCGTCACCACGCCGGCCGAAGCCCGCGCCGCAGCCGAGAAGATCGGCGGCAAGGTGGTCGTCAAGGCCCAGGTGCTGACCGGTGGCCGCGGCAAGGCCGGCGGCGTCAAGCTGGCGTCGAGCCCCGACGAGGCCGAGGAGCACGCGAAGGCGATCCTGGGTCTGGACATCAAGGGTCACGTCGTCCGGACGCTGAACATCGTCCCGGCCGCCGCGATCGCCGAGGAGTACTACTTCTCCTTCCTGATCGACCGGGCGAACCGCAACTACCTCTGCATCGCCTCCGCCGCCGGCGGCATGGAGATCGAGGAGGTCGCGCACACCAACCCGGACGCGGTCGCCAAGATCTCGATCGACCCGGCCACCGGTGTCGACGAGGCGAAGGCGCGCGAGATCGCCGAGCAGGCCGGTTACCCGGCCGACGTGCTCGACGTCGCCGCGGTCGAGATCGCCAAGCTGTACCAGGTCTTCGTCACCGAGGACGCCTCGCTGGTCGAGGTGAACCCGCTGGTCAAGCTGGCCGACGGCTCGATGGAGGCGCTCGACGGCAAGGTCACCCTGGACGAGAACGCGGACTTCCGGCACCCGGAGCACGCGGACTTCGCCGACGAGTCGGCCGAGGACCCGCTGGAGGCGAAGGCCAAGGCCAAGGGCCTCAACTACGTGAAGCTCGACGGTTCCGTCGGCATCATCGGCAACGGCGCGGGCCTCGTCATGTCGACCCTCGACGTCGTCGCGTACGCCGGTGAGGAGTTCGGCGGCGTCAAGCCGGCCAACTTCCTCGACATCGGCGGCGGCGCGTCCGCCGAGGTGATGGCGAACGGTCTGGAGATCATCATCTCCGACCCGCAGGTGGAGAGCGTCTTCGTCAACGTCTTCGGCGGCATCACCGCCTGTGACGCGGTCGCGAACGGCATCGTGCAGGCCTTCGAGCTGCTGGCCGCCCGCGACGAGCACGTGAGCAAGCCGCTGGTCGTCCGGCTGGACGGCAACAACGCCGAGGAGGGTCGCCAGATCCTCGACAACGCCGGTCTGGCCGGTCTCGAGCGGGTCGACACGATGGATGGCGCCGCCAAGCGGGCCGCCGAGCTGGCTGCGAAGTAAGGGATCGAAGAAAAATGGCTATCTTCCTCACCAAGGACAGCAAGGTCATCGTCCAGGGCATGACCGGCTCCGAGGGCACCAAGCACACCACCCGGATGCTTGCCTCGGGCACCAACATCGTCGGCGGCGTGACGCCCGGCAAGGGCGGCCAGTCGGTCGACTTCGACGGTCAGGCGATTCCGGTCTTCGGGTCGGTCGCCGAAGCCGTCAAGGAGACCGGCGCTGACGTGTCGGTCGTCTTCGTGCCGCCGAAGTTCACCAAGGGCGCGGTCTTCGAGGCCATCGACGCCGGTGTCGCGCTGGTCGTCGTGATCACCGAAGGCGTCCCGGTGCACGACACCGCGGCGTTCTTCGCGCACGCGCAGGCGTCCGGCACCACCCGGATCATCGGGCCGAACTGCCCGGGCATCATCACGCCGGGCGAGTCCAACGTCGGCATCATCCCGGCCAGCATCGCCGGGTGCCGGCCGGATCGGCCTGGTCTCGAAGTCGGGCACGCTGACCTACCAGATGATGTACGAGCTGCGGGACTTCGGCTTCTCCAGCGCGATCGGCATCGGCGGCGACCCGATCATCGGGACGACGCACATCGACGCGCTGCAGGCGTTCCAGGACGACCCGGGCACCGACGCGATCGTGATGATCGGCGAGATCGGTGGCGACGCCGAGGAGCGGGCGGCCGCGTTCATCAAGGAGAACGTGACCAAGCCGGTCGTCGGGTACGTCGCGGGCTTCACCGCGCCGGAGGGCAAGACGATGGGTCACGCGGGCGCGATCGTCTCCGGTTCGTCCGGTACGGCGGCCGCGAAGCAGGAGGCCCTCGAGGCCGTCGGCGTCAAGGTCGGCAAGACGCCGTCCGAGACCGCCAACCTGATGCGCGAGATCATGCAGAACCTGAACAAGTAAAGACGCACCACAAAGCGGCCCCGGGACCTGTCCCGGGGCCGCTTCCTTGTGAGACTTGCTCAAAAGCCTTCGAAGAGCAAGAGACAAGAGCATTGGATTGGCTGGATGCCTGGCTGGCGTGCTCTGCGGGTGGCCGCCGACCTGGGGTGTTATGCAACGTGGAGCGCTCGCGGCTTGAAGGGCTTCCGCACTTCTGGATGAACCTCTTTATTTCTGGTGCTTCTAGAGGTTTGTTAGTTGTACTCGGCGGCGCGTTCGGCGGCGCGGGTGAGGACCTCGGTGAAGGCCTTGTCGCCGATGTCGAGGTTCTTCAGGACCGGGTAGACCAGATAGACCGCGCTCGACCCGTTCTGGGCGACGCCGATCCGGTAGGTGAAGACCTTGCCGCCGCCGGTGTCGTACGCCGCCTTCCAGGCCTCGCCCTTGATGTCGCCGGCCGACAGGGTGCCGGTCGTCTTCACCGTCACCGCGTCCAGGCCGGACTTGTTGCAGCTGTCGACGTTCTTCCGGAGACCGGTGACGAACGCACCTGCCGAGGTGGCGCTGGCATAGCGCGACAGGGTCTCGTCCAGGCCGAACTCGGTCGGTACGTCGGCGTCCGGCGTCACGTAGGTGAGCGACTTGTAGCTGACCGCCTTCGCCTTCTTCAGGTCGATCTTCTCGCAGCCGGTCCCGTTGCGGGTGGTGGTGGTCGCGCTGACCCAGGGCTTGTTCACCGAGGTCAGCACCGGCAGGTCGATCGGTGCCATGAAGCCGGGGGCCTCGCTGCTCGGCAGCAACGCCGGGGAGGCGCTCGGCGTACCGGTGCTGCAGTTCGCGCCCGGCTGCTCGCAGATCCGCTTCAGCCCGGCGGCCGCCGTACTCATCACGGCGTCGGGTTTGGGGACCGCCGTACCGGCGCTGTCGTACTCGAGCACCATCGTGGCCTGGCCGGCCGTGGAGACCGAGATGGTCCGGAAGTTGCTGGTCTTCTCACCGGTGGGCTGGCCGAAGACCGCGACCACGCCGCGTTTGCCGAGTCCGGCGGTGGTGTAGCTGGCGACCAGCCGCACCTGCGGGGTGGAGCACGTGCTGAGCCAGCCGGTGATCGTGGAGTACGTCTTGTCCGCGGCGGCCGAGTCGTTGGAGACCTCGACGTACTGGACCGCGCTCTCCTTGGTGGTCGCGTTCTTGAAGTTGCGCACCCAGGTCCGCAGCCCGGCCGGGTCCGCGAACCGCTGGGGCTGGCAGACGAACGACTTGTCCGGCGCGCTGCTGCCGTCGGCGGTGGCGGAGACCGCCCAGCTACCGGCGGGGGTCAGCGACTTCGCGGTGGGGGCGTCGATCAGGGCCTTGGTGTCGGAGAGCAGGTCCTCGCTCGGCTTGTCGTCGCCGGCACCGGACTTCGAGCCAGGGGAGTCGCCGCCGCCGAACGCGTTCACGGCAGCGATGCCACCGCCGCCGACCAGGATCAGGACGGCCGCGCCGGCGCCGATCAACTGGTTGCGGCGGCGCGCCTGCGCTCGGCGTGCCTGCCGAGCCGCGGCACGACTACCGCCGCGTGGTGCGCGGTGGGAACCCGACAACTCGCTCTCGACCTCCTGACTGATTCCGACCGACGGTACCCGGTGGCCCGGCATACACCCGGAGAGCCAGCCTGCCGAAGTCTTCCATACCTCGGCGTGTCCGCACGAGCGGTCCCCTCCCAGCGAGCGACGATGGAGCTCAGATGACCGACATGCTGAGCCGCCCAGGCAGCCGTGACGGCGGATCGCCCCCTGCGCCCGACCAACCAGCAGCACCGACGAAGCCGGTGCTGCTGGCCGCTGTGATCGGCGCCGGGGCCTGCCTGCTGACCGGCCTGCTGGCCTGCGCGGCCGTCGCGGTGGTCGGCTGGCTCGCCGCGTCCTTCGGGGGCGCCTCCGGAGCCGTCAAGGCCGGTGCTGCGGTCTGGCTGGTCGCCCACAAGGCCGGAGCCACGTTCGGTGGCGGCTCCATCACGATCGCTCCGCTCGGTCTGACCCTGTTCCTCGGCTGGTGCTTGTACCGAGCGGGGCGGTTCACTGCTCGCGTCAGCGGCGCTGACAAGACAGGGAGCTGGCACTGGCCTCCGGGGTGCTCGCAGTCACCTACGGTCTCGCGGCACTGATCATCGCGCTGCTCACCTCGGACGACTCGGTCAAGGTCTCGCCCTGGTCGGCCTTCCTCGGCGCTGCGACGCTGGCGATCGTCGCGGGCACAGCTGGAGTCCTGGTGGAGTCGGGTGCCGCCTCGGACATTGCCGATGCGACCCCGACCGGCCTCCGTGACGCAGTACCGGCTGCTGCCGCCGCAGTGATGTCCATTGCTGCCATCGCCGCACTCCTGTACGCCGTGATCCTGGCGATCCACTTCTCCCGCGTCACCTCGATGCTGGAGCTCCTGGACGCAGGCCCGGTCGGCTCTGTCGTGCTCTTCGCGATCTGCCTGATGCTGCTGCCGAACGTGCTCCTGTACGTCGTGGCGTTCCTCGCCGGCCCCGGCTTCCAGCTCGGGGTGGGGACGTCGATCGCCCCGACCGGTGTGGACGTGGGAAACCTGCCGGCGCTGCCGCTGCTGGCCGCAGTGCCTTCTGATGGGGCTACCTCGACGTACCTGCTGGTGCTGACGGCTCTGGTGCCGCTGGCTGCCGGCGTGGTCGCCGGGCTGGTGATTACCCGGCGTGGGCTCAAGACGGTGGAGTCGGAGGCGCTCGGCTGGGACGCGTTCGCGCTGCGAGGCGCGATTGCTGCTCTGCTCGCCGGGTTGACGCTGATGATCCTGATGGTGCTCGCGGGCGGCTCTGCAGGTCCCGGGCGGATGGCCGAGGTCGGGATTCCGGGCGCGGTTCCCGCCGCCGGAGTGCTGACGGCCGGGATGGCTATCGCCGCGGCGATCACGGCGGGCATCGTGGCGGCCCGGCGGCCGGTGGTTGCGGAGGCCGATCCGGGGCTGGGAGACACCGAGCGATAAGGTTTGCCGCGTGACAGACCCGACTGCCCCCCGCGCGCCTGGTCGTGCTGATCTCGGGTTCGGGTTCGAACCTGCAGGCCTTGCTGGACGCGTGCGAGGACCCGGCGTACGGCGCCCAGGTGGTCGCCGTCGGCGCGGATCGCGACGGGATCGCCGGGCTCGACCGGGCGGCCGCCGCGGGCGTCCCGAGCTTCGTGCACAAGGTCAAGGACCACGCCGAGCGGGCCGACTGGGATCGCGCACTGACCGCCTCCGTCGCGGAGTACAAGCCTGATCTGGTCGTCTCGGCCGGGTTCCTCAAGCTGGTCGGCGACGACTTCCTCGGCGTCGTTCGGCGATCGCTACATCAACACCCACAACGCGCTGCTGCCGGCCTTCCCCGGCATCCACGGCCCCCGCGACGCGCTCGAGTACGGCGTGAAGGTGGCCGGCGCGACGCTGTTCTTCGTCGACGGCGGCGTCGACACCGGGCCGATCATCGGCCAGGTCGTCGTCGAGGTTCGAGGATGACGACACCGAAGAAACCCTGACCGAACGGATCAAGGAGGTCGAACGCCGCCAGCTGGTGGAGTGGGTCGGCCGGCTGGTCCGGAACGGCTGGACCATCACCGGACGAAAGGTTCGACTGAAGTGAGCACCGACCGCAGGCCGATCCGCCGCGCGCTGATCAGCGTCTACGACAAGACCGGTCTGGAGGAGCTCGCGAAGGCACTGGCCGAGGCCGGCGTCCAGCTCGTGTCCACCGGTTCCACCGCCGGCCGGATCGCCGCGGCCGGCGTACCGGTGACCAAGGTGGAGGAGCTGACCGGGTTCCCCGAGTGCCTGGACGGGCGGGTGAAGACGCTGCACCCGAAGGTGCACGCCGGTCTGCTCGCGGACGTCCGCAAGCCCGACCACGTCGAGCAGCTCGCCGAGATGCGGGTCGAGCCGTTCGACCTGCTGGTCAGCAACCTGTACCCGTTCAGCGAGACGGTCGCCTCCGGCGCGTCGGTCGACGAGTGCATCGAGCAGATCGACATCGGCGGGCCGTCGATGGTCCGCGGTGCGGCCAAGAACCACGCGAATGTCGCCGTGGTGACGTCGCCTTCGCAGTACGACGATGTCTACACGGTGCTGGACGAGGGTGGCTTCTCGCTGGAGGAGCGCGCTGCGGCTTGCTGCCGCTGCCTTCGTGCACACCGCTGAGTACGACGTCGCTGTCGCGTCCTGGATGGGCGAACGTGCTCACCGACAGCTCCGAGGGGTCGGGCTTCCCGGCCTGGGTCGGAGCTACCTGGGACAAGAAGGCAGTGCTGCGGTACGGCGAGAACCCGCATCAGCCGGCTGCGCTCTACTCGAACGGGCGAGCCGGGCTGGCCTCTGCCGAGCAGCTGCACGGCAAGGAGATGTCCTACAACAACTACGTCGACGCGGATGCTGCCCGGCGTACGGCGTACGACTTCAGCGAGCCTGCTGTCGCGATCATCAAGCACGCGAACCCTTGTGGCATTGCTGTCGGCAAGGACATCGCGGAGGCGCACCGGCGCGCGCACGAGTGCGACCCGGTCTCGGCGTACGGCGGTGTGATCGCCACCAACCGTCCGGTGTCGGTGGAGTTGGCCAAGCAGGTCGCGGAGATCTTCACCGAGGTGCTGGTCGCGCCCGGCGTACGAGGACGGCGCGGTCGAGGTCCTGCAGGCGCAAGAAGAACATCCGGCTGCTGGTCTGCGAGCCGGAGGACGGCGGTCAGCCGGCCGAGATCCGCGCGATCAGCGGCGGGTTGCTGATGCAGGCGAAGGACGTCTTCCAGGCCCCCGGCGACGACCCGTCCGCCTGGACGCTCGCTGCCGGCGAGGCTGCCTCGCCCGAGGTGCTGGCCGATCTCGCCTTCGCGTGGAAGGCCTGCCGGGCGGTCAAGTCCAACGCGATCCTGCTGGCCGCGGACGGCGCCTCGATCGGCGTCGGCATGGGCCAGGTCAACCGGGTCGACTCCTGCCGCCTCGCCGTCTCCCGCGCCGGTGACCGCGCGCCCGGTTCGGTCGCCGCCTCGGACGCCTTCTTCCCGTTCCCGGACGGCCTCGAGGTGCTGATCGAAGCCGGCGTCAAGGCAGTCGTCCAGCCCGGCGGCTCCATCCGCGACGACGCCGCCATCGAAGCCGCCACCAAGGCCGGCATCACCATGTACTTCACCGACACCCGCCACTTCTTCCACTAGTACTACGCACGCCACTTCTTCCACTGGCGTCACGCGGCTCCTACCCTGACCTGGGGTAGGAGTCGGCGTACTGGGGGAGATGTTTCGTGGACGACCGGGGGCGGAACGGGCAGCAGCGGAGCTTGTTGCATGAGGCGATCTGGCGGACCCCGGTACCGAGTTCGCCGCCGCCCTCGGATCCGTATCGCGAGGCGCTGGGGCTGAATCTGCTCGCGCTCGCGTTGCGGCTCGATCATGTCGACCGGATGTCGGAGTCGCTGCATCTCGTCGACTCGACGCATATGACGCGTTCGGTGGCGGTCGACATCAATCTCGCGCGGCTGACGGACGCCCAGCGCAAGGCACTCCGGGCTTCGCCGCACGACACGGACGAGAAGCCGAAGTCGATCTGGTTGCCGCTCGGCCGGACCGCGCGGACCGACATGGCCCCGATCCAGGTGCGCGACGCGGCCGGCGCCGTCCTGACCACGATCACCCACCGCGCGACGGTCCGGGCACTCGGCCAGGGTCTGCGGCGCGCGTTCATGATCTGGCTGGACTCGAACCCGGACGCGCACCGGCCGGGACACGAACTGCAGCGCCTGCGGCACACCCTCTACCGGTCGAGCTGGCTGATCGAGGCCGCCTTGGCGAATCTGATCGAGAACGGCGGGCATCTAGGCACCCACCACCTGTCGGTCCCGGAGCCCGGCGTGAGCCGCTCGGTGCAGATCCGGCAGACCGCGCACGAGGCCGTCGACATCCTGTTCGCCACACCCGACAACCCGTTCCTGAGTCTCCTGGAGATGGTCTCGTCGGAGCACCTGCTCGTGGTCGAAGTGGATGCGTCACAAGATCACGCCGTACTCCGGTACGACGCTCCCGTGCTGCCCGCGTTGGAGAGCGACACCCAGGGCTCCCGGTACGCCGCTCGACGGTGGCGGCCGCCTTCCTGGGCTTCGCTGGAGCACGAGTTCACAGTCACCTACGAGACTGTCATTCCGCGAGCAGTGAACTCGTATCACGCGACTGTCGAAGTACCGGAGGAGCTGCGGGTCAGGCGGTTGCTGATGACCAGCGACAACGATGCGCACGCAGTACGGATGCTTCGGGACATGCATGCGCTGGCTCGCCAGTACGAGTCGCTGAAGGCTGATGCGCCCGACGTACTGGAGTTGGAGCTGCAGGCGATCGCTCTCGTGCTGCTGAGCTGGGACGGCGCCGGCACAGCGACCTGGCGGCGTACCACGGGTACATCCGAGCCTGCTATCGCACGTTCACCCATCGGCTGCCCAAGTTCCGTAGTCCACCGCCGCTGCCAGCGGATGCGGCGACGCTCTGCAAGGAGCTCGGGACGCCAGGGCGGACAGTGGAACTGCTGTGGCAACTCTCGGAGATGTCGGAGACCACCGACGAGCTGCGCGACCTGACCAGCAAACTGACGCCGGAGTTGCTGGTGAGCTGGGCGACCCAGCTCGACCAGGCCGAGCTGCGGCTGGACATCCATGTGGACAACGATCCTCGCGAGAACGCAGGGCATACGCACTGGAGCCGGCGGTCGTTCGGTCCGAGCCATCAATCGGCGGAGCCGGTCAAGGCGACCGTCTATGCGTCCTTCGTGGACGATCCGCCGTCGCTGGCGGCCAGTGTCGGCCGGCTGCTGTTCGCCGTCGTCGCTTTGGTGGTCGCGCTCACGGCACTGCTCCAGATCGGCCCCTCCTCGCTTGTTCACGCACTGACTGCTGGTCCGAAGGGGAACTCGGCAGGCACTGCTCCAGGTGAGGATCCGATCTCGACGGCGGATGCGCTGGTGACGATCCTCCTGCTGGTGCCGGGCTTGCTGCTGTCGCGGCTCGACATCCCGTCCCATCAGACCGTGCTCGGGCGGTTGCGGCTCTTCTCGCGCTATGTCGCGTACGCCGCGGTCTCGGTCTCGTCGGTACTGGCGCTGTGCGTCGCGACCCGGGACGCCGGCGATCTCGCATTTCCGTTGGTGATCGCGCTGCTGCTGCTCAGTCTGGTCGTGGTGTTCGTGCTGGTCGACGGTGGCATCAAGGCCTACCGGCGCAGGGCTCTGGTCCCCAACAAAGAGGCCGTACCGCGCTGGCTGATTGCCGATGTACGCCGTGCCCCGAGCCGGCACCGGTGGAGAACCACGACTGAGTTCTCCACCGTGGGACGTGACGGCCATGTCTAGGGCTGGTCAGCGTCCGGCTGAACTGGCGACCGTTCTCGCCCAGGCAGCAAGCTTCGGCGGTCCTGCGGTGGCCTTCGAGGTGATTCACCGTGTTCGTCAGCATCTGACCGCTCCGCTGGCGATGCCTGCCGACCTGGACTGGGCCGGCGTCTGCCGCGAGACCCTCGTCTTCGACCTGCCGTCGGCCGGGTTCCGGGTGCACACCGGGTTCGCGAAATCGCCTGCCAGCACGATGGCGGGTCTCGGTTCGCTGGTCGCTCATCCGTGTGCGGGTGGCTTTTCGTACCAGGGCACGGCTTCGCTCAATCCACGGTTCCTCTACGACTCCTCACGCGATCACGAGCTGCTGCTGTCGGTGGGCGAGAAGGCGTGGCAACTGGATCACGTCGATGCTCTGCTGATGACGCAGGTCCTGGCCAGGTTGGCAGCGGCCGCGGCGTCGAAGGAGACGACCTCGCCGATCCTGCTGCTGCAGTCGCCGGTGGCGCCGTTCCGGAACTGGGCCAGCTGGCCGGAGAACGAGGCGGGCGAACCGCCGAAGCTGGCTCGCGGTACGGCGAT
Source organism: uncultured Actinomycetota bacterium (assembly GCA_963740725.1). Classification (GTDB taxonomy): domain Bacteria; phylum Actinomycetota; class Actinomycetes; order Propionibacteriales; family Kribbellaceae; genus Kribbella. The sequence goes on from CAVUFT010000020.1 coordinate 270,593, forward strand.
CAGGCTCTCGGTCGGCGTCGACGGCGACAACAGCGACGGGCGGCTCGCGCTGATCGGCGAGACCGTCCGGATCGCGCGCGAGTTCGGGCTCCAGCTGCATCTCGGCGACCGTCGCCTCGGCCGGGTCCGGGGCGAATGGAAGCAGGCGGTGGCCTACGCCCCCGACCGGTACGCCGAGAAGCGCTTGGCTTTGGGCGCGGTCGCCGGTGATCCGAGCCAGGCGATGCTGGTGACCTTCGTCGGACCGGCTCGGGTGGGGTCGTCGGCGTCTGTTTTGGAAGCGTTGGCGCAAGCCGGTGTCGGCAGTCTCGCGGTGACGATCGCTTCCCTGCAGGAGTTGGCATTCATCAACCTCGTAGTCGCCGTGCCGCCGGGCAGCGATCCACAGCTTTTGGCGGACGATCAACGCGTCCAGTCGGCCGTCGCCGGAGTCAACTGGCTGGCGGCGGCGTGCGGTCGCCCGAGCTCGCTGACCGTGCCGCGCGCGGCGGACTACCAGATGTGCCTGACCGGACCAGTTCCCTGGGAGGCAGACCCGGAAGACAAGGCGCATCCCTTGTGGCTGCAATGGCATGCGCCGCTAGGTTCGCACAACTCCCTGACAGTCATTGACGACGTGATCGCCGAGCTTCTCGACTCCCCGATCGTCACCGACGCCCAACTCGACTACTGCCGCTCCCGCATGACCGGCGACAGCCGAATCTGCTCCGCGAAGGTCTCAGTCCGCCTCACCGCCGGCATCTCCGAAGACGACCTCCCCGACAAACTCAGCGTCCTCTGCCGCGCCACCCAGGCCAACGTCGAATGGAAACGCACCAACCAGGACCCAGACCGCCGATCCGTGGGCCTCAAGGTCGCCTGGCGCGAACGCTGGCTAGGCCGAGTCAAATCAACCGGCGTCGTCTGACCCCAGATCCTTCGCAAAGAAGACCCGCTCAAACCCCTGCACGGACTCGCGCCACGTCTCGACGTACCCATGGCGTGGGTAGTAGGCGAGGTTCTCGGTCATCTTCACGTTCGTGTAGAGCGTGACGCGGGAGTAGCCGCGGGCGCGTGCCTCGGTGTCGACGAAGGCGAGGAGCGCCGCGCCGACTCCGGATCCTTGGGCAGCGGGCGCGACGGCGATGACGTCGAGCAGCAACGAGTTGTCCTCATCCTCCAAGAGCACAAAGCCGTCCGTACTACGGTCGCCGGCGACCCAGACCTTGCCTGCCTCGATCGCCGCCGCGTAGTCGACCGACATCGGGATCGGGGGACGGCCGATCCGGGCGGTGTAGTGCGCGAAGGCGGACTGGGCGATCGCGTCCACGATCTCCGCGTCGCCCGCAGTCGCCGGTCTGATGCTCACCATGAGCCGAGTCTAGAAACGAACTCAGCGCCAGGTGATATCGCCGAGGCCGTAGTACTGGTTGAAGCGCTGTGGCGGATCGTCGAAGAGCCGTTCCTCGGTTCCGTACGGCTGTTCGTCGTACGCGAGCACGCGCACGGGGCGCGATGACGTCGACACCTCGAAATGGCAGACGACCCAGGTCGCGCCTCTGTGGTCGAACGACTCCGGCGATCCGGGGTTCTCCGGGCAGGAGGCGATGTCACCGCCCAGCAACTGCAGCGCCGGATCTCCGCCGCTCCGGGTCAGGCCCAGGAAAGACGGCACGAGTATTCGACGTGGATTCCGCACCCACCTGAGGGTAGGAAGACGCCTGCACTCGGGGGGATTCCTGTCCGGTTCCTGCCTCCTCGGGCGTGGAGGTCGAGTTCGTCCATTGGATGGGGAAAGAAAGCGCTCTCTTGTGGGGTGGGGGCGGGAGAAAATGCTTTCGGTAGAGAGGTTGCTTAACTATTCGATGCCTGCCTAAGGTGAGCGGGCTCGATGTCCCTCGAACCGCCCGGTGGGGAGAATCATGTCGGTGAAACGTCGGAGCCTTGCGTTGCTGGTGGCTGCCGCGGTGACAGTGCCTCTTGGCCTGTCCGCGGCGCCGGCCGAGGCCCACAGTCAGAAACGAGTTGTCGGGTACTACACCCAGTGGAGCGGTTACGACCGCAACTTCCTGGTGAGTGACCTGGTCAAGAACGGTACGGCCGCCAAGCTCACCCAGCTGAACTACGCGTTCGGCTTCCTCGATGCCTCCGGCAACTGCGTCTCCAGTGACCCGTGGGCCGACTACCAGCGGCCGTTCACGGCCGAGCAGAGCGTCAACGGCGTGGCCGACGAAGCCGGTCAGCCGCTGTCCGGCAACCTGAACCAGCTCAAGGAGCTGAAGAAGAAGTTCCCGAAGCTCCGGATCAGCATCTCGCTCGGCGGCTGGACCGGCTCGAAGTACTTCTCCGACGCCGCGCTCACCCCGGCGTCGCGGGCCGCGCACGTGAAGTCCTGCCTGGACATGTGGCTCAAGGGCAACCTGCCCGGCGCCCCGGCCGGTGCCGCGAAGGGGATCTTCGACGGCGTCGACCTCGACTGGGAATGGCCGGCCAGCGAAGGCAACCCGGGCAACGTGATCCGGCCCGAGGACAAGCAGAACTTCACCGCCCTGGTGCACGAGTACCGCAAGCAGCTGGACAAGGCGTCCTGGCCGTTCCAGCGGCCGGTACAACCTGACGGCCTTCCTGCCGGCCGCGCCGGAGCAGATCGACAACGGATTCCAGGTCAAGCAACTGTTCCGCGACCTGACCTTCGGTACGACGCAGGGCTACGACTACCACGGCTCGTGGGATCCGCATGACGAACCAGCAGTCCGCGATCGATGGCCCGAAGGGTGATCCGACGACCGCCCGAGTTCAGCTCGCAGGTGACTGTCGACGCCTACCTGCAGCGGGGTGCGCCGCGGAGCAAGCTCGTGATGGGGGTGCCGTTCTACAGCCGCGGCTGGACCGGCGTCACGAACCAGAACAACGGCCTGTTCCAGCCTGCCACAGGCCCCGCGCCCGCGACCTACGAGGCCGGCTACGAGGACTACCGGCTGCTCAAGGCAACAGCCGGCGAACTTCACCGTGCACCGTGACAACAAGGCCGGCTTCGCCTGGCTCTTCGACGGCACAACCTTCTGGACCTGGGACGACCCGATCGAGATGAAGCGCAAGGCCCAGTACATCTCCGCCCGCAACCTAGGCGGCGCCATGATCTGGTCCCTGGACGGCGACACCTCCACCGGAGAGCTCATCACAGCCCTCCACCGCAACCTGCGCTGAGTCAGTTCCGTGGACCGGTTCGTCGCCCGCTGGGCGGCGGGCCGGTCCACTGGCATTTCAGACCGTGAACAGAAGGTGCGCTGCGAACGAAAATCGCGAGCTGATTGCGGCGCCGAAAAGTAGGCTTCCTCGGATGGACCTGCCTGCCTTGCTGAACCGCTTTGATGCCGCGGCTGCTGAGCCGGTCGAGGCCGGCTGCTCCGGTGCAACTGTCGTACGGCTCGTACGCCGGGCGGAAGTCCTTTATTACAAGGCTGGAGCCGGTATCGACGACGAAGCCGATCGGCTCGACTGGCTCGCCACCACCGACATCCCTGCCCCGCGAGTGCTCGACCGCGGCGACAACTGGATGCTCACCAGCGAACTCCAGGGCCGCGATGCCTCGGATGACTGGCCAGCCGCCGAGCGCCCCGCAGTACTGGCTGCTCTTGCTGAAGGCCTGCACCGGTTGCACGCATTGACCGAGTGCCCGTTCGCGTCACCGTTTCCAGGACCCCGCACGGTCGTGACCCACGGCGACTACTGCGCGCCGAACGTCTTCATCGACCCAGAAACCCTGCGTTTCCGTGGCATTCTCGACGTCGGCCGGCTGGGCCTCGGCGATCCGTACGTCGACTACGCGCTCATGCACATGAGTCTCGGCTACCTCAATCCCCAGTACGGCGGGCTCCCGGCGGCCCGCGACTGCGTAGTACGGGCTGGTGGCGATCCCGACGATGCCCGGATCAAGCACTACACGGATCTCGATCGAACCGGCGACTACATGCCATGAGCATCGTCGAGCACGTGATCGCGGCGGTCAATTGGACTCCCAGCAGGATCCCAGGAAGCTGACAGCAAGGCTGCAGTCCCGCTTGTCATCGTTCCAGGTATGACCACTCGTCATCACCTGGAGAACGCCATATGACTGCATTGCTCGCTCCGCCGCAGACGTCAGTCGAATCGCAAGCCGAGCCCCCGAGCCGGTTCCGGCGGCTGATCCGCGGACCTGCCGATCAGCCGGCCTTCGTGCGGCCGTCCGCGTTCGGGTTGCTGGTCATGACCGCGGTGCTGTACCTGTGGAATCTGACCGCCTCGGGCTATGGCAACACCTTCTACGCAGCCGCTGTCCAGGCAGGATCTCAGAGCTGGAAGGCTTGGCTGTTCGGCGCTTTGGATTCGGGCAGCGTGATCAGCGTCGACAAACCGCCGGGGGCTCTCTGGGTTGGATCAGCCTTCGCGCGGGTCTTCGGCTTCTCCAGTTTCTCCGTACTGGTTCCGCAAGCCTTGATGGGTGTTGCGGCAGTGGCGTTGCTCTACGCAACAGTCAAGCGGACCTCCGGTGCGGTCGCCGGGTTGCTGGCGGGCGTCGTGCTGGCTGTCACGCCGGTCGCCGTACTCATGTTCCGCTTCAACAATCCTGATGCGCTGCTGGTGCTGCTGATGGTGGCCGCCGCGTACTGCGTGGTGCGGGCGGTCGAGAAGGCTAGTCCGAAGTGGCTGGCATTGGCCGGTACGGCGATCGGTTTCGCCTTCCTGACAAAGATGATGCAGGCGTTCCTGGTGCTGCCGGCCTTCGCGCTGGTGTATCTGGTTGCGGCGCCTACGCCCGTGCGAAAGCGGTTGTTGCATCTACTTAGTGCTCTGGCGGCCGTGGTGGTTTCGGCCGGTTGGTACGTCGCGTTAGTGGAGCTGTGGCCGGCGTCGAGCCGGCCCTATATCGGCGGGTCGACGAACAACTCGCTGCTGGAATTGGCGTTGGGCTACAACGGGTTGAGCCGGATCCTCGGTGGTAGCGGCAACGGTGGCGGTGGTGGCGGTGGCAATACCGGTTTTGGTGGGAGTCCGGGGCTGACCCGGATGTTCGGGGATTCGTTCGGCACCGAGATTTCGTGGTTGTTGCCTGCGGCCCTGATTGCGTTAGTGGGAGGGTTGTGGCTGACCCGGCGAGCGCCCAGGACCGACAAGGTTCGCGCAGGGCTGCTGTTGTGGGGCGGCTGGCTGGTGGTGACGGCCCTCGTCTTCAGCTACATGAGCGGCACAGTTCATCCGTACTACGCGGTTGCGCTCGCACCGGCGATCGCGGGTCTGGTCGGGATCGGCGTACGTGTCTGCTGGCAGCGTCGTACCGAGATGGTCGCCCGCCTCGTCCTCGCGGCGATGACGGCGGCGACGGGGATCTGGGACTACGCGCTCCTCGGCCGTACGCCGGACTTCCTTCCCTGGTTGCGATTCGTCGTACTGGCGCTCGGTCTGCTGGCCGCAGCGGTGCTCGCGGTCGGCGTACGGCGCCTCGGTCGCCTCGTACCGGCTGTCGTCGTCACGCTCGTCCTGGCACTCGGCGTAGGCAGCTCCGCGTACGCCGTATCGACCGCGTCCCAAACCCACAGCGGTTCCATTCCCACCTCAGGTCCCTCGACGAGCGCGATGGGCGGCGGCCCCGGTGGAGCAGGTGGCAGGCAGGGTGGCTTCGGCGGCACCCGCCCCAGCCAATCAACAACCAGCCAGTCGCGCCCAGATCAAGCATCAAGTGATGCGCAGGGGGCACCTGGCGGTGGCGGAGGTGGCGATAGTCAGGCGAGCTCCGAAGTAGCTGCTCTGCTGGCGAAGACGACGTCGACCTGGGCTGCTGCTACCAACGGTTCGCAGTCTGCCGCGACGCTTGAGCTGGCCAGTGGCAAAGCCGTGATCGGGATCGGCGGCTGGAGTGGTGGCGACAACGCGCCGACCTTGGCGCAGTTCCAGCAATACGTTGCCGAGGGCAAGGTTTCGTACTATGTCGCCGGCGGTCACGACCAGGGCGGCTCAACCTCATCGGGCAGCGAAATCCTCGCCTGGGTCACCGCGAACTTCACCGCGCAAACCGTCGGCGGCACCGCCGTCTACGACCTCACCAGCTGACGAACGCAACAGCGGGCCCACCTTTCAAAGGTGGGCCCGCCGACGCGTCAGTTGGACTCGTGCAGATCCGTCCCCAGGCCGTGGACCGCCGGGATCGTGCCCAGCTTGCCCGCCTGGAAGTCCTCGAAGGCCTGAATGACCTCGGCGCGGGTGTTCATCACGAACGGCCCGGCCATCGCGACGGGTTCGCGGATCGGGCGGCCGCCGAGGATCAGCACGTCCAGGTTGGGCTCCGCCTGCGACTGGGAGACCGCTGCCGCAGTACGGATCGTGTCACCGGGACCGAACAGAGCTAGCTGACCCTTGCGGATCGGCCGGTGTTCCGCGCCGACCGTGCCTTGACCGGCCAGCACGTAGACCAACGCGTTGTAGTCCGGCTGCCACGGCAGCACCAGCTCGGCGCCCGGGCTCACCGTCGCGTGCACCAACGTGATCGGCGTGTGCGTCGAACCAGGCCCGTCGTGCCCGTCGACCGAGCCCGCGATGACGCGGATCAGCGCGCCGCCGTCGGCCGTCGACAGCAGAGCGGAGTCGCCGCCGCGGATGTCCTGGTAGCGCGGTGCCGCCCACTTCTGCGCCTTCGGCAGGTTCACCCAGAGCTGGATGCCGTGGAACAGCCCGCCGCTCAGCACCAGGTGCTCCGGCGGAGTCTCGATGTGCAGCAAGCCGGAACCGGCTGTCATCCACTGGGTGTCGCCGTTGGAGATGACACCGCCGCCGCCCTGGGAGTCCTGGTGCTCCATGATCCCGTCGAGCATGTACGTGACGGTCTCGAAGCCGCGGTGCGGGTGCCACGGCGTGCCCTTCGGCTCGCCCGGCGCGTACTCCACCTCGCCCATCTGGTCCATGTGGATGAACGGGTCCAGGTCACGCAGATCGACCCCGGCGAACGCCCGGCGTACCGGGAACCCCTCGCCTTCGTAGCCGCTCGGCGCCGACGTCACCGACCGCACCGCGCGCTCGTTCGCCACGGCAGGATCCGGCTGGTGGACGCGCGGCAACACAGTGATGTCAGAGACGGTCACGGCAGGCATGATGGACTCCTCGCTCTAGATAGTTCAAGAATAAACTATCTCGTCCAACCCTGGCAACCCCACAGTCATTCCCGTACTACGCCCCGCCGGCTGACCTGGGTTCACACAGCGCAGATCAGGGAAAGCGAAAGCGATCGAGGGACGGCGGAGAAGCGGCGGCGGGTGAGGCGGCAGCTGGAGTGGGGGAAGGCAGGGGTTGGACAAGAAGGCGGGGGTCTGGACATGTCATTTCATGTCCAGACCCCCGTTTTCCTGTCCGAGGTTGCAGGTGCCGTGCGGAGTCTCAGTCGACGGTGACCAGTTGCTTGTCCGGGGTGTCGCGGACCTGCAGGGAGTCGCCTTCGATGTCGACCTTGGGGGTGATGCGGTCGAGCCACTTGGGGAAGAACCAGGCGCGGTCGCCGAGGAGAGTCAGTACGGCGGGGACCAGGGTCATCCGGACGACGAAGGCGTCGATCAGTACGCCGATCGTCAGCCCGAAGCCGATCGTCTTGATGATCGGGTCCGGGGCGAACATGAAGCCCGCGAAGACCGCCGCCATGATCAGCGCCGCCGCGGTCACCACCCGGGCGCCGTGGCCGACCCCCTCGATGGTCGCCTCGGTCGCGTGCCGGCCGTGCACGAACTCCTCCCGGACCCGGGACACGATGAATACCTCGTAGTCCATCGCCAGCCCGAACAGGATGCCCATCATGATGATCGGCAGGAAGCTGACCAGCGGCCCTGGCGAGTCGACGCCGAGCAGCGAAGCGCCCCAGCCCTTCTGGAACACCGCGACCGTGATGCCGAAGGTCGCGCCGATCGTGAGCAGGAATCCGAGCGTCGCCTTCAGCGGTACCAGGATCGACCGGAACGCGAGCAGCAGCAGCAGGAACGAAAGCCCGATCACCACGATCAGATAGAGCGGCAACGCTGCGGTCAGCTTGTTCGACACGTCCACGCCGACCGCCGTGTTGCCGGTCACCGAGATCGCTTCATCGCCACTGGCCAGCGGGTGGACCACATTCCGCAGATTCTTCACCAGATCGGCAGTCTGCTCACTCGCCGGCCCGCCGGTCGGGATCACCGTCACCAACCGCGTCGTACCGTCCGTGCTGGCCGGCCCGGGCTGAACCGCCGCAACGTCCTTGAGTCCCTTGGTCTTCGCGAGCACCTGCTCGACCAGCGCACCCGTCTTCGCCGGGTCGTCGCTCTTCACCACAACCACCAGCGGCCCGTTCGAACCCGGCCCGAAGGCAGCAGCCGCCAAGTCATACGCAACCCGCTGATTCGTCCCGGTCGCTGCCGATGCGCCATCCGGCAGCGCCAACCGCATGTCCTGCGTCGGAAGAGCCAGTACGCCGAGCCCGATGATGCCCACGGCAACGATCGGCACTCGCAGCCGCGTCACCAACCGCGCCCACCGGAACCCGAACCCAGGAGCAGTCTTCACAGCCCCCGACTTGCGGATCTTCCGCGGCAACACCCGCGGCCCGACGAACCCGAGTAGCGCGGGCAGCAGCGTCAAGGCAACCAGTACTGCGGTAAGAACCGTCGCCGCCGCGGCCAACCCCATCGCGGTCAGGAACGGAACTCCCACCAAACTCAACCCAGCAAGGGCAATCACCACGGTCGCACCCGCGAACAACACGGCCGAACCAGCGGTCGCAGTAGCCCGGGCCACCGACTCTTCCTCGTCCATCCCTTCGGCCAGCTGCGACCGATGCCGCGAGCTGATGAACAACGAGTAGTCGATCCCGACCGCCAACCCGAGCATCAACGCGAGGATCGGAGCCGTCGACGACACATCCACGACCGAAGTCACCAGGAACAGCCCAGCCATCCCGGCCAGTACGCCGGCCAGAGCAGTCAGCAACGTCATCCCAGCAGCAACCAGCGAGCCGAAGGTGATCACCAGTACGACGGCTGCGATCACCACACCGATCACCTCGGTAGCCCCGATCGGCGGCGCACCCCCGACGATCTGCCCACCCGGAACGACTTGCAGGTCACCGGAGCTCAACGCGTCCAGGTCGTCGTACGCCGTGGTGGTGGCCTTCGCCAGCTCGTCCGCGGGCTTCGTGAACTGGACGCTGATCAGCCCGGTCGTACCGTCCTGGCTGATCGCCTTGCTGGAAACGGGTCGACTGCGCCGACAACCTCGGGCAACTGGTTCGCCTTGGCGACCGCTGCGCCGACTGCTGCCTTCACTGCCGGGGCGGCCAGGGTCTGGCCGGCCGGTGCCTTCACCACGATCGTCGCGGAGGCGCCGCTCGCGGCCGGCAAGTCCGTCGTCAGAGCGTCGAGTGCGCGCTGCGACTCGGTGCCGGGGATCGAGAAGGTGTTCGCGGTCTTGCCGCCCAGCGTCAGCGCGCCGACGCCGAGCAGCACGAGCACGAACACCCAGATCGCGGTGACGAGCCGGCGCCGCTGATAGGAGAACCGGCCGAGCCGGTACAGGAGGTTGGCCATGGCAGAAAGCGTCCGTTCGCTGGAAAGGCGGGTCGTCGAATCGGAGGCGGCTTTGACGAGGGAGGCAGGCTTGAGCAGCGGCGCAGGGCGGTGTTGCAGAGGGTGTGCAGCTCGGCGTCGCTGCGTTCGCCGGGGTGCCGGCACTCGCCGAGCAGTCCGTTGATGGCGAACTTCGCCAGGTCGACCTCGAGCTGGTCGTTGGCGCTCGCCGGCCAGCAGCTCGGTCAGCCGCAGGCCGTCCTCGAGCAGTCCGGCGAACTCCGGCATGCTCGCTCGATCGTCGGGATCAGCTCCTGCAGCACGTTGATCAGCCCGCGGAACTCGCACCGACAGGTCCACGAACCGGCCGATGGCGAACTCCTGAGCCTCCGCGGCGGGCAGCTTCTCGGCCGCGGTGACGAGTTCGTGCAGAGCGATCCGGGACGGCTCCATCACGGCGGCGAGCACGGCCGGCTTGCCGTTGAAGTGGTAGAGCACGGTCGCCTTCGAGCATCCCGCGGCGGTCGCGATGTCCTGCAGCGAGGTCGCGTCGTACCCGCGGCTCGACGAACAGCGCCATCGCCTGCTGCTCGATCTCGCGCCGGGTCCGCTCCCGGGCCGGCGTAGTTGGCGCCATGCCCACCAGCTATCCTGACCGATCGGCCAGTTTTCAACCGATCGGTCAGGAAAGTGTTCCAGCTCACTCGTCCCGGGTGACGGCAGGCGGTCGGGTGCGGGTGAGGGAAGGCGGTGGAGGAAGGGGTGGTCAGGTCGGGTGAGGCGGTGCCGAGGGGCGTGGGAGGATCGGGGCGTGACGGCGGAGATTCTGGACGGTAAGGCGACTGCGGCGGCTATCAAGAGCGAGCTGGCGGTGCGGCGTGGCGAAGCTGGCGGAGCAGGGCGTGGTGCCCGGGCTGGGCACGATCCTGGTCGGCGACGACCCGGGGAGCCGGGCTTACGTCGCCGGGAAGCACCGCGACTGCGCGGCGGTCGGGATCTCCTCGATCCAGGTCGAGCTGCCGGACACCGCGACCCAGGACGAGATCGCGGCCAAGGTGATCGAGCTGAACGAGAACCCGGACTGCACCGGCTTCATCGTCCAGCTGCCGTTGCCCAAGCACGTCGACACCAACGAGATCCTCGGCCTGATCGACCCGCTGAAGGACGCCGACGGCCTGCACCCGGTCAGCCTCGGCAAGCTCGTCCTCGGCCAGGACGGCCCGCTGCCCTGTACGCCGAAGGGCTGCGTCGAGATCCTCCGCCGGTACGACGTACCGATCGCCGGCGCGCACGTGGTCGTCATCGGCCGCGGCGTCACCGCCGGTCGCCCGATGGGCCTGCTGTTCACCCGCAAGTCCGAGAACGCGACCGTCACCCAGTGCCACACCGGCACGAAGGACCTGGCCGCCGTCGTACGGACCGGCGACATCGTGATCGCCGCCGCCGGTTCGGCCGGGCTCGTCACCGCCGACATGATCAAGCCCGGTGCCGTCCTGCTCGACGTCGGCACCAGCCGGAGCGCCGAGGGCAAGATCGTCGGCGACATCGACCCGGCCGCCCGCGAGGCGGCGCGCTGGATCGCGCCGATGCCCGGCGGGATCGGCCCGATGACGCGGGCGATGCTGCTCACCAACGTGGTGGAAGCGGCCGAAGCGGCCGTCGCCGGCTGATGGCCGGAGAGGCGCAGCGGCACAGCGAATGGCCGTTGGCCCTGTCGGGCTCGTCGCCGCGGCCGGCCTGGTGATCCTCACCTTCTACGACTGGCGCAACGGCATCCTGATCTTCGCCGGTGGCGTCCTGCTGGCCGGCCTGCTCCGCGCCGCCCTCGCTGACGACGCCGCCGGCCTGCTGCATGTCCGCAGCCGCATGTTCGACGCCGCTCTCCTGCTCGGCGTCGGCGCCGCGATCCTGCTGCTGGGCCTGATCGTCCCGTCCTGAACCTTTCGAGGAATCTCGAAAGGATTGCCGGAGGCACTCGCTAGCACGTATGCATACTCGGTATGCAGATCAGTGGGGCAGGCAGCCGGCGGCTGAGACGGTCGGCGTTGACGGTCACGGCACTGCTGGCGGTTTCAGCAGGCGTCTCGCACTTGCTGACCTGGCGCTTCAAGTCGGCTGGCACCGAGACCGCCACCACGCTGCCACTGCGGGCCTTCTCGATCTCCGGCTCACCTGCGCGATTTAAGGCTGAACCCGGCCCCGGTTTCTGCGTAAACAGGCAAATCGGGGATCCGGGGCAACGGTCAGCAGGGGTTCATGCGTCTCACTCAACGTGTCGCCCCGTTTCCGCACTGTGAGGGGCGCGGGGCGGCATCTGTTGAGGACAACCGATCTGGAGGGGACTCACGTGGGATCAATATCCAGAGCTAGGCGGTTCGGCCTACCGGCCTTCGCCTCGCTTGCAGTACTCAGCATCGCCATGTCCGGTGCTGCGCAGCAAGCACTAGCCGCACCACCGAAGCCCGCCGGGATCAGCAAGGCGAAGCTGGCGCCGGACCAGGCACGTCACGCTGCTGACCGGTGACCGGGTCACCTTGCACGGTGGCGATCCGGCCAGGGCATCGATCGAACCAGGTCCGGGCCGCAGACGGGGTGACATTCAATGCGCAGCGGACCAACGGCAAGCTGTACGTGATTCCGTCGGACGTCAGCCCGCTGGTGGCGTCGGGCCGGACTCGACCGGCGGCTGTTCGACGTGGCCGGGCTGATCAAGGCCGGGTACGACGACAAGGCGAGTCGTCGATCCCGTTGCTGGTGACGTATCAGGGCAAGGCGAATCGCTCGGCGCCGTGCCAGGTGCGACCGTGACCGGCCGCTGCCGGTCATCAACGGTGCCGCGGTGAAGGTGGACAAGAAGGCGCGGCCTTCCTGAAGGGCCGTGACGACGGCGCGATCGGCCGACGGGATCGACAAGATCTGGCTGGACGGCAAGCGTCACATCACGCCTGGACCAGTCGGTGCCGCAGATCGGCGCCCCGGCCGCCTGGGCAGGCCGGCTACACCGGCAAGGGCGTCTCGGTCGCGGTGCTCGACACCGGCATCGACACGACCCACCCCGACCTGGCGGCCGCAGATCGCCGGCGCGAAGAACTTCACCGACGAGCCGGCCGGTGACCGGTCGGACACGGCACCCACGTCGCCTCGACGATCGCCGGTACGGCGGCCGCGTCGGCCGGCAAGTACAAGGGCGTCGCACCGGACGCCAAGCTGTACGACGGCAAGGTCTGCGAGCTCGATGGTTGCCCCGACTCGGCCATGCTGGCCGGGATGGAGTGGGCCGCGAAGGAGGTCGAAGGCGAAGGTCGTCAACTTCAGCATCGGCGGCCAGGACACCCCGGAGATCGACCCGATCGAGGCAGGCGGTCAACACGCTGACCGCCGAGACCGGCACGCTGTTCGTGATTGCCGCCGGCAACAGCGGGCCCGGGGCCGGCACGATCGAGTCACCGGGCAGCGCGGACGCCGCGCTGACCGTCGGCGCGGTCGACAAGCAGAACCAGCTGGCCGAGTTCTCCAGCCGCGGCCCGCGGCTCGGCGACGGCGCGGTCAAGCCCGACGTCACCGCGCCGGGCGTGGACATCGTCGCGGCCAGGTCGAAGGACTCGCAGATCGGTGATCCGGTCGGCCAGTACTACCTGAAGCTCTCCGGTACGTCGATGGCCACCCCGCACACCGTCGGCGCCGCCGCGATCCTCGCCCAGCAGCACCCGACCTGGAAGGCGAGCCGAGCTCAAGGGCGCGTTGATGGCCTCGGCCAAGGCGGCCGCCGAACCAGACCGCGTTCGAGCAGGGGGCCGGCCGGATCGACCTGACCAAGGCGATCACCGCGTCGGTGATCGCCGAGCCGGGCAGCGTCTCCTTCGGGACGGCTCAGTGGCCGCACAACGACGACGCCCCGGTCACCAAGATCGTGACGTACCGCAACCTCGGCAACAAGCCGGTCAAGCTGGCTCTGAACGCCTCGCTGACCGGACCGGACGGGAACCCTGCTCCGGCCGGCGCACTGTCGCTCAGCGCTCATGAGGTGACGGTCCCGGCCGGTGGCACCGCCACCGTCCAGGCCACCTCGAACACCAAGCACGACGGACCCGACGGCGGCTACTCCGGCCGGATCAATGCCACCGCCGACGGCGTCGCGGTCACCTCGCCGATCGGCGTCGACAAGGAGGTCGAGAGCTACACGCTGACGGTCAACGAGATCGGCACGGACGGCAAGCTCGTTCGGGGACGGCTCTGCGCTCGTCTTCGGGCTGGACAACCCCACCTTCCTGTTCGCCGCGGATCCGAGCGGCACGACGAAGCTCCGGCTGCCGAAGGGCGACCTACCTGGCCGAGGGCGGTCAGCTGTCCCACGGGACGAGGAGCACGGCGACTACTACATGCTGCTCGACCCGAAGATCGTGCTCACCGGCGACCGGACGGTGAATCTCGATGCGCGAGCCGCCCGATCGGTAGTCCACCACGTTCCGCGCAAGGACGCGAAGCTGATCCTGGGCGACATCGGCTACGAACGGTTCGGTCCGACGGCAATCGCTCGGCGGCAGCCTGCTGACGTTCGACCTCGCCGGCATCCACACCGGCTCAGGTGGGTCCGGCGCTGACGCCCGAGGAACTGAACGGGCACGTCATCACCAACTGGGCCAAACCGGACAAGAACGGCTGCCTCGACAACACGCCGTACTACTACGGGCTCGTGAACAGCTTCCCCGGCGAGTTCCCGACCGGGTTCAGCCGGACCGTCCGGCAGCAGGACCTGGCCGAGGTGAACCAGGTGTTGCACAAGACCTCGAACCGGCCGGGGACGACGGCCCTCGCCCCGATCCTGCCGGACGGCGGCGGTGGCTGGACCGCGGTGCTCACCTACGACCTGCCCTCGACCAGCCACAACTATCTCGAGGCCGGTCCGGTGGCGTGGCGCACCGACTTCTCCGAGGTGGCGCCGAGCCCGGATCCGGAGTACCCGTTCCCGGTGGACGTCACCACCTTGTCCGGCGTGGACACGCAGTACAAGGCGGGCCGGAGCTACCGCGAGAACTGGAACACGGCGGCGTTCGTGCCGCAGGTCGGGCTCGGTTCCCGGGTCGGTGACGAACTCATGGTCGGCATCTACACGAACACGGATGCCGAGGGGCACCAGGGCTTCACACTGACCGACTCGGCGAGCAGCAAACTGTTCCGTGACGGCAAGCAGGTCGCGGAGTCGGCGGACTTCGGCTACCTCGACGCGACCGGGTTGCCGGCCGCGAAGTCGAAGTACAAGTACGTGACGACTGGTACGAGGACGTCGGTTTCGGGCTTCTCGACTCGCACGGATCTGGCGCTGACGTTCACTTCGGCGGCCTCGGAGGAGGAGACCGTCGTACCGATGCGGTCGCTTCGCTACCGGCCGGCGGTGGACCTCAACAACACCGTGAAGCGGACTCCGGTCACGGTGCTGCCGGTCCAGGTGGACGGTCTTCCGGGGGCCACCCTGCCGAAGATCAAGAAGCTGGAGATCCAGGTGTCGGGGGACAACGGCAAGACCTGGCACCCGGCGGCCGTCGTACCGGCCGGGAAGGATGGCTACAAGGCCATCTTCGTCACCCCGAAGGGCGCGAAGTCCGTGTCCCTGAAGGCGAAACTGGTAGATGCCGGTGGCAACACCACCGAGCAGACGACGATCGCCGCTTACCCGCTGCGCTAAGGCGAAGGGTGCCCGGGGATTTCTCCGGGCACCCGATCTTTTTCGCTGCCGGCGGCGTCACATCTGCCGGGGCCCGCGGATCGCGGGCCCCGGTGCGACTACTGGGGAGAACGGGATGCGACGCAGGAAGAGGTGGCCGGCGCTTGCGCTGGCGGCGGTGCTGGCGGTGACGATCACCGGTAGCGCTGTGGCGGCACAGGGCGCGAGTGCGGAGCCGGTGCGGCACAGCGTTGATCAGGTGGCAGGTAAGGCCGATCAGGTGGTCACGCTGATCACCGGGGACAAGGTGATTCTGCCGGGTGGGGACCCGGCCAAGCTCCGGATCGAGCGGGGGCAGGGGCGCGAGCACGTCGCGTTCCGGGTCCAGCGTGGCAGGGGCGGCCTCGTGGTGATGCCGACGGATGTCAGCTCGGCGGTGACATCCGGACAGCTCGACCGGCGCCTCTTCGACGTGACCGGCCTGATCAAGATGGGGTACGACGACGCGCACGTCCAGGCGACCCCGTTGCTGGTCGAGTACGACGCCCGGCAGCGGTCCGCGCTGTCGTTGCCCGGAGCAACGGTGACCCGGCGGCTGCCGGTCATCGGCGGAGCGGCCGTCCAGGTGCAGAAGAACGCCTCGGGGGAGTTCCTCGGTCACCTGGACGGCACCGCCCGGTCGGCCGGCGGGATCAAGAAGATCTGGCTGGACGGCAAGGGCCGGGCGCTGCTCGACCAGAGCGTTCCGCAGATCGGCGCTCCGGCGGCCTGGAAGGCGGGGTACACCGGCAAGGGCGTCAAGGTGGCGGTGCTCGACACCGGCATCGACAAGGCGCACCCGGATCTGAAGACCAGAGTGGTCGGGGAGAAGAACTTCACCAGCGACCCGGCCGGCGACAAGTACGGTCACGGCACGCACGTCGCCTCGATCATCGCGGGCACCTGCGGCCGCGTCGGACGGCAAGTACAAGGGCGTCGCGCCGGACGCGCAACTGCTGGACGGCAAGGTCTGCGACGGGGAGGGCGGCTGCGAGGAGTCGGCCGTGATCGCCGCGATGGAGTGGGCGGCCGACGAGCAGAAGGCCAAGGTGGTCAACATCAGCCTCGGCTGGCCGGACACTCCGGAGGTCGACCCGATGGAAGCAGGCGCTCAACCGGCTGACCGCGCAGACCGGCACGCTCTTCGTCGTTGCCGCAGGCAACGAAGGTGCCGAGCGGACGACGTCGGCTCACCCGGCAGCGCGGACGCGGCCCTCACGGTCGGCGCCGTCGACAAGCAGGACAAGCTGGCCGAGTTCTCCAGCCGGGACCGCGGCTCGGCGACGGCGCGATCAAGCCCGAGGTGACCGCACCCGGTGTCGACATCGTCGCCGCCCGCGCGAAGAACGGCGACGATCGGCGACCCGGTCGGTACAGTACTACACCGAGCTGTCCGGTACTTCGATGGCTACGCCGCACGTCGCGGGCGCAGCGGCCCTGCTCGCGCAGGAACACCCCGACTGGAAGGGCCCTGAGCTCAAGGCCGCGCTGATGGGCACGGCCAAGAGCCTGCCGGCGCCAGACGTCTTCGCTCAAGGTGCCGGCCGGATCGATGTCGCCAAGGCGATCACCGACACGGTGCTGGCCTCGCCGGCCGCCCTGTCGTTCGGCAAGGCACTGTGGCCGCACACCGACGACAAGCCGGTGACGAAGCAGCTGACCTACCGCAACCTCGGCAAGACGCCGGTGAAGTTGGCGCTCGAGCTGACCGCCAAGTCTGCGGACGGAAAGCCCGCGCCGGCCTCGGCCTTCAAGCTGAGTGCCACCTCGTTGACCATCCCCGCCGGCGGCAGCGCCTCGACGACGGTCACCTCGAACACCAAGCACAACGGCCCCGACAGCATGTACTCCGGCCAGGTGGTCGCCGCCGTCGCCGGGAAGACGATCGGTACCCCGCTGGCGGTGGACAAGGAGGTCGAGAGCTACGACCTGGTCCTGCGTCACCTCGGGCCGGACGGCGAACCGACGACCATGGCCGACACGCTGGTGTACTCCGTCGACGGTCCGTTCGCCACGCAGGCCGGACCCGATGCCAACGGGGTGCTGAAGCTGCGGCTGCCCAAGGGCCGGTACTTCATCGACGGCACGGTCGGGGACGAGCAGGGTCACCTCTACCAGCTCGTCTGGCCGTTGGTGAACCTGGACCACGCGACCAACGCGCCGGTCGATGCGCGGCAGGCGAAGCCGGTACGGATGACTCTGCCCCGGGCGGATGCACGGCTCGGCCAGGTCGAGATCGGTTACCTGCGGGCGATGTCCGAGGGGGCGGAGAGCAACGACCTCATGGTGCCGTCCCTGGAGCAGATCTCCGTCGGCTCGATGGGAACCCCGGCCGCGAAGGCGGACATGCTCTCGTTCATCTCCAGCAGGTGGGGCGTTCCCAAGCCGGACGGCCAGTTCATCGACTCGCCGTACACGTACAACCTCGTGCAGGGTCGCCAGGGGAGCTACTTCACGGGCTACTCCCGAACGGTTCGTGACCAGGAACTGGCGAAGGTCGTCACGCAGTACGCCGCGGACCAGCCGGGAGTGCTGGCCATCGACGAACGTTTCGGGACGCTGCCGCAGGCCGGGATCAGTAGCCGCCGGTCAGCCCTTCGCCTACTCGACGCCCGGCCGGGCCACGCATTACCTGGACACGGCCGGCGGGATGACCTGGTCCGCGATGGTCGACACCTTCAAGCCGGATTCGGGCGACGGTCAGTGGCTGGCAAACCACATCTCGTACGACCGGCCGTACGAGGCCGGCAAGACGTACTCGGACCGGTGGGGCGCGGCGGTCGCCGTACCGGCTGTGGCCGACGGTGGTTCGACGCGGACCGGGAACACGATCAACGTCTACGTCCAGCCGAACGCCGACGCGGACGGTCACTCCGGTGACTCACTCCTGACGGACCGGGCTGCGATCAAGCTCTATCGCAACGGCAAGCTGATCGGCTCGGACGCCTTGCCGGGCCAGCTGATCGTCGAGGATGTCGCGGCGGGCCGGGGGAGTTTCCGGCTGGAGTCGTCGCAGACGCGATCGCTGCTGCAGTTGGCGACCCGGATGAGCACGGTCTGGACCTTCACCTCGCAGGGCACCGGTGACAAGGAGATCCCGCTGCCGTTGTGGGTGGTCCGGCCCAAGCCGGCGGTGGATCTGCAGAACTCCGTGGCCCGGCAGCCGATCTCGATCCTGCCGCTCGACGCCGCGACCCAGCCGGGGGCGAAGGTCGGGGCGGTGAAGCAGGTGACGCTGCAGGTCTCGGGCGACGGCGGCAAGACCTGGACGAAGGCTTCCGTCGTACCGACTGGAAAGACGAAGTACAAGGCGATCTTCAGGACGCCGGCCGGAAAGCTGATCTCGCTCCGGTCGACTCTGACGGACAAGAACGGCAACTCGGTCACGCAAACGGTGATCAACGCTTACCGGGTCCGGTAAAGAAAAGAACCCCTCGCTTCGCTCGGGGGGAGGGGGTGGGTGGGCCCGGCCGGGAGACGATCCTGGCCGGGCCCCACTTTGCTTTCAGCCGAGCAGGTTGAGTGCCTGGACCGCGTCGCGCTCTTCGCCGAGCTCCTTGGTGCTGGCGTCGATCTTGGCGCGGGAGAAGTCGTTGATCTCCAGGCCCTGGACGATCTCCCAGTTGCCGTCCTTGGTGGTCACCGGGAACGACGAGATGAGGCCCTCCGGTACGCCGTACGAGCCGTCCGAGACGACTGCCATCGACAGCCAGTCGCCGTCGGCCGAGCCGCGCAGCCAGTCGCGGGTGTGGTCGATCGTCGCGGCCGCGGCCGAGGCAGCGCTCGATGCGCCGCGGGCCTCGATGATCGCGGCGCCGCGCTTCTGCACGGTCGGCAGGAAGTCGTTCTCGATCCAGTCCTGGTCGTTGACGACCTCGGCCGCGTTCTTGCCGGCCACCTCGGCGTGGAAGATGTCCGGGTACTGCGTGGCGCTGTGGTTGCCCCAGATCGTCAGCTTCTTCAGATCGGTGACGTGCGTGCCGGTCTTCTTGGCCAGCTGCGCCAGCGCGCGGTTGTGGTCCAGCCGGGTCAGCGCGGAGAAGCGCTCGGCCGGGATGTCCGGCGCGTTGCTCTTCGCGATCAGTGCGTTGGTGTTGGCCGGGTTGCCGGTCACGGTGATCCGGATGTCGTCGGCGGCGTGGTCGTTCAGCGCCTTGCCCTGGACGGTGAAGATCGCGCCGTTGGCCTCGAGCAGGTCACCGCGCTCCATGCCCTTGGTGCGCGGGCGGGCGCCGACCAGCAGGGCCACGTTCGCGCCGTCGAAGATCGTGTTGGCGTCGTCGCCGATCTCGATCCCGGCCAGCGTCGGGAACGCCGAGTCCTCGAGCTCCATCACGACACCCTCGAGTGCCTTCAGCGCCGGAGTGATCTCCAGCAGCCGCAGCTGGACCGGGGTGTCCGGTCCGAGCAGGGCACCGCTGGCGATGCGGAACAGCAGGCTGTAGCCGATCTGGCCGGCGGCGCCGGTGACGGCGACCTTCACGGGTGTAGTGCTCACGACATCGCTCCTCAGGGGGTTTTCGACGGACTTGCCTTCGGACGCTAGCAAGTCGTGCGCATGAAAGCCGACGCCGGGTCCAGTGATCCTCACCACCAGTGACGTCCGTCGCGGAGAAGAACGAAGGCCGCTAGGTTCCTGCGACCTTGTGCTCCGTAGGCTCGGGCGATGGAGCGCAAGGTCGGTAGTGGGGTCGCGACCGTGGAGGCCGATGCCGACGGGACCTTCGTACTGCGGGTCGACGGGTCGCTGCAGTCGCAGGTGGATCTCGCCGATCCGACCCATCTGTCCTTCGAGTACGTCCGGCGGATCGGGGACGTGCTCGATGCCGTGGCCGAGCGCCGGCAGCCGATCTCGGTACTGCACATCGGTGGGGCGGGGCTGACGCTCGCCCGGTACGTCGCGGCGACGCGGCCGCGGTCGCGGCAGATCGTGCTGGAGCCGGACGAGGACCTGACCGAGTTCGTCCGCGAGACGCTGCCGCTGCCGAAGCGCGCCGGGATCAAGGTCCGCCCGGTCACCGGTCGTGCCGGGATCGCCGCCATCTACCCGGACTCCGTCGACGTCGTCATCGTCGACGCCTTCGTCCACGAGGCAGTCCCCGCCAACCTCGTCACCGCCGAGTTCACCGCCGAATGCTCCCGCGTCCTCCGCCCCACCGGCCTCCTGATCCTCAACCTCATCGACGGCACCGCCGGCCTGAGTTTCGTCCGACGAGTAGCGGCAACTCTCGTCACCACCTCGCACCAACCGCTGCGGCTGCCGCCGCCTTAGCGGGGGTGGAGGGAGCGGGTGCGCCCGCCCAGCCCGCTGGTGCGGGCGGAGTGGCGTTGGCGGAGCGAAAGGTTCTGAGGGGAAGCGTTCGGGAACGTGGTGTTGGTGGGGGTCGCCTCAGCGGGTGCCCGACCTGAGCGATGCCGGGCGGCGGGCTCAGCCGCCGTATGAGGTGGTGCCGTTGGGGGAGTTGGCCGGGAAGGCTGAGCCGTTGACGGATGCCGAGGGGTTCGCCTCGCCGGCTGCTCCGGCGGGCACGTTCGGGCGAAGCTGACAGGGCGCTGTCAGCTTTCGCGCCGTATCAGGCCGCAGCGGGAGCCTGATGGCGAGGTAGTTTTGGCCGGTGTCCACAGCCAAGGTCTCCGAGCTGCGCTACTACCCGGTGAAGGGCCTGGCCGGGATCTCGGTCGAGCAGGCCGTGGTGACGCCGACCGGGGTGCTGCACGACCGCAACTTCATGCTGGTCGACCCCGACGGCACCTTCATGAGCCAGCGGACCGTCCCCGCGATGGCACCGATCCGGGTCGCCGTCGAGGGCGACACCCTGCACATCTCCGCCGACGGATCCGAAGACCTCGAAGTACCGATCCAGTACGACGGTAAGCGGCGCGACGTGAGCCTGTTCAACCACTGGTTCGGTGACGCCGTCGTCCAGGACCCGGCCGCGGACGCCTGGTTCTCCGAGCGCCTCGAGCGACCGGCAGCGCTGGTCCGGGTGACGCCCGAACACGACCGGCCCGGCTGGGGCGTGCACAAGGGCCAGACCGGCTTCGGTGACGCCCACGCGCTGATGATCACCTCGCAGTCGTCGCTCGACGGCCTGAACGCGCGGATCGTCGAGCGCGGCGGCGACGCGATCCCGATGAACCGCTTCCGCCCGAACCTCGTCATCGCCGGCTGGGACGACCCGCACACCGAGGACCGGGTACTGCGGGCGTCGGCCGGCGAACTCGAGTTCGGCTACGCCTGCCGCTCGATCCGGTGCGCCGTGCCGACGGTCGACCAGGCAACCGGCCGGAAGGCGGGCCCGGAGCCGACCCGCACGCTGGCGTCGTACCGGCGGGAGCCCGACTACGGCGGCGGTGTCAGCTTCGGGATGAAGGCGGCCGTGCTCACCCCCGGCACGATCCGGGTCGGCGATGAGATCTTGGTACACGATTGGTTGCCGGACGGTCCTGACCCGGCGCCGCTGACTCGATAATCTGCGATTCCACTCACCCCGTGGAGTCGCCGTGCGTCTGCTGCTCGCCCTTTCCTTGCTCTCGGCACCTTTAACCATTGCTGCTGGCAACATCGAGTCCCCGCAGTACGACGTGCAGCTCAGCGCCGATGCAACAGGCGTGACCTGGACCGGGCGCGAAAAGGTGACGTTCACCAACACGTCGTCGTCGCCGTTGCCCGAGATCTACCTGCGGTTGTGGGGAAACGCCTGGGACGGCTGCACCTCGTCACCCGTCAAGGTGAGTCACTTCTCCGGCGGCACACCCGGTACGCCGACCGTCGCGTGCACCGCGTTACGAGTGGCCCTCGCCGAACCGGTTGCCCCTGGCAAGCAGTCGTTCGTCGCCTTCGACCTCACCATCACGGCCCCGAGCCGGGCGGAGAAGTTCGGCCGCTCGGGTTCTTACAACTACTTCGGCAACGCCTTGCCGGTGCTCGCGATCCGCGACGCGGCCGGCTGGCATCTCGAACCTGATGTCGGGATCGGTGAGAGCTACTACGCCGCGGCCGCCGACTTCGCAGTACGGCTGAGTCACCCCGCGACGCTGCAGGTCCCGGCGACCGGCACGCAGTCGGGTGACCTGGTCACCGCCAAGCAGGTCCGCGACTTCGCCTGGGCCGCCGGACCGTTCGAACACTCCGCGGTGACCTCGCCGAGCGGGGTGAAGGTCAACACCTGGTGGACCTCCGTCGTGACGCCGGGTGCTGTCGACGCTGCGAGGACGGATGCGGTCGCGGCGGTCGACGACTTCGGTCGCCGGTTCGGCGCGTATCCGTACGGCGAGCTCGATCTGGTCCTGAACGACAAATGGGGCGCGTTCAGCGGCATGGAGTACCCCGGCTTCGTGCTGCTCGTCGCCCCGCCGTACGGCGAGAGCGCCGCCGTCCACGAGGTCGCGCACCAGTGGTGGTACGGCATCGTCGGGAACAACGAGTACGCCGATCCGTGGCTGGACGAGTCGTTCGCTGTCTACTCCACCGACCTCTTCGCCGGGGACACCAGACCCGGATGCTGGCCGGGCAACCTCGCCACCTCGTTCACCAACTCGATGGCCTTCTGGAAAGCCCACCCGAACAGCTACGGCACCTACGTCTACACCTACGGCGCCTGCATGCTCCACGACCTCGAACGCCTCCTGGGCCCAACTGCGATGGCCACTTTTCTGCGCACCTACGTGGAAGCCCACTGGTACGGCATCTCAACCCCAGCAGGCTTCAAGCAAGCCGCCCAGTCGGCTACTCCCGTCGACCTCACAACCTTCTGGGCGACTCACACGCTCTAGAGATCCAGTGCGAGGCCGGCGACCGGGAGCCGCAGCCGGTCGGCCAGGTTGGCGGTGGTGAAGGCTTTGGCGAGCTGGTCAGGGCCTTCGGTGAAGTGCGCCCAGCCCTCGGTGTGCATCGGCACGATCGTGGCCGGTGCCAGCAATCGGGCTGCCTCGACGGCCGCCTCGGAGGTCAGCGTGAGCGCGCCGTCCAGCAGCGGAGTACGAGCGGCTCCGGCGAACAGGACCGCGACGTCGACCGCGCGACCCGGCACGCTGCCGGTCTGGAGCCGGTCGGCCAGCTCCTTGACGAGGTCGACCGAGGCGTTGTCGCCGGAGACGTAGACCGTCGGGAGCCCGTCGCCGGTCAGCAGGAAGCCGGTAACGATGCCGGTCTTGGGTTCACAACCCTCCGGACCGTGCCGAGCGGGCAGACCGGTGACCGTGAGGATGCCGCCATCGGGGCGCGGCAGATCGATCGATTCCCAGGTGGCCAGACCGCGGACGCCGGGGATGCGTTCGGCCGCATCCGTCGTCGACAGCACCAGCGGGACCGTCGCCAGCAGCTCCCGGCCCAGGTCGTCCAGGTTGTCCTTGTGCTGATCGTGTGAGAGCAGCACGGCATCGATCGGCCCGAGCTCCGCCGGCTCCAGCGCGGGCCCGGTCAACTTGGTCATCACCCGCCCGGGCAACTGATAGTCCCGGGGCTGGTCGAACGCGGGATCGGTCAGCAATGACAGTCCACCGAGCGTGATCAAGGCGGTCGGCCCACCGATATGAGTGATCTTCATGCCTTCATCCTGCAACCCGCGCACCAGCCTCACCATTGGCCCGGGGGACACACTTCCTTAAGATCGGGCCATGCGTTCAGTAGCGGTCCTCGCGTTCGACGGGATGAGCCCGTTCCACCTCTCGGTGCCCTGCCTGGTGCTCGGCGACCGCCTCGGCGCCAGCCGGTACGACGTCCAGGTGTGTGCCGAGCAGCCAGGTCGGCTCAGCACGAATGCCGGGTTCGGTCTGTACGTCGAGCAGGGGCTGGCGGCGATGGATCGGGCGGATGTGGTGATCCTGCCGAGCTGGGATCCGGACGTGCAGCCGTCTCCGGTCCTGGTCGAGGCGATCCGGGCCGCGCACGCGCGCGGTGCGACCGTGGTCGGGCTGTGTCTCGGGGCGTTCCTGGTCGCGGCGAGCGGGATCGCGGCCGGGCGCGAGGTGGTGACGCACTGGCGCTGGGCGGATCGGCTCGCCGCGCAGTACCCGGATCTCGACGTCCGGGCCGACGTGCTCTGGTCGGACCTCGGCGATCTGCTGACCTCGGCCGGTACGGCGGCGTCGCTCGACTGTTGCCTGCACCTGGTCCGGACCCACCACGGTGTGGAGCTCGCGGAGCAGCTGGCCCGGACGATCGTGGTCGCGCCGTACCGGAGTGGATCGCAGGCGCAGTACATCCCGGTCCCGCTACCGCCCGACCCCACCGACGACGTGATCGAGCGGGCGATGGTGTGGGCCCGGTCCCGGCTGGACCAACCCATCTCGCTGGACGAATGGGCTGCCGCGGTAGCGCTGTCCCGGCGGACCTTCACCCGGCAGTTCCGGGCCCGGACCGGGAGCAGCGGTCAGGCCTGGTTGCTCCGCCAGCGACTGGATCGCGCGCGGCTGCTGCTGGAGACCACCGATCATCCGGTCGAGTGGATCGCCACTGAGAGCGGCTTCGGCAGCAGCGCCGCGCTGCGGCACCACTTCCATCTGGTCCTCGGTACTACGCCGCAGCGGCACCGGCAGGAGTTCGTGGCGAGCTAGAGCAGGAGTAAGAGCGTGTAGAGGGCGGGGGCGGCGAAGGTGATGAGGAGGATCCAGGCCATCATCTTGTGGCCGGGTTTGGCGCCGTCCAGGGACGAGGCGAAGTGGACCACCGCGCCCTCCTCGGTGTGCCGGCTGAGGCCGACCCGGCGGGCGTCCTCGGGGCGCGGATCGGGGCGCTCGTCGGCCAGCGCGTCCGGCGGGATGCCGTAGAGCGCAGGTCTGGCCGCATCGAGATCGTCCCGCTCGCCAAACATCCGGCCTCCCGCAAGGTGGATGGAACTTCACCCCATGGTCGCACCAAACACCACAACAGCGGCCCGATTTCGCCGAGCCGCTGTTCCGGGTAATCGAACCACTACTGGAAGTCAGCCACCCACGCGACGCGAGTGTGGTCACTGCAGAAGATGAGGACGCATTCCCTGTACTTCGCTGTGTCGCGCCCGACGCCGAGTTCGCGCAGGCCGCAGTTGAACAGCGTGCCGGAGTTTTCGTTCTTCAACTTGTCGAAAGCGGCCTGAGCCGACATGTCTTCACCGACCGCCGCGGCCTCTGATCCGCTGGAGCTGGAATCGTTGTTCTTCGCCCGGTTGTCGGCCTCATCGCCGGCGCCGCCGCTCAGGGTGCTGTTGCGGTCGAGGGGCGCGCAGCCGTGCTGGACGCGGGCGTCGTCGATCAGCGAGAACAGTTGCTGCTCGTCGCCGTCCATGCTGCCGTCGTCGGCCGGCGGCTGGGTCGTCGGCGGCTTGCTGGGCACCGCGGTCGGCTTCGGTCCGTGCGACGCGGCCGTCCGGGTCGGTTCGCCCGGGGTGCGCGTATCGCCCGGGCCGTCGGTCGGCACGGTGGTCGGGTGGCCCGACGGTGTCGTCGTCGGGTTGCCGCCCGGCGTCGGCGTACCGGTCGGCGTGCGGGTCGGCTTGGTCGGCGTCGCGCCGGGAGTCGGCTTGGCCGACGGCGGGCCGGTGGTCGCCACGACCGGTTCGTTGGAGGCGGTGATGTAGGTGTCGTCGTCCCGGGTGACGTATGGGATCGAGGCATCCGCCTGGTCGGACTGGGGTTCGTGCAACAGGATCCAGGAGATCGGGGTGATCACCAGCATCACCGTCGCGATCGCGACCATCGTCCGCTTCACCCGGGAGGGCGATTCAGCGGTCCTGCGACCGCGCCGGGCACGCGTGGCACCGGGTTCTGACATTGTCTGCTGTTCCCTTCACGATCGCCTCCCCCGAGGCGAAGAGGTCAGTTCCGGCCGAAGTCCTGCACCCAGCTGCCCGGGCCCCAGTCGGGCTTCACCTGGCCCGGGTCGTAGCCGATGCCGATCTTGGTGAACCTGCAGTTCAGGATGTTGGCCCGGTGCCCGTCGCTGTTCATCCAGGCGTTGAAGACCTTCTGGGCGGTGCTGTAGCCGGCCGCGATGTTCTCGCCCCAGCTCGAGCCGTGCCAGCCGGCCGCGGCCATCCGGTCGCCCGGGTCCTGGCCGTCCGGGTTCGTGTGGTCCATGTAGTGCCTGCGGACCATGTCCGACGCGTGACTGCCGGCCGCCTCGACCAGGCTGTCGTCCAGCGCCAGCGGTCCGCAGCCCTGGTTGCGCCGGGCCGCGTTGGTGAGGTCGAGCACCTCGCGCTCCGTGGAGCTGGTGCCGCCACCGCCGGGCGGCGGAGGTGGCGGCTCGTCCGGCGTCGTGGTGGTGGTCGTCGTCTTCGTCGGGGTCTTGCTGGGCTTCGGGTACGTCGGCTTGCCGCCACCGGTGACCGTGCGCGGCGCGGCCGGCGTGACCGTCACCGTCGTCAGGTCACCGGGCGTCGACGGTCCGTCGGACGGCGTGTTGCTCGCGGTCGACTCGGCCGACCCGAGCTGCGGCGTACCGGACGGGGTGATCGTCGTGACGGCACCGTTCGGCAGCGTCGCGGTGACGGTGACCTTCTTGCCGGGCTGCTTGCCCTCGGCAGTGCTGGTGTCGTCGACCGCCGCCGGGCCGGTGTTGTCCTGCGAGATGTTCAGGACCTTGGTGTCGTCGGCGACGGCGGAACCGTCTTGCTTGCTGACCAGCCAGACCACCGGTCCGATGGCCAGCAATACCGAGAGCGCACTGACGATCGGGCCGATCAGGCCTCTTCGCTTCTTCGGTGCTGCTCGTCTACCGCGGTGTCGCCCAGGGGTTGGCGATTCCGTCATGGGTGGGCGGTTCCTCTTCAGTTCGTCGTACCGGAAATCCGTCGAACACCGGCGCGTTCGTTGCCAGGCCCCCCTGGTTACCGAACAGTGACCCTAACCGATCGGCAAGGTCACTGTTACAGGCGTGTGAACGGTCTTAACGATCGCCGAACGTTGCGGCAGGCAAGGCTCAGCCGCCGAAGTCCTGGACCCAGCTGCCGTTGCCCCAATCGGGCTTGACCTGGCCGCTGTCGTAGCCGATGCCGATCATCGTGTACGAGCAGTTGAGGATGTTGCGGCGGTGTCCCTCGCTGTGCATCCAGCCGTCCACCACGGCCGCCGCGGTGCTGTAGCCGACGGCGATGTTCTCGGCCATCGAGCCGCCCTTGAAACCGGCCGCCTTCATCCGGTCGAACGGGCTGCGGCCGTCCTGGCTGTTGTGGTCGAAGAAGTGGTGCACGACCATGTCGGTCGCGTGCAGGTCGGCCGCCCTGGTCAGCGCGCTGTTGGTGCGCAGCGGACCACAGCCGGCCTTGGCCCGCTCGTTGTTCGTGAGCTGCAGGACCTGGGCCTCCTTCGAACCACTCGGTGCCGGCGGCTTCGTCGTCGGCTTGGTGGTCGGCTTGGTCGTGGTCCTGGTGTGCGTGGGCGTCGGCTTGGGAGTCCGGGTGGCGTTGCGGCTCGGCGCCGTACTGGACCGCGTCGGCGTCGGAGTCGCGCTGGGCGTCTTGCTCGGCGTCTTCGAGGGTGTGCTGCTCGGCGTCGCGGTCGGCGTGGGCGTCGCATCGTCGACCGGGGGAGAGGACACCTCGTCGGTCACGGCGGTGAGCGGATCGTTCTGGCCGGTGGCGACCGAGTCCTTGGTGTCGCGGGTCACGTACCAGCCGCCGGCGATCACCAGGCTCAGGACGGCCAAAGCTCCGATGATCGGGGCGACCACTCCGCGCTTGCGCCGCCGATGACCTCGGGGCTCGTCGTTGTCGTAGTCGTCGGGCCCGAGGTTCGAAGGAACAAAGGGGTTCTGGCCGTTGGGCGGGTTCGTCACGCGAGGGACCGTAGCGGATCCGTCCCGCGACCACGACCCTTCATGCGAACCTCGACTCGGCATTGACAAACCTTTGACGTAACGCGGATCACGTACTGTGCCAGTCCGGAACACGATGAGGAGCTGCTGTGCGCGTTGTCGTAGGTGCGGGACCGGTCGGTACTGCGGTCGCGAAATCCCTTGCTGAGCAGGGCGAACGGGTCAAACTGGTGACCCGCAGCGGCGGCGGCCCCGATCATCCGAACGTCGAGCGGGTCGCCGCGGACGCCAGTGACCCGGCGGTGTTGAGCAGCATCGCCGCGGGAGCCGAAACGCTCTTCAGCTGCGGCGGACCGGCGTACGAGAAATGGCCGACGGACTGGCCACCGCTCGGCGAATCATTGATCACGACAGCCCAGAACACCGGCGCCCTGCTGCTCACCACGGGCAACCTCTACGGGTACGGCGCCCCGACTCGTCCGATGACCGAACAGGACGAGGACCGGCCGAACTCGGTCAAGGGCCAGGTCCGCGCGAAGCTCTGGGCGGACGCCCTGGCCGCCCATCGCGACGGCCGCATCCGTACGGCGGAGGTCCGCGGCTCCGACTACCTCGGCGCGGGAGCAGCCTCGTTCTTCACGAT
Source organism: uncultured Actinomycetota bacterium (assembly GCA_963740725.1). Classification (GTDB taxonomy): domain Bacteria; phylum Actinomycetota; class Actinomycetes; order Propionibacteriales; family Kribbellaceae; genus Kribbella. The sequence goes on from CAVUFT010000020.1 coordinate 299,203, forward strand.
CGGAGTGCTTCCCGGCGTACTGCGGGGCAAGGCGACCTCGGTGCCGGCGGACCTGGATGCGGCGCACAGCTGGACCTACGTCGGCGACGTGGCCCGCACGCTGATCTCGGTCGCGATGGAGGACAGCGCGTGGGGCCGGATCTGGCACGTCCCGACCGCGCCGCCGGTGTCGATCCGCGAGCTGGCGACCCAGGCAGCCGCGATCGCCGGCGTACCGGCTCCGAAACTGCAATCGATGCCGTTGGCCGTGCTGTGGCTCGGCGGACTCTTCAACCGGCAGGCCAAAGAGATCCGTGAGCTGCAGTACCAGTTCCGGAACCCGTTCGTCCTCGACGCTTCCGCCGCGGCGAAGACCTTCGGGATCGAACCGGTGAGCACCGGCGAAGCCCTGCGGGAGACCGTCACCCACCTGAGAGGGACGATTTAGGCAGAGCGGGCGATCACGATGTCGGCGATGACCTTCCAGCCGAGGCTGCGGTAGAGCCGCAGGCCGTCGATCGAAGCGATCAGGATGCCGCGCTTGGCGCCCTGGGCCGCCGCGGTCTCGACCAGTGAGGCCATCACCGCGCTGCCCAGTCCGCGTCTTCGGTGCGCCGGATCGGTCTCGATCCGGTCCGCGACCGCATCCTCGCCGACCACGGCCATCCGCCCGCTCGAGACCACCCCGCCGTGCAGGGTGGCCCGGGTGATGATCAGGTCGTCCTCGATCTCGGTGCGCAGCGCGTAGCGCTCGTTGACCGTCAGCGCGGGTTGCTCGGACAGCTGAATGGTCATCAACCAGTCCTGCTCGCGCTGCACCTCCAGCCCGAGGTCCTCGAGCTGTTCGACCCGGGCCTCGCGGTCGTCGGTGGCCAGCGTGATCCAGCCGGCGCCCCGGCCGCCCCCGGCGTTCAGGGCCAGCTCGGCCGCCCGCTCCACCCGCTCGGGTTTGTCGTCGGCGTCCAGTACCACGTACTCCATCGCGCGGTTCTCCTCACCCGCGCGCACGGTCAGGATCCCGTCGTTGTCGTCGTCGACCTTGGTCCAGCCCCGCGATACAGACCACCCGGCCTGCCAGCGGCGGACGAGTTCCTCACGATCTCTCACTCGTCGATTCAACCAGTCAGAACGTTCTACGGCGAGGGGAACTTGTGTCGTATGACACCGATTCGTCGCATTGCGCGACGAAGTGAGGGTACAGATCGTTGCCATACCCTCACTTTGTGTGCTCCTCCTCGCCTTTGAGCAGGTCGAAGCAGAGCAGGTTGTCGTAGGACCCGTCGCGCCGCGGGCTGGCGGCGCGTGCCGTACCGGTCAGCGTGAAGCCGTTCGCGACGGCCACGTGTGCGGAGGCAGTGTTGCCCTCGGCAGCGAAAAGCATCAGCCTGCGCCGGCCGAGGCCACCTTCCTCGATCGGCGTGAAGGCGTGCTTCGCGGCGAGCCCGACCGCGGCGGACATCACGCCGCGACCGCGCGCCTCCGGGTGTCCCCAGTAGCCCACTTCGCCGACCGACGCGTCGATCCGGTTCTTCAGGTCGAACACGCTGACGTTGCCGAGCAGTTCGTCGGTGACCGGGTCGGCGATCGCCCAGGAGACCCCTTCGCCGCTCGCGAGGTTCTCCAGCCGGCTCTCGATGAAGGCCTCGGCATCTTCCAGCTGGTACGGCGACGGCATCCCGGCCAGCCAGTGCTGGGTCCGCTCGTCGTTGCATGCCTCCATCACCCGTTTGGCGTCAGAGCTGCGCATCGCCCGCAACCGCAGGCCGTCCCCCTCGATGGCCGGCACCTGCCACCAGTTGCCGGTCGGCTCGGCGGCATCCTCCCGGCTCCGGGTGGCGATCCACTCGTCCTTCCGTACGCCGCGCGCGACGCCGCCATCGGGAACCTTCACCAGGCCGCGGAAGCCCGCCTTCCAGGCGACCCGGCGGGATCCCCAGTTGCCGACGAAGGCGCGCCAGATCACCCGGGTCCAGCCCTGCTGCTCGAACGCGTAGCCGACCGCGAGGTTGAGCGCGCGCGTCATCACCCCGTGGCCGCGGGCCCAGGGTGCCACCGCGAACCCGACCTCGCCGACGCCGCCGTCGCCCGGGCGCAGGTCGATGGTGCCGGCGTACCGGCCGTCGTACTCGATCGCCCAGGCCCACGAGGTGCCGTTGCTGCCAGCCGGCCGGAACGATCTCGGTCAGGAAACCGACCGCATGCTCACGCTCGTACGGCACCGGGATGGTGGTCCAGCGCTGCATCTCCGGGTCCTGGCAGGCTTCGTACACCGGCTCGATGTCGTCGCTCGTGTGCGCCCGCAACGTGACCACCTCGTCACGCAGTACCGGAACGTCCTCAGGGAATCGCATACCCCAGCCTCCCAAGCCTTAGAGCTGGGCGGCAAACACATTTCGGGTCCACACGGCACATAAACAAACGTTTTCGCACTGCTTTCCGGGGTGCCACCCTTTAGGCTGTGACTGTGAGTGCAGCAGGTAGTGCCGAAGCGTCCCGCGGCCGGGGCGGCCAGCTCGCTGCCCAGCGGCAGGCGACGATCGTTGCCGAGGTCAACAGCAGGGGTGCGATCACGGTCGCCGAACTGGTCGAGCGCTTCGGCGTCTCCGACATGACGATCCGCCGCGACCTGGACGCGCTCGACTCCAGCGGCCTGCTGCACAAGGTGCACGGCGGCGCCACCTCGGTCGGCCTGCGCAGCGCGCACGAGCCCGGGTTCGATGCCAAGCTCACCCAGGAGTCGGCCGCCAAGCACGCGATCGCCGCCGAGGCCGCGCGCCGGGTTCAGCCCGACAGCGCGATCGGGATCGGCGCCGGCACGACGACGTACGCGCTGGCCCGGCAACTACTGCGGGTCGAGAACCTCACCGTGGTGACGAACTCGGCCCGGATCGCCGACGTGTTCCACGGCAACGGCCGGTCGGACCGCACCGTCGTACTGATCGGCGGCATCCGGACGCCGTCGGACGCGCTGGTCGGCCCGATCGCGACCGCGGCGCTGCAGTCGCTGCACCTCGACCTGCTGTTCCTCGGCGCGCACGGCGTCGACGCCGACCACGGCCTGAGTACGCCGAACCTGATGGAGGCCGAGACCAACCGGTCCTTCATCGCCGCCAGCCGCGAGGTGGTCGTCGTCGCCGACCACACCAAGTGGGGCACGGTCGGCCTGAGCACCTTCGCCGGCTGGGGCGACCTCGACCTCGTCGTCACCGACTCCGGCCTGTCCACCGCAGCCCGCAAAGCCATGCGCGACACCAACTGCGAACTCGTCATCGCGTCCTGAACCGTCGGCTCAGGACGCGATCAGCTGAGGCGGGATGCTCCCGCTGACGGCGGAGCGGCGAGTGAGCTCGGTGGGGTGAAGCTGTTCTCGGCGAAGGCCTTCTCGATCGCCGCGAGGGTCGCGTCGGCGGCATCGGCTTCGACCAGGGCGATGATGCAGCCGCCGAAGCCGCCGCCGGTCATCCGCGCACCGAGCGCGCCCGCGGCCAGCGCGGCATCGACGGCGACGTCCAGTTCGGGCACGGTGATCTCGAAGTCGTCGCGCAACGACACGTGCGACGCCGTGAACAGCGGACCGACATCGCGCAACCGGCCCGCGTGCATCAGCTCGACGGCTTCCTCGACCCGGCGGATCTCCGTCACCACATGCCGCACCCGGCGGCGTACGACGTCGTCGCTCAACCGCGCCAGCGCATCGTCCAGCTTGTCGAACTCGACCGATCGCAGAGCCGGTACGCCGAGTTCGGCCGCAGCCTGCTCGCAGCTCTTCCGGCGGGCCGCGTACTCACCGTCGACGTGCCGGTGCGGTGCCTTCACATCGACCACCAGCAAGGCGAGTCCGTCGGCCGCCGGGTCGAAGGGGATCTGGTCGGTCGACATCGCGCGGATGTCGAAGTACAGGGCGTGGCCGGCGGTGCAGCACATCGACGCCATCTGGTCCATCAGGCCGACCGGCGCACCGACGTACTGGTTCTCCGCCTTCTGCGCGAGCCGGGCGACCTCGGCGGGGTCGACGTCGATGGCGTGCAATCCCAGCAGGGCAACGGCTGTCGCGCACAACAGCGCGGCCGAGGATGACAGCCCGGCGCCCGTCGGCAGGTCGGAATCGACCAGCAGGTTGGCGCCGCCGATCGCGTAGCCCGACTCCCGGAGGATCCAGGCAGCGCCGGCCGGGTACGCCGCCCAGTCGCTCACCGAGCCCGGTGACAGCTCGTCGAGCGCGAACTCGATGGTGCCCGGCTGCCCGGTCGTCGCCACCGCGAACCGGCCGTCGGTGCGCGCGGCCGCCGTCACCACGATCTGGTTCGGCAACGCGATCGGCATCACCAGCCCGTCGTTGTAGTCGGTGTGCTCCCCGATCAGGTTGACCCGACCGGGCGCGCGCCAGGAACCGTCGGGCTCGGTGCCGTAAATCTCCGCGAACTTGCTCACGCGCCGACCTTTCGCAGAGTCTCGGCCACGTCTTCGGGCTTGGTGTCGGAGATCCAAGCACCCATCCCGGATTCCGAGCCGGCCAGGTACTTGATCTTGTCCTTGGCGCGGCGGATCGAGAGCACCTCGAGGTGCAGGTAGCCGAGTTCGCGGTCGATCCGGACCGGCGCCTGGTGCCAGGCGGCGATGTAGGGGAGCGGGTCGCCGTACAGGCCGTCCAGTCTGCGGAGTACGTCGAGGTAGAGCTGAGCGAAGTCGTCGCGCTCGGGATCGGACAGCTCGGAGAGGTCGGCGACCTGGCGGTGCGGGTAGAGGTGCACCTCGACCGGCCAGCGGGCGGCCTCGGGGACGAAGGCGGTCCAGTTGTCGTTCTCGGCGACGACCCGGGTGCCTTCCTTCCGCTCGGCGGCCAGGATGTCGGCGAAGAGGTTGCTACCGGCAACTTCCTGGTGCTCGCGGGCGCGCGCCATCAGGGTCTTGATCCGGGGCGGCAGGTACGGGTAGGCGTAGATCTGGCCGTGCGGGTGGCTCAGCGTCACCCCGATCTCCTCGCCGCGGTTCTCGAACGGGAAGACGTGCTCGACGTCCGGCCGGGCGCTCAGCTCCGCGGTCCGGTCGGCCCAGGCCTCGACCACCAGCCGGGCCTGGCCCTGGGACAGGTCGGTGAACGACTTGTTGTGGTCGCTGGTGAAGCAGACCACCTCGCACCGGCCCGGTCCGGAGAACGACGGGAAGCGGTTCTCGAAGACGGCCACGTTGTAGTCGTGGTCCGGGATCTCGGTCGGGTTCTCCGGCTTGCTGGCGTCCAGCGGGCACTGGTTGGCCGGCGGGTGGTAGGTCCGGGTGTTGCGGTGGGTGGCATAGGCGATCACGTCACCGGTCAGCGGGTCGGTCCGGAACTCGGCCTGCGGCTTCGGCTCCGGCAGCCCCCGGGTGTCCTCCAGCGGGACCCGGACCGGGGCGTCGGCGGGGTCGTAGTAGATCAGTTCCCGGCCGTCGGACAGCTGGGTGTCCGTCCGTCGCGCACCACGAATCGTCATGGAATGATCATAAACCAACAGATTCAAACATGCATGCAGAGACTCGCTCCCGCTACTCTGGGGCGATGGACTGCGCCCGACCATTCGCGTCCTCTCACCGGTCACCGGAGAGGGCGCGCGATCTTCCTGCCATGAACGAGACCGTTCTCAACATCGTTCTGATCTTCGTCTTCGTGCTGATCGGCGGCGTCTTCGCGGCCGCCGAGATGGCCCTGGTCTCCCTCCGGGAGAGCCAGCTCAAGTCGATCGCCCAGCGCGGCAAACGCGGCGAGACGGTCGCCCGGGTGGCCGCCAACCCGAACCGCTTCCTGTCCGCGGTGCAGATCGGCGTCACCCTGATGGGCTTCCTGTCCGCCGCCTTCGGTGGCGCGACGCTGGCCGACGGGCTGTCGCCGAAGCTGCAGAAGCTCGGCCTGCCCGAGTCGGTCGCGGACACGGTCGCGCTGATCCTGATCACGATCGCGATCTCCTACGTCTCGATCGTGCTCGGTGAGCTGGCGGCCAAGCGGCTCGCGCTGCAGCGGGCCGAGACGTTCGCGCTCGGCCTGGCGCCGCTGGTGGACCGGATCGCCTCGATCGCCCGGCCGGTGATCTGGCTGCTGTCGCGGTCGACCGACCTGGTGGTCCGGGCGCTCGGCGGCGACCCGAACGCGAACCGCGAGGTGATGTCGCGACGAGGAGCTCCGCGACCTGGTCTCCGCGCACGAGTCGCTCGGCGAGGAGGAGCGCCGGATCGTGGACGACGTCTTCGAGGCCGGCGGCCGCCAGTTGCGCGAGCTGATGCTGCCGCGGACCGAGGTGGACTTCGTCGACGCGGAGATGCCGGCGTACAAGGCGGTGAAGTTCGCGGCCGAACGGCCGCACTCGCGCTATCCGGTGATGAACGGCTCGGCCGACGACATCGTCGGGTTCGTGCACGTGCGCGACCTGTTCGATCCCGCGGTCGCGTCCCGGTCGGTCCGGGTCGGCGACCTGGCGCGCGACGTGCTGATGCTGCCCGACACCGCGAAGCTGCTGCCGACGCTGACCGAGATGCGCCGCCGGAGTACGCATCTGGCGATCGTGCTGGACGAGTACGGCGGCACCGCGGGCATCGTCACGATGGAGGACCTGGTCGAGGAGCTGATCGGCGACATCAAGGACGAGTACGACGAGGACTCGACCGAGACGACCCGGCTGCGCGGCGGCGACATCGAGGTCGACGGGCTGCTCAACCTGGACGACTTCGCCGACGAGACCGGGGTCGAGCTGCCGGACGGTCCGTACGAGACGGTCGCCGGTTTCCTGGCCGCCCAGCTCGGCAGGGTCCCGGCCGTCGGTGACGAAGGCTCGGTCGACGGCTACAAGATCACCGTCCTGGAGATGGACGGCCGCCGCGTCGCCCGCGTCCGCGTCCACCGCGTCGCAGGCGCCGAGGAGCCACCCACCGAGTGATCAACCAACCGGTACTTCTTCGGGCTTGAAGCTGTCGGTGAGCAGGTGGCGTTTGGCGAGCACGGCCAGGCCGCCGAGGAAGAAGCCGAGGCCCTGGACGATCAGGACCGGGATGACGCCGACGAGATCACCGAGGACGCCGGCCGCGATGGTGCCGACCAGCACCGCGAGACCTTCGGCGGCGAAGAGTGCGCCGAACACCCGCCCGCGGGACGCGTCGTCGGTGAGTCGCTGGAGCACCGTCATCATCCCGGCGATCAGGAACGCACCCGGTACGCCGACCAGGATCATGCAGACGAACGCCGGCCCGACGCTGTGCCAGACCAGCGGATAGCAGAACATCACCAGGTCGATCAGGCCGAACAGCACCGCCCCGACACCCCACATCTTCGCCGCCGCGAACCGCGACCCGACCGCCGCCGCGATCAGCCCACCGACGATCCCGCCGACCGCCTGCGACGAAGAGATCAGCCCGTACGCCGTACCGTCGCCGCCCAGCTCCGTACTGACGAACGGTGCGAACAAGGTGCTCATCGCGCCTTCGCCGACGCCGGTGACGAGGCCGAACACGAAGACCAGCCGGAGTGCCGGACCGGCCACGCAGATCCGGAGTCCCTCGATCCACTCCGCCTTGATCCGCTGAACGGCACCGGCGGTCTTCTCGACCACGACCTTGTTGCCGCGATGCCGTACGCCGATCAGCAACCCCATCGCGGCCAGGTAAGTCGCCGCATCCACCAACGCCAGCAGGGGAATTCCGCCGAAGGCCGCGAGCACGCCACCCAGCGCCGCACCGATCAAGCGCGCGATGTCGCTGGACTGGCTGTTCAGCGCGTTCGCTGTGACGAGTTGGCGCGACTCGACCAGCAACGGGACCAGCGATTGCTCAGCCGGCCGGAAAAATTGCTGAAGGCAACTTTGTGCGAGGACGACCAGGTAGACCACCCAGATCGCGTCGGCGTTGTGCACCAGGAGCAAGGGGAGCAGGACGATCGCGTGCAGCAGGTTCGTGACGATCATCGTGCGGCGCCGGTCCCAGCGGTCGACGAAGACACCGGCCAGCGAGCCGAGCAGGAACAGCGGCAGGAAGGAACAGAGCAGCAACCCGCCGGAGGCCAAGGTCGATCCGGTCAGGTCGTACACGTAGTACGCGAGGCCGATCCGCAGGATCCAGTCCCCGGTGAGCGAGATCAGCCCCGCGCTCAGCACGAGCCGATAGTCCCGCTGCCGCGCGAGCACCTCCCACAAGTTCTTCACGGTGTCTCCTCAGGCGAAACGGTGACGATGCGGGTGATGTCGACCAGCCGGCTGCCGGGTGGACGGGTGGCCTTGTCGTCGATCGGCCGCTCGTCGATGTACCGCTGCAACAGACCGCTGATCTGCTCCTCCAGCTCGGCCAGTTCCTCGCCGGTGAGGTAGATCCCGGTGTGCCCGATGCCCGCGTTGTTCCACCAGATCGGCTCTTCCACGGACCGCCGCTGCTGCCAGTCGGCCAGCGCGCTCAGCGCCCGCTCGGCAAGCAACTGCTCCAGTACGTCGGCCGCGGCCGCACCCTCGGGCGTGAGGCCGGCCTCCCGCCACGACTGAGATGTGGAGACGAGCCGCCACGGCCGCTCGCGGTTGTCCTTCCCCGGCGCGGGTTCGACGAAGTCGTACTTCGCCAACTGCCGCAAATGATGCGATGCCAGCGCCTGGCTGATGCCGAGCCTCCGGGCCGCGTCGGCTGCGGTCAGCGGGCCTTCCTTGCCGAGCAACGCCTGCAGATCCAGCCGCACCGGATGCGCCATCGCCCGGATCGCCAGCGGATCCTCCAGCAATCGTCGCCGCCGCGCATCGTCCGTAGATTCCAAAGACATGCTTGGAATATGCGCCGCAGCATGGGCCGATGTCAAGCCCTTGCTTGGAATGCTGGCGGTCAGGGCTTCTTGGTCGGCTTGTCGTTCGGTTTGTCTCGGCTTGGGCTTGCGGGTCTTGCGTGTGTCCCTTGCCGTCGCTTGCTCGGGGTGGCCGGCGGGTGGGTCGATCGGCGTGCTCGCCCGCGTCGGCCGGCTGCTCGTGGCCGCCACGGGCGACGGCGGCCGCGTCGTACGGGCTGGTGGCGGCGCGGTGCGCGACACCGCTGGTGGCGTCGTCGACGGCAGCAGTTCGTGGTCGGCGGCCGGCCGAGGGTCGGGCCCGATCAGTACGGCGAGCGCGACCGCCGCCGCGGTGGCGGCCACTGCCGCGCCGACGGTCAGCGCGCCGCGCCGCGACCGCAGGCGGAAGGCTAGCGGGACCGTCGGGGCATCGGCGGGGTCGTCGCCCGGGATGGTGGCGCGGCGAGCGGTCGGCAAGCGGGCGTACCGGCGGCGATCTGGGCGGCGGTCGGGCGGTCGGCAGGATCCTTGGCGAGCATCCGGAACAGCAGGGTCTCGCAGTCGCCGGCCAGTTCCGGGCGCAGGTCGCTCGGCGGAACGGGGTCGAGCTGGACGTGCTGGTACATGATCGAGGCCGGCTGGTCCGCCTGGAACGGTGGGTGGCCGGTGAGCAACTGGTACAGCACGCAGCCGAGCGCGTAGACGTCCGATGCCGGGCCGGCCGGACCGCCGAGCGCTCGTTCGGGCGCCATGTAGTGGCTGGTCCCGACCACTTGGCCGGTGGCGGTCAGGGTGGTCGTGGTGTCGGCGATGAACCGGGCGATGCCGAAGTCGGCGACCTTGACCTGGCCGTCGGCGGTGAGCAGCAGGTTCGCCGGTTTGATGTCGCGGTGGACGATGTCCTGGCGGTGCGCGGCGGCCAGGCCGGCCGCGGCCTGCCGGATGATGCCGACCGCCTCGCTCGGCCCGCAGCGGGCCGCGCGCTCTGAGCTCCTCGGCGACGGACCGGCCCTCGACGAGCTCCATCACCAGGAAGTAGCCGTCCTCGTGGTCGCCGAAGTCGAAGGCCGCGACGACGTGCGGGTCGTTCAGCGTCGCCGCCGCCCGGGCTTCGCGGTGGAACCGTGCCGCGGCGAGATCGCCCTGGCGCGTCGGCAGCAGGAACTTGACGGCCACCTCGCGACCGAGCAACTCGTCCCGGCCGCGATACACCTCGCCCATGCCGCCGCGCCCGAGCGGCTCTCCCACCGTGTAGCGCTCAGCACAGCTGCATCGAGCCCCGGTACCCACCGCGGCCTCGATCCAAGCGGTCAGCGCCGTGGCCGGCGAGCCAGGGGAGGATCGACGCGGCCTGGCGCATGATCGTGAAGTGGCTGGCGCCCGGGGTGAGGCGGAGCTCGGCGGTCGGGCAGTGGGCGGCCAGCCAGGCGCCGTGGGTGGCGGGGATGATGCCGTCCCGGTCGCCTTGCAGGAGCAGGATCGGGCGCCTTGATCGTGGTCGGGTCGCAGCCCCACGGGATGACATAGGAGACGTCGTCGTCGATCAGGCCGTAGGGACCGGCGTCCATCGCGTGACTCGCCACCGAGCCGAGCCAGCCCCATTCGCCCTCGAACAGCTCGTAGTCGTCCTGAGCGAACTCAGGGTCGTACTCGACTCCGGACGCTTCGTGCGCCGCCTTCGCCGCGCGACCGGCGAGGGCGGCTCGCAGCGAGGCGACGCCCGACGGCACCATCCCGTCGAACCAGTCCAGTCCCGGTACGCCGTACGGGGCGATCGCGGCGAGCGTCGCCACCGCGCTGACCCGATCGCCGAGAGTGGCGGCGCAACCGAGCGCGTACGAGCCACCGCCGGAGTATCCGGTGACGGCGAACCGGTCGATTCCCAGCTCATCGGCGACCGCGGCCGCGTCGTGCGCGACCGAGGCCATCGTGCGACCGGGCGCCGGCGACGAACCGCCGTACCCGGGGCGGTCGAAGGAGACCCAGCGGATGCCGAGCCGTTCGGACTCGGCGAGCAGCGGAGCGGGCGGGGCGCCGAGGTTGGGGGTGCCGTGGTTCCAGAAGACGGGGAGGTCGCCGGTGCCGCTGTCGTAGACGTGCAGGGTGCGGCCGTCGGTCAGCTGGAGATCGGTCTCGTTCATGGTGGTCACCTTAGGTTCGTGCCGGTGGGTCAGCCGGTACGTCGGAGGTGCCGCCGGGCCGTCGACATTTTCGCCGTTTTGTCGAGAAGGCCGATCGGGGTGCGACCTCTGCTGCGAGGATCCATCCGACCGAAAGGACCTGATCGTGAAGTATCTGTTGTTGATCCACAGCAATCCCGTGACCTGGGGACACCCCTCCTTCCTGTACGCCGAGGAGGGGAAGAAGCTGCCGAAGTCGGCGCGGGACGCGTTGTCCGCGCAGCTGGACAAGCTGATCGACGAACTCCACGAGACCGGCGAGTTCGTCGCGGTGGCCCCGCTCGCCGCGCCGCACACCACGAAGGTGGTCCGGGTCCGCGAAGGCGTCCGGGCGGTGACGGACGGCCCGTACTCCGAGGCGAAGGAGCAGCTGGCCGGCTTCTTCCTGGTCGACGTCGAGACGCCGGAACGAGCCGAGGAGATCGCGGCCCGCATCCCCGAGGCCGAGTTCTTCGCCGTAGAACTCCGCCCGATCGACAATCTCGACTGACACCTCACTACTCCGCGCGCCCGCGCCTGCGGGCGCGCGAGTAATTAGGAGCTGACTAGCCGTGCGTGGTTTTCGCGGGTGGCCAGGGCCGGGTCCAGCTCGCCGAGCGCCAGCCAGGTGGCGCCGCCGACGCCGTCGCGGGCGGTGAGGACCTCGCCGGCGAAATGTTCGTGAATGCTTTGCCGGAGCAATCGGCCGACCGGAGAAGATTCCCCGGCGACACTGCCGGCCAGCACCAACGGGCCGTTGTCCGACGTTGTCCGCAGCCGGCTGACCGTTTCTGTGAGCAGTTCGGCTGCGCGTTTCACCAGCGCATGGGCGGTCTTGTCGTTCTGGTCGTACGCCGTCACGACCGTCCGGGCCAGTTCGGCCAGCAACACCGGCGGACGGGCATTCACGGTGCGAATCAGGTCGTCACGGAGCCGGTCGTAGCCATCACGCTCCGCATCTGCGGTCTCGGTCACGGTCCGGCAGCACGGCTTTCACCACCTCCTGGCCGAGCAGCCCGATCGGCTCGCCGAGATCGAGAGCGCGCAACAGACTGCGCAGCGATTCGCGGCCGAGCCAGAACCCGGAGCCGTCGTCGCCGAGCAGCCAGCCGTGCCCGTCCGCGGTCCGGACCAGCCGGTGGTCGCGGACCAGGCCGGCCGCGCTGCCGGTCCCGGCGATCAGCACGGTGCCGTCAGGCTCCGGCGTACCGGAGGCGAAGGCGACCTCGAGGTCGCCGATGAAGTCCGGTGCGCAGACCAGCCCGGCCCCGCTCCAGGCGGCGTCGAACTGCGCCTTGACCCCGGGGTTGGACAGCGCCGAACCACCGGCCGCGCCGATCACGGCGGTACTGACGAGGGTCGGATCGATGCCGTCCAGCGCCTGGTGAATGGCCTGTCCGAAGTTGGCCGCGGCGCTCGCCGGGTGGCTGGTCGGATTTCCGCCGGCAGCGGCCCCGCGGCCGATTACGTTGCCCTCATGGTCCGCGATCACGATCCGGGTGGAGGTGCCGCCGAGGTCGCCGCCCAGGACCAGTGCGGATGCTGGCATCAAGACCACTGGGTCCTCTGGTTCCGGGGAGCGGGCGTTCGACGCGACATAGGCGGTGCTCCAAACTGCTCAGAAGAGGCTAATTGTGAACAACAACAAGCAAGGTCACGCAACGGTCCCGATCTGGAGGGAAGAGTGAGATGAGCCTTGACTTTAGCTGCCAGGTGAGAAAAGTTCTGTCCAGCAAACCGCAAACTTGCGCACTTGTCGGCACCAGGTGTGTCGCGGCGAACACATTAGTCGAGGGGTGGGGCCTCTGATGGCCAGCACGGCAGACGGCAGCACGAGCGTCAACGGGGCGAACCCGGGCGTGAGTGCGCAGTCCTATGTTCACGACGCTCACGCCGATCCTGGCCGCCGTGACCGCGCAGGCCGACGGCCCGATCCAGGACGCGGCGGACCTGATCACCGCTTCCTTGCGCGCCGAACGGCGTCATCCAGGCGTTCGGCTCCGGTCACTCCGAGGCGCTCGCGATGGAGATCGCCGGCCGCGCCGGTGGCCTGATCGCGACCAACCGGATCGCGCTGCGCGACCTGGTGCTGCTCGGTGGCGAACCGAAGGAGCTGCTCGCGCAGTGCCGAGCTCGAGCGCGATCCGTCGTACTCGCGCAAGCTCTACGAACTGTCGGCCGCCCGCCCCGGCGACCTGTTCGTGATCGCCTCGAACTCCGGCGTGAACGGCTCGATCGTCGAGCTGGCCACGGTGGTGAAAGAAAAAGGACACCCGCTGATCGCGATCACCTCGCTGCAGCACACCAGTGGGGTCGAGTCGCGGCACCCGTCCGGCAAGAAACTGATCGATTTCGCCGACGTGGTGCTCGACAACCATGCGCCGTACGGCGATTCTGTGCTCGACCTGCCGGACGGCGGCAAGGTCTGCGCCGTGTCCTCCATCACTGCTGCGCTGATCGCGCAGATGATGGTGGCCGAGGTACTGCGCCGGTTCGGCGAGGCAGGCGAGACACCACCGGTCTACCTGTCCGCGAACATTCCCGGCGGCGATGACCACAACCACGCCCTTGAAGCCCAGTACGCCGGCCGGATCCGTCGTACTGCTTGAAACACTCCTTGGAAGGCGGGACCAATGACCACTCCCAACAAGCTGTCGCGGCGGCTGTTCCTGCAGCGCGCGGCGGTCGGCACTCTGCTGGCCACCGGCGGCAGCACGCTCCTGGCGGCCTGCGCCGGTAGCGGCAGCGACGACAGCGGTTCCACCGGTGGCGGCGCGACAAGTCGGCGGACAACCCGTTCGGCATGGCGGACAAGGCCACCGTCGACTCGGTGATCTTCAACGGCGGCTACGGCTACGACTACGTGTCGTTCGCGGCCAACATCGCGCAGGCGAAGTTCGCGGGCTCGACGTTCAAGGTTGCTCCGTCCACCCAGATCGCCCAGCAGCTGCAGCCGCGCTTCGTCGGCGGCAACCCGCCGGACCTGATCGACAACTCCGGCGCGAACCAGATCGGCTTCAACACGATCCTGGACCAGCTGTCGACGCTGGACGACGTCTTCGAGGCCAACAACTACGAGGGCACGAAGATCGCCGACACCCTGTACCCGGGCGCCAAGCTCCCCGGTACCTTCGACGGCAAGTTCGTCGCGATGAACTACGTGCTCACCCTGTACGGCCTGTGGTACTCCGAGTCGCTGTTCAAGGAGAACGGCTGGGAGCCGCCGAAGACCTACGACGCGCTGCTCGACCTCGGCGCCAAGGCCAAGGCCAAGGGCAAGTACCTGTTCGTCTGGGGCAAGGAAGCCGCGACGTACTACCACACCCTGGCCGTCGACTCGCGCGATCAAGGAGGGTGGCGACGACGTCCGGCTGGCGCTGGAGAACCTCAAGGAGAACTGCTGGTCGCTGCCGCAGATCCAGGGTGTCTTCAAGGCCCTGGAGACCATGGTCAAGAACGGGTACTTCGTCCCGGGCGGCGCCGGCACCCAGTTCACCGCCGCGCAGGCGAAGTGGAGCAACGACCAGCAGGCCATCCTCTACCCCTCGGGCTCGTGGATCGAGAACGAGATGAAGAAGGCCACCAAGAGCGGGCTTCCAGATGAAGGGCATCCCCGAGCCCACGCTGACCGACAGCCCGAAGCTGCCGTACGCCGCGCTGCGCAGCGCGGCCGGTGAGCCGTTCATCGTCCCGGCCAAGGGCAAGAACGTTGCCGGCGGCAAGGAGCTCCTGCGGGCCATGCTGTCCAAGGAGGCGGCGACCAACTTCGCCAAGACCCGGCTCGCGCCGACCATCGTCAAGGGCCTGGTGCCCGCCGACGGTTTCGGTTCGACCGCTCTGCAGTCGCAGACCGCGATGCTGGACGCCGCGGGCACGGACATCTTCGACTACCAGTTCGTCGGCCTGTACGGCATGAACACCGACAACCTGGTGGTCTGGAACTCGTTCCTGTCCGGCCAGACCGACGCGGCGGGCCTGACCAAGGGCCTGCAGCAGATCACGGACAAGGTGCGCAACGACAGCTCCGTCAAGAAGATCCCGGTCACCAAGTGACCATGACGCCAGAAGTCGTTCCGGACGGCGGGCCCCAGCGGCCCGCCGTCCGGCGGCGCCGGCCGCTCACCTTCGACCGGGTCAGTTTCATGGTCGTGTTCCTCGGCCTGCCGCTCGCGGTGTTCGTGATCTTCGTGGTCTCACCGTTCGTGCAGGCTCTGTGGTACTCGATGACGGACTGGTCCGGCTTCAGCTCGAAGATGAACTTCGTCGGCTTCGACAACTACGTGAAGCTGTTCCACGACGACATCTTCCTGAAGGCCGTCCGGAACAACGTCGAGCTGGCGATCGTCGTCCCGATCGTGACGATCGTGCTGGCGCTGACGCTGGCCACGCTGGTGACGATCGGCGGCTCGGGCACCGGGACCGTGCGCGGGCTGCGCAACTCCGGCTTCTACCGGATCGTCTCGTTCTTCCCGTACGTGATCCCCGCGATCGTGATCGGCCTGATCTGGGCCCAGGTGTTCACCCCGAGCACCGGTGTGCTGGACGCGTTGCTGTCGAAGATCGGGCTGCACGGGTTCGAGAACTACGCGTGGCTCGGGTGACGCCCGGACCGCGATGCCGGCCTCGATGTTCGTGATGGTCTGGGGCTTCGTCGGGTTCTACATGGTGCTGTTCATCGCCGCCATCCGGGGGATCGACCCCGAGGTGTTCGAGGCGGCCCGGATCGACGGGGCCGGCCGGTTCCGCACGGCGGTGTTCCTGACGCTGCCGCTGATCCGCGACAACGTGCAGACGGCGTACATCTACCTGGGCATCGCCGCCCTGGACGCGTTCGTCTACATGCAGGCGCTGAACCCCGGCGGTGGCCCGCAGAACTCGACCCTGGTCATGCCGCAGCAACTGTTCACCACGGCGTTCGCCAAGGGACAGTTCGGTTACTCGACGGCGATGGGCGTGGTCCTCGCCGCGGTGACGATGCTGTTCGCGCTGCTGGTCTTCACCATCAACGCCCTGACCGGCGGACGTGACCGGAAGGTACGCCGATGACGACAACTACCGCCGACCGGTCCGACCTCGTTCCCCGGTCCCGGACCTCCGGCAAGGGAACCCGGGAGGGCAAGGGCGTCGCGACGACCGCCCACATCGCCCTGATCCTGTGGTCGCTGCTGGTGATCCTGCCGCTGGTGTGGACAGTGCTGTCCTCGTTCAAGTCGACGCAGGAGGTGCTGGGCAACCCGCTGGCACTGCCGGGCAAGCTGCGGTTCAGCAACTACGCAACGGCCTGGACGACAGCCGGCATCGGTCGCTACTTCACCAACACGGTGATCGTGGTGACGTCGGCGCTGGTCCTGGTGATGATCCTGGGCGCCATGTGCGCCTACGTGCTGGCCAGGTTCCAGTTCTTCGGCAACAGGGCGATCTACTACGCCATGCTGGCCGGACTGACGTTCCCGGTCTTCCTGGCGATCGTGCCGCTGTTCTTCGTGCTGAAGAACCTCTCGCTGCTGAACACCCTGCCAGGGTTGATCATCACGTACGTCGCGTTCGCGCTGCCGTTCACCGTCTTCTTCCTGCACAGCTTCTTCAAGGCGCTGCCGGGCGAGATCTACGAGGCGGCGCAGATCGACGGCGCCGGTGAGTGGCGCACCTTCTTCTCGGTGATGCTGCCGATGGCGCGCCCGGGGATGGCGTCGGTTGCCATCTTCAACTTCCTGGGATTGTGGAACCAGTTCCTGCTCCCGGTCGCCCTGAACACGAACTCGGACAACTACGTCCTCTCGCAGGGCATGGCCTCGTTCGCATCGCAGGCCGGCTACGCGGTCGACTTCGGTGCCCTGTTCGCGGCCGTGGTCATCACCGTGGCTCCGGTGCTGGTCGTCTACATCATCTTCCAGCGCCAACTCCAGGTCTCCGTCACCGCCGGAGGCGTGAAGTAACCGCTCCAGCTCACTAGCCCCCGCCACCTGCACCACGGCGGGGGCTAGTCTGCGTTCGTGCTCAGACGGCGGACTGTTTTGCAAGGCGCACTCGTGGCTGCGCTGGCGGGGTGCTCTTCGGAGAAGCCGGCCAGCGGGCCGACGCGGTCGGCGGGGAATCCGTTCGGGGTGGTGGAGGATCGGCCGCTCGAGGTGGTGGTGGCCGAGGACTGGGGTGGCTTCGGCGCCGCGCAGTACCGGAAGAAGTATGCGAAGGCGGCTGTCACCTCGACGCCTACCAAGCAGCTGAAGGACTTGCTGGAGTCGCGGTTCGCCGCCGGTTCGCCACCGGATGTCGTGTTGAACTCCGGCGACAAGGCGTTGCCGACCGCGCATCTCGTGGCGGAGAAGCAGCTCGAGGATCTCGGTGACCTGCTGAAGGCGCCGTCCTGGAGCGACGAGAACGCGATCATCCAGGACGCCTTACTACCAGGCCTTCTGGACGCCGGCCGGTACGACGGGACGCTCCGCACGCTCAACTACATCGCCACCGTCTACGGGCTCTGGTACTCGAGCCGCCTGTTCCAGCAGCACGACTGGGACGTCCCCCGGACCTGGCCCGAACTGCTTGCCCTCGGCACCGAAATGAAGGCGGCCGGCGTCGGCCCCTTCGCCTACGCCGGAGTGCATCCGTACTACGTACTCGAAGCCGTCCTGACTCTCGCAGCCAAGACCGGCGGCCACGACGTGGTCAAGCGGATCGACAACCTCGAAGCCAATGCCTGGAAGGACGAAAGCGTCACCCGGTCGATCACCGCGTTCGGTGAACTGACCCGGCGGGGCCTGCTGGCGAAGGGGACCACCGAACTCGATCACCTTGCCTCGCAGACGCAACTGATGAAGTCCAAGGCCGGTCTGCTGCCGTGCGGAAACTGGCTCGAGAACGAGATGAAGCCGGTGATCCCGACCGGGTTCGGGCTGAGCATGTTCGGGATCCCGCCGCTCGACACCTCGTCGGCGTTGCCGCGCGGAGTGCATGTCGCCGCAACCGCGCCGTTCGCCGTACCGGTGCAGGCGAAGAATCCCGAAGGTGGCTTCGACTATCTCCGCGCGATGCTCGACAAGGAGGTGGCCAAGCAGGTCACCGCGGCGAGCAACCAGCTGACCGTAGTACGGGGATCTGCTGACGGGCTGGAGATCAGTACTGCGCTCCGCTCGGCCCGGGATCTGCTGACGGCGGCCGGGGATCAGGTGATCACCTGGTACTTCGCCGACTGGTATCCAGACCTCGGCAAGACGGCCGGCGAAGCGACCGGGCAGTTCCTGGCCGGTGGCATCGGTCCGGACGAGTGGACCACCCGGATCCAGGCCGCGGCGGACAAGCTGCAGCAGGACCACGGGGTGACCAAGTATCAACGGAGCTGACGGCCTAGGTTAGGTTAGGGATACCTAACCACGACTGTGAGGTCTCTCTATGCGCTCCATCCTCCGGCCGCTCGCGCTGTTGGTCGCTCTGCCGTTGCTGGCCCTGACTGCCTGTAGCGGAAACGACGCGAAGGACGTCGCGGCCACGCCCCAGACCGGGACCGAAGCCGGCGCCTTCCCGGTGACGATCAAGAACAAGTTCGGCGACACCACCATCACGCAGGCCCCGAAGCGGATCGTGCTCGTCGGCCTGGTCGAGCAGGACGCCCTGCTGGCGCTCGGCGTGACGCCGGTCGCGACCACCGAGTGGTTCGGCGACAAGCCGGGGGCGCTGTTCCCGTGGGCGAAGGCGAAACTCGGTTCCAACGCGGTGCCGCAGGTGCTGAGCGACAAGGACGGGATCCAGTTCGAGAAGGTCGCCGCGCTGCAGCCCGACCTGATCATCGGCCTGTACGCCGGGATCACGGCCGACGACTACAAGAAGCTGACCGCGATCGCGCCGACCGTCGCCCAGTTGCCGGGGGCACCGGACTACGGCGTCGGCTGGCAGGACGTCACCCGCACCGTCGGCAAGGCGGTCGGGAAGCCGAAGGAGGCCGACGACCTGGTCAAGGGGATCGAGGACCGGTTCGCCAAGGTCCGCGAAGCGCACCCGGAGTTCAAGGGCAAGACCGCGCTGATGGCGTCGCCGTACGAGGGCTACTTCATCTACGGCAGCCAGGACCCGCGGTCGCGGCTGCTCACCGACCTCGGCTTCAGCCTGCCGGCCGGGCTGGACAAGGTGATCGGTGACAAGTTCGGTGCGAACATCAGCGCCGAGAAGGTGTCGTTGCTCAACGTCGGCGCGCTGGTCTGGTTCCCGGAGAAGGGCGGCACGGCGAAGCTGAAGGCCGACCCGCTGCTGAAGAGCCAGCCGGTCACCACCCAGGGGCGCAGCGTCTACATCGAAGAGAACTACGACGACGACCTGTACGGCGCCACCAGCTTCGTCTCGATCCTCAGCCTGCCGACCGTCCTCGACCAGCTCGTCCCCAAGCTGGCCACGGCCGCCGACGGCAACCCCAGCACGAACTAAAGGACGTCGTCCAGGAAGTCCTCGACGGCCGTCGCGACCTGCCCCAGTACGGCGGCAGACGCGGCGAGCCGTCCAGGCACGTACATCCCGTGATCGGCGCCCTCAACCTCCAGCACGTACGGCGTGAGCTCGCGGGCAAGCCCGGAGTCCCAGAGCTTGTCCGCGGTCCCGCCGACCAGCAGGAACGGCGCCGTCGACCGCCGCAACCCGTCGACCACGAAGTCACTGGTCAGCACCGGCGTCAACCACACCGCCGGCAACCCCCGCTCAGCCGCCAGCGCAGCCGCATGCGTCCCCAGCGACTTCCCGATCAGCAGCGAGCCCTCCTGCAGGTCAGGAACCGCCCGGGCCACCTGATCGAGCACCCACGGCCCCCGCTGATCCGCTGTCATCGTCAGCAGCGCCTCCGGGTCGTCCCACGAGATCGGCCGGAGCGTGCCACCTCGCCGCTCAGCCGCTTCGCCGGCGTACATCAGCAGCGGCCCCTGCGCCCCGTAGCCACCACCCGGCACAATGATCACGTCGCGTGAACTCATAATTCACACCCTATGACCGGCTGGGGGCCGCCCCGGTGTACCGCAGACCTGGGGCGCTGGCAGAATCGGGTCCATGTCAGCAGCCGTCCCCGACGACACCCCTGCGCCGGCTCCGACGAACCCGGAGGCGCCCTCACGCCGCCCCCGCGTTCTGTCCGGGATCCAGCCGACCGCCGATTCCTTCCATTTCGGCAACTACCTCGGCGCGGTTCGCCAGTGGGTGGCGCTGCAGGAGGACCACGACGCCTTCTACTGCGTGGTGGACCTGCACGCGATCACGGTCGAGTACGACCCGAAGGTGCTCCGTGAGCGCACCCGCCGGTCGATCGCGCAGCTGCTGGCGGCCGGGATCGACCCGGAGCGCTCGACGCTGTTCGTCCAGTCCCAGGTCCCCGAGCACTCGCAGCTGAGCTGGGTGCTGAGCTGCATCACCGGGTTCGGCGAGGCCAGCCGGATGACGCAGTTCAAGGACAAGTCGGCGAAGGGCGGTGCGGACCGGGCCACGGTCGGCCTGTTCACGTACCCGATCCTGCAGGCCGCGGACATCCTGGTCTACCAGGCCGATCGCGTCCCGGTCGGTGAGGACCAGCGCCAGCACCTGGAGCTGACCCGCGACCTCGCGCAGCGGTTCAACCACCGCTTCGGCAAGACGTTCCGGATCCCCGAGGCGTACATCGTCAAGGAGACCGCGAAGATCGCCGACCTGCAGGACCCGACCGCGAAGATGAGCAAGTCGTCCTCGTCGCCGGCCGGCATCATCGACCTGCTGGACGACCCGAAGGTCAGCGCGAAGAAGATCAAGTCCGCCGTCACCGACTCCGGCCGGGACGTGATCTTCGACCCGGAGAACAAGGCCGGGGTGGCCAACCTGCTGACCATCTTCACCGCGCTGACCGGCCGCAAGATCAGCGAACTCGAGGACGAGTACGCCGGCCGCGGCTACGGCGACTTCAAGAAGGACCTGGCCGAGGTGGTGGTCGAGTTCGTCACCCCGTTCCGGGAGAAGACGCTGGCCTTCCTCGACGACCCGGCCCAGCTGGACGCGATCCTGGCCACCGGCGCCGAGCGCGCCCGGGCCGTGACGGCGCCGACGCTGGAGCGGGTCTACGACCGGCTCGGCTTCATCCCCTTCACCGGTTCGGGCCGGTAGGCGCCGGATGGCGACTATCGGTGTCGCGATCCCGATCGCGGAACCCTACGGGACCGAGCTGCAGAAGTTCCGGGCGGAGTTCGGCGATCCGATGGCCTCGTCGATCCCGACCCACGTGACGCTGCTGCCGCCGACCGAGGTGGCCGACGCGGACCTGGCCGAGATCGACGACCACCTGCTCGAGGTGGCCGCCCGGTTCCCGAGCTTCCGGATCCGGCTGCGCGGTACGGCGACCTTCCGGCCGATCTCGCCGGTGGTGTTCGTGCCGCTGGTCGAGGGCATCTCGTCCTGCGAGCTGCTCCAGTCGCAGGTGCGCTCCGGGCCGCTCTCGGTCGAGCTGCGCTTCCCGTACCACCCGCACGTCACGGTGGCCCACGACCTCGACAAGGAGGCACTGGACCGCGCGTACGACGCCCTGTCGGCGTACGACTGTGCCTTCGACGTTGCGGAGTTCAGCCGGTACGAGCACGGCGCGGACGGCGTGTGGCGGCCGCAACGCTCGTTCCCCCTGGCAGGCTGAATTCCTCGCAGCGGGGTACGGGAGAACAATGGGCATCAAGCAACAAGCGTCGGCTGTCTGGGCACGGTTCAAGCGGACCCAGCTCTGGCGGGCGTGGAAGCGGTACGGCGACCGGCGCGGTAACCGGCTGGCCGGCGCGACCAGCTTCTTCGGCTTCCTGTCGATGTTCCCGCTGATCGTGCTCGCGGCGGCCGTCACCGGGCGGCTGCTGAACGACGGCGCGGTTGCCGATCTGAAGGACGCGCTGAAGAAGAACCTGCCCGGGATCGGCGACCAGATCAACCTGGACTCGCTGATCAGCAACGCGGGCACCATCGGGCTGATCTCCGGCGTCTCCCTGTTGCTCACCGGGCTCGGCTGGATCGACTCGCTGCGGGCCTCGATCCGGTCGATGCACGAGCTGGACGACCAGCCCGGCAACGCGGTCAAGCTCAAGGTCGCGGATCTCGGCGCGCTGCTCGGGCTCGGGCTGATCGGCCTGATCGCCACCGGCGCCTCGTCGGTGCTGACCGGGCTGTCGAAGAAGGTCGCTTCCTGGACCGGGCTGGAGGGGACCTGGTTCGCGGACTGGGGCCTCGACGTGGTCAGCGTGGTGGTCGGGATCGGTGCGGGGGCGGTGCTCTTCCTGTATCTGCAGACCGCGCTGCCGCGGATCATCCTGCCGCGGAAGGTCTCCCTGATCGCGGCACTGGCCGGTGGGATCGTCTTCTACCTGGCTCAGAAGCTGGGCAACGGTTACGTCAAGGGCGTGATCGGTAAGAACGCGGCGTACGGGACGTTGGCCCTGCCGCTCGCGCTGCTGGTGTGGATCTACCTGATGACCAGGGCGATCATGCTGATCGCGGCGTGGACCAAGGAAGCCACGCTGGACCACCGTTGGCACACGGGTGCGGCCGAGGAGGCTGCGCGGGCTGCCATGCCGTTCGATCGGGAGTCGCCGGTGCCGGCCTGGCGTCGTACGGAGGAAGCTGACGAGGACGGCTACCTGCCCGGGCCGCCTGGCAAGAAGTTCAAGGTGGTCCCGATCCCCGAGCGGAAGGCCGACACAGTCGCCGTAGCCGCCGGAGCAGTCCTAGGAGCCACCGCCACAGCCCTAGCAGTCCAACTAGCCAGAGCAGCCCGCTCCCTCCGCCGCTAGCCCGTGCTGCGGGCCTCCCACTCCTCTCTTTCTCTTAATGCCTTCGAGCTTTGAGACGTCGAGCTTGGATCTTGAGAGCGCGTGGGCGGCGGAGGAAGAGCGGGAGTAGCAGGATCGGTGGGGCCGCGTAGCACCAGACGGGGATGCGGTAGGCCATCGACTGGACTGCCTGGCCGTGCTCGAGCACTGTCCGGCTGCGCTTCGGCAGCGGCGTACGGGTCGAGGACTTCTTCGACACGTTCGGGCCCTCACCCGTCTTCGCCTCCGTGGTGATCGGCTTGATCAAGGTGCCGACCGGGGTGAGCGCGGTGTAGTTCTTGAAGGCCCAGTCGAGCAGCGTGGAGGCGTCCTCGGTGATGCCGTGCGGGGAGTTCATCATCGTCACCACGACCCGGTGCCCGCCGCGCTGCGCCGCACCGATGAACGTGTTGCGGGCCAGCGTCGTGTAGCCCGTCTTCACGCCGAGTGCGCCGGGGTAGTTGAACAGCAGGTGGTTCTGGTTGGCGACCTGATAGGTCCCGGGCTTCTTCACCAACGGATAGTTCGTGTACTTCGTCGACGCGTACCGCGCGAAGTCGTCCCGCTCCAGACCCGCCCGAGCGAACAGCGCCAGGTCGTACGCCGACGAGTACTGCCCGTCGGCATCGAGGCCGGTCGGGTCGGTCACGTGCGTGTCGAGTGCACCGATCTGGGAGGCCAGCTTGTTCATCCGGGTGATCGTCGCGGGAACGCCGCCCTGGTCGTGGGAGGCCAGGGCGTGCACGGCATCGTTCCCGGACGCCAGGAACATGCCCTGGAAGAGCAGATCGACCGTGTACTTGCAGCCGGGGTAGATACCGACCTTGCTGCCCTCGATGCCGGCGTCCTGGTCGGTGCCGACCACCTGGTCGGCCTTGTTGAGCCGTGGCAGCAGTACCAGCGCCGTGAGCGTCTTGAGCGTGCTCGCGGGCCGCAGCTTGGCGTGTGGGGCCTTGGCGGCCAGTACGGCGCCGGTGTCCAGGTCGGCCACCAAGAAGGCAGACGCCTGTACCGCCGGCGGCGTCGCTCCGTCAGCGAC
The DNA here is from genome assembly GCA_963740725.1 of uncultured Actinomycetota bacterium. Classification (GTDB taxonomy): domain Bacteria; phylum Actinomycetota; class Actinomycetes; order Propionibacteriales; family Kribbellaceae; genus Kribbella. The sequence goes on from CAVUFT010000020.1 coordinate 322,918, forward strand.
AACCGTCGGCCCTGTAGTCAGCTGCGCACCGCCGACCGGGCTCTGTGGAGCCTGGCCGGCGGCGGTCGCAGCCAGCGGACCTGAGACCACCAGTGCGGTGGTCGCGCAGGCCGTCAGGAGGACACGCATCGGCGGCACTCTAGACGCCTACTGGTCCATCAGTCACACGGACCTGGTCAAACAGTCACGCGGTGTAGCTGTTCGGACGCTGTCGGGGATCATGCGCGGTAGGCGGTCCAGGCGTTGCTGATGCGCGTGCTCTGGCCGGGAGTGAACTGGTTGTAGCAGGAGTCGTAGGAGTAATCCATGTAGTTGTGGATCGGGTCGACACCCGGCAGCGAGCAGGAGTCCCGGCCGGTCGGGCAGCCGCTGCTGGAGCTGCTCTGGGCCGGGGTGTCGGAGACCGAGTCGTTCGTGCTCGTGCAGCCGCCCTGGAACGTGTGGTAGAGCCCGAACCAGTGTCCGGCCTCGTGCGACGCGGTCTTGCCGAGGTTGAAGTTCGTCGCCGAACCGCCGGGCAGCGAGCTGTACTGCACCCGGATGCCGTCGATCTTCGGGTTGCTCGCGTAGTCCCACGGGAAGGTAGCGATCCCGAGGTAGGAGAAGTCGACCAGCCAGATGTTCAGCGCGTTCTTGCCACCCAAGCGGGTCTGCGCGCGGTACGTGGTGCTCTGGCCGTCGGTGTGCCAGGTGTTGTTGTTGTAGCGGTCCGTCCCGGCCAGGTAGAACGTGAAGCCGGTGTTCGCGGCCGCCGAGGACTCGCCACCGGCGAAGTCCTGGTTCAGCTCGGCGATCTGCTGGTTGATCTGGGTCGCCGTCACGTCGCCGGCGCCGCTGCTGCTCCGCATGACGTGGATGTACACCGGCACGCTCGCGCCGGCCAGCTTGCCGGCCTTCGGCGCCAGCCCACGAGCCTGCTTCGCGGCCACCAGCTGGGCGGTCTTCGCGTCGATCGCCTTCTGCTCCGCGACCGACAGGTCACGGGTGTCGGCGCCGAACCCACCACGAGCGGACGGTCCCTCCGCGGGGGTGACGCAAGGCGTCTTGACCTGGTCGACGGGCAACTTCGCTGTGGCCTGGCCACCGAGCGGACTGAAGGCGAGAGCGCTACCGGCGGCGATGACAGCCAGTACGCGCGGACGGGTGATGAGAGATCGCATAACGCGCTCCTCGGATCATTGGCCGCGGGGCGGGCGGCCGGATCAGCCGATTTTGAGCGTCATTCCGGCGCCAGGAAAGCGATTCCCTGTCCGCTTGGTGCCACGGCAGTACTGCGCCTGGATCAGCCGGCCGCGGTCCGGCCGGGCCGAACCGCGGTGGCCGATTGACAGCGCGGTGGAGCGCCCGCCTACGATGGGGTTAATGGACTGGCCGTAGACCAATAGAATGCACCGGGAGCGACAGTGGCCTCTGATCGTGGCAAGTTGAGTGTGCAGGCGCTTCGGGATCTGGTGGCGGAGGGACTGGTCGACACGGTCCTGGTCGCGATCACCGACATGCAGGGCCGGTTGCAGGGGAAGCGGTGTGGCGCGCGGTACTTCGTCGAGGAGGTGCTGAAGCACGGCACCGAGGGGTGCAACTACCTGCTCGCGGTCGACGTCGACATGAACACGGTCGGCGGCTACGAGATGTCGTCCTGGGAACGCGGGTACGGCGACCTGCTGATGGCGCCCGACCTCAACACCTTGCGCCTGCTGCCTTGGCTGGAAGGCACGGCCCTGGTGCTGTGCGATGTCCAGTGGCTCGACGGCAAGCCGATGCCGGCCTCGCCGCGGCAGATCCTCAAGGCCCAGCTCGACCGCCTCGCCGCGCTCGGGATGAAGGCGTACGTCGGGACCGAGCTCGAGTTCATCGTCTTCAACGACACCTTCGAGGCCGCCTGGGACAAGAAGTACCGCGGTCTCGACCCGGCCAACCAGTACAACGTGGACTACTCCATCCTCGGCACCTCCCGGATCGAGCCGCTGCTCCGGGACATCCGCAACTCGATGGAGGGCGCCGGCCTGTACGTCGAATCGGCGAAGGGCGAGTGCAACCTCGGCCAGCAGGAGATCGCCTTCCGGTACGCCGAGGCGCTCGCCACCTGCGACAACCACTCGATCTACAAGACCGGGTCGAAGGAGATCGCGGCCAAGCACGGCAAGAGCCTCACCTTCATGGCGAAGTACGACGAACGCGAGGGCAACTCCTGCCATATCCACCTCAGCTTCCGCTCGGATGCCGGTGACGCAGTACTGGCTGGTGATCGGGAGCACGGGTTCTCCGAGTTGATGGAGCAGTTCATCGCCGGCCAGCTCGCCTGCCTGTCCGAACTCACCTACCTGCTCGCCCCGAACATCAACTCCTACAAGCGTTTCGTCCCCGGCAGCTTCGCGCCGACCGCGGTCGCCTGGGGCCTCGACAACCGCACCTGCGCCCTCCGGGTGGTCGGCCACGGCGAGTCCCTCCGAGTCGAGAATCGCTTGCCTGGTGGCGATGTGAACCCGTACCTCGCGGTCGCCGCCCTGATCGCGGCCGGGCTGCACGGGATCGAGAACCAGCTCGAACTGGAGCCGAAGTTCGACGGCAACGCCTACGACTCCGACAAGCCGCACGTGCCCACCACCCTGCGCGAAGCCGCAGCACTCTTCGCCGGTTCGAAGATCGCCCGCGAGGCCTTCGGCGACGAGATGGTCGACCACTACACGAACGCCGCGAGAGTCGAACTCGACGCGTACGACGCGGCCGTCACCGACTGGGAGCTGACCCGTGGTTTCGAACGACTCTGAAGGGAAGGAAAGAAAAGTGCGGGAGGAGGTGAGGCCGCGGATCGGCATCACGACGTACCTCGAGCCAACTGTCTGGGGTGTCTGGGAGCGTGAAGCCTCCCTGCTCCCGCGCGTCTATCTCGACGCCGTGCACGCGGCCGGCGGCGTACCGCTGCTCCTTCCACCCGTCGGCACCGACCCGACCGTCCTCGATCTCCTGGACGGCCTGATCATCGCCGGTGGGTGCGACGTGGATCCGGGCTCGTACGACGCTCAGCCGCATCCCGAGACGGTCGGACACCCGATCCGGGCCGCGACGACCACGAAGCCATCCTGATCAAGGCCGCGCTCGATCGCGATCTTCCGTTGCTCGCGATCTGCCGTGGTCTCCAGATGCTCAACGTGACCCTCGGCGGAACGCTGGAGCAACACCTGCCGGACGTCGTCGCCCATGACGAGCACCGCCCGTCGCCCGCGGTCTTCGGTCAGACCGAGGTGAAGGTCGAGCCGGATTCCCTGACCGGCAAGCTGTTCGGTGCGCAGACGACCGTCCACTGCTACCACCACCAGGCCCTCGGCGTCGTCGCCGCCGGAGCTGAAAGTCACCGCCCGCGCCGGCGACGGCACGGTCGAAGCGGCCGAGGTCGAAGGGCATTCCTTCGCGCTCGGCGTCCAGTGGCATCCCGAGGAGAACCCGGACGATCTCCGGCTGTTCACCGCCTTGGTTGCCGAAGGCAAGAGAAGGAGAGCGTCCCGGTGACGTACGACGTGATCAACCCCGCCACCGAGAAGGTGGTCACGACGATCGAACTCGCCACGGTCGAGCAGACCGACGAGGCGATCGCCAGAGCCTCCGCGGCGTACGCCGGATGGCGCGCCGTGGCGCCGGCCGACCGGGGTCGCCTGTTGCGGCGGTTCGCCGACGCGGTCGACGCGGACCTGGAGAACCTCGCGGCGCTCGAGGTCGAGAACGCCGGCCACACCATCTCCAACGCACGCTGGGAAGCGGGCAACGTCCGCGATGTCCTGAACTACTACTCGGCTGCTCCGGAGCGTTTGTTCGGCAAGCAGATCCCTGTTGCCGGAGGCATCGATCTGACGTTCGCCGAACCACTCGGCGTGGTCGGCATCATCGTGCCGTGGAACTTCCCGATGCCGATCGCCGGCTGGGGATTCGCCCCGGCGCTGGCGGCCGGCAACACCGTTGTCCTGAAGCCCGCCGAGTTGACGCCATTGACGGCTGTTCGGTTGGGGGAGCTCGCGCTGGAAGCCGGCATTCCGCCGGGGGTGCTGGAGATCGTCCCGGGTGCGGGAACCGTGGTGGGACAGAGGTTCGTCACGCATTCCGCAGTACGGAAGGTTGTTTTCACCGGATCGACTGGGGTCGGCAAGCAGATCATGGCCGGGTGCGCTGATCAGGTGAAGAGGGTGACGCTGGAGCTCGGGGGCAAGTCGGCGAACATCGTGTTCGCGGATTCGGATCTGGCGAAGGCGGCTGCGCAGGCGCCGTACGGGGTGTTCGACAACGCGGGGCAGGATTGCTGTGCGCGGTCGCGGATCCTGGTCGAGCGTTCGGCGTACGAGAAGTTCATGTCGTTGTTCGAGCCCGCGGTGCAGGGTGTCAAGGTCGGCGATCCTGGTGATGCGGCGACCGAGATGGGGCCGTTGATCTCGGCCAAGCAACTCGAGCGCGTTGCGAGCTATGTGCCGGACGATGCGCAGGTTGCCTTCCGGGGGAGCGCGCCGAGCGGTCCCGGCTACTGGTTCCCGCCCACCGTGCTGACTGCGGCACCGGGTGATCGCGTCGCGCAGGAGGAGATCTTCGGGCCGGTGGTCGCGGTGATCCCGTTCGAGGACGAGGCCGATGCGATCCGGATCGCCAACGATTCGCAGTACGGGCTGTCGGGATCGATCTGGACCCGCGATGTCGGCCGGGCGCTGCGCGTCGGGCGGGCGGTCGAGGCGGGCAACCTGTCGATCAACTCGCACTCGTCGGTGCGCTACTCGACACCGTTCGGCGGCTACAAACAGTCCGGGCTCGGCCGTGAACTCGGGCCGGACGCGCTGGACGCTTTCACCGAGACCAAGAACATCTTCATTTCCACGGAGGACTGATGAGTGACGTAAAGGCGAGCCGCTTGGAAGGCCGCGTGGCGGTGGTGACCGGGGGCGCCAGCGGGATCGGCCTGGCCAGCGTACGGCGGCTCGCGGCCGAGGGCGCCAAGGTCGTCGTCGGCGACCTCGACCCGGCCGCGGGCAAGGCCGCCGCGGACGAGGTCGGCGGGCTGTTCGTCCCGACGGACGTCACCAGCGAGCGTGATGTCGAGAACCTGTTCCAGCAGGCGTACGACACGTTCGGCAGCGTCGACATCGCCTTCAACAACGCCGGCATCTCGCCGCCCGAGGACGGCTCGATCCTGGAGACCGGGCTGGAGGCGTGGCGCAAGGTGCAGGAGGTCAACCTCACCTCGGTGTACCTCTGCTGCAAGTACGCCATCCCGCACATGCAGCGGCAGGGCAAGGGCTCGATCATCAACACGGCCTCGTTCGTCGCGGTGATGGGTGCGGCGACGTCACAGATCTCGTACTCCGCGTCGAAGGGCGGCGTGCTTGCGATGAGCCGCGAGCTCGGCGTCGAGTTCGCGCGGCAGGGGATCCGCGTCAACGCGCTCTGCCCGGGACCGGTGAACACCCCGCTGCTGAAGGAGTTGTTCGCGAAGGACGAGGAGCGGGCCAACCGTCGGCTGGTGCATGTCCCGATGGGACGCTTCGGCGAGCCTGAGGAGATTGCCGCCGCGGTCGCGTTCCTGGCCAGCGACGACTCGTCCTTCATCACCGCCAACACGTTCCTGGTCGACGGAGGCATCTCGGGCGCTTATGTGACGCCGCTCATTTTAAGCTGAGGGAGCACGTCAACGGGGAGAAGGTGAGCTGTGACGGTCGCGGAGCCGGGTAACCGGGCGGACGAGGCGTTGTTCCGCCCGGTGCGGGCCGGCAACCCGTTCGAGGAGACGGTCGAACGGTTGCTGCAGGCAATCAAGCTGGGCGTCGTCGCACCCGGCGAGCGGCTGCCGTCCGAGCGCGACCTGGCCGCCCGGCTGAACGTCAGCCGGGTCACCCTCCGCGAGGCGATCCGCGCCCTCACCGAGGCCGGCTACGTCGAGTCCCGCCGCGGCCGGTACGGCGGAACCTTCGTCAACGCCCAGCTCCCGAAGCCGCGCCGCGTCTCCGCGAAGCAACTCACCCGCGAACTCGGCGCCGGCGTGGACGACGCCCTCGTACTACGGTCCGCTCTGGAGACCGGAGCCGCCGAAGCGGCCGCCTCGCGTGAGCTCAGCGAAGCCGAGGCGGAGCACCTCAGGCATTGCCTCGCCGAAACCTCCTCGGCGTCGCTCACCGACTACCGCCGGATGGACTCCCGGCTGCACCTCGCCATCGCCGAGGTCAGCGGATCGCCTTCCCTGACGTCCGCCACAGCCGACGTACGGATGCGCCTGAACGAGCTCCTCGACGCAATCCCCTTGCTGGCCGTCAACCTGGACCACTCGAACCACCAACACGAGGCAATCGTCGAAGCCATCCTCGCCGGCGATCCAGACGCCGCTCGCCTCGCCATGCAGGAGCACCTCTCCGGCACGGCCGCGCTGCTCCGAGGCTTCTTGACCTGATTGCTTGACACGGTCTGGGTCTGGTGACTCAATTGAGGCCTTAAAGGTCTGCCTGAAGACCATTGGTTCCGATCGCGCCGTCACTCCGCCAGCAGGACCGAGGAGGCCCTCGTGAGCAACGACCAGACCGACGGGAGCGCGGGCAGTCCCGCGCTGAGTGAGGACGAGAAACGCCTGCACCAGCTGGGGTACGCGCAGGAGCTGTCCCGGACGATGTCCGGTTTCTCGAACTTCGCCGTCTCGTTCACCATCATCTCGATCCTGTCCGGCTGCCTGACCCTGTACGGCTTCGGCCTGAACACCGGCGGCCCGGTGATGATCGTCTGGGGCTGGCCGGTGGTCGGCCTGATGACGCTGCTGGTCGGCCTGGCGATGGCCGAGGTCTGCTCCAGCTTCCCGACCGCGGGCGGCCTGTACTACTGGTCGGCCAAACTCGCGCCGTCGAACGGGGCGGCCTGGTCCTGGTTCACCGGCTGGTTCAACTTCCTCGGCCAGGTGGCGGTCACCGCGGGCATCGACTTCGGCGCGGCCTTCTTCCTGAACGCCCTGCTGGACCTGCAGTTCGGCTTCTCCGCGACGCCGGGGCACACGATCCTGCTGTTCGGGATCATCCTGCTGGTGCACGCCTTGCTGAACTCGGTCGGCGTCAAGCTGGTTGCCAAGCTCAACGATGTCAGCGTCTGGTGGCACATCATCGGCGTGCTGTTCATCGTCGTCGTGCTCGCGTTCGTGCCCGACCGGCACCAGTCGGCCGGCTTCGTCTTCGGCCACTTCGTCAACAACACCGGCTGGGGATCCACCTTCTACGTCGCGATGCTCGGGCTGCTGCTCGCGCAGTACACGTTCACCGGGTACGACGCGTCGGCGCACATGACCGAGGAGACCCACGACGCGGCGCGCTCCGGGCCGCGCGGCATCGTGATGTCGATCGTGGTCTCGCTGGTGGCCGGCTGGGTGCTGCTGATCGGCCTGACGTTCGCGATCCAGAGCTATGACAGTGCGACCGGCACCGACACCGGGGTACCGCCCGCGCAGATCTTCATCGACGCGGTCGGCTCGTCGATGGCCAAGGTCCTGCTGGTCGTCGTGGTCGGCGCGCAGCTGTTCTGCGGGATGTCGTCGGTGACGGCGAACTCGCGGATGATCTACGCGTTCTCCCGCGACGGTGCGCTGCCGGGGTCGAGCCTTCTGGCACAAGATCAACCCGAAGACGCGCACACCCACCAACGCGATCTGGCTCGCCGCGGTCGGCGCGTTCCTGCTCGGACTGCCGTACCTGTGGAACGCCACCGCGTACGCCGCGGTCACCTCGATCGCGGTGATCGGGCTCTACATCGCCTACGTGATCCCGACCTTGCTGCGGTTGCTGCAGGGGGACCGGTTCGTGCGCGGGCCCTGGCACCTCGGGCGGTGGAGCAAGCCGATCGGCGTGGTGGCGATCGTCTGGGTCGTCTTCATCACGATCCTGTTCATGCTGCCGCAGGTCAGCCCGGTCAGTGGGAGCACTTTCAACTACACCCCGATCGCCGTGCTGGTCGTGCTCGGCTTCGCCGGGATCTGGTGGCTGGCCTCGGCGCGGAAGTGGTTCACCGGCCCGAAGGTCCAGGGTTCGGAGGAGGAACTCGCCGCGATCGAGCGCGATCTCGAGTCGATCTGAGTTGCGGGGCGTTTCGTAGTACGGGATCTCTGTCCGTTGCCGCCCGGGTCGCCACATACTTGTGGCGCCCCGGGCGGTTTTCGGCGTGATTCCGGGCGACACGCCGGGTCGATGCGCATTTGTGAGCTGGGGCACGCAGGAACAGATAGGTAACGAGGTGATGGCCGGAGTATCTCTATATGTGACACTCGCCGTGTCCACTGGCACTCGACTGTGATGTCGGCGAATGTAATCCTTCGGGGAGAATGTTGATCGATGACTGACGACGAGCTGGTCGGGCGCGCCGGACTGGTCGAGCGTGCGAAGAAGCAGCTCGAGACCAGTGGCTCCGTGCTGCTCTACGGCCCTACCGGGATCGGGAAGTCCGCGGCCGGCCGTGCGCTGGTTGCTGAGCGCACCCGGGCGGGCTGCCGGATCCTGAGCGCCGCGCCGTCCCAGAGCGAAGCCGGCCTGCCGTACGTCACCCTCCTCGATCTCCTCTCCAACCAGCTCGAGCTCGCCTGGCAGGTGCTGCCTGACCACTTGCGGCAGCCGCTGGAGGTCGCGCTGCTCAAGGCCAGCGCGCCCGACACCGTGCGGGACGAGCTGGCCGTCCGGCTGGCAGTCCTGCACGTACTACGGCGCCTGGCGGCCTCAGGGCCGGTCCTGCTCGTCGTGGACGACATCCAGTGGGTCGACCAGTCCAGCCTCGAAGTGCTCACCTTCTGCGCCCGCCGGCTGACCGAAGGCGTGCACATGCTCGCCACCGAGCAGGTGGCCGACGGGGACCTCCCGACCATGGTCGAGGCCTGCCCGGAGCCGGTGCTGCAGCTGGAGGTGCCGCCGCTGGTCGAGGCGGACGTCCTGTCACTCCTGCGCGGACGGCTGTCGAGCCCGCTGCCGGTCCGTACGGCGCGTCGCATCTTCACGGCGAGCGCCGGCAACCCGTTCATGGCACTGGAGCTGGGCCGCGCAGTACTGCGTCACCCGCAAGGCGTGTCGCCCAACGATCCGCTGCCGGTTTCAAGCCGCTTGAAGACTCTGCTCGGTGACCGGCTCGCCGACCTCAGCCCTGCGACGCACGAAGCTACTGCTGCATGCCGCCTCGTCGCCGCGGCCGACCACGACCCAGCTCAGCCGGTCGCTGGGCCGCGTCGATCGACACCGAGCTCGCCGAGGCGGAGGGGTTCGGGCTGGTCGACATCGTCGAGCAGCGGCTGCGGTTCTCGCACCCACTGCTGCGGGAGTTCGTGTACGCCGAGGCGACGTCGGCTGCGCGTCGGCAGGCCCACGCCCGGCTCGCCGCTGTGGTGGACGAGCCGGTGGAGAACGCTACGCACCGGGCGCTGGCGACGCAGGAGGCCAATGCGGACCTGGCGAGCACCATCGAGGAGGCGGCGAGCGTCGCAGGTGGACGGGGTGCTCTTGGTGCTGCTGCGACGCTCTGGCGACTTGCTGCCGAACGTACGCCGGGGGATCGGCAGGACGACCGGGCTCGGCGTCTGACCCGAGCTGCGGACGATGCTGCCGCCGCTGGCCACCTGGTGGAGTCAGCGGAGATGGCGCGACTCGCAGTACAGGCTGCTACTCGGCCAGAGACCAAGGTGACCGCGCTGCTGCTCCTGGTGGACGCTGCTTGGCCTGAGAAGGATCAGCGGCTCGAGCTGCTGGCCGAGGCGTTCGAGGTGGCCGCTGGTGACGACCGCCTTGAGGCGCGGGTCCGGATTGCCCGCAGTACGAGCGCGTACTTCGACCGGCGGTTCGACGAGGCCCGGGAGGACGCACAGGTCGCGGAGCGGCTTGCTCGTGCTTGCGGGGATACCGAGGCGGTGGTGGATGCGCTGAGTGCGGCTAGCTCGGTGCAGATCGCTGCTGGTGGAGAGACGACGTCGGACGAGCTGCTGGAGCAGGCGGCCTCGTTGTCTGTCGGGTTGCCGTTGACCAAGACCGTGCTGGGTGCGCGGCAGATGGCTGCGATGCGGGAGCTGTTCCGCGGGCGCAACCAAGAGGCGATCACTGCGATCAGCGCTTTGGTGGACGAGGTCCGTGCTGGCGGTGCGGTGCGGTGGTTGGCGATCTGCGCTGCTGTCGGCGACAGCGATCTACGAACGCAGCGGGCGAGGTGCTGATGCGCTTGCTGCTGGGCACGAGTGCTACCAGTTGCTGCAGGACATCGGCGACGAGCCGGAGGTCGGTCTGGTCATCGCGTGCCGCGCCGAATGGGCCGGCGGCACGGTGACGATGGCGCGTGAGCTCGCCGAGGCCGCTTTGGAAGGCGTCCGGGTGGTCGGCAACGACGAGTGGATGGGCCCGGCACTCGCGGGGATGGGGCTGGTCGCAGTACTGGCCGGCGACCCGCAGCGGGCGGTCGAGGCTTTCGACGCGATCGCCGATTGTGGCGAGGGCGCGATGCCTTTCGACCCTGCGGTGATCCCCTGGCATGCGGACTACGCCGAGGCGCTAGTTGCCGCCGGTCGGTTGGACGACGCGGCCGAACTGATCGCCGAGATCCGCGCACGGGCGGACCTCCTGGATCGCGGCGTGATCCGGATCGGCCTGGCCCGCTCCGAGGCCCTCCTGATCGCCAAGCAGGGCGACCCCGCGGCCGCCCTCGACCTGCTGGAGAAGACGGTTGCCGGCGCCGGCGACCGCGTCTACCCCCTCGACATCGCCCGCTGCGAACTCACCCGCGGCCGGGTCGCCCGCCAGGCCCGCCGCCGCTCGGTAGCCCGCACCGCCTTCCTCGACGCCATCGAACAGTTCGAGGCCTACGGCGCCCCCGCCTGGCGCGAGGTGGCCGAAACCGAACTCGCCCGCCTGGACGTCCCCAGCCGCAGCCGCCAACCCTCCGAACTCACCGACAACGAACAACAAATAGTCGCCATGGTCCGAGACGGCTCCACCAACCGCGAGATCGCCGCCGCCTTGTATTTGAGTGTCAAGGCCGTCGAATCCCAACTAACCCGCCTCTACCGCCGCTTCGGCGTAGCCAACCGAACCCAACTCCTCCGCACAGTAGACCGAGGCCCCGGCCCCGACCTGGCCCCCCGCTGAGGTCGTCCAACCCACGCCGCCGCCTCCGAGCACGCTTCGTCGCGCGCTACAAACCGGTGTGAAAGTCAGCAGGGGTCGAACGTGGCTTTGTAGGTCTTGGGGGCCTTGTCTATCAGGAAGGCCGGGGATCGACCCTTCAGGAATTTGCCTACGGACCAGTCGGTGCAGGTTTGACCTTTGGGTCCGTCGGCTGCGTCTTGGTTGCTGGTGAAGGTGATGCTGGCTAGTAGACGGCCGTCTGCTGTGGGAGTGAGGGCTTGGATGACGACTGCGGAGTTGACGGTGGAGCGGAAGCCAGTGGCGAAGTCGGGGCGGGTCAGTTGGGCCTGTGCTGCGCGGGTCTGCTGAGCCTGGTAGGTCAGATAGTCGTGGTCGTTGATGGCTCTGTAGTAGGCGGTGAGCAGTTCGACGACGGCAGGTGCGTCGGAGTCTTGTGCGGCTTCGGGGGTGATGGAGACCAGATCGTTGCCCAGCGTCGGTTCGGGAGTCGGCGTGGGGTCCGGGGTGGGCTCAAAAGTCGGTTCGGTCGTCACATACTCCGTTGGCGAGGGCGTCAAGGCCGGGGTCTCCTCGGAGGTGGGGTTACCGTCGGCGGGGACGATATAGCCGTTGGAGTCGAGCTTGGAACCGAAGATGCGGGAGTCGGCGGTGGTGGAGTCATCGATCACGCCGTTGACGGAGCGGGTCAGCAGGGCGTTCAGGCCGATGATTGCGAATGTTACGACGACGGCGAGGACCACGGTGGCCCCGACGTACCAGCCCTGTCCGTAGCTGGTCGGGGCTTCGGTGGAACGGGTGGGACGGGATTCTTCGAAGCCGGCTTCGCAGTGGGTGCAGTATTTGGCCGACTCCGCGCGGCGGGTGCCGCAGGTGGTGCAGTAGACAGACATCAGTCCCCCGGACGGTTACAGGATCGCGCTGACCGCCTGCTGGACTGCGGTCACCGCGCCGCCGATCGAGGCGATCGACTTGGCTCCGGACGCGATCAGTTCCAGCAGACGTAGTACCGAGTTCTTGTCGGGTTCTTCCTTCCCCAGTTCGTGATCAGCCAGCTCGGCCATCGCAACGGTCTGCTCAGGCAGTTCCGGTTCGGCGCGCAGCAGCTCGAGGAGGTGCGTCATCTCGGCGCGGGCGTCGATGAGAGAGTCTGATGCTGCGGAGATGTTTGTCGCAGTCGCGTGGTCGCCGGCCGCCATCGCGCCGGCTTCGACCTTCCCGCCCGTGACATTGATTCCGTAGTTCTTCATCAGTTCCTTCCCACTGCTTCGTTGACGCTCTTGCCTGGCCGCGTTGGCGACTTTGGCGATCATGGATGTCGCTCGGGACCCGGTACCGGCGGCGATACTGCCCGCGGTGACGGATCCGCCGCCCGCGACCCATACGCCGGAGTTCTGGATCACCGTCTGGCGTTGGGTCAGCTCGCCGTGTCGATCCCCTTGGACTCGAGAAATTCGGTGAGCGACTGGAACAGCCGCTTGTCGATCACCTTCGTGTACCAGTCATGGTCGAGCTGCTGGAAGTACCGCTGGTACCAACGTCGCTGACCGTCTCGCGCGGGCTGGGCGGAGCGCCGTGGTCGAACCGGAGCGCGTTGAGGATCTCCCGCTTCTGCCTGGCCCGTTGGCTGCTCCTCCATCGCCGGGCCGATCAGGCGGGCGACCGTCGCGATGGGCGCCCGGAACAGATGGCCCGGCGTCCGCCGCAGCGCTCGCCCGCCGATCCGCAACGCCTGGCCGGCGGTCGGTTCCGGCAGCAGCCGGTCGACCTCCTGGAACTCGTCCCGTACCGGGGTGAGCAGGAAATGGCTGGCCTCGACGAACAGTTCGTGGGGCGTCACGACGAAGCGCAGGAAGGTCGAATGGACCAGTTGCCCCTGCCAGCCACTGACCTGGATGCACAGGTACGGGCGGGCGCGGTCCTCGGACTCGATCGTCAGGCTGCGCAGCAGCGCGGGATCGACCGCGGTCACCGGCGCTCCGACTTGCTCGGGCAGGAACCGGAGGTCGTCGCGGATGTCGCGACCGTCGACGAAGACGCGGTCGGTCATCGTGACCGTGCCGGTTCGCAGGTCGCGCAACTGGTCGCGGACGAAGTCGTGGACCTCCAGCGCGGTGAAGGTCTCGACCTCGCGACCCTCCGCGCTGCCCGGTCGGTGTCGAGAACGATGGACCAGGCGTCGACGAGTCTTCCCACTGCCGGCGAAAGGCCTGTATGCGCTGTAGACGCTGACGTTTCCCTGCTGGGCCTCGGTGATCTTGACGAGCCGCCGGCGTTGTCCGGCATCGAACGGCCGCGGCATCGCGTCCGGCTTGAACCGGCCGGATGCAGCTCGTGTGCGACCACGCCGTACGTCGCCATCAGCGTCTCGCCGACGACAACCACCCAGCAGAGCGCAGTCGCCAGCACGAAGAAGAGCGGCCGCGCGGTGAAGAGACTCCACACCCCGACGAAGAAGCAGCAGCGTCAGCAGGAGATCACGGACAAACTGCCGTTTCTGAGCCTCGATCGGCATGCAGAACGACCGGCACCAGGTCGACGTCAGGCGACGACGGCGGAGCCTTGTACTTCTCGTCCAGAACGTCGCGAACGACCTGCTTGGCGAGCCTGCTGTCCAGCTGGACAGCCGCGCACAGATAACGGGTGGCATCCGATGGTGGCATCGTTGCCAGATCTTGTTCCGCGGCCGGCAGCGATATTCCGCACGTGCCGCAGTAGGTGGCGCTGACCCGGTTGGCCGCGCCACAGGAATGACAATTCCTCATGGCTGGTTCCCCCCAACCGGACCGACGGTACGGCGGTCGTCCCGACGGCGTCCAGAGGTCGAACACAATCCGTGACATTGACTCAAACGCTCGACAGTGCGGACCGCGCGGGCGCAGAGACCGAGTCTGCGTTGGTGGAGTTGGAGGGTTCTCAGGGCTTCGCTCAGGTTGAACTGGGGGTTATGGGCAGAGTGGCTCGCCGAGGAGTTGTTCGGTGAGGTGCGGAGGTGGGCCCGGGCGGTGGGGTCGTAGGCCTGCGGATCGGCTTTGGCGAGGCGGTCGATGGTAAGTAGGCGCCGGTGACGGCGGCCAGGGCCGGGTCGTGGGCGAGCCTGCTGGTGGCGTTGATGCCGGTCTCGAGGGTGTCGATGCTGTGTCCCACGGAGTTCAGCACCATCTTGGTGGGCATGTAGGTCCCCGGGTGCAGACTGTTGACGGTGAGCTGGTCGGCCGGAAAGCGGTCGGCGAGATCGAGGCCGAACATGATCAGCGCCAGCTTGCTCTGGCAGTAGGCGCGCATCCCGGAGTACTCGCGGGCCAGCATGAGATCGGTGAAGTCCAGCGCCTGTTGGCCGGCCGACGCAACGTTGATGATGCGTGCGCCCGGCCGAGTACGAAGTACGGGGAGCAACCGGGCAGTCAGCAGCGCCGGCGCGAGATAGTTCACCGCGAATCGCAGCTCGTGCCCTGCCGTGGTCGTGGCCCGCGTGACTGGGTCGGGCTCGCCGGCGCCGATGCCGGCGTTGTTGATGAGAACGTCGATGGCGAGCTGCCGTCCGATGAGGTCGTCGGCCGCTGTCCGTACGTCGTCGAGCTCGGCGAAGTCCGCGAGCACCGTGTGCACGGTGACGCCGGGAGTTCGCAGTTCGTCGCCGAGTTGGGCCAGGGCATCGGGCCGGCGGCCGTGCAGGATCAGTTGCGCGCCGCGCCTGGCAAGATCGCGCGCCAGGCCGCGGCCGAGACCGTCCGTGGCGCCGGTGATGAGGATTGTTCGATCCGTGAGCGGTGTCGTCAACGCGCGCCTGCTTGGGTGAGGAGGGTGACGAGTTCGGTGACCAGGTCGTCGTCGAACTCGGTGGGGAGGATCAGTAAGCGGTACCAGACGACGCCGAAGACGACGTCCACCAAGGTGCTGGTCCGAACGGGTGCGGGCTTGCGGCCGTCGTCGCGGGTCAGGATCGTCGTGAGGGCCGCACGTCGATGGTCGACGAAGGTGGCGCGGAACCGCTCGGCGAAGGACGGATTCAGCTGGGCCTCGGCCGCCAGCGCGCGGAGCAGTTCCACCACTTGCGGCATCCGCCCCCACCGCAGAGATGTCGTCAGGAACTGTCGCAGGTCAGACTCCAGGGCGCCCGTGTCGGGGATCGGGATGTTCACCTCCACCTTGTGCAGCAGCGCTTCCATGACGACATCGGCCTTGGTCGGCCACCAGCGGTAAACCGTCTGCTTCCCGACCCCGGATTCCCGGGCGATCCGCTCGATCGACAACGCGGCGTACCCGTCGGTTCCGATGATCTGAATCGCGGCCGCGAGGACCGCCTGCCGGCTGACCTCGCTGCGAGCCCGGCCCCGAGAAGCCCTTTGCGTTTCCATGATCAGCAGCATACTGTAAACATTACGAACCGTCTCGTATTGAATTGGAGCTTGTGATGGATGCACTTGATGGCAGGACAGCGCTGGTCGTCGGCGGGTCCTCCGGAATCGGACTGGAGACGGCACGGCAGTTGGCCGCGCGGAAGTACACCGTGCACATCGTCGGCAGGGTTGCGGGAGAGACTGTCCAAGGCGGCCGGCGAGGTGCCCGGGCTGGTGACCCATCAGGCGGATGCCGGCGACAAGGCTGCGATCACTGCACTGGCGTCGACACTCGGTCGCGTGGATGTTCTCGTGGTGACAGTCGGTGGCTCGGAAGGCGTCGGCGCATTCGCTGACCTCGACCTGACGATGCTGCGGCGAGCCTTCGAGGCCAAGTTCTGGGCGCACGTGACGACCATGCAGGCCGTCCTGCCCTTCTTGGCGCCCCAGGCATCGATCACGCTCGTCGGCGCCATCACGGCCCGCGCGGCGATGGCCGGTACTGCGGGGATCGGTGCCCTCAACGCGGCTGTCGAAGCACTCGTCAAACCCCTGGCGGTGGAGCTTGCGCCGCGCCGGGTCAATGCGGTCTCGCCGGGCTTCGTCGATACACCTTGGTGGGCAGGCATGCCCGAAGCAGATCGGGTCGCCTACTTCGACCATGCCGCCGGTGTGCTGCCGGCCCGACAGGTTGCGAAGGCATCCCACGTCGCCGAAGCGGTCGTCCTGGCCGCAACCAACCCGAACCTCACCGGCACAGTCATCGAATCCGATGCGGGCGCCCGGCTGGTCAGTATCTGACTGGCACGAAACGCTCAGTGTGCGGCCGCCTCGTTACGTAGTACTGCGTAGGGTGGTGGGGTGAAACTTGGGCGGAAGCATGCCCTGGTGTTGATCGGGATCGCGGTGTGGAATGTGGTCACGTATGGGGTGTTCATCAAGAACCTGGCTGGGACCGAGGGAAGGCCTACCGGGTACTACGTGGCGCATACCGTGTTGATCATCGTGAATCTGTTGATTGCGGTGTTGCTGGGTACGTGGGGGTATCGGGCGTACAAGGCGTCGCGTAGTACGGGGTCAAGGTCTGAGGAAGCGGCCGGGGGAGACGCCTAGCATTCGGCGGAAGTGGCGGGTCAGGTGGGATTGGTCGTAGAAGCCTGCCAGGGTTGCTACTTCGGCGGGTGGGCGGCCTTCTAGTAAGTAGCGGCGGGCTAGGTCTACTCGGCGGCCGGTGAGGTAGCGGTGTGGGGGTAGGCCGTATTCGCGGGTGAAGGCTCGCACTAGGTGGGTCGGGTGCGCGTGGACCAGGAGTGCGGCCTCGTCGAGGGTGATGCCGGCGGGGAGGTGGGCGTCTAGGACTTCGCGTAGGCGGGTGGCTACGCCTGGGTCGCGACGGGTTGGCGGGTCCAGCACCTGGCGGCGTAGGTGTTGTTGGAGGCGTTCTTCGATCAGGGCTAGGCGGCTCTGCGACTCCAGGGTTTCCTTGCCGTCGGCCAGTACGTCGTGGAGTTGGTGGAGACGTTGGCGTAGAGCTGGATCGACGTACTCCGGTCGGTCTACTGCCGCGCCGATCAGGTCGGGGCCGAGTCGTTCGGGTTCCAGGTAGAGGACTCGTTTGCGGAAACCCTCGGGGTGGACCGAGCGGCCGTCATGGGGGACGTTCGGCGGCAACAGGGATACCTGAGCCTGCGCTAGGCCGTGTTCGCGGTGGTCGAGGTCGTAGCGGACGACGCCCTCGTCGACGATCAGGACGGTCCAGGCGTCGTGGGTGTGGCTCGGGTAGGCATGCGACGGGAAGTAGGCGTGCAGTACCTCGACGACACCGCTGATCTCGGGTCGCCAGGCCCTCACCTGCGCACCGCCGCTCATAAGCAAGAACATACTCTCGAAGGGCCAATGGACTTCGAGAGAGGCGGAGAGGGCTTGAAGGTCTACATCAGTGCGGACATGGAAGGCATCACCGGGCTGGTCGACGCGGAGGACGTCCAGCCGCCGGGCCGCGACTACGAGCGCGGCCGGGTGATGATGACCGAGGACGTGAACGCGGCGATCCGGGGCGCCTTCGCGGCCGGTGCGGCCTCGGTCCTCGTCAACGACGCCCACGGGCCGATGCGGAACCTGCTGCCCGACCTGCTCGACCCGCGAGCCGTGCTGATCAAGGGCCGCCCGAAACCGATGGGCATGATGGAGGGCCTCACCCCGGAGTACGACGCGGCGGTCTGCGTCGGCTTCCACGCGAGATCCGGGACCCTCGGCGTACTGAGCCACAGCTTCATGGGCCACGAGATCGAGGACATCTGGCTCGACGATCGCCCGGTCGGCGAGATCGGTCTCCTGCACGCGACGGCTGCCGCGTACGGCGTACCGGTGGTGCTGCTGACCGGCGATGACGCGGCCTGTGCCGAGATGACTGCTTGGGACCCAGCTGTCGCCACCGTCCCGGTCAAGTTCGCCAAGGACCGCTTCGCCGCGCAGCTCGTCCCGGTCGCCGAAGCCCGGGCCGCCATCGAGTCCACGACCCAAACCGCCGTCCGCGCCTCGAACACGGTGCCGACCGTCAACCGAACATCCCACCGCCTGGCCGTCCGCTGGCAGAGCGCCTCAGTCGCCTCCCACCTCCCCGCCATCCCCGGCGTCACCCGCACCGACGACCGCACGATCACCGTCGACGCCCCGATGCCCGACCTCTACCGCCTCTTCAACCTCTTCCTCCGCGTAGCCACCGCCCTGACCTCCAACCCGCCCTACTGCTAGCGCGTACGGAGGAGCCGTACAGCCGGCGGGAGCTCCAGGCCGATACTGAAGCGTTGATAGGCCTGGGAGAAGGATGAAGCTCTCGCCGAGATCGGGAAATTGCGCCGCAGGATGAAGGCCACGACACAAATCAGCACCTGGCCCACCACGAACAGGCTGCCGCCCACGACCATCCCCGCGACCGATCCAGCCGTGAACTGGTTGTACAGGATGCAGAGAACACCGATGAGCCACACCACAAAACCCACGATGTACGCCGTGGCGAGCAGCCGCGCGTTCGCCTCTTGAGTCCAGTCCATGCCCGCCATTATGCGGTCCATCCATCATGCCAAGAACGTACAAGCCGCCGGACCGGTCGGGCGGGCAGTCTTGAGGCTGTGGATCAAGAGACGGAACCGATCCGGTTCGACACGAAGATTGCTGTGTTGCTGCGGGACGACCTCCCCACGTGGCAGCGGTTGAACGTGACTGCCTTCCTCGTGAGCGGGATCGCGGCGAGTCACCCGGAGACGATCGGGGAGCCGTACGAGGACGCGGACGGTACGCCGTACCTGCCGATGTTCCGCCAGCCCGTTCTGGTGTTCGAGGGCTCCAAGGAGATCATGGCGACGGCTCACGTGCGCGTGCTGAGTCGCGAGATTCCGCACTCGGTGTTCACCCAGGATCTATTTGCTACTGGCAACGATCGCGACAATCGCGCCGCAGTACGAGCAGTAAAACAAGGTGAACTTGACCTTGTCGGCCTAGCTCTCTACGGGCCGAAGAACGCGGTCGACAAGGCGCTCAAGGGATCGCGGATGCACCCCTAGCGAGGCTCGAAGGAATCCCATGTCGTCCCCCAGTCCCGGCTGAGCGCGACGGTTGAAACGGAGTCGAGCCCGTAGAGGTAGGTCCCGTAACCGCTGAGGGCGACGACTCCAGGTGCCGCCTTGACCTCGGGTGATCCGGCCGTCGGGGTCGAGCACGTACGTCGTGGGGCCGGTGTCGCCGGGCCGTCGGCCGATGATGACCGTGGTCCCGTCGCTGAACGGCATCGCGCCGCTGATCGGGCCGGCGGATCAGCGATCTGCTGCCAGGTCCGGCCGGCATCCAGCGACCGCTCCATCGTCCGGGTCGAGCCGTCCGCGGCCGTGCTCAGGACGACGGTGGCCTGGCCGTCGAAACTGACGGTACTGGTCCCGTCTGCCGGGAGGGAGCTGGCCAGCTTGTGCCGATGCCAGGAGCGTCCGCCGTTCTCCGTCCAGGCGACCTGGCTGCCGCCGCCGGGAGCGTCGGCGATCAACCACCAGCGGTCGACATCGGAGACGCCGCGGACCGGGGGGTGGGGGTGGCGCAGATCTCCCGGCAGCCGCAGGGTCCGCAGTGACATCTCGAAGGTGTTCAGCACGGTCACCTCCTCTGTTCCGGTGAGCTGACCGAGGATCTCACCGGTGGTGAAGATGCTGGTCGGTGCGGCATACTGCAGCGGCCTCAGCATCCGGCCGGTGTCCGACAGCTGCATGACGAATGACTGCTTCCAGGTCGGGTCCGTGGCGCTGAGCGGCGACGCCTTCGGAGGCAGTACGGCGATAGCCTCGTTGGCGTTCGGCATGACCGAGAGCGGGCGGTCGCTGACCGGGCTGTCCGCGGTCAGCCCGGCGAGGTTCACCCGGGCGGCGTACCGGCACGGTGCCGGACTGCAGCTCGACCAGGCCGACGCCCAGAAATTGCCGGCCGAGGCCGCGAAGCCCTCGAGGGTCGCGTCGGCTGCGGTGATCACGGTTGCGCCGTTCGGCGTCGCGACCGGTGGCTCAAGGTTGTCGCGGCTGCCGTCCGGGAGCAGGACGGCCAGTACTGCGATGGCCGCGGCGAGAGCGATCCCGGCCCCGGTGAGTGCCTGGCGCCTATGACGGCGCCGTACGCCGCGGCGCTGGAGCTCCTCGAACGGCAGCGGCCGGACGCCTTCCTGGACCGTCCAGGCGAGTTCCTTCAGTTCAGACATGGTCGGCCTCCTGGGCGTCCCGGGCGGCGTCGTCGGCGAACTCCCGGACCAGCGGGGCGAGCCGGGCCCGGCCACGGGCCAGCCGCGCCTTGACGGTGCCCTCCGGTACGCCGAGTTGCCCCGCGATCTCGCGCACCGGCAGATCGACGATGTGGTGCAGAGCGATCGCCTCGCGCTGCTCATAGGGCAGTTGCCGAAGGGCCTCGACCAGCGCGACGTGATCGGGTGACAACCCCGGCGCCGGTTCAGGTGGCGGCAGCACCTCGGTGACGAGCTGTCGATGGCGGCCCTGGCGCGCGGAACCGGCTCCGGGCGACATTCAGCGCGACGACCCGCAGCCAGGCCTCGGGGTTGTCCACCGCGGCGAATCGGCGCGGCTTCTCCACCGCCCGGACGAAGGCCTCCTGGACGGCGTCCTCGGCCTCGGAGAGGCTCCCGCAGACCGTGTAGAGCTGCCCGACCAGACGGCGGTAGCTGCCGTCGTACAGGTCGCGCAGGCTCTCCTGTTCTGCCATCAGTCCTCCCCAGAGTCACCACGTTAGTGAAATGACGACTCTTGGGAAGACCTCTTGGTTGCAGGGGAGATGAAAACCTCAGACGCGGCGGAAGATCAGGGCTCGTTTGACCTCCTGGATCGCCTTGGTGACCTCGATGCCGCGGGGGCAGGCCTCGGTGCAGTTGAAGGTGGTCCGGCAGCGCCAGACGCCTTCCTTGTCGTTCAGGATCTCCAGCCGCTGCTCGGTGCCCTCGTCGCGGCTGTCGAAGATGAACCGGTGCGCGCCGACGATCGCCTGCGGGCCGAAGTACTGGCCGTCGGACCAGAACACCGGGCAGGACGTCGTACAGGCGGCGCAGAGGATGCACTTGGTGGTGTCGTCGAAGCGCTCCCGGTCGGGCTGCGACTGGATCCGCTCGCGGGTCGGCTCGTGCCCGCTCGGTGACCAGGAACGGCATCATCGAGCGGTAGGCGTCGAAGAACGGCTCCATGTCGACGACCAGGTCCTTGAGCACCGGCAGGCCCTTGATGGGCTCGACGGTGATCTCCTTGTCCGGGTTCAGGTCCTTGATCAGCGTCTTGCAGGCCAGCCGGTTGCGGCCGTTGATCCGCATCGCGTCCGAGCCGCAGACACCGTGCGCGCAGGACCGGCGGAACGTCAGCGTGCCGTCCTGCTCCCACTTGATCTTGTGCAGCGCGTCCAGCACCCGGTCGCCCGGCTGCAGGGTGACCGAGTAGGTCTTCCACTCGGACTCGTCGAGCGACCTCGGGGTTGTACCGGAGGATCTTGACCTTGACGTCCATCAGTACTTCCGCTCCATCGGCTTGTAGCGAGTCTGGACGACCGGCTTGTAGTCCAGCCGGATGTTCACGTTGCCTTCGGCATCGACCTCGCGGTAGGCCATCGTGTGCCGCATGAAGTTCACGTCGTCGCGCTTGTCGTAGTCCTCGCGGAAGTGCCCGCCGCGGGACTCCTTGCGGGCCAGCGCCGAGACCACCAGTACCTCGGCCAGGTCGAGCAGGAAGCCCAGCTCGACGGCTTCGAGCAGGTCGGTGTTGAACCGCTTGCCCTTGTCCTGTACGGCGACTTGGGCGAACCGGGTGCTTCAGGCCCTCGATGTCGATCAGCGCCTGCTTCAGCGAGCCCTCGGTCCGGTACACCTGCGCGTTGATGTCCATCGTGGCCTGCAGGTCGGTCCGGATCGCGGCCACCCGCTCGTTGCCGGTGGCGTTGCGCATCCCCTCGATCAGGTCGACGACGAAGGCCTCGGGCTCTGCCGGCAGCTCCTCGAAAGTCAGCGGTCTCGGCGTACTCCGCGGCCGCGATCCCGGCCCGGCGGCCGAACACGTTGATGTCGAGCAGCGAGTTGGTGCCCGAGCCGGTTCGCGCCGTGCACGGAGACGCAGGCGACCTCGCCCGCGGCGTACAGGCCGGGGATGACGTCCTCGTTGTTGGCCAGCGCCTCGCCCTGGATGTTGGTCGGGATGCCGCCCATCGCGTAGTGCGCGGTCGGGAAGACCGGGATCTGCTCGGTGTACGGCTCGACGCCGAGGTAGGTCCGGGCGAACTCGGTGATGTCCGGCAGCTTCGCGTCGATGTGCGCGGGCTCGAGGTGGGTCAGGTCGAGCATCACGTACGCGCCGTCCGGGCCGCAGCCACGGCCTTCGCGTACCTCGTTGGCCATCGCCCGGGCGACCATGTCGCGCGGCGCGAGGTCCTTCACGGTCGGCGCGTACCGCTCCATGAAGCGCTCGTTGTCCTTGTTGCGCAGGATTCCGCCCTCACCACGGGCGGCCTCCGACAGCAGTACGCCGAGGCCCGCGAGGCCGGTCGGGTGGAACTGGAAGAACTCCATGTCCTCCAGCGGCAGGCCCTTGCGCCACACGATGCCCATGCCGTCGCCGGTCAGGGTGTGCGCGTTGGACGTCGTACGGAAGACCTTGCCGAAGCCGCCGGAGGCGAACACGATCGACTTGGCGCTGAAGATGTGCAGCTCGCCGGTGGCCAGCTCGTAGGCGACGACGCCGGTCGCGCGGCCGGCGACCATCAGCAGGTCCAGCACGTAGAACTCGTTGAAGAACTCGACGTTCTGCTTGATGCACTGCTGGTACAGCGTCTGCAGGATCATGTGGCCGGTACGGTCCGCCGCGAAGCAGGACCGCCGTACGACGGCCTCGCCGTGGTTGCGGGTGTGGCCGCCGAAGAAGCGCTGGTCGATCTTGCCCTCGGCCGTCCGGTTGAACGGCAGGCCCATCTTCTCCAGGTCGAGCACCGCGTCGACGGCCTCGCGGCACATCACCTCGGCGGCGTCCTGGTCGACCAGGAAGTCACCACCCTTGACGGTGTCGAAGGTGTGCCACTCCCAGTTGTCCTCCTCGACGTTGGCCAGCGCGGCGCACATGCCGCCCTGGGCCGCGCCGGTGTGCGACCGGGTCGGGTAGAGCTTGGTGAGCACCGCGGTCCGGGTCCGCTTGCTGGACTCCAGGGCGGCGCGCATACCCGCTCCGCCCGCGCCGACGATGACTACGTCGTACTGGTGCCGCTGCATATCGAAGCTGTCCTTACTTGCAGACCGACAGCGTGCTGCTGGGGTCGAGGCAGGGGTCGAAGGTGAAGATGACCAGGGTGCCGAGCACGACGATCACGATCGAGGCGGTGATCAGCAGGGCCTTCAGCCAGAACCTGGTCTGGTCCTTCTCGGCGTAGTCGTTGATGATCGTGCGCATCCCGTTGGTGCCGTGCAGCATCGCCAGCCACAGCATCAGCAGGTCCCAGACCTGCCACAGCGGGTTGGCCCACTTGCCGGCCACGAAGCCGAAGTCGAGCGCGGTGATGCCGCCGCCGAGCATCAGGTTGACGAACAGGTGGCCGAGCACCAGTACGACCAGCGCGAGGCCGGACAGCCGCATGAACAGCCAGCTGTACAGCTCGAAGTTGGTCTGGCCGGAGCGGTTCCGGCCGCCGCCCTTGAGCGAGCGGGCCGCGGCTGGAGGAGCGCGGGTGCGGCGATCTCGGATGTCATCGCTCAGCCTCCGAAGACGTGCGATCAGGTGCCGGATCACGAACGGCACGAACAGAACGACCCAGACGACGCCGACGCCGATCATCAGCTTGCGCTGGTTGCGCGGGCCCTTGGCCCAGAAGTCCACCAGGATCAGCCGGATGCCGTTGAAGGCGTGGAACAGGATCGCCCCGACCAGACCGACCTCCATCAGGCCGACGATCGGGTTCTTGTAGGTGCCGATCACCTCGTTGTAGGCCTCCGGGGAGACCCGGACCAGCGCGGTGTCGAGCACGTGCACCAGCAGGAAGAAGAAGATCCCGACGCCGGTGATCCGGTGCGCGACCCACGACCACATGCCCTCGCGGCCGCGGTACAGCGTGCCGGCTGGTTTGCTGGGCAAACCGATCCTCCGATCGGACGACAGACCAGAGCCGGGGGCACGCGACTCAGGGGGCGGGGACTCAGCACTTGGCCGCGATCGGCTCGGCCCGGAAGGGAACCAGGCCGTTTCTGATGCTATCGCTGTGCCGAACCCTTTCCTGACGGTCCTCATGTGACATCGATCTCCCAGCGTGTCGCGGGCAGTGACCGGGCTCACTGGACCGGCGTGATTCCGCGTGACTGGTTTGACCCGTCAACTGCTCTTGAGCACTGTTTCAGGCCTAGTGTTGGCCGGGAGAGCCACGAGAGAGGGGACGAACGGTGAGCTTCTGGATCTGTGCGACCTGCGCGGTCGAGCACTCCGAGCAGGTCGAGGTCTGCGCGATCTGCGCCGACGAGCGGCAGTGGGTGCCGGCCGACGGCCAGCACTGGACCACGCTGGAGGAGCTGGCCGCGGCCGGCTACCGGGTGAACGTCAAGGAGGTCGAGCCCGGCCTGTACGGCGTCACCTCCGAGCCGGGCGCCGGGATCGGCCAGCAGTCGATGCTGGTCCGTACCGGCCGAGGGCAACCTGCTCTGGGACCCGATCGGCTACCTCGACGACGACGGCCGTCGAGGCGGTGCGCGCGCTCGGCGAGGTGAAGGCGATCATCGCGAGCCACCCGCACATGTACGGCGTACAGGTGGAGTGGAGCAAGCCGGCTCGGCGACGTACCGGTCTATGTGTCCGAGGCCGACGCCGAGTGGGTCGCGCGGCAGGACCCGGTGATCCGGACCTGGTCGGGTCACGCTCGACCTGCTGCCGGGCGTGACGCTGATCCAGCCGGGCGGGCACTTCCCGGGCAGCGCGGTCGTGCACTGGGCGGCAGGTGCCGAGGGCAAGGGCGTGATCCTGGCCGGCGACACGATCTTCGCCAACCCGGACCGGACCTCGGTCAGCTTCATGCGCAGCTACCCGAACCGGATCCCGCTGTCCGGCGCGGTCGTCGACCGGGTCGCCAAGGCGCTCGACGTGTTCGCCTACGACCGCCTGTACGGCAACTTCGGTGCGTCGATCCCGGCCGACGCCACGCACGGTCGTACGCCGCTCCGCCGACCGCCACGCCGCCTGGGCCCGCGGCGACTACGACCACCTGACCTAAAGACGAAAGCAAAGGCGGGGAGTGGGCGTTAGGCAGCTAGCTTGACCGCTAGGCGTCGGGTGTGCAGGGTGAGCATGTGTTGTACGCAGGAGTCCCAGTCGTAGAGCTCGGCCCGGCTTCGGGCCGCGGCTCTACGCCCTGGCTGCTGTGCCAGTTCCAGTACTGCGTCCGCGAGCGACTCGGCCTTCGCCGGAGCCCACCGGCCGCAACTCGCGTCGACCAGCTCCCTGGCCCCACCCGTGTTCGCCGTGACCACCGGCGTACCGGCGGCCAGCGCCTCCAGTACGGCGAGGCCGAACGTCTCGCCCGGGCAGACGGACAGCGCCACGTCCGCCTCGGCGAGATGCCGCGCGAGCGTCGACCCGGCCGTCGACGTACCCGTGGAAGATGATCGGCGCACTGCCCGCGATCGCGAGCAGCTCGTCCAGGTGCGGCCCTGATCCGTAGACGTCGAGCCGCATCGGTACGCCGCGCCGGTGCAGCTCGGCCGCGGTGGCGACCGCCAGGTGCGGGCTCTTCTCGCGGGACAACCGGCCCGCGTGGACGAGCTTGAGGATCCCGTCGTCGGCGGGTGGCCGAGCGACGGGTGGAAGGTGTCGAGGTCGACCCCGAGCGGGATCCGGACCAGCGGGGTGGTGACCTCGTCGAACTCGGCCGCCGCGTACCGGGAGGTGACCACGACCGCGTCGTACGTGCGGCTGAGCAGTTTGTAGAGCGCGCCGACACCAGCGGCGATGCCGAGTTGGCGGCCGGTGCGCAGCGACAGCATCGCGTCGAGGCGTTCGTGGCTGAAGAGCACCGAACCGATGCCGTTCCTCCTGGCCCACCTTGCCACCGGCAACAAAGTCGACTTGTCCGAGATCTCCACGGTGGTGGGCCCGAAGCGCTCCAGCGCCTCGATCACCTTCCAGGGATCGGTGATCAGCCGGTAGCCGCCGCCGACCTTCGGCGCCTTCATCCGGACGATCGTGCCGACCTCGGTCTCGGTGACGCTGTCCCGCTCGCCGGGCGTGATCAGGATCCGTTCGGCGCCGGCCTCGCAGTACCCCTGCCCGAGATGCTCGATCGCGGTCCGCATCCCACCCGAGGTCGGACCGACGAAGTTCGCGAGCTGAGCGATGCGCAAGGTCATGCGGCCCGCCGGACGGCCGCAACCTCGGCGAGGACCTCGGCGTAGTGCCGGTCGATCAGGTCGTCGACCACCGCCGGCCAGGTCCTGGTCTGTACGCGGCGACGCCCGGCCGCAGCCATCGCAGTACGGGCTTCTGGGTTGTCCAGCAGGGTTTTGACGGCCTCGCGGAGCGAACCCGGTGTGCCTGGTTCGAAGAGCAGGCCGTTCTCGCCGGGCCGGATCAGGTCGAGCGGTCCGCCGGCGGCCGGTCCGACCGCGGCGACCCCGGAGGCCTGTGCTTCCTGGATGGTCTGGCAGAAGGTCTCGTGTTCACCGGTGTGTACGAAGAGGTCCAAGCTGGCGAAGATCGAGGCGAGGTCGGTACCGCGGCGCATCCCGAGGAACGTTGCGTTCGGCAACGTTGCCTCCAGTGAGGCGCGATCGGGGCCGTCGCCGACGACCACCAGGTGGCAGTCGAGCTCGGCCAACTCCGGCGAGCCGCTTGACCTTCTTCTCCGCGGCCAGGCGCCCGACGTACCCGACGATCGGTTTGCCGTCCGGCGAGATCTCCCGGCGCCAGGCGTCGTCGCGGTGCGCGGGGTCGAACAGGTCAAGGTTCACGCCGCGACCCCAGTGGTACACCCGCGGGACACCTTCCTGGACCAGTTGCGCGACCGTGGGCGACGACGGCGCGAGCGTGCGGTCGCAGCGCGAGTGGATCCGCCGGATCCACGCCCAGCAACCGCGATCGGCCTTGGCGAACCAGGGGTACTGCCGCGCGAACCCGGCCAGATCGGTCTGGAACACCGCAACCGTGGGGAGTCCGAGCCGCCGCGCGCTCCGCAGTCCGTACGCACCGAGCGCGAACGGCGCCGCCAGATGCACGAGATCGGGCTTGAAGTCGGCCATCGCCCGTTCGATCGCGGGATCGGGCAGACCGACCGGGATCTCTTTGTAGCCAGGGATCCCGAAGCTGCGGGCCCGTAGTACCCGGACTCCGTTGTAGGTGTCCGGACCGGGACCGGCAGCTATGATCAACAGCTGATGCCCGCGGGCGAGCAGCCGATCGGCGACGTGGCGAGCTGTGTTCGCCACGCCATTGATCTGCGGCAGGAAACACTCGGCAACCATCACTATGCGCACAATCGAAGGTTCCCGTTCCCGCATGAACCCTCGGCGACACTCTCGTGACAGGGTGTCGATTCCCTGGCGACGCATCCAGGGCTACCGGATGGCCGGGGAGTGACCATCCGGCTGTGCTTGGCTAGCGGTATGCGAACTCTGGGGATCGTCGCCGTGCTGATCGTGCTGATCGCCGTCGGCCTGTGGATCTGGAGCGGGAAGGCGACCGAACGGGCCGAGCGCAAGCGCGGGATCAGCTGGTGGGGCGCGCGGAACGGCTGGCGCTACACGGCCGGCACCGATGAGCTGCTCGACCTGTTCCCCGGCGAACCGTTCAACCGGGGGACCAGTCACGACGTACAGGATCTGCTGTCCGGCACGCTGGCCGGCCGTCCGGCGCTGATCGCCCAGTTCAGTTGGTACTACGCGCCCGATCTCCCGCAGGCTTCGTCGGTCGGGTCCAGCGGGTTGAAGAGCGGGGTCTGCGCGGCGGTGATCGTCGAGCTGCCGATCGCAGTACCGGCTCTGTCCGTACGACGTACCGCGGCGGCCGACGTCGTCCGGGGTGGGGACATCTCCTTCGAGAGCGAGCGGTTCAACTCGGCGTACCGGGTGGAGAGCGCGGAGAAGAAGTTCGCTTATGACGTGGTGAATCCGCGGCTGATGGCGTTCCTGCTGGACGATCCGCGGCCGTACTCGTTCCGGCTCGACGGCCCGATGCTGGTGGTCTGGCGCGACGGCAAGGTGGATGCGGCCAACGAGCTCGGGGAGCTGGCCGGGTTCGCGCTCGAAGTACTGGAACTGATTCCGCCGTTCGTCTTCGATACCTCGTGGCCGGTGGCTGCTGGGCAGACTGCTCCCCGGGTGAGTGAGATTCCGGTGCCGGTGTTGGGGGAGGCGCCGACCGGCTCGGTGGCCTTCCTGCAGAAGCTGGAGCATCGCGGCCGGTCGGTGGAACGCTACGAGCACTTCTCCGAACTGTGGGGCGAGAAGGCGTGGGCGGTCGTGGTGAAGGTCGACTTCCCGACGATCTGGCCGGTCTGCATGGTGGTACCGAAGGTGCTCGCCCCGGCCCGGGTGATCCCGCGCTTCACCGACGAGTACCTCACCGGCGACGACATCTTCGACCAGACCTTCGCGGTCGGCACCCCACGCCCCGACTTCGCCAAGGTCCTGCTCACCCCCGAGTTCACCGCCTGGTGGCGCGACGACCCCCGCTCACTGAAGGTCCGCGTCATCTTCCAGTCCGAGTTCCTCACCCCCGCCGACGACAACGTCACCGAGGACACCTACCTGGCCCAGGTCAGCCTGATGGCCCACGGCCGCCTCTCCGACCAACCCCTTGCCGACCACCTCACCGACCTCACCTGCGACCTGGCCGACCACCTTCCCCCGGCCTCTCTCAGCTTCAACCGAGACGCCTGACCGCTACTCCGGTTTGGTGTGCAGGACGTCGCGGACCTGTTCGGCGGCTCGGAGGATGGCTTCGCTGATGAAGTCGCTGTAGCGGGCGATGCCTTCGAGGCGTACGGCGGCCGGGGTGTCGCGGCCGAGGACGCCGACGCCCTGGCGGGCGATCTCGGCGAGCTGGGCGGTGCCGCGGGCGCTCGCGATCGTGGACTGGTACCAGACGTCGTCATCGACGAAGTAGCGCTCGCGGCGGCGTTCGTCGCGTTCCCGGCGGATCAGGCCCTGGCTTTCGAGGAAGGTGATCGCCTTGGAGACCGAGGCAGGGCTGACCTGCAGGTGCTGGGTGAGTTCGGCCGCGGTGACGCTGCCCGCGTCGGCGATGAAGAGACAGGTCAGTACGCGCGCCATCATCTTCGGCAGGCCTTGTTGCATCATCAGCGTCGTGAAGGCCTCTTGGTACGCGCGGACGGCCTCGTCGTCGCGCCCCGTACCCTGCAGTGGCGCGCCTTGCGCCCTGGGCGTCGCGGCCTTGCGCCGGCGTACGCGATGTTCGGTGGCGCGATGGGCGAGGTCGGCGCGGTAGGAGGCCGGGCCGCCGTTCCGCATCACCTCGCGGGTGATCGTCGAGGTCGGCCGGTCGAGCCGGCGGGCGATCTCGGCGTACGCGAGCCCGTCGGCCAGCCCCAGCGCGATCCGCTGACGCTCCTGCTGGTTGAGCCTGCCTCCTGGCACCGCGTGCTCCCTTCGCTGAGGCTGCGAGCATAGCGTTCACTCGCAATCCAATGCAACGAAACCATCGCGGTTGTTGCATTAAAAACAGAACCGTTGCAACGATTTCAGTGCTCTGGCCTGGAAGAATGCCATTTCTACGCAACGATGGTGTTGCCGAGATCGCGAACGCAACGTAGCGTTTGCGATGTCAGAAACGAGAACGAAAGCCAGGAGAACATCATGCAGAACTTCGCTACCCCCACCACGATCAGCACCGTCGTCGACCTCCCCGCCGGCCGCATCCAGGTCATCGCCAGCGACCGGACCGACACCGCCGTCGAGGTTGTTCCCACCAACGCCGGCAAGGGCCGCGACGTGAAGGCCGCCGAGCAGACCACGGTGGAGTTCACCGACGGGGTCCTGCGGATCACCGCGCCGAGCGAGAAGCACCAGATCTTCGGCGCGTCCGGGTCGATCGAGGTGACCGTCCAGCTGCCGGCCGGCTCGAACGTCGAGGCGAAGGCGGCCGCCGCCGAGTTCCGCGGCGTCGGACGGCTCGGCGACGTCACCTTCGACGGCGCGAGCGGCACCGTCAAGCTCGACGAGGCCGCGAGCGTCCGGCTGACCGCGCAGGCCGGTGACATCACCGTCGGGCGGCTGACCGGCCCGGCGGAGATCAGCACCCAGAAGGGCGACATCCACGTCGCGGAGGCGACCACCGGCTCCGTCGTACTGCGGACGCAGTCCGGCAACGTCACCATCGAGGCCGCCCCGGGCGTCTCGGCCACCCTCGACGCCGGCACCGCCTACGGCCGGATCGAGAACACGCTGAAGAACTCCGAAGGCGCCACGGCCGCTCTGCAGATCAAGGCCACCACGTCCCACGGAAACATCACCGCCCGCAGCCTCTAAATGCCAAGGGAAGGAAGGAAAGAGGGGCCCTCGGGAGCGCCCTGCGGGAAGCCGCAGGGCGCTCGCGGTCGGGGAGACTCCGGTCACACAGGGTGCTGGATGTCACCCGAAGCGGGATACCAGTTGGAGGGTGGTCGGGCCTACGGTTGGCAGATGAGCCACCAGACCGAGTCGGGGTGGGACTTCGAGCCTGTCTACGGTCCCGACAAGCTTGCGGATTTCGACCCAGCCGAGAAGTTGGGCACGCCGGGCCAGTACCCGTTCACCCGCGGGGTCTACCCGACCATGTACACCGAGCGGCCCTGGACGATGCGCCAGTACGCCGGGTTCGGCACCGCGGCCGAGTCGAACCAGCGGTACCACCAGCTGATCGACGCCGGCACGATGGGCCTGTCGGTCGCGTTCGACCTGCCCACCCAGATGGGCTACGACTCCGACGCGGAGATCGCGTCCGGCGAGGTCGGCAAGGTCGGGGTGGCGATCGACTCGATCGACGACATGCGGATCCTGTTCGACCGGATCCCGCTCGACCAGGTCTCCACCTCGATGACGATCAACGCGCCGGGTTCGGTGCTGTTGCTGCTCTACCAACTCGTCGCCGAGGAGCAGGGCGTCAGCGGCGACAAGCTGACCGGCACGATCCAGAACGACGTGCTCAAGGAGTACATCGCCCGCGGCACCTACATCTATCCGCCGAAGGAGTCGCTCCGGCTGATCAGCGACATCTTCGCCTACTGCCAGACCGACCTGCCGCGCTGGAACACGATCTCGATCTCCGGCTACCACATGGCCGAGGCGGGAGCGACGCCCGCGCAGGAGATCGCCTTCACCCTTGCCGACGGCATCGAATACGTCCGTACGGCGGTCGCGGCCGGCCTCGACGTCGACACCTTCGCGCCCCGGCTCTCCTTCTTCTTCGTCTCCCGGACCACGCTGCTGGAAGAGGTCGCCAAGTTCCGCGCGGCCCGGCGGATCTGGGCGCAAGTCATGCGCGACGAGTTCGGCGCGAAGAACCCGAAGTCGCTGATGCTCCGCTTCCACACCCAGACGGCCGGCGTCCAGCTCACCGCGCAGCAGCCCGAGGTGAACCTGGTCCGGGTCGCGATCCAGGGTCTCGCGGCCGTGCTCGGCGGCACCCAGTCCCTGCACACCAACTCGTACGACGAGGCGATCGCGCTGCCGACCGAGAAGGCGGCCCGGCTCGCGCTCCGCACCCAGCAGGTGCTCGCGTACGAAACGGACATCACCGCGACCGTCGACCCGTTCGCCGGCTCGTACGTCGTGGAGTCGCTGACCGATGAGGTCGAGGCGGCCGCGCGGGAGCTGATGGAGCAGGTCGAGGAGTTCGGCGGGGCGGTCGCCGCGATCGAGAAGGGCTTCCAGAAACAGGAGATCGAGCGTTCGGCGTACCGGATCGCGCAGGAGATCGACTCGGCCGAGCGGGTCGTCGTCGGCCTGAACAAGTACAAGGTCGCCGAGGAGGAGCCGTACGAGCCGCTCCGCGTCGACCCGGCGATCGAGGCCCAGCAGGTCGCCCGCCTCGCGAAGCTCCGCGCCGAGCGAGACCAGGCAGCCGTCGACAAGGCCTTAACGGATCTCCAAGCAGCAGCCCGAGGCTCCGACAACTGCCTCTACCCGATGAAGGAAGCCCTCAAAGCCCGCGCCACCGTAGGCGAGGTCTGCAACGCCCTCCGCGAAGTCTGGGGCGTCTACGTCCCGGCCGACACCTTCTAGTCGAGGAGTGCGGCGGCAACCAACACCGAAGTACCCAGTGAGATGGCGTCTTCGGAGGGGTTGAAGCCGGGGGTGTGGAGGTCGGCCGCGGTGTCGGTGCCGACCGGGCGGACGCCGAGCCGGGCCATGGCGCCGGGGACGTGTTCGAGGTACCACGCGAAGTCTTCGCCGCCGAGGCTCTGGTCCGTGGACGTGACGCCCGGCCGAGCCAAGGGTCTGCTCGACCGCGGCGCGGAACACGTCGATCGCGCCCGCGTCGTTCATCACCGGCGGTACGCCGTGCGTGACCTCGGTGTCCACCTCTACGCCGTACGGCCGAGGCCAGCTGATCCGCGAGACTCGGGATCAGCTCCTCGGCGAGTCGCCAAGCGTTCGCGTCGAGGCAGCGCAGCGTGCCCTCCGCCTCACCTCGCGCCGGGATCGCGTTCGCCGCCGACCCCGAAGTGATCCGCCCCCAGACCAGCGACATCCCCGCCCGCGGATCGACCCGCCGCGACAGCGCAGCCGGCAGCTCGGTCACCAGCGTCGCCAGGGCGTAGACAAGATCAGCAGTCAGATGCGGCCGAGACGTGTGCCCACCCGGCCCGGTCAGCCGCACCAGAATCCGGTCAGCCGCAGCGGTCAGCGCCCCGACCCGCAGCCCGACCTGGCCGACGTCCAGCCGCGGATCACAGTGCAACCCGTAAATACGCCGTACGCCGTCCAGCCCGCCGGCGGCGATGACCCCGAGCGCGCCGCCCGGCATGACCTCCTCGGCCGGCTGGAAGATCAGCCGCACCCGCCGGTCCAGCACCCCGTCCCGAGCCATCCCCGCGAGAACCAGCCCGGCCCCGAGCAGCGCAGCGGTGTGGACGTCGTGCCCGCACGCATGCGCGACACCCTCGACCGTCGACCGATGCGGAGCCGGTACGGCGTCCGGCACCGGCAGCGCGTCGATGTCGGCCCGCAGCGCGACACAGGTGTCGCCGGAGCCGATGTCGCAGATCAGCCCGGTCCCGGTCGGCAGCACCTGCGGGGAGAGACCGGCCTCGGTCAGTTGCCGGCGCAGGGTCTCCGTCGTACGGACTTCGTTCCAGCCCAGCTCCGGGTGCGCGTGCAGGTCGCGGCGGAGCCTCAAGGCGGTGTCGCGGACCTCTTCGACACGGGCTTTCGAGTCGGCAACCAGCAGCTGCCCCGAAGTCGTCATCCGCCGATTCTGTCACCCGATCGGCACTGATCAGGCCCACGCCCGGCCGATCTCACCCTCCGTGAGGTGAACTGACAGTGAGCAAACCGCCGGATTCAGCCGTGGATCCGTGCACAGCGTGACAATGGCTCAGCGGACGGTAGCCGGGCCGGAGGAGTTACGTCACAATGCCTCTCGCGCCGGTCACTTTCCGGTATCGAGGCTCT
Source organism: uncultured Actinomycetota bacterium (assembly GCA_963740725.1). Taxonomy (GTDB): domain Bacteria; phylum Actinomycetota; class Actinomycetes; order Propionibacteriales; family Kribbellaceae; genus Kribbella. Next base: position 356,511 of record CAVUFT010000020.1, read on the forward strand.
CGCGCCGTTCATAGATGCCCGGCGTGGCCCCTATAGTCTGCGGATGCGGCACGCTGGGGAAGGCGTGCCGGGGCAGATATTTCTTGGTCGACGAAGGAGACCTCCGGTGAAGAAGTACGTGCGGGGACTGGCGATCGTGAGCGCATTGACGCTCGCTGTCGCCGCTTGTGGCAGCAAGCCGACCGACGACGCGTCCAGCGGCAGCGCCAACAAGGACTTCAAGGCCTGCATGGTCTCCGACTCGGGCGGGTTCGACGACAAGTCGTTCAACCAGACGTCGTACGAAGGCTTCCAGGCGGCGATCAAGGCCAAGGGCCTGACCGAGGTCAAGGCGGAGTCGAAGTCGGACAACGACTACCCGACCAACATGACCGCGATGGTCAACGCCAAGTGCAAGGTGATCGTTGCCGTCGGCTTCAAGCTCGAGGACGCCACCGACAAGGCCGCGAACGCGAACCCCGACATCAAGTTCGCGATCGTCGACTCGGCCCCGGCCAAGCCGATCGCGAACGTCAAGCCGCTGCTGTTCAACACGGCGCAGGCCGCGTTCCAGGGTGGTTACCTGGCCGCCGCGATGACCAAGTCCGGCAAGGTCGGCACCTTCGGCGGCATCAAGATCCCGCCGGTGACGATCTACATGGACGGCTTCGCCGAGGGCGTGCGCTACTACAACAAGCAGAAGTCCAAGAACGTCCAGGTGCTCGGCTGGGACGACGCGAAGCAGACCGGCCTGTTCACCGGTGACTTCGAGGACAAGGCCAAGGGCCAGAACACCGGCCAGAACCTGATCACCCAGGGCGCCGACATCATCTTCCCGGTGGCCGGCCCGTCCGGTCTGGGCGGTCTGCAGGCGGCCAAGGCGAGCAACGGCAAGGTCAACGCGATCTGGGTCGACACCGACGGCTGCGTGAGCGCCGCGGAGTACTGCTCGGTGCTGATCAGCTCGGTGAACAAGGGCATGGACGTCGCCGTCCAGGACGCGGTCACCTCGGTGGTCGACAACAAGTACGACAGCAAGCAGTTCGTCGGCACGCTGGAGAACGGCGGCACCTCGCTGGCTCCGTTCCACGACTTCGACAGCAAGGTCCCGGCCGAGCTGAAGACCGAGCTGGACCAGATCAAGGCCGACATCATCTCCGGCAAGATCACCATCGCCTCGAAGGCGCAGCCGGCAGCGTCCTGATCCAGGACATCAGCACGTAGTACGGTGCGAGCCAGGAAGAAGCCCTCACCCGGGCGTCTTCCTGGCTCGCCGTCTGAGAGGAAGGCCGCGGCATGCATCTCGAGCTCTCCGGGCTGACCAAGAGCTTCGGCTCGCTGGTCGCCAACGACCACATCGACCTGGTCATCGAGCCGGGGGAGATCCACTGCCTGCTCGGCGAGAACGGGGCCGGCAAGTCGACCCTGATGAACATGCTCTACGGGCTGCTGCAGCCCGACTCCGGCGAGATCGTGATCGACGGCGAGAAGGTCGCGATCACCTCGCCCAGCGACGCGATCAAGCACGGCATCGGGATGGTGCACCAGCACTTCATGCTGGTGCCGGTCTTCACCGTCGCGGAGAACATCATGCTCGGCCGGGAGAACACCTCCCCGGCGGCATCCTGGACCGCAAGAAGGCGCACGCACTGGTCACCGAGCTGTCCGAGCGGTACGGGTTCGAGGTGAACCCCGAGGCGCTGGTCGAGGACATCCCGGTCGGCGTCCAGCAGCGGGTGGAGATCATCAAGGCGCTCACCAACGACGCCAAGGTGCTGATCCTGGACGAGCCGACCGCGGTGCTCACCCCGGCCGAGATCGACGAGCTGATCACGGTGATGCGGCGGCTGAAGGAGAACGGCACCTCGATCGTCTTCATCACGCACAAGCTCAAAGAGGTCAAGGCGATCGCGGACAAGATCACCGTGATCCGGCGCGGCAAGGTGGTCGGCCAGGCCGAGCCGAGCCAGACCGAGGAAGGGCTGGCCGAGATGATGGTCGGCCGCGCGGTCGACCTGGTGGTGGACAAGGAGCCGGCCCAGCCCGGTGACCCGGTGCTGCAGATCAAGGGCCTGACCGTGATCGACGAGCGTGGCTTCACCGCCGTCGACGGGGTCGACCTGGAGGTCCGCAGCGGGGAGATCCTCGCCGTGGCCGGGGTCCAGGGCAACGGCCAGACCGAGCTCGCCGAGGCGCTGCTCGGGCTCACCCCGATCGCGGCCGGCAGCATCTCGCTGGACGGCAAGGACCTGACCGGGGTGTCCACCCGGCAACGGCTCGACGCCGGTATCGGGTACGTCCCCGAGGACCGCGGCCACGACGGCTTCGTCGGCCCCTTCTCGGTCGCCGAGAACCTGGTCCTCGACCTGTTCCGGCGCAAGCCGTTCGGCGACGGCCTGGTGCTGCACACCGACGAGATCGAGAAGAACGCCGAGCAGCGGGTCGAGGAGTTCGACATCCGCACCCAGGGCATCGACCAGCCGGTCTCGTCGCTGTCCGGCGGTAACCAGCAGAAGGTCGTGCTGGCCCGGGAGCTGTCCCGGCCGCTGAAGCTGCTGGTGGCCTCGCAGCCGACCCGTGGCGTGGACGTCGGCTCGATCGAGTTCCTGCACGAGCGGATCGTGCAGGAGCGCGACAACGGCACCGCGGTGCTGATCGTCTCCACCGAACTCGACGAGATCGCCGCCCTGTCCGACCGGGTCGCGGTGATGTACCGCGGCAAGGTGGTCGGCGTCGTACCGTCCGACACCCCCGCGACGAGCTCGGCCTGATGATGGCCGGTGCCTCCGAAGTCCGAGGCGCACGAGGTCGCGATCGAGAACCCGACCACGTTGGGAACCATCTAGATGAGCACTGACACAACCACCGAGCCGGAGCAGGCAGCGCCGGTGCCGGCCAAGGAGCCGGAGCGGTCCGGGCTGCCCAGCTGGGCGATCCAGGGCCTGGTCTCGCTGAGCGCGATCGTGCTGGCGCTGGTCGTCGGCGCGATCCTGATCATCATCGGCGACGACCAGGTGCAGACGGCCGCCGGGTACTTCGGCGCCGCGCCGATGGACACCTTCTCGGCCGCCTTCACCGCGGTCGGCGAGGCGTACAAGGCGCTCGCCCTCGGCGCGATCGGCGGCGTCACGCCGATCACCGAGTCGCTGACCCAGGCGACGCCGCTGATCTGCGGCGGCCTGGCGGTCTCGCTCGCGTTCCGGACCGGCCTGTTCAACATCGGCGCCCAGGGGCAGCTGATCATGGGCGCGATCCTGGCCGCCTGGGTCGGGTTCGCCTGGCACCTGCCGCCGGGGCTGCACCTGATCGTCGCGATCATCGCCGGCCTGGTCGGTGGCGCGATCTGGGGCGGCGTGGTCGGCCTGCTGAAGGCTCGCACCGGCGCGCACGAGGTGATCGTCACGATCATGCTCAACTACGTGGCGATCTACCTGCTCCAGTGGTTGCTCACCACAACGACCTTCAAGCGGCCCGGCCGCGAGGACCCGATCAGCCCGATCGTGGACGCCAACGCGCAGTACCCGCAGTTCGGCAGCACGCGGTTGCACGCGGGCTTCATCCTCGCGTTGCTGGCCGCCGGTCTTCGTCTGGTGGCTGCTGAACCGTTCGACGGTCGGCTTCGAGTTGCGCGCGGTCGGCGCCAACGCCGACGCTTCCCGTACTGCGGGGATGAGCGTCGGCAAGGCCTACTTCGTCGCGATGCTGGTCGCCGGCGCCCTGGCGGGCCTGGCCGGCACCCAGCAGGTGCTCGGCACCGACCTGCCGCTCACCGACGGCGTCGCGGCCACGGTCGGGTTCGACGCCATCACGGTCGCGCTGCTCGGTCGCGGTACGCCGCTGGGCACGGTGCTGGCGGGTCTGCTCTTCGGCGCCCTGAACGCCGGTGGCCTGCAGATGCAGCTGGAGACCCAGACCCCGCTGACGCTGACCACCGTGCTGCAGGCCGTGATCGTGCTGTTCGTGGCCGCACCGGCCCTGGTCCGCTCGGTCTTCCGGTTCCTGCCCAAGGAACGCGGCGCCGGCGCCGTCCTCGCGAAAGGCTGGAACGGATGAGCGAGTCGACAACGACGGCCGACACCGTCAAGGTGGCGGCCCCGGCCGGGATCGAGGGCCCGGCCGAGCGGACCCGCCGGCTGCGGGTCGGCGGCCTGATGGTGGTCTTCGCGCTGATCGGCCTCGGTCTGGCGCTCGGGACCAAGGGCGGCAAGGCCACCTTCCAGCTCACCTCGGGCGATCTGACGAACAATCTGCTGCACCTGCCGGCGCAAGCCGGTCGCCATCCTGCTCGGCCTGCTCGGTCTGGGTGCCGCAGCAGGCTATGTGCTCCGCCGGATCCCGCAGCGGTACTCCGGCTGGCTGGCCGCAGTACTGGGCATCTGCTTCATCGGCGCGTTCCTGTGCTGGGCCGCGGCAGGCAAGACCTTCCCGCTGGCCAACCAGTTCCAGGGCACGCTGAACTTCGCGACGCCGCTGATCCTGGGCGCGCTGGCCGGGGTGATGTGTGAGCGCGCCGGTGTCATCAACATCGCGATCGAAGGCCAGTTCCTGGTCGGCGCGTTCACCGCTGCTGTGGTGTCCAGTACTACGCACAACAACGCGGTGGCGCTGATCGCGGCAGCCGTGACCGGTGTGCTGCTGGCCTCGCTGCTGGCGGTCTTCTCGATCAAGTACCTGGTCAACCAGGTGGTCCTGGGCGTCGTCCTGGTGGTCTTCGCCTCGGGCATCACCGGGTATCTGTTCGACCAGTTCCTGCAGGACGACGCGGCGAAGCTGAACACGCCGACCGTGCTCTCCGCGGTGAAGATCCCGCTGCTCGGTGACATCCCGTTCTTCGGGCCGATCCTGTTCAACCAGACCGTGCTGGTCTACCTCACCTACATCGCGGTCGCCGTGGTGACCTTCGTGCTCTTCCAGACGCGCTGGGGTCTGCGAGTCCGCGCCGTCGGTGAGCACCCGAAGGCGGCCGACACGGTCGGCATCAAGGTCAAGCGGGTCCGGTACTCCGCGGTGCTGGCGGCCGGGATCCTCGCGGGTCTCGGTGGCTCGTTCTTCACCGTCGGGTACGCCGGTTCGTTCAACAAGGAGATGACCGCCGGCAACGGCTTCATCGCGCTGGCTGCGCTGATCATGGGCCGCTGGCACCCGATCGGCGCGATGGTCGCAGCCCTCTTCTTCGGCTTCGCCACCCAGCTCCAGTCCCAGCTCCAGATCATCCAGACCCCGATCCCCGGCGAACTGTTGCTGATGGCCCCTTACCTGGCCACCATCATCGCCGTCGCAGGCCTGGTCGGCAGGGTGAGAGCCCCCAAGGCGGACGGTGAGCCCTACGTCACCGAATGGACTGGCCGGCACTCCCGGCACCCAGCCTGCGGGCAGCGAGGGGCCCGGCCCGGCACCCGGCGCCTCGCCTTCGACCGCTGCGCCTTCCCTTGCTTCCCGCGTTTCCCCGCCCGGAGGGCGGGGAAACGCGGTGGTGTGGTGGATGGCGACGCTGCGGCGGTTGCTGTGAGGCGATGGAGCGGGCCTACGCGCCGTACTCCGGGTTCCCGGTGGGGGCTGCGGCGGTGGTGGACGACGGGCGGATTGTTGCCGGGTGCAACGTGGAGAACGCGTCGTACGGGCTGACGCTGTGTGCCGAGTGTGGGTTGGTGTCCGAGCTGCATCGGACCGGCGGCGGGCGGCTGGTTGCGTTCACCTGCGTTGATCACAATGGCGAGCTGCTGACTCCGTGTGGGCGGTGCCGCCAGTTGCTGCACGAGCATGGCGGGCCTGATCTGCAGGTCGAGACCGCGAGTGGCAGCCGGCCGATGAGCGAACTACTGCCCGACGCGTTCGGGCCTGAACGAATGGGGGAATAAGCGTGGCTGGCTTCGACGCCGTCGATGTGATCCGGACCAAGCGGGACAAAGGTGAGCTGAGCGACGGGCAGATCGACTGGGTGATCGACGCCTACACCAAGGGCGACGTCGCCGACGAGCAGATGTCGTCGCTGGCGATGGCGATCCTCCTGAACGGCATGAACCGCCGCGAGATCGCCCGCTGGACCGCCGCGATGATCGCCAGCGGCGAGCGGATGGATTTCGCCAAGCTGTCCCGGCCGACCGCGGACAAGCACTCCACCGGCGGCGTCGGCGACAAGATCACCCTGCCGCTGGCGCCCTTGGTCGCCGCGTGCGGAGTCGCAGTACCGCAGCTGTCCGGGCGCGGCCTCGGCCACACCGGCGGCACGCTGGACAAGCTGGAGTCGATCCCCGGCTGGCGCGCGGCGCTGTCGAACGACGAGATGATGAACCAGCTCGAGGACGTCGGCGCGGTGATCTGCGCGGCGGGTGACGGCCTCGCCCCGGCGGACAAGAAGCTGTACGCGCTCCGCGACGTGACCGGTACGGTCGAGGCGATCCCGCTGATCGCCAGCTCGATCATGAGCAAGAAGATCGCCGAGGGAACCGGCGCGCTGGTGCTCGACGTCAAGGTCGGCTCCGGCGCCTTCATGAAGGACGTCGCGAACGCCCGCGAGCTGGCCGAGACGATGGTTGCTCTCGGCACCGATGCCGGCGTGAAGACGGTCGCGCTGCTGACCGACATGTCGACCCCGCTCGGGTTGACGGCCGGAAACGCCTTGGAGGTCAGGGAATCCGTCGAGGTGCTGGCCGGTGGCGGGCCCGCCGATGTGGTCGAGCTGACCGTCGCCCTCGCTGTCGAGATGCTCGCCGCCGCGGGCGTGACGGATGTCGACCCGGCCGAGAAGCTGCGGGACGGTACGGCGATGGACGCGTGGAACCGGATGATCTCCGCCCAGGGCGGCGACCCTTCGGCCGAGCTCCCGGTGGCGCCGGAACAGCATGTCGTGAAGGCTTCGTCGACCGGCGTACTGACTGGTCTCGACGCCCTCGCTGTCGGAGTCGCCGCCTGGCGTCTCGGTGCGGGGCGGGCGCGGAAGGAAGACCCGGTCTCCGCGGTCGCCGGTGTCGAGATGCACGCAAAACCAGGCGACTCGGTCACCGAAGGGCAGCCGCTGCTGACTCTCCATGCCGACGACGCGGCACGTTTCGAGCGCGCCCTCGAGTCGCTGACCGACGCAGTACAGATCTCTGACGGCGCTTCTTATGAAGCCACGCCGCTGGTGATCGACCGCATCACAGCCTGACGCCGCAGCAGGTGGGTCCCGGTCAGGGCTAGCCAGACCGGGACTCCGAAGGCGGTGACTCGTTCCATCCCGCCGGCGCCGAGTCCCAGCCCGTGGTGGCCGAAGTGGAGGACCATCGCCGCCAGGCCGAGTACGCCGAAAGCCACGGCGTACCGGCGGGTGTGGCTGATCGGGCCGGTGCGGAGCAACCCGCAGAGCAGCAGGGCGAGGTTCCCGAAGACGAAGATCACGAACGCGCCGAAGACCACATGCGCGTCCTCGTTGACGTCCGCGGGATAGAGGCCGGCCACGGCCCAGCCGCCTGCCGTTGCTATCAGCAACAAGCGGATCAGGAACGAGCCGGCGGTCTTCGGCCAGGCGGCGTTGGTGAGCAGGATGCCGACGACGAACAACAGGCCGCCGAGGACGAACGAGAAGTTCATCAGACCGTGTCGCGGTGAGCAGATGTACCGCCCGCCGAAGTCGCCGCAGTGCACGTTGCCGAGATCGCTGATGTTGTTGGCGGCCCAGCTGTACGGGGTAGCCCAGCCGAGCTGGACAACGACCATCACGACGAAGAACTGCGCGGTGGCGATCAGCCAGGCATAGGCGCCGAGGCGAACGGGTCGGGTTTGATTCACGGCTCCGACGGTAGGGCCCGGTGCGTCGCCGGAGGAGTGCTTGGGAGCCCGCTCGCTGGTAGCGCGGACGCTACCCTCAGCTGGACTTGCGGCTCAGGGATTGCTTCTGCTGCTTGGTGATCGCGGCGACGAGAGCCGTATCGGGCTTGAGATCGGCGGTGACATCGCCGGACTCGGTCACGCTGATCTCGGTGACCAAGCTGCCGACCACGAAGCTCGACTCGGCGACCGCCTCGGACCGCCCGACCGATGCCGACACGACCACTCGGGCGTCGGTCAGCGCCTCCGGCACACCCGGTACGGCGAACGCGGTGCCGTGCGTCTCCTGGGCCCAGAAACCCTGCTGCAGAACGCCTGCCTGCTTCGTCGAGCCAACCCGGAAGATCTGCACGGTGTAGCGCTTCTTCCGGTCGGCGCTGGTCCGGGACGCCTGGTAGCCCTCGGCGAAATGGGCGTTCAGCAACAACGCCCGGTCCTCGGCCGGCGAGGACGACAGCGTGCTCAGGTAGGACTCCCGGCTGAACGGACCGCTCAGCTCGTTGGGATCCGCTGTGTCCCCGGTCACATACCCGGCCGGTGCGACGACCAGCCCGGCGAGGCCGCTGGCGGACTTGGCCGCAGCCGGCGCGGATGGAGCCGGGGCAGCAGCATCCGCAGCGGGTCCACTAGTCGTCGCGGCACCGGCGCTGTTGCCGCAGCCGGCCGCGCTCAACCCGACCAGGGCACTCAGAACTACGGCGACGCCGGGGGCAGCACGCCTCACGATTCCTCCGTATATCAGGGGACTACCGCCTCGATGGCACCAGACCAAGGTGAACACCAGGCGAATTTGCCCGGAGTCACCGCCCTGTGACAAGAAGCAGGGAGCCGTTCGCGTACCTATCGCGTCAGCACAGCATGGTCGCCTCCCGCCTGGTTGCGGATCAGCAGGCGTTTCGAGTGGCGAAGCAACCAGTTCCTACCTGCTAGCCGGCACGCGACGAGACTTACTTTGTCCGGCGAGCCTCGTCGACACCCTCGCGGTAGGACTCCTCCAACCTCCGCACCCAAAACGGCACGAACACCGCCGGCAGCGCCACCCAGCTCGCATCGCCCGCGGCCGGTGGCAGCAACGCCGAGATCGCGAACGCGATGGCGGTCAGGGCGATCAGAACAGCCCACCCCATCGTGCTGATCCACGGCCCGTCATCGGCGATCAACGGCCACCGGGTGACCGCACCCGCCCCGAACAACAGCGCCGCAGCGGCGGTCATCACAACCAAGCTGACCGGCGCCACGGAGACTCCCTCAGCCCACGGCTCATCCATCAACACCAGCCGCACCGCCTGGACGACCAGCAGCAGCGAGGTCCCGGCGTATACGAAGACACCACCGACCGTCAGCCTCATCCGCCCACCTCCTCATCCCCGAAGCAACGCAGCTCATCCCGCAAGCCACCCAGGTATCGCTCCCAGTAGGCCGCGCGTTACTGCACTGGCCGGTTCTGCAGCTTTAGGCATCCGGCCCGGCGATGGCGGAGAATGCTGCGGGTGAGTGCGCGAGTGGTGTTGCTGGCCGGACCGTCCGGGACCGGGAAGTCTCATCTGGCGGAACTGACCGGGCTGCCGGTGGTCCGGCTCGACGACTTCTACCGCGACGGCGACGACGAGGCGATGCCGCGCTCGCCGCTCGGCATCGTCGACTGGGACCACCCGGGCTCCTGGGACGCCGACCGCGCCGTCGCCGCCCTCGAGACACTCTGTACTACGGGGACCGCCGACCTTCCGATCTACGACATCTCCGCGGACGGGACAGTCGGGCATCGGCAGTTCTCCACCGATGGTTCTCCGCTGATCATTGCCGAAGGCATCTTCGCGGACCAGATTGTCGGCGCACTGCGGGATCGTGGGTTGCTCGCGGCCGCGATCTGCGTCCGGCACCACCGCCTGGTGACGTTCACGCGCCGCTTCCAGCGAGATCTCCGCGAGCACCGCAAACCCCCCTTCACCCTGCTACGCCGCGGAATTCTGCTGCTCCGCGACGACCCCCGCGTAGTACGCCGCTGCCTCGACGCCGGCTGCGAACCCCTCGGCCCGAAAGCCACCCGCCGCCGCATAGCGGATCTACGCGCGACCGCCAACGCCTGAGCTCAGTTCAGCCAGCACCTGGCTCGAAGGCGTAGAGAAGTCGGACGCGAAACCTGCGGGCGCCTGCTGGCGAGCAGGTAGTAGCTGGCTGCTTGACGCTGAAACGCGACCTGACGCGCGAGGCGAGAGGGCACCAGGCGAGAGGCGAAAGGCGAGCGGCGACTCGGCTGTGCTGACGCGATAGACCTGCGCCTGACGCGGTGGGCGGGCGTAGTACGCGAACTGTCTGATGCTCAATTGAGCATTGTTGCGCTCTTATGGTGGGCGAGGTCTTGACATGTCGTCTGTGTGACGGTTCACTCGACTCTGAGCAACGGGGTGCTCATATGAGCGAGCTCGGCAGCGGCCGTCGACGGCGAAGGAGCAACTCGTGGTGGCACAGCGGAAGCGGTTCGGGGGTGTGGCCGTCGCACTGCTCCTGGTGAGTTCAGTGGGTGGCTGCGCGGGCTGGGGTGGCGGCGGAGGTGGTGGCGGCGGTGCCGACAGCATCACCGTGCTGATGGTGAACAACCCGCAGATGGTGGATCTGCAGAAGCTCACCGCGGACAACTTCACCAAGCAGACCGGGATCAAGGTCAACTACACGGTGCTCCCGGAGAACGACGTCCGGGACAAGATCAGCCAGGAGTTCTCCAGCCAGGCCGGCCAGTACGACGTGGCGTCGCTGAGCAACTTCGAGATCCCGATCTACGCGACCAGCAAGTGGATCGCGCCGCTGTCGGACTACATCGCCAAGGACCCGTCCTTCAACCAGGACGACGTGCTGAAGCCGATGACCACCTCGCTCAGCGGCGCCGACGGGAAGATCTACGGCGAACCGTTCTACGGCGAGTCGTCGTTCCTGATGTACCGCAAGGACGTGCTGGCGGCCAAGGGCATCGAGATGCCGGCCAAGCCGACCTGGCAGCAGGTCGCCGACATCGCGGCCAAGGTGGACAACGCCCAGCCCGGGATGCGCGGCATCTGCCTGCGCGGCCAGCCCGGATGGGGCCAGCTGTTCGCGCCGCTGACCACCGTGGTGAACACCTTCGGCGGCACCTGGTTCAACGACCAGTGGCAGGCCCAGGTGAACGCGCCGGAGTTCACCGAGGCGACCAAGTTCTACGTCGACCTGGTCCGCGCGCACGGCGAGCTCGGCGCACCGCAGGCCGGCTTCACCGAATGCCTGAACAACCTCGTCCAGGGCAACGTGGCGATGTGGTACGACGCGACCTCGGCGGCCGGTTCGCTGGAGGCCCCGAACTCGCCGGTCAAGGGCAAGATCGGCTACGCCCCGGCGCCGGTGGTCAAGACCGATAGCTCCGGCTGGCTCTACACCTGGTCCTGGGCGATCCAGGAAGCCAGCAAGCGCAAGGACAACGCCTGGAAGTTCATCTCCTGGGCCTCCAGCAAGCAGTACGAGGAACTCGTCGGTCAGCAGCTCGGCTGGTCCCGTGTCCCGGCCGGCAAGCGCGCCTCGACGTACGAGAACGCGGAGTACCTGAAGGAGGCGGCCGCGTTCGCGCAGCCGACCAAGCAGGCGATCGAGACGGCCGACCCGGCCAACCCCGGCGTGCAGAAGCGGCCGGCGATCGGGATCCAGTTCATCGACATCCCGGAGTTCCCGGATCTCGGTACCCAGGTCAGCCAGGACGTCAGCTCGGCGATCGCCGGCCGGATGAGCGTCGACAAGGCCCTGAAACGCGGGCAGACACTCGCGGACGACGTGGCGGAGCGGTACCGCTCTCGAGAAGCGAAGTGAGGGAACCGTCATGAGTGTGGATACCGAGGTTCGCCCGGGCCGGCACGCGGCGGTGCCGCCGAACTCGCCCAGCCGGCTGCTCCGGAGTACCGGTGACTGGGCCCGGCGGGCGCCGTTGATGCCCGCGCTGGTCTTCATGATCATCGTCACCCAGCTGCCGTTCGTGGTCACGATCATCACGTCGTTCATGAACTGGAACGCCTACTACCCCGACGAGCGCGGGTTCGCCGGGATCGACAACTTCCGCAGTGTGCTCACCGATGTGAACACCCGGCACGCGATCTGGGTGACGATTCTGCTCACCGCAGGCGTCGTGTTGATCAGTCTGGTGCTCGGCCTGTGCATCGCGTTGCTGCTGGACCGCAGGTTCCGCGGTCGCGGCGTGGTCCGGACGATGATGATCACGCCGTTCCTGGTGGTGCCGGTGGCTGCGGCTCTGCTGTGGAAGCACGCGCTCTACAACCCGGAGTACGGGCTGTTCAACGGGTTGCTGAAGGGGATCTTCGGGGACAACGCGCCGCAGCCGGACTGGATCAGCAACCAGCCGCTGTGGGCGGTGATCTTCGCGCTGGTCTGGCAGTGGACGCCGTTCATGATGCTGATCCTGCTGGCCGGGCTGCAGAGCCGCCCGCTCGACGTGATCGAGGCGGCCGGCATCGACGGCGCCAGCAAGTGGGACATCTTCCGCTACATGACGCTGCCGCACCTGCGCCAGTACCTCGAACTGAGCGCGCTGCTCGGCTCGATCTACGTCGTGCAGAACTTCGACGCCGTCTTCACGATCACCTCGGGCGGCCTCGGTACGGCGAACCTGCCGTACACGATCTACCAGACCTTCTACACCGCTCACGACTACGGCCGGGCCTCGGCCGCCGGCGTGATCGTGGTGATCGGCACGATCGTCATCGCGACCTTCGCCCTGCGTTCGGTGTCCACACTGTTCAAGGAGGAGGGGCGATGAGCGGGCAGGTCACGATGGTCACCGGGAAGAAGAATCGCGGTGGCGGCTGGGCGTTGAGCGGGCTGGCGTGGGTCGTCGGGTTGTTGTTCGTACTGCCGGTGCTGTGGATGGTGCTGACCTCGTTCCACGCCGAGACGGACGCGGCGAAGAACCCGCCGGACATCGCCGCGCCGCTGACCCTGGACGGGTTCCGGTCGTTCTTCGACTCCGGTCCCTGGCCGTCGATCGCGAACTCGCTGACCGCGAGCATCCTGTCCACCGTGCTGGTGATCCTGCTCGCCTTCCCGGCGGCGTACGCGCTGTCCATCAAGCCGGTGAAGAAGTGGACGGACGTGATGTTCTTCTTCCTCTCCACCAAGATGCTGCCGGTGGTGGCCGGCCTGCTGCCGATCTACCTGTTCGCGCAGTTCGCCGGGCTGCTGGACAACATCTGGCTGCTGATCGTGCTGTACACCTCGATGAACCTGCCGATCGCGGTCTGGATGCTGCGCAGCTTCCTGGCCGAAGTACCGGTGGAGATCCTCGAGGCGGCCTCGGTCGACGGCGCCGGCTTGATCAGGACGCTGCGCTCGGTGGTCGCGCCGGTGGTCACGCCGGGGATCGCGTCGGCGGCGCTGATCTGCTTCATCTTCAGCTGGAACGAACTGCTCTTCGCCCGGGTGCTGACCGGTACCGTGGCACAGACCGCGCCGGTCTTCCTGACCGGGTTCGTCACCAGCCAGGGCCTGTTCCTGGCGAAGGTCTGCGCCGCCTCGCTGGTGGTGTCGCTGCCGGTGCTGATCGCGGGATTCGCTGCCCAGGACAAGCTCGTCCAGGGCCTGTCGCTCGGGGCGGTCAAGTGACTCAGCTGGGAACCGTGACACTAGGGGCCTTCGGCAACGAGGTCGGCGTACCGCAGTACGACCGTACTGCGGTCCGTGCAGGCATCGTGCACTTCGGGGTCGGCGGGTTCCATCGGGCCCATCAGGCGATGTACCTCGATCGCCTGATGAACGACGGCAAGGCGCTCGACTGGGGGATCTGCGGGATCGGTGTGCTGCCGCAGGACCGCCGGATGGCCGACGTGATGGCGGCGCAGGACGGGCTCTACACGCTGGTGGTGAAGTACCCCGACGGCACGCTGGAGCCACGGGTGATCGGGTCGATCGTGGACTACCTGTTCGCGCCCGACGACCCGTCGGCGGTGCTTGACCGGATGGCCGATCCGGCGACGCGCATCGTGTCGCTGACGATCACCGAGGGCGGGTACCACGTGAACCAGGTGACCGGGGAGCTCGATGCCTCCGATCCCGGGCTCACCGCCGATCTGCAGCCCGGGGCCACCCCCGGCTCGGTGTTCGGGTTCGTGATCGAGGCGCTCGCGCGCCGGCGTACCGAGGGAACCGCGCCGTTCACGGTGATGTCGTGCGACAACATCCCGGGCAACGGGCATGTCGCCCGCAAGATGCTGACCGCCTTCGCCCGGTTGAAGGACCCGGAGCTGGCGGACTGGATCGAGCGCGAGGTGCGCTTCCCGAACTCGATGGTGGACCGGATCACGCCGGTCACCACCGACGCGGACCGGGCGGCGCTGGCGGAGAAGTTCGGGATCGAGGACGGGTGGCCGGTGGTCTGCGAGCCGTTCACCCAGTGGGTGCTCGAGGACGACTTCGGGGGCGAGCGGCCGCCGTACGACGACGTCGGCGTGCAGTTGGTGGAGGATGTCGAGCCCTACGAGCTGATGAAGCTGCGGTTGCTGAACGCGAGCCACCAGGCGCTCTGCTATCTGGGGTATCTGGCCGGCTACCGCTATGCGCATGAGGTCTGCCAGGACAAGCTGTTCGTCGACTTCCTGCTCGGCTACATGGAGCACGAGGGTGCGCCGACGTTGCCGCCGGTGCCGGGTGTCGACCTCGGCGGGTACCAGCGGGAGCTGATCGAGCGGTTCGCCAACCCGGAGGTCCGGGACACCTTGGCGCGGCTCTGCGCGGAGTCGTCCGACCGGATCCCGAAGTGGCTGGTGCCGGTCATCCGCGAGCAACTCGCGGCTGGGCGGGAGATCACACGATCGGCTCTCGTGGTGGCAGCCTGGGCCCGGTACGCCGAGGGCACCGACGAGCAGGGTGAGCCGATCGAGGTGGTCGACCGGCTGCGCGACAAACTGGTCGAGCGGGCGCAGCACAACCGGGACGAGCCGCTGCTCTTCGTGTCCGACCGGGACCTGTTCGGTGACCTCGTCGACGACGAGCGGTTCGTCCGGGCGTACACGGCGTCGCTGGCGTCGCTGCACGAGCGGGGGGCGCGAGCGACCCTCGAAGAGCTGGCCGGATGACGGTTGTTTGACAGAAATGGGCTACCGGTCGCGGCGAACCCCTGAACCGGTTACGGTGCCGCACGGAGACGGATTGGGGGCAGGGTGACGGTGAACACGCGGGGACAGGTGCTCGGCGAGGGAGACGAGGACGACGAGCTGCTGGCGGACGTCGCCCGTCGCTACTACCTGGACAACGCGTCCAAGGTGGACATCGCCAAGGACCTGAACCTGAGCCGGTTCAAGATCGCCCGGCTGCTCGAGGACGCCCGGGCCCGCGGGATCGTGCAGATCCAGATCAAGAGCCCGAGCCCGATCGACCGGGCCCTGGCCGATGAGCTGGCCTCGGCGCTCGGGGTGCCGCGCTGCGTGGTCACGCACACCTCGGGATCGCCGGAGCAGATTCGCGATCAGGTGGCGGAGGCGGCGGCGCGGACCGTGGCGCCGCTGGTTCACGACGGTGATCTGCTCGGGCTGACCTGGAGCCGGGCGGTCGACGCGATGGTCGATCATTTCGACGCGTTGCCCGCGTGCACCGTCATCCAGATGGCCGGTTCGCTGCACTCGCCGGCCGGTGGCGGGAGCACGATGGATCTGGCGCGCCGTGCGGCGGCTCTGGCCGGCGGGACCGCGCACGCAGTACACGCTCCTCTTGTTGTCGACGACATCGCGGCGGTGGCTGCGCTGCGCCGGCAGCCCGGGATCGCGGACACGTTGGCGCTGGCCGACGGGCTGGACATCTCGGTGGTTGCGATCGGGGCGTGGCGGGCCGGGTGTTCCACGGTGTGGGACGCGGTCTCGGAGGAGCTTCGGGACGAGGGGCTGGCCGGCGGCGCAATCGCGGAGGTCAGCGGGCATCTGCTGGCCGAGGACGGCAGACTGGTCGAGTCACCGTTGGAGCAGATGATCATCGCGGTGTCGATGGACCAGTTGCGCCGGCCGGCCGAACGGGTAGCGCTGGCCGCCGGCGCGCACCGCGCTCCGGCGGTGATCGCCGCGGTGCGGGCCGGCCTGGTCAGCACCCTGGTGACCACGACCGACCTTGCCCGCGAAGTACTGCGGCAGCTCGCCGCCCTCGAGAGGACCTGAGTAGATGACTGAACCATCGTTGGTCGCCGGTGTGGACTGTTCCACCCAGGCGACCAAGGTCGTGGTGTGCGACGCGGCGACCGGGGAGGTGCTGCGCGAAGGACGGGCACCGCATCCCGACGCGACGCAGGTCGATCCCGCGGAGTGGTTCCGGGCCTGGGAGATCGCCTCGGACGGGCTGCTCGACGGGGTCTCGGCGATCTCGGTCGGTGGGCAGCAGCACGGGATGGTGCTGCTTTCCGGCGACGGCGAGGTTGTCCACCCGGCGGTGCTGTGGAACGACACTTCGTCGGCCGACGCGACCGTCGAGCTGGTCTCGGAACTCGGTGGTCCGGAGGCTTGGGCCGCGGCTGTCGGGTCTGTGCCGGTGCCTTCGTTCACGGTCACGAAGCTGCGCTGGGTCCGTTCGGCGGCACCCGACGCGGCAGCTCGGGCCGAAGCGGTGGTGCTGCCGCACGACTGGCTGACTCACAAGCTCGCTGCCGATCGTTCTGGCATCGCCGACCTGACGACCGACCGCGGCGACGTCTCCGGCACCGGCTGGTGGTCCCCGATCACCAACTCCTACCGGCCGGATCTGGTTTCGTTGGCTTTCGGCCGATCGCTGTCATTGCCACGAGTCGCCGGTCCTGCTGAGGTTGTCGGCCACACAGCTTCCGGCGCGGCTCTGGCAGCCGGCACCGGCGACAACATGGCCGCCGCGCTTGGGTTGGACCTGCAGCCTGGTGACGTCGCCGTCTCGTTGGGAACCTCCGGTACTGCGTTCGCAACCAGCACCTCGCCGACAGCGGACCCGAGTGGCTTCGTCGCCGGTTTTGCCGATGCGACCGGTGGCTATCTGCCGCTCGTCTGCACCTTGAATGCGGCCCGGGTTCTTTCCGCAACGGCCGCGCTGCTCGGCCTGGACCTGGCTGCTCTGGACGAGGCGGCGCTGTCGTCATCCGGCAGTGGCGGTCTCGTGATGCTGCCCTACCTGGATGGCGAGCGGACCCCGGACCTGCCGCACTCCACCGGGCTGATCTACGGCCTGACCCGGAAGACCGCGGACCCGGCGACGATGGCCCGCGCCGCCGTCGAAGGCATGCTCTGCGGCCTGGCCGACGCCGTCGACGCCCTGCGAGTCCAGGGTCTGCCCGTTGAGCGGGTGCTGTTGCTGGGTGGAGCCGCCCGTTCCCGCGCAGTACAGGCGCTTGCTCCTGCTCTCCTCGGTGCTCCAGTGGTCCTTCCCGAGCCGGCCGAGTACGTAGCGCTCGGCGCTGCTCGCCAGGCAGCGTGGGCCATCTCTGGCGCAACCACCCCACCCACCTGGGAAGCCGCCGTCAGCAAGCCCGAGCCCGCCGTGATGACCGACCCCGAAGCCGCCCGAGTCCGCGAGCTCTACGCCTCCGTCCTCACCGGCACCCGCCCCCTCCTCGCCGCCCCCCGCCCCTGACCCCACCCGCGTTCTGAGCAACAAACTGTGGCCGTGAACAAGTAATGACTTGTTCACGGCCACAGTTGCCTGTTCGAAGGCGGGTTGGCCGGCGGGGTGGGTCAACCTCTCCTGCCAGGTGGGTCAGTGGCAGAGGGCGGTGTCGACGAGGTCCTCGACGTGGGTGGCCATGGGGAGAGTGGTCGGGAGCGTGGTGACTGCGACGGTTGCCTGGCGGCCGTCGGTGGTGATGGCGTTGCGGGTTTCGTAGCCGGGGGCGTCGCCGCCGTGGCTCCAGGCGAAGCCGCCGCAGCTCAGCTTGAAGGTCTGGATGCCTAGCCCGTACTGCGAGCCTCCCCGCGGCCCGGCGTCGGGGGCATCGACCGTGGTCAGCATCTGCGCGAGCTGCGCCGGCTTCAGGAGCTTGCCGCCGATCAGCGCGCCGAAGAACCTGTTCAGGTCACTCGGAGTCGAGATCAACGCTCCAGCAGCCCACGCCATCGACGGTTCCTGCTCCGTCACATCGACCAGCGGCTTGCCTGGCTCGGTCATCCAGTAGCCCTGAGGATGACGCTCGCGGATCGTCTGGTCGCCGGTAGCCGGCCAGTAGGTGTGTCGCAGGCCGATCCGGTTGATCACCCGCCGAGTGATCTCCTCGCCGAGCGGGCGTCCGGTCACCTTCTGCACCAGGAGACCGGCGATGATGTAGTTGGTGTTGCTGTAGCTCCACTGTATGCCGGGAGCAGACTCCGCCCCGTGGGCCAGCGCCATGTCGAGGAGCTGCCGCGGCTCGAAGTACGTGTGCTGATTGGCCAGGTAGTCAGTCGCGACGTCCTGGTCGTAGTCGGGCAGCCCGCTGGTGTGCTGCAGCAACTGGCGGACGGTGATGTTGTGGCCGTCGATGCCGTTGCCGCGGACAACGCCCGGCAGGTACTTCTCGATCGGCTGGTCCAGCTCGACCTTGCCCTCACCGACCAGTTGCAGCACCACGGTGGCGACGAAAGTCTTGGTATTGCTGGCGATCCTGACCTGCCCGTCGACCGGCACCTTCTTCCTGGTCTTCAGGTCCGCGACACCGGCGGTGTAGTTGTGGGTCCGGCCGTCACGATCCCGTACTGCGGCCAGCGCGCCCGGGAACCTGTCGTCCTTGACGAGCCGATCCAGCCCTTGCTGTACGGCGTCAGCAGGCTTGCCCGCGGTGTAGTTGCTATCAGCAACGGCTGGGGTCGAGGTGGTGACCAGGCCGGCCGCAAGCAGGCTCACTGACGCGACTGCGGCGAGCGCGGCACTTCGCCGAAGGCGCGGAGTACGGCGGATTTGTTGTGGATGAAGAGCATAGCGAGACTCTCTGCTGGGACGGAAAAGCTGACCTCAACAGCTTGTTCCGGTCACGTGGTGCAGACGATCCTGCAGTCTGCCGGTTGAGAGGTGGTGCTGGCTCTACCCGGGGAGGGGAACCGGCCGCCGATGCGATCCGTCGATGGGGGACGAGCTGGAAGGATGCGTGGGGTGGAGCGGGCGGGTCGTCGTCAGAAGGAGCGTGGGCGGCTGAGGTTTCGGTTCGACCTGGAAAGCGTGATGTGCTTGGTCGGGGCTGCCTTGATAGGGGCGGTCGGGACCTTCATGCTGCAGGATCTGTACTGGCTCGACCGGCGGGGTGAGGTGGTGACCGCGACAGTGCTCGACGAGAGCTCGGGCAAGAACCCGTCCATCACCGTGCGGTACGTCACGCGGGCCGGTCAGACCATCGAGAACGACACCTCGAACTACGACGAAGCCAAGGTCGGCGGGACCATCGACGTTCTGTACGACCGGGAAGATCCGTACCGGATGCAGGCCGCGGACTACGGGACCGATCCTTGGGCGCTGATCGTCATCTTCGGTGGGGTGACGCTGGTTCTCCTGGTCTTCGGGGTCGCGGGACTCTGGCCCGGGCGGGTCAGTTGATCAGGGACTTGACGATGGTGGTCATCCGGTCGACGGGGATCGCGAAGCCGATGCCGATGTTGCCCGAGCGGGAGCTGGAGCCGAGGGTGGCGATGGCGGTGTTGACGCCGACGACCTGACCGGCGGCGTTGACCAGCGGGCCGCCGGAGTTGCCCGGGTTGATCGCGGCGTCGGTCTGGATCGCGGTCTGCTGGTTGCCTCCTGCGCCGAAGCGAGCCTGCCGGTTGACCGCGCTGACGATGCCGGCGGTCACCGTTCCTTCCAGGCCGAGGGGTGAGCCGACCGCGAGCACCGGGTCGCCGACACGGAGCTGCGAGGACCGGCCGAGCGTGAGCGCGCGCAGGCCCGAGGCGTCGCCGCGGACCTGGAGTACGGCCAGGTCGTTGTTGGTGTCGACGCCGATGATGCTCGCGTCGACGGTTCGCCCGGTGGACAGCACCAGCGACACATCATCGGCTCCTTCCACCACATGGGCGTTCGTGACCACGTGCCCCTGCTGATCGATCGCAAATCCCGAACCGGTCGCCCGCCCGGCCCGCACCGACACCACACCCGGCAACACACTCGCTGCCGCCGCCGAGATCGATCCCTGTGCCGCGGCCGGAGGTGCTGCAGCCTGCGGCAGTTCGACCGGCGCCCCGACCGGGTCGGGCGAGAACACCCCACCAGTCACAGCCCCCGCCAACCCACCCGCCACCACCGACAACGCAAGCCCAGCGACCAACGCCCGCCCGGTACGCCGTACGGGATGGTCCGTCACCCCGGCCTGAGGTGCCGCGGCCGGAGAGGGGGGAGCCGGCGGGGCGGAGGCCGGGGTGACGGGGATCGGGTTGACCGGGGCAAAAACTTGACCGGGTTCAGGATTCGGGGCCGGTGGTGGGCTGGGTCGGTAGTGCGGGCCGCGGAACGGGTGGCCGAGGTGTGGGCTCATGGCAGGCTCCTGGTGATTCAGGGGAGGCGGGAGAACCAGAGCAGGGAGGCGAGTCCGGCCAGCAGGGCCACGGCCAGGGCGATCCCGGCGACCAGGTTGGTGATCTCGCGTTCCTCGGTGGTCCAGCCGATCGAGGACTGCAGGTCGGAGTACACGTCGCGCAACTGCTCGTCGCTCTGCGCGGAGTAGAAGGACCCCGAGGTGGCGTCGGCCAACCCCTGCAGGGACGTGGTGTCGGCGGGGACCGGGACCGAGCGGCCCTCGATGTCCACCGTGCCGTCCGGCGTTCCGTAGGCGATCGTCGAGACCGGTACGCCGGCCGCCTTCGCCGCCGCGGCGGCTTCGTCGATCGGCCGTCCGGCGGTGTTGCCACCGTCGGACAGCAGCACGATCCGGGTCGGCGGCGGGTCGTTCGCCGCGTCGGCGTCGAGCGAGCGAACGGCCTGCAGACTCGTCATCACGGCCTCGCCGATCGCGGTGCTGTCGGACAGTTCGAGCCCGTTGATCGCGTCGACGGCGGCCTGATGGTTCGTGCTCGGCGCCGCCACCACGTTCGCAGTACGGGCGAAGGAAACCAGCCCCACGTTGAACTGCTTCGGCAGGTTCTCGACGAACTCGGTCGCGGCCTTCTTCGCGACCTCGAACCGGTTCGGCGCGACGTCGGTGGCGGCCATCGAGTTCGACACGTCCAGCGCGACCACGACGGTGGCTCGCTCGCGCGGGACCTTCACGTCCGCGACCGGCCTGGCGATCGCGATCGTCAGCACGACCATCGCGGCCAGGAACGCCAGCGCCGGTGCGTGCCGTCGCCAGCCCGGGCGTTTCGGCGCGACCTTCTCCAGCATCGGCAGGGTCGCGAACCGTACTGCGTAGCGGCTGCGGCGGCGTTGGGCGAACAGGTAGGCGACGACCAGCGCCGCGACGACCAGCAGCAGCCAGAGCCACAGCGGTTGCTCGAATCTCATCGGATTCCGGTCCTCCCTCGAGGTGCTCGGCGGGTGTTCGCCCGGCGCCGGGCGGTGGCGAAGGCCGCGACGTCGCGGACCCAGTCGTTGTCGGTACGCAGTACGAGGTGTGCCGCGCCGGCGCCGCGGATCGCGGCGGCGGTCTCGGCGCGCTTCTCGGCCATCGCGGCGGCGTAACGCGCGCGGAGCTTGCGGTTGGCGGTCTGGATCTCGCGCCGCCGGCCGGTCTCGGGGTCGACGAGCGTCAGCAGTCCGACCTCGGGGAGTTCGAGTTCGCGGGGGTCGAGAACCTCGACCGCGATCACCTCGTGGCGGGCCGACAATCGACGCAGTGGGTCAGCCCACTCGGCACGGTCCTGGTGGAAGTCCGAGACGACGACGCGCAGGCCGGGGCGGGGATGCTCGCGGTTGAGGCGGGTGATCGCGTGGCCGAGCTCGGTCGGCGGTTGCTCACCGGGAGCCGCTCTGGGCAGGGACAGCAGGACCCTGATCGTACGGCGGAGTGCCGCGACTCCGCCGACGTCCGGGACCGCGGGTCAGATGGTTGCCGACAGCAACTCGTACGCCGAGCCGGTTGCCCGGCCGGTCCGCGAGCAAGCCGATCGCGCCGACTACTGCGACGGCGAGGTCACGTTTCTCGCTGAGCGCCGTACCGAAGTCCATGCTCGCGGAGGCGTCGACCAGAGCCCAGGTCTCCAGCTCACGTTCTGCCAGCGGTGCACGGACGTGCGGTTCGAGCGACCGTGCGGTCACATTCCAGTCCATCCGGCGCACATCGTCCTGCCCCACCTGGTAGGGCCGCGCCTCGTTCGGCTCACTCCCCGGTCCGCTCCGCAACCCGGTGATGTCGCCATGCAGAAAGCCATCAAGCTTCCGCTTCACCGACAACTCCAACGACCGCAGCGGCCTTCTCCCGCCCAGCCAGCAGATCGGGGGAGAGCGGCTCGGGTCTGATCATGCTGCTGAACCACTCAGCGCTGCGCCCGGGGTGTCATCAGCCGGTACGACGTGGGGTTGTTCTATGGCTTGGAGGATTCGGGAGATTACTGCTCGGGGGTCTACTCCGTCGGCTAGGGCGTCGAAGGTTAGGACGAGGCGGTGGGCCATGACGTCGTGGGCTACGTCGTAGACGTCTACCGGGAGGACGTAGTCGCGCCCGCGGAGTAGGGCTAGGGCGCGGCCGGCTGCGACCAGGCCGAGGGTGGCGCGGGGGCTGACGCCGAACTCGAGTACGCCGCCGAGGTCGGTGATGCCGTACTGCTGCGGCACGCGGGTTGCATGCACCAGGCGTACGACGTACTCGGCGACTGCGTTGTGCACGAAGACGTCTTCCGTTGCCTCCTGCAACTGTTGGACCGATCTCAGGAGTCAGTACTGCGTTCGCGTGCGGCCGGTGTGAGCTCATTCGCTGGAGGATCGTGAGTTCCTCCATCGGCGTCGGGTAATCGACGGTGATCTTCAGCAGGAACCGGTCGCGCTGGGCTTCGGGCAGTGCGTAGACGCCTTCGGACTCGATCGGGTTCTGCGTCGCGAGGACCAGGAACGGCTCGGGGAGCGGGTAGCTCGTTCCGCCGATGCGAGACCTGCTGCTCGGCCATCGCCTCGAGCAACGCCGACTGGACCTTCGCCGGGGCGCGGTTGATCTCGTCGGCGAGGACCAGGTTGGCGAAGATCGGGCCGAGTTCGGTGTCGAAACCTTCCGCCGACGGGCGCCAGATCCGGGTACCGACGATGTCGCCGGGGACCAGGTCAGGGGTGAACTGCAGACGGGCGAACCGGCCGCCGATCACCTCCGCGAGGGTCCGGACGGCAAGCGTTTTCGCAACTCCCGGAACGCCTTCCAGCAGGCAGTGACCGCGGGCCAGCAGGCCGACCATCATCCGCTCGACCAGTTGGTCCTGGCCGACGACGACCCGCTTGACCTCGAACAGCGCCCGCTCCAGTACTGCGGTCATGCCTGCCCCTGCACGTCGCTCTGACTCTGCTCAGACGGCTGACTCTGCTGATTGTTGTTCTTCTCAGGACAGTCATTGGCAGTTGGCACCCGGTGAAGGGGTGGTGGCGTCGTTTTCGATGGTGACGTAGCCGTGGTCGGGGATCGGGTCGTTGCCCGCGGCGTACGCGAAACCACCGACGCCCAGCGCGGCGGCGGCGACCGCAGTACCGAGCAGAAGACGTCTTCCGGGGAGGTTCATCGGTGCTCCTTCGATCGGTTGCAGGTTCACAGACCATCAACAGGCCCCGAAAACGACCGGAAAGCAGAACGAAAGTCCGCCGAAAGAGCAGCACGGAACCTGCAGAGGCGCCCGCTACCTTTGGGTCGTGCGACTACTCGTGGTGGAGGACGAAGAAGGCCTGGTCAGCGCGTTGCGCTCGGGACTCGGCCGGGCCGGCTATGCGGTGGACACCGCCCTGACCGGCGCCGAGGCGGTCGAGAAGCTGGCGACCACGGCGTACGACCTGGCGATCCTGGACATCACGCTGCCGGACACCAGCGGCCTCGACCTGTGCCGGGCGGTACGCCGGAGCGAGATCGAGGTGGCATCCGGCCGGGAGCTGCGCGTGCTGATGCTCACCGCCCGGGCATCGCTCGCCGATCGCGTCCGCGGGCTCGACGAAGGCGCCGACGACTACCTCACCAAGCCGTTCGCGCTGGTCGAGTTGCTGGCCCGGATCCGCGCGCTGCTCCGCCGCGACGTGACGAACGGGACCACCCAGCTGCACGTCGGCGACCTGGTCCTGGACAGCGCGCGGCACCAGGCGACGCGCGGCGGCCGCGAGTTGCCGCTGACGCTCAAGGAGTTCGGCGTACTGCGGTATCTCATGTCGCGGCCGGGTCATGTCGTGTCCGCCGAGGAGTTGCTCGAACATGTCTGGGACGAGAACGCGGACCCGTTCACCCAGAGCGTGCGGGTCACCGTCGGCACGCTGCGGCGCAAGCTGACGCTCGACGGCGAAGAACCCTTGCTGGAAACGGTGATCGGCCGTGGCTACCGACTCAGAGGCGACACATGAAGCGACCACCCTGGACCCAGACGATCCGGTTCCGGCTGACCCTCACGTACTCCGCGGTCCTGATCGCTCTGTCGGCCTTGCTGCTCGGCGGCCTGTACTTCACGCTTGCGGCGATCCTCGATCCCAAGCCGCTCGACCCGATCACCGTCAACAAGGTCTACAAAGATGCCGACGGCAACCTTCATCCCAAGCCCGGGTACGTGATCCAGGCCGCGGAACTGTCCAGCATCACCTCGGCGGTGAACTACCAGACCCTGCAGACCCTACGGAACTACTCGGCGGCCGGGATGGGAGTGCTCTTCATCCTCAGCCTCGGTACCGGCTGGTGGTTGTCGGGCCGCGCCCTCCGACCCGTACGCCGGATCACGGCGACCGCGCAGGACATCTCGGCCACCGACCTGTCCCGCCGGATCGCGCTGGAAGGACCCAAGGACGAGCTCCGCAACCTCGCCGACACCGTGGACGACATGCTAGAGCGGCTGGAATCCGCCTTTGTGGCCCAGCGGCAGCTCGTCGACGACGCGTCCCATGAGCTCCGCAACCCGCTCGCGGTGATCCAGGCGAACGTCGACGCCGTCCTGGCCCATGACGACACGACGCCCGCCGACCGGGCACAGGCGAGTGCGATCGTCGCCCGGGCGATCCAGCGGATGACCCGCCTGGTCGAGGACCTGCTCGCTTCCGCGCGCCGCTCGTCACCCGCCTTCGTCGACGCGGACGTCGATCTGGCCGCGATCGCCGGCGAGGCGGCCGAGGAGTACTCGCTGATCGCTGCGGACCGTGAACTAAGGCTTGTACGACGTCTTGCCCCCGGCCCGATCGCTGCCGGTGACGCGCAGGCGCTCCGCCGGGCCGTCGACAATCTGCTCTCCAATGCCGTCCGGCTGGCCCGCGGCGGCAGCGAACTCGTCCTCGCGGTCGGCAGCCGCTCGGGCTGGGCCTGGATCGCCGTTCGCGACGAAGGCCCCGGGATCGCCGAAGAAGACGCGGACCGGGTCTTCGACCGCTTCTTCCGCTCCGGCCAACGCCAGCCCCCGTCGACGGTCCCGTCCACCGGACAACGCCGCGCCGGTCTCGGCCTGGCCATCGTTCGCCAGATCGTCGAATCCCACGGCGGCACCGTCGCCCTGCACTCCGAACTCGGCATCGGCAGCACCTTCATCCTCTGGCTCCCCGAACGCTCCCTCACCAAAACCCCTCGCAGTCCCACCCCACCCGACGAAGACCCGCTCGGCCCCCGCCCAGAGAAAGTCAGGTGAGGATCTGGGAGACGGGGGTGGGGCCCGGGTCTTGTTCGGCGTGCCGGTGGACCCAGTCGTCCAGGTCTTCGGCTGCCTCGTGGGGGTTGGTGAGGAGGTAGGTGCGCCAAGCAGTGGGAGGTGCGGCCGGAGTGAGGAGGGCGGCAATCTCCGGCCAGGGGATGTTGTCGGCCTCGGCGGCCAGTACGGCGGTGGTCAGGAGGCGGTGAGCCGCTTGGAGGATTTCAGCGGCCTGGGCGACGGCTTCCGGCGTACTGCGGTCTGTTGGTACTGCGGCGCCCGCGAGCTCGGCCAGTTCGCAAGCCTCGTAGGACAAGGCGATCCGGGCTATGGCCGGGTTCATCGGAATGCCTTGACGAAGTACAGGGCGGTCATCGCGATCGCCAGCGTCAGCACGAGCGTCCGTAGTACGGAAGGAGGGAGGCGGCGGGCGATGGTGGCGCCGCCGAAGCCGCCGGCCAGCGCGCCCGCGATGAGCGACGCGAGCATCAGCGGGCGATCCGCGACGTCGGAGGCGAGCAGGAAGATGGCCGCGGCGGTGAAGTAGATGGCGGCGATCTGGGCGACCCGGGGTGGGTTGCCGGCCGCGGGGTCGAGACCGAGGCCGATGCTCCAGAAGGCGACCATCATGATGCCGACGGCGCCGCCGAAGTACCCGCCGTACAGGGCGAGGACGAACTGTCCGCGGAGGATCGTGGGTTGGCTGAGTACGCCGGTCTTCAGCAAGGAAGCGATCCGGCGACCGAAGACCAGGACGAGGGTGGCGAAGGCGAGCAACCAGGGGACCAGCAGGTCGAAGGAGTCCGAGGGGAGCGCGAGTAGCAGTACTGCGCCGATGCCGCCGCCGACGATGCTCGTCGCCGTGAGGGATCGGGTCGAGGTCCCGGCGAGCGGTTGCAGGTCGCGTCGATAGACCCAGAGGCTTGCGAATGTGCCTGGCAGCAAGGCGACCGTCGTGGCGGCGTTGGCCGTGACTGGCGCGAGGCCGGCCGCCACCAGGACCGGGAACGCGATGAAGCTGCCACCGCCTCCGACCGAGTTCAGCGCGCCGGACACCAGACCGGCGAGCAGAACGATCACGAGTTGGGTCACACCTTCGAGGATCAAGGTGTCGGAGCAGGTTCACAATGCGCGATTGACGCAGTCAGCCTTAGTCCAAGACATAGGCTGAAGGCATGCACTATGACCTGGACGACCTGAGGCTGTTTGTGCATGTCGTTGCAGAGGGGTCGATCACGGCCGGCGCCGGGTTGATGCACTTGAGTCTGCCTTCGGCGAGTGCGCGGGTCAGGGCACTCGAAACGCAGGCGGGCGTGCCGCTGCTGATCCGCGAACGACGCGGTGTCCGCCCGACGCCGGCGGGCGCGACCCTGGCTCGCCACGCCCGCGACGTACTCGCGAGGACCGCGCAGCTCGACAGCGCTGTCGCGAGCTACACCGCGGCGCGGGCGAGGCCGTTGGTGATCGTGGCTGGTACGTCGGGACTGCACCGCGTCGTACCGCAGGCCCTTGCGACGTTCCTGCGCGAGTATCCGGAGTACGACGTGACCGTCTCGGAGCAGCGCACTCCGCAGAGTCTCCGGATGCTTGCCGAGGGCAACGCAGATCTCGGAGTCGTCGTCGATGAGCAGCCGACCGACCTCTACACCGAGTTCCTGACCGATGACTCGCTCGTCGTGATCGGTGCGGCAGACGGCATCCTCCAGGACCGTACTGCGCTGACGTATGCCGAGGCGGCCGAGCATCCGATGGTCGGCCTGCACCCGTCGACCGCCTTGCGCCGCTGGATCGACAAGGCCCAAGGCCCGCATGCCCCGGTCCCGCGCTACCGGACCCTCGCGCCCAACCTGCACACCGTCATCGCGCTGGCTGCGGCCGGCGCCGGTCTCGCGGTCGTCCCGCGCCGAACCGTCGACCCGATTCCAGCGGCGACCGGCCGGCAGCTCGTCTTCCGCCCGCTCCGCGACCAGTGGGCTACCCGCCATCACCTGCTCTGCTACTCCAGCCGCCGCCCGAACGCCGCGGTCAAGGCACTGGCCCATCACCTCCACCTGGCCGCCAACCCCGACTAGAGTCGGACAATGGTGGTATTCGGTGGCCTACTGGCCGTGATCGGACTGGCGACGCTGATCTTTCGCGACGGCGACGTCATCGGCGTGTCCCCGGTCGGCTTCGGCGTCGTCCTCTTGCTCCTCGGCGCAGTGGTCGCCGGGCTGGGCGTCGTACGCCGGAAGGTCGGCCGCCGTCGGCGGGCCGCGCGGGGTGAGCCGGAGCCCGCGGGGAACGTGATCGAGCGTGCCCAGGCGCTACCCCGGTTGATCAGGGCGGCACGAACCGGCGCCTACCCGGGACTCCCCAAGAGCCGGCTCGCCCTGTGGGGATTCGCCCTGCTCTATCTGATCTCGCCCATCGACATCCTTCCGGACCTCCTGCCGATCATCGGCATCGCCGACGACGCAGGCGTCGCCGCCTGGCTGTTCACCAGCGTGTCGACGGCCGCCGGCCTCTACCTACGCCACGAACGCGACCGGGCCAAACGCCCCGAGCTCTAAAGCCGCCGCGCGGGCAGGCCGTCCCGAGCTCTAGAGCGGCCGGCGAGCGATCGCCAGCAACGAGCCACCGGCCGGGAAGTTGATTCCGGCGCGGATCAGCGCGCTTTCCAGTCGCATCACGGCGTAGCAGGCCTTGTTGATCGGGGCCGCCATGTCGAGTTCCTCCTCGACATTTCCGGCGTCCTTCTTGAGCAGCCGGGACGCCATCATCGCGGGCAGCAGGACCGAGACGAACGAGGCGATCCGGACCACCTCGAAACCGGCCGCGGTGATCTCGGCGCGCAATTCCTTCTTGGTGTACCGCTTGACGTGGTGCGCCGCGACATCCGCCTCGCTCCACAGCCACTTGTGCTGCGGCACCGTGATCAGCAGGCCACCGCCCGGCTTGACCGCCCGGAACATCCCGGCCAGTACTTCGGGCGCCGGCTCGATGTGCTCGATCACGTCGAACGCGCCGACCACGTCGAACTCCGCGTCGTACGGGACCTGGGTGGCGTCCATCTGCCGCAGTTCGACGCCCGCGGGCATCCGGATCCGGGCCTTGTCGAGGCCCTCCTCGAACAGTTCGGTCCCGACCAGCCGCCAGTCCGGGTGGATCTGCCGGACCCGGTCGACCACATAGCCGGTGCCGCAGCCGAGTTCGAGAAAGGATTCAGCGGCCGGGAACTGCTTGTCGAGCGCCCAGTTGATCAGGTCGCTGCGGCCTTTGAACCAGAAACTGGCCGCCTCGAGCTGAAAAAGCTGATCGAAATGTCGCGGGTCGTAACCGCCGGTCGGACCTGCCGAAGTCATCGCCCGAGCATAGGAGGTCACCGCCCGGAAAGAAACCAGCCGCCCGCGCCGGCCAGCACCAGGAGGACGGACAACATCAGCAATACCGGCCATTTCCGCCGCCTTCGATTCGCGACGGTTGTGGTCTCTGCCTCCTCGGGGGCGACTGTCGGAGGCGGTTCCGGGATCTCCTGCTCGACCCGGTAGGCCTCCGCCTCGAGCCGCTCGGCCAGTGAATCGGCGCGTTGCCAGCGCTCGTCCACCCGGTACGCGAGCGTCCGGGCGAGAATCGCGTCGATGTCTCCCACCGAGTCACCGAGCCACGGGCGCAGGCTGGGCGGGTCGGCATCGGGGTCGCGGGTGAGCACGTCGGTGATCGACGACGCGACGTACGGCGGTCGCCCGGTCAGCAACGCGTAGGTGACCGCGCCGATCGCGTAGATATCGGCCCGCTCGTCGAAACCGCCCGACTCGCGGCCTTGCTCGGGCGCCATGTACGACGGAGTGCCGACCGCCTGGGTCAGCCCGGACGCCTCCGCGACGCGTTTCGCCAGCCCGAGATCGGCCAGCACGATCCGATGGGTTCCACCGCCCGTCGAGTCCGCCCGCGTCGGCCGGAGCAGCAGGTTCGCCGGAGTGATGTCGCGATGGACGACGCCCTCGTCATGCAGGGCGGCCACGGCTCGCGCCAGGTCCGCACCCCACCAGAGGGCGTCCGGGGCCGACAGAGGTCCACGCTTGATGATGTCGGCCAGTGTCCCGCCGCCGACGTGGTCCATCACGAAGTACGGCCGGCCGTCGGGCAGTTCGCCGAGGTCGAACACCCGGACCACCCGGTCGCTGGAGATCCGGCGCATCAGCCGCGCCTCGGCCAGGAACCGCTCGCGGACATCGGTCCGGGACGCCCAGTTCTCGGCCAGCACCTTGACTGCCACGTCGATGTCGAGGTCGTCGTCGTACCCGCGCCAGACGGTGGCGAAAGCACCCGCGCCGATCTTCGACTGCAAGCGGTAGCGTCCGATGCCAGTCATACTGTTGTCGGTCATTCCGGCTATTGTCGGTGACGGAACGGATTACGGCGAACACGGGGCCGGAAACGCTGGGACGCAAGGAACAACGCTGGGGGGCAATGAACGAGGAACTGGAAGAGCTGGCGGTCAGGGCGTCGAAAGGTGACGAGCCTGCGCTCGCCGAGATCCTGCAGCTGGTCCGGCCTCAGGTGCAGCGCCGGGTGGCCAAGTTCCTGCCGCACCGCGAGGACGCCGAGGAGGCTGTCCAGGACACGCTGATGACGGTGGCGACCAAGATCCATACCTTCAAGGGCAGTGGCACCTTCGCCGGCTGGCTGACCGTGGTCGCGACGAACTGCGCGCGGCAGACCTACCGGTCACTCAAGCGCCGCAGCGTGGAGCAGTCCGCCGAGGTGCTGCCCGAATCGATCGACCCGCGGACCACCTCGGTGATCGCCGGCTCCCGCCTCGACCTCCTGGAGGCCCTCGAGGCCCTCGAGTCGAACCATCCCCAGCTGGTCCAGCCGCTCGTACTGCGCGATCTCGGCGCGATGACCTACGCCGAGATCGCCGCGGAACTCGCCGTCCCGCTCGGCACCGTGAAGGCCCGCATCCACCAGGCCCGCAAGCAAGTCGCCGAGCACCTCACCGTCCGCTGAACCGCCGCGCCCCAGGATCTATCGAAGGCTTCAAAGCGGTAGTGCTCACCGGCACACCCATCCACTTCTGCAGGATGCTGGTCGCCTCGACCCGTTGTGCGGTCGGCAAAGCGCCGATGCTGGAGCCATGGTTGCCGTTCGGAACCGTGTACCAATGCGAGTCCTTCGTGCCGGCACCCGGCTCGAACTTCTCCGCACTCCACGGATCGTTCTCGCCATAGACGAACAGCATCCTGCGCCCTGACGTCTTCAGCCAGTGATCGATATCGGCCATTGCATACGGCTCGTGCTTCGGCTCGATCGCATCCGGTACGGCGGCCGGCGCATCCCCAGCCTCGCGATAGTGCAGCAAACCCTTCAACCACGTGGTTTTGCTCGCCACATCGGGCCAATTCAGCTGCTGCGTCGCCTGGAAGTAGTACGGCAGGAAATCGGCCGTGCCCTCGTCGGAGTAGAACGACCAGCCCGCGATCTGGTCGATGAAGTCGAACAGTTGCTGGTCCGTCGCGGTCGCCGAACCGGGCACCAACGGACAACTCGCCTGCGTGCTGTACTGCCAGAACGCGAACGGCGTATCCAGTACGGCGGCCTCCAGCGCGCGATCCGCCGAGCCGAAGGTGTCCTCGTAGGTCAGCCCGTTCTCCGCGGCGTAGGCCTGCAGTTTCGCGACCATCGCAGGCCTGCGCAGCAACGTGTTCCGCTGCATGTTCCGGAGGGCCAGATTGCACTGCCGGATCCGTGCCGGCGTTCTGGATGAAGCCGACGTAGGAGTCCCTGCGGTTGTCCACGTCCTGGGGAGCGACGTAAGCGACCGTCGCGTCCACGTCATTGGGGTAGAACCGCCGGTGGTAGACCGACGTCATCCCGCCCTTGCTCGCGCCGGTGGCGACCCACTTCCCGGCGTACAAGGCCTTTTTGAAGGCTTGAACTATCCGGTGATGGTCGCTCGCGGCCTGCCAGATGTTCAGCTTCGACCAGTCCGGGCCTGCCTGACCGGGGTGGTGGGGTGGGGTCAGAATGTGCACAGGCGTCGAGGCGTTGAAGAAGCGTTCTTCGACGTTGAGCTGGTTGCCGTCGACGAGCCGGGTCGGCTCCGACGTGAACGCGCCGCCGACGCCGCCGTACCCGGTGGTGTGCAGCACGGTCGGCCGGTCGAAGCCGCGATGCCACAACGTCACCCGCTGCTCGAACTTCGGCCCGTTCGGCTTCCGGTGATCGGCCGGCTGGGTGTACTGCAGCACGAAGAACGGCTTCCCGTTGATCACCGTGCTGCTCTCGATCCGCAACCCCGGAATCGTGGCCAGCTTCGCTGCCACATCATCAGCAGCCGGTACGCCGGGCGCGGCCGCCGCCGGGGCGAGCGTTGGCGCCGCGACGGCGAGCAGGGTGACCAGGACCAGTTTGAGCAGGCGCATCGGGACAGCTCCTCGGGTGCGGGGCGACACTCGCCGAAAAGCCTAGGTGCGCAGCAACCGCCTCGCCTGTCGAACCAGCGCGTCAGCCGAAGGTACGCCGTACGGTCAGCGCCCGGCGCAGGTCGTCGGTGGCGTCGGCGATGGTCCGGCGGATGCTCGGGGCAACGTTCTCGTCCGCAACAACCTGCTCGGCCAGTTCGACCGTCCGCTCCTCGACGGCGAACCTCGGGAAGAGCCGGGACGTGGCGATCGGCAAGGCCATCCCGAACCGGAGGTCGGCGGTGCCGGCGATCCCGGTGAAGAAGCGCTCGACGTACGGCGCGGTCAGCTCGGCCTGGGCCGGATGCCAGAAGCCGTCGGCGGTGGCGAACAGCTCGTTCACGCCGACCTCGGCATCGGTCATCAACCGGGTCCAGGCGGCCTCCTTGCCCGCCCGGCGAAGCAGCCCGGCACTTCGCGGCCTGGGCGACGCCCTCGGTCGACCGGTCCCGGGCCAGCTCGGCCTCGATCTCCGCTGTGCCGAAGACCTCCAAGCGGACCAATTGCAGGACGATGGACCAGCGCAGGTCGGTGTCGATCCGGAGACCGTCCGGGACCTCCTCGCCGTCGAGCCAGTGCTGGAGCAACTTGGCGTCGTCCGTGGTGTCGATCAGGGACTGGGCGATGACGAGTTGGCGACTGCTGCCGGGCTCGGAACTAGTCGCGGCGAGGACCTCCGCGAGACGGCCGCGATACGGCTCGTACGGGAGATAGCTGCCCAGCACCCTGTTCTTCGCCCACTGCAGCAGCGAACCGAGCGCGATGTCGCTGTCCTCGTCCGGAATCGCTTGAAGCAGGGTCTCGAAGGCCTGGCGAGGATCCAGCTCGGCGTCGGCGGTCGCGTCCCGGAGGCTGTTCCAGATCACGGCGCGCGTCGTGCCGTCCTCGATCTTCGGCAGCACGGTCGCCAGATTGGCCAGGCTCGTCTCGTCCAGCCGCACCTTGGCCCAGGTGTCGTCGTTGGCATCCGGTACGACGACCTGCCCCGGCTCCAGCGCGACCTCGATCGAGTCCCGGTCGAGCAGCACCTCGGCGAAGGTGGCGCGGCCCTGGTCGTCGTACGAGCCGACCGTCAGTCGATGCGGGCGATCAGCCGGGTACTGCGCGGGAGTCTCGCGCTGCAAGGTGATGCCGGTGCCGGACCGCTGGGCGCGGATGGTGTCGAGGCCGGCCGTGCGCAGCCATTGGTCGGACCAGTGCTGCAGGTTCTCGGCTCCGGCCTCGGTCAGGGTGTCGATGAACTCGCGCAGGTCCGCGTTGCCGAACTCGTGCGCGTCGATGTGTGCGTTGACGCCCTGCAGGAACACCTCGTCGCCCAGGTAGGTGACCAGCTGCTTGAGCACGGCCGCGCCTTTGGCGTAAGAGATTCCGTCGAAGTCGTCGAGTGACTCGCGGGCGTCCTTGACCGGGTCGGCGGCGACCGGATGGGTCGAGCTGCGCTGGTCCGCCTGCAGTCCCCACCACTTACGGACGAAGGCGAAGTCCGTCCAGTGGCCGACATGGTCGGTGACGTTCGAGACCCGGTGGGCCATGTACTCCGCGAACGACTCGTTCAGCCAGAGGTCGTTCCACCACTTCATCGTGACGGCGTCGCCGAACCACATGTGCGCCATCTCGTGCACGACGATCCGGGCCCGCGTACTCCGTTCCGCGTCCGTCACCTGGGAGCGGAAGACCAGGCTGTCCGCGAACGTCACGCAGCCCGGGTTCTCCATCGCGCCGAGGTTGAAGTCGGGCACGAAGACCTGGTGGTAGTCGCCGAACGGGTAGCGGTAGCCGAACAGCCGGTGGTACTCGTCGAACGCCTGCGCGGTCACCTTGAACAGGTCGTCCTTGTCCCGCTCGAGGTGCTCCTTGAGGCTCTGCCGACAGGCGAGACTGAGCGGGATGCCGTCGTGCTCGCCGGTGATCTGGTGATACGGCCCGGCCACCAGCGTCACGAAGTACGTCGACAGCGGTTTCGTCTCGGCGATCTCCCACTCACCCGGCGCGGTCTGCCTCGACGGGCCGTTGCCGAGCACGATCCAGTCCTCGGGGCACTTCACCTTCAGCTGGTACGGCGCTTTGAGATCGGGCTGATCGAAACAGGCGAAGTACCGCGGCGCCGACTCCAGCGAGGACATCCCGTACAGATAGACCCGCCCATCACCCTCGTCGACAGTCCGCTGCAGCCCTTCCCCATCATGCGAATAGCGCATCCGCGCCTCGACGACGAGCTCGTTCTCCTTCTGCAGCCCGTGCAACGGCAACCTGCCGTCGTCGAGGGCCGCGGCGTCGACCGACTTCCCGTTGAGGGTCACCTTCAGCAGCTCGTCCGGCTTCACGTCGAGGAACGTGCTCTCCGCGGTCGCGGAGAACCAGATCCTGCTGACCGCGAGGAAGGTCTCCTCACCGAGGGTCAGATCGAACTCCAACCCGTATCCACGAACCTCAACCGCAGTGCCCCGTTCCCGGGCTTCCTCAACAGTCAGAGCAGGCATACCCGCGACGCTACCCGCCGCCCGTTCCCCGAGACGGGGATTTTCTCCAACCTGCAGCTCTCTTAGAGTAGTCATATGACTACTCGCCGCAGTCTCAAGGTCTTGACTCTGGGGTTGGCGTTCACGATGACGGCGTTTCCCGCCATGGCGGCGCCGGTGGCGGTGAGCTACACCTGCCAGGCCGACACCAAGTTCGGGCACCAGCATTTCTCGCTGCGGCAGGGCGTCGGAGCGTCGGCGCCGGAGGTGGTGCAGCCCGGAGCGCTCTTCGAGATCGTCGTGAAAGCCGACGCCGGATCGCTCCCCGGCGAGGTCAAGGGCTTCAAGGTCAAGGAGGTCCGCGACCTGTCGCTCCGCGTGCCGATCCCGACCAACTCGCGCTACGTGAGCGCCACCTTGAGCGGCGGGTCCGGCCTCGGCTCGACCCCCTCGGTCGAGGCAACCAACGGCGTGGTCACCATCAAGGTCGCCGGCCCGATCCCCGGCGGCGCCGGCTACCAACTACCTTCGCTGACCATCAAGCTGCGGGCCGGCCGCTCCGGCGCCATCGAAACCAGACTCCAGGGCACCAGCTTCGACAACCCCGGCCTCAACCTCCGGGCCACCATCAAGTGGAAGTTCGTCACCATCAAGTCGGCGGTCGCCTGCTACCCCGACCCCAACACGCCCCTCACCCACACCGACATCCGCTAATAGGTGACCGTGATCCGGCGGTCCGTCGGGTGCAGCTCGGCGTGGCCGCCGTACGGGAGGACGAACTGGGGGTCGGTGTGGCCGATGTCCAGGCCGGTGACGAGTAAGGCGTTGGGGTTGTACTCCGACAGTGCGCGGCGGGCGGCGGCGTACTGGTCCTCGGTGTACTTCGTGCTTTCGGCGGGGGTGAGTTGGTTGTCCAGGGCCCAGGCTTTGGGGCGGCCCCAGAGGATGGCGTCGAAGCGTTGGAGGAGGCCGCGTTCGCCCATGGTGCGGAGGATTCGGTAGACGGTCTCGGCGCTTGGCATCTCCTCGCTGGTTTCGAAGAAGGCGATGCCGGAGTACTCCTCGACCGGGAGCATCCAGCGATCGGCAGCGAGTTGCCAGTCGAGGATCTCCAGGCAGCCGCCCCAGAGGTTGCCGCTGACCGGCTGTTCGCCGTACCAGGTCCACTCGGTCGCGGGAAACAGTTCGGGCTCCTCGGTGCCGTAGCCGGGCGTGCCCCAGTCGATGTTGTGGTCGGTCCAGCCGGCGGCGGGGGTGAGGTCGAAGTCGCCGGAGGTGAACAGGGCCGCGCGCAGCGAGCGTTCGCTGTCGGGATGCATCGAGCCGCTGCGGCCGAACTCGACCATCACCGAGCCGCCGTGGTACGAGCGGATCCCCTGTGCGATAAAGGAAGTTGTGCAGGTTGGTGTTGTCGCTGTAGCCGAAGAACGGCTTCGGATCGGCCCGGAAGACAGCCGGGTCGAGATGCTTCAGCACGGTGATCTGGTCCTCGCCGCCGATCGTGGCGAGCACCGCGCGGATCGACGGATCCGACCAGGCGGCATGCAGATCCGCGGCCCGTTCTTCCGGCGTCGACGCGAAGCTTCCGGGTCGTCGGATACTCGACCGGCTCGAGTCCCCAGGCACGCAAGCGTTCCAGGCCGAGTTCGTACGGTGCGGGGAAGATCTCCGGGAGTCCGCCCGACGGGGAGACGATCGCGACCTTGTCACCAGGCTTCGGCTTCCGCGCGTTCAGCATGGCGTCACGATAGGCGAGCGGCGGCGCAACCGGCCATCCGGTTTACGCCGCCGCTGCCGAAGGGTCAGATCCCGATCGGGTGCCAGACCGTCTTCAGTTCCAGGTACTGCGTGAGTCGCGACAACCCCGGCGATTCGGTCCAGTCCTCGTCGGCCGGCCGGCGTACCCGCTTGAGGTTCTCCGCCGCGGCGGCTTCCAGCGCGGTCGCCTCCTCGTGGCTCTCGATGCCCGCGAGGTCGATCGCGTTGACGTCCAGGTGCGCCGCCAGCCACGGGCCGATCTCCGAAGCGGAGCCGGTGAGGATGTTCACCACGCCACCCGGTACGTCGGACGTCGCCATCACCTCGCCCAGCGTCACCGCGGGGAGCGGGCGCTCGAACGACGTGACCACGACCGCGGTGTTCCCGGAGACGATCGCAGGGGCGATGCACTGAAGTCAGGCCGAGCAGGCTGGAGTCCTGCGGAGCCAGCAGCGCGACCACACCAGTTGCCTCAGGCAACGAGAAGTCGAAGTACGGGCCGGCGACCGGGTTGCTCGAACCGACCACCTGGGCGAGCTTGTCGGCCCAGCCGGCGTACCAGACCCAGCGGTCGATCGAGGCGTCGACGACCGCGCGGGCCTTGCTGATCGAGAGTCCCTCGGAGGCCGCGACCTCGGAGCTGAACTGCTCGTGCCGGCCCTCCATCACCTCGGCGATCCGGTAGAGCACCTGGCCACGGTTGTACGCCGTCTTCGCCGACCAGCCGCCGAAGGCCTTGCGGGCCGCGACGACCGCGTCCCGGGCGTCCTTGCGGGAGGCCTGCGACGCGTTCGCCAGGAACTTGCCCTTGGCATTGTTCACGACGTACGAACGGCCGGATTCGCTGCGCGGGAAGGCGCCGCCGACGTACAGCTTGTAGGTCTTGCGCACGTCCAGCCGCGCGTCGGACTTAGTGGGCAAGGTAGGCCTCCAGACCGTGGCGGCCGCCCTCGCGGCCGTAGCCCGACTCCTTGTAGCCGCCGAACGGCGAGGTCGGGTCGAAGCGGTTGAACGTGTTGGCCCAGACGACGCCGGCGCGCAGCTGGTTCGCCATCCAGAGGATCCGGGAACCCTTGTCGGTCCAGACGCCCGCGGACAGCCCGAACGGCGTGTTGTTCGCCTTCTCGACGGCCTCTTGCGGCGTGCGGAAGGTGAGCACCGACAGGACCGGGCCGAAGATCTCCTCGCGGGCGATCCGGTGCGCCTGGGAGACGCCGGTGAAGACGGTCGGCGGGAACCAGAAACCCTGCGTGGGCAGCTCGCACTCGGGCGACCAGCGCTCGGAGCCCTCGTCCTCGCCGACCTGGGACAGCTCGCGGATCCGGGCCAGCTGCTCGGCGGAGTTGATCGCGCCGATGTCGGTGTTCTTGTCCAGCGGGTCGCCCACGCGCAGGGTGGACATCCGGCGCTTGAGGCGCGCCAGCACCTCGTCGTACACGCTCTCCTGGACCAGCAGCCGCGAACCGGCGCAGCAGACGTGGCCCTGGTTGAAGAAGATGCCGTTGACGATGCCCTCGATGGTCTGGTCGATCGGGGCGTCCTCGAAGACGATGTTCGCCGCCTTGCCGCCGAGCTCGAGGGTGACCTTCTTGTCCGTGCCGGCGACCGACTTCGCGATCGCGCGGCCGACCGCGGTCGAACCGGTGAACGCGACCTTGTCGACGCCCTCGTGCTCGACCAGCGCCTGCCCGGTCCGGCCGGCGCCGGTGAGGATGTTCACCACGCCCGGCGGCAGCTCCGCCTGCTGGCAGATCTCGGCGAACGCGAGAGCAGTCAGCGGCGTCGTCTCAGCAGGCTTCAGTACTACGGTGTTGCCGGCCGCGAGCGCCGGAGCGATCTTCCAGGCCAGCATCATCAGCGGGAAGTTCCACGGGATCACCTGTGCGGCGACACCGAGCGGCTGCGGGTCCGGCCCGGCACCGGCGTACTCGAGCTTGTCGGCCCAGCCCGCGTAGTAGAAGAAGTGCGCGGCCACCAGCGGCAGGTCGACGTCACGCGACTCGCGGATCGGCTTGCCGTTGTCGAGCGACTCCAGCACGGCCAGCTCGCGCGAACGCTCCTGGATCAGCCGGGCGATCCGGTACAGGTACTTCGCGCGGTCGCGACCCGGCATCGGGCCCCAGACCTTCTCGTACGCCCTCCGGGCCGCCTTCACGGCCTTGTCGACGTCGGCCGGGCCGGCCTCGCTGACCTCAGCAAGCACCTCTTCCGACGCAGGGCTCACCGTCTTGAACGGCTTCCCGTCGGTCGCCTCGGTGAAGACACCGTTGATGAACAACCCGTACGACGACTTGATGTCGACGATCGCGCGCGACTCCGGCGCGGGTGCGTACTCGAATCTGCTCATGCCTCAGTCCAGCGTGAAGTAGTCGGGGCCGGGGTAGTTCCCGGTGGCCAGCTTGGTGCGTTGCATCAGCAGGTCGTTCAGCAGACTGGAGGCGCCGAAGCGGAACAGCTCCGGGTCCAGCCAATCCGGTCCGGCCGTCTCGTTGACGGTGACCAGGTACTTGATCGCGTCCTTCGCCGTACGGATGCCGCCCGCGGGCTTGACGCCGATGTGCAGACCGGTCGCCTCGTGGTAGTCGCGGACCGCTTCCAGCATCACCAGAGTCACGGGAAGCGTCGCGGCCGGGGAGACCTTGCCGGTCGAAGTCTTGATGAAGTCCGCGCCGGCCAGCATCGCCAGCCACGACGCACGCCGTACGTTGTCGTAGGTGACCAGCTCGCCGGTCTCCAGGATCACCTTCAGGTGCGCGTCACCGGCGGCCTCGCGGATCGCGGTGATCTCGTCGAAGACCAGCCCGTACCGGCCGGACAGGAACGCGCCCCGGTCGATCACCATGTCGACCTCGTCGGCACCCGACGCCACCGCGTCCTTGGTGTCCTGGACCTTGATCGCGAGGCTGGAACGCCCACTGGGGAAGGCGGTTGCGACACTCGCGACGTTGATCCCGGAGCCCCGCAGCTCGTACTTCGCGGTCGCCACCAGGTCCGGGTAGACACAGACCGCGGCCACCTGGGGTGCGGTCGGGTCGGCCGGGTCGGGGCGTTTCGCCTTCGCACACAGGGCGCGCACCTTGCCGGGGGTGTCCTGCCCCTCCAGCGTGGTGAGGTCGATCATCTGGATCGCCAGGTCGAGTGCGTAGGCCTTGGCGGTGGTCTTGATCGACCGGGTGCTCAGGGTGGCGGCCCGGGCTTCGGCGCCGACCTGGTCGACGCCCGGCAGGCCCAGCAGGAACCGGCGCAGCCGGTCCTCGGACGAGGTCACGTCGGCGAGACTGTCGACGCCAGTGTCGGTAGTGGTCACCCACCCCACTCTACTGCGATTTTCCGGCCTCTTTCGTCGGGGCAGAGGAGGCCAGGTGAGCAACCAATCGGCCGATCTGAGTCGCATAGGTAGTGGCGAATGTCGGGTCGGTCGTGTTCAGGCCGAGCGCGTGGGCGATCTGCGGGAAGGTAACCGGGGCGGCCGAGAGGGCGAACAAGGCCAGGCCCATGTACGCCGGGTCGAGATCCGGGGCCAGTTCGCCTTGTTCCTGGCGGGTGCGGAAGTCCTCGAGCATCGCCTGGAAGCGGATCTCCTGCGATTCGCGGTCTGCCTCGGTTGCTTCCTGGTCGACGCCTTGGCGGATCAGCAGGCGGGCCAGGTCGGGTTCGGCGAGGGCTGCCCGGGCGTACGCGGCGACGACCTCCGGCAGGGTGGTGGCGCCCTCGGTGACGGTTGCCTCGCCGCTGCGCCAGCGGTCGCTGACGGCTTGGTAGAGGCCGAGTTTGCCGCCGAAGTAGTACGAGATCAGCTGCTTGTTGACGCCGGCTCGGTGGGCGATGTCACTCACCCGCGCACCGCCGAAGCCGTGCGCGGCGAACTCGATCACGGCCGCGTCGAGCAGTTGCTGCTTGCTGCGCTCCGCGTCGCGCTGACGCTCAGCCGGCCCTGGCGATCTGTGCATGCGATCACTCTAGCGAGGTCGTCAACCATCGTGCTAATTTAATCATCCAGATGGATGATTAAGGGGTGAGTAGATCATGCAGGTGGCGATCGTCGGGGCCGGGATCGGCGGGCTGGCGCTGGCGCAGGGGCTCAAGCAGGCGGGGGTCGAGGTGCGGCTCTATGAGCGCGACCCGTCGCCGCGGTTCCGCAAGCAGGGCTACCGGATCCACATCAGTCCGGTGGGGGAGTCGGCGCTGCGGTCGGTGCTGCCGGCTGAGGTCCGTCGGCGGGTGATCGAGACGGCGACGCATCCAGGAGATCGCGTCGCCGGGTTCGACAGCTCCTTGAGGAAGACCTTCGAGCAGGTCTTCCCGGGTGGCGGGCCGGAAACGGTCAGCGCGATCGACCGGTACGCGTTCCGCCGGGCGCTGATGACCGGACTCGACGACGTCCTGGTCTTCGGCAAACAGTTCACGTCGCTACGCCGAGAAAGCTGGCCGCGTCGAGATCAACTTCGACGACGGCAGTACAGCGACGGCCGACGTACTGGTTGGTGCTGACGGGGTCGGCTCGCGGGTCCGGGCGCAGCTCGTGCCGGACTTCGAGGTGATCGACAGCGGGATCCGCTGCATCTACGGCAAGGTCCCGCTGACCCCCGCACTGCAGGTGCCCTCTGAGTTCCTGCGCGGCTTCTGCTTCATCGCAGGTGGTCAGGGCCCGGGGATGGCATTCGGGCCGGTGCTCTTCCGTACGCCGCCAGAGGAGTACGGCGACTACCTGATGGCGGTGATGACCGGCACGCAAGAGCAACTTGGCCACCCGGACGACGAGCTGTTCAACATGCCGCCCGAAGACCTCTGGAAGCTGGTGGGCAACCACCTCACCGGATGGCACCCCTCCGTTGGCGACCTGGTCGACGCCGCCGACCCGAGCGCAGCCTTCCCGATCACCTTGCGGACCTGCACAAGTGTGGCTACCTGGCCCACCGGGCGGGTGACGTTGCTGGGCGACGCCGTCCATCCGATGCTGCCGTCAGCGGGTGCGGGCGCCAACACGGCGTTGTGGGACGCGGCTCAGCTGACCGAGGCGCTCCTGGGCGACTCGCTCCCGCAGTACGAGCAGGAAATGCGCGAGCACGGCCTGGCTGCGGTCGATGAGTCCCTGCAGAACGCGAAGCAGTTGTTCAACCTCGAACTCGGCTGAGCATGTCTTCGAAGTGGGCGAAGATCGTGGTGCCGTGGCCGCTGCCGGCGCGGATGATGAGGGTCGAGTCGGGGATGCGGGCGGCGAACCAGTGGCCGTGCGAGGCCGGGACCAGGCGATCGGTCTCGCCGTACCAGAGGTAGGTCGGAACCGTCAGCTGAGCGGGGTCGATATCCCACTCGGCACCCCAGGAGACGTTGTCGCGGGCATAGCCGTCGTACGTCTGCAGGGCATCGCGGAGATCGGCGGTCCAGAGCCGCTTCGCCGCCGGGGTGAGCCAGCCGAGGTCCTCAACCGGAGCACCGCGGGTGAACTCGTCGACCAGAGCATCATCGGGCAACCCGAGCATCCCGTCGTACGCGACCTCCCCCTGCCGCCGGAAACCGTCGAGCGCTCCCGCGATGTCACCCTCGTCGGCGCGAGCGAGCAACGGCAGATCCGGATCGTCGTCGATCGGCGGCTCGATCAACCGCCAAGGGCCGATCCCCGCGGCGAGGCCGACCGCCCGAACCCTCGCCGGATCGGCAAGGCCGGTGGCGAGTGCGTAAGGTCCGCCGCCCGAAGCTCCCAGCACGGCGAACTCTTCGATCCCCAAGGCATCCGCGACCGCGAGGGTGTCGACGCCGACGGATGCGAGGCTCGGCGGCGTATCCGTGGACAGCCCGTAACCAGGCCGATCGAAGGAGACCAGCCGTACACCTTGCCGGCGTGCCGCCTCATCCCCATGCATCGCCTGCAAGCGTCCTGACGGCGTCCCGTGCTGGAGCACCACCGGTACGCCGTGGGGGTCGCCCCCTTCCCAAACGCCGAGCACTCGTCCGCCCGGCAGTTCCACCACCCGTCCAAGCGGCGACTCCAACAGTCGGCTCCCTGGCTTGTCCGTCATGTGACCGACCCTAGTCTCGCGGTGGTGCGGTAGGCGGGTGGTTGCTGTGGGTGAGGGTCGTGGCTGAAATGGAATGTGAGGTGGTCGGCGAATTCTGGTTCGGGTCGGGGTGGGCGGTTACCTTGTCCCGGTGAAGTCCAAGGCCAGAGAGCAAGAGCAGTACCTGTCGACGTCCAATCGGATCACCGGTGTGGTGGTCATGCTGATCGGCGTCCTCGGGCTGCTCGACATCGTGCTGGAGTGGCGGACCGCGGGTGGATTGATGGTCGCGGGGCTGATCGGGATCCTGATGGTCCTCGCGTACGCCGGGTTGGTGCGCCCGTCGGTCAACCTGCGCCCGGAGGGTCTGCTGATCCGCAACCATCTGCGCGACCACCACATCCCGTGGAACAAGATCACCGACGTCGACGTGACCGACATCCTCCGGGTGCACACCGAACGCGGCAAGATCCGCTGCCCCGGCGTCCAGCTGGTGATGCGCGACATGCGCAAGCAGCGCGTCGGCAGCCGGAAGCTCAAGGAGGACAGCTCGATCTCCCGCGCGGACTTCGTCGTCGCCCGGATCGAGAGCCACCAGGACCAGTACGGCCCCACCGCCGAAGGCGAGGTCGTCACCACCTGGGCCCGCCCCGAGGTCTCGATCCTCGCCGTCCTGGCCCTCGTCGTCGTAGTCGGCGAGTTGCTCCGCTGACCTCTCGTCGCACCTTCTGATCACGGCAGCGGTCGGCGCGGTCGCGGGTGCCGCGGTCTGGTCGAAACCGGCGTGATCCCAGGTCGCGCGCGAGTGCACGGCGTACTCGGTCTGACCGGCGAGGACGGAGTCGTTCCCGCCGTCGAGCCGGGCCCGGTCGTCTCCGGCACCTTCGCGTCGGCAGCACGCCGTACGACGGTCGGTTGGTCGGTCATCTATCCACCGGGCTCGCCGGCCGCCCGCGTTGCCGGTCGTGCTCGTCCTGCACGGACGAGGCGGCGACCACACCTCGGCGATCAACGACCTCGGGCATCGACCGCTACCTCGCCGCCGCGGTGTCTGCCGGCGCACCACCGTTCGCGCTCGCCACCGTCGACGGCGGCCGGACAACTACTGGCACCGGCGCGCGACCGGAGACGATCCCCAACGCATGCTGACCGAGGAATTCCTTCCCCTGTTGACGAAACGCGGCCTCAAGACCAGCCGGTACGGCGTACTCGGCTGGTCCATGGGCGGCTACGGCGCCTGCTCGCCGCCGAGTCAAGGCACCCCAGGTAGCCGCGGTAGGAGCAA
Source organism: uncultured Actinomycetota bacterium (assembly GCA_963740725.1). Taxonomy (GTDB): domain Bacteria; phylum Actinomycetota; class Actinomycetes; order Propionibacteriales; family Kribbellaceae; genus Kribbella. The sequence continues at coordinate 399,939 of CAVUFT010000020.1, forward strand.
TGAGCCCGGCCTGTGGCAGCGTGGTGACGACCACGGCCGGTTCGTACGACGGCGCCGACGACTTCGCCGCCCATCAGTCTTCGGCGGGCCACGATCTGCGGACATTGCGGTGCGGATCGACTGCGGTCGCGACGATCCGTTCGCCGGCGCGACCGGGAGCTGCGGTCCGAAGTCAGGCTGAAGGTGGATTGGAAGCGGGGGTCCATACCGCCGGGTACTGGCGGCGCATGCTGCCGGACCAGTTGGGGTTTGTCGGCCGCAAGCTGACAAGTTGAGGGGAACTTCACTTCGGGGAGCTGCGTCGGAGGTCGTGTCCGTCCCGGATGAACCTGCGGGTGATCCAGGATGGGGCCGTAAGTCCCCCGAATACTTCGAGAGTGGAGCGCATGTACAACCTCTCCAGCAAGAAACTGCGCGGACTGGTCGGCGTGATCGCCATGGCCGGTTGCGCGGCCCTCGCAGTGCCGAGCGCGCAGGCCGCCCCTGCCGCCGCGACCGACCAGCCCGATCCCCGGCCAGGGGCGGTCGTCTGCCGCCCCTGACGTCGCGCAGCATCGAAGCGACCGCGTCGGGCTGGAACGCGACCAACTCGCGCGCATGCCGTCAACAACAACAAGCTCTACACGACGCCGTACATCCCGGCGTCCGGTTGCAAGCGCCCGAACGTCCTGCTGAACACCGAGTACCGCGTCCGGTACTTCGAGCAGGAACTCGTCCGCTGCCTGTACGCCGCCTGGAAGCCGATCCTCTGGCGTTCCGGCGGTCGCTGGGACGTCAAGCCGACCCTGGTCGTGCACGGCTACACCACGGTCAACTCGCAGTGCGGCTCGGTCACGGACAGACTCGTTCTACTGCTCCTACCGGGAACGGCACGATCTACATCCCGTGGCGCCAGATCGTCAACTACTACGCGCAGAACCCGACGTTCGCCGTCGCGTACGCGACCAACACGATCGCGCACGAGTACGGGCACCACGTGCAGTCGCATGATCGGCATCCTGACCGCGTCGCTGGTGGCGGCAGCAGCACATGACCGGTGACGCGGCGCTGGCCGAGAGCCGTCGCCGTGAGCTGCAGGCGTCCTGCCTCGGCTCGGCCTACATCGGCGCGAACAAGAAGGCACTACCCGATGAGCGGGCGGTCTGTACGACCAGTGGAAGTACGTCGTCTCGCACTCCGGCGACCAGCCGGGCTACCCGCGCGACCACGGTTCGTGGACCAACCACAACTTCTGGTCGATGGCCGGCTGGAACGGCGACGGCAAGGGCCAGCACGCCGGCTGCTGCCAGACCTGGGCGGCTCCGGCCACCCGCATCTCCTGATCGATCCGGCGCGTGGATGCGATGCAGTTCGATAACACTGAAAGAACCTCGGCCGGCCGTGTAACCGAGGCGCCCGGAAAGCGTTCTGCATTCCGGGCGCCTTCGTGTGCTTGGACAGCACCTGCGTTTTGCCGACACGTACACGATCTGCGATCGTGTGGTTACCGTGTTTCGGGTCCGCACGCCTTACAGTCTTGTGTCGAACGACGAACGGCAGGAGTCAAGGGATCGTGAACTACGACGAGTTCAACACCGAGTACACCCGGGTGCTGGACAAGATCAAGAGTGGTACCTGCAGCTGGTCGGAGCTGTCCGGGCATGTCACCCGGCTGCGCAAGGCCACCGCAGGAATGACCGAGCCGCTGGAGCGCAACCAGATGGACAGCGATCTGGCCGCGCTCGGCCAGATGGTCGACCTGTCCCGGCGGACCAACGACCGCGAGGACGTCTGGACGATCACGTCCGAGGCGGTCCGGCGGGCGAGCAGCGGTGAGGGCACGGTCGCGGACCGGCTCGGCCGGATCGAGGCGAGCATCAACGAGATCACCAACCTCGCGAACCGCAACCCCGACGAACGCGAGGCGCTGATGCAGTCCACCAGCACCCTCCGCATCCTGCACTCCTCCCTGCAAAGCTCCCTGCGCGCAGAACAAGCAGAGGCAGCCGCAGCAGTTCGCTGACCTAGTCAGACTTGTGTGAAGGGCCTCTGGGTAAGAGGCCCTTCACGCTTTTCTAGATGCCTGCTGCGGCCGCGAGGTCTTTCTTGATTGCGTCGAGCTCTGCTGCGGCTTGGGTGCGAGCTGCTGCGACGTCGTCGCCTGCTACTGGGATGACTACCTCTAGGTAGCACTTGAGTTTGGGCTCGGTGCCTGAGGGGCGGACTACTACTCGGGCGCCGGCCGACAAGGTGTAGCGGAGGCCATCGGTCGGAGGAAGTGTCTCGGTGCCTTCGTTCAGGTCATCGATGCGCTCGACGGCGTGGCCGCCCAACGTGCTTGGCGGAGTTGCGCGGAGGCGGTCCATCGCGGCTGACGATGAGGCTCAGGTCCTCGACTCGTGCGGAGAGCTGGTCTGTCGCGTGCAGGCCGTATTTCTTCGCGAGGTCGTCCAGCAGGTCCAGCAGCGTGCGGCCCTCGGACTTCGCCTGGGCGGCGAATTGGAGGACGCGGATGAGCGTCGAGATGCCGTCCTTGTCCTTCACGGCCGACGGATCCACGCAGTACCCGAGTGCCTCCTCGTAGCCGAAGACCAGCTCCGGCACCCGCCCGATCCACTTGAAACCGGTGAGCGTGTCGACGAACGGTACGCCGTACGCCGCGGCGATCTTGCTCAGCAGCGACGACGAGACGATCGAGCAAGCCGCGACCCCGGCCGGCTTCGACGACAGCAGGAATTCGCCGAGCAGACTCCCGAGCTCGTCACCCCGCAGCATCCGCCACCCGCCGTCAGCAGCAGGATCCGGTACGGCGACAGCGCAGCGATCCGCGTCGGGATCGTTCGCCACGGCGATATCCGCCTCGACAGACCGCGCCAGCTCCAGCGCCGCGTCGATCGCGCCCGGCTCCTCCGGGTTCGGGAACGAGACGGTCGGGAAGTCCGGGTCCGGATCCGCCTGCGAAGCAACCACAGCCGGTACTGCGAAGCCCGCGCGCGCCACCGCCTGCTCGACCAGCGCCCGCCCGACCCCGTGCAGCGGCGTGTAGGCCACCTCCAGGTCACGCGGAGCATCCGCGGGGACCAGGGTCGCGATGCGATCCAGGTAGGCGCCCAGCAGGTCGTCCCCGGCCGTCTGCCAGTCGTCGCCCCGCGGTACGTCGGCCAGCGGACCTACGGCCGCGATGGCGGCGGCGATCCCGGAGTCGGCCGGCGGGACGATCTGCGAGCCGTCGCCGAGATAGACCTTGTAGCCGTTGTCCTGCGGCGGGTTGTGCGACGCCGTGACGACGACACCGGCAACGGCCTTCAGGTGCCGGATCCCGAACGCGACCACCGGGGTCGGCGTGGGCCGGTCCAGCAGTACGGCGTCCAGCCCGGCGCCGCGGACCACGGCGGCGGTGTCCTGCGCGAAGATGTCCGACTTGTGCCGCGCGTCGTACCCGATCAGCACCGGACCGTCGGTGAGCCCTTGAGCCTTCAAGTAGGCGCAGAGCCCGGCGGCGGCGCGGATCACCACGACCCGGTTCATCCGGTTCGGCCCGGCGCCCACGGCGCCGCGCAACCCCGCAGTACCGAACTCCAGCGTCCCGCTGAACCGATCAGCCAGCTCTTCAGCAGCGTTGGAGTCCAGCAACTGCTGAAGCTCCAAGCGGGTATCCGGGTCAGGGTCCTCGCTCAGCCAGGCAAGAGCGGCAGCACGAACATCTTCATTGACGGTCACCACCGCACAGTAGCTAATGGCCAGACGACTGGCAGGGTCTGGCGCGGAGATCGGCTACGTAGTCGTCGGGGGCGCCGGCGGCTTCGGCGGCCTCGGCGAGGATGCCGAGGTAGCGGGCCGACGGGAGACCGCCCTCGTAGGCGTTCAGGACGTACATCCAGGCCAGCTGCTCGCCGTCCAGGGTGGCAACCCGGACCTGGATCTTGCGGTAGACGCCCTGGTCGATCCATTCCCACTCGTCCAGCCGCTCCACGTCCTGCGGGCTGACGTCGTACAGGGCGACGAAGACCTGGTTGGTCGGGTCGGCGGGGTCCTCGACGACGGTCGCCATCGAGCCCTCCCAGCCGAGTTCCTCGCCCCCGAAGGTGAGGCGCCAGCCGACGATCCACCCGGTCCCGCGCAGGGGCGAGAACGGGCACCGCTCGGCCATCAGATTCGGGTCCAGATTCGACGCAAAAGCGGCGTACAGGGTCACGGGAAAACAGGATACGGAAGAATGGCCTCTCGTGGCGCGAGTTGTGATCATCGGTGGCGGTCCTGGCGGGTACGAAGCGGCGAGTGCGGCCGCCCAATTAGGGGCGGAGGTGACAGTCGTCGACTCCGACGGGATCGGCGGGTCGTGCGTGCTCACGGACTGCGTTCCGAGCAAGACGCTGATCGCCACCGCGGAGGTGATGACGGAGGTCCAGGAGGCCGGCGCAGCTCGGCGTCCGCCTGGACGACGGGGACGACGACCCGGCGAACTCCGTGCGTGTCGACCTCTCGGTGGTCAATCACCGGGTCAAGGCGCTCGCCGAGGCCCAGTCCGAGGGGATCAGCCGGCGACTCGCCGACGACAAGGTCCGGGTGATCCACGGCCGCGGCCGGCTGGACGGCCCGGAGACGGTCGTGGTCGGCGACGAGCGGCTGGACGCCGATGTCGTCCTGATCGCCACCGGCGCAAGGCCGCGCATCCTCAAGGGGTCCGAGCCGGACGGCGAGCGGATCCTGACCTGGGAGCAGGTCTACGAGCTCGAGGAGCTGCCCGAGCGGCTGATCGTTGTCGGGTCAGGTGTCACCGGTGCGGAGTTCGCCAGCGCGTACGACGCGCTCGGCAGCGACGTGGTGCTGGTCTCCTCCCGGGACCGGGTGCTGCCCGGTGAGGACCAGGACGCCGCCGAGGTCCTCGAGGACGTCTTCAAGCGCCGCGGGATGACCGTGCTGGGCAAGTCCCGGGCCGAGTCGGTCCGCCGGCAGGGCGACGGGGTGGTGGTGACGCTCACCGACGGCCGGACCGTCGAGGGTTCGCACGCGCTGCTGGCCGTCGGATCGCTGCCGAACACCGAGGACATGGGGCTCGTCGAGTCGGGCGTGTCGCTCGGCGACGGGGGCTTCATCACGGTCGACCGGGTCTCCCGGACCTCGGCCCGCGGGGTCTACGCGGCCGGCGACTGCACCGGCGTCGTGATGCTGGCGTCGGTGGCCGCGATGCAGGGCCGGATCGCGATGTCGCACGCGCTCGGCGACGCGGTCGCGCCGCTGAACCAGTCGGCCATCTCCTCGAACGTCTTCACCGCCCCCGAGATCGCCACCGTCGGCCTGACCCAGGCCACCCTGGATGCCGGCGGCAGTACGGCGATGGTCGTCAAGGTGCCGCTCGCGGACAACGCCCGGGCCAAGATGCAGGGCGTCCGGGACGGTTTCATCAAGCTCTTCTGCCTGCCGAACACCGGCATCATCGTCGGCGGCGTCGTGGTGGCTCCCCGGGCCAGCGAGCTGATCCACCCGATCTCGCTCGCGGTCGGCGCCCGGCTCACGGTCGACCAGATGGCCCAGTCGTTCACCATCTACCCGTCGGTCTCCGGCTCGATCGCCGAAGCCGCCCGGAGGCTGCATCTGCGATCCTGAGCAGATCACAAGGGAAGGAAAGCGGGGGGAAGGCGGACGGGATGAAGTTCCTGGTGATCTGGCAGATGGAGCTGAGTTTGCTCTCGCCGGAGATGGCGCGCGCGGTGGGATCGATGCCGGAGTACGGCGAACGCCTGCAGCGCGAGGGCAAGGTGCTGTCGCGGTACCACATCGTCGGCTCGCACGGCGGCGCCTGGATCTACGACGTCGACTCGCACGAGGAGTTCGAACGCCTGCTCGGCCGGGCGCCGGTCTTCAACTTCGCCCGCTACACCGTGCACCCGCTGGCGGAGATGGATCCGCTGAGCGATTGACGGGTTCCGGGCCTGAGAGGATGGTGGCAGGGACGGGAGGAGTCCGGATGTTCAGTGACACCGACGACCTGTACGTCGACCGGCACCTGATCGTGTCGCACCGGCTGCGGATCCGCCGGCTGCAACTCGGGCTGACCCAGAAGCAGGTCGTCACCCGGCTGGGCCGGCGCGGCATCCGGACCACCAACAAGACCCTGAGCAGCTTCGAACACGGCGCCGGTGTCGACGTCGTCCGGCTGCCCGAGCTGGCTGCGGCCCTCGACTGCACCGTCACCTACCTGCTCGGTCTCACCGAGGAAGCGACCCAGTGGGAGCCGGACAGCCTGCCGCGCCCCGTCCCGCAGGTCCCCGCGATCCAGACCGGCAACTGGATCCTCGGCCCCGACGTTCCCGCCCGAACCGCGCACCGACGCTAGACCAGCGCGAGCCGGTTGTTCGTGATGCCGAGCTGGTACGCCGAATAGTCGCGCAGCGAGGTCAGCCGGGTCCGGTCCAGCCGGTCGCAGATCCACTGCCAGTGCAGGGAAACCCAGTCGCCGGGTCGCAGGCGGCCCAGCAGATCGACCCCGTCGGCCGACCTGATGACCGTCTCCTCGCGAGGAGCGCCCAACGCGAGGACACGGCCGTCCCAGGTCAGCGGCCGCGACTCGACGATCACCTGGTCACCGGTGTCGGCGAGGACCCGCCCCCAGCGGATCCGGCACTGGTCGAGCACCCGCAAGGCTTGGTCCGTACTCCGTTCGTCGCCGAGCAGCCCGGCCCACGGGTAGACCGAGAACACCTGATAGCTGTGATGCGGCCGCCCACCGGCCTTGAACGGCGTACCGACGTCTTCGAGCAGCGCGTTGCCGACCCAGTACGCCTCCACCACTCGCGCATCCAGCGGATCACGAATGCCCGTCGCCCGAGCGATCAACTGCAGATACGGCCAAGCCCCCTCGAACTGGCGCGCCAGCTCACGCAGTACGGCAACTGCTTCTCCATCACCTGAACTATTTGTGAGGAGGGCATTGTGGTCGGCCGGGCCGCAGTAGCCGAGGCGGTTGGGAGCCAGCGCGTAGCGGGCGAAGAGGACCGGGCCGGCCGTCATCACGTGCCGCCGAAGAAGGCCAGAGCGTCGGCGGCTCGTTCCGGGGTCATGCGCTCGAGGGCGAAACCGCTGTGGATCAGGATGTACTCACCCGGCACGAACGGACCGTCCAGCAGCGCGAGGTTGATCTCGCGCACCACGCCGGCGACCTCGACCTGGCCGAGATCGAGGCCGGGAGTCGTCGCGACGATGCGGCCCGGGATGCCAAGGCACATCACGTACTCCTTTCTGCCACCCCCACCGGTGCCGCGGTGACCAGGTCGGTCACCAGCTGCGCGGCGGTCTCGACGGCAGCCTCGACCGCGGGAGTGAGGCCGATCCCGGTGCCGAGCTCGGCCGGTTCGCAGCCGACCACGATCACCGTTCCCAAGGTCCCACCAAGTCGCGGAACAAGCGAGAGCACGGCATCCGGCGCGAGATCGTGCGCATCCATGCTGACGTCCGGACCGGGCTCCGCCGCAGGCTCGGCCTCGACGACGTACAAGGTCCCGGGCGGCCCGTCCCGATGGACCGCGTCGATCAGCACGACCAGGTCGTAGGGCTCGAGCAACTGGTACGCCAGATGAATCCCACGGATCCCGAAGTCCCGTACTTCGACGCCTTCCGGCCATTCCTGACCAGCGAGCTTCTCCACCACCGAGACCCCGAAGGCGTCGTCGCAGCAGAACACGTTGCCCAGCCCAGCCACCAGAACCTTCTTCATTGCGCACTCACCAACGGCTCGATCTCGTCCGGCGCTGAAGTAGAGGTACCGGCCGTGCGACCGCTGCACCTCACCCTCCTCGCCATCAAGGGCGACGGCGATATGCGTCTCACCGTCCACATCCGACAGCACCGCGACCACGGTCCCGACCCGATCCGCGAGGAACATGTCCTGCGCGTCGGCACGCCGTACGCCGGGACGCAGCCGCACCCGTACTCCGTTGCCCACGGCAACGCCGCCGACCATCACCGTGTCGGTCTCGGGGGATACCGAGGCGTCATTTCCGGGATCCCACCAGGGCGCGTCGGCAGGGGCCGGTTCGGGAGCGGTGACCTTCCGGAGATACCGAACGTGCCGTGCAGCCGGTCCAGGATCTCCTGCGGCATCGCGTCGACCCGGTCGAGCATCGCCGCTGCGCGCGGATCGGTACCACGGACCTCACGTTTCTCCTCCTCGGTGAGTGTCATCGTCCGCAGGCTGAGGATCTCGTCGATCTCGGTCGCGTCGAACAGGTCGCCCTGTGATCTCCGGCGCGATCTGCGGGTGGTCGTAGAGAATGATCGGCGAGGACAGCAGCAGGTCGCCCGCCAGGACCGGGAAGATCCCGAGGTTCTCGCAGCCGGCCACGTACCCGGTCGCCCACTCCGGCGGTTCGAGCAACGAGATGAACCGGCACCCGTCGGCCGCGACCAGCAGGTGATGCGCGATCAACGCCTGCCTGAGCGCCCCGACGCGATCGGCGTCGCTCGCCGGTGCTCCGGTTCTCCAGCCGCAACCGCAGCCGGTTCACGCCGTACGGGCCAGGCAGTTCTTCCTTGCTCAGGGCAAGCAACCCGGCGAGAGGCTGCCGGGTCCGTCGAAGCTGCCTGGACCGACTGCTTCGTCCTCGACCCCGCCAGGGATCTCGAAGGCCCGCTCACACGGCAGTTCGTCGAGCGACACCGAAATGTCGACGTGTCGCTCCACGGCCTCGTCCCACGGCACGTACGACGCATCGTCGGTCTGCAGCGACTCCACCTCGACCCCGGCAGCGTCCAGCACCGTACGCCGTTGCGCCTGCAGGAAGCGGATCCGCACCGTCAGCTCGGCCTCGCCGCCGTCCAGCAGGCAATCGGTCTGCGACCAGGTCCGCTCGGACGGGTCGACCAGTACCATAGGCAGGCGGCATCAGTACGCCGAACTGCCAGCGCACCCGGTTCTTCCCATCGGACGCCCGATACGGATAGAGCACGTAACCCTCGAACAGCAAGGCATCCGCGACCTGCTGAACACTGTCAAAGGAGGAGGTCATTCCAACTTCTCCTTCAGCAGCCGTTCGATCGCGTCATCCCACCCCGACAAGGCCTCCTTCGCGCGATAGTCGTAGAGCTTGTCGAAGGTCTCCCGCCGCAGCCGCAACCACGCGGCACCAGGGAAGTGCTGATCCATCGCCTCTCGCCAGACCGGCACAGGCAACGCGTACGACGTCTCCTTCTGCCAGGCGACCGGCGTCACCGAGAGGGTCCCGGGCTTGCCGGTGAAGATCGTGCCGTTGAACAACAGCAGCAACGGTGCACCGCCTTCGCGGAGCGCGTAGAGATACTTGTGCGCGGCAACATCGAAGTCGTAGCTGCAGGGCAGATGCAGGTCCACCTCGGTCGAACCGGTGAAGCCAGGCACCATCTGGGTGACGAAGGCCAGCTGCAGCGGCTTCAGCGTCTCGCCCCACCGGGACCGATCGCCGAAGAGATCCGCCAGGGCCTCACCCTCGGTGTCGTCGTACCGGCGCCGGACCGGCTCGATCCGGATCTGGCAGCGCAAGGCGAGCGCGTGCACCGGCGTACCGGTGGTCTCGGTGATGCGCAGGTGGAGCAGCACGGTCGGCGTCGCGGCGTACCGGTCGGCGTCCGCGCCGGTGCAGGTGAAGTCGAGGTCAACCACGGCAACGCTCCCTCACGCTCGCGAAGAATTCGTCGATCCGTCCCCAGACCTCCTCACCGCCGGCGAACCCCTCCCAGTACTGCCGGACGATCCCGACCAGCTCGTAGCAGGAGTCGATCGGCACCAGGTAGCACTCGAACCCGTCGTCCAGCCGGCGCAACAACACCGCCTCGACATCCGGGATCAGCCCGCCCAGCACGGGATCTGCCGCCACCACTTCATCCCAGCTGGCCAGGTCGAGCAACGACTCGGTGGCGCCACCGGGGCTCGGATAGAACGCGACGTGCTTGTCCTGGTCGGTCTGGTGGAACATGAACGCCAGCTTCACCGGGATCCCGAGCGCTTCCCACTGCGCGGAGGTCATCGAGAAGTCCCGGTTGAAGCGGTAGTTCTCCGGTACTGCGCGGTAGTGGCCGCGCGAGGCGGCCTCGACGTTGAAGAGCAGGTAGCACGGGCGGCACGTGCAGAGCAGCCGGTGATCCGGCACGTCGGCGATATGCGGATGCTGCGGCCCGATCGGCACCGCGCACATCTCACACTGCTCACCCGGCGCGAGCTGCTCCCGCACCCCACCCGTGAACCCCCGCAGCACCGCAACCGGATCCACCACCGGCGGCGGCTTGTCCCGGGCTAGTGCGCGAAGTGTCGAGCGACGGCCTCACGCGGGCTGCCTTCCTGGGATCGCGACCTTCCAGCCAGTGCCGTCCGGCAGCAGCGGCAGCGCTTCGAGAGCAGGTGCGCCGACGGGTGCGAGCGCCCGGCCGGCCAGGCGTACGTCGTACCGGCCGGTGCACCGAGGGCAGGTGAGTTCGTCGCCCTCCAACGTGCCGTGCTGCAGGGCCGACGAGCAGACCGGACAGCTGTTGCGGTAGGCAACGAAAGTGCCGTCCAGGTTGGCGACCAGCAGTTCGAGATCGGCGACCACGAGCTTCTGCAGCTGACCAGGTGCCGTGGCCAGCTCGACCCGATGCCAGCCCTCGCTGTCCTGACCGCCACGGAACGGCTCGATCGTCAGCAGGGTCTGCTTCTTCGCGGCGACCATCCCCTCGACGTCGACCGCGACTGCCTCGGGAGCCGCATCCAGGACGGCGTTCTCCACGGTCAACCGGACCGTCGCCGTCGACCCAGGACAGCCCTCGCAGCTGCCCTGCAGCCGGAGATGGACGATCCCGTCGTCGTCGATCCCCAGATAGTCGATCCCACCGGCGTGCGACCCCAGGTACGGGCCGGACGCTGTCGAGCGCGCCCTGGATCCTGGTCGCCACGTCATCCGGATGCAGGTCGTGCAGGAGCAGCATGCCCGGTGACCAGGTCATCGGTCAGCAGGTCGCGGACCTGGGTCTCGTCCAGCCGCGCCAGTAGTTGTTCGAGACCCGCGCCGTGCAGGGACAACACGGCGCGGACCAGCTCCTCGACCTTCTCGGTGACCACGGGCTCGGCGCGCCGCTGAACTTCGTCCAGCAGCACGTCGATCCGTTCGCTCAGCGCTTGCGACGTCGCGTCGGTCTCATCTCAGTACGGCTTCACCGCGAGCGTCGGTGAGTGCAGGTGAGTCTTCTCGCGCCCGTTCCCGACGTACATGTGCACGCCGCAGGGCAGACACGGATCGAAGCTGCGGACCGCCCGCATGATGTCGATCCCCTTGAAGCGACTCCGGCGGGTTCTCCTCGAAGATCGGCGTGTTCTGTACTGCGTCCTCGTACGGACCAGGCGTCCCGTAGGAGTCCCGGACGCTGCCGTTCCACGGGGTCGGCGGATACGGGTGGTAGTTCGCGATCTTGCCGTCGCGGATCACCATGTGGTGCGAGAGCACGCCCCGGACGGCCTCGGTGAAGCCGCACGAGATCGCGTCGTCCGGCACCTTGAACGGCGTCCAGGTCTCGGTCCGGCCGGCCCTGACCTCGGCCATCGCCTTCTCGCAGAAGTGCAGCGCGAGCGCCGCGGAGTACGCCTGGAAGTAGGTCCTGGCCCGGTTCCGCTCGAGCGCGTTGCTCCACTGCGGGATCTTCCACTCGTACTCCGTGGCCGGCTTGAGCGCCGTCCGCGGCAGCTGGATCTTGACGCTCTGACCGGTGGCCTGGACGTAGTCGGTGTTGACGAGTCCGGACAGCGCGGTCGACCAGAGCCGGGCGAGCGGGCCGCCGCCGGTGTCGAGCGCCAGGTGGTCCTTGCCGTCGAACCAGCGCGGCGACATCGTCCAGCTGTAGGCGTTCGCGAAGTCGCGCTTCTGCGGCTTCGGGATGGTGTGCTGGTTCCACGGGTGCCGGACGTCGATCGGAGTTGCCCAGCGGGTCCTTGTCGACGAACTTCTCGTGGCTGCCGTCGGCCCAGTCGTCGTAGAACGAGCTGCCGAGCAGGATCCGCAGGCCGAGGTTGATGTCGACCAGGTTGTTGGTGACCAGCTTGCCGTCCACCACGATCCCGGGGGTGACGAACATCCGCTTGCCCCAGGCATCCATCGTCTTGTAGTTGAAGTCGCAGATCGCCGGGTCCTGCAGACTGCCCCAGCAGCCGAGCAGGATGCGCCGCTCGCCGACGTGCTCGTAACCGGGCAGCGCCTCGTAGAAGAAGTCGAACAGGTCGTCGTGCAACGGCACGACCTTCTTCATGAACTCGATGTAGCGCATCAGCCGGGTCAGGTAGTCGGTGAACAGCTGGATCGTCGCGACCGTGCCGACGCCGCCCGGGTAGAGCGTCGACGGGTGGACGTGCCGGCCCTCCATCAGGCAGAACATCTCGCGCGTGTACCGGCTGACGTGCAGGGCCTCGCGGTAGAAGTCGCCTTCCAGCGGGTTCAGCGACCGCATGATGTCGCCGATCGTCTTGTACCCGTGGTCGCCGGCATGCGGCGCCTCGGTCCGGTTCGCCAGCTCCAGGACACCGGGGTTGGTCTCCTTGACCATCCGCTCGCAGTAGTCCACCCCCACCAGGTTCTCCTGGAAGATGTTGTGGTCGAACATGTACTCCGCGGCTTCGCCGAGGTTGACGATCCACTCACCCAGATGCGGCGGCGCGACGCCGTACGCCATGTTCTGCGCGTAGACCGAGCAGGTGGCGTGGTTGTCGCCGCAGATGCCGCAGATCCGGCTGGTGATGAAGTGCGCGTCGCGCGGGTCCTTGCCCTTCATGAAGATGCTGTAGCCGCGGAAGATCGACGAGGTGCTGTGACACTCCTCGACGGTCTTGTTCTTGAAGTTGACCTTGGCGTAGATGCCGAGGCTGCCGACGATCCTGGTGATCGGGTCCCAGGCCATCTCGACGACGTCGGAGTCCTTGCCCGCATCGGGTTCCAGGTGCTCGCCGATCTTCGGTTCGGTGGTGGTCATGGCCTACCAGACCTTCGTGTAGCCGGTGTCGAGCGACGTGCCCTTGTGCCGCCACTTCGGTTCTTTGTTCTTCTGTCCCTGGGAGAACTTGCGCAGCCGGCGGATCACCGTGCCGTAGACCGTGCTGGCCGCGGTCGACACGCGTGCGCCGGTCGGTTCGTCCATGAACGGCATGAACTTGTCCGGGAAGCCGGGCATCGTGCAGGCGATACAGATCCCGCCCACGTTCGGGCAGCCGCCGACGCCGTTGATCCAGCCGCGCTTCGGGACGTTGCAGTTCACCACCGGGCCCCAGCAGCCCAGCTTCACCAGGCACTTCGGCGAGCCGTACTCCTTGGCGAAGTCGCCCTGCTCGTAGTACCCGGCGCGGTCGCAGCCCTCGTGCACGGTCGCGCCGAACAGCCATTGCGGCCGCAGTTCGGCGTCGAGCGGGATCATCGGCGCCTGGCCGGCCACCTGGTAGAGCAGGTAGACCAGCGTCTCGGACAGGTTGTCGGGGTGGATCGGGCAGCCCGGTACGCAGACGATCGGCAGCCCGGCCTTCGACTTCCAGCTCCAGCCGAGGTAGTCCGGGACGCCCATCGCGCCGGTCGGGTTGCCGGCCATCGCGTGGATCCCGCCGTACGCCGCACAGGTGCCGACGGCAACGACCGCGGTCGCCTTCGGGCGCCAGCCGGTCGAGCCACTCCGACGTCTTCATCGGCTGGCCGGTCGCCGGGTTGTTGCCGAAGCCGGCCCAGTAGCCCTCGGACTTGATCGCCTCGTTCGGGATCGAGCCCTCGACCACCAGGACGAACGGTTCGAGTTCACCGCGGTCGGCCTTGTGCCACCACTCGATGAAGTTGTCGGCGCCCGTCTCCGGGCCGCACTCGAAGTCGATCAGCGGCCAGTGCACCGCGATCTTCGGGCAGTCCCGGCAGCGCGCCGAGCACGATCTCCTCGATACTCGGCTGGGTCGCCGCGGTGAGCGCGACGGAGTCCCGTCGCAGCTGAGCCCGCCGTTCATCCAGAGGATGTGGACGACACCTTCGTCGGCCGTCCTCCTGCGCCTGCTCCGGTTCCAGGGTCGTCGACATCGGTATCCGAAGCCTCCTCGTAAGGGAGTTCTCCTTCGGACGGTACGTCCGGATGCGGGCACCGGGACAGACACTTGTGTCGGGTATTAATGTCCGGTTCCGGAAATCCGGGATTCCCGGAATTCAGGACAGAGGTTTTCTTTGTTTAGGCCAGCCTAAGGTGGAACTGTGCCGTCCGAAATTCCCCTGCCGGACGACGACGCCGGTCTGTTCGTCTCGCCGGTGGTCGTCGTCTCCCACACCTTCCCGGCGCGACCGGGCTCGCTGCCGGACGCCGAGTTGTTCGTCCGGGAGGCGCTCGAACCGATCGGCTCTGGAGCCGGCCGAGGGCCGGCGCGCTGTATCGGGCCATCACCGCGGCGATGCTGGCGGCGGCCGGACCGGACAACGGCGCCTTCGACGTGACGGTGCGGATCTTCCCTGACGGCGTGGAGGTCGAGGTCCTGCACGGCGGCGGCGCCGGATCGGTGATCCCACCGCGGGTCGGTGACGAGCCGTTCGCCGACTGGCTGACCGCCGTGCTCCGCCGGCAGGGACTGTCGCAGGAGGCGGCCGCGCGCGGATCGGCGTCTCGGTCCGCACGATCAGCCGCTGGCTGCGCGGCGACACCGAGCCGCGGCTGCGCGATCTGCGCCGCGTGCACGCCGTCTTCGGGCCGGAGAAATAAGAATCCCGCCGATCTGGTGTGCTCGATCCAGCGGGTCTAGGCTGCGAAAGAATCCGTTGATGACCGAATTCGCCATTGCGAGCGGCCTGGAGAAACGTCAACCTGACAATTTCAACTACAGGCGGTGGGTGTCACGACCGACCAGGTTTCCCGCATCCGCGCCCGGATCACCGTCTCCGGGGCCGTCCAGGGCGTCGGTTTCCGCCCCTTCGTGTATGCCCTCGCCCGCGAACTCGGGCTCTCCGGCGAGGTCGCCAACAACTCTTCGGGCGTCGTCGTCGAGGTCGAAGGCGCGGGACCTGCGGTCGCCTCCTTCACGGCTCGGTTGGGTGCGGACGCGCCGCCGCTGGCTGTGGTCGAACGGGTGCTTTCGACGGCGATGCCGGTGGCCGGTGGGACTGCCTTCGTGATCCGGGACTCGGCCACCGGCCCCGGCCGGACCCTGGTCTCGCCGGATGTTGCCACCTGCAACGACTGCCTGGCCGAGTTCGCCGATCCCGGCGACCGCCGCTACCGGCACCCGTTCGTCACCTGTACGAACTGCGGCCCGCGCTTCACCATCATCACCGGCCTGCCGTACGACCGCCCCGCCACCACGATGGCGGGCTTCGACCTCTGTCCCGACTGTGCCCGCGAGTACGCCGACCCGGCCGACCGCCGCTTCCACGCCCAACCGATCGCGTGCCCGAACTGCGGCCCCCGGCTGGAACTGGCTGCGCCCGGCGAGGACCCGCGGTACGACGAAGACGCGTTGGCCGGTGCGCATCAGTTGCTGGAGGCGGGCTCGATCCTTGCGGTGAAAGGGCTTGGTGGCTTCCACCTGGCCTGCGATGCCTCCGACCCGGCGGCCGTCGAGACGCTGCGGAAGCGTAAGGACCGTGGCGACAAGCCGTTCGCCGTGATGGCGGCGGATCTCGACACCGCGCGCCGGCTCGCGTTCATCGACGAAGACGAGGCGCGGTTGCTCACCGACCACCGCCGGCCGATCGTGCTGGTACGCCGCAGGCCGGGCACCTGCCTGGCCGACCAGGTCGCGCCGGGCAATCCCGATCTCGGCATCATGCTCCCGTACACGCCGTTGCACCGGCTGCTGTTCGACCAGCCCGGGCCGTGCGTGCTGGTGCTGACCAGCGGCAACCTGTCCGGCGAACCGATCGTGACCTCCGACGAAGAGGCCTGGGATCGCCTTGCCCCGTTGGCGGATGCCTGGCTCGGGCACGACCGGCCGATCCACGTTCCGTGCGACGACTCGGTGGTCCGGATGGTCGACGGGGCCGAACTCCCGATCCGCCGGTCGCGCGGGTACGCGCCGTTCCCGATCGCGCTACCGGTCCCGGTGCGCCCTGCCTTGGCGGTTGGCGGCGATCTGAAGAACACCTTCTGCCTCGGCGACGATCGCTATGCCTGGCTCTCGGCTCATGTCGGCGACATGGACGACTTGTCGACATTGCAGGCTTTCGAGCGGGCCGAGCAGCATCTCGAGGAATTGACCGGCGTGCGGCCCGAGGTGCTCGTGGCCGACAAGCACCCGGCGTACCGGTCCCGGCAGTGGGCCGAACTGCACGCGGACGGGCGGCCGGTGATCGGCGTACAGCATCACCACGCGCATATCGCGTCAGTGTTGGCCGAGCACGGGTACGACGGTGGCCGGGTGATCGGGTTCGCGTTCGACGGGACCGGGTACGGCGACGACGGGGCGGTCTGGGGTGGCGAGGTGCTGCTCGCGGACTATGCGGGGTTCGAGCGCTATGCGCACCTGAAGTATGTGCAGCTGCCGGGCGGCGATGCCGGCGTACTGAATCCGTGCCGGATGGCGTTGTCGCATCTCCGGGCGGCCGGGCTGCCGTGGGATCCGCGGGTGCCGGCGGTTCGTGCCTGCACCGAGCAGGAGTTGTTGCGGGTGCAGCTGGAGCGCGACATCGCATGTGCGCCGACGTCGAGTATGGGGCGGCTGTTCGATGCCGTGTCGTCGCTCGCCGGGGTTTGTCATCGGGTCGGGTACGAGGCGCAGGCGGCGATCGAACTGGAAGGCCTGGCCGTCGATCACGGGGACGAGCCGGGGTACGAGTTCGCGCTCGGCGACGGGGTGATCGATCCGCGGCCGGTGCTGGCGTCCGTGGTACGGGATGTTCTGGCCGGAGTTTTGCCAGGTGTCATCGGGGCGCGGTTCCATCGGGCGGTCGCGGACGTGATGGTGGCGATCGCCGGCGAAGTACGGGCAAAGGTTGGGCTGGACACCGTTGCGTTGTCGGGTGGGGTGTTCGTCAACAGGTTGTTGCTATCGGCAAGTACCAGGGGGTTGTCGGCGGCCGGGTTCACCGTGCTGCGGCCGTGCCGGGTGCCGCCGACCGATGCAGGTCTCGCGCTCGGACAGCTGGCCGTCGCGGCTCGCGTCCCGCCATGGAAGGAGCAAGCAGCATGTGTCTAGCAGTCCCGGGAAGAGTGGTGGAGATCCGCGATGAGGACGACACCCGGATGGGCAAGGTCGACTTCGGCGGGGTGATCAAGGACGTCTGCCTGGCGTATCTGCCGGACCTGCAGGTCGGCGAGTACACCATCGTGCACGTCGGCTTCGCGCTGCAGCGGCTGGACGAGGAGTCGGCGATGCAGTCGCTGGAGCTCTACCGGTCGCTGGGTGCGTTGGAGGAGGAGTTCGGCGATCACTGGGGAATCGCTGCCCAGCAAGCGGGCGAGCGCCGGCCGCCGGGTACGGAGTACAAGAAGGAGGAGGAGACGGCATGAAGTATCTGGCGGAGTTCAGTGATCCGGAGCTGGCGAAACGACTGGTGGATCAGATTCACGCGACCGTCACCCAGCCCTGGGCGATGATGGAGGTCTGTGGCGGGCAGACGCACACGATCGTGCGGCACGGCATCGACCAGTTGCTGCCGGACGGCGTCGAGATGATCCACGGGCCGGGCTGCCCGGTCTGCGTGACGCCGCTGGAGATCATCGACAAGGCGCTGGAGATCGCGTCCCAGCCGGACGTCATCTTCTGCTCCTTCGGCGACATGCTGCGGGTGCCGGGCAGCGGGCGGGACCTGTTCCGGATCAAGAGCGAGGGTGGCGACGTCCGCGTCGTGTACTCGCCGCTGGACGCGCTCAACCTGGCCAGGGAGAACCCGGACAAGCAGGTGGTGTTCTTCGGGATCGGGTTCGAGACGACCGCGCCGCCGAACGCGATGACGGTGTACCAGGCGAAGAAGCTCGGCATCCCGAACTTCAGTCTGCTCGTCTCGCACGTACGGGTGCCGCCGGCGATCGAGGCGATCATGCAGTCGCCGAACTGCCGGGTGCAGGCGTTCCTCGCGGCCGGCCACGTCTGCAGCGTGATGGGCGTGGAGGAGTATCCGGAGCTCACCGAGAAGTACAAGGTGCCGATCGTGGTGACCGGGTTCGAGCCGCTGGACATCCTGGCCGGGATCCTGCGCACGGTGATCCAGCTGGAGAACGGCGAACACACCCTGGAGAACGCGTATCGGCGGGCGGTCCGCGACGAGGGCAACCCGGCCGCGAAGGCGATGCTGGCGGACGTGTTCGAGAGCACCGACCGGGCCTGGCGGGGGATCGGGATGATCCCGCAGAGTGGCTGGCGGCTGTCCGAGCGGTATCGGGAGTACGACGCGGAGTACAGGTTCCAGGTGCGGGACATCAAGACGGAGGAGTCGACGGTCTGCCGCAGCGGCGAGGTCCTGCAGGGGCACATCAAGCCGCACGAGTGCGAGGCCTTCGGCACGCTCTGTACGCCGCGGAACCCGCTCGGCGCCACCATGGTCTCCTCCGAAGGCGCCTGCGCCGCCTACTACCTCTACCGCCGCCTCCAGACGCCCGCAGCACAAGAGGCTCCCGCTGCGAAAGAGGTGAGTTCTGTTGGCTGAGCAGGTGATGCTGCCGGACCCCGAAAGACTCCAGCCGCCGAACTTCGACGGTTGGACCTGTCCGCTGCCGCTTCGTGACCATCCGCGGGTGGTGATGGGGCACGGGGGCGGCGGACAGATGTCCGGGGAGCTGATCGAGCACCTCTTCGTGCCGGCGTTCTCGAATCCGTTGCTGGCGGGGTTGACGGATTCGGCGGTGGTCACGCTCGGCGGGGCAAAGCTGGCGTTCTCCACCGACTCGTTCGTCGTGCAGCCGTTGTTCTTCCCGGGCGGCAGCATCGGTGACCTCGCGGTCAACGGGACCGTGAACGATCTGGCGATGTCGGGCGCCCAACCGGCGTACCTGTCCTGCGGCTTCATCCTCGAGGAGGGCGTCGAGCTCTCCGTCGTCGGGCGGATCGCGAAGGACCTCGGGGCGGCGGCCGGCGCGGGCCGGCGTGATCGTCGCGACCGGCGACACCAAGGTCGTCGACGCTGGTCATGGCGACGGCGTCTACATCAACACGGCCGGGATCGGCCTGGTCCGCGAGGGCGTCGACATCCGCCCGCAACGGGCCGCGCCGGGGGACGTGGTGATCATCAGCGGCATGATCGGGGTGCACGGCATCGCGATCATGAGCGTCCGCGAAGGCATCTCGTTCGGCACCGAGGTGGTCTCCGACTGCGCGCCGCTGAACGGCCTCGTCGCGGCGATGCTCGACACCACGCCGGACCTGCACGTACTGCGCGATCCCACCCGCGGCGGTGTCGCCACCTCCCTCAACGAGATCGCCAAGGCGGCCGGCGTCGGCATCGAGCTGACCGAACGCGATCTCCCCATCCCCGAGACCGTCGCCAACGCCTGCTCGTTCCTCGGCCTCGACCCCCTGTACGTCGCCAACGAGGGCAAGCTGCTCGCCATCGTCGCCCGGTCCGAGGCCGACGAACTCCTGGCCACCCTGCGCGCCCACCCGCTGGGCGCCGACGCCGCCGTCATCGGCGAATGCGTCACCGACCACCCCGGCATGGTCGTCACCAAGACCACCTTCGGCGCCACCCGCGTCGTCGACACCCCGATCGGAGAACAGCTCCCGCGCATCTGCTGACCTGTGTCGGTGGGAGAAACAAAAAGGCAGGGGTAAACATGCGTTCACGCAGCCGGCCCGCCGGATACCAGGAGTAATCGGCGGGCCGGCTGGGGCGTTTGGCGGGCCGACGGGAAATTCCGGACCGGCTCAGGAGCCGCTCGAGGCGGTCGGACACAGACCGTCACCGTTGCTTGCGGCAACCAAATGCCGGCCCGCCGGATCAGGCCTGCGGAACTGCTTCCGCGCGGTCGGCGAGCGGTCGTACTCTCCGAGATGTTCACCATGCGGTGACCGGGGGGCCGCCACTTGCCGGAGGGGACTTGATGAGACGACGGCTGTCGTACGGATCTGCGTTCGTTGCCTTGACCACCTTGCTCGCCGTACGACTGACTGCGGCACCGTTGCCAGTGCAAGCCGCTACTGCAGCTGGACCACCGCCGACGCCCGTGGTCGCGCAACAGATCGAGACGGCTACCGACGGTGCGAAAGCCAAGCTGGATCCGAAGCTGGAGACGCGGGTCAAGAAGGGCGACACCCAGCAGGTCGCCGTCTTCGCCACCGTGAAGGGCGATGCGGGCAAGGCCCGTGCGCTGCTCGACAACCCGAAGACCGCGCAGTCCGGGGACACCGGCATCGTGATCGGCACCATCGGCGTACAGGCGCTGCCGAAGCTCGCGACCACCGCCGGCGTCATCTCGGTCCAGCCGGTCGAGCTGACCAAGACCGGCCAGCCGACCGGTGACCCGGATCCGCAGTTGCACCAGGCCCCGACCAAGGCCGAGCAGCAGGCCGCGATCAAGCGCGTGAAGGCGACCGAGGTGCCGTACGACGAGGCGCCGCCGCTGCGCGGATCCAACTTCGACAAGATGAAGCACCTGAACGCGCTGGACGCGAAGACGCACGACTTCACCGGCGCCTGGAACGCGGGCTTCACCGGCACTGGCGTGACCGTCGGCGTTCTCGACGGCGGTACCGACTTCGGCCACCCGGACCTGCTGAACACCTGGCGGACCTGGTCCGGCCAGACCGGCGCGAAGGCAGGCTGGAACGGCTGGCCGAAGGCGTTCGACCCGTTCGGCACCCTGCAGTGGCTGTCCGCACCGAGCCAGATCGACGACGGTCTGTCCTGGTACGTGAAGACCACCGCCGCCGACTGCACCACGTCCGGCTCCTCGTGCTCGGTCGACTTCGCCACCAAGACCGGCCCGTCGCGGAACTTCTCCGCACCGGCCGGCACGAACGACCACACGTACAGCTTCCCGGCGGCGTGGAGCAAGTCCGGCAAGGTCCGCCTCGGCAGCCACCCGGACGACCACCTGCTGCAGCTGTACGGCGAGCGCCCGGCGTTCCTCGTCACCGACCCGCACACCGCCGGCGTCTACGACACGATCTACGTCGACCTCGACAACGACTACTCGTTCGCCGACGAGAAGCCGGTCACCAAGGCCTCGCCCGCGTCGTACCGCGACATGAACGGCGACGGCTACACCGACATGTCCGGCGGCCTCCTGTACTACATCTCGGACGGCGCCACCCCGATCCCCGGCGGCCTGGACGCGTTCGGCGTCAACGACACCTCGTTCGGCCCGGGCGAGCTCGTCGCCTGGACGGGTGACTTCGACCCGTCGATCGAGGGCCACGGCACGCTGACGGCGTCGAACGTCGTCGGCCAGGCAGTCAGCAACGGCAAATCGCCCGACTTTCAAGGACGTTCCGGGCGGCCAGTATCCAGGCGCAGTACTCGGTGGTGCCCCGAATGCCAAGCTGGCGCCGTTCGGCGACATCTACCTCGGCTTCGACTTCTCCACCCAGTTCGGCTACCTGCTCTCCACCCGCCAGGGCGTCGACGTCACCTCGAACTCCTACGGGCAGTCCGAACGTCGACAACGACGGCTGGGACGCGGCGAGCCAGGAAGCCGACGTGATCCACGCAGGCCGCAGTACGACGCCTCTGTTCTCCACCGGCAACGGCGCCCCGGGCTTCGGTACTACGGGTTCGGCCGCACCGACTGCCGGCATCGAGGTCGGTG
Source organism: uncultured Actinomycetota bacterium (assembly GCA_963740725.1). Taxonomy (GTDB): domain Bacteria; phylum Actinomycetota; class Actinomycetes; order Propionibacteriales; family Kribbellaceae; genus Kribbella. Next base: position 421,596 of record CAVUFT010000020.1, read on the forward strand.
CGTCGACCCAGTTCGGCGGGACCGGCTGGGACTCGATCGTGCGGACCAAGCAGATCAACGACAACGACGTGATGGTCTGGTCGAACCGCGGCTTCGGCGCGAACGCCACGAACGGCGTGGATGTCGTTGCCGACGGCGCCTATGCGCCGGGTGACGCGACGCTCAACACCGTGCTCGACGGACGGAACGCGTGGGTCACCTGGGGTGGCACGAGCCGCTAGTACGCCGGTTGCGGCTGGTGCGACCGCGCTCGTCTACCAGGCGTACAAGAAGGCGCACGGCGGTACGGTTCCGGCCGGGTTCTACTCGACGGCCAAGGATCTGCTGAAGTCGTCCGCGAAGGATCTCGGCTACGACTCCAACGTCCAGGGCTCCGGCTCGATCGACGTCGGCAAGGCTGTTCGCAGCGCGGTCGGTGTCCGGGCCAGCGTCTCGCCGTCGCAGTGGCGGGTCGGCGACTACCGCGGTACGGAGTACCCGGTCTTCGCGAACGTGATCTCGCCCGGTGGCACCGACACCCAGAAGTTCAAGGTGAACGGCCCTGGCGTGTGGGACGTCAGCGACCGGCAGTTGGTCCGTACGGCGAACGACACGTTCAACTTCACCAGCCAGGATCTGGCCAAGGAGAGCACCGGGAACTTCAACGCTCCCGACTACCTGATCGATCTCACCAGCAAGGTCAAGAAACACAAAGACGCCGACCTGATGGTGGTGAAGCTGGAGTATCCGCGGTCACAGTTCGACGGCGACAACAACCTCGCCGAGGACCAGGCGTGGCGATTGCTCACCTACAACTGGACCGACGTGAACCACGACGGCAAGTTGTGGAGGGACACCAACCACAACGGCGTGGTCAACCACACCGACAAGACCATCAGCTCGACCATCGACGGCTTCCTCGATCTCGACTTCGCGAAGTCGGAGATGGAGCAGGGCGAGTACTCCCGGTTCATGTACCACCGGGCCGGCTCGAACGCCCTGCAGTCGTGGGTGGGCGATCCGGCGTCGCGGATGGCCGATGGGCTGTTCCTCGGCCTGCAGCACTCGACCAAGAACACGTCGATCCCGAAGACCAACTTCAAGATCTCGATCGACTGGTACAAGAACTCCGACTTCCAGTGGATCACCACGTCGAAGAGCACCAAGGGCGGTTCGTTCACGGCTTCGATCAAGGTTCCGTCGAACGCGCCGTACGGTATGTACTCCAGTGCCGTCGTGCTGAAGCGGGGTAGCGACTCGATGGTCGTCCCGGTCTCGATCGCCGTGGCCGCCAAGGCGACCCAGGACGCGACCGGCAAGATCACTGGCGCGACCACCTTCGGTGGCGACGATGTCGCGAAGGCGCAGCAGAACCTGACCTACAACAACGGGTCGGTGTTCGGTGCGAACGACTGGGGCTGGCGGGCCGAGTCCGGCGACTGGCGCTTCTTCTACCTGGATGTGCCGAAGACGCCGGCCGAAGGCACCAAGCTGCTCACCAACACCACCTGGAAGGGGACCGCGCCCGCCACTGATCTGGACACGTTGATCATGGGTCGCTCGGAGAACCACTTCCAGGTTGTGCCGGACACGGTGTTCGGAGCGCCGTACACGATCGATACGGTCGGCAAGAGCCCGAACACCAACGTGCACGACGGTGTCTGGCGCTTCGATACGGCGACCGGTGGACCTGCCGACGTGGTCACGGCGCCTGCGCAGGAAGGCCTGCAGGAGATCGCGCTGCACCAGGTCGGCTGGCAGGGCGACCAGTTCAACACCCCGTTCAAGGTGCAGGTCGGCAGTGCGTCGGTCTCGCCGTCCTCGGTCGCGCAGACGGCGACCGGTGACACCGGTGGGTTCGACGTGAAGTTCGAGTCGAGCGTGCCGCTGGACGGGCTGAAGGCGGCCGCGTTCGGGCTCAGCCAGCCGAGCACGACCACCGAGACGGCGCACCAGGACAACCCCGACGACCCGTCGACGGCGAGCGTGAAGAAGAACATCACGCTGTCGCACGCCTCCCGGCTGAGCGTCAGCACCGCGCTGGACAGCGACGACCTGGACCTGTTCGTGGTCCGGGACGCCAACAACGACGGCGTCTTCTCGCCGTCGGAGATCGTCGCCTCGTCCACCTCGGGCACGGCGAACGAGTCGGTCGATCTGATCAGCCCGCCGGACGGGAACTACCAGATCTGGGTGCACGGCTTCTCGGTCGCCGGTACGCCGGCCTTCACCCTGAACGTCAACGCGGTCCAGGGGAACGACCTGACGGTGAGCGGGGTGCCGACCGGTCCGCTGGCCGCCGGTACGCCGGTCACCCTGCACGTCGACTACAACAAGGCGATGACACCCGGTTCGGAGTACCACGGTGAGCTGCTGCTCGGCCCGCCGACCGCTCCGTCCGCACTCTCCGTCCCAATCACCATTACGCGCTAACCCCTAGGCTCCTGGCACGGTGGCCTCCCCACCGTGCCAGGATTCCTTGTTGTGCGGACCAAGCTGATGTGGGCGGCGGCCCTGCTGATCTGTGTTGCCGCCAGCATCATTCTGCCGATGCTCTGGCAGCACTCCCTGGTCGACTTGAAGGTCTACCGCCTCGGCGGCCGGACGTTGCTGGACGACGCCTCCAGCCTGTACGACGTACGCCTGGCGGGCCTTCCCTTCACCTATCCGCCGTTCGCCGCGATCGTGATGGTCCCGTTCGCTTTGCTGCCTTGGTCTGTCGCAGTGACCGTGTGGACCGTCGGCACTGTGGTCAGCCTCGTCTTCGTCTGGCGGCTGTCGCTGGGACGAGGAGTGCCTTCAGTGGTTCTGCTGGCCGTGGTCGCCGGCTCGCTGCTGCTCGAACCGGTCCGCGAGACGCTCGGCTTCGGCCAGGTCAACCTGATGCTCTGCGCCCTGATCCTGTACGACGTCCTCGACCTCAAGCACTCGCGGCGCGGGATCTGGATCGGGCTGGCCGCCGGGGTCAAACTCACCCCGCTCGTCTTCCTCGGACTGCTGGTCGTCACCCGCCAGTGGAAGGCGCTGTTGTACGCGTCCGGCTCCTTCCTGGTGACGATCCTGGTCGGCTTCGTCGTCTCGCCGCACTCAGCCACGGAGTACTGGACCTCGCTGGTCTCCGACACCACCCGGATCGGCGGGCTTGCGTTCTCGAGCAACCAGTCCTGGAACGCCTTCCTGATCAGGCTGACCGGCGATCTCGACGGCGGCGGGCTGGTCTGGCTCGCGCTGGTCGGGCTGACCGTGCTCGGTGGACTCTGGTTCTCCCGGCTGCTCTGGCTGCGCGATGACCGGCTCGCCTCGGTCTCGATCTGCGCGCTGGTCGGGCTGCTCTGCTCGCCCGTTTCCTGGAGCCACCACTGGGTCTGGGCGCTGCCCCTCGGCGTGTCGCTCGTGCGTGTCGTCTCCGGTTTCTGGCGCTACGCGGTCGGGGTTCTGTGGTTCGGGCTCTTCGCCGTCGCGCCGATCTGGTGGCCGCCGAATCACGACAATCGCGAGCTGACCTGGGCTTTTGGCGACCAGATCCTTGGCAACGCCTACCTGATCGCGGCGCTGGCGGGCGTCGTACTGCTTGCTGTCAGTCACCGTCCAGTGGCTGTCCGTGAGACTTCTGGCCAGAAGTTGCCAGCGGCCTAGGCCGGTTCTGCACCCTTCGCCTGCCACCCTTGGCTGGTGATCACGGGGTTCCTGGGGGACCCGGCCAAGCGACGATGGGTTCTCGCAGCCGGGGTTTGCTTGATCGTTGCCGCGCTGCTTCCGTTCGTCTGGGTGCACACCGGCGCCGACCTGAAGGTCTACCGCCTCGGCGGCGCGGCGATCCTCGCCGACCCGTCGACGCTCTACGAGGCGCGGCTGAAGTACATCTCGATGCCGTTCACCTATCCGCTCTTCGGCGGCCTGGTGATGGTGCCGGTCTCGCTGCTGCCCTGGCCACTCGCGTACGGCTTGTCGATCGCCGTCTCCCTCTTCGCCCTGTTCGCGATCTGGCGCTTGTGTCTGCGCAGCCACCTCGACGGACTCCGCAAGTACTTCGGCCGCCCGCATCCCGCCGTACTGGTCGCCTTCGTCGCGGGATCCATGCTGCTCGAACCGGTCCGCGAGACGCTCTCCTACGGCCAGATCAACCTGATCCTCTGCGCAGTCATCCTGTACGACGTACTCGCGGTGAAGCGCTCGCGGCGCGGGATCTGGATCGGGCTCGCGGCGGGGATCAAGCTGACCCCGTTGGTGTTCTTCGGGTTGTTGCTCGTGACGAAGCAATGGCGGGCCCTGATCCATGCCTCGGCGGCGTTCCTCGGCACGATGCTGATCGGCTTCCTGCTGGCACCACGGACGGCCTGGGACTACTGGACCCACATGGTGTCGGACACCGGCCGGATCGGCGGTCTCGCGTACTCCGGCAACCAGTCCTGGAACGGCTTCCTGATCAGAGCCACCGGAGATCTCGCCGGCGGCGGACACCTCTGGCAGCTAGTAGTGCTGCTGACGGTCGTCGCCGGCCTTTGGCTGACCCGGATCCTCTGGCTCCGCGGCGAACACCTCGCCTCGGTATCGGTGTGCGCCTTGATCGGCCTGCTGTGTTCACCGGTGTCGTGGAGCCACCACTGGGTCTGGTGCCTGCCACTCGGAATTTCGTTGCTCACGGCAACTCGTATCGGGCGGCGACGTCCCGTCGCGGTCGCGGCGACCTGGTTCGGGCTGTTCCTGCTGGCCCCGATCTGGTGGCCACCCCGCGGCGACAACCACGAACTCGCCTGGAACCTCCCCGAGCAGGTCGCAGGCAACGCCTACCTCTGGCTCTCGCTGGCCGCCGGGGTTCTCCTCGCTATCGGCACCCGAACCAGAAAGCCGGCTGAATCCCACAACCGGACCCTCGTCAACTAGCTCCTACGGCTGGGGGCGGAGGCCGTCGAGGATCAGGGCGAGCATCCGTGGAGAGCGCTCGGGGGTGGCTCGCCACAGGGCGCTGGTCAGTTGGAGGAAGTCGCCGGGGTCTGCGTCCGTGCGGATGGTTCCGTCCGCCTTGCCGGCGTCGAGGAGCTGCGTGATCGCCCTGATCACCGGGTCGTAGGTCTGTTCGGTGATCGCCTGGTGAGCGGCCGGGCTGAGCGCGTCGCCGAGGCCGTGCTTCCTGCGCATCGCGTCGACAAGGCCGTTCGTCCACTGCCGGAGAGCTTCCACCGGCGGACTACCTCAAGCTCGGCACGACCGGCCTGGACGTGTCGCCGATCGCGATCGGCGCCATGACGTACGGCGAACCCGACCGCGGGCATCCCGTCTGGTCGAAGGGCGAGGCCGAGGCGCGTCCGCTGATCCAGCACGCGCTCGCGGCCGGGATCAACTTCTTCGACACCGCGAACCTGTACTCCAACGGGTCCAGCGAGGAGATCCTCGGCCGCGCGCTCAAGGACTTCGCCGACCGCGACGACGTGGTGATCGCGACCAAGCTCAGACATCCGATGCGCCCCGGTCCCAACGGCAAGGGGCTGTCGCGGAAGGCGATCATGACCGAGGTCGAGCACTCCCTGCGCCGGCTGGGAACGGATTACATCGACCTCTACCAGATCCATCGCAACGATCCCGCGACTCCGTGGGAGGAGACGCTGGAGGCGCTCAACGATCTCGTGAAGCAGGGCAAGGTCCGGTACCTCGGCGCCTCGTCCATGCATGCCTGGGAGTTCGCGAAGGCGCTGCATCTGCAGAAGCAGAACGGCTGGGCGCGATTCGTCTCGATGCAGGACCACTACAACCTGCTCGCCCGTGAGGAGGAGCGGGAGATGATCCCGCTGTGCCTGGATGAGGGCGTCGGCACCATCATCTGGTCGCCGCTGGCGCGCGGCCGGCTCGCCCGCGGCTGGGACGACGCCAGGACGACCGCGCGGTCCGAGACCGACGGCGCCTACGCGGACCTGCTCTACTCGCCCGCGGAGGCGGCCTCCAACCGCGAAATCATCGACGCGGTCAGAAAGGTTGCCGAAGGCCACAATGTGAGCCGGGCCCAGATCGCTCTCGCCTGGCTCCGCCGCCAGCCCGTCGTCACCGCCCCGCTGGTCGGCGCCGGCTCGATCCACCAGATCGACGAAGCAGTCGCCTCACTCGACATCCACCTGACCGAAGACGACGTACGAACCCTCGAGGGCCCTTACACCCCGCGCTACGACTGGCAAGGCATCTCCGACGAAGCCGAACTCCAAGCCATCCGCAACCGGATCCCAGGAATGGCCCTCTCATGACCCACACACTCGTCACGGAGGATCAGGCTCCATCGGCGGCTGGGGTTCAGAGCTCGGCCAGCCAGTCGTACCAGGCGGTCATGCCGGTGCCTTTGGTGGCGGAGACCTGGAGGATCTTGGCGTCCGGTTTGATGCGGGCGATGAGGCTCAGGCAGAGGTCGACGTCGAAGTCGACGTAGGGGAGTAGGTCGATCTTGTTCAGCAGGACGAGGTCGGCGGTGCGGAACATGTAGGGGTATTTGGCCGGCTTGTCGGCGCCTTCGGTGACCGAGATGATCACGACTCTGGCTGCTTCGCCGAGGTCGAAGAGGGCTGGGCAGACCAGGTTGCCGACGTTCTCCACGAAGACGAGGGAGCCGTCGGGTGGGTCGAGTTCGGCGAGGCCTGAGCTCATCATCTGGGCGTCGAGGTGGCAGCCGGCGCCGGTGTTGATCTGCACCACCTTGGTCCCGGTCGCGCGGATCCGCTCGGCGTCGTACAAGGTCTCCTGGTCGCCCTCGATCACCGAGGCCTGGCGGCGGGCCGCGATCGCGGGGATGGTGTGCTCGAGCAGGGTGGTCTTGCCGGAACCGGGGGAGCTCATCAGGTTGACCGCGCTGATCCCGCGCTCCAGCAGGCTGTGCCGGTTGGCCGCTGCCAGGCCGTCGTTCTTGGCGAGGATCTCCTGCTCCAGCAGCACGGTTCGCGTCTCGGGCTCGGCGATCACCTTCTCCACACCATGTCCGTGACCGTGCCCGGCGCCGTCCTCGTGACCATGCCCATGTCCATGACCGGCGTCGTCGTGTCCATGGCCGTGACCGGCTTCGTGGTCGTCGTCATGGGTGTGGTCGTGGACGACGGTCAGCCGGGTTCCGTTGCCGTCGGGCTGGCCGCAACCGCAGGTGCTGCACATGTCAGGGCACCTCCACCGAGAGGATTCTCAGCTGCTGGCCACTGAGGACTTCGAGATCGGCACTGCCACACGGACACAGCATGATCGGGTCATCGAGCACGAACTCGTCACCGCACGTTCGACAGTACGCCCGCCCCGGCGGCTCGTCGATCTCCAACCGGGCCCCCTGCAGCCCGGTCCCGTTCACGACCACCTCGAAGCAGAACACCAACGAGTCGGCGACCACTCCCGACAACCGCCCGACCTCCAGCCGCACCGCGAGCACCGGCCCGTCCCCGACCTTGTCGACGACGGCCCCCACCACACTCTCGGCGATAGCCAACTCGTGCACCCTTCGGACGCTACGCCGCCCCGCCCCCACCAACCACCCTTCACCCACCGGCATCGCTGGAGAACGCAGGAACCCCCAGGCTCACCGAGCCTGGGGGTTCCTGGTGTTGGGAGATCAGAAGTCGAAGAACCGCCGCCGTCGCCGCCGCCGAAGTCCCAGCCGCCGGAGTCGCCGCCGCCCATGTCGCCGCCGGAGTCCTGGCTGAAGTCGAAGCCGCCGCCGTCGCCACCACCATCGCCGCCGCCGTCGCCACCGTCGTAGCCGCCGCCGTCGAAACCGCCACCGGCGAAGTCGCCGTAGCCGCCGCCGGAGAACATGCCGCCCAGCATGGTGCCGACGAACATGCCGGTCATCACGCCGCCCAGGCCGCCGAACATGCCTTGTGCGTAAGGGGAGTAGGCCGGTCCGGCCTCCCAGTACGGCACCCGCTGCGGGCCGACCATGACCTTGCGGACGTCCGGCTCGGCACCGGCGCGGACCCGCTCGACGTCGGCCGCACAGGCCGGGACCTCACGCGGCGCACCGCCGGGCGGCGCCCAGCTGACGTCCGCGACGGACGGGCCGTGCTGCGGGTTGAAGAAGCAGGACGGGCGGCGCTGCGGCAGCGGCTCGCCGTTCACCCGGGCGCGGACGCAGGCCATCGCGTACCGGCCGTCCTCGAGGATCTCGATCACGTGCTTGATCTGGTCGGCCTGGGTGACCTGGCCGACCGCCTGCTTGGCCGACTCGTAGGAGTCCAGCGCGCGCTGGTAGTCCTGCCGGGCGCCGTCGCCGAGGTCCTTGCCGACCATGTCGAGGTCGAGGTCCTGCAGTTCCTCGCCGAACTTGGTGATGTCCTCGTCGGCGGTCCGCTTCACCGATTCGAGTTCGGCCGACGAAATCTCGTCGCGCTTCTTGGTCTCGAGCTTCGTCCGCCGGTACGAGCGGTAGGCCAGCGCGGCGATCACAATGACCGCGATCAGCAGGATGAATTCCATGACAGCCTTCCTCGACGGGTAATGGCGTCGAGCCTACCGGGCAGCCCAATCGGGCCGAAATGCTCCGCACCCCGTTCGCCACGCAGAGTGAGCGCAATGCCACGGATTCACGTCACGCTGTGCACATAATCGATCACGCTGCCCGAGCACAGGGGTGAGAGATGAGAACTGCCCGACTCGCGGTGACCGTTGTGACCGGACTGGCACTGTTGGTGCCAAATCACTCACAGAGTTTGCCCCAAGCCAACGCGGCACCCGCAACCACCGATTCGTCGTACCAGGAACTGCCCCTCACAGCAGGGGCCCGGTACGACGTCCGCGACCGCGACGAAGCCGTTCGGCCTGGTCGGAGTCACCTGGCCGGTCCGGCCGGACTCCCGCGAGGTCGTCGCCAAGATCCGCGTTCAGCGCAACGGTGTCTGGTCCGACTGGGAGCAACTCCCGGTCGAGGAGGAACACGGCCCGGACCCGGCGACTCCCGAGGGACAGGAACGCGACGGCACCGATCCGTTCTGGGTCGGTGACGCGAACGGCGTCGATGCATCCCTGACCACCAAGGACGGTACGACGGTCAGCGACGCGAAGGTCGTGCTGATCCAGCCCGGCGTCCTCGCCACCGACGCGAATCCGCCGAGCGGCGTCGCGGCCACCCAGACCAGCGCGAAAGCGCCGTACCCGATCCCGGCGATCATCGGCCGGCCCGGCTGGGGTGCCGACGAGCGACTGCGCAGTCACAACGGCGCGGCCTGCGCGCGACCGAAGTACACCAGCACCGTGCAGGCGGCGTTCGTGCACCACACCGCCGATCGCAACAACTACACGCGGGCGCAGGTCCCGGCGATGATCCGCGCGATGTACGCGTACCACGTGAAGAGCCGCGGCTGGTGCGACCTCGGCTACAACTTCCTGGTCGACAAGTTCGGCCGCGCCTTCGAAGGCCGGTACGGCGGGATGCAGCTGCCCGTTCTCGGCGCGCACACGGGTTCGTTCAACAGCAACTCGTTCGGCGTCTCGCTGATCGGCAACTTCGAGAAGACCCGGCCGACCGGTCAGATGCTCGAGGCAACGGCCCGGGTCATCGCCTGGAAGCTCGACGCGAACTACCGCTCGCCGCAGGCGACCGTAGTACTGGACGGGAGCAAGCTGCACACCGTCTCCGGTCACCGCGACACCAAGGCAACCGCGTGCCCGGGCAACGATCTCTACTCGCAACTCGGCTGGCTGAAGGCGCGAGCCGACGCGTTGATGGGCAAGAGCGTCTCCACCGAGATCTACCGATTCGCCCAGCAGTTCGGCGGTTATGCCAAGATCGGCCAGCCGTTCTGGGGTGAACACCCGACCCGGAAGGGCAGGGCGACGTACTTCGGCACCAGGGACCTCTACTGGTCCCCGCCCAGCGGCGCGCACAGCCTGCAAGGCGGCTTCCGCCGGTACTTCCGCCGGTTCGGCCCGGACGGGATCCTCGGCTTCCCGACCGCCGAGCAGCGCAAGGGCAGGCCGTCCGGAAGCCTGGTCCAGAGATTCCAGGCCGGCGCCATCTACTGGTCGCCGCGCACCGGCATGCACGCGGTGAACGGCCCGATCTCCCGCAAGTACGGGGCTCTCGGCTCCGACCGGTCGCGGCTGGGCCTGCCGATCTCCGAACCGTTCAAGGTCGCCGGTGGCGTGCAGCAGAAGTACCAGCACGGCCGCCTCACCTACAGCTTCCGCACCCGGAAGGTCTACGTCACATGAAACGTGCCATCGCCATCGGCCTCGTCGTCTGCGCCTTGCCCAGCGGACTGGCCGTCGCCCGTGAGATCGACCCGCCGCAAGCCGAGGCGACGACCACGATCAACGGTCGCGGGTTCGGCCACGGTCGCGGCATGTCGCAGTACGGGGCCCAGGGTGCTGCGATCGCCGGTAAGACGGTGAAGCAGATCCTCGACTTCTACTACCCCGGTACGGCGACCGGCAAGGCGACCGGGAACGTCCGGATCCGGCTGACGGCCGACACCACCGATGGCGTTCGGGTGATCACCGTCGCCGGCCTCAAGGTGCGTGATCTCAAGGCCAACAAGGTCTACACGTTGCCCACGGCATCGACTCGCAACCAGTGGTCGATCGACCCGAGTGGCGAGCACGGGACGAAGGTCAGCTCGTTCGACACCAAGAAGCGGACCTGGACGCTGTGGCGGACCTTCAAGGGGATGGCGCAGTTCGAGGGCGTCGGCCTCACCGCGCTGGTGCTGCCCAGCGGTAGCCAGGCTCGTTATCGTGGCATCCTCAGGGCGACGGATACCGCCGGGGCGCACCTCGACACGGTGAACGTGTTGTCGCTGGAGGCTTACCTGCGCGGCGTCGTGCCCCGGGAGGCCTTGTTCACTTGGCGTCCGGCCGCTCTGCAGGCGCAGGCCGTTGCCGCGCGCACCTATGCGGTGTACCACCGGAAGCGGTCGGCGAACCGGGCGTACGACCTGTGCGACACGATCCTCTGCCAGGTGTACGGCGGCTACAACTCCGAGGAGTCCTCGACCAACAACGCGATCGGGGCGACGGCCGGTCAGATCCGGCTCTACAAGAGCTCGCCGATCATCGCCGAGTTCTCCTCGTCGAACGGCGGCGCGACCACGCCCGGCGATCTCGCCTACCAGGTGCAGAAGGTGGACACCTGGGATGCCTACCCGGGCAACCGGAACCCCAATGCGAGCTGGACGGTCACCCGGCCGACCTCGCAGGTCCAGGCGGCCTTCGGCGTCGGACCGCTGCGGAGTCTCAAGGTGACGACCCGGACCGGCATCGGGCCGGGTGGCGGCCGCGTACTACGGGTCGAGGCGGTCGGGACGAACGGCAAGAAGAAGGCGATGACCGGCGACCAGCTCCGGTCGCGGCTCAGCCTCCGCTCGGCCTGGTTCAGCTTCGCCGCGCCGGATCCGCGGGCAGTTGATATAACAAGCGATCAGGAAACCCGCTGACCCTGAAGCATTGACGCCGAATCCCTGCGCCGGTTAGAACGTGACATCGATGTCAACCGCAGCCGCCCAGGAGGAGCAAGTCGATGCCCAGGAAATTTGGTATATCAACCAAGGTCGCCGGTGGGGTACTGGCGGTCGCGATGCTCGGTGCCCTGAACGCCACCACTGCCGGTGCCGCCGGAGCGCAGCCCGACGGTGCCACCTCCATGGGGACGCATTTGCCTAGCCCAGCAGCTCGCGCGAACGCGTCGTACCAGGCGCTGACCAAGAACTTCGAGACCGGCCAGCAGAACCTCCTGCTGGAGGAGTTCCCGAACACCCAGACCAACCCGTACTCCTACGTCTGGCCCTACTCACAGGCTGCGGTCGCCGCCGAGAACCTGGCCGGCATCCCCGGCTCGGGCCTCAAGGCTTCGAAAGAGGCCCAGCGCAGGCTCGCCGGCTACCAGCCGTACTGGAACGCAGGCACGACGCCGAAGGGCTACGACTCCTATGTGCGCCCGCCGCTCGGCGGCGGCGGCGACAAGTTCTACGACGACAACGAGTGGATCGGCCTGAACCTGATCCAGCACTACCAGCGGACTGGTGACCGCTCGTCGCTTGCTCGTGCGAAGGAGATCTTCGCGCTCGTCGTCCACGGCTGGGACACCGACGCCACGCACCCGTGTGCAGGCGGCGTCTACTGGACCCAGGCACCGTGGAGCCAGGACCGCAACACCATCTCCAACGGTCCCGGTGCCGAGCTCGGCGCACACCTCTACCTGCTCACGCGCGACAAGTCGTACCTGACCGAGGCGAAGCGGATGTACGCCTGGGCGCAGCAGTGCATGCTGGCCCCGAACGGCCTGTACTGCGACCACATCGACCTCGCCGGCAACGTCGAGAAGACCCAGTGGAGCTACAACCAGGGCGTCATGCTCGGGGCAGGAACCCTGCTGTACAAGGCGACTCACGACCGCAAGTACCTGAACGACGCGAAGGCGCTGGCGACGGCGTCACTGGCGTTCTACGGCACTGACGACCGGCTCTGGCTGCAGCCGACCAGGTTCAACTCGATCTACTTCAAGAACCTGCTGCTGCTCGACTCGGTCGCGCACAACCCGGCGTACAAGGCGACCATGCAGGCGTACTCCGAGCGGGCCTGGAACGAGGTGCGCGACCCGGCGACCGGGCTGTTCCACTTCGCCGACGGACCGGTGCTGCTGCTGGAGCAGTCGGCGATGGTCCAGATCGACGCACTGCTGGCCTGGCCGCGTTCCCGGTACGGCGACTTGGCCTAGCAACGACAGAAGCGGCCCGTTCCCAGCAAAGGGAGCGGGCCGCCTTCTGATGATCAGGCGGCTGCGGTGGCCGTCTTGATGTCGACCGGGATGTACGGCCGGCCGTCGGTCGGGCCGCCCTGCGGGCCGGGGATGACACCGGCGTTGGCGACCTTGTCGATCGCCTTGAGGCTGGCCTCGTCGACCGTGCCGAAGGCCGTGTACGCCGGGTTGAGGGCCGACGCGTCGCCGTACACGATGAAGAACTGGCTGCCGTTGGTGTTCGCGCCGGAGTTCGCCATCGCCAGGATGCCGCGGCCGTACTTCAGCTGCGGGTAGACCTCGTCGTTGAAGCTGTAGCCGGGGCCGCCACTGCCTTGCGCGGCCGGGTCCTTGGTCGGGTCGCCGCACTGCAGGACCTGCAGGCCGGCGCCGACGGTGAGGCGGTGGCAGTTGGTGCCGTCGAAGTACTTCTGGCCGACCAGGCTGAGGAAGCTCTTCACCGTGCAGGGCGCGAGCGCGCTGTCCAGCGTCAGGTGCAGGTCACCGATCGAGGTGCCGAGGGTGACCTTCGACGTACCGCTGGCCTTCACCTTGCCGTTGGAAGGCGGGTTGACCGGCTTGGACGCCGCCTCGCCCTTCTTGTAGGTGCAGTCCACCTCGGACGCCAGCGGCGTGGTCCGCTTCGGGGCGGCCGCCAGCGCGGTCGGGATCGACTTCGGCTTGTTCTCCGGGCCCGGGGGAGCAGCCGTCGGCGACGGGGTGTCGCTCGCCGCGGGCGTGTCGTCGCCGTTGTTGCCCAGCACGACGAAGAGCCCGACGATCACGACGACCACCGCGGCGATGGCGGTGACCGTCACCGTCAGCATTCGTCGCTGGCGGCGGCGTTCGGCATCACGCTCGGCCTGGCGCTGAGCCTTACGCGCCGCCAACTGCTGCTGATGGGTCTTCTTGGACATGCAGAGTTCTCCCTCACCGAGCGCGGCAATCCTGGAGGGAACCTAGCGCGTTTCCCTGAGAACTCGCTGTGTAGTCGCCGAGAAGTTGTCAGTCCTTGATCTCGCAGATGGCGGCACCCGCGGCGACGGTGGCGCCGACCTCGGCGGACAGGCCGGTCACGGTGCCGGCCTTGTGCGCGTTCAGCGGCTGCTCCATCTTCATCGCCTCCAGGACGACGATCAGGTCGCCCTCGGCCACCGTCGCACCCTCCTCGACGGCGATTTTCACGATCGTGCCCTGCATCGGCGAGGTCAGCGAGTCGCCCGAGGCGGCCGCCTTGCCGCCGCCCCCCGCGCGCTTGGCCGGCTTCTTCTTGGCGGTCGAAGCGGCTGCCGCGGACGCACCCAGACCAGCCGGGAGGACCACCTCGAGGCGCTTGCCGCCGACCTCGACGGTGACCTTCTCGCGCTCCTCCGGCTCGGTGCCGTCGGTCCCCCCGTCGTACGGCGGGATCTGGTTGTCGAACTCGGTCTCGATCCAGCGGGTGTGCACCTTGAAGCCGTCGGTCGCCGACGAAGGCCGGGTCGCTGACCACGGCCTGGTGGAACGGCACCGCGCTCGGCATCCCCTCGACGACGAACTCCTTCAGTGCGCGGCGGGACCGCTCCAGCGCCTGGGTCCGGTCACGGCCGCTCACGATCAGCTTCGCCACCAGCGAGTCGAACGAGCCGGGCACCGTCTCGCCCTGGTCGTACCCGCCGTCGAGCCGGATGCCCGGACCGGACGGCGCGTGCCACTTGGTCAGCGTGCCCGGTGCCGGCAGGAAGCCGCGGCCCGGGTCCTCGGCGTTGATCCGGAACTCGATCGAGTGACCGGAGATCTCCGGGTCGTCGTACCCGAGCTCCTCGCCGTTGGCGATCCGGAACATCTCCCGGACCAGGTCGATCCCGGTGACCTCTTCGCTGACCGGGTGCTCGACCTGCAGCCGGGTGTTCACCTCGAGGAACGAGATCAGGCCGTCCTGGCCGATCAGGAACTCGCACGTCCCGGCGCCGACGTACCCGGCCTCGCGCAGGATCGCCTTGGAGGAGGTGTAGAGCGTCTCCAGCTGCTCCGGCGTGACGAACGGCGCGGGAGCCTCCTCGACGAGCTTCTGGTACCGGCGCTGCAGCGAGCAGTCGCGGGTGGAGATCACCACGACGTTGCCGTGGGCATCGGCCAGGCACTGGGTCTCGACGTGCCGCGGCTTGTCCAGGTACCGCTCGACGAAGCACTCGCCGCGGCCGAAGGCGCTGATCGCCTCGCGGGTCGCGGACTCGAACAGCTCCGGCACCTCGTCCATCGTGCGCGCGACCTTCATCCCGCGCCCACCACCGCCGTACGCCGCCTTGATCGCGATCGGCAGCCCGTACTCCGTTGCGAAGGCCACCACCTCGTCGGCGTCCTGGCGACCGGGTCGGGCGTGCCGGGGACCTGCGGGGCGCCGACCTTGTCGGCGATGTGCCGGGCCTTCACCTTGTCGCCGAGCGAGTCGATCGCGCTCGGCGGCGGGCCGATCCAGATCAGCCCGGCGTCGATCACGGCCTGGGCGAACTCGGCGTTCTCGGCCAGGAAGCCGTAGCCGGGGTGCACCGCGTCCGCGCCGGAGCGGGCCGCGACGTCGAGGATCTTGGCGATGTTCAGGTAGGAGTCAGCCGGTGTCGCGCCATCGAGCGAGTAGGCCTCGTCGGCGAGCCGGACGAACAGGGCGTCCCGGTCCGGATCGGCGTACACGGCGACACTGCCCAGGCCTGCGTCGGCGGCGGCGCGGACGACCCGGACGGCGATCTCGCCCCGGTTCGCGACCAGCACCTTGGTGATGCGCTTGCTGTCAGTCACAGCTGAACTCCCTTCGGCGAGCCGAGTCTAGGGTCAAGTCCGCTTCAGAGGTGACAGGTTCTTGGTCACATCACCGTCGGCGGCCGTTCGAAGATGGACTCCAGCACGACGACTGTCTGAGTACTGGTCACGCCGTCCACCTGGTGGAGCGACCGCAGGGTGGCCTGCAACTGCTCCGTGCTCGCGGTCCGCACCTTGACCATCACCGAAGCCGGTCCGGCGATGATGTGCGCCTCCTCGACCGCGCTGATCTCTCCGAGCGCTTGCTTCGTCGCCTCTTCGCCCATCCAGGAGTCTGTGTCGAGCAGCACATAGGCCAGTACGCCGCTGCCGAGCGCGGCGGGATCGACCTCGATCGTGGTCCGGCGGATCACCCCGGCCGACCTGAGTTTGCGGACCCGCTCGTGGGCGGCACCGGCGGAGAGCCCGACGGCCTGCCCGAGGGCGGCGTACGACTGGGTCGCGTCCTGCTGCAGTTCGGCGAGAAGTCGGCGATCTATCTCATCTATGGTCATCTGAGCCTCTCAGCTGAATATCATCTTGTGAATGAGGACTCTAACAGAACGAATGAAGGTCGAGTTCGACTAGCAGCTCGACGAACGGTTCGCGCAGGTCGCCCGCGGCGACGAGTACCTGGAGCGCCTGTACGACGGGGGCCGCTGGCTGGAGGGGCCGGTCTACTCCCCGGCCTGGCGGTGCCTGCTGTTCAGCGACATCCCGAACGACCGGATGCTGCGCTGGGACGAGGCGTCCGGCGCTGTCACGGTCTTCCGGCAGCCTGCCGGGTATACCAATGGGAACACCTTGGACGGCCAGGGGCGGCTGATCAGCTGCGAGCAGGGCAATCGCCGGGTGACCCGGACCGAGTTCGACGGGTCGGTCACGGTGCTGGCCTCGGCGTCTGAACGGGCATCGGTTGAACAGTCCGAACGACGTGGTGGTTCGCCGGGACGGCTCGATCTGGTTCACCGACCCGCCGTACGGGATCACCTCCGACTACGAAGGGCACGCGGCCGAGCAGGAGCTCGATGGTTGCTTCGTCTACCGGATCTCCGCGGCCGGCAAGCTGACCGTCGTCGCCGACGACTTCGTCCGGCCGAACGGGTTGGCCTTCTCGCTGGACGAGTCGCAGCTGTACGTCGTCGATACGCCGGAGCGGCACATCCGGCGGTTCGACGTGAAGGACGACGGGCGGCTGAGTGGCGGCGAGGTGTTCGCGCCTTGTACTGCGGGGATGTTCGACGGGATCCGCCTCGATGCGACCGGCCGGGTCTGGGCCGCCGCGCACGACGGGGTGCACTGCTTCGATCCGGACGGCACCCTGCTCGGCAAGTTGCTGTTCCCCGACATCGTGTCGAACCTCTGCTTCGGCGGCCCGAAGCGGAACCGGCTGTTCGTCACCGCCACCACCTCGGTCTACTCCTGGCTCCTCACGACGAACGGAGCACGACCGCCGTACGATCTCGGGTGACAACGTCGGTCCCTTGGGAGTGCTGCATGTCTCTGCTCGAGCCGTTGGCCGGAACTGTTCCTGCTGTGTGGGAGAAGCTGGATGATCGGTTCGCGGGGATCCGGGGTGACGGCCGGCTGGAGCGGCTGTGGACGGGTGGGCGCTGGCTCGAGGGACCGGTGTACTCGCCGGCCGGGAAGTACGTGCTGTTCAGCGACATCCCGAACGACCGGATCCTGCGCTGGGACGAGACGTCGTACCAGATCTCGGAGTACCGGACGCCGGCCGGCAATACCAACGGGCACACGCTCGACCAGGAAGGCCGGCTGGTCAGCTGCGAGCACGGCAACCGACGGGTGACCCGGACCGAGCACGACGGCTCGATCACGGTGCTCGCCTCCCACCTGGACGGCGGCCGGCTGAACAGCCCGAACGACGTGGTGGTCCGGGCCGACGGGACGGTGTGGTTCACCGACCCGGCGTACGGGATCGACAGCGACTACGAGGGTTTCAAGGGCTCCATCGAGGTCGGCGGCTGTCACGTCTACCGGGTCGACCCCGATGGGACGCTCGCCGTGGTCGCCGACGACTTCAACCGCCCCAACGGCCTGGCTTTCTCGAACGACGGCTCACTGCTCTACGTGACCGACACCGAGGAAGCGACCATCCGCGTCTTCACCGTCAACGGCTCAACGCTGTCCGGCGGCGAGCTGTTCGCCGAATGCGGCAACGGCGCCTTCGACGGCATCCGCCTCGACTCCGAAGGCCGGATCTGGGGAGCCGCCGCCGACGGCGTCCACGTCTACCACCCGGACGGCACCCTCCTCGGCAAACTCCTGGTCCCCGAGACGGTCAGCAACCTCACCTTCGGCGGCGCCAAACGCAACCGTCTCTTCCTCACCGCAACGACCTCTCTCTATTCGCTCTACACAACAGTCAACGGCGGCCGCCAGCCCTACGACAGGCCCTAGAGCTTCTTGGCCTGGTCGATGATGGTGAAGACGGCCAGGAAGCCGAAGGCCAGGAACGAGAAGAGCAAGACGCCGGTGCGGAGGCGGGTGATGCGGATGGGCCGGGGAAGGGCCCGGGAGTTCATCCACCAGAGCAGGCCGGAGTACACGAACATCATGGTCCCCGCGGTGCAGGCCGAGATGACGAGCAGGACGAGCGGCTGAGTCAGGCCGGCCAGCAGGACAAGGATGCCGAAGGCAACCAGGCCCCAGACCAGCCAGAAGTAGAGCTTCGACTCCGTGATGGTGGAGGTCCGCAGGTAGCGGGACTTGATCATGTCGGAGGCGAGCCGGGAGGTGTAGTCGACGATCCCGGCCGCTGCCGCGAACAGCGAGAACGCGCCGATCGCCCAGAACAGGTAGCCGAACCAGCCGCCGACCAGCGACTGCAGGGTGACGCCCTCGATCTTGAGGAAGCTGATCTTGTTCTCCACCGCGGGATTCCCGAACAGGGTGGCGTGCGCCAGCATCGAGGTGAAGATGATCGTCACGACGGTGATCGCCACGAAGGTCGACGCCTGCTCGACGTTGGCGAACTTCCACCAGCGCCGCCAGCGGGCCAGGTTCGCCTGGTCGGGCGGGAAGGTGTAGCCGTTCGCCTTCGGATCCGCTTCCTGCTCGCCGGTGACCGGTGAGGTGAGCCGCGGGACGTGGACGCCCATCCCGAACCCCTTGTCGCGGATCCAGTTGCTCTGGCAGAGGTTCTGACCGCCACCTGCGCCGGCGTACGCGATCGCGCCCATCATCAAGGCGAAGCCGAGCTGGTTGACCGGGAACTCGGGGTGGGTGACGGCGTGACCGAGGGCGCCGTACGTCTTGCCGCGGATCGCGAAGATGAGCGCCAGGACGACGAGCAGCGCGACGGCCGCGATCTTGACGAAGATGAGCCGTTCGAGCATCACGTAGACGACCGGTGCCAGGGTCAGGATCGCGCCGATCACCAGCAGGATGCCGATCGCGATCCAGCGCGGATCGCCGGCGCCGAACAGGTAGGTGAGCATCGAGGCGGAGCTGGTCGCCCAGCCGGGCCAGAGGTTCGCGAAGTACGTCATGATCGCGAAGAACAGGCCCCAGTGCTTCCCGTACCGGTTGAAGCCGGTCAACGCTGTCTCACCAGTTGCCAGCGTGTACCGCTCGATCTCCATGTTCATGAACCACTGGATGACGACGCCGACTACGGCGCCCCAGAGAAAGACCAGCCCGACCTGGGACGAGATGTACGGCCAGAGGATGAACTCCCCGGACGCGAGCCCGACCCCGGCGCCGACCATCCCCGGCCCGACGATCCGCCAGGTCTGGTTGGGCGGCTCAGGCAGATCCCGCACCTGAGGCGCCGGCAGGTTCTTCGTCGGCAGGTTGAACCGCTCGTGATCAGTGGATGTGGTGTCCGCCATGGGCTCCTCATTCCCTCGACCCCCACTCTCTGGACCCTAACCAACCCACGGCATACAGGCGACCCGACACCACCCCTCGCCTGGTGTCGGGTCGATTCTGTGGGCTCAACGAGTGAGCGGTGGTAGGTCGAAGTCGTCGTTCGAGCTGCGGAGCAGGGCGACGGAGGCACCGGCGAACCCGATGGCGGCGATGACGAGACCGGCGCCGGCCGCCAGGTGACCGGGCATGAACGGGTGGGTGAAACCGCCGAAGGCGAGCGCGAATCCCATCCACGCGGGAGCGACCCGGCTACGCCACAGGGCGATCCCGAGCAGCAGCAGCCCGAAGGTGACGGCCAGGATGAACAGCAGTCCGCCGATCTGTTGGCTCGGCTGCTCCTCCATCACGTCCCCGAACTTCGCCATCACGCCGGCGTCGAGCCCGTCGTGGACCACCAGGTACTCCGGCCCGACGACCCCCGGCAGCAGGAAGAACCCCGCACTCATCCCCCCGACCGCGAGCAGCCCACCCGCGGTCGCCAGCCGGGGCGCTCCGCGACGCGCCACCCACGCGGCAGCGAACATCGCCGGGATCAGCAGGAAGAACGGCACCTGCAGCCATTGCATGAGCTCGAATCGCCCCGGATCGGCGGTGACCGCGGCCAGCGTCTTCTCGAAGGATGTGTCCCCGTCGATCGGACTGATCAGGTAGTAGAGACCCATGAACAGCATCGGCAACGGTGCGACCACGGCGAGCAACACCCGCCAGAATCCGCGGACGTCCCGGGCCTGCTTGGTCTTGGCAGAACTGGTGAGCTGCGTATCGGACATAACTGAACTCCTAGTAACGAAAGATTGTGACGGGTTCAGCGTCAGCCGCATCGGCCCCCGATCAGCAGGTGCTCGTCCCGCGGGCGTATCGAGAAACCTTCCTGGGTCGTCCAGGGGTGCGCCCCTACGCGACCGTGGGTCCGCGGCCTGATGATGAGCAGATGAGCGAGAACAGCGGTCGCCGTACTGCGGCGTGGGTGCTGCTGTCGGTCGCCCTGATCGAGGCCGTCGGCACCGCGGTGGCCGCGACCGCCTCGGACCTGAGCTGGGACCGCCTCACGGACCTGTTCGTCGTCTCGAATGCCGCGATCGGACTGGCCCTCGCGCTCGCCGGCTGGCCGATCGCCTACTACCGCCCGCGGAACCTCGTCGGCTGGTCCCTGCTCCTGGGCGGCTGCTTCTACGGCTCCACCGCGACCGGCTTGAGCGTCCTCGCCTGGCTGGGCGAACCCACGGTCCCTTGGCGAATCCTGGCGACCTTCACGAACGGCGGCTGGTGTCCGGCGCTCGCGCTCTTCATCCCGCTGTCGCTGGTGGTGTTCCCTGACGGCCGCCTGCCGAGCCGCCGGTGGCGCTGGCTGGTCGCCGGCCTGGTGATCAACGCCGTGCTCTGGACCGCCACCGGCGTCTTCGATCGCAAGGGCGGGTTATCTGCAGAGATCGGGATCCCGGGCTACCCGGCCTGGTCCGGTTTCGAGACCGATCAGTTGCTCGGCGCAATCAGTGGTGCCGGCCTGGCGATCAGCTTCCTCGCCGCGTTGGCCGCTCTCGTACTGCGGTATCGCCGCGGCTCCGAGCAGATCCGCCGCCAGATCCTCTGGTTGCTGCTCGCCATGCTCGTCATCGTCGCCTGCTTCGGACTCGACAGCATCCTGGCAACCGAGTCGTTGGAACTCGGCGTACTGCCGCTCCTGCTGATCCCGTTGGCGATTGCGATCGCCGTACTGCGCTATCAACTGCTCGACATCCGGCTGGTCGTCTCGCGCTCGGTCCTCTACCTGCTGCTCACCGGTGGCGTGGTGGCCGGCTACATCGGGTTGATCGCGCTGCCTCGATCAGACCGTACGCCGGCAGGTCTCGCTCAACTCCTCGGTCATCGCGACGATCGTCATCGCGCTCGCCTTCAACCCGGTCCGGGTCTGGCTGCAACGCCTCATCCAGCGGGCCTTCTACGGCGCCCGGCGGGATCCGGTGCGTGCGATCGCCGAGGTGGGTGCGCAGATCGGCGCGGCCGGCGGGCTGACCGGCGTACTGGCAGCCCTGTGCCGGGTGATGCGCTTCCCCGCCGCGGCAATCGTTGTCGAGGGCAACCAGCTGTCGGCGTACGGGGAGATGCCTCCTGCTCGGCATGCGATCGAGCTTCGGTCGGGGGAGGAAAGGCTCGGGGAGCTCGTGGTTGGGCTGCGCTACGGGGAGTCGCGGTTGAATGCGGCCGATGAGGAGGTCCTGACGCTGCTCGCGGCGCCGCTGGCGGTCGCCGTACAGGCTCGGGGGCTGGCGGACGACCTGCGGGATTCGCGGGAACGGATCATCTCCGGTCGCGAGGAGGAACGCCGCCGGATGCGGCGCGATCTGCACGACGGGCTCGGGCCGGTGCTGACGGCTGTGGTGCTGAACGCGGATGCGGCCCGGCGGTTGATCGCGACCGAGCCCACGCGGAGTTCGGAGCTGCTCGCGGAGCTGCGGGACCAGGCCATCGGCGCGATCGAGGAGATCCGGCGGCTGGTGTACGCCTTGCGGCCGCCGGCGTTGGACGGGCTCGGGTTGGTGGGGGCGCTGCGCGAGTACGCGGCGATGGTTTCGCAGCGGGCCGACGGGGGCGCGCTGAGTGTGACGGTCGATGCTCCGGCGAGTGTCGGTGAGTTGCCGGCCGCGGTCGAGGTGGCCACGTATCGGATCGCGACCGAGGCGGTGACGAACGTGATCCGGCATTCGACCGCGACGGCGGCCGCCGTACGGCTTACTGTCGAGAGTGACGTGCTGCGGCTGGGCGTCTGCGACAACGGGGTGAACGCCGAGTCCCAGTGGACGCCGGGAGTCGGGCTCACCTCGATCAAGGAGCGGGCGGCGGAGCTTGGTGGGCGGTGCGAGATCGCGTACGACCGAACCGGTTGCACGATCGACGTCGTACTGCCGCTGACGGAGGGGGATCGGCGATGACTGTGCGGATCGTGGTCGCGGACGACCACGGGATCGTCCGGGAAGGGCTCGGCGCGCTGCTGTCGGCGCATCACGGCTACGAGCTCGTCGGTACTGCGGCGACCGGCGCGGAGGCGGTGCGCGCGGCGGTGACGCTGCGGCCCGACGTGCTGGTGATGGACATCCAGATGCCCG
Source organism: uncultured Actinomycetota bacterium (assembly GCA_963740725.1). Classification (GTDB taxonomy): domain Bacteria; phylum Actinomycetota; class Actinomycetes; order Propionibacteriales; family Kribbellaceae; genus Kribbella. Next base: position 444,036 of record CAVUFT010000020.1, read on the forward strand.
ACCTGACCGGGATCGAGGCGACCCGGGAGATCGCGAAGGTCGCGCCGGAGGTCGCGGTGCTGATGCTGACGATGTTCGACGACGACGAGTCGGTGTTCGCGGCGATGCGGGCGGGGGCGCGGGGGTATGTGCTGAAGGGCGCTGCGCCGGACAACGTGATCCGGGCGATCGCCGCGGTGAGCGCCGGCGAGGCGATCTTCGGGCCGGGGATCGCGCGCCGGGCGCTCTCCTATCTGTCGGGGCCGCGGCCGGACCAGCCTGCTTTCCCCGAGCTCACGCCCCGTGAACGCGAGGTCCTCGACCTGATCGCCGCGGGTCTCGGCAACGCCGCCATCGCAGCCCGCCTCCGCCTGGCCCCGGCGACCGTCGGCAACCACATCACCAACATCTTCGCCAAACTCCAGGTCGCCGGCCGCCCCGAAGCCATCATCAAAGCCCGCACCGCCGGCCTCGGTGAGCCCTGACCCGTTGCCGCCCGCCGCCGTGATCCCTCGCCTGGCAGACTTCGCTTGTGGAGACCCTGACTGCGCTGGTGGCGTCTTATGCGCCGGACGCCGGGGCGGTATCGGCACCGGCGTACGTGCGCTTGGCCGAGCTGGCTGCCGCGCTGCCAGGCCAGAAGGTCGTACTGCGTAACGCCTCCTGGCCGGTCATCCTCTTCGACACCCCGTCCGCGGCTGTCGCGGCGGCCCTCGTACTCCGTGAACAGGCGCGCGCAATCCCCGCCGGCCACCTACTCCGAATCGCCCTCCACACAGGCGTCTCGCAGAGCGCAGTAGTCCGCCACGCCGAGCACCTGAACGAGGTAACAAACCCCGGCCAGACCTTGCTAACAGCCCTGACCGCCGAAAGCGCGGCCGAGGTGGTGGATCTTGGGGTGCATCGGCTGCTTGACCTCGGCGCGGGGGAGCGGTTGTTCGCGCTGGGGGAGGTGGTGGCGGCACCTCGTTCGCTGGGGGTGACGGCGAACAATCTGCCGGTGATGTTCACGTCTTTCGTCGGGCGGCGGGCCGAGCTGGGGGCGATCAAGACCCAGTTGGCGGCCAGTCGGCTGATGACGTTGAGCGGACCGGGTGGGACCGGGAAGACGCGGCTGGCGGCTCAGGTCGCGGCGGAATCGGCGGATCGCTGGCCGGACGGAGTCTGGTGGATCGACCTCGCCGCGGTAACCGATGGTGCGCAGGTTCCTGAGTTGGTGGCGTCGACCATCGGCGTACCGGTTGGTGACGCCCGCCTGGTCGCCGCTCAGCTGCGCGACCGAAAGCTCCTGCTCTGCTTGGACAATTGCGAGCATCTGCTCGACCCAGTGGCCGAGTTGGTGGTCGCGCTGCAGACCTCCTGCCCGGAGATCACCGTCCTCATCACCAGCCGAGAGCCGCTGGACGTCCCAGGCGAACTAGTACGCCGAGTGCCGCCGCTGACCGTCAGCGAAGGCCCCGAACTGTTCGCCGACCGAGCCGGTGTCGACCTGGCCGAGAGCGACGCGAACGCGATCCGCTCGATCTGCCGCCGCCTCGACGGAATCCCGCTGGCGATCGAACTAGCCGCCTCCTGGCTGCGAACGCTCACCCCCACGCAGATCGAAGCCGGCCTCGACGACCGCTTCGGCCTGCTAGTCAGAAACACTCGGGGCGTAGCCGCCCGCCAGCAGACCCTGGCCGCCTCCATCGACTGGAGCCACGACCTCCTCGACGAATCCGAACGAGCAGTCTTCCGGCGCCTCGCGGTCTTCGCAGGCGGCTTCACCCTCGACGCAGCCCGCGCAGTCTGCGAGAACCCCGGCGTACTGGACACCCTCGGCCGCCTCGTGGACAAGTCCCTCGTAGTCGCAGAGGAGGCCCGCTACCGCCTGCTCGAAACAATCCGCGAGTACGCCGCCACCCGCCTCGCCGAGGCAGGCGAGCTGGACCACTCCAAAGACCTCCACCTGACCCACTACCTCACCATCGCCGAGTCCGCCGAACCCCTCCTCAGCCAAAACCGAGACGCTTGGCGCACCCACATCGAGCCAGACCGAGACAACTACCGAACCGCCCTGGACCACGCCTTCGCCACGGATGGGCGAGCCGAGAGCGGAAGGCGTCTGGCGGCTGCTCTGCCCTGGTTGTGGAACTTGGGGGCTACCGGGCAGGAAGGGATCGGGTATCTGCGGCAGGCGATTGCGGCCGCGCCCGAGGAGCGGTCGTTGCTGCAGGCGCGGTTGTTGTTCGGGTATGCCTCGGTGGCCGACACCGCGAGTCCGTTCGAGTTCGACGCGGCTGAGCGCGGGTTGGAGCTCGCCATCGAGCTCGAGGACGATCGGCTGCGGGCGCACTGTCTGGCGATGGTTGCTTTGGGCAAGGTGTTCTCCGATCTCCAGCAGGCCTGGGAGTTGGCGGGTGGAGGGGCGGAGCTCGCCGAGTCGATCGGGGATGCGAGTGCGCGGGATGCCAATCTCGCGTTGCGGTGTCAGCTCCTGGTGATGTGGGACCGGCACGAAGAAGCTCGTCCGTTGCTGGAGTCAGTTGCCGAGGGTTTGATCGCCCGAGGTGAACGGGGAATCGCGGCCAGCGTGCTGATGCTGCTCTCCGGGAGCCAGGCGTCAACCGGCGACCTGCAGCAAGCGATCGAGACCGCCGAACGAACGCTCGCCGTCGCTCAACCGCTCGGAGACTTCCATCGCGTCGGCACGGCACGAGCCCAACTGGCGACGTTGCTCGGCAGAGACGGACGGATCGACGAGGGCTTCGCCTTGCTCGAACCCTTCGTCCGGCTGGTCGAAGAAGCAGGCGCGATGGTGCCCGGACTCGGCTGGGCCATGGGCGAACTTCACTACCGGGCAGGCGAATTCGACCTGGCGATCAAATGGCTCCGGCAAGACACCCCAACCGAAGGCCCCGTCGCCGACACCTACGTCCCCGCGATGATGCTCCCCATCCTCGGCGCCGCCCTCCGCCAAGCCGGCCAGACAGCCGAATCCGCCACCGTCCTGGATCGCGCGGTCCACCTCAGCCGCCGCTACACCCTCCCGCGCCCGCTAGCCGACGCCCTAGAACAGCAGGGCTACCTAAACCTCCAAGACGACCCCAACAAGGCGTCCGACCTCTTCCACGAAGCACTCACCCTGCGCGTAGACCACGGCCTCCGCCTCTACTGGCCGGAAAGCCTGGAAGCCCTGACCGCGTTGGCCGCCCACACCAACCGCCCACTAGGTGCCCGCCTGGCCGACCTGACCCTCGACGAAGCGATCGCCTACGTACGCCGTACCCGAGGCACCCGCGGCCGCCCCTCCACCGGCTGGCCCAGCCTCACCCCCACCGAACGCGAGGTAGTCGCCCTAGCCATCGAAGGCCTCACCAACCCCGAAATCGCCACCCGCCTCTACATGAGCCGAGGCACCGTCAAAACCCACCTGGCCCACATCTACACCAAGCTCAACATCTCCAACCGCACCGAACTAGCCACCCTCGCCGCAACCCACCCGCAGAACCGCCCGTCCCGACCGACAGGATCAATCCCCCGTACTGCGGCCGCCCACCGCCTCCGCGAGCGTGCTGACCGGGCTCGACGGCGGACTTGTTCCTGTCGATCGGGACGGCCTGTGGATAACTTCAACGCGGGCACGGCGTCGACCGGCAAGATCAGCCGGTGGAATCCATACCCGACGTGCTGGCTCGGCTGGGTGGTCGAGCCACCTCCGCCCAGTTGACGCAGGCCACCTCGAAGCGAGCGCTGGCTGCTGCGGTGAGGTCGGGCGCCGTCATTCGGCTGGCGAAAGGGGTCTATGGACTGCCAGGTCCCGCGAATGCCGAGCACGTTGCGATCGCCTACGACGGAATCGTCTCGCACCAGAGTGCGGCACTCGCGTGGGGGCTTCCGCTGCTCACGCCGCCGGAGAAGCCGCACATCACCGTGCCGGCAAAGCGTCGTCCACGCGGCGGGCCGCCTGCTGTACTGCATTGGGCGACGATCGACCCGGAAGATCGGCAACCTCGGCTGACGTCACTCCTGCGGACAGTGCTGGATTGCGCTCGGATACTGTCGTTCGGCGAGGCGCTTGCAGTCGCCGATGCCGGCTTGGCCGCCAACTTGTCCCACCAGCGGCTGATTGCGGCGGGCCTGGCACTGCGCGGGCCTGGCATGCTGAACCTGCGTCGGGTGGCAGCGGTCGCGACCGCGGTGTCCGGGAGCTTCCTCGAGTCGATGATGCGCGCGCTCGTCCTCGCAGCAGGCCTCGAAGGCTTCGAGCCGCAGGTCGTGATCCGGAAGGGCAGGTTTCGGGCCCGGGTCGATCTCGGGCATCGGAAGGCCAGGATCGCGGTGGAAGTGGAGGGATACGAGTTCCACGGGTCGAGCAGGGATTTCGCTGCCGATTGCCGCCGGTACGACGAACTGGTGGCGGCCGGATGGTTGGTGCTGCGCTTCACCTATCACCAGATCCTGCAACGAGCCGGACTGGGTGATCGCCACCATCCGGGAGGCTCTGAAGCACCGGATGGGCTGAAGGAGCGTCCCGATCGGACAGGATCAATCGCCCGTACGACCGGCCGCCGGCCGTCTCTGCGAGCGTGGCGACCGGCCTACCCGCCAACTTGTTCCTGTCTGATCGGGACGCTGCTCACCGGGCGGTGATCAGGCCCACCGGCGCTGATCAGGCTCAGCGGCGGTGATCATCTCGACTGCCTTGGCGATCCGCCGGGCTCGGGTTTCGGGTTTCTTGGCTTCGGTGATGGCGGTGATGTGTTCGCGGCGGTGGCTGAAGCTGAGGTTGTCGAAGGCTTCGCGGGCGCCGGCTTCATCGAGGGCGGCTGCTAGGTCGTCGGGGACGGCGATTGTTCGCTCCGCCAGGTCGCGGACTGACCGTCACCATGACTGGGTCGCCGGGGGCTTTGGCTAGGTTGGTGCGGATTTGTTTCAGGATGCCTAGGGCCATGCAGGTGCCCATGGAGGCGATCGAGCCGCGGTAGGGGATGCCGTCGAAGGTTGCTTCGACGGGGATGCGGCCGCCGCCGCCGAGGGCGGTGATGACCTCGGGCGGTACCTCGACGTAGGCACCGCCCCCGGCGGCTGACTGGATCACGGCCTCGAAGCGCTCCATCGGCTACTCCGGGGCCTTGGCGAGTTTGCTGGGCCACCAGATCTTGCGGCCGATGTCGTAGGAGAGGGCGGGGACCAGGAGGGAGCGGACGATGGTGGTGTCGAGGAGGACGCCGAAGCCGACCATGAAGGCGATCTGGGCCAGGAAGAGGATCGGTACGACGCCGAGTGCGGAGAAGGTGGCGGCCAGGACGACGCCGGCGGAGGTGATGACGCCACCGGTGACGGCCAGGCCGGTCAGGATGCCCGGCCGGGTGCCTTGCTCGATCGACTCCTCCCGGACCCTGGTCATCAGGAAGATCGAATAGTCGATGCCTAGGGCAACCAGGAAGACGAAGGCGTAGAGCGGGATCGACGAGTCCGCGCCGGGGAAGTCGAAGACGTGGTTGAAGACCAGCGCGCTGATCCCGAGCGTCGCGCCGAACGAGAGCACGTTGCAGACCACCAGCAGGATCGCCGCGACGACCGAACGCAGCAACAGCATCAGGACGACGAAGATCACCGCGAGGATGGTCGGGATGATCACCTTCAGGTCGCGGTTGCTCGCGTCCATCACGTCGAGGTTGATCGCGGTGTTGCCGCCGACCAGGACGTCCGGGCTGACCGTGTCCAGCTCGGACCGCAGGTGCTTGACCACCTTGGTCGCCTCGGGGGAGTCGGCCGCGACCTTCAGCGTCGCCTGCACCAGCACCTTGCCTTCGACGATCTTCGGCGGGACCCCCGGCGCGGTCGAGGCAGACGCGGACGCGACCCCGTCGACCTTCATCGCCGTCTGGACGACCCGGGCGGCCTGGTCCTCGGTGGTGAGGATCTGCACCGGCGTACCGGAGCCGGCGTCGAAGTGCTTGGCCAGCTGCTCCTGACCGGTGACGGACTCGACCTTGTTCAGGAACAGGTCTTCCTGCGAGATGCCGTTGGCCTTGAAGGTGGGCAGGAAGGCGCCGCAGGCAATCAAAGCGAGTGCGGAGATCGCCCAGACCTTGCGCGGGCTGCGGCCGACCAGGCCGGAGACGCGACCCCACAGCTTGCGGCCGCCGACCTGGTCCTTGGCGTGCACGTGGTCGAGGCGGGGGATGGCCGGCCAGAAGATCCGCCGGCCGAAGGCGAGCAGGATCGCGGGCAGGAACGTCATCGCGGAGATCAGCGCGCCGGCGATGCCGATGGCACCGACCGGGCCGAGGCCCTTCGTGCTGCCGAGCTGGGAGAGCAGCAGGCAGAGCAGGCCGAGGATGACGGTGGCCGCGCTGGCGGCGATCGGCTCGACCGCGGCCCGCCAGGCGACGCGCATCGCCTGGTACTTGCTCTCGAAGTCGTGCAGCTCTTCCTTGTACCGCGAGACGAGCAGCAGCGAGTAGTCCGTCGCGGCGCCGACGACCAGGATGAAGAGGATGCCCTGACTCTGGCCGTTCAGTTCGATGACGTTGTTCTTGGCCAGCGGATAGACCACCAACGCGGCCAGCGCGAGCCCGAAGACAGCGGTCAGCAGTACTGCGATGGGCAGGATCGGGCTGCGGTAGACGATCAGCAGGATGACGAACACCACGGCCAGCGCGACGCCGAGCAGGATCCCGTCGATCCCACCGAAAGCAGTCACGAAGTCGGCGAACACGCCACCCGGCCCGGTCACGTAGACCTGCAGCCCGGTCGGCGTCAGCGACTGCTTGATCTCGGTGCGCATCTCGTCGGCGACCGCGAACAGCGCGGTCTCGCCGTTCTTGACGACGTCGTCGAGCTGGTCGCCGTTCAGCGACAGGGTGATCAGCAGCGCCTTCTTGTCCGCCGACGGGATGATCGTCTTGGCCGGCGCGGCCAGATATCCACCGATCGTCTTGCCGTCACCGAGCTCGATCGACGGCACCTTGGCGAGGAAAGCGTTCGCCGCAGTCACATCGGCGGGCGTGATCCCGCTGTCGCGCTGGATCAGGACGAAGTACGGCAGGGCTTTGTTGTCGACGAACTTGGCCGACTCGTTGTTCACCAGCGTCGACTCGGCCTGCTTCGGCAGGAAATTGGCGTTGTCGTTCTCCTGGACCTCGCTCAGCTTGCCGACCGTCGGCCCACCGACCGCACCCAGCAGCAGCCACACGATCAGCACCGCGGCGATCCCCGCCCGCCAGGCCCAGCGCCCGTTCTTCCGCACCCTCGTCCCCTAATCCTCGGTTGACGGCACAGTACCGAGTCCGGACCGGTCCCGGCCGCCCGGTGCACAAGATCTCCGGGCGCGCCGGGGCCGGGAGTTCTCTCACCGCCCGGCGAGTGGTGTGCGGGAGCCGTTTCGACGGCGTAACAACGAGATGACCACTCGGAAACACCCCGGTCATAGCGTCCTGAGCTAATCAAGGGATCCAGTGATCGGAGACGAACGATGACGCTCGAGGCGCGACCCGAGGTGGTGACTCCGCGCGAGCGGACCGGTGCGGTGGGTACGGTCGAGGCCCCCCGGCAGGGCCGTTGGATCGACGTCTGGGATCCGGAGGACGCCGGTTTCTGGGCCGAGAAGGGCCGCAAGGTGGCCCGCCGCAACCTGTGGCCGTCGATCTTCGCCGAGTTCCTCGGCTTCTCGGTCTGGCAGCTGTGGAGCATCGTGGTGGTGTCGCTGCCGGCCGCGGGCTTCGGTTACAGCACCGACCAGATGTTCTGGCTGGTCGCGCTGCCGAGCCTGGTCGGCGCCACGCTCCGGCTGCCGTACACCTTCGCGGTCCCCAAGTTCGGCGGCCGCAACTGGACGATCTTCTCCGCTCTGCTGTTGCTGGTCCCGACCAGCGGCCTCGCGTACTTCGTGAGCCGCCCGGAGACCCCGTTCTGGCTGATGGCGCTGGTCGCGGCGACGGCGGGTGTCGGTGGCGGGAACTTCGCCAGCAGCATGACCAACATCTCCTTCTTCTTCCCCGAGCGGGACAAGGGCTTCGCGCTCGGGATCAACGCGGCCGGCGGCAACCTCGGCGTGGCCGTGGTCCAGCTGCTGGTGCCGATCGTGATCGTCGCCGGAGCCGGGCTCACGCTCAACCGGGCCGGCCTGATGTGGCTGCCGCTGATCGTGCTGGCCGCGGTACTGGCCTGGAAGACGATGGACAACCTGTCCGCGGCGACCTCGTCGTTCCGCGCCTCGATCACGGCGGCGAAGCGGCCGCACACCTGGGTGATCTCGTTCCTCTACATCGGCACCTTCGGCTCGTTCATCGGCTTCTCGGCGGCCTTCCCGCTGCTGATCAAGACCACCTTCCCGCACATCACGGTCGCCCACATCGCCTTCCTGGGCGCGCTGGTCGGTTCGGTCTCCCGGCCGTTCGGCGGCAAGCTGGCCGACCGGGTCGGCGGCGCCTGGGTGACGGTGTGTGCCTTCGTGGTGATGGGCGCCGGCATCCTGTGCGCGATCGCTGCTCTGCACGCGCACAGCTTCACCGGGTTCCTGATCAGCTTCCTGGTGCTGTTCGTGGCCAGCGGCGCGGGCAACGGTTCGACGTACCGGATGATCCCGGCGGTGTTCCGGCAGACCACGCTGGACCTGGACGGCAAGCCTGAGCCGGTCCGGGCCCGGCGGGAGGCGGCCGCGTGCATCGGGATCGCCTCGGCGGTCGGCGCGTACGGCGGGTTCCTGGTACCGCGTGGCTTCGCGATGTCCACCGGTCACTACGGCTCGCTGGTCCCGGCTCTCTACAGCTTCTGCGGCTTCTACGTGGTCTGCCTGGCCCTGACCTACTTCTGCTACCTGCGTCGCGGTGGCCCGCTCAGCCAGGAGCGCGTGTGACCGCTGTAGACACACACTGCCCGTACTGCGCTCTGCAGTGCGCGACGACTCTGCACCCGGTCGAGGGACCGGGTGCAGTAGCCGTGCAACCCCGCGACTTCCCGACGAACAAGGGCGGGCTTTGTCGCAAGGGCTGGACCGCACCCGAAGTACTGACCGTGCCGGATCGGTTGACGAAGCCCCTGATCCGCCGGAACGGCGAGTTGGTGGAGACCAGCTGGGACGAGGCGCTGGACTTCGTTGCCGACCGCATCCGGTCGCTGCAAGCGGCGTACGGGGATGACTCGGTGGCCGTGTTCGGTGGCGGTGGGCTGACCAACGAGAAGGCCTACGCGCTCGGCAAGTTCGCGCGGGTGACCTTGCGGACGTCGAACGTGGACTACAACGGCCGGTTCTGTATGTCGTCCGCGGCCGCCGCGACGAACCGTTCCTTCGGGATCGACCGCGGGTCTGCCGTTCCCCTTGGCGGATCTCGGTGGCGCTGCAAGCGATCCTGCTGGTCGGTAGCAACATCGCCGAGACGATGCCGCCCGCTGTCGCCCACTTGGAAAGCGCCCGGGCGGCCGGAGGTCTCCTGGTCGTCGACCCACGCCGTACTGCGACGGCCGGGCTCGTGGATGAGCAAGCGGGCATCCACCTGCAGCCCACTCCGGGGACGGACCTGGCGCTGGTGCTCTCCCTGACGCACGTGGTGTTGCAGGAAGGCCTGGCGGACACCGCGTATCTGCACGAACGCACTGACGACCCCGATGGCTTGTTCCGCTCCACAGCAGCTTGGTGGCCGGAGCGCGCCGAGCGGGTGACCGGAGTACCGGCTGTCACCATCCGGCAGGCAGCGCGGGTACTGGCGGCAGCTGCACCTCTACATGGAGGTGCTGGAGCGTTCATCCTGACCGGGCGAGGCGCTGAGCAGCACAGCAAGGGCACGGACACAGTCACTGCCTGCATCAACCTCGCGCTGGCGCTAGGTCTGCCCGGGCGGCTTGGTAGTGGCTACGGCTGCATCACTGGCCAGGGGAACGGCCAGGGTGGTCGCGAGCACGGTCAGAAGGCTGACCAACTGCCGGGCTACCGCAGCATTGCTGATCCTGCAGCGCGGGCTTATGTAGCAGGCGTTTGGGGAGTGGACCCTGCAGACCTGCCAGGCCCCGGACGAAGTGCTGTCGAGCTGATCAACGCTCTCGGTACGCCGGATGGCCCGCGAGCGCTGCTGGTTCACGGCAGCAACCTGCTGGTCTCCGCGCCGCGGCTGCAATCGGTCCGCGAGCACCTTGCGGCGCTGGACCTGCTCGTGGTCGCCGATGTGGTCCCGTCGGAGACCGCGCTGATCGCCGACGTCGTCTTCCCGGTCACCCAGTGGGCCGAGGAGGACGGCACGATGACGTCCCTCGAAGGCCGCGTACTACGGCGTCGTACGGCGGTGCCGCCTCCTGGCGAGGTGCGCAGCGACCTGGCCGTCTTCGCAGGCTTGGCTGAGCGGTTGCGTCCCTCGGTCCCGTTCTCGACCGATCCGGCGGAGGTCTACGAGGAACTTCGCGTCGCCAGCGCCGGCGGGATCGCAGACTACGCCGGGATCAGCTGGGAGCGGCTGGACGCCGGCGAAGCGCTGTTCTGGCCATGCCCGGACGAGGGGCACCCGGGGACACCACGGTTGTTCGCCGATCGATTCGGTACGCCGGACGGCCGGGCGCGCATGATCGCTGTCGACCATCGGCCGGTCGCGGACGACCTGCGCGGTGAGGCGCCGCTCTATCTCGTGACTGGTCGGCTGCTGCAGCACTATCAGAGTGGCGCGCAGACTCGGCGCGTTGCGGAGCTGGCTGAGGCTGAGCCGGAGGTGTTCGCGGAGATCCACCCGCGGGTTGCTGCGCAGCTCGGGGTCACGGACGGGCGGCCGGTGCGGTTGACGACGGCGCGGGGTTCGATGGTGCTGCCGGCGCGGCTGACCACCGACGTACGGCCGGACACCGTGTTCGTGCCGTTCCACTTCGGTGGCGAGGGCAGCGTCAACGAGCTGACCAACGACGCGCTCGACCCAGTCTCGAAGATGCCCGAATTCAAGGCGTGTGCGGTCGAACTGTCGGCCGCATCCCTCACCGCTCGAGGGATCTCCGCATGAGCGCGCGCGTGGTGATCATCGGCGCCGGTACGGCAGGCACCCGCCTGGCCCAACTCCTCGACACCCGGTACGACGTCACGGTGCTGGGTGACGAGCCGTCCTACGACCGCAGCCGCTTGACGGAATACATCGCCGGTCGCGCAACAGAACCCGTTGTAGGTAAGGGAAAGCTGGCAACTGCAGTAGATCGAGTGGCGAAGGTCGTCACAGTGGGACAGGGCGAGCGGGTTGCCTATGACCATCTCGTGTTCGCAACCGGCGCCGTGCCCGTTGAGCCTGACGTTGAAGGCTTTCGGACGCTGCGAACTGCTGAAGATGCGAAGGCGATCGTCCAGGCGGCAGAGCAGGTCCGGCGGGCGGTGGTGCTCGGTGGTGGGGTGCTCGGGGTCGAGACGGCGTGTGCGTTGCGGGAGCGTGGGGTCGCGGTCACGCTGATCCACGACGGGGAAACGCTGCTGGACAAGACGGTTCGGGCGGCGGCCGGGCGGCGGATCACCCGGGCGGTGCGCGAGCTCGGCATCGAGGTGCTGCTGAACTCGACGATCGCTCGCACCGAGCTGAGGGATGGACGGTTCCGCGCCGCGCAGCTTGCCGGCGGGCGCGTGGTGTTCGGTGAGTTGCTGATCGCCGCGTGTGGAGTGAGACCGAAGGCTGAACTGGCCAAGGGTGCTGGGCTGCCGGTTGGTGCGACGGGCGGGATCGTGGTGGACAACACCTTCACGACGGCTGACCCAGCTGTGCACGCGATCGGCGACTGCGCGGAGTACGAAGGTCAGACGACCGGAACGGTTGCTGCTGCTTGGGATCAGGCGGAGATCGTTGCTCGTCAGCTTGATGGACTGCCCGTTGAGGAACCTGGTTCCGAGGTTGTCCGCCTCACTGCGGGTGGGCTGGATGTGCTGGTGCTGGGCGCCGATGACGGCGGTGGCGAGGTCGTTCAGCTCGATGACGACAAGCGGTTCGTGCGGGCGGTGATCCACGACGGCGTGGTGCGGTCCGCGGTGGTGATCGGTGCGCCGGAGGTGGCGGCCGAACTGGTGTTGCTGGCGGACCGGCGGACCCAAGTGGTCGCCGAGTGGTTGCTGGCGGCACCTGAAGCACCGACGAAACGACAACCGGCGGTCTGCCGGTGCAACGGAGTGACCCGGGCCGCGATCGAAGCGGCTTGGCAGGCAGGTGCCGACAGCGTGGCCGGCATCGCGGAGAAGACCAGGGCGACCACCGGGTGCGGCAGCTGTACAGGGGCTGTCGGCAACCTTCTCGACCGGCTCCGGCGCGGCGAGAGTGAACCCGAACCAAGCAGGAGGGCAACCATGACAGAGCTCAAGAAGGCCCGGCACCTGGTAGTCGTGGGTGGCGGCATGGTCGCGCACCGGCTGGTGGAGGCATTGCGCTCCCGCGACACCGAGGTCGCCTGGCGGATCACCGTGCTGGCCGAAGAGCCGCGGATGCCGTACGACCGGGTCGCGCTGACCAGCTACTTCTCCGGCCGCGACCCGCAGGACCTCTCGCTCGGCGACCCGGAACTCTGGGACGACCCGGCCGTCACCTTGCGCAAGGGCGTCACCGTGACCGCCCTGGATGTCGAGGCGAAGACGGTCCGGACGGCCAGGGACGAAGAGATCGCGTACGACGAACTCGTCCTGGCCACCGGTTCGTACGCGTTCGTCCCGCCGGTCAAGAACAGCGACGCGAACGGTTGCTTCGTCTACCGGACCGTCGACGACGTCGCTGCTCTCCGGGTCTATGTCGAACGGCTGCGGTCCGAAGGCAAGGACGTGCGTGGCGTCGTGGTGGGCGGCGGTCTGCTCGGACTCGAGGCTGCGGGTGCGCTGCGAGCGTTGGGTGCGACGACGAAGGTGGTCGAGTTCGCGCCCCGGCTGATGGCGTTGCAGGTCGACGAGGGGGGCGGTAGCGCCCTCGGCCGGCTGATCCGCCAGCTCGATATCGACGTCCTGACCTCGACCGGGGTGACCCGGGTCAAGACGACCTCGCAAGGCGCTGCCAAGGCGATGGCCGTTGCCGACGGCCCCGATCTGCCGGCCGATGTGGTCGTCTTCGCCACCGGCGTCCGGCCGCGGGACGAACTCGGTCGCGCCGCCGGTCTGGAGATCGGCGAACGCGGTGGTGTCGTGGTCGACGACGGCTGCCGTACTTCGGTGCCGGGCGTCTGGGCGATCGGCGAAGTGGCCTGTATCGAAGGTCGCGTCTGGGGCCTGGTCGCACCGGGCTACGCGATGGCCGAGATCGTCGCGGACCGCCTGCTCGGCGGCGAGGCGACCTTCCCCGGTGCCGACTCGTCGACGAAGCTGAAGTTGCTCGGCGTCGACGTGGCCAGCTTCGGCGATGCCTTCGGTACGACGGAGGGCGCGCTCGACATCGTGTACGCCGACCCGGTGGCGGGTGTCTACAAGAAGCTCGTGCTCTCCGACGACGCCCGGACCCTCCTCGGCGGGATCCTGGTCGGCGACGCATCGGCGTACTCGGGTCTGCGGCCGATGGTCGGCAGGCAGCTGGGTGCCGACCCTGCGTCGTACCTGTTGCCGGAGGGTTCGCAGCCGACGCAACTGGAACTGCCGGACGATGCGCCGGTCTGCTCCTGCAACAACGTCTCGGCGGGCACGATCCGGTGCGCGGTCCGCGACGAGGGTTGCGGCGACCTGAAATCCCTGTGTGGCAAGACCAAAGCGGGAACCAGCTGTGGATCGTGTCTGCCGATCGTGAAGAACCTGCTGAACACCGAGCTGGCGGCAGCCGGCGTCGAGGTCAGCAAGGCACTCTGCGAGCACTTCGCACTCTCCCGGGCGGAGCTTTTCGACGTCGTCCGGGTGACCGGGCTGCGGACGTTCAGCGAGATCGTCGAGCGGCACGGCAACGGTCGCGGCTGTGACATCTGCAAGCCCGTGGTGGCGTCGATCCTGGCCAGCCTCGACCCGGCCGGGCACGTGCTGGACGGCGAACGCGCTGCCCTGCAAGACACCAACGACCACGTGATGGCCAACATCCAGAAGGACGGCACGTACTCCGTCGTACCGCGGATCCCCGGTGGCGAGGTGACTCCGGAGGGGCTGATCACGATCGGCGAGGTGGCCCGCGACTTCGGGCTGTACACCAAGATCACCGGCGGCCAGCGGGTCGACTTGTTCGGTGCCCGGATCGAGCAACTGCCGGCGATCTGGAAGCGGTTGGTGGATGCCGGATTCGAGTCAGGTCACGCGTACGGCAAATCGCTGCGCACGGTGAAGTCCTGCGTCGGCTCCACGTGGTGCCGGTACGGCGTACAGGACTCGGTCGGGATGGCCATCGCGCTGGAGCTCCGGTATCGCGGACTGCGGTCGCCGCACAAGCTCAAGCTCGGCGTCTCGGGGTGTGCCCGCGAGTGCGCCGAGGCGCGCGGCAAGGACGTCGGCGTGATCGCGACCGAGAACGGCTGGAACCTGTACGTCGGTGGCAACGGCGGAATGACGCCGCGGCATGCGCAACTGCTCGCCTCCGACCTGACCGACGAACAGTTGCTGCAGGCAATCGACCGGTTCCTGATGTACTACATCCGGACCGGCGACCGGTTGCAGCGGACCGCCGTCTGGGTGAACGAGATCGAGGGCGGCCTGGACCACGTCCGCGGGGTCGTCCTGGAGGACACCCTCGGGATCGCGGCCGACCTGGACGCCGCGATGGCATCGCACATCGACTCGTACGTCGACGAGTGGCAGGCCACCTTGCAGGACCCGGAGAAGCTGGCCCGGTTCGTCTCGTTCGTGAACGCCCCCGATCAGCCCGACGCCGACCTGCGCTACGTGGTCGAACGCAACCAGCCGCGGCCGGCCACCCCGGCCGAACGCGGACAGCTGGAACCGGTCCTGCTGGCCGGTCCCCGACTGGAGGTACGCCGATGAACACCCTCACCGCCGTGGCGGTCTGCTCCTATGAGGCGTTGCTGCCCGAACGCGGCGTCGCCGCCCTGATCGGGCAGCGCCAGATCGCGCTGTTCCGGACCCACGACGGGACGGTGTACGCGCTGGACAACCACGATCCGGTCAGCGGCGCCAACGTGATGTCCCGCGGGATCGTCGGCAATCGCGGTGACGTGCCGACGGTGGCGTCGCCGATGTTCAAGCAGGTGTACGACCTGCGCACCGGGCAGTGCCTCGACGATCCCGACGTGGTGATCCCGGCGTACGCAGTACAGGTCGTGGACGGTCAGATCCTGGTGAGCGCCGGTGATGAATAGGCCGGGCCCGCTGAGCGGCTGCACGCTGGCGGTCACCGCTCATCGCCGGGCCGACGACCTGATCGCCTCGTTCGAACGCCGGGGCGCGAAGGTGCTGCACGCCCCGACGCTGCAGATCGTGCCGGCGCCGGACGACCAGGCGCTGATCGAGGCGACGCGGCGGGTGATCGCCAATCCGCCGGACGATGTGGTCGTCACGACCGCGGTCGGGTTCCGTGGCTGGGTCGAGGCGGCCGACACCGCTGGGCTGGCGGCGGATCTGCTGAGCACGTTGGAGCAGTCGCGACTGCTTGCGCGTGGGCCGAAGGCGCGGGGTGCGATCCGTGCGGCTGGGTTGGTGGAGCATTGGTCGGCTCGGTCGGAGACGACTGCTGAGGTCGTGGAGTGGTTGCGGGATCAGGGCGTTGTCGGGCGGAAGATCGTCGTGCAGTTGCACGGGTTGTCCGATCCGGCGTTGATGGATGCGTTGCGGTCCGCGGGTGCTTCGGTGCGTGGGCTGGAGGTTTATCGCTGGGGACCGGCGCCGGATCCTGCTGCTGTCGAGCGGGTGATCGGGCAGATCTGTTCTGGGGCGGTCGATGCGGTGGTGCACACGTCGGCGCCGGGTGCGCAGGCGATGCTCGATGCTGCTGTGCTGGCTGGTCAGTACGACGCGTTGGTGACGACGTTGCGGACGGGACGGGTGCTCAACGCGTGTGTTGGTCCGGTGACCGCGCAGCCCTTCCAGGCTTTAGGGTTGGATCCGTTGGTGCCGGATCGGTATCGGCTGGGGGCGTTGATCCGGATCGTGACCGATCGGCTGACGGACGACAACGCGCGATCGATCGAGACGGCCTTCGGACAATTGGTGATTCGCGGCGGGGCAGCGGTGCTGGATGGCGAGGTGCTGCCGCTGGGACCCGGGCCCCGCGCAGTACTGGCTGCGTTGGTTGCGGCTGGTGGCGATGTGGTGTCGCGGCCGGATCTGCTTGCCGTGCTGCCCGGCGCGGAGGATGTGCATGCCGTCGAGGTGACGGTCAACCGACTCCGTACTGCGGTCGGCCGCCCGGAGCTGGTGCGAACCGTCGTACGCCGCGGCTACCGCCTCGCCGTCGAGCCGGTCGGGATGACGACATGACCGCGGCTTCTTCGCCGACTGGGCACCGGCTGCGGCTGCGCCGGATCTCGTCGCAGCCGCGCACGGTACAGCGGATCCACGAGGCATCCGCACGGTCCACGCAGCTGGTGCGCGAGATGGGCCGGCTGCGACCGGATATCCCTATCTCCTTCGGCTTCGTCGACGTCGACGTACCGGCTCTCCCCGGTTTGGTAGACCGAGTAGTTGCTGATAGCAACCAGGCGATCATCGTTCCCTTGCTGCTGAGCAGCGGCTACCACATAGCGGTCGACATCCAAGGCCAAGCGTCCCACCACCCCCAGGTCCAGGCGGCGGCCGCCCTCGGCCCCGACCCCGTCCTCGCGGACATCCTCGCAGACCGTCTGGGAGACCTCAAAGCCATCGACCACGTAGTACTGGCGGCCGCCGGCTCCTCAAACCGCCTTGCTCTCCTCGACTGCTCGGCCACGGCTGCCTTGCTGGCCGACCGGATCGACCGTCCGGTCGAGGTCGGGTATGTCTCCGGCGCCGGGGAACGCCTGGCTCCGGTTCTCGCCCGTACGCCGGGTCGCGTCGCCGTCGCCACCTACCTGCTGGCGCCCGGCGCCTTCGCCGATCACGTCCGCCGGCTCGCGGGCGACCGTCCGGTCAGCGCTCCTCTCGGCGCCGACTCCCGCCTCGCGGCCCTGGCTCTGGCCCGGTACGACGCTGCGCGGAAGCTGGTCGCAGTGGGATAGCCGCTAGCTTTCCGCAGGCTGGTAGGTGCCGATGATGACGCCGGTGGTCGTGGTGATGGTGTCGATGAGGTCCAAGGGCTGGTGGGTCGGGCCGAAGAGCTTCTGGCCGGAGCCGAGGACCAGCGGGTGGATCAGCAGGATGTACTCGTCGATCAGCTCCGGGATCGACCGGATCAGCTCGCCGCTGCCGAGGACCACCAAGTTTTGCTCGGCTTTCAGGGTGGCGATGTCGGTCGGGCCGATGATGTGGGAGTTCACCCATGACGTCGCCTCGAGCGTCGTGGACACGACGTACTTGTTCTGCTTGTTCAGGGCCTCGGTGTAGGGGTTGTCCGGTTGCTTCGGCCAGAAGTCGGCGAAGTCCTCGTAGGTCCGCCGGCCGAGCAGCATCCCGCCGTCGGTTCCGGCGCGGCTGCCGAGCACCCGGCCCATCGCATCCTGGCTGTACGGCGTCGCCCAGCCGCCGTGCTCGAAGCCGTCGCGGGTGTCCTCGTCGGGGCGCCCGGGTGCCTGCATCACACCGTCGAGCGACACGTTGCACACCACAGTGATCTTGCCCATCACAACCTCCTAGTAGCTCGTGCTGTCACCCTCTACACGAACTACTAGGAGCCGAATCGACAGTTACTTGGTGAGCGCGTTGGTGAGCAGGGCTGCCAGGGCTTCCAGCTGGAAGTCGGCGGAGGAACCCACCTCTTCGTCGGAGCCGTCCAGGGCGCGGGCGGCCAGCCCGGCCTTGGCGTCGATCAGGTCGGCGATCCGGGTGTCGATGGTCTGGGCGGCGATGATCCGCCAGGCCGTGACCGGTTCCTCCTGGCCGATCCGGTGCACCCGGTCGATCGCCTGGGTCTGCTCGGCGTTGGTCCAGGAGAGCTCGGCGAGGACGACGTTCGAGGCGACCTGGAGGTTGATGCCGACGCCTGCGGTCAGCAGGGAGCAGACGACGATCGAGACCTCGGGGTCGTTCACGAACGCGTCGATGTTGGCCTGGCGTTTGCGCGCCGTCTGGTCGCCGCGGATCGAGGCGAACCGGATGCCGCGCTCGGTGAAGAGCTTCTCGGCGACGTCCATCACCTCGATGTGCCGGGCGAAGAAGACGACCTTGCCGACGTTGTGCGCGAGCTGTGCCGCGTAGTCGGCGGCCAGGCCGGCCTTGGCGTTGCCGATCCGGTTGAGCAGGCTGAACACGTTCTCGCCGGTCTTCGCCGCGTCCTTGTCGGCCCGCTCCCAGCCGGCCACCTGGCGCACCAGGTCGTGGTCGATGCCGTCCACGACGGTGCCGGACTTCCGGGTCGCGAGGGCGTTCTCGTACCGCTCGACCAGGCGATCGGCGAGTTCGCGCTCGGCCTTGCGGATCGAGTGACCGACCGCGCCGTCCAGCTCGACCGGTAGATCGGCGATCCGGCGGGCGGGGATGTCCGCGGCCACGTCCACCTTGCGCCGCCGGACGATGCCCTGGTTGATCACTGCGCCGCGGGCGGCCGCGTAGAAGCCAGGATCGGCCGGCGTCAGCTCGGTCTCCTCGAGCGCCTCCATCAGGATGCCGCCCGGGCCCTTCTCGTCGATCCAGCCGAGGAACTGCCAGATCGCGGTGAAGTCCTCGATGTCGTTGATCAGCGGCGTACCGGTGAGCGCCATCAGCAACGGCCGCCCGGTCCGGCTGCGGATCCGCTCGGACAGCTGCAGCACGTTGCGCGAGCGCTGCGACTTCTTGTTCTTGATGAAGTGCGCCTCGTCGACGACCATGCCGCGGAACCCGAGGTCGCCGAGCCAGCCGACATGCCGGTCCAGCACCTCGTAGTTGACGATCACGATGTCGGCGAACCCGTCGATCGTGTCGCCGTCGCCGTGGATGACCGTGGCCTTCTTGGCCGGGGTCCAGATGGCGGCCTCGCGGGCCCAGTTGGTCTTCACGACGTTCGGCACGACGACCAGCAGCGGATACGCGTCGGCCGCATGCGCAGCCAGCAGCGCCTGAGCCGTCTTGCCCAGACCGGGCTCGTCGGCCAGCAGGAAGGTCCGGTGACCGGCCGCCGCGGAGGCGACCAGTTGACCCTGGTGCCGCATCAGCTCGAGGCCCCGGGCTGAGCCGGACGAATCCCGGCTCCGGCAGGGCCTTGCTGGCTGAGGCAGACGGCGTACTCGAAGGACTTGAGCAGCGGGGTGATCAGCTCCCACCCGGCCAGCCGGCGGGCTCGCGGCTTCGGCGGCGGTGCGGCCGAGAAGTCAGGAGCCAGGAACGGGTTGGCGAGTTGGCGCTGTACTACGGATTGCGGCACCACCCGGCGTACGGGCGGAGCGGTGGCCTCGGTCGGCTCGGGGGCCGGCGGCTCCTCGGCGGTCGGCTCCTCGCCGGCCGCGACCTGCATCTCGCGCTTGAGGGTGACGGCCGCGGGGGACATCACCGCGTCCTCGGCGAGCAGGACCAGCAGCGAGGTGTCGCGGGCGGCCGACTTGGCCAGGATCGTCGCGATCCCGTCCAGCCGGCGGAGCTGCTCCTCGCGGTAGGCGTCGCCGGAGCTCTCGTCGTGGTTCACCCGGGCGCGCTCCTCGCGCACCAGCAGGGCGACGACCTGGAACTTGGTGCGGATCGAGGGCCGCACATTGCCGCGCTCGACGGCGGCTTCGACCTCCCGGACGGCTTTCGCCAGCACCGGGATCAGGCCGTCGGAGTCGGTACTGCGGCCACGACGCCTGCGGCGGGAAGCAGTACCGGTAGCGCCGGACTGGCGCTGGCCTTGACGGGCCAAAGAATCTCCTCTGGAAGGCCACGGCACGAATGCCATGGCGGAACGGCAGCACCGCACGCGCCGACTCGCTGCCTGACGAGGCCACAGTGTCGTCGCACTGGCGACCCCGGTGACGCAGCTGAGCCCCACCGCTTCTGCGAGCATTCAACGAGCCGGAAAACGAGGTGGTCATCGGCTCGAACCCGACGACCACAGGCTGCGCGTCAATACTAGCGCGTCACCGGGCTACCGAGTACTCGTCGGGGCCGGTGACACTGCCGAGTGACACTAACGGGCCCGCAGCGCCCGCAGGTCGGTGTGACAGCGGTCTTCCACCTCGGCGAGTTCGCGCAGGGTCTCGTCGATGTCGCGGCGGCGCTGTTCGAGCTCCGCGCGCCGGGTGCCGATCTGGTTCAGCAGGTAGACCAGCTGGCCTTCCTCGCCCGGCTCGGCGTCGTACATGTCGACGATGGTCGCGATCTCGTCGAGGCTGAAGCCGAGCCGTTTGCCGCGCAGGATCAGGCCCAGCCGGACCCGGTCGCGCGGGTGGTAGACCCGGACCGTGCCGCGCCGCTCGGGGGTGAGCAGGCCGCGGTCCTCGTAGAACCGGATCGTGCGCAGGGTGACGTCGTACTCGGCGGCCAGCTGGGCGATCGACCACGTTTCGAGAGTCACCTGGTCATTGTGCACATCCCCGATCATGCTTTACGTTTACGTAAGCGTCAATCACCGCAGCCATCGGGAGAAGGTCAATGTCGTACGAGCTGTCCGAAGAGCACCGCGAGTTCGCCCACAGCGTGCGCGACTTCGCCCAGGCCGAGATCGCGCCGCACGCCGCGGAGTGGGACCGCAAGCACTACTTCCCGGTCGAGGTGGTCCAGAAGATGGGCGCGCTCGGCCTGTTCGGGCTGACCGCGCCGGAGCAGTACGGCGGCTCCGACGGCGACTTCACCAGCCTCTGCGTGGCGATCGAGGAGATCTCCAAGGTCGACCAGTCGATGGGGATCACGCTCGAGGCGGCCGTCGGGCTCGGGATCAACCCGCTGCTCACCTTCGGCACCGACGAGCAGAAGGCCGAGTGGCTGCCGGATCTGGTGGCCGGGCAGCGGCTGGCCGGGTTCGGGCTGACCGAGCCCGAGTCCGGTTCCGACGCGGGGGCGACCAAGACCCGCGCAGTACTGGACGGCGACGAGTGGGTCATCGACGGCTCGAAGCAGTTCATCACCAACTCCGGCTCGGCGATCACGTCGCTGGTCACGGTCACCGCGCGGACCGGTGAGAAGGCGGACGGGCGGCCGGAGATCTCCACGATCATCGTCCCGACCGGTACGCCGGGGTTCGTCGCCGAAGCGGCGTACGACAAGCTCGGCTGGCACGCGTCGGACACCCACCCGCTGTCGTTCAGCAACTGCCGGGTGCCGGCCGCGAACCTTCTGGGTGAGCGCGGCAAGGGCTTCGGGCAGTTCCTCGCGACGCTCGACGACGGCCGGGTCGCGATCGGCGCGGTGGCACTCGGCTGCATCAAGGCCTGCCTGGAGATGTCGGTCCAGTACGCCGGGGAGCGGAAGACGTTCGGCGTACCGATCGGGCAGAAGCAGGGTGTGGCGTTCCAGATCTCCGATCTCAAGGTGATGGCTGACGCGGCCGAGCTGCTGGTCTACCGGGCGGCGGCGCTGAAGGACGCGGGCGCGCCGATGAAGGAGTTCAAGCAGGCGGCAGCCGTGGCGAAGCTGTACGCGACCGAGTCCGCGGTGACCGCGACCCGGATCGCGACGCAGGTCTTTGGCGGCTACGGCTTCATGGAGGAGTACCCGGTGACCCGGTTCTACCGGGACGCCAAGATCCTGGAGATCGGCGAAGGTACGTCCGAAGTACAGCGGATGCTGATCGCCCGCGGCCTCGGTCTCCCGGTCGAGTGACAGGATTGCCTGCATGAGGGATCACTGGACCGAGGTCAAGGTTGCTCGCGAGGCAACGGTGGCGCCGCCGGAGAAGGCGGCCGCCAAGCTGGCCTCCCAGAACAAGCTGTATGTCCGGGACCGGATCGCGCTGCTCGTCGACGAGGGCAGCTTCGTCGAGGACGCCCAGCTGGCGAACGCGCTGAACCCGGGGCTGCCCGCGGACGGCGTCGTCACCGGCCGGGCGCTGGTCGACGGGCGGCCGGCGTTGCTGGTCGCCAACGACCCGACGGTCAAGGCGGGCTCCTGGGGCGCCCGGACGGTCGAGAAGATCGTCCGGATGACCGAGGTGGCGCTGCGCGACGAGCTGCCGATCTTCTGGCTGATCGACTCGGCCGGCGCCCGGATCACCGACCAGGTCGACCTCTTCCCCGGCCGGCGTGGTGCGGGCCGGATCTTCCACAACCAGGTCGCGCTGTCCGGCAAGGTGCCGCAGATCTGCTGCCTGTTCGGCCCGTCGGCCGCGGGTGGCGCGTACATCCCGGCCTTCTGCGACCTGGTGATCATGGTCGACGGCAACGCCTCGATGTACCTCGGATCGCCGCGGATGGCCGAGATGGTGGTCGGCGAGAAGGTGACGCTGGAGGAGATGGGCGGCGCCCGGATGCACACCACGGTGTCGGGCTGCGGCGATCTGCTCGCCGCCGACGACACCGAGGCGATCGAGCTCGCGAAGCAGTACTTCTCGTACCTGCCCGGTTCCTGGCAGGTACGGCCCCCGTCGTACGACGCGTCGGAGGCCGGCCGTCCTTTCACCCGGGACCTGGTGCCGGTGGAGGAGTCGGTCGGTTTCGACATTCACGACGTGATCGACGCGTTGCTGGACTCGGACACGTTCTTCGAGCTCAAGCCTGCTTATGCGCCGGAGTTGGTGACCGGGTTCGGGTTGCTCGCCGGTCAGGTGGTCGGGATCGTGGCGAACCAGCCGGCGGTCAAGGGTGGCGTGTTGTTCGTCGACTCGGCGGACAAGGCGGCCCGGTTCATCTGGTTGTGCGACGCGTTCAACGTGCCGCTGGTGTATCTGTGCGACGTGCCGGGGTTCATGATCGGCTCCGAGGTCGAGCGGGCCGGAATCATCCGGCACGGCGCGAAGATGATCACCGCGGTCTCCGAGGCGACCGTGCCGACGGTGTCGGTGATCGTCCGGAAGGCTTATGGCGCAGGGCTTTACGCGATGTGCGGGCCTGGGTTCTCGCCGGACGCGTGTATCGCGTTGCCGACGGCGAAGATCGCGGTGATGGGGCCGGAGGCGGCGATCAATGCCGTGTACTACAACAAGATCCAGGAGATCGCGGACGAGGGCGAGCGGGTCGAGTACGTCTCCAAGCTGCGCGAGGAGTACGAGACCGACATCGACATCCTCCGCCTCGCCGCCGACCTGGTCATCGACGCCATCGTCGAACCGGAAAACCTCCGAGACGACCTGATCGCCCGCCTAGCCGCTGCCCAGACGAAGTCCCGCCACTTCTCCACGAAGAGGCACGGGGTCCCTCCGGTCTAAAGCTTGGGTAGCTCGGTTCGGAGGTAGTCGAGGAGGGCGGTGTGCCAGCCTTGGATGCGGAGGGTGAGTTCCGGCGGGAGGTCGGCCCACTCGTCCCAGTCCTCGCTGGCCAGCCAGCCGATGGCGCCGGTGAGGCGGTGAACCGATAGGTGGAGGTCCGCGCGGCTTACGCCGTACGCGGTGAAGAACGCCTCGGGAAGTTCGCCGGAGCCGGCGAGGTAGACGTGTTCGTCGAGCGCCGAGATCTCCGCCCGCGGGTCGCCGATCTGCGGGTAGCCCCAGTCGATCAAGGTCGCGCTGCCGGTGCCGACGATGATGTTCTCCGTGTTCACGTCCTTGTGCAGCAGGGCCGGCGGCGTACTGCGTAACCGGTCTGCCTCAGCGTCGATCAGAGCGTGCACGGCCGGAAGGTATTTCGTTGCTTCTGGCAACACCTTCGCCGCGGTCACCTCCGCATGCAGCGCGGCAACCGGATCGTGGTGAGTGAGCACGATCCGGTCCTGCTCGAACGTCCCGGTCAACCCGAGCGGGAACCGGACGGCGTGCAGGCGGCGGAATGCTTCGCCGATTGATTGCCAGGTGGCGTCGGTGCAGCGGCCGGTCTTGATGAGGGTCGCCAGCATCTCGCCGGGAACGTAATCGACCAGTACTGCGTGGTCGGTCCTCGTGTGGACCTTAGGTGCCGGTACGTCGTGCTCGGCGAAGAAGGTGGCGTGGCTGAAGGCCGGGTCCAGCGGGTCGCCGTTCGTCCGGCGGCGCAGGACGACCTGCTGACCGTCGACGAGGGTCGCGAGGGTGATCTCGTGGTCGAAGCCGTGGCCGGTGAGGAACTCGGTGGCCTTCACCGCCGGCAGCCCCGCGGCCTCGAGAAGGTCCTCCAGGAGCGTCATCTGGTCATTCTGCCGTGCTTGGCATCGCCGGGCGACGGGTTTACGTTCGACCTATGAGGGCGCCGGAGCGAGGAGCACTGCCGTTGGGGCTGGCCGCGACGTTGGGCCGGACCTACGGGCGGCTGACCGAAACCGTGCAGGGCTTGGCGGACGAGGACTTCGCCCGCCCGACCCGGTGCGACGGGATGGCGGTCGGGCCGCTAGTGGTGCATCTCCTGTACGACGCGGAGCGCGCGCTGACGGCCTTCGCGACGCCTTCGACCGCCGAGCCGGATCGCGATTTCGTCAGCTATTGGGGAGAATTCCCGGCCGGCTCGGAGTCGGACACCAGCTTTGTGCGAACGGTCGCCTCGGCGTACAGGAATCCCTCGCAGACGCTTGTCGGGCATTGGCGGGAGGTGTCCGAAGCCGCCGTACGGGCTGCCGCGGTCGCGCTGGCCGACAAGCATCGCCTGATCGAGACGCAGGGCCATGTACTGCGGGTGGGCGACTTCGCGGCGACGCTGGTGATGGAGGCGACTGTCCACCACCTCGACCTGATCCTCGAACTGCCCGACGCACCCGAGCCGGATCCCGAGGGTCTGCAGGTGACCGCACGAACCCTCGACGGCTTGTTCGGCCCCGACGCGTGGGACGTGATCGGCTGGGACACCACCACTTACGTGCTCAAGGCAACAGGCCGGCTACCCCTCGACGACCGCGACCGCGAGATGCTCGGCGCCCACGCCACCCGGCTACCGCTGATCGGGTAGAACAGCGGTATGGATTCCATGGGGTTCGCGGAGCGGTTGCGGGCGCGGGAGAAGGCCGTTGGGTATTGGGTGACGCTGGACGCGCCTGCTGCCACTGAGCGGATTGCGCGCGTCGGGTACGACTACGTGGTGCTTGACGGTCAGCACGGGTTGATCGGGACTCGCGGGCTGCTGGATGGGCTGATCGCGATCGAGGCCGGCGGTTCGTCGGTCGGGCTGGTGCGGGTCGAGGCGAACAACGCGACGCCGATCGGGCGGGCGCTGGATGCCGGTGCCGCCGGCGTGATCGTGCCGTTGATCGACACCGCCGAGGACGCCGCGTACGCCGTACAGGCTGCTCGGTATCCACCGGCCGGGATCCGGTCCTACGGGCCGACCCGGGCGGGGCTGCGGATCGGGCCGACGCCCGCCGAGGCGGATGCGGCGACCGTCGTGCTGGCGATGATCGAGACGCGGCAGGGGCTGGCGAACGTCGAGGCGATCTGTGCGACGCCCGGGCTGGACGGGATCTATGTCGGGCCGTCGGATCTCTGCTTGGCCGTGGGCGGCAGGTTTCCGGGCGATCCGGACGTGGCTGGGCCGTTCAATGCTGCGGTGGCGTTGATTGCGGAGACCGCGGCGGCGGCGGGGATCGCGGCCGGGATCCACACGCCGAGTGGCGAGGTTGCCCGGCAGCGGCTCGCTGAGGGCTACACCTTCGCGACGGTCTCCTCAGACCTCGATCACCTGCAAGCTGCCGCGGCCGCGCACCTCGACGCGTCCCGCTAGAGGACGCCGGCGAGCGGTTCCTCCAGCGGGCAGCCCACTCGTCAGAGCACGCCGGCGAACGGGTCTTCCAAGGCTTGCCAGTCGAGGGTGGCTAGTTCGGATTCGGTGAGGAGGCAGGCGTCGAGGATGGCCTGGAGGCGGGCCGGGTCGAGGCCGACGCCGGTGGCGACGACGGTGCATTCGGCGAGGTGCTCGGTGTCGGCCCATTCGCCCAGCGTGCCAAGGGATGCGCTGTAGCCGGCCGATTCCCAGCGGACGCGTTGGGTCGGGCGGTTGGCCAGCCACATGACGCCGCGACTGCGGACCACGCCGTCGACGATGTCTTCCAGCGCGTCGTTCAACCGCGCCGGGTGCAAGGGCCTCGTGGATCGCCAGAGCACGGTGGTGACGCCGTTGCCGCTGGGCTGCAGGCGATCCTCCGCCGCGAGATCACCGGCCCACGCTTCGGCGGCTGCGAAGTCGAAGAGTCCCGTCCGAGCGACCGGTTGCGTCGGCACGCCCGCTGGATCCGCATCGACGACGGTCGTGCGCGGGTTGAGGTGCAGCAGGAGATTGTGCAGGCGCTCGGGACTCGTGTTGCGATGAGCGTTCACGAGCACGCAGATGTCGGCGTACTCGATCTGCCGCGCGGTCAACTCAGCGACATTCCGTCGATCGGGCGGCCCCAACGCCAGACCGCGCTCGTCCAGGAGCTCATCCCCGGACAGCTGCGCCACGAGCAACACTGCATCGACCACGCACGTGACGGTGTCGACGGCGATCTCGGGCAGCGTCGCAGTCAACGCGTTCGCCAGCGACCGAGCTTCCATCGCAGGCGGAGCAGCCAGTACTACGTGTTGCCAGTGCTCGCGCGCGATCAGCGTCTCCAGCAGCGGGAGCAGTGACTCGATCAGCTGGCATGAGCCGCAGTCGTCATCGACGGTGAACTCGCCGGCATCGATCGTGCCGGACGCGTCGATCACCTGCCAGGACAGCACACCACGCCTGGGCAGCTCGTCCTGATCCACGATCACGGCGACCGTATGGGCGTCGATCATCGAGCCGAGAACGGGTTCGCGGAGCGTCGTCGAAAGCCCGACGAGCAGGGTCAGCGGGGTCTTGCGCTGGGCGGCCATGGCTCCACTATATGAAAACCGTTTTCATCAGTCCAGAGCTGGGGGTAGGTCAATTCTCCCGCCGTACCGGCAAAAAATCCCGCGACACCGGCAATTTCCGAGTCCTGCGGCGGGACAGGCAGCGTGGGCGGTGGATTTCTGATTTCTCCCGTGGGGAACGAGGAGGTATGGGGACTCGGGTGGAGTTGCAGCGTGAGCGTTGCGGGGCAACCAGCAACCGGTGATCGAGCTGCGCCGCCGGTTCTATCCCGATCGCGAAGGCGTCCGGATGATCGCGGGCTCGGTGGTCGACCGCGACTGGTGGACCGAAGTACCGGCCAGTTGGTCACAGGCGGCCGCGGGAGCTGACGGCCGCGCCCCGAGTTAACAGTTAAGAGGGTGATGTCTTCCGCGCGGTGAAGCGGCTGACTAGTGTGCGGTCTATGCCGGAGCCGTTGGAGCAGGCGGAGGGTGAGTTCGCGGCCGTACTGCGGGCGGCGATCCGGGCCCGCGGGCTCGGGCTGGAGCGAATCCGGGATCGCCTGCGCGCCCAAGGGGTTTCGGTCAGCCTGGCGACGCTGAGCTACTGGCAGTCGGGACGGTCGCGGCCGGAGCGGCGTGAGTCGCTGGCGGCGGTCGAGTTGCTGGAAGGTGTGCTGGAGGTGCCGGCCGGTTCGCTGCTCGCCTCGCTGGGGCCGCCGCGGCGGCGCGGGCGGTGGTTGAGCACTGTGCCGGTATCGCCTGAGGTTGCGGCGTTCTGGCCGCGGCCCGACGCGGTGGAGGAGGCCGTCAGCGAGGTCGACATCAAGTGGGACGAGCGGCTGACCAGGATCAGCCAGCACGATCGCGTCTCCATCGGCGCCGACGGTGGTGAGCGCTCCTACCACTCCCGCCAGGTACTGCGCGCCGAGGCGGACGGCCCGGATCGCTGGGTCGTGATCATGCATCTCGACGAGCACGACCGCCCGCTGCCGACGATCAGACCGTTGCGCCATTGCCACCTGGGCCGGACCGTACTACGGCCTGCCGATGGCCTGCTGGTCGCAGAACTGTTGTTCGAGCGCCCGTTGCGCAAAGGCGACACCGTGATCACCGAACACGAGCTGGTGAATTCCGCGCCCTATCCGCCGGCCACGAACTACGAGCGGAAATTCCGGCTACCGGTCCGCGAGTATGTCCTCGAAGTCTGTTTCGACCCGGCCGCCCTGCCGGCGGACTGCGTGCGCTATTACCAGCTCGACGAGTCCGACGAGATCGCCGTACCGGTCGATCCGCGCGAGTCGGTGCATGGGGTGGCGCTGAATTTCGGCCCCGGCCGGTACGGATTCCGCTGGGACTGGCAGCTGTGAACTGTTGATCGAAGCAACTTAACTGTGAAAGACAAGCGACTGATTTCGCTCTCCTGAATTCGTTCCTAGGGTCGGGCCACCCCACCCCGAGGAATTCAAGGAGAACCATGAAGTCCCAGCGCAGAAAGGCCGTCGCCACCCTCGGCGGAGCCGCGGTCGTGGCGACCATCGCCGCTCTCGTCCCGCTCGGCGGCGCCGCCCTGGCCGCCCAGCCGGCTCCGCGGAACCAGTCGGTGCAGCAGCCGGTCCAGGTTCAGCAATCCCTGCAGGCACACGCGATCTCGGCCAAGCTGCCCAGCTCGCAGGACCAGGCCGGCCGCTGGATCGACCCGGACGGCCGGCTCACGGTCGCGGTCACGAACGCCCGCGAAGCCGATCGCGTCCGGCAGTCCGGCGCGACGCCGAAGCTGGTCGCCCGCAGCCAGGCGCAGCTCGACGATCTGCTGGCGAAGGTGGACAAGATCGCCCGGGCCGATCGCGGGAAAGGCTTGCAGAGCTGGGGAATCGACCCGGTCTCGAACAAGGTCGTCGTCCGGGCGCGTGGTGCGTACGGCGCTGTGCGCGGACTTGGTGACGGCGTACAGGTCGTGCAGGTGACGACGGATCACCGTCAGCAGTCGGGCGAAGTGAATCCGGGCGACCCGTGGTGGCCAGGTAGTGAGAGCAACTGTTCCGTCGGATTCCCGGCGACCGATGCCCAAGGTGGCAAGCACTTCCTGACCGCCGGTCACTGCACCAACGACGCCAACCAGGCGGCGTACGGGGCGAGCGGGCAGAGCAACAAGATCGGTACGTCGAACGTCGGCGGTACCCACAGCGTCAACGCCCGCGAAGGCGACATGGGCCTGGTGGACGTGACCGAGAGCGGCTGGACGATCTCCCCGAACGTCAACACCTGGGGCCAGCCGGCCGTCACGGTCAGCGGCTCGGCCGACGCCATCGTCGGCGACCCGGTCTGCCACTCGGGCAACACCGCGCCGAACTGGGAGTGCGGCACCGTCACGGCGGTCAACCAGAGCATCGACTACGGCAACGTCGTGATCGACGGGCTGTCCACGACCAACGCCTGCTCCGAGGGCGGTGACTCCGGTGGCGCTTGGGTGAGCGGCACCAAGGCGGTCGGTCTGCACTCGGGCGGCAACAGCAGCTGTGTCACCGGCGACTCGGGCAACTCGATCTTCCAGCCCATCAAGGAAGCCCTGACCAAATGGAACCTCACGCTGCTGATCGGCGACGGCGGACCCGGTGACCCGGGTGACGACGAGGCGCCGACCACGCCCGGCAACCCGCGCTCGACCGGTACGACGACCGACAGCGTCTCGCTGGCCTGGGACGCGTCCACCGACAACATCGGCGTCTCCGGGTACGACGTGTACAACGGCACCACCCTGGCCACCACGGTCACCGGTACGTCGGCCACGGTCGGCGGACTCGCGGCCGACACCAGCTACTCCTTCACCGTCCAGGCGAAGGATGCCGCAGGCAACAAGTCGAAGGCAGAGCCCGGCGGTGACGGCCCGGACCCAGCCTGGTGGCACCCCCGGCGGGCGCACCTTCAGCAACGGCACGGACTTCCCGATCCGGGACTTCCAGACCGTGGTCAGCCCGATCAAGTCGACCGCGACCGGCCGGGCCGCCAGCCCGCGTCAAGGTTGTTGTCGAGGGCAATCACACCTGCCTGGAGGACCTCAACATCAGCCTGGTCTCCCCGGCCGGCCGCTGGTACTACCTGCAGCGGTACGGCGGCAGCACCTGCCACCCGCTGCCGGCCAGCAAGACCTACAGCGTCACCCCGACCGGTACCGAGAACGCCACCGGCACCTGGACCCTGCGCATCGGCGACAACGGCCCAGGCGACACCGGCACCCTGACCAACTGGTCCATCACCCTCTGACAGCGCTCTCTCGGCGGCGCGGGGAACCGCCGCCCGGTGCCTCCTCATTTCTCGGCTTGAAAGGGTATTGCAACAGGTCTTTCGAAAGAGTAGTTTCGATGCATGGACTTCAAGCAGCGGCGGGTGACGGACGCGCGGACGCTCCGGGCGATGGCACATCCGGTGCGGATCGCGATCGTCGAGCAGTTGACTGTGAACGGGGCGATGACGGCGACCGTGCTCGGCGATCGGCTGGACGAGACGCCGGCCAACTGTTCGTGGCACCTGCGGAAGCTGGCGGAGTACGGGTTCGTCGAGGAGGCCGCGGGCGGGACCGGCAGGCAGCGGCCCTGGCAGATGACTCACCTGGGGATGAGCTGGGGTGATGAGGAGGACGGGCCGGTCGGGGCAGACCTGCAGCTGGCCGGGCGGGCGCTGACCGAGGTGATGGTCGGCAGGGAGGTCGATCGGCTGCTGGAGAGCCAGGCCCGGGCGCCTGAGGAGTCGGCCGAGTGGCGGCAGGCGGCCAACCTGACCCAGTCGATGGCCTGGCTGACCGCCGAGGAACTCGATGCGGCCAACAACGCAGTACGGGAAGTGCTGATGAAGCATTTCGACCGGCATCAGGATCCGGCGCTCCGGCCGCCCGGGTCGCGGCTGTGCGCGATGGTGAGCTGGGGCGTTCCGACGTACGGGCTGGCTGACGAGACGCCGGCGGAGGAGGGCTGATGCGCGCGTTGTTCGCAACGGCCGGGTTCCGGCGGTTGTTCGCCGGGATGGCGACGTCGATGTTCGGCGACTCGGTGATGCTGCTGGTGCTGAGCATGTGGGTGAAGAGCCTGACCGGCTCCAACGCGCAGGCCGGGCTGACGTTCTTCTGGATGGCGCTGCCGAGCTTCATCGCGCCGGTCTTCGGGCTGTTCGTCGACCGGTTGCGGCCGAAACTCGTGCTGGCGTGGGGGAGTCTGGCGTCGGCGATCGCGGTTCTGCCGTTGACCCTGGTCCGGGACGCGGGCGACGTGTGGATCGTCTGGGGCGTCGCGTTCCTCTACGGCATCTCGATGATCGTCCTGCCGGCCGCGCTGAACGGGCTGCTCAAGGAGACTGTCAGCGACGAGCAACTGGTGCAGGCGAACTCGTCGTTGCAGACCGTCAAAGAAGGCTTCCGGCTGATCGGGCCGATCATCGGTGCCGGGTTGTTCGCATGGCTCGGCGGCTGGGCGGTCGCCGTGCTGGATGCCGCGACCTTCGCCGCCGCCGCGGTGATCATCGGCTCGATGACTTTGCAGGACAGGCGTCCGGAGCGATCCGAGGGCAACTGGCTGACCGAGATGGGTGGCGGGATCAAGCACCTGTGGTCGGATCGGATCCTGCGGCACACATTGGTGGGGCTCGGGTTGATGCTGCTCGTGCTCGGCTTCAGCGAGGCCTCGATCTACGCGATCATCGACGTCTTCGACAAGCCGGTCGAGTTCGTCAGCGTCATCGTGACCGTGCAGGGCATCGGAGCGCTGCTGGGCGGGCTGACCGCGACCTGGTGGGTGCGGCGGATCGGCGAGGTGGGCGCGTTCGCGGTCGGTGCGCTGGTGCTGGCCGCGGCGCTGGCGGTGATCGCCGCGACGGAGAGTCTGCCGGTGCTGCTGTTCGACATCCCGCTGTTCGGCTACAGCATTCCGCTGGTCGTCGTCGCCTTCATGACCCTGATCCAGCGCCGTACGCCGCTGCGCCTGATGGGCCGCACCTCGACCGCGGTCGAGGTCGTGATGGGCACACCCAGGCCGCCAGCATCGCCTTCGGTTCAGTACTCGTCGTCCTGGTCAGCTACCACATCATCTTCATGGTGATGGCGATCGTCGTAGCCGGCTCGGTCCTCTACCTCTGCCTGACCCTGCGAGGCCAGCTACTCCACCCGGTCGCCGCCTTCCAGGAGCCTCCGGTCGACAAGCCTCCGGTACCTCAGGTCATCGGTGTCCTCACCGAACCGATCGAGTAGACCGCCCTTCGGAGGCCCTCCTGGGCAACCGCCTTCCCTGGCTGGACACTGCGTTCTGAGCACGGCCCCGATCAGCGGATACTCTTCCCGGATGCAGCCGAGACGTCGCGGGACCATGGCGATTGTTGCCGTGCTGCTGCTCGGTGTCGCGGGCGTCGCACTCGTAGTACTGGCTTCGGCCGGCGGGAGTGTGCGGCCGGTCAGTGAGAGCACGCTCAGCTCGTCACCGCGGACGGTGCCGGTGCCGACACAGACGCCTAAGGTGACGGCTCCGACGGGTATTGCGCCGCCCTCGCAGAAGCCCGTGAAGCCGGTGAAGGTCCCGGACTGGGTGAAGGCGCTCTGGCAGGCGTTGTTCTACGCCGCGATCGCACTCGTCGCGCTGTTGCTCGTCAGGACGCTCTACCGAGTGCTCAGCAAGGTTGAACTGCCCGAGGCGGAGAAGGAAGCCGACTGGGAACGGCTGAAGGTCGACCGCTTGGCAGAGGCAGTGGACTCCAGCCTCGCCGCTGTCGACTCCGGTACTGCGACCGACGCGGTGATCGCCTGTTGGGTAGCTCTGGAGGACGCTGCCGCCTCGGCAGGAGTGGCACGGGCCTCGTCGGAGACGCCGGCCGAGTTCACCGTCCGAGTGCTCGGCGTTGGTGGGATCTCCGAGCGCCAGTTGCTGCGGCTGGCGCAGCTGTATCGCGAGGCGAGGTACTCGACGCATGGCTCGAGCGAGGAAGCCCGGGGGCAGGCACGCGAGGCCCTGATCCTGCTGCGCGACGAGTTGACGGCTGCGATGACGGCACGGGCCGCGGCCCGTGCGCGGGCTCTTGAAGAAGCTGAGGCTGCCCGATGAGGAAGATCTTGGTGCAGCACCTCGGGATCGCGGTGATCATCAGTCTGGTGACGATCGCCGCGTTCGGGCTGGCCGGGACGCAGCCGAAGCCACTGTGGTTCGTCGGTGCCGGGCTGGCGATCGGATTCGTCACCCTGGCCTTGCGGCTGGCCGCTCCGCTGATCCTGGAGACGTCCTGGCCGTCGCGGCAGGACGAGAAGTTCGCCGAGTCGCGGGCGTCCCGCAACAGCGACAACCGGACCCAGTTCCTGGCCACCTGGGTGCAGGAGTCGGACCGGGAGCGGCGGGCCGGCGAGGGATCGCAGACGTTCGCCCGGCGGATCCGGCCGCTGTTGCTGGGGCTGACCAACGACCGGCTGGTGCACCGGCACGGGATCGACCCGGCGCAGGAGCCGGACCGGGCCCGCGCCCTGGTCGGCGACCAGGTGTGGACGCTGATCAGCGGGACCGAGGCACGGACCGCGACGTTCGCGGAGATCGAACAGGCCGTAGAGACCATCGAGAAGCTGTGAGGAATCGTGACTGATCGCGAACTGGGGCTGGCGGAGGTCTCGGCGCTGAGCCGCAAGGTGCTGGACCGGGTCGGCGAGGCCGTGGTCGGCAAGGGCGAGGCGCTGGAGCTGGTGCTTGCAGGCATCCTTGCCGGCGGTCACGTGCTGCTGGAGGACTACCCGGGACTGGCCAAGACGCTGGCCGCGCGGTCCTTCGCGCAGGCGCTCGGGCTGGAGTTCCGCCGGGTGCAGTTCACCCCGGACCTGCTGCCGTCCGATGTCACCGGCGCGTTCGTCTACGACCAGCGGAACTCG
The DNA here is from genome assembly GCA_963740725.1 of uncultured Actinomycetota bacterium. Lineage (GTDB taxonomy): Bacteria > Actinomycetota > Actinomycetes > Propionibacteriales > Kribbellaceae > Kribbella. The sequence goes on from CAVUFT010000020.1 coordinate 477,600, forward strand.
GAGTTCGTGTTCCGCCCGGGACCGATCTTCACCGGGCTGCTGCTGGCCGACGAGATCAACCGGACGCCACCGAAGACGCAGGCGGCGCTGCTGGAGTCCATGCAGGAGCACCAGGTCACGGTGGAAGGCCAGACCTTCCCGCTGCCCGTGCCGTTCCACGTGCTGGCTACTGCGAACCCGGTTGAGTACGAAGGTACCTACCCGCTGCCGGAAGCACAGCTCGACCGCTTCATGCTCCGTATCGCCTTCGGCTACCCGACTGCCGCAGAGGAGTGGGAGGTCCTGCAGCGCCGGATGAGTCGCCGTTCCGAGGACCAGACCGTCGAGGCCGTGACCGATGCTGTCGGTCTTCGCGCTGCACAGGCAGCAGTCGAGACCGTCACCGTCGACGACACAGTAGGCCGGTACTGCGTTGAGCTGGCTGCCGCGACTCGTCGGGACAGCCAGGTGCTGGTCGGTGCTTCGCCACGTGGTTCGCTGGCGCTGCTCCTCACCGCACGTGCTTATGCGGTGATCCAGGGACGCGACTACGTAGTACCGGAAGACGTGAAGGCGGTCGCCATTCCTGCACTGGCGCACCGGATCACGGTCCGGCCTGAGCTGTGGCTGCATGAGGTGACTGGTGCGACGGTGGTTCGGACAGTGCTCGGCTCTGTCCCGGCTCCGCCGACTGTCGCCACCGGTAGCGTCCAAGACGCTTCGCTATGAACTGGCGGCCGACGCACGCGCAGGTGCGGGCGGTCGGAGTCTCGGCGGGGTTGCTCGTGGTCGCCGTACTCGCCCGCCGGCCGGACATGGCAGTGTTCGGTCTCCCGCTGGCGGTCGTGGCTGTCTGGGGACGGTTCTTCCGGCCCAGCGAGCAACCGGACGTCCATACCGAGCTCGACGTGGATGTGTTGTTCGAGGGGCAGGCAACGACCTACCGACTGCGGGTGGACAGTCCGCTGGATCCTGACATCGACCTGATCGTCGCTGCTCTGCCGCGGTCTCGGTGGTTCCGCTATGACCCGGTTTACGCGGCTGTGGCCGAGCCGGTCGCAGACGGAGCGGTCACGCTGGAGGTCGGCGTACGGTCTGAGCGCTGGGGGATCCGGCAGCTCGAGAAGCCGCAGGTGATCGCTACTTCGGTGCTGGGTGCCTACCGGGTGCCAGTGCCTTCTACCCAGGCGCTGAGCGTCAGCACGTTGCCGCTGCGCGAAGGTTTCGAGGCAGTTGATTCCGTACCACGCCCTGCGGGGCTCGTCGGGCTGCACCGGTCGCGGCGGCCGGGTGAAGGGACTGAGCTCGCTGGGGTTCGCCCGTTCCGTACTGGCGATCGACTGCGGCGCATCAACTGGGCAGTGTCCGCACGGACTCGTGAACTGCACGTCACCTCGACCTGGTCCGACCGGGACACCGAGGTGGTTATCCTGCTCGACACTGGCGGCGAGGTCGGCATCAGTGAGGGCATCGACGGTCGGTCTAGCAGCTTGGACACCGCAGTACGGGCTGCTGCTTCTATTGCTGAGCACTACCTGCGCCATGGCGACCGGGTTCGGCTGGTAGACACCGGTACTGCGGTGCGCGGGGTGCGGGCCGGTAGTGGGCGGGCGCATCTGCGGCGGATCCTTGATGTGCTGGTGCATGCGGACCGGAAGGGACGGCAGCAGGACGAGGAGCAGCTGGCGCGTCGGCACCGCGTTCGCTCCGACAGTCTGGTGCTGGTGCTCAGCCCGTTGCTGCGGACGTCGATGCTCGGCTACATCGTCACGCTGGTGCACTCGGGGTGCACGGTGATCGCGGTCGACACACTGCCGCCCGACGTCGGTGACGTGATCGATCCGGAACTACACGACGCGAAGAACTGGCCGCTGGCTTGGCGATTGCGGATGCTGGAGCGTCGCTCCGAACTCGACCGCCTCGGCGACCTCGGCGTACCAACAGTCCGCTGGCGCGGCGCAGGCACCTTGGATGAAGTCCTCCGCGACGCCAGCCGCCTGGCTTCAGCCCCGAGGATGCGCTCATGAGTATGGCGGACCGGATTACCAAATGGTTGGCCGAGCTGCGGGCTGCCGGGATGGCGTCCTTGCTGGCTCGGTTGGCGATAGCGGTCGCTGGTTCTGTGGCGCTGGTTGTGCCGGGGTTGCAGCCGTGGGATCAGCTGGATGTGGTTCCGGTGCTCGGGGTGCCGTTGTTGCTGGTCTGTCTGGTGCTGCCGGACTCGACGGCGGCCGCATTCTTCCTGCTCGTGGTCGCGGCCGGCTGGGTCATCCGGGCGCCGAGTGACCTCGGCTTCGGGCTCGTGGTGACCGGGATCGCCTTGCTGGTGGTGCATCTGGCGTCCGCGTTCGCCGCGCAGATCCCGTCGTACGGGAAGGTGAGCCGGCGGGCCTTGCGTCGTTGGTTGCTACCAGCAACGATTGCCGGACTGCTCGGGCCGGTGGTCGCGGTCGCGGCGGCGGTGATCCGCGGCGCCGACGTACCGGGGTATCTGCTCGTGACGGTGGCCGCGCTGGCCGCTGCGACCGCGGCGGTCTGGTTCGCCTCCGGTCAGTCCGTCTCCGGCGGCTGATGGATCTTCATCGTCGCGAGTAGTTCCTCGGCCCAGGGCAGCGGGATCCGGTCCGGCCCGGCGACCTGCATCGCGGTCATCACGGTGAGCAGCATGCCGGTCGCCATGAACTGCCGCGCGTCCTCGGCCGAGGCGCCGGTCAGCTCGCGGACCAGTTCGCAGATGCCGCCGAAACGCTCCCGGACGACGTCGCCGATCTGCGGCTCGCCGCTGGCCGCGAAGCCGTGCAGCAGGAGGACGAGCAGTTCCCGCTCACTCATCAGCTTCTCGTAGGCACCGCCGAGGCTGTCCAGGTCGGGGCGTTCCGCGGCGGCTTCCCGGAAGGCTTCCTCGACCCGGTCGCAGACCCGGTTGCACGAGTCCAGGAAGAGCTGCTGCTTGGTGCCGAACAGGCGGATCACATAGGGCTGGGAGACGCCGGCCAGCCGGGCGATCTCGTCGGTCTTGGTGCCTTGGTAGCCGGTCGCGCCGAACGCCACCACGGCCGCCTGCAGGACCTCTTCGCCGCGCTCGGCGGCGGTCAGTCGGGTCTTCGTCATGGATTCTCCTCGGTCGTCTGCTTGACATGTTATCAGTCAATGCATACTTTGTGGTGAGACGTAGTTATCAGTGAATAACAACAAGGAGACTCCGATGACCTCGACCGCTCTCGAACCGGGACTGGAACCGGCGTCCGTACGGCGTTCGCTGGCCACCGTGCTGGCCGTGGTGGGCATCCCGATGTTCATGGTCACGCTGGACAACCTGGTGGTGACCAATGCCCTGCCGGTGATCAAGTCCGAGCTGGGCGCCTCGCTGACGGACCTGCAGTGGTTCATCAACGCGTACACGCTGTCCTTCGCCGCGCTGCTGCTGACCGCCTCGGCGATCGGCGACCGGATCGGCCGGCGGCGGATGTTCCTGTTCGGGATCGCCCTGTTCACGCTCGCCTCGGCGGCGTGCGCGATCGCGACCGAGCCCTGGATGCTGATCGGGGCCCGGGCGATCCAGGGAGTCGGGGCGGCCGCGGTGATGCCGTTGTCGCTCACGCTGCTGGCGGCCGCAGTACCGGCTAAGCAGCGCAGTGCTGCGATCGGGATCTGGGGTGGCATCTCCGGACTCGGTGTCGCAGTCGGGCCGGTGGTCGGTGGAGCCGTGGTGGACGGGCTCAACTGGCAGTGGATCTTCTGGCTGAACGTGCCGATCGGCGTACTGGTGCTGCCGTTCGCGGCTCGGGTCCTGCAGGAGTCCTTCGGTGGTAGCAAGCGGCTCGATCTGGTCGGGCTCGTGCTGTCCGCGGCGAGTGTGCTCAGCATCGTGTGGGGCGTCGTGCACGGTTCTGACGACGGGTGGTCGTCGGGTCGCATCCTGACCGCGCTGATCGGTGGGGTCGCGTTGCTGATCGCCTTCCTGGTGTGGGAGAGCCGGACCGCGTCGCCGATGTTGCCGCTGCGGTTGTTCAGGTCGCGGTCGTTCAGCGTCATCAACGTGACCGCGTTCACCTTCTCCGCCGGCGTCTTCGGATCGGTGTTCCTGCTGGCGCAGTTCTTCCAGGTGGTGCAGGGCTACACGCCGCTGCAGTCGGGCATCCGGACACTGCCGTGGACGATGGCGCCGATGGTCATCGCACCGCTGGCCGGGTTGATCGTCGACCGGGTGGGTGCGCGGGTTCTGATCGCGACCGGACAGTTCCTGCTCGCTACCGCGCTGGGCTGGATCGCGCTGGTCACGACCACCGAGACCGGCTTTGGGTCGCTCCTCGTCCCGTTCATCCTTGCGGGCATCGGAATGGGCCTCACCTTCGCTCCTGCTTCGAGCGTGGTCATGCACTCGGCCTCCGAAGCCGACCGCGGCGTAGCCTCCGGCGCCAACAACACGATCCGCGAGGTCGGCGTCGCGATGGGCGTCGCAGTCCTGGCCTCAGTCTTCGCCTCTGCCGGCTCCTACGAATCCCCAACCCAGTACGTCGACGGCCTGGTCCCCGCCGTCTGGGTAGGCGCCGCCATCGTCACCGTCGGCGCCTTCGTAGCCGCCTTCGCTCTCCCGTCCCGCCGCCGCTGAGCCACGCAAGCAGCAGGCGGTAGGCAGCTTCGGCTACCTGCCGCCTGCGAGGTTTGCAGTGTCCTCGTCCAGGCCGTGGATCCAGAAAGTCACGCCCGCAAGCTACCAATCACTAAGGTTGCTCTGTGCTTGATGCAGATGACGTCCGCCGGGTTGCGTTGTCGTTGCCGGAGACGGTGGAGAAGCAGCGGTGGGGGCATCCGACGTTCGATGTGGCGGGGCGGATGTTCGTGACGGTGCCGGACGATCAGACGTCGTTCGCGGTGCGGTGCCCGCGGCTGGAGCGGGGTGAGCTGATCGCGGCGGAGCCGGAGAAGTTCTGGGTGCCGCCGCACGAGGCCGGGTCGAGCTGGGTGCGGGCGCGGCTGAACGCGCTCGAGGACGAGGGCGAGCTGCGCGACATCCTCCTCGACTCCTGGCGCCAGGCCGCGCCGGACGAGCCTCGAAGCCGAATAGGTTCGATCGCGCCCCAGGGCGCGGGTAGGGTCGGCCGGGTGACGGATGCAACCACACCGACCAGTCCGATCGACCAGGTCTCCGAGCGGTTCCTGGAGGCCTATGTCGAGCTTTCGCCGACCGATGCCACCTTCATGGGGATCGCGGGGCACGACCACCGGCTGCCTGATTTCTCGCCGGCCGGGTTCGAGGCGCTGGTCGAGCTGCATCGCCGGTCGATCGCCGAGGCCGAGGCGATCGAGCCCGGTACGCCGCGCGAGGAGGTCGCGAAGGACGCGTTCCTGGAGCGGCTGCGGCTCGAGCTGGAGACGTACGAGGCCGGCGTACCGCAGTACGAGCTGAATGCCATCGCCTCGATTCCTGCCGAGCTGCGGGGCGTGTTCGACCTGATGCCGACCGCGACCCAGGACGACTGGGAGATCATCGCGATCCGGCTCAACCAGGTCGGTACGGCGCTGGACGGGTTCCGCGACTCCGTGGCGCAGCAGGCCGAGGCCGGCCGGGTCTCGGCGCTGCGGCAGGTGAACGATCTCGCCCAGCGCATCGCGAGCTGGACCGGTGCCGACGGCGACGACTTCTTCGCCGGGCTCGCGGCCCAGGCGCCCGATACCGGGATCAAGGCAACTGTCGAGGCGGCCGCGGCCGGTGCGCGGAAGGCCTACGAGAGCTTCGGCGAGTGGCTGAAGACCGACCTGGCACCGCAGGCGCCGGACCGGAACGCGGTCGGCCGCGAGCGGTACGAGCTGGCCTCGCGCAACCACCTCGGTGCCGCCGTCGATCTCGAGGAGACCTACCTCTGGGGCTGGCAGGAGCTGGCCCGGATCGAGGGCGAGATGCAGAAGATCGCCGCCTCGCTGAACAACGGCGACCGCAGTATCGAAGCCGTCGCCGCGCTGCTCGACGACGATCCGGCCCGCAAGATCCGCGGCAAGGAGGCGTTCCGGGACTGGATGCAGGAGCTCGCCGATGCCGCCGTACAGGACCTGGCCGGGACGCACTTCGACATCCCGGACGAGATCAAGCGGATCGAGTGCATGATCGCGCCGACCTCCGACGGGTCGATCTACTACACCGCGCCGAGCGAGGACCTGACCACCCGGCCGGGCCGGATGTGGTGGGCCGTACCGGCCGGCGTCGAGGATTTCGCCACCTGGCGCGAGGTCACCACCGTGTACCACGAAGGCGTGCCGGGGCATCACCTCCAGGTCGCGCAGACGATGCTGCGCGGCGACCAGCTGAACCGCTGGCAGCGGATCGGCTGCTGGGTCTCCGGCCACGGCGAGGGCTGGGCCCTGTACGCCGAACGGCTGATGGAGGAGCTCGGCTACCTCGAGGAGCCGGGTGCCCGGCTCGGGATGCTCGACGCGCAGGGGTTCCGGTCGGCCCGGGTGATCGTCGACATCGGGATGCACCTGGAGCTGGAGATCCCGCGCGACAACCCGCTCGGGTTCCACCCGGGGGAGACCTGGAACGCCGAGCTCGGGTTCGAGTTCCTGCGGGCGTACTCGCGGATGGAGACGGAGTTCCTCAAGGCCGAGCTGAACCGGTATCTCGGTTGGCCCGGGCAGGCACCGTCGTACAAGGTCGGCGAACGGATCTGGCTGCAGGCGCGCGACGAGGCGCAACAGCGCAAGGGCGCGTCCTTCGACCTGAAGGCCTTCCATCGTGGGGCCCTGGATCTGGGCTCGATCGGGCTGGACCCGCTCCGTCGCGCCCTCGCGAAGCTGTGAGCGCGACCGTGCGGTTCGTGCTTGCGTCGGCGTCGCCGGCCCGGTTGCAGACGTTGCGCGATGCCGGGGTCGAGCCCGAGGTGATCGTCTCGGGCGTCGACGAGGACAACGTCACTGCTGATTCGCCGGGTGAGCTGGCTCGGACGCTGGCTGTGCTGAAGGCTCGTGCGGTCGTTGCCACGCTGGACGATCACGCGACTGTGCTCGGTTGTGACTCGGTGCTCGAGATCGACGGCGTCGCCTACGGCAAACCCGGTACTGCGGAAGTCGCGCGCGAACGGCTTCGCGCGATGCGCGGGCGGTCCGGGATCCTGCACACCGGGCACTGCATCTTCGACACCACCACGCGGCGTGAGCTGCGCGAACTCGCGTCTACCGTCGTGCATTTCGCCGACCTCACCGACGACGAGATCGACGCTTATGTTGCGACCGGTGAACCGCTGGTCGTGGCCGGCTCGTTCACCGTCGACGGTCTCGGCGGGCCGTTCGTGACCGGGATCGAGGGCGATTACCACAACGTCGTCGGGGTCTCGTTGCCCTTGCTGCGAACGATGTTGGCCGAGGTCGGTATCCCGTGGCCGGCCTTGTGGAAGACGCCGACGCATTTCGCTTACGACGAGGCGGAGGCGGCCCGGTACGACGAGACGCGCGGCGGTATCGAGCGCGCTCAGGCGGCTGCGGCGGCGGTCAACTCGTTGCTTCCCGACGGCGGCGTGGTGGTCGCGTCGTAGAGCTTGCCGTCGGCACCGGAATCGTCGCCGCCGAGCTTGTTGCGCTAGGCAACCTGGTGCACGGTGTCGACCTGTCGTCCGCAATGCTCCAGCACGCCAAGATCCGCCTGCCCGGCCACGTCGCGGCAGCCGATGCGGCCGTCCTACCCTTCGCCGACCGCCGCTGCGACGCTGTAGTCGCCGTCTGGCTCCTCCACCTCCTGGAAGACAGCGACCCGGTCCTGGCCGAGGTCGCTCGGGTACTGCGTCCCGGTGGCGTCTTCATCACCACGACCGAGAAGTCGGAAACCTCCCGGTACGCCTCGGGCCGCAACCCGGCCGAGATGCGATTCCAGGATGCCTTGCCCCATCTGGTTGCGCGCGCCGCGCAGTACGGGCTGGTGCTGGACGGCGCGGGGACCTTCCCGGGTCCGACCAAGGGAACGGTGCCTCCGGCAACCTACCCACTGGTCCGCTTCCGGCGGGATTAGCTGCAGAGGTCAGCTGATCCCGGCTTTGGCGTCCAGGTCGCTGCAGGAGGTCGTGTGCGGCCAGCTCGACTTTCTTGTGGCGCCACTCGGCGGCGCGGTACACGCACGCGATCAGCCCTGAGCGGTGCACCCGCCGGAGATCCCCGTAAACGAAGGCGTAGCGGGCCTTGGTTTCGTCGTTGGCGCCGTCGGTCAGTCCGAGGTGCCAGGCGGCGTACTCCTGCCAGGAATGCTTCTCCAGAAAGGCGTTCTCCGCATCAGCGTGCGGTTGCACCGCACCCCAATCGCTCTCCAGCACGTACTGCTTGGAGTCGATCAGCTTTCGCGCATACTCGACCGCACTGTCATTGACCTCGTATTTGGCCATGCAGCCAGTCTCACCACGCTGCCGGTCATGCGCCAGCCGCCGCGCGTCAGCAGGCGTCGTCGTCGTACGTGATGTCGAGGCGGGTCGGCGGGACCTGGTGGGACAGCAGTTCTTGGAAACCGGTCAGGGCGGCGACCTCGGCGAAGTACTTGGGCAGGTCGAGGCGAAGGACCAGAGGTAGGCCGACTGGATCGCTTCCAGGGCTGGGGTTGTGGCGTAGAGGAAGGTGCAATGCAGCTGGCTCAGCCCGACCTCGCCGTCGTCGTGCGGGTGGGCGAACTGGCGGGTGAAGGTGAGCTCGAAGTGCCGTCCGTCCTCGTCGTGCCAGTCATTCATGCCGTATTGGACCAGCAAGCCGTCGCCCTCCTCGTCCAGCCCGAGGATGCCGTCGACGGGGGATGCGGCGAACCGTTGGTAGACGTCCCAGGCGCGGCGAACGTCGGAGGCGGTGGGGTGGAGCGGGTCGACGCCTGCTGCCAGCAACATCTCGCGCAGTACGTCAGTGGTTGCGGTCAGGTGCATTACGGGTGAGCGCTGGCGCGCCATTGGTTGGGGCCGGGGCGGAGGGGGGTGCGGGCGTTGCGCCAGTAGGTGGACCAGTTGCTGGCTCGGGTGGTGTCGGCGGGGGGAGCGGGGGCTGTGGCGCGGGCGGTGACGACGGCGATCAGGGCTGCCAGCTCTTCGGGAGTGGGGTCGCCCTTGACGATGCGCAGTACGGGGTCGGTCATCAGGAGCTCCGATCAGAGCGGGATGTTGCCGTGCTTCTTGGGCGGGAGGGTGTCGCGTTTGGTGCGGAGGAGGCGGAGGGCCCGGACGATCTCGGAGCGGGTCTCGCTGGGCTTGACGACGGCGTCGATGTAGCCGCGTTCGGCGGCGATGTACGGGTTGGCGAGGTGGTCCTCGTACTCCGTGATCAGCTGCTGGCGGGTGGTTTCGACGTCCTCGGCGGCGGCGAGTTCCCGCCGGTGCAGGATGTTGACCGCGCCCTGGGCACCCATCACGGCGATCTGCGCGGTCGGCCAGGCCAGGTTGATGTCGGCGCCGAGGTGCTTCGACCCCATCACGTCGTACGCGCCGCCGTAGGCCTTGCGGGTGATCACGGTGATCATCGGGACGGTCGCCTCGGCGTACGCGTAGATCAGCTTGGCGCCGCGCCGGATGATGCCGTTCCACTCCTGGTCGGTGCCGGGCAGGAAGCCGGGGACGTCGACGAAGGTCAGGATCGGCACGTTGAACGCGTCGCAGGTGCGGACGAACCGGGCCGCCTTCTCGGACGCGTCGATGTCGAGCGTGCCGGCGAACTGCATCGGCTGGTTCGCGACCACGCCGACCGGGCGGCCCTCGACCCGGCCGAAGCCGACCAGGATGTTCGGGGCGAAGAGCGCCTGGACCTCGAGGAAGTCGCCGTCGTCGACCACGGTCTCGATCACCGTGTGCATGTCGTACGGCTGGTTCGGCGAGTCCGGGATCAGCGTGTCGAGCGCCGCGTCGGTCTCGCTGACGTCGAGATCGGCCTCGAAGTCGTACGCCGGTGGGTCCTCGAGGTTGTTCTGCGGAAGGTGCGAGACCAGCGCCTTCACCCAGTCGATCGCGTCTTCCTCGTCGGTGCCCAGGTAGTGCGCGTTGCCGGACTTGGTGTTGTGCGTCCGCGCACCGCCGAGGTCTTCCTGGGTGACGTCCTCACCGGTGACGGTCTTGATCACGTCGGGACCGGTGATGAACATGTACGACGACTCGTCGACCATCACGGTGAAGTCGGTGACGGCGGGGGAGTAGACCGCGCCACCCGCGCAGGGGCCCATGATCAACGAGATCTGCGGGATCACCCCGGAGGCCCGGACGTTGCGGCGGAAGATCTCGCCGTACAGGCCGAGCGAGACGACGCCTTCCTGGATCCGCGCGCCGCCGGAGTCGTTGATGCCGATCAGCGGGCAGCCGATCTTCATCGCCAGATCCATCACCTTGACGATCTTCTCGCCGAACACCTCACCCAGCGAGCCGCCGAAGACGGTGAAGTCCTGCGCGAACACGCAGACCTGGCGGCCGTCGATGGTGCCGAAGCCGGTCACCACGCCGTCGCCGTACGGGCGGTTCGCGTCCAGGCCGAAGGAGGTGGACCGGTGCCGGGCGAACTCGTCCAGCTCGGAGAACGAGCCCTCGTCGAGCAGCAGCGCGATCCGCTCCCGGGCGGTCTTCTTACCGCGCGCGTGCTGTTTCTCCACCGCCCGCTCGGACCCGGCGTGGACCGCCTCGTCCAGCTTCTGCTCCAGGTCCGCGATCTTGCCGGCGGTCGTGTGGATGTTCACGGTCTCTCCCATAATCGGGCAGCCTAACGGCCCGGAGCACCAACGTGCGCTGTGACGTCGGCCGCAACGTTACCGATCGGTACGCCGGGCGCTCGCGCGGGCCGCGCCGTACCGGGAGTTCAGCGCGGCCCGACGACGAAGAGTTTGGTGAGCCGGGCCGCCAGGGCGAGATCGCCGCGGACCGAGAGGCGTTGCTTGAGGACGGCGGTGACCGGGTCCTCGTTGCCGGTGACGATCTTCAGCAGCGTGGCCGGATCGGTCCGGACCGAGATCTCCGGCTGGGCGGCTGTGCCCGGTCGAGGACGTCGCAGCGGCCGTCGTGGACGCGGATCAGGTACTCGTCGACGCCGCCGCCGCCCGCACCGGTGATCTGCCAGGCGATGACGGCTTCGAACCCGTTCGCCCGGGCCGGGCGAAGGTACTCCGGCATCCGGCGAAAGATCTCGCGCAACGCGACCTCTCGCACACCCCCGATGAGCCGATGCCGGAGCTCCCGCTCCGAGGTCCGATCGACCAGCCGGGACAGCTCGGCCAGTTCCAGCGTGGCGAGATCACCCGCCTCCAGCCACCGGGCAGTGCCTCGTTCGGCCACTCACACCTCCCCGGCGGTGATCGGGAAACCCACTCCGGAACAGCGGAACGGGTTCCTACCAGACCGTAGGAATTTCCTACGAGCTGGTAGGTTTGTCAAGTGGTCAGCCCCGAGGAACCGGTTGCGGAATCTCCGCGCCGACGGGCCGCGCACCTCGGTCCGGAGCGCCGTCGGCCGATGATCCTGGACGCTGCGCTGGAGGTCTTCTCCGAGCGCGGCTACGCCGGTACGACGATGCAGTCGGTGGCCGACGCGGCCGGGGTCACGAAGCCGGTGGTCTACGACTCCTTCGCGAACCGCGACGAGCTGCTGCTGGCCTTGCTGGCCCGCGAGGAGCAGCACCTGGTGATCTCGATCGTCGCCGCGCTGCCGGCCGATCCGACCGTCGGTACGCCGGCCGAGCACGTCCTGGAAGGCCTGACCGCCTTCCTCCAGTCGGTGGCGAAGTCGCCGCAGTCCTGGCGGATCGTCTTCGGCGCCCAGTACGGCGCTGCGCCGGTGGTGGCCGATCGGGTGCTGGCCGCCCGCGCCTTCCTGGTCGAGGGGCTCCGGCTGACCCTGCTGAAGTCGTTGCCCGGCGTCACCGATCCGGACGCGAACCTGCCGGTGCTGGCCGAGCTGCTCGCCTCGATGACCGAGAGCTGCGCCCGGATGCTCGTCGTCGACGGCACCGACCGCACCCCGGCCGAGCTGGCCAAGACCGTCTCCCAGGTCGTCTCCGCCGGCTTCGGCTCCGTCTGACACCGCTGGCTTCCACTCCGTTGAGTACCGCTCCAGTGAACGCGGTTGACGAATCGCGCCCACACCTCGGAACCAGGCGCCAAGAGCCCGCCCGCACAGATATCGTGGGCGAACGTGACCGAGACCGGCAGTCAGGCGAACGCCCGCACCCGTACCCGCGCACGTTTCGAGGTCCCCGAGGAGCTGCGCGGCGACGTCCGGCTGCTCGGCGAGATCCTCGGCACGATCCTGGTCGAGTACGCCGGCCAGCCGCTGCTGGACGATGTCGAGAAGCTGCGCGAACTCACCATCGCCGGTGACGGCGCGGCGGCCGAGCAGCTGGTCGCCTCCTGGCCGCACGAGCGCGCCGAGGATGTCGCCCGCGCGTTCACCTGCTACTTCCACCTGACCAACCTGAGCGAGGAACTGCACCGCGCCCGCGTACTGCGGGAGCGCGACCGCTCCGGCGACGCGCCGGCCGTGTCGGAGCTGGCCCAGGCGGTCGAGCAGATCGCCCGTGACAGCGGCGAGCAGCA
>CAVUFT010000021.1:0-87721 GCA_963740725.1 uncultured Actinomycetota bacterium
GCTGTTCACCGAGATCGCGTTGTTGTGCATGTTGGTGGGCGCCCGCCGGTTCGCGTTCGCGAACAGATAGAGCCCGAGGCCGTGGTCCACGTGCATCCAGGCGCCGACGTGCTGCTCGACGAAGCGGATCCAGTTGGGGTTCCACTGCTCGAAGGCCTTGGACTGCTTGGCGGACTCGACGTTCTGGGTCACCTGGCGGACGACGTTGGAGTTGTAGCGGTAGAGGGTGAGCTCCCACTCCTCGTTCGGGTCACGGAACTCGTGCCAGCCGGTGGCCGGCCACTCCTTGGGGAACATCCCGCCGGTGCCGATCCCGCGCTGCGGGGACTCGTTGTCCGAGCCCCAGGCCTTCAGTGCGGTCCAGTCCAGCGGGTAACCGCCGCGGCCGTCGGAGAAGCCGTACAGCCAGCCCTGGCTGAGATAGTGCCGTGGGTCGGGCTGGACGTCGACCGTCACGTCCTCGTACAGGCTCTGCTTGCGCTTCTGCGGCCGGTAGTAGTTGTACGTCCGCGCCGACGAGTCCGGGAAGACCCGGGCGCCCGCCTCGGCGTCGGTGAAGACCGGCTTCGGCACACTCCGCTCAGGAGTGGAGTTCTCTGTGATGGTCATCGGCTCTCTGCCTCCAGCACCTTCGAGTCACCGGCGTCGCCGGTCGTGGTGAACTTGTCGTAGTAGATGTGCTTCGGTACGACGTTCAGTCGCTCGAGCAACACGATCGCTGCCTCGACCATGGGTGGTGGCCCACAGACATAGGCATCGGCACCTTTGAGATCGGGTTCGAGCCGGCTGACCACATCGGTGATCAGCCCGTTCTCGCCGTCCCACTCGTCCTCGGACAACGCCGGTACGTACCGGAAGCCGGGCAGCGTCTCCTCCAGCCCACGAAGCTCCTCGTGGAAACACAGGTCGCGCTGCGTCCGGGCGCCGTAGTAGTAAGTGGCCTGCCGTTCGATCCCGCGCTCGGCCATCGTCCGGAGCAGCGACAGGATCGGCGCCATCCCCGCCCCGCCACCGACGAACACGATCCGGGCACCGGGGTTGTCCCGCAGGGTGAAGACCCCGAACGGTCCGGAGATGTCCAGCCGGTCACCGACCTGCAGCCGTTGGTCGAGGAACTCGGAGAACATCCCGCCGGGATAGACCCGGATGACGAACTCCAGCTGTCCGCTCTCCCGGCTGGACGTGTTGGCCATCGAGAACGAGCGGCTCGCGTCCGTCCCCGGCACCTGGATGTCGACGTACTGGCCAGGGAAGAACTTCAGCTCGCCCTCGTCCCCCGTCAGCCGCAGTACCAGGTGCCGCAGGTCGTGGGTGACCGGCGTGATCGAGACCACCTCGGCGACCCGCTCCTGGATCGGCAGCCCGGAGCGGATCATGTCCTCGTCGTAGTTGAGCAGTTCGATCGTCAGGTCTTCGTAGGCATGCGCCCGGCAGAGCAGCGTGTAGCCCTCGTCCAGCTCGTAGTCCGGCAACGCGAACGTCGAGTACCGATCGTGCTCGATGTCGTCGCCGTCGAGAACGAAGGACTTGCAGGAGGCGCACTGCCCCTCCTTGCAGCCGTGCATGAGCATCACGCCCTGCTCGGCCGCGGCGCGGAGGATCGTCTGATCCTCGCCACCTCGATCTCGATGCCGACGGGTTCGAACCGTACGACGTGTTTGCCGGTCATGTCTCAGGCGTCGGCCGGTGCGGGCCGGCCGGCCGGTCCACCCTTGACGTAGCGGGCGGCGAACGCGGTCCGCTCGTCGTCGCTCATCTCGTTGAGCAGTACGTTCGGGCTCGCCAGCGGCGGGCACTTGCGCAGGTGGTCGAGCGTCCACATCTCCTTCGGGTTCAGGTCCAGGTGCGGCTGGGCGACCATCGTCTTGCCGTCGTCCCGGACGAAGCCCATATCGGAGACCACGTCGGCCCAGTTCCAGCCGTGGTACAGGGTCTCCCACTCGCGGTGGCCGATCAGCTTGCCCATGTTCGGCGTCTGCCGGCCCTGGTACGTCGGCCGGAAGGCGGTCGCGTCGGTCCACTTGCACATCTCGTGGCAGTAGGTCCGCCACTGGCCGTCGACCTTCTCCATCACCATGTCCTCGCGGACCAGGCACGGCACCATGCAGGTCCAGCAGCGGTGCGGGTACTCGTAGTCGACGTCCTCGAAGACGATCGGCTTGTTCCCGTTCGGCTTGGACAGCCGGTTGTAGTTCTCCCACCAGGCGCCGTACTTGTCGTACCAGCCCGGGTACTTGTACTCGAACCACTCGAAGTCCTTGTCGTCCATCGGGTCGATCCGCCAGTAGTTGGCGAGCCAGCCGGTGGCGAAGAACTGGGCGACCTCGTGCACGTAGCCCTTGTTCCAGATCTGGTTCCAGGACTCCTCGATCAGGTCGTGCGGGATCTCCAGGCCGTACTTCTCCAGCGGGACCAGGTAGCTGCGGTAGTAGTCGTCGTAGATCCAGCGACGCCACATCTCGGCGTAGCTCTCGCGGTCCTTGCGGCGGTCCTTGGTGCCGTACTCGATGAAGGTCCCGATCGCGGCGTCGACGACGCGGTGGTTGTTCCACCAGGCGTAGCGCAGGTCGCGGGCCAGCAGTTGGTGGTTGCCCTCGTCGGCCAGCGCCATCAGCAGCGTCGCGTAGCCGTTGCTGATGTGCCGCGACTCGTCGGACTGGACCGAGTGGAACACCGTCGGCAGCAGGTAGTCGCCGTTCGCGGCGGCCTCGGCCGGCATCGCGACGAACAGCGTGTTGGTGAAGGCGGTCTCGGCCACGATCGTCAGGTAGATGCTGGCCGCGGTGATCGCGTCACCGGTGATGAACCCCTCGGCGAACTGCCGGCCGATGGTGCCGCAGTAGTCGCTCTGGAAGTTGCGCAGGCTGGAGTTGAAGCCCGCCGGGTCGATGTAGTTGTTCATGTACAGGCGCTTGAGGTTCTGCTGGATCGTCGAGTGCCGGACCTCGTCGATCATCTGGATCGCCTGGCCGTTGTGCAGCTCGGGGTTCGGCACCGTGCGGAACAGCAGCGGCATCGCCCGGGCCGCCGAGATCTCGGGCAGCGGGATGATGCTCAGGAACAGCTTCTGCCACTCCAGCCAGCGTTCCTGCACCTGGCGGAACATGTTGCCCGCGGATGGCGCCGTCGGAGGCGCCGTAGACGCGGTGGTCCTTCTCCTCCTGCATCGGGAAGTACGACCGCAGGACCTGCTTGAGCGGGTCCTTCTTCTGCGCCTTCTGGAACGTGTAGTCGGTCCCGTACTGGGAGACGGGCTCGTGGTAGGCGGGCTCCCAGGACAGTTCCTGGATCTTCTGGTGGGCCTTCGCCACACTTTGGCGACTCATGGCACTCCTCGTGCCTCGCTGTGGCCTGGCTGGGCCCCCTTGGGGCCGAGACTTGGCTGCGCACGTCCTGAAGTGCAGCGAACGCACCTGGCGCGGCGGGAGGTCTCAAATTGAGACTCCATCCGGGTCTCAGGGTCGCCGAAGACGGCTTCGCGCAGCTGCGCGAGCTCGCCCTCGGGTCCTCAGTCTGCGCGCGTCGGCCGGCATCGCGGGCCGGATACCGAGCGTGCCAGCAACGCGGCGGCCGCCTCGCCCGGGTCGCCGGTGGTCCCCAGCACCGGGTGCAAACCGGCATCGGCGAGCTGGTGGAAGACCGCGTTCACGATCGTCCACGGGTTGTAGGTCTCGTCGTCCATCGCCTACCTCCTCCGTTACTTCCATCCCACCCCTGCGCGCCTGCGGTGGGTGTCTCAAATTGAGACAGCCGATCGTCGCGGAAAAGCACTACTCTGGAAGGGCGATGCCATGGCGCTCGACAGTGAGGCCTCCAGCCGTGGGAGGAACATGGAAACCACTCAGTCAGGAGACAGCGGCCGGCTCGCGAAGGCCCGGCTGAGCTTCCTGACGCTACGACGCGTTCCCGGTCGGCGACGTCCGCCGTCCGGTCCTCGCCTCCTGGGTCCGTGTCGCGCCGGCGGAACCTGCCCGCCGACCGGATCGACCTCCCGTACGTCGCCGACCCGGATCTCGACCAGCCGCTGGCGCGGAGCGCGGACCCCGTACTGCTGCGGCTGCACGAGCATCTCGACGGTCAGCCGATCAGCGTCATCCTGACCGAGCGGGACGGGCTGGTGCTGCGGCGGCTGACCGCCGACACCGGGCTGAGCCGGCACCTGGACCGGGTGCAATCTCGCGCCGGGGTTCAGCTACTCCGAACAGTTCGCGGGCACCAACGGCATCGGTACGGCGCTCGAGCGCGGCGGCCCGATGCACGTGTTCGGGCACGAGCACTACGCGGAGGATCTCGAGGACCTCGCGCTGCGCCGGCGTACCGATCAAGCACCCGATCAGCGGCAAGACCGTGGGGGCCATCGACCTCACCTGCTGGCGCAAGGACGCCGGATCGTTGCTGATCGCGTTGGCGAAGACGACCGCGGACCAGATCCGCGCGGCGCTGCTGACGGACAGCTCGCTCTGGAACAGGAGCTGCTTCAGGAGTATCTGCAGGCCGGGCGGCGGTCCGGCGACATGGTGCTCGCCTTCGACGGCGATCTCCTGCTGATGAACGCCAACGCCCGGCAGAACCTCGACAACAGCGACCAGGCGGCCATCCTCGCCCACGGCGCCGAATGCTGCCGAGGGCCGAGCACTCGTCGCCGTCGAACTACCCAGCGGCACCCGGGTCCGGATCACCTGCCGCCCGGTCCCCGAAGGCGTCCGCACCACCGCCGCCGTCCTCCAGGTCACCCCACGCGCCCCGGCCTAGGCGTCATGGCCGTCCGAACCGAGCCGGCCGCCACCACGGCCCGAGCTCCCCGGCATGGTCGGCAGGAGCGGCCCCTGGCTCGCCTGCTGCCGAGACGTCGACAACGCCTACCGGGCCGGCCAATGGACCGTCCTCAGCGGCGAGGCAGGCAGCGGCAAGGTCGCCCTCGCCCGCGCGGCCCACCAGCAGAACAACCCCGCCGGCGCCCTCCGCCTACTGGACGCCGCCTCGTCGCCCGACCTGGCCTCCGACGTAGAAGCGGAACTGCTCCGACGACACCGTCCAGGCCTGGTCATCCGCCACGCCGAGCGGCTGGCGCACCCCAGCTCGACGAACTGGTCGGCGCCTTCTACAGCCGCCGTCGAGCACCGCCGACCGACCCGCCCTGGGTAGCCCTGACCCTGACGACCGCAGGCGATCCGAGCCCGACCTGGGCGAGTTACTGCCGCTGTTCCCGATGACCGTCGACGTCCCGCCCCTGCGGCACCACATCGAAGACATCCGTGAGCTGGTCCCGTTCTTCCTCAGCCAGTTGACCGAGGCGGCCCTGACCTGCTCGCCGGAAGCGATGCACCAGATCCTGCGATCGGCCTGGCCGGGCAACACCGCCGAACTCCGCCACGCCCTCAAGCAGATAGTCCAGCACCGCCGGCGAACCGGCGTAGTCATCCTGCGGCCGACCTCCCCGCCGACCTGCAGGCCATCAGCCGCCGGAGCCTCAGCCAGCTGGAGGCCCTCGAACGCGACGCGATCATCCGCAGCCTCCTCGACAACAACGGCAACCGCCGCGAGGCCGCCCGGTCCCTGGGCATGTCCCGAGCCACCATCTACCGCAAGATCCACGACTACGGCATCCGCTGAGGACCCCTTGGCTTCAGCCGAGCTGGCGCTTGAGCGTGCCCTTGGAGAAGACCGCTCGAGCGGCCTTCTCGGCTGCGGGGGAGGAGTCGAGGCGGGTCTCGCCGATCGGGTCGACGCGGCTCTCGTTCCAGTAGACGAGGGCCTTGAGCTGGGGGCGTTCGCGGAGGCTGGCCTGGATCCCTGAGATCAGGCCTGCCTTCGACTTGGTGCCGATCGACTGCTCGTCGATTCCCCACTCGCCGAGCATCAGCGGTTTGTCCGGGTGGTTCTTGATGGCCCAGTTGTAGAAGCCCGGCCAGGTCGGGTGGGCCGGGTCGCGGCGGTTCACCGCGGTGGCCAGATCGGACCAGTAGTCCGGGTGATCGCCGAAGATGTACGGGTCCTCGGCGATCCAGTCGACCACGTCGTCGCCGGGGTAGAGCTGGCTGAACCAGGGGGTGGATCCCCAGCTCGCGGAGCCGGTGTAGTTCATCACGAACACCGCGTTGGTCACGCCGTCCTGGCGGAGCCGGAGCGCCACATGGCGGTACATCGCCCGGTAGTCCGTCGCGGTCATCCCTGACCCCGCCTGCGGCACGACCTCGTCCTCGGGTTCGTGGTGGATGACGAGGTAGAACTTCTCCGGGAAGGTCTTCTTCAGGTACGCCGCCTCGGCGTCGATCGCCGCGTCGACGGTCGGGTCGCCGGCGGCCACCTGCGCCCAGGTCCGGCCCATCTCGGGCTTCCAGTTGAGCATCAGCAGCCGCTTCTTCCCGGGTTCGCGGGCGCGCTGGATCATGTCGGCTGTCGGGAACAGCTCAGGGCTGGCGTTGTAGTAGTGCGCGATGTCGACCGTGCGGCCGATCGTCTTCTCGAACGACGTCAGCCCCTCGTCCCAGGACTCGTCACCGAGCGGGTTCGCCGCCGCGCCGAACAGGACACCACAGGACGGGACCAGCTTGTCCGACAAGGCGCAGCGGGCCGGCGTACTGGATGGACTCGGGCGCAGGCGACCGGGTCGCCGGATCTGCGGTGCTGGATCACCACCACGGCGACGATCGCGATCGTCACGAGTAAAGCGGTCGCTAGCGACCGCTCGCCTGGTCTTTCTGTTTCCCCCTGCGACTGCCCCCATCGGACTAGTGTGCACTGCTTTTGCTGAGCGGGATCTGAGAACGGGGGCTCAGGCGTGGCCTGAACCCCCGTCGCCGTGCTTCGGATCAGCTCAGCTCAGCCTCAGGCTCAGCCGAGGTAGTCGCGCCAGGGGCCGGTGATGGCCAGCGTGATGCCCGGCGTCTGGATGTTGACGAAGAGCACCTTGCCGTCCTCGGAGAAGGTCGGGCCGGTGAACTCGGAGTCGTTCAGCATGTTCCGGGCGATCGCGTACGTCGGGCCGCCCGGGGTCGAGCTCAGCACGTGGCTGCTGGCCAGGCCGTCCTCGGCCAGGACGAGCGAGCCCCACGGGGTGACGGTGACGTTGTCCGGTGCGTCGAAGTTGAAGTCGTCGTACCGGGCCGTGGCGCCCTGGTCGGCGGCGGGGTTCGCCGGGAAGTAGGTGACCAGCTGGATGGTCCCCGACTTGTAGTTGTAGAACCAGATCATGCCCTCGTGCGGTACGCCGTCGGCCGGGATGTCCGTGGTACCGATCTTGGCGAACGAGTTGACCACGTAGACACCGTCGTGGGTGCCGTAGACGCCCTCGAACTTCTTGCCGCGGGTGACCTGGCCGTCGGTGAACTGCTTGCGGACGGAGACCGTGACCGCGTCCCGGTCCGGCACCGGGACCCAGGCGACCCGGAACGGGCGGAGCAGCTGGGCCGAGGTCAGGTAGGCGACGTCCGGGATCGGCTTGCCGTCGTCGTTGAGGATCGCCATCGCCTCGAGCTTGCCGAAGTTGACGTCCTGCAGGTCCTTCCAGCTGTCCTTGCCGAGCCGGTAACCGGCCGGGGCGGACCAGCGGTAGAAGGATCCGTTCGGGCCGCTCGCGTCCTCGGACAGGTAGATGTGCTGCTTGTCGCGGTCGATCGCGAGCGCCTCGTGGGCGTAGCGGCCGAGCGCCTTGAGCGGCACCGGGTGCGCGGTCTTGCCGTCGGTCCAGACCTCGAAGACGTAGCCGTGGTCCTTCAGCCGGGTGCGTGCCGTTGGCCTTGTTCTCGGTCTCCTCGCACGTCATCCAGGTGCCCCACGGCGTCGGGCCGCCGGCGCAGTTGGTGAGCGTGCCGGAGATGCCGACCCACTCGCCGTGGTTCGTGCCGTCCCGGTCGACGGAGATGACCGTGCAGCCGCCGGCCGCGCCGACGCCCTCGTCGTACACGGTGCCGGGGATCTGCGGTACGCCGAGCGCGGAGGCGGCGCCGATCTCGTGGTTCTGGATCAGCGTGTACTGCTTACCGCCGGCGCTGAACACCGCCGTACCGTCGTGCAGTTCCGGCGTCGGGTGACCGCTCTTCAGCTTGGTCTGGCCGGCCTGGGTGACGATCGTGTACTTGAAGCCCGGCGGCAGCGCGAGGATGCCCTTCGGGTCGTCCATCAGCGGCGGGAACGGCCGGTGCGTCGGGAACGGCCGCGAGGCAGGCTCCGCCTCGGGGGTCGCCTGGGCGAGGGAGGGCATGGCGCCGACAGCGGCGAACCCGGCACCCGTGGCGGCAGCGCCCCGGAGAACGGAACGGCGGTCGAGGGACATTCTGGTGCTCCTTACAATGACGGACTCAGCGGCCCCGATCCTTCACCCGGCCCACGGCTGCCAGGCAAACAAAAGCTGAACAGTCACCGACGCCCCTAGCGGTGAGTGCCCGATTACAGTCAGCGACCAGCGATCAGAGGCGTGGTCGATCCGTGGCTCAGGGATCTGGCGGGATCTTGACGCGGGGCATGCGGATCGCGAGGGATGGGCGCATACTGGGGTCGATGGAGCCCTCCCGCGCGACGACGCGTCGTCACTTGTCCACGAGTCCCTTCAAGCCTAGGGAGCCAACCCCGATCAAGACGTTCGAGGAAGGCGACCGGGTCTCGCACGACAAGGAAGGCCTCGGCCGCATCACCGCGGTCGAGGGCACGCACGCCGTCATCGTCGACCTGGGCGGCGGCAAGCTCCTCCGCGTCACCGCCCCGTTCGACAAGCTGCACGTGCTCTGAAGTCTTCTGCTGCACGTCCTCTGAAGTCTTCAAGAGGCGGCCGATTGCCGTGCTGAGGGCGTCGGCCGAAGCCGCCGCGGCCGCGAAGGTGAGCGGCGGCTCCGGATTCCACGCCAGAACCCGTACGCCGCGTTGCTCCTGAACCGACTCGGTCAGTGGGCGGATTCAGTGCGAGTGGGCGAGGGTTGCCGTGCTGGGCTGTTCGGTGGTGTTCGGTCGCAGTGACCGGCGGGCGAGGGCGATCATCACGGCGGGGATGAGCAGGTCGTAGACCAGGACACCACCGGTGTTGCCGGGTGCGTGGTCGCCGTTCGCGAACCACTGGTAGACGTGGCCGATCACCGCGCCCCAGAGGAACATGCCGGCGCCGAGGCCGATCGTGATGCGTTCCCGGGCCGAGGCCTTGGCGGAGGCGGCGCGGAAGCCATGATCGCGAGCCCGAGGTTCGCGAAGCCGATCTCGGTCTCGAACGGGGTCTGGGTGAAACCGATCGCGGTGGACATGAAGTCCGGGATGCCGACGAACGACAGGAACATCCAGAGACTTCCGAACCCGAGCGCGCCGAGTGCCCACCAGCGCTGCCAAACCTCCAGCCGGGCCGGGCCGGCGGGGAGGTGCCTGGTGCGGACTGTCGCGCCGACGACTGCGACGCCGAGCCAGATCATCGGGAAGTCAGCCTCACCGACGCCGGCCGGAAGGCTTTCCATGAAAGCGGGAAGCCTTTGTACGACCAGCTACGCAAAGTTCTGGTCGAGGCGGGCTTCCCCTACGAGCGGTATCTCCAGGACACCGAGCGGCTGGCCGAGATCCTCAGCTCTTAGGCTCTCCGTAACTCAGACTTGGAGGCAGCACATGGGTGTGAAGGAACTGCGGTTGGTGGTCACCGCGCCGGACTACGACGACGCGGTCGCGTTCTACCGCGACGTACTGGGCCTGACCGAACGCGAGTCGTACTCGTCCGAGGACGGTCGGGTGATGATCCTGGAGGCCGGCCGGGCCACGCTGGAGATCGCCGACCCGAACCAGGCCGACTTCATCGACCGCGTCGAGGTCGGCCACCGGGTCGCCGGCAAGTTCCGCGTCGCCCTCGAAGTCGACGACTCCGCCGCCGTCACCACCCAACTGGCCGAAGCCGGCGCCACCGTCATCGCCCAGCCCACCCGTACGCCGTGGAACTCCCTCAACGCCCGCCTGGAAACCCCCGGCGGCATCCAACTCACCCTCTTCACCGAGTTGGGAGAGGACTAGAGGAGATCGGCGGCCTGGAGTTGTTGCCAGATTTCGGATTGGTCGACGACCTCGACGCCTAGCTTCTCGGCCTTGGTGAGTTTGGCGGCGCCGACGTCGGCGCCGGTGATGAGGAAGTCGGTGCTGGCGGAGACGGACGAGGCGATGGTCGCGCCGGCCTTCTCGCAGAGACGCTGGAAGGCCGGGCGGGCCACCTTCTCGCCGGAGCGGGGGTCGCTGATCGAGCCGGTGACGACGACCGTCTTGCCGGCCAGCGGGGCGCCGGCTGCGACGACTGGCGGCAGGTCTTCTTCGCGGACGTCGAGCGATACGCCGGCTGCGCGGAGGCGTTCGAGTTCGGGGCGGAGCCGGGTGAGGTGCTCGATCAGCGAGGCGGCGACCTTGGGGCCGATGTCCTCCACGGCGACCAGGCCGTCGACACCTGCAGCGGCGACCTCTTCCAGCGAGCCGAAGCCTGCTCGGCAGACCCTGGTCGCGGTGCCCTCGGACGCCATCGGGATCGCGAGGCCGATCATCGCGCGACGCAGCCCGACCTGGCGGCTGGTGTCGATCGAGTCGATCATCCGCGCGGCCGAGATCTCGCCGATCCGGTCGAACTCGAGCAGCTTCTCCTTGGTCAGCTGGTAGAAGTCCGACGGGTGTTCGAGGATCCCCGCCTCGGCCAGCCGCTCGATCCAGACGCCACCGATCGCGTCGATGTCCGCGGCGGCTCGGGATGCCCAGTGGATCAACCGGCGTACGGTCTGCGCCGGGCACGCGACGTTGGTGCAGAACAGCTCGCGGCTGTTGCCCTGCTCGGTCAGCTCCTGTGCACACGAGGGACAGACGCTCGGCGGCACGATGTCCCGCTCGGCGCCGGTGCGCTTGGAGGCGTCCAGCACGCCGGCGACGAAGGGAATCACGTCGCCTGCTCGGCGCACGAGCACGGTGTCGCCGATCTTGATGCCGCGGGCGCGGATCACTTCCTGGTTCGCCAGCGTCGCGCGGGTGACCGTCGTACCGCCGACGAAGACCGGCTCCAGCCACGCGACCGGTGCGATCTTGCCGGTTTTGCCGACGTCCCAGACCACGTCCATGAGCACGGTGGTCTTCTCCTCGGCGGCGAACTTGAAGGCGAGGGCGCCGCGCGGCGAACTGGATCGCGTCCCGGCCGCGGCGAAGGCGTCGCGGTCGGCGAGCCGCAGTACGGCGCCGTCGAGGTCGTAGTCCAGCTCGTTGCGCTGCTGCTCGATCGTGGTGATGACGTCCTGCGCCGCGGCGGCGTCGTCGCAGTGCCGCATGTCGGCGCCGGTGAAGCCCATCGTCCGCAGCGCGCTCTCGAGATCGGCGTCGGTGTTGTCGGGGTCGCTGAGCAGGTCGAACGCGAGGAACTGCAGGCGGCGCTCGGCAACGGTCGCCGGGATCCTTCGCGCGGAGCGTGCCGGCGGCGGCGTTCCGCGGGTTGATCAGCGGCTTGTCCGGGTGGGCGGCGTTGTAGGCGGCGAACGTGGAGCGCAACATGACCGCCTCGCCACGCACCTCGATCCGGCCTTGTACGTCGAGGCGCTCGGGGACTCCATCGGTGAGTGCCCGGACGAGCGGCGTCACGTCGTCGCCCGTCGTACCGTCACCGCGGGTGATTGCCCGGGCGAGCTTCCCGTTCTCGTAGACGAGCGCCAGCGACAACCCGTCCAGCTTCGGCATCACGACGACCGACTGACCGGGGAAGCGCGCGAAGAACGCCTCGACCTGCTCGGGCTTGGTCGCCTTCTCCAGCGACAACATCGGCCGCGAGTGCCGCACCGGCGCATGCAGTACTGCGGGCGCCCCGACCTGCTCGAGCGGATTCGGATCGGGCGCCAGCTCCGGATTCGCCGCGATCAGCGCCCGCAGCTCGTCCTCGACCACGTCGTACTCCGCGTCCGCCACCGTCGGCGCACCCCGGTAATACGCATCGCGCCACTCCACGATCCGCCCGGCAAGTTCCCGAATCCGCTCCCCAACGTCCACGGCTCAGGACCCTACAGGGATCAACCGACAGCCTCCGAGAGCAAGACCAGCCCCGCCGCGTCGTACACCTCGCGATCACCAAGGTGAACACCCCAGCATTCTCACCTAGAACGTGAGCTCTACTTGGGTGCCGGTGGGGGTGCCTGGGTGGTGGAGCCAGAGGATGCCTAGGGCGGGGTCGTGGTGGGAGGGGGTGTTGACGGTGGTGGGGGCGGTGGGGACGCGGAGGGCGGTGGTGACCTGTACGCCGTGGGGGGCCTCGCAGGTGAAAGCGAGACCTGACTCGGTGTGGTGCCAGTTTGTGATGCGGCCGGCAGAGGCTAGGAGGGGCTCGGTGTCGTAGGTGAGGTCGCGGAGCCAGGTGAGGTCGCCCGGCTGAAGTTCGCGGCGGTGGACGACGCCGAGTTGCGGGTCGAGGAGGTCGAGGTAGTTGCCTTCGACAACATGTGGGGCGCCGGGGAGAACGGCTCCGATGAGGTAGGGGCCGCGGTGGACGGAGAGCCAGTTGGTGGGCTCCCAGGTGTGGCCGGCGAGTTCGCGCAGCGCCGTGACCAGGGGAGCGGGGGATTGGGTGAAGTCGGCGGGGCGGGCCGGCAGGAATCGCACCTGACCCCGCCCGATCGGCTGGATGTCGGTGCTCTCGAACGAAGCGCCAAGGGCTTCCGCGAGGTGGTGGGCGCAGGTCTCGTAGCGACCCGTCCACCACGAGCGAATCCCGTGGTACGGATCGGAGCCGTCGCCGACGTACAACAGCGACCCGCCGCGGCTGACCCATCCGGCCAGCGCGTAATGGATGCCAGGTGCCAAAGGCTTCTGGAATTCGTAGCTGAGGGCAAGGACATCCACGTCGTCCAGCGCATCAGGAGTGTCGAGCAGGTTCTCCAGTTGGACCGGACAGACCCGCTGCCCGGCGTACAGAGGTGGCAGTGCCAGCCCGTAGAAGTCGGAGAAATGCAATTGCTCGCGGCCTGACACAGCCAGAGCGTCCTGGAGCCCGTCGTAGTGGCCGCTCTCCCCGCCGGGCGACCAGCGCTGGAACATGGCCGTGTCGGAGAGCGCGATCCCGATCCGCGGTCCGCGGTTGGCCCAGCGCACGTCAGGCTGATCCATGTCGCGCAGGCTGTTCATGGCGATCAGGTAGCTGGTCGCGGTCTCCGCAGGAATGCCTTCACGTTCGTCCGACCCTTCCCGCAGATAGGGCCGATTGAAGATCCGGTCCGGCCAAGGCGCGACCTCGTAGCGCGAAACGCCTGGGTGCAGCAGCGAGGCGATCAGGGTGCGCTGGTAGTTGGCGAGGTAGTCCTCCCAGGTGCGGTCCGGATGGTCCTCGATCGGGTCGTGCAGGAACCACAGCCGCCGGTCGGTGCCGCGAGTGAGGTCCTGGGCGATCCCGTACTCCAGGTAGGCCGTCTCGAACGTCCGCTCCGCGACCTCCCCGGCGTACACGTTCGGCGTACGGGCGGTTCCGGTCCACACCTGGGCGATCGCGCCGTCGACCGAAGGCAGTGCGCGCAGCCGCGATTCCGGGCTGATGATCTGCCATTGCGTGTAGTTCAGCAGGCTGTGCGTCGGGACGTAGAAGCGCACCGATCGGCCCTGCTGGAGCGCGACGTCCCGCAGTACGGAAGTGACCCGATCGAGGCTGCGCGACAGCAGGTGCTGCTTGAGTTGCCCGGCCCGGAAGTGCGCCTCGACACCACTGTGCGGCGGCTGCCAAGGCTCACCGAAGAACGCCTGCCACTCCCGCTGGAAGGATTCCGAATAGCCGGCCCGGGCCCAGAACTCCGGCTCTTCGAGATGAATGCCCTCGACACCCAACGCGATGACCGGCCGGAGCTTCTCGATCAGGTATTCGGTGAACGCGAACGTCGGAACCATATACGGGATGTCCGTGCTCTGACCGTGCAGAATCGGCGAGCCGTCGCTCACCGCCTGCGCGTCCGCCCAGTGGTCGGTGCCGTCCCAGCGTCCGTCCAGGTAGTCCTGATAGTTGCCCCAGGAGATCCCGGTCATCAGATGCACGCGATACCCGGCGTCGCGCCACCGCGCGATCCGTTCCGGCGTACTGGCGTCGAGTCCGTAGACCATCACGAAGTCGGTCCGCAGATCGATCGACCCGTCGTACGGCGCGTGCTCCTGGAACCCGGTCGCCTCGCGATCCTTGCTGTCCGTCATCCACTCAACCCTTGCCGGTCCGCTCCACGGAGGCCAGCGAGATGTCCGGATCCGGACAGCCAAAAAGAAGCTCCGGTACGACGTACGCCGTACCGGAGCTCTGCTGTCAGTGGACGATGACGGGTGGACCGTCCTCGCCGGCGAGGTTCGCCTCGGAGACCTTCCGGGGCAGCATCAAGGCCGGGATCAAGGTGAGCACGACCAGCGCCCAGGCCACCCAGTAGGTGTGGGCGAACGACGACGCGGCATCGGCCAGACCACGGGCGATGGCCGCCGGATCGAGATGGAGCGGTGCGACGGTGTCCGGGCGGGTGTTGGAGATGATCGCCGCCTGGGTCTCGCGCAGCCCGCCGCCCAGCGCCGGAACCTGGTCGGTGCCGGGGATGATCGGCGAGTCGTTGAGCTGGTTGGTGAGGATCACCGACATCGTCGCGACGCCGACCGACGAGGCGATCTGCTGGGTGATGTTGAGCAGCGTCGACCCGCGCGCGATCTGCGCCCCGGACAAGGTCCGCAGAGCGGTCGTGAACAGCGGCATCATCGTGGCGCCCATGCCGAAGCCCATCACGACCAGCATGGCGATGATCAGCCCGTACGACGTGTTCTCGGTGATCTGGGTGAGGCCGAACATCCCCACGATGATCAGCGCCAGCCCGACCGGGATGATCCGGCCGACCGGGATCTTGTCGACCAAGCGGCCGGCGATCGGCATCGTCACCATCGCACCGAGGCCCTGCGGCGCCACCAGGAGTCCGGCGTGCAGCGTGGACTCACCACGGATCTGCTGGAAGTAGGTCGGCACCAGCAGCAGCCCGCCGAAGAACGCCGCCGCGAACAGGAACATCGTCACGATCGAGACGGTCAGGTTGCGGTCGCGGAACAGCCGCAGATCGAGTAGCGGGTGCTCCGGCCGGAACGAGTGCCAGACGAACGCCCCCATCAGCAGGACGCCGACCAGCATCGACACCCAGACCCTGGGCGCGCCGAAGTCACCACCCTCCGACGGCAGGGACGAGACGCCGAAGAGGAACAGCGCGAGTCCGGGGGACATCAGCGCGACGCCCAGCAGGTCGAGCGACTCCGAGCGATGCGGCGTGTCCTTGGGGAGCGCGAAGTTGGCGTAGATCAACGCGGCGATGCCGAGCGGCAGGTTGATCAGGAAGATCCAGTGCCAGCTCGCGACCTGGATCAGCCAGCCGCCGAGGATCGGTCCGAGGATCGGGCCGAGCAGCATCGGTACGCCGAGGATCGCCATCAGGCGGCCCATCCGCTTCGGCCCCGCGGCCCGGGTCATGATCGTCATGCCGAGTGGCATCAGCATGCCGCCGCCGAGGCCCTGCAGGACCCGGAAGCCGATCAGCATGTCGATGCTGGTCGCGGTCGCGCAGAGCGCGGAGCCGGCGGTGAACAGGAAGATCGCGGTCATGTAGAGCCGCTTGGTGCCGAACCGGTCGGCCGCCCAGCCGGTCAGCGGGATCACGGTCGCCAGCGCGAGCGTGTACGCCGTGACGGTCCAGGCGACGTGCGAATAGGAGATCGGACTGTCGGCGGAACCGAACTCGTCCTGGAAGGTCGGGAGCGCGACGTTGACCACGGTGATGTCGAGGATCGACATGATCGCCCCGAGCACCACCACGCCGGCGATCTTCAGTACTGCGCCGTCGATCTCGTCTGGATATTCGGTCTCTGCAGCTGGCTGGCTCAAGGTTTCCCCCTCGGCAGGCATCTCGTCGCAGCCGACATTACGCTCCACGCCGGTTCTCGCACGAGCACATTCCGCCAAGACGCACGGCGCCGCCCCCCTCAACTTCCTGACCTCTCAGCGGACCCGGCCGGTAAGTTGCGGGCATGTCTCAGCTAGCACCCGCCTGGCCACCCGACGTAATCAAAACCAAGCGACTCGTACTACGGGAGCCACAACCCACGATCGTCCGGCACTCATCGACCTGTCCACCTAGGTGATGGGGAAGTCGAAGTAGGTGTTGGGGTAGGGCTCGTTTTTGAGGGTGTAGTGCCACCATTCGCGGGCGTAGGCGCTGAAACCGGAGGCTTCCATGATGTCGCGGAGGTGATCGCGGTTGCTTGCTTCGACGGGGGTGATGCCGGTCGCGCCGTGGTGGGAGACCGGATCCATCAGGTCGTGGTCGCCGCCCATCTGAGCGAGGTCGCCCGTTGCCAGGTGATAGAGCGTCAGGTCGACGGTGCTGCCGCGGCTGTGGCCTGACCTGGTGGAGACGTAGCCCCTGGCGAACATCTCCGTCCGGTCGATGTTCGGGTAGTGCCGTGGCTTCGTCCGGCAGTCCTCCGGCTCTTCCGACCAGCGCACGAACCGGTCGACCGCCCGCTGCGGGCGATAGCCGTCCCACAGCAAGAGGCCGAAGCCGAGCAGCCCGGCCCTCTCACGAGCACGGGCCAGCGCAGTACAGAGAGCCGTCGTACCGACGATGCGGTTGGCCAGGTAGCCGTCGACCGGCTTGCCGGTGAAGTTGTCCCAGGTCGCGTACTTGGCATCCCAGCGGATCCCGGCCGCCACCTCGTCGACGAAGACGAAGTCGGTCTTCATCGGATCCGCCCGGTCAGGGTCAGCGACACCACCCGGTCGATCACCTCGCCCAGCGAGAGCCCGGCGGCCGCCATCATCCGCGGGTAGCGACTGTACGACGTGAGGCCGGGCAGCGTGTTGACCTCATTGAGGATCACCTTCCCGTCGTCGGTGAGGAACAGGTCCACCCGCGCGAGTCCCGTGCAGCCCAGCGTGCGATAGATGCTCTTCGCGGTCTCCCGGACCAGGGCGCGCGACTCGGCCGGGATGTCGGCGGGAACGATGAAGGCCGAGTTCTCCGAACCGGTCTCCGGGGAGTCCTCCTGATGGATCCGGAAGAAGCCGCCGGTCAGTGCGATCCGGTCCACCTCGCCCGCGATCAGATCCAGGTCGTTGCCCAGGATCGCGCAACCGATCTCGCTGCCGACGACCGCTTCCTCGATCAGCACCTTCGAGTCGTACTGCCGCGCCGCCTCGATCGCGCTCTCCAACTCGCCGGCGTGCTCGACCTTCGTCACGCCGTACGACGAGCCCGACCGGGCCGGCTTGACGAAGACGGGGTAGGGGAGGTCGTCGGCGTCGACTTTGTCGTCAGGAGTGACGGTCCAGAATTTCGGCGTGGCGATGCCGGCGGTGCCGACCACGAGGTAGGTGAGGGCCTTGTCGATGCACAGCGCGGAGGTCTGCGATTCCACAGCCTGC
This sequence comes from uncultured Actinomycetota bacterium, assembly GCA_963740725.1. Lineage (GTDB taxonomy): Bacteria > Actinomycetota > Actinomycetes > Propionibacteriales > Kribbellaceae > Kribbella. The sequence continues at coordinate 17,384 of CAVUFT010000021.1, forward strand.
ATAGGGAATTCCGGAGAGTTCCAGCAAACCTTGAATCGCGCCGTCCTCGCCGTACTTGCCATGGAGAACGGGCAGCACGAGGTCGAGTTCGATCGTTTCGTACCGGCCCTGGTTCAGGACCAGCAGTCCGTGGATGCTGCGATCCGGTGACAGCATGGCCGGTCTGCAGTTCCCGGTCTCCCAGTTCTGTCCCGGGGGCATCGCAGAGCTTCCAGGCGCCGTTCTTGGTGATCCCGACGTAGTACGGGTCGTACTTCTCGGGATCGAGACTCCGGGCGACCTCCAAGGCGGACTTGATGGAGACCGGGTGCTCTTCGCATTGACCGCCGAAGAGGATGCCGATTTTGAGCTTAGCCATGCTGTTTCCTGCTTTCGAAGTTCAGGCAGTTGAGGAGGGAGTTCTGCACGGTGTCGCGGAGCGCGCGGTCCGTGTAATAGGCGGTGTGCGGACTGATCAGCACGTTGGGATGTCGCTGCAGGCGCAGCAGCGGTTCGTTCTGGATGGCGGTGTCGCGGCAGTCGGCGTAGAAGATGCCGTCCTCTCCTTCGAGGACGTCCAGGGCTGCTCCGCCGAGCCGGTCGCTTTCCACTGCTTCGAGCAACGCCGGGGTGTCGATGAGCGCGCCGCGTCCGGTGTTGACGACGATCGCGCCAGGCTTGAGTTGCTCGATGCGCTGCCGGTTCAGCAGGTGGTGCGTCTGCGGCTCGAGCGGGGTGTGCAGAGTGACGATGTCGCTCTCCTGCAGCAGTTCGTCCAGTGGCACGTACTGCGCGACCGCCTCCGGGCGTACGTCGTACGCCAGCGTCCGGCAGCCGAAGCCGCGGAGCCGGTGGAGGACCGCCGTACCGATGCGTCCGGTGCCGATCACCCCGACGGTCAGGTCGCGGAGTTCCTTGCCTCGGGCATCATTCAGCCGGTAGTCGTGCAGATCCGTCTGGCGGACAATGCTTTTCGCATTGCGGATCGCCATCAACATCAGCATCAGGGTGTAGTCGGCGACGCTGTCGGGTGAGTAGGAGACGTTGCCGACCTGGAGACCGAGCTGTTCGGCGTACGAGAGGTCGAGGTGGTTGTAGCCGATGCTTCTGGTCGAGATGTAGGTGACGCCGGCCCGGCTGAGCGCCAGCAGGGTCGGGTTGCTGATCGGGGTCTTGTGTCCGACGCTGATGCAGCGGTTGCCGAAGGCAAGTTCGCAGTTGGCCTCGGAGACCGCCGCCGTGGTGATGGTCGGTACGACGCCGAACCGGGGCGCCAGTTCGCGGAACAGGGTCGCCTCGTCGGGGCCGCAGCCGAAGACCGTGATGCCGATCGGTCGAGCGGCCGGGACCGGTACGGGGACCGGTCGTGCAACCCACCCCTCGTCGTCGACCGCGGCGCAGCGCCACCGTTCCTCTTCGTTCGCTGGAGTTCATGCCTTCGAGTCAAGGCGTTCCGGGGTTGCCGGTTCGTATGAGGTTTTTGATAAGCCGACTACAACTTACTTTCCGGTAACCTGCGTCCTCGGGTCGTGCGCCGGGTCGGCGTACCGCTGCGGACAGCCGTGCTCGGCTGCGCCCGGGCGCAGTTCGTAGTGCCAGGGTTCGTTGTCGTAGATCTGGCACAGCCCGTACTTGGCGCCGTGCCTGGACAGCCAGGTGGCGGCGTCGGAGCGTCCGATGTCGATCGCGTCGCCCGCTCACGTGCGGAGAGGTGTCGGGAGTGGCCACCCAGCGGGCGGCCTCCTTCTCCGAGCCGTACTGCGCGACCGCATCCTTGAGGAGTTGCGCCTGGTACTCCCGGGAACGCCAACCGCTGTTGACGTAGAACACGATCCCCTCGTCGCCCGCAGCGGTCGCGGCCTTGCGCACGGCAGCGCGCAAAGCGGGTTCGAGCTTGGTCACGGCGGGAATGTCGTCGAAGACCGTCACGCCGTCCGGGACGTATCCGGCTGCCTCGCCCAGCGCCCGATGAGAGTCGCTGGGGGAGAAGGAGGACGACAAGGACTGCTGGACGAAGACACCGAGAAGCACCGGCGTTGGCGATGACAAAAGCCACTCGGAGAGTCATTCTGGTCCGGCGGCCCGTTGGGTGGACCGGTGCACTGGAGGACATGCCTCCAGTCAAAGAATCTTGATGTTGTCAGGGCGTATGAGCCTTTTGATATGCCCGCAATAAGGTCCGCCTCGTAGCATCGATGCTGTGCGCGTACTGATCGTCGAGGACGAACCCGTGATGGCCGAGGCAATCCGCGACGGCCTGCGCCTGGAGGCGATCGCCGCGGACATCGCGGGCGACGGCGACATCGCGCTGGAGATGCTTGCCATCAACACCTATGACATCGCCGTTCTGGACCGCGACATTCCGGGCCCGTCCGGCGACGAGATCGCCAAGCGGATCGTTGCCTCCGGCAGCGGTATGCCGATCCTGATGCTCACCGCCGCGGATCGCCTCGACGACAAGGCCTCCGGGTTCGAGCTCGGCGCCGACGACTACCTCACCAAGCCGTTCGCCCTGCGAGAGCTCGTACTGCGGCTGCGCGCGCTCGACCGCAGGCGGGTTCACAACCGGCCGCCGGTCCGCGAGATCGCCGGGCTTCGGCTGGACCCGTTCCGTCGTGAGGTCTATCGGGACGGTCGCTATGTCGCGTTGACGCGCAAGCAGTTCGCAGTACTGGAAGTGCTTGTTGCTGCCGAGGGTGGCGTGGTCAGTGCCGAGGATCTGCTGGCGCAGGCATGGGACGAGAATGCGGACCCGTTCACCAATGCCGCGCGGATCACGGTCTCGTCGCTGCGCAAGCGGCTCGGTGAGCCCGAGATCATCTCGACAGTGAAGGGCGTCGGGTACCGGATCGAGACTGCTGGGGATGCGGATCGTGGATAGGGAGCCGGGACTGAGCGTTCGGCTCAAGCTCGCGCTGAGCTATGCCGCGGTCATCATGCTCTCCGGCGCCGGGCTGTTGCTGGTCGTCTGGGTGTTCCTGCTGCGCTACGTGCCTGCCGTGATCACCGAATCGCCGCCCGCCATGCGCGGGGGTCCTGGGCCTGGCCAGCCTGGGCCGATGCACGTTCCCGACCGCGCCGCGCTGGTGGCTGCCTTCGTGCCGAAGGCGGGTGTCGCGCTGGCGTGCCTGCTGATCCTCGGGCTGGTCGGCGGCTGGCTGCTGGCCGGCAGCATGCTCTCGCCGCTGACCCGGATCACCAACGCCGCCCGGCTGGCGACGGGCGGATCGCTCTCGCACCGGGTCCAGCTGGAAGGCCGCCAGGACGAGTTCCGGGAACTCGCCGACACCTTCGACACCATGCTCGCGCGGCTCGAAGCCCACGATGCCGAGCAGCAGCGATTCGCGGCGAACGCCTCGCACGAACTGCGGACCCCGTTGGCGATCACGCAGACGCTGCTCGATGTCGCCCAGAAGGATCCGAGCCGCGATCCGCGCGAACTCGTCGATCGGCTGCAGTTCGTGAACACCCGGGCGATCGACCTCACCGAAGCGCTGCTGATGCTCAGCCGCGCGAATCAGGCTTCCTTCGAGCCGGTGCCCGTCGACCTGTCCCTCGCGGTGGAAGAAGCCACCGAAACTCTTCTTCCGCTAGCCGAAAAGAACGGTGTCACGCTCGAGACGTCCGGCGATCCGGCCATCGCGCGCGGCTCGAAGACGCTGCTCCTCCAGCTGACAACGAACCTTGTGCACAACGCGATCGTCCACAATCTCCCCGCCGATGGCACGGTCTGGGTATCGACCAGCGTTCAGCCAAGGACCGCAGTACTGGTGGTCGAGAACACCGGCGAGCAACTCACCCCGCAGCTGGTCTCTACCCTCGCCGAACCGTTCCAGCGCAGCACCGGCCGCATCCACACCGACCACGCAGGCGTAGGCCTCGGCCTGGCCATCGTCAAAAGCATCACCCAGGCCCACAGTGGCACCCTGACCCTCACCCCCCGCCCCACCGGCGGCCTCCGAGTCACCGTCAAACTCCCCACCGCACCCCCAAGCTGAGGTCACGCGATCTGGCCCGAGGTTGCGCCGCGACCGGCGGCCGAGCACCCCGTAGTACTGACTGATCTGCGTGCTTCTTCAGGCGATGAGGATGGCGGCGATCAGGTAGAAGAGGTTGATCGCGAGGATGAAGATGCGCTCGGAGATGGCGAAGAACTTGCGGCGTAGCGGGCGGACGACGAGGGCGATCACCAAGGCTGCAAGGGAGATCATCGCGACCCAGTGGAGCACGTTCAGGGCGGCGTTGTGGATCTGGTCATGGAAGGTGCCGGTCAGCGTGTAGCTGATCGCGAACCAGGCGATCGCCACGAGGTAGTGGATCCGGCCGATCGCCGTACGGCGTGCGCCTTCGAGGTCGGTCGGGACAAGCGGCAGGGCCACGAAGATGACGGCGAGGACGGCCAGCCAGACGCCGATCGAGTTGCGGTTGTCCCAATCGCCTGACCACACGGCGACCGCGAGACAGGCCCAGCCGGCAGCGGTCACCCAGGTCATTGCGGACGACAACCGCCGGGTCGGTCCGACGGCGTAGTCGCTCACCGCATGCTCCACGATGTTGTAGTCGCTGCGCGCGAAGTGGAGTGCGACGAACAGGACGAGCCGGATCAGGAAGAGTCCCGCGGCGGCGGCCGCGAACGTGGTGGTCATGGCTACCGAGTATCGGGAGCGGCGATGACATTTCGCTGACACGCAAGCACGTGGACGGTGTGGAGTCAACCGGTGACAAAGCGCAACCTTCGTCACATACTGAAGTCGGTCACTGTGAGTGTTCGAGCGATGGGGGAAGCTAATGGCCACTGATTTTCAGCGCCGCAAGATCGCCGGGGTGTTCGAAGCGATGGACGCCGACGGCAACGGCTATCTCGAGGAGTCCGATTTCGAGTCGCTGACCGAACGCTGGGTCGGCCTGCGCGGGTGGGACCGGGGGACCGCGGACTATGAGCGGATGCGGGCGATCATGATGGGCTGGTGGTCCGCGCTGGCCACGATCTCGGCCGCCGACCAGGTGTCACTCGACCAGCTGATGATCGTCGTCGACCAACTTCCGTCGATGGACGACGCCGTCTACGCGACCGCGGACGCGATGTTCGACGCGATCGACCAGAACGCCGACGACCGGATCGCCCTGGAGGAACACAAACAGGTCGTCTACGCCTGGAAAGGTTCGTCCGACGGCATCGAGGAGGTCTTCCCGCAACTAGACCTCAACGGCGACGGCCACCTCTCCCGCGAAGAGTTCCGCACCCTCTGGTCCGACTTCTGGCGCGGCACCGACCCCGCTTCCCCCTCCCAATACGTCTTCGGCCGCTACTGACCCACCTCAGCCCCTCGCCCCACCCCAACTCAGTTCTCACGAGGCGGTGTGGTGCCCGCCCGACCTGTTGAGGACGGGCGTACCGGGATCGGATTCGTGTTCGGTCTCAGGTGTCTCGCCCCCGACACCCTTGCTTCGCGAGCCAGTGTCGTGTCCACCCGACCAGTTGACGGCGGCGCATGGGTCGGATTCGTGTCTTCGTCTCGGGTGGCTGGCCTACCTCGACTCGGATCCTAGGGAGGGTGTTGTGCCAACCGGGCTTACCGCAGCGAGCACACCCGGAGGTCCACCACGCATCGACCTCACGACGCAGCCCATGCGTGGCTCCCGAACGGCGGGCTCGACAGGTTTCGTGCATTCGTGGGTTGTCTCCGGACTCGGGAGCGCGCACCGTTGATCGGGTGATTCCCGTTGCCTGGAAAGAAACTTGCATATGCGAGTGAGAAGTTTCCACCTAACGAGGTCGGCGGTTCGATCGACAACTCGGGCTCGCCGACCGGCCCAGTCCGCTGTGAACAGTTCTGCATCGACCGGTTCGCTCGGCGTACCGACGGACATGAGGTGTCCATCAAAACCAACCTCGCCGCGGCTGCCTTCCGCGTGAAATCGGGCGTCAGGTGCGATACCTCCTGTCCGTCGGTACACCCCTCCAAGCCAGGAGCGACCGGATGGCGGACTTTGTCTAGTGGGGGAGTGGACATAGGGGAAGATCGGGGTGTGACTGGATCTCCTGAGGTGGCGTATCGGTTGCGGTATGGGGCTGACTCGGCGTACGGCGTACCGGGTGAGTGGAGTGAGGTGTTGGAGCGGCAGTTGGCGCATCGGTCGGTGCGGAGTTATCGGTCCGATCCGGTGTCCGAGGAGACGTTGGCGGCGCTGATCGCTGCGGCGCAGTCGGCGCCTACGTCGGGGAACCTGCAGCTGTGGAGCGTGGTCGCCGTACGGGACGACGAGCGGCGGGCGAGGTTGGCCAAGCTTGCGGGGGATCAGGAGTTCATCGTCGAGGCGCCGTTGCTGCTGGTGTGGCTGGCGGATCTCGCGCGGGCCCGGCAGGTGGTCGGCACGGCGACGGCTGAGGGTGCGGACTTCGTCGAGGCGGCGCTGTTGTCGTTCATCGATGTCGCGCTGGCGGCGCAGAACGCGTCGCTGGCGGCGGAGTCGCTCGGGTTGGGCACGGTGTTCGTCGGCGCCATCCGCAATCGCCCGCTGGAGGTCGCGGCGGAGCTGGGGCTGCCGGCGAACGTGTTCCCGGTCTTCGGGCTGACGGTCGGCCACCCCGATCGGTGGGACGAGACCGCCGTGAAGCCTCGGCTTCCGCAGGCGGCCGTGCTGCATCACGAGCGCTACGACCTGGAGCCCCAGGCGTCCCACGTCGAGACCTACGAGGAACTCCTCAACGCCTTCTACGCAACAGCCGGTCTGCCCAGCAGTTGGGTGAACCGGGTAGCCCACCGCTTCGGCACGGTCGAGGGTCTGAAGGGTCGCGAGCACCTCCGCGCCGCCCTCCAAACCCAAGGCTTCGAGCTGCGCTAGGGCAGTGGCTTGCGCGGATACTCCCGCAGTACGAGCGAAGTGCTGACGGCGCCCAGGCGGCCGATCGTGTCGACGAGTTGCTCGAGCGCGCCGGCGTCGGGTGCGTGGACGTCGAGGAGGAAGCAGTCCTCGCCGGTCAATCGGTACGTCGCCGTCACCTGATCGAGCTTCTCGAAGAGTTCGAGCGCCTCCGGGAGCCGTGCGTGCGCGGTACGGAGCCGGACGACGGCGTGAATGTTCAGCCCGACCTTCGCGGGATCGACCACGGCCGTGTATCCCTTGATCACCCCGCTTCGCTCCAGCCGCTGGATCCGCGCGGACACCGCCGGCTGGGACAGGTTCACCCGGCGGCCGATGTCGGTTCCGCTCAGGCGCCCGTCCTCCTGCAGGACCGTCAGGATCTGCCGATCGATCTCGTCCAATGGATCCACCTTCTCCGCCGCGTTCCGCCTTGAATTCATCAGCAACGCCCCAGACGGCAGAGTGATTCCGGCAGGATGGCAGCAGCTTCGACCGAGGAGGACCATCCGCAATGCAGCACATCATCGTTCCCGGCTGGAACGGCTCCGACGCCCGCCACTGGCAGTCGGTCTGGGAATCCGGTTGGCTCCCCGACGCGATCCGGATCGAACCGGCGTCCTGGGACCATCCCGACCGCGACGACTGGACCGCCGCGATCGAACGCGCCGTACAGAAGGCCGACGACGAGGTAGTCCTCATCACCCACAGCCTCGGCTGTTTCGCCGTCGCCCACTGGCTGACCAGTACGCCGTACGCCGAACCCGGTCGCGCCATCCGTGGGGTGTTCCTCGTCGCCCCACCCGACCAGCACGCCGAAACCTTCCCTGCGGACGTCCTCGGAACCTTCATCGAACCGAACCCGGTCGCGATCGGCCTCCCCGCAGTACTGATCGCGAGTGAGGACGACCCCTACTGCACAGTCGACGGAGCAGCCCGGATGGCCGCCGAATGGCAGGTCCCCCTCATCACCACCGGCAAGCAAGGCCACCTCAACGCCGACAGCAACCTCGGCCCCTGGCCCCTCGGCCAAAACCTCCTCACCGCCTTCAAAGCCGGCCTGGGCGCCTGACCGACTCAGGCGGATCGGTGGTTCCGAAGGCGGGGTCTGGGCAGGGAGTGTGAGGCCGTTGTTGATGTCTTGCTCGCTACGACCATGTAGTTCTCGGCCTCAGGGTTGTACGTGCTGCTTTCCGTTTGGAGTCCGAGCTGGTGCAACTCGGCTAGGAGTTCGTCGTATCGGTAGGGCCAGCACGACAGCAGTTCCGAGCGGACTAGAACCGGCCCAGCCGCATCAACTTGCGCGATCGCGATCTCGATGTGGTGCTCCTCCTCCCACTGTGAGGCAATCTCCCAGCGGTAGACCACGACGGCATTGCGACCGTTCCGGCGGACAAGACGGTCACTGATGTCCAGCCGGGAACCTCTGGCCCGCACGAGTTCCCAGGTGCGGGAGGTGAGTACCAAGCGCCCGCCAGGGCGCAGAAGCCGTGACATCGACTCCAGGGCAGCAACCCTGCCTCTTGCGCCCTCGGCATGGTGCAGCGAGTTGCCAACGCAGAACACCATGTCGAAGGTGTCGTCAGCGAAATGGTCGGGCAACTCTTGCCAGTCCGCCCGCAGTGTCCGGACAGGTGCGCTGAATTCCTCAGCCAACTCCGCAGTCCGACGAACCATCGCTTCACTGGCGTCGGTTGCGACCACCTGCAGGCCAAGACCGGCGAGGCCGACCGCCAACTGTCCGGTTCCGCACGAACAATCGAGGACGTGAGCGTTCGGCGGCAGGAGACTGGTGACGTCCTCGAACGACGCAGCGAACTCGGCCGGGGCCAGCTTTGCATCAGAGATGAGCCACTCGTACACCTCGGCAAGCGCGTTATAGCTGGTCACAACTACTACCTCCGACACGGGCCAGACTCACGGTCGCGCATCAGTACATCAGCGGAGCAAGTCGGTTCACCAATGGTTTTGCAAGCGGAACCCGTCCAGTCATGCCGCTCTGGGTGCGTGCGTCAGTCGATGCCTTCGACGATGCGGAAGTCGCGCTCGACGCCGTCAGCAAGCGCGGTCAGCGCCTCCTGGTAGGCCGCGCTCTCGCGCGCCGCGACGGCCTGGTCGAAGGTGTCGAACTCGACCAGGATGGTGCGTTCGGCGATTCCGGCGTCGTGGGCGACGACCCGACCGCCACGGATGAGGGTCCGCCCGCCGAAGGCCTGGACGGCCGTACGCGCCAACTCGTTGTAGGCAGCAAGCTTCTCAGGATCTGAAATGGTGCGGTAGACGCTGACCCAGTAGCCCTTGGGCATAGAACCTCCAGTGTTGGGATGAGTTACAGGTTTGTGGCTGAGTGGAGAAGCTGACGCACAGCTGGGCGACCCTCGCCGTCGAGACGGATGACCAGGTGCTGGTTCCACCGTTCGTCGGTACTGGGGTGGTCGGAGCGCCAGTGACACCCGCGGCTGTCCTCCCGGGTGATCGCTGCTGCGACGACCGTTCGCGCCACCGTCGCCAGCGGGCCGTCTCCCGCCGACTCGAGCTCGTCGAGGGCGGTCTGCAATCCGGCACCGTCGCGGCGGATACCGGCGTGTTCGGTCAGGATCGCCCGGATCCTGTCCGGTTCGCGGTCCTCGCCCAAGGTCAGCCGACTGGGCTGCCCGGACGACTCCGCGGGTAGGTCGAGGGTCAGCGCCGTGGCGACGCGCCGCCCGAAGACCAGGCCTTCGAGCAGGCTGTTGGACGCCAGTCTGTTGGCTCCGTGGACGCCACCGCCCGCGGCCTCGCCGACGGCGTAGAGACCCGGTACGTCGGTTGCGCCGTCGCGGTTCGTCCGGATTCCGCCGCACAGGAAGTGTTCGGCCGGGGCCACCGGGATCGGCTCGCTCAGCATGTCGACGCCGATTCGCCGGCAGGATGCCAGGACGGTCGGGAACCGCCGGCGGATGGTGTCCTCCGGGATCGACCGGGCGTCCAGCCACACGTGCTCGCTCCCGTCGCGCCGCATCGTCGACTCGATGGCCCGGGCGACGATGTCCCGCGGAGCGAGGTCGGCACGCGGGTGCACGCCGGTCATGATCCTGCGGCCGGCCACGTCACGGAGTACGGCGCCTTCACCGCGGACGGCCTCGGTGACCAAGGGGAGCTGGCCTGTGCTGTCGCCGGTGAAGAGTGCGGTCGGATGGAACTGCACGAACTCCATGTCGACCAGCGAGGCCCCGGCGTGCAGCGCCAAGGCGATGCCGTCGCCGCGGACGGTCGACGGATTCGTGCTGGCCAGGTAGGCGTTGCCGATCCCGCCGGTGGCCAGTACGACGGCGCGGGCGTCGATCTGGCTGACGTCCGCGCCCTCCTCGACGAGTACGCCGGCGATGTGCCCGGAGCCCGACTTGATCAGGCCGACGGCCCGTCCTGTCACCCTCCGGACGCCGGCGAGCTGCACTGCCTGGTGGAGCGCGCGATGAACTTCGGCGCCGCTGGCATCGCCGCCGGCATGGACAACCCGGCGGCGGTCGTGGCCACCTTCGAGGGTTCTCGACAGTGAACCGTCGCTGTCGCGGTCGAAACGAGCGCCCAGCGCGATCAGTTCGGCCAGCCGCTGTGGACCTTCCTCGACGAGTGCGCGGACAGTGCGCGGGTCGCAGAATCCTGCGCCGGCGATCTCGGTGTCGTGGGCGTGGTCGAGTGGGTCGTCGTCGCCGTACGCCGCGGCGATCCCGCCCTGCGCCCACGGCGTACTCCCGGAACCGGCACTGACCAGGAGTACGTTCCGGGTCGCCGCGAGGCCCAGCGCGGCCGACAGGCCGGCCGCACCGCTGCCGATGACGACGACGTCGGCGGATCGTCTCACCGAGCACCACCGGGGTTGCCGATGGCAATCATCCGCTCGACCGACTGCCGGGCGCGCTCGGCCACGTCGAGCGGCACCTCCACCTCGTCGCGGCCCTCGCGGAGGCAGCGCAGCAGCAGCTCGGGCGTGATCATCTTCATGAAGCGGCACGAGGCCTTCGGGTTCACCGGCCGGAAAGTCGTCTGCTGGTTGACCTTGCGCAACTGATGGAGCATGCCGATCTCCGTCGCGACCAGCGCCGTCTTCGCCGTCATGTCGCGAGCGGCGCCGAGCATCCCGGAGGTGGAGAGGATCCGGGTCCGGTCCGCGGGCAGATCACCGACGCCGGCGAGCCAGATCGCCGAGGACGCGCAGCCGCACTCGGGGTGCACCAGCACCTCCGCCGTCGGATCGGCCGCCACCTGAGCCCGCAGATCGGCCGCAGTGATCCCGGCGTGGACGTGGCATTCACCCATCCACACGTGGATGTTGTCGCGCCCCGTCTGCCGTCGCACGTGGTTGCCGAGGAACTGGTCGGGCAGGAACAGGATCGGCTGGTCCGCCGGGATCGACTCCACCACGGCCACCGCATTCGACGACGTGCAGCACACGTCGGCTTCCGCCTTGACCGCGGCGCTCGTGTTGACATAGGCAACCACCGCGGCTCCGGGATGCTCGGCCTTCCAGCTCCGCAGCTGATCGGCGTCGATCGTGTCGGCCAGCGAACAGCCGGCCTGGGCGGTGGGGATCAGCACGGTCTTGTCCGGGCTGAGAAGCTTCGCGGTCTCGGCCATGAAGTGCACGCCGCAGAAGACGATGGTCGAGGCGTCGGTGCTGGCGGCGAGCCGGGACAGTTCGAGCGAGTCGCCGACGTGATCGGCCACATCCTGGATCGCGGGGTCCTGATAGTTGTGGGCGAGGACCACCGCGTCCCGCTCGCGGGCCAGGCGGCGTACCTCTTCCTGCCAGGTCGTCGCAGTGCTCTGGGTAACGGGCATTGCCGGTTCCCTTTCCTCGGGTGGTTTTCGCCTGACAGGCGATAACTAAGGATGACGGTACCATCGGCGACATGCCCGTCGCCAAGAAAAGTGACTCGGTTAACATCCCGAGCTATCCGCACGAGGTGCTGGCCGTGGTGCTCTCCGTCCGCGACGGCAAGCTGTGCGTCCTGCTGTGGCGGCGCGGGCAGAGCCCGTTCAGGTATCGCTGGGCGCTGCCCGGGGGTGGCGTGCAGCCCACGGAACGGCTCCGGGAGGCGATCACCGGTCATCTCGCGGCGAAGGTCGACGTGCGTGATGTCGCCCATCTGGAGCAGTTGGCCACCCACAGTGCGATCGACCGAGATCCGCGGGCGCGGGTCCTGGCGACCGCGTACCTCGGGCTCGTTCCGTCCGACGTCCAACCGAATCTGCCGGCCGACACGGCCTGGCATCCGGGTGGACGAGTTGCCGCGTACGGCGTTCGACCATCACTACTTCATCGACGCGGCCGTGGGGCGGCTACGGGCGAAGCTCTCGTACACGAACATCGGGTTCGCGCTGGCTCCGGCCGAGTTCACCATCGCCGAGCTCCGCGACCTGTTCAGTGCCGCCTTGGGCTACGAACTCAGCGCGACCAATCTGACCCGGGTTCTGACCCGGCGACAGGTGATCGGCCCGACCGAGCGGACCGCCCGGCCCGGCCAGTCCGGCGGGCGCCCCGCCGCGGTCTACAAGTTCGTGGCCCGCGAGCTGACGGTCACCGACCCGTTCGCCGTACTACGCCCCCCCGATGATCCGGCCCACGTCCGCTCCTGAGGCTCGAACGGACGGTGGTTCAGGTGTTGGCGAGGGTGGCGACGATGGAGTCGATGTTCTTGATCAGGGAGAGGTGGCCTTCGCCGGGGACCAGGTGGGTGGTGGCGTTCGGGATGTGGGCGCCGAGCCAGCGGCCGTGGGCGAGCGGGACCATGCGGTCCTGGTCGCCCTGCCAGATGGAGACCGGGACCCGGATGCCGGCCAGGTCGACTCCCCAGTCGGCGAGGAACGCGAGGTCGTCGTCGCGCCAGCCGTCGTACCCGCGGGAGACAGCGGCGCGACACGAGGTGGCGAGGTAGTCGGCGCGGCCGTCCCGGAGCGCCGCTTGATCGACCTCGGACAGCAGATCGCCGAAGGCCTCGATGAGGTCGTCAGGCTGGATGTTCTTCAGCCCGGCGCTCGCCTCGGCGAGGAACTTGTCGAGCGCCTCCGGGCCGGTCGCCGCAGCCCCGAACTCGATGACGTTCTCCTCGCCCATACCGCCCATCCAGTCGAGCCCGTCGGCGTCGTACGGCGCGATGCCGGCCAGGATCGCCGCGGCCCGGCACCGATCCGGCAGCAAGGCCGCAGTGGCGAGTGCGTGCGGTCCACCGCCCGACCATCCGATGGTCACGAAGTCCTCGGCCCCGACAGCATCGAGCACCGCGGCGACATCACCCGCCACATCAGCCACCCGGCGACCCGGCTGCGCAGTACTGCCGCCATACCCAGGCCGGCTATGCGTGACAAAGCGCAACCCATATCGAGCGGCCGCCTCGGCAACAGGCTCCAGCACCAGAGCCGCACCCGGCGTCCCGTGCTGCATCACCAGGGGCCGCCCACCGGCGGGACCCTCGATCAGATACTCAATGACCCGTCCATTGCCAACCTCAAGCAGTTCCACGATCCAATCCTAGGCCCAGCTGTTGAGGCGGCACCTCAGTCGAGAAGGCCGAGGGTGTGGGCCTGGGCACTCGCCTCGGTGCGAGTGGTGGCGTTCAGCTTGGTGAGGATGCGTGAGACATGGACACCGACCGTGGCCGGTGAGATGTAGAGCTCGGCGGCGATCTGCCGATTCGGCATTCCGCGGGCGAGCAGCCGCAGTACGTCGTACTCGCGCGCCGTCAACCCACTCGGATCGTTGCTGGCAGCAACTGGTTCCAACCGGGCACGTTGGCCCAGAGCGGCAATCCGATCCAGGTAGTAGGTGGCGCGGAGCGGAGTAGCCAGGGTGCGGGCCTCTGAGAGGCGACGGCGGGCGCCGGCCCGGTTGCTGTCGGCCAGGGCGACCTCGGCCGCGTTGATCAGGCATTCGGCCGTGTAGGGGAGGTGGTTCATCCGCCGCCAGTGGTCGGTCGCTTCGTCCCAGTCGGACAGCCGGCCCGCCCCCAGAGCGGCGGTGATGGTCGCACGGTAGGCGACGGGGTTGGGCGCCCGGGGCCGGAACCGGGTGAGCAGCTCGTTGAGGCTCGCCCGGACCGCCGCGACATCGGCGGCGATCTCGCGGTTCCGCGGGGCGGCGGCCAGCCGGGCGCGTTGCAGCATCGCGACGCCCAGCAGGCCGTCCTGGTCCGGAATGGGCGGTCCTTCCGGGCTGAGAGCGTGCTGGAGGAAACCCTGCACGCTCGGTCCGACGGACTCGGGATCGCGTCGTGCGATCGCCAGCTCGCACGACAGCGCGACGACGTACCCCAGGATGTAGTTGCGCAGCACGGCAGTCCCGGTGAGCACCTCGTCGGGTGACGGCATCAGCGCGGCCGTCCGGTCGAAGTCCCCGCGGGCGAGACAGATACTCGCGAGCTGACCCCGCAAGCCGATCTGGTACAGGGTTTCCGGCTCCGCGGCCAGCGCCTGCTCGATGGCGGCGATCGCTTCGTCCCACCGGCCGAGGCAGATCAGCGCCGTCGCGAGGTTGATCGTCAGCAGCGGGCCGCGCCACTTGATCATCCCGAGCAGTTCGGCTTCCCGGACTGCCTGCGGGACGTGGGCCGCCAGTTGGTCGAACCGCCCGGCGGTGGTGAGCACCGCGCACTCCCACAGCGAGTTGAGGACGAGCACGTAGTCGTCGCCGATCGTGGTCGCGAGCTGTCGCGCCTGCGTCTGCGCGGCCTGGGCGGCATCGACGTTCTCGGCGGCGAACTCGGCATAGCCCAGCACCGCATAGGCACGGCAGCGCAGCCCGTCGTCGTCGAGCAGGCCGGCGATCTCGAGCGCCTTGAGCGCGTGCTCCCGCGCCGAGTCGGGACGGCGCGCGGTCGCCTGGTCGGCCGCGTGCACGAAGTGCAGAAAGCCGAGCGGGTACGACGGGCGCTCGGCCGCGAGCAACTCCTGGGCCCGATCGACATCGCTGCGGCCGGAGAGGTCTACCCGGCTCTTCGACAGTGCCCGGTTCAGCAGCAGGAGCGCGACTCGTTCCGGGTCCTGCGTCTCGTCGACCAGCTCGAGCGCGGCATTGGCATGCTGCAACCCCTTCTCGCCCTCACCAGCGGGCAGGGCTGTGGCGATGGCTCGCTCGAGCAGTTCGAGCCGGCCCGGATCATCGGGGGATCCCACGGCGAGAGCTCGCTCGATCTGCCGGAGCTCCTCGCCGTACGCGAAGCTGGCTCGTGCCTCGTCGGCCGCGATCAGCGCCGCGCGGTAGGCCTCGTCGTTGCGACCGGCCAGGTACCAGTGCTCGGCGAGCTCGGACGCCGGCAGACCTCGGGCTGCGAGATCGGGGTGATCGGTCAGGGCGTTCGCGGCCCGGGCGTGCAGGCGGCGACGCTCGCCGGGCAGCAGGCCGGTGTACACGGCTTCGCGGATCAGGGCGTGCCGGAACTGGTAGCCCGTTGCCGTCGGCACCAACTGGTCCCGCTCCACCAGCTCGCGGAGGGCTTGGTCGAGTTCGTCGTCCGGACGGTTGGCGAGCAGGGTCAGCAGGTCGTGACTCACCGAGGCGCCGGCGATCGAGGCGACCGCGAGGACCGGACGGGCGATCTCCGAGAGTCCCGCGACCCGTTCCTGCAGCAGGGCCTGCAGCGGGCTGTGCACGGTGCCGATCGCCGACGGAGTTGCCTTGGGCACCTCGTTGGCGAGGGCTTCGACGAACATCGGGTTTCCGCCGGACCGTCGATGGATCGCGGCGGCCCGCGCCGGGTCGTACCGGCCGTCGAGGGCCGTGAGTAACTCGCCGACCTCGCGTTGTTGCAGGGGTTGCAGCGAGAGCGTGACGATGTCAGGGCGCCGGCCGAGCTCGGCGACCAGTTGCCGAACGGGATGGCCCGCCGGGAGTTCTCCGGTCCGGACCGTGCCGACGAGCAGGACCGGAAGCTGGTTGAGGTTCCGGGCCAGGTAGCCGAAGAGTTCGCGGCTCGCGCTGTCGGCCCAGTGCAGGTCCTCGATCACGAGCAGCAGCGGACGACGCGAGGCAGCGCGTTCGACCAGCGCAAGCAGCTCCTGCAGCAACGCGAGGCGCCCGCCCGGGGCCTCGTCCGACGGGGTCGCGGCCGGCTCCTGAGGAAGCAGGTGGCGCAGTGCCGACTCAGGGGCCGTGTCGCCTTCCTCCTCGGCCAGTTGCTGTACGACGGGCAGGAACGCCACATACGGGAAGTGTTCCGCGCCCAGCTCGGGACAGGCGCCGGTGATCTTCAGCCAGTCCGTGCCCAGCAAGGTTGTCAGCTCGCCGACCAGTCGCGTCTTGCCGATCCCGGCCTCGCCGACGACGAGCGCCCGGGCGGAGCTACCTTCGCGGACCCGCGTCGCCGCCGTACGCAGGGCAGTCAGTTCGGCGTCGCGCCCGACGTACGGGCCGTCTACCTGCTGTGGATACGTGGTGGACAGATCGTCACCGGACATGGATATACCGCATTCCATGGATTCGCCGGAGCCGGTCGGTCAGCACGCTTGATGCTAAACCGGCGGAGGTCCGGCGAAGGATCCCTGAGAAGGAGACCGTAGTGATGGTGAACAGCCAAGCGCTGAGTGGCGATGAAACGGTGCGTCCGCTCCGGATCGAGGTGCCCCAGGCCCAGCTCGACGATCTCGCGGATCGGTTGCGGCGGGTCCGGTACACCAACGAACTGCCGCGCGATCAGGTCACCGACGGAGTACAGCGCGGACCGGTCGTGCCGGGCTGGGAGTACGGCGTACCGCTGGACTATGTGAAGCGGTTGGTCGAGCACTGGCGGGACAGCTACGACTGGCGCAAGTGGGAGGCGCGGCTGAACGAGTATCCGCACTTCACCACCGAGATCGACGGGCAGAACATCCACTTCCTGCACGTGCGATCGGCCGAGCCGGACGCGACCCCGCTGATCCTGACGCACGGCTGGCCGAACTCGGTCGTCGAGTTCCTGGACCTGATCGGCCCGCTGACCGATCCGGTGGCGCACGGCGGGGAAGCGGCGGACGCCTTCCATGTGGTGATCCCGTCGCTGCCCGGATTCGGGTTCTCCGGACCGACCCACGAGAAGGGCTGGAACCGGCACCGTACTGCGCGGGCGTGGGCCGAGCTGATGCGGCGGCTCGGCTACGAGCGTTATGGGGCCCACGGCAACGATGTCGGCTCGTTCGTCAGCCCGGAGCTCGGCCGGATCGCGCCCGGAGCAGGTGATCGGCGTCCACGTGACGCAGCTGTTCTCGTTCCCGTCGGGTGATCCGGCGGAGTTCGAGGGAATGATCGCAGCAGGAGATGGAGTACCTCGGGTTCCTGCAGACGTTCAACGAGGAGATGTCGGCGTACGCGAAGCTGCAGGAGACCGGACCGCAGAACCTCGCGCACGCGCTGGCGGACTCGCCGGCCGGTCAGCTCGCGTGGATCGGGCAACTGCTCGGCCGCGTGCGAGGACGAGCACGTGCTGACCAACGCGACCATCTACTGGCTGACGAACACGGCTGCTTCATCGGCACGCTTCTACTACGAGGACCACCACGCCGAACACCCGACCGAGCCGACGACAGCCCCGACCGGCCTGGCGAGCTTCGCGAACGACTTCACCCCACTCCGCCGCTTCGCCGACCGCGACCACAAGAACATCGTGTCCTGGAACGAATACGACCGCGGCGGCCACTGGGCAACCCAGGACGCCCCCGACCTGCTGCTCGACGACATCCGCGCCTTCTTCCGCACGGTGAGCTGAAAGACGCCGGCCGCCCTCGGGCGGCCGGCTTTTCACAGCCGGGAGTCGACCATCCGGATCTTGCCGTTGGGACCGGGCCGGATCGAGTCGACCAGGCGGACCGAGATGTCGAAGTCCCGGGTGGATGCCATCGCCGCCGCGGCCCGTTCGGCCAGGTCGGTCGGCGTGGTCGCGGGGACGATCAGCACCTCGACCTTGCCGGGTTCGGTCTGTACCAGCTGGAACTGCCGGATGCCGGGGAGCGGGATGATCATCGAGCCGACCCAGTCGCCGTGCCGGAACCGGCCGTCCGCAGTCTGCAGTTGGTCCACCGTGCGGCCGATCACCTGCCGGACGATCGGCGTACTGAACGTCCTGCAGGCGCAGTCGTCGGGACCGATCAGGACTCGGTCGCCCAGCCGGTAGCGCAGCAACGGCATCGCCTCGGCATGAAGGCGGGTCACCAGGATCTTGCCTTCCAACGGGCCACCTGCAGTGGCGAGCGAGACGCTGCCGTCGTCGTGCTCAACCTCGATCGCGACGTCGCCGGAGCGGAGGTGCAGCGCGCCGAGCGGACAGCTGCGCGCGATCGTGTAGGTCTCCACCGATGCGTAGACCTCGTTGGCCCGGGCGCCGAAGTACTCCATCACCTCACTGCGTGCGGTCGCGGTCACCTTCTCGCCCGCGAAGATCACGCCGCGCACGTAGCCGGGGCGGAGGCCTCGTCGCTTCAGCTCGCCGGCGAGCGCGACGATCGCGTTCGGGAAGCCGCAGAGGAAGTTCGGCCGTCCGGCGAGGAACGCCTCGACCTGTTCGTCCAGGCTGAGACTGGTGTTGACGTGGACGTTGCGGGCCAGGCCCAGCTTCTCCAGCCGGTGCCGCCGGAAGCCACCGACCCGGAAGTAGGCGATCCGGTCGGTCGGCCGCATCCCGGTCGCGAGCAGGTCCCACAGATAGGTGGCCCGGAGATAGCCCAGATCGCCCTCGCTGAAGTAGCTGGTGGCCGGGCTGCCCGTCGTACCGCTGGATCGTGCTTCCCGGGTGTTGGCCGGACTGAATCCGTCGGCGAGCAGCTTCGGCCCCTGGAGCGAGATCTCCTCGCGCGGCAGGATCGGCAACCGGTGGAGATCGGCGGGTCCGGTGAACGCGGCGACCACCGCGGGGTCGAGCGTCTCGCGGTAGTAGGGGACGGTCGCGTGCGCGTGGCTGATCAGCAGCCGCAGCAGCCGAGCCTGGAGTTGTTCCATCTCCGCCGGTCCGAGGCGGTCCCGCCGAGCGGCTCGGATCAGGTTGACCGCGACCGGCACGATCGGGATAGCGGATGGCAGTCCTCGCGCCATTCAGTCCTCCACTGCAGCAGAGATCCGGTACAACACGGCAGCCTTGACCAGGCACCCGATGCAGAGGGCGCCGAAAGCGCCCGCAGCACCAGCGGCCGGAATGAACCACCAGGCGGCAAGCGCGACCGCCGCGAACTGCAGGATCGCACCGCCCGCCGAGCCGTGCCGCCCGCGGGCATCCACTGATTCCAGTACGACGGCAGCGGCCGTGATCGCGAAGTACAGCAGTACCTCGACGACCAGCGTCAGGAACGCGATCGGTCGGCTCGAACCCCAGGCAACGCCCACCAGCACCAGCCCGCCAGTCAAGACAAGGCCCGGTCCGAAGGTCCACCCGGCCATACGACGAACCAGCGCTCGGCCTGTTCCCTTGGAGGCAGTGGCCAGCCAGCTGACCAGCCGCGGCCGGGCCAGTCGCAGCAGGTAGGACCAGCCGACCGACATGCTCCCGGCGATGATCATCAGCACATAGAAGAAGCTCGTCTCCCGAGCATCGCCGGCGATCGCCAGGAAGGCGTAGAGCACCGAAGTGGCCGCCGTTTCGAGCAGTTCGCCGACCCCGAGCACCACCGAAGCCTGCAGCGCCACCCTTCTCGCCGCCCGCGTCGGCCGTTCGTGCGAGGCCCGCCGCAGCAGACCGATCACCAGCACAAGGTCCACGAGCAGCAGGCAGCTGATCAGCACAGTCAGTACGCCGTGCACCGACAACCCGGCGAGCACCGCCAGCCCGAGCACCAGCCCGTACGCCGCGGCGATCGCAAGATAGGCGAGCACATCCATCAGCGGCCGGCCGTGGATGCGATAGAGCCCGACCAGTACTGCGCTGCACCCCACGCCCGCCATCAACGTCGCCGCGGCCGCCTGGATCTTCACCGGCTGCGGTGCAACCAGAACTGTCACCAGCCACCCGACCAGCAACAGCGCGAAGGGAGTGACCGCCAGTTTGATGAAGAGCCGCTCCAACGATGCGCCCGCACCCACCGGCATGAACGTCAGCGCAGCCTTCTCCGGCCCACTGGACGTCAACGCGAACAGCCAGCCGACCGCCCCGATCGCGCCCGCGTACCCGGCGAACACCGTCGGCCCCCAGAAGGCCAGCAGCCCGAGACCCGCCGCATACAAGGCGAGCCGGTACACCAGCCGTCCGCCGATCAGCGCCACCAGCATGCGCGATCCGGCCGACAGCTGCCGTGCCCTGGCCAGCATCAGCACGACTTACCCTCCGTACGCCGACTCGACGAACCGGCCCTTGCCGCCGGGCGTCAAGGCGACCCGATCGGTCTGGACAAAAGCCAGCTCGACCGGAGCATCGACAAGTTCACCGAAGCGCCTGCGGAACTCCGCGACCGCCTCGTCGAAGCCAACCCGGGCTGCGGCATCCGGCACCAGATGCACGGTGATCGCCCCGGCCGCATCCTGCCGAACCATGCACTCGGCAACGCCAGGCGTGAACATCGCCAACGACAGGAACACCCCGCTGTAGACGCGCCGCCCACCCTGCAACAGGATGAAGTCGTTGGTCCGGCCGTCCACCAGCTTCATCCGCCGAAGATGCGAACCACACGCACAACCCGGCGGCAACAACACCGCCCGATCCCCAAGCGCATAACGGATCAACGGCATCGCCCGCTCGCGATAGTGCGTCACCACGACCGAGCCCTCCGTGCCATCTGGCACCGGTTGCCCATCAGCATCGACGATCTCCAGCCACACCCGATCGTCATCCACATGCATCGCACCGGCCCGGCACTGGCTGGACACGGTCAACACCTCGTACGCCGAATACTCGTCCAGCACCGGTACGCCGAACCCGTCCGCGAGCAGTCCCGCGACCTCATCCGTGAGCAACTCGGAATCAGTCATCACCATCCGCAAGGTGCGCTTCAGCCGGGTCGCCTCAGCCGACGTCAGCGAACGCAGCAACCCACGCAGTACGACGGGATAGCCCATGATCAACTGCGGTCGCACGGCCAGCACCTGGGTCTTGATCTCCTCGTCGGACTGACCCGCGCCGACGACCGTGCGCGGAAACAACCCGAGCCGCTGGAACCAGCGCACCGGCCGCGGGAAGGGCTTGATGTGCGCGATCCGCCACCACGGCCGATAGCCGGAGAGCAGGAACCGTCGCAACACCGTCGCCCCGTGATAGCCGTAGGCATCGGCGTCGTGCCAGACCTCCAGCTTGGTCCCGGTGGTCCCACTCGTGAGGTCGACGCGATACTGCGAGCTCGGCAACCCCGGCGTACGGAACGAATCGACACCCGCGTCGAGCACCTCTCGCTTGGTGAGCAGGGGCAGCGCCGCCAGTTCGCCGACCGAGGACAACGGCAGCTTGTACTCCGCTCCCGCGTATGCCGGGATGTGCTCGTGGCAGTAGGCCAGCATCGCGTTGAGGCCTGCGAGGGCGCGTTGTTCCAGCTCGGCCGACGGCTTCCTCGGTGCTCGCCAGACTTCCGGCAGTCGAGCCAATTCGCGAAGCGCGACTGCGAGTCCGCCGCTCACGGAACCTCGGTCACTTGGGCGTACAAGAGACTCTGGACGAGGTCCAGCGCAGTGTGCAGTCGGTCCGTGTCTGCTGCTGACAATACGACGTACCCGATCTTCGCGCCGGCCTGGTGATACGGCTCGACGTGCTCGCCTGGTGACGCGGCCAGCACCAGCTCCACCACCTCGGGCAGCGCAAGGATCTCCTCCATGCCGTGGAGTGCGACCAGCTTGCCGGGCCGGTCGACACCGAAGGCGCGGAACAGCGCATGGGCACCAGTCTTGGCTTGTAGCTCGACAGTTTCGCCGACGGACATCCGGACGAAGGTCTCGGTCACATCGATGCCGTGCACGAGCCCGAGCAACTCCGCGGAGCCGTTGCCGCCCAGCCGGGCGCCGAGCTCGATCAGGACGACGTCATCCGTCCGGAGTGACGAGGACGTCGGCGTTCAAGGAGCCCCAGCGATAGCCGAGCGTGGTGCAGGCCTCGTCGAGCATCGCGCGCACCCTGGCAGTCAGGTCGGGTGCGGACGGCATCTGGTGTTGCAGCGTCACGAAATGCGGCGCCGGGGTCAGCATCCGGCTGCCCAGTGCGAACAGCACAATCTTGCCATCGGCAACGATTGCCTCGGCGGCGTAGTGATCGCCGGCCAGATACTCCTCGGCGATGACGATGCCCGCCGCCGACGGACCCACCGCTTTCTCCACCGCCAGGTCCAGGTCGGCGGGGGAGTAGCAGACGCTGATCCCGCGACCGCCGCTCGAGTCGGTCGGCTTGACGATCAACGGGTAGGCGAGGCCCTTCGCCGCCTTGACCTCTGCCGGAGTGCCCTGGACAAAGCGCGGCCCTGGCATGCCGAGCCGGTCGCAGGTGTCGCGGAAGAACCCCTTGTCCACCGAGGCTTTCAGTGCGTCGGGAGACAGGCCGGACGGCAGGCCCAGTCGTTCGTTGAGGGCGAACTGGGCCGGTAGGTTGACATCGCTGGCCGGTGACACCACTCCGGCGATATCGGAACGGGCCGAGAGTACGGCGGCCAGCCGGTCGACGTCGCGCGTGCTGATGTTGAGGAACTCGTCGGCGTACGGGATGGCCGGTGCGTCCGCCCGCATGTCGACGCAGATGGTCCGCACGCCGACGCGGCGAGCCGCCTGCAGTGTGGTGATCGCGCCGTCGGCACCACCGAGAACGACCAGGGTGCTCATACCGCCGCCGCCTGAGCCGGGAGTGCCGCAAGAAGGTCTGTCGACCGTACGACGAGGTTGGTCTCCCGAATCAGGAATTGCGGAGTCTGTGGCTGGCCGCGACCAACGTGAACCAGGTAGCGCGCGATCACGGCCAAGGAGATCAGCCCGGCCGCCGTGGCGAGTCCGAGGAGAACCCCTGTCACCGGAAGGCCACCGGGGATCGCGGCGGCGACAGCGCCACCGACTGCGGCAATCGCAGCCAGCAGACAGAACATCGCGGCGAGCGCGATCGGCCGGGTCGAGAACGAGACGAACAACTCGATCGCGTGCCGGGCCAGCCCGCGGACGGTCACCTTTGCCTCACCCGATCGGCGCGGTTGGTGCCGGACAGGGACGGTGGTCCAGGCCCGGGTCAGCCGCGGCAGAGTGGCCAGGAAGTAGGGGGTTCCGAGTCCCAGATCGACGATCCGGCGGGCCAGGTCGGAGCGGACCAGCCGGAAGGAGCTACCACCCGCGGGGATCTCGATGCCAAGCAATCGGCGCGCGATCAGGTCGTGCAACGCCGAGCCGGCCCGTCGGACCAAGCGGTCCTGGCGATCGACACGGATGCCGAAGACCGCGTCCATGCCCTCGGTGCGGGCGCACTCGATCAGCAGGTGCGCCTCGGCCGGCGGGAACTGCAGATCCGCGTCGAGGTGCAGCAGCCACGGGTTCCGCGCGTAGCGATAGCCGGCGGAGAAGGCTGCTTCGAGACCGAAGTTGCGGGTGAACGACACGTACGAGACGCCCTTGTCGCGCTCGGCCAGTGACCGGATCCGGGCCAGCGTCGCGTCGGTGCTGCCGTCGTCGACGAAGAGGATCTCGAGCTCGTCGTACCGGCCGAGCTCGGCGTGGATCTCGTCGTAGGCGGCCTCGATGTTGTCGGCCTCGTTCAGGCAGGGGACGACGACGGTCAATCCGAACGGCGATCCGGGTGTGACCTCGTGCGAAGCGGGCGGCTTCGACATGCATTCCCCCAGACAAACACGTGTTTGACGATCCTCTGGCGTCGATAAACGGTGAACCACAATTGGGATTTGGTCAACCTGATTCGTCAACTATTCGCCCGGAATGGTGCATGCTGACCTCCGACACCAGGAAACAGGGCGCGACCGAACAGGGGTGGAAGATGTACGTACTAGGCCTGAGCCAGGTCCATGACGCCGCCGCGGCCTTGGTCAAGGACGACGAGATCGTCGCGTTCATCGACGAGGAGCGGCTGACCAGGGTCAAGCACGACGGCTCGTTCCCGGCCCGTGCGGCCCAAGCCTGCTTGGAGATCGGCGGCATCACGCTCGGCGACGTCGATCACGTTGCGTACTACTGGCAGGGCCGGCGCGAGGTGCGGCACGCGCTCACGCACTTCGTCCGCTACCTTCCGGCCACGTTGTCGGTCTTCCAGAACACCGGCGGAATTTTCGCGGGCAAGGCGAGCAGCCTGGTCAGCACTGTTCGCCAGCAAGGCGTTCAGCAACACCCGGACGACTATCACGTCGGCGGCGCCTTACTACTTCATTTGAAGCGATCGCTTACATTATCGTCGATTCTCAAGAATGCCCTCGGTTACACCGGCCCGACGAAATTCAAAACACACCTGATCGACCATCATCTGGCGCACGCCGCGAGCGCGCACTACCTGTCGCCGTTCGAGCGATCCGCGATCATCACCTGGGACGGGATCGGCAGCGACGGCACGTCGACGTACCTGGCGGTCGGTGAGGGCGACACGATCCGCGATCTGCGGCGGGTCAAGTTCCCGCACTCGCTCGGGGCCCTCTATGCCTGTGTCACCGGCTATCTCGGCTTCAATCCGACCCGCGACGAGGGCAAGGTGATGGGCCTCGCGGCGTACGGCAAGCCGACGTACCTCGACCAGCTGCGCAAGCTCGTGCGGTTGCTGCCGGACGGCAACTACGAGCTGGACCTGAGCTACTTCCGGCATCACGCGACCGGCAAGCACGTGGTCTCGCAGAAGTTCATCGACACCTTCGGGCCTGCTCGCGAACGCAGTAAGGGACCGGTCGAGCAGAAGTACGCCGACATCGCCTACGGTCTGCAGGTTGTCCTCGAGGAGACCGGGTTGCACATCGCCCGTTGGGTCCAGCAGGAGACCGGCGCGACTGCGTTGTCGACCGCGGGCGGCGTCGCGCTGAACAGCGTGATGAACGGCCGGTTGTTGCTCGAGACCCCGTTCGAAGACTTCTACGCGCAGCCTGCCGCCGCTGATGACGGCGCCGCTCTCGGTGCGGCGCTCGCGGTCAGCGTCAAGGCCGGTCTGGGCAGGCCGCCCGGCGAGCAGGTCTTCCTCGGACCGGGCTTCTCCGAGAACGAGATGGAGAAGGCACTGATCGAGTCGGGGCTCGGCTACCAACGGGTCGAGCGGATCACCGACACCACCGCTGCAGCGCTGGCCGAAGGCAAGATCGTCGGCTGGTTCCAGGGGCGGATGGAGTGCGGTCCGCGAGCGTTGGGGAACCGGTCGATCCTGGCCGATCCGCGCGGCAAGGACACCAAGGACCGGCTGAACGAGAAGATCAAGCACCGCGAGCCGTTCCGGCCGTTCGCGCCGTCCTGCCTGGCCGACCGGTCGGGGGAGTACTTCGCCTCCGACTACCCGTCGCCGGTGATGCTGCTGGTCTTCGACGTGCTCGAGCACCAGCGCGACAAGGTGCCCGCGATCACCCACGAGGACGGCACCGCCCGGGTGCAGACCGTCTCGGCCGCCGACAATCCGGCGTACTACGAACTGATCAGCGCCTTCGCTAAGCTCACCGGTGTGCCGATGGTGGTGAACACCTCGTTCAACGACAACGAGGAGCCGATCGTGAACTCGCCCGGGGATGCGATCCGGTGCTTCCTGAAGACCGATCTCGACGCGCTGGCACTCGGCCCGTTCTGGGTGGAGAAGTCGGGGCCGCGGGCGTGACCACCCGGTGGAAACTCAAGGCCGGGCGATCCTGGCGCGTCGGAGTGGTGGTGGGTGATCCCGGCGCTGCTGGCTGGCGCCGCGGCGCTGCTGTTCATGGTGGTGCTGCCGCCGGACCGGCACATCGACCACTGGTACGACGTACCGCTGAAGATCAGCCCGGTCGTGTTCGCGGTCTTCGCGGTGGCCGGGTTCCCGCGGCGTCCCCGGCTCGGGCTGGTGCTGGTGCTGGTGACGATCGTCGTGTTCATGGGATTCGTCGACACCGGCTACATCATCAGGATCATGGCGTACGGCGCGGCGCCGGATCAGGACGCCGCTTTTCCGAAGCTCTACCAGTTCCAGCTGTTCGTGTCGGCGTTCGTCGTACTGGCTGTCCTGTTCGCCTATCGGCTCGGCGGCGCTACGACTGTGCGCGTGGTGAAGGCCGGGCTGGCCGGCGTACTGGTGATGGTGTCCGGTCTCAACGACCTGACCGCGTGGCGGTTCGACACCTATCCGGAAGGCCGGCCGAAGACGTTGTTCTGGGCGTCGCACATCCAGGTCTTCGTGGGTGGTCCGCCGACGCCGCTGGTCGCGCTGGCGTTCTGCCTGGTGCACCTGGTGGTGGCGGTGCGTGATCCTGTTCCTGCCCTTGCAGCGTTGGGCCGATCAGCTCAAGAGCCGCTGAGGTCGGCGAGGACCCGGCGGGTCGTGTTCATCGCCTGCCGGATCACTTGGTCCATGTCGATGTAGGTGTACGTCGCTAGCCGGCCGACTGTGTAGCGCGGAGGACCGGGGAGAGCTGTGAGTTCCTTCTCGTAGCGGCGCTGTAGTTGGCGGTTCGCGTTGAGCACGTCGTCGACGGGGTAGTGCCGGACGGGAGCACCTGGGTATTCGTAGCTGACGACAGTGCCGCGCTGCGTCTGGCCGCTCATCCACTTGGTCTCGATCATCCTGGTGTAGCGGACCTCGGGGCCAGGTGTGTTCAGTACGCCGCACGGCAGCAGGTGCCCGGCCTCTGGCACATAGCGGCTTTGCAGCGAGACGCCGCGCCAGGGGAGTGGACCTAGATCCGCGGCGAAGAACTCATCCAGTGCGCAGGACAGGACGACAGCATCCACTCCCATGCAGAGCTCGTCCCAGTCGACCACGGACACCTTCTGGCCGAGCGTTACCGAGACCGGCTTCAGCAAGGCGTCCACCAGACCGGTGTAGCCGCCTTCCGGCCAGCCCTGGTGGGGTGAGCGGAACAGGTAGCGGTAGTCGTCGTCGCGCAACTCGATCCGCTTCGGGGCCCAGCTCGCCGAGAGCTCGCTGGGGGAGGTGCCCCATTGCTTACGGGTGTAGCCCTCGATGAACGCGCGATAGAGGGTCTCGCCCATCAGGTCGATACACCAGGTCTCGAAGTTGTCGGCCCGTGGTTGCTCCGGGCGCAGTTCGAGTTCGTGGCTGATCTGCGGCCACTGCTTCAGCTGCTGCAGCTCGCTCAACTGCGGTGGCCAGCTGAGCGTCGTACCGAAGACTTCAGTTCGCACCAGGTGCCGGTAGGGCCGCATGCCGATCAGACCGGTGACGAACTGCCACACCTCGTCGTCGGCGGTGTGGAAGATATGCGCCCCGGCGGGCTCGTAGAGAATCCCTGCTGCCGAAGCAGTTCGCAGCTGTCCACCCCAGGTGGCATCACCCTCGACCACCTCCACGGAACAGCCCGCGGCCGTCAGCAGATGCGCAGTCGCCGCACCCGCCAAGCCCCCACCCACCACCCGCACGGACGTCATCCGCCGGAGTGTAGGACCGCCATCCCCACTCCGGACAGCATCAAACGACTGTCCCAGCAGTACCCCGTACTACGCGCAGCGAGTCGCTGGGCTACTCGCGCCAGCCGGTGAGATCGACGGACTTGGCGCTCTCGACGCGGAAGGCGAGTTTGACGGTGGTCTGTTCGCCGGCCGGCAGATCGAGCTTCCAGGTGATGACGCCGAGGTCGGTGGTCTCGGTGGGCTCGGGCGAGGTGCTGATCGGTTTGACCGTGATCTCGTGATCCCGTGCCACCGGCAACTGATCGAGGACGGTGATCCGGGCCGCGCGCGGGGTGTGGTTCTCGATCTTGGTCTCGTACTCGACCTCCCGCCGGCGGGTCGATCCGAGGGTCGCCTTGGTCGCGGTACGCCGTACCAGCTCGCGTTCGACCCGGATGCGATCGTCGAGGCCGAGGGCGAGCTCGACCTCTTCGCCGGGAGCCCACAGCGGCAGCCCGGTCGAGCCGACGAACTCCGCCTCGTGGAAGACGGCGGCTCGGCCGGCGGGCATCGTGTGCGTGCTGGAGTTCACGACGGTGGCGCGCAGGTGGACGTCGGTGGATCGAACCGGGGCAGTGATGTAGTCCAGTTCGGTCTTGAGATCGACGGACGCGATCGTCGCGCGGTGGGCGGCGCCGTCGGCGGGCACGGCGACCGGTCGCGGTGGGGTGTAGGTGGCGGCGGTGATCCCTTGCTCGACGGTCGCTTCGACCTCGGCGAAAGCACGCTTTGCCCGGTGGCTCCCGCGACCTGCCGAGTCTGCCGCCTGCATACCGAGCGAGACCGCAGCCGGCGCCATCGGTGCGATGGGCGCCGGGGGGTGCTGGCGGTCGAGGTACCAGGGGTCGAGTTCGGGCACCTTCGCGCTCACCGTCGGCCGGGCGGTGGAGAGCTTGAGGTCGCACTCGGGCCAGTCCTCGCCGGTGTGCTGGGTGATCAGGCCGAACCAGCTCAGCGTCAGCTGATCGTCCGCGAGGCGCACGTCGTACGTGCTCGACCAGGAGGCACCCGCGACGACGTACGAGAGCTCGATCTCCACCTCGGCCTCGGATTCGACGGCCAGCGCGACGGCAACCGAGAGGCGATCCGGCCTGCGCTGCTCGGCGACCGTGGCCAGCTGGCGATCCGCGGCCGCGAGCCGCTCTTCGGCTTCTTCCTGCTGCCTGGTCAGCTCCCGGCGCTTCGTCCGTACGGCGGTGAGCCGGGTGGCCAGCGACTCGGTGAACTCACCGAGGTCGGCGCTCGTCTCGCCGGCCGCGACGGACTTGGCGAAACTGCCGCCGGCCCGGCGTCCCAGCTGAGCCAGGAACACGTCGAGCTGGGCCTGGACGTCATCGGCGTCGGAGAGACTCGCGACCTCCTCCTGGGCCTCGCGGCGTTGGCGCTCCAGCTCGGTGACGGTCTCGTCGGGTGCCTGCGAGTGATGCCGCATGGCGACGTCCACGCCGAGCACGGTGGCCGGTCCGCGGCCGGCTACCCGGACGGAATCCTCCTGCAACGCCAGGGGAAGCGCATCGACGTACACGGTCTGGTCACCGGCAGGCACGGTGAGCTTTCCGCGTCGCGTCACCCGGGCGCGGTCGGGATAGACGACGACGGCGACGATCGGAGCATCCACCACGAGTTCGGTCATCCTCCGACAGTAGCCGCCGCCCCGATCAGCCGAACCATTCGCAGAATCCGCAGTCCGCGGCGGATGCGCCCAGCCGCCAGGCCGACCGCGGACGCAGCTGCCGGGCGACCTGCTCGGCACGGCTGTTCCGCTCGTCCTGGAGGACCTTGTTCTCCACGAAGTTCGACGAGGTGACGTGCGCCCATTGCCCATCACCGCGCACCCAGAAATGCGGCTTGCCTTCGCCGTCGTCAGCCCGCCAGACCTGAGGCTGGATCTCGGTGCAGCTTCGCGCTCCACCGGCAACCAGGTCGGTGAACATCCGGCAGGGCGCGTCCGCATCCGGCTGCTTCCCGGGACGGATCGTCACCTCGGTATCGGCGATCCGGTCGCCCCTGGAATTAGGGGCCTGAAGCACCATGTAGAAGAGTTCACTGTCGGTCGACTTCACACTGAACGGCCAGGTGTCGGTCCACTCCGGCTGCAGCGGCTCCTCGACGAACTTCGTCATCGTGCGTTGCTCCGTCCGCACGTGGTCGACCTTCACGATCAACGGAACAGCCGCAGCGGCGACGACGGCGAGCCCCAACACAGCGACGATGACGCTCCGGTACGCCGGGGAGGGCGCGCCGGCAGAGGGCCGATTGGCGAGAACGAGCGTGACGACGAGGACCGCCACCCCGAGCGGGTAGAGGACGACGTACCAGCCCATCGCGATGCCGAAGGTACCGATGCCGATCAGCGCGACCGCAACCGTCGATCCCACCACGAAGACCAGGCCGAACCGAGCGAGCGACGCCAGAATCGGCATCACGACCACCGGTACTACGGCCAGCGAAATCATGAAGACCGCCAGTGCGATCAAGCTGTCTTCGCAGTCACCCGAGGAGCAGGTCTGGGTCCGATCCGCGATCAGCGCCGCAATCACAGCGACGCCGAGCGCAACGAGGAACGAACAAATCACCGCCGCGATCATGCGGACGATCCGCCCTACAGGCCGCTTCGCTGGAGTCTCCACGCGATCACCCTAAGTACCCGGCGGCCGCAACGCCTGAGAACTTCTACTCAACTGAGGAGCGTGTCTCCGGGCCGGATCGCTGGGATCCGGCCCGGAGCGCTCAGGGCGTTAGTTGACGATGATCTTGTCGACCTCGATCGTGACGCCCTTGACGAGTGGCGTGGAGGTTCCGGTGGTGACTGTTCCGGTGCCCTTCTGTACGCCCTTGATGTTCATCGAATAGGTCATCGAGCCACCGGGCGCACCCGGCGTACTCTGGACCCGGTAGTCCTCTGTCGGGGGACCGGTGATCTGGCTGCCGGCCGTTCCGTCGAGGTTCTCGGCGCCGACCGTGAGCCCGTACGCCGGGCCCGGGTCGCCCGGCAGGTTGCCGGGATCGTAGGTGAAGGAGATGTCCTCGGCGCCGTTGGTGCCGATCCATTGCTGGAACACCTTCAGCTGGTTGGTGCCGAACAGGTACTCCCGCCATTCGATGACGAGCCAGTTGTTCACCCCGTCCGTCAGGTTGCCGGCCAGGATGCCCGGTGCGGCGTTGCCGTCGAGATCGGTCCAGAACGGCGCGAGCACGTTGTTCGGGCGTGCCGGGTCCGGCAGGGTCTGCGGCGCGAACTGCACGTCGTCCGAGCTCGTCGTACCGCCGGCCACTGTGTAGCCGTCGGAGACGACGCCGATCCGGTTGTAGGACTGTCCGGCGAAGAGATACTCACCGACGTTGAAGTTCAGCGCCTGCTCGTCGCCGATCGGAATCGGTGTGATGCCGAACAGATCCAGCGGGAGGTAGCCCGCCGGGCTCACGCCCGGTGCGATCACCGGCTTGTCGGGTTGGCGCCCGACCAGCGTCGCGGTCTTGGTTGCGACCTGGGTCCCGACCTTGGTCGCACCGGTGACGCTGTTCAGCCGGAGCTGCGAGCTCAAGGTGCTGACCGCTGTGACATCGGTGGTCTGCAGGCTGTTGTTCTGCACGGTCACCGTGCAGGTCGACTGCCCGGTGTTCCGCGGGATGCTGCCCGGCGTACAGGTCTGATCGATCGGCACGATGCCTTCCTGGCGGAAGTACGCGACCGGTAGATGCAGAGCCCGGCTGCCGCCGACCTGCTTGAGGTTGACCTGCCCGAAGTACTGGCCGTCAGGCAGGGCGGGTGCGGTGATGGCGATCGTCAGCTTCTGCGTCTTGCCGGCTTTCACCTGGAACAGTGGCGGGAGCACGGTGATGTTCGCGCCGCTGACCGTCGTACCGGTGGCGGTGAAGGTGAGCGTCTGGTTGGTGACGTTCTTGACCGTCCGGGTGGCCGTGATCAGGCCCGGCATGGTCGGCGCGTTCACCGACGGCAGGTTGAGGTCGATCTTGTTGAGGGCGTCGGTGGCCGAGGCCGCGTAGTTGGCCGCCGTCTCGTCCATGGTCAGACCGGGGTCGCCGGCCTTGGTCAGGTCGATGCGGCCGCCGCCGTCGTCGAACGGATCGGCCTGCGTGACCCGGTCAGGCTTCTTGACGGCTGTCTTGGCTGTTGTCTCCAGTGCGGACTTGACCTGACCTGGCGTCCACGAGGGATGCAGGGCGAAGATCAGGGCCGCCGCTCCGGCGACGTGCGGTGACGACATCGACGTACCGGCGATCACCTGGTAGAGGTTCCCGGGCGGTCCTTCGGCCGCGGACTCGGGAGTCGGTGTCTGGCCGGCGAGGATGTGCAGACCGGGCGCGGTGACGTCGGGCTTGAGGAAGTCACCACCAGGGCCGCGGGACGAGAAGTACGTCATCACGTCGCCTTGCCAAGTGGTCTTCGTGCCTTGCGTGAAACTCGCCGTCGTCCCGGGATGTGCCGCGATGAAGGCGAGCAGGGCATCGCCGTCCGGCTTCTCGAGCTGCACGGCCGGCAGCCAGTGGTTGTCGGTGAAGACGTCGAACGGATCGGCGTTGTACATCAGCATTCCGAGGGCGCCGCCCTGCTTGATGTTGAAGCCCTTCATCACCCGGCCTGAGGTGAACTGGCAGGCGACGATCTTGCCGATGAAGATGCCCGGCGGTGCCGGGGTGTTACAGGTGGCGTCGTTGTACGGCGGTGCCGAAGCGAGCACGACGGGCGCCGGCGTACCGATGCCTGGCGTGATCGAGGCGCCGGAGATCGTGACGGTTGCGCCGCCACCGGACAACGTGACGGTCGAGCGGAAGGTCCTGCTCTGCGTGGAGGCCGCAACTGTGGTGACCCACGGACTGCGGTGGTCGGTCGTGTTCGCACCCGGACCGGAGTTGCCGGCCGAGGTGGCGACGAACACGCCCGCGGCGTACGCGTCCAGGAAGGCGAGCTCGACCGGGTCGCTGTACGGGTCGCTGCCGCCGGAGATCGAGAAGTTGATCACCCGGACACCGTCGAGGATGGCGCGCGCGACGGCCGCCGCCGAGTCGGACGGGAAGCAGCCGGTGGCACCGCAGACCTTGTAGACCGAGACCGCGGCGGCCGGTGCGATGCCGCGGATCGGTCCGCGGCTGATGCCCAGGGGTTCGCGTCGGCGACCGGACCGCCGGCCGAGGTTGTCGAGGTGTGCGTGCCGTGGCCGTTCGAGTCACGGGCGGAGTCGGGGTAGACGTCGCCGCCGACCACTGCGTTGTAGGTGTCGAGGAACGGCTGGCCGCCGATCAGCTTGCGGTTGCAGGTGAACGGGTCGCTGGCCGGCGTCAGCGGGTTGTCGCCGAAGTCGCAGACGCGTGCTGTGCCGTCAGCGGTCGGCGGTGGTGCCGGCAGCGTGCCAGGATCGGCGTACGACGGATGTTCCGGCCAGGCGCCGCTGTCGAGGATGCCGACGATGACGCCCTTGCCCGCGTTGGCCGAGCCACCGAGCTGGTTGTAGATCGTCGGGGCACCGATGAAGTCGCCACTCGAATCGGTCAGCAATTGTTGGGGGTTGTCCTGCTGGACCGCGGCGACGCCGGGGAGCTTCAGCAGATTACGCGCCTGGTTCGCCGGCACGCTCAGCGCGACACCGCCGTACACGGTGCGGAGCTTCTGTCCTGCCCTGGCGCTGGGAATCCTGCTCTGCAAGGCAGTGAGGAAGCCGTTCTCCAGCGCGGTCACATGGTTGAGGTACTTGGTGGAGTTCGCATCCCTCGGGTCGAGGCGCTTGCCGGTGACCGCCGGGCTGGTGCCGGGCAGGCCTTTGAGGCCGCCGCGATACGCGGCGAGCGAGTCGTAGTCGAGCTTGACGACGACCCGGACCTGCTTGGCCGACGTGCTGTTGATCAGGGCCGGATCGCTCTTCGCGAGCTGGCCGCTGGGCGACTTGGCGCCGTTGATCGTGTCGGCGACCTGGAGCGGCGTTGCCGTCCAGGTGCGGCTGTTGGTCGGTGGCGGATCGGCGGCGGCCGCGCCCGTGCTGGGCAGGATGGCGGCGAGGAGCAGGCCGGCGGACAGGCCGGCCATGGTGGTGCGTCGAGTGGTTCGTCGGTGGATCGGTGACCTCATGCGCTGGCCTCCCGTGAAGGCAGACGACGCCGTCACCGCAGGAAGTCAGACGCCGAACGTCAGGGCCGACCCCCCAGTCGCCACCACAAACCCCTCAGTCCCTTAACCGAATCCCCCCCGGGTGCCGGCGTACCGGCCGACACCCCCACGGTGCCTGCCTGAGCCGAGGCTAGTCCCAAAACCCGCCGCACAGCCAGACCTCACCACCCACTGGTCTGATCCACGCGCCCGGGTCGATGGACCTTCAGTTGTCTGGTGGCGACGACCGGAGCGGACGCAGCGACTAGCTTGATGACCGTTTGCTTTCGGGTACCGGGCTCGTAGTAGCGGAGCTCGGGAGGGCATGTGCGGTTGCGGCGGGTGAGTGTGGAGCGAGCTGGATTCTCCCGGCGTGGGCGGGGGACCGGGTTCAGCTATCTTGATGCCGAGGGCAACGTGATTCGGGATCGGGAGACAGTCGAACGGATCCGGCAGCTGGCGATTCCGCCGGCCTGGCGGGACGTGTGGATCTGTCCGTATCCGAACGGGCACATCCAGGCGGTCGGCACCGACGAGGCCGGGCGGCGGCAGTATCTCTACCACGACGAGTGGCGGACCGCGCAGGACGCCGACAAACACGATCGGGTACGACGCCTTGCGCGCAAGCTGCCCTCGTTCCGCAAGGCCGTCGACCGGGATCTCTGCGCGAAGGGGCTGACCCGCGAGACGGGTGCTCGCCGTCGCGCTGAGAATGCTCGACCACGGGGTGTTCCGGACTGGGAACACGCAGTACGCCGAGGAATACGGCAGTCGCGGCGCCGCGACTCTGCTCCGGGAGGACGTCCGGGTCAGCCGAGGTCTGCTCGTCTTCGACTTCACCGCCAAGGGCGGCATCCGCCGGACGCTGGAGCTGGAGGACGCCAAGTTGGTCACGGCCGTTACCGCGTTGAAGCGCAGCCGGCACGAGAGTCCCTTGCTGCTGGTTTACCGCGACAAGGACGGTTGGCACGAGCTCGACGCGGACCAGATCAACGAGCGCTTCCACGAGATCGTCGGCGACGACTACACGGTCAAGGACCTCCGCACCTGGACCGCCACGGTGCACGCGGCCGTCGCGCTGGCGCAGGCCGATCCGCCCGACACGAAGAAGGCGACCAAGGCCGCGGTGAAGGCCATGCTCGACGACGTGTCGGAGCACCTCGGCAACACCCCGGCGGTCGCGCGTACGTCGTACGTGGACCCGCGCATCATCACGCAGTACGAGAACGGCAACACCATCCGCCGCGCGATCTCGCTCGCCGGCTCTGCCAACCTCAACCGGGCCCCGACCCGCACCCGCCTGGAACGCTCGGTAGCCCGCCTCCTCACCTAGCGTCCACATGCGTGACGGTGTTGTCGCTTGGGTACCGGCGGGACGTGAGCGGGGACAAGATGGATGCCGAGTTCGACGTGGCTGCTGGGTGGACGCTGGAGGCGGTCCGGGAGCTTGGCGACGACCATGCGATCCCGGCGGGGTGCCGGGGGAGTGCGAGTCCGTCGGCGCTCGCTTGGCTGGCCGAGGCGCTGGAGCTCACGGCTGGGACCGTGCTGTTCGATCTCGGCGCCGGCCTTGGTGGTCCCGCCGCCTGGGTGGGGCGCCGATACGGCGTACGCCCGATCCTGGTGGATCCGATGGAAGGCGCTTGCCGGGCAGCTGCCGGATTGTTCGGACTACCCGCGATCCGTGCGGAAGGGCTGTCGATTCCGTTGCGCACGGCATCAATCAGTACTGCGTGGTGTCTCGGCGTCCTGTGCACCGTCCAGGACAAGCTCGCCCTGCTGAGCGAACTGCACCGGGTCCTGAAGCCGTCGGGCCGACTCGGTCTCCTGGTGCTGGTCGCGCAGGCGGCGGAGCTGGACGACGTACCGGAGGGCAATTCATTTCCCACGCAGGCCGAGCTGGTCGCAGTACTGGACAAGGCAGGCTTCGCACTTGAGGAGCAGGTGGACGACCCGGGCGACACGCCGGCCTCGTGGACCCGGCGTACCGAGCGTGTAGATGCCTTGATCCGCGAGCGGCACGGGCAGGAGAAGGCTTACCGACAAGAGCAACAGCAGCAGGAGCAGCTCGGGCGGCTGTTGTCTACTGGTCAGGTCAGCTCTCAATTGCTGTGTGTTCGGGCGAATTGAAGGGTTGGGCTTGGAGGCGTCGGGTACTGATGGTTGGGTGCTTGTTGCTGAGAGATATCGGGTTGGTCATTCCCTAGGTCGCGGTGGGATGGGTGAGGTTTTCCATGCCATCGACGAACAACTGGGGCGGCCGGTTGCGCTGAAGTTGATGCTGCCGTCCGGGGGTGATTCGACGTCTGCCGAGCGGTTCCGCCGCGAGGCGCGGGCCGCGGCGAGGCTCAGCGAACCCGCATGTGGTCGCCGTGTACGACTTCGGGCAGCAGGGCGATCAAGTTCTTCTTGGTGATGGAGCTCGTCGAAGGGCGCACGGTTGCCGCCGAGATTGCCGAGCGTGGGTCGCTGCCGAAGGATCGCGCGATCGAGATCATCGAGCAGAGTGCGGCGGGTCTGGCGGCGGCGCATCAGCAGGACGTCGTACACCGTGATGTGAAGCCGGGGAACCTGCTGTTGACGCCCGACGGCCTGGTGAAGGTGGCGGACTTCGGGATCGCCCATCTTGCGGGTGACGGCGCGACCACGCTGACGGCGCCCGATCAGATCATCGGCAGCACGCGCTATCTGGCGCCGGAGCGGGCGCGTGGTGGGCAGGCCGGCGAGCCTGCGGACGTCTACGCGTTGGGCTGCGTGCTCTACGAGCTGGTCACGGGCCAGCCGCCGTTCTCCGGCGAGCATCCGGCAGCGATCCTCTACCAGCACGTCGACGCCCAACCGGTACTCCCGAGCACGACCCACCCCGAACTCGCCGGCGCCTTCGAGACAGTCCTCCTCCAGATGCTCGCCAAGGAACCGGCGGACCGCCCGACCGCCGCCGAGATCGCATCCGGCGCCCTCCGCGCACCATCGTCCGAGGCCCGTACGACGGCTCCGCTCCCGGTCGACGCCCGTACTACGGCCGCGGCGCCCGCGCTCCTGGGGTGCCACCGCGCCTATCGATCAGCCTCGATCAGCAGCTGACCGGTCAAAACGCCAGGTCTGGCTAGCCGCCGGAGTCGCCGTCCTCGCAGCCGCCGCGGCGACCACCGCAGTACTCCTCCTGAACAACAACGGCCCGAACCTCCCGTCAACCAACGACGTAGGCCCCCAACCAGGCGTCACGTCCAGTACGCCGAACGCAGGCCCGGTCACCGCCCCCACCCGAAACCAATCCACCGGCACGACCCAAACCACCCAAAGCCCCACCCCAACCCCGACGCCGAGTGTCTCGTCAACACCTTCCCCGACCCCGTCGCCATCACCGTCGCCCACCACCAGTCCTTCGCCGAGTCCGTCGCCGACCCCGACGCGAACCAAGCCCACCCCGTCGCCAACGCCAACCACCACCCAACCGGACCCGACAACCACCCCGCCAGCCACCAGCCCGTCACCAGGCACCCTGTAATAGGGCTGGGCGCCTCAGGTGAGCGAGCTGGGGATACCGGTGAGGCTAGTCGCGGGGGAGTTGCTCGTTGGGGTCCTCGTCCGGGTTGATCTCGGGCTCGGGGTACGGGTTGATATCCGGGTCGTCCGGCTGGCCGGGGACCCGATCAGGGTCGGTAGGATCCGGCAGCGGCGGGACCGGTGGCATCGGAGTGGTACTCATCATCAATACCTCCTCGGAGTGTCCCGCTAGTCGGGACGTCCTCCCACCCGGTACCCGCCGCCGTCCGTCGTAGTCACCGCCGGTACGTCGAGAGGACGGCTGGGCCTACCTGGTCGACCGCGATCAGGCTCAGGTTGACCGGGGGAGTAGCCCCGAACAGACGCTCGCCTGCGCCGACGACAGTCGGGAAGACCATCAGGCGGTACTCGTCGACCAGGTCGGCCGCCTGGAGAGCCCGTACTACGGAGGTGCTGCCGACCACGACGATGTCGCGACCTGCCCGCTCCGCCTCGACGACCTCCTCGATCGTGCCGTCGGCCAGGCGCGAGTTCGACCATCCCGAGGCATCGACGAGCGACCGGGAGACGACGACCTTGTCGATCTTCGTCATCGCGACCGAGAAGTCGTCGGTCCGGGCGACAGCAGCCGGCCGAGTAGTTCCCAGGTGGTCCGGCCGTACAGCATCACACCGGTCTCGAGGATCGACCCGAGCCGGAACTTGTCACCGGAGACCGGCTCCGGCCCGTGCCGGAACGCCCAGCCACCGCCCGCGGTACCGCCCGACCCATCGGGGTCGGTGACGATGCCGTCGAGGCTGACGAACTGGTTGACGATGACCTTGCCCATGACGTGCTCCTGATCTCCGAACGAATCTGACACCGGTACATACCGCCGGTGCAGCGCAGATTCATCGGTCGATCAGGAAACAGTCAGTCGCAGGTGTCGCAGATGCCGTTGGCGGGGGTCTGGAGGTTGCAGCGGGGGCACTTGTTGATCGGGCGCTCGGCGATGGCGGCCTTGCGGGCCCGGGCGCGCGCGGCGGCGAGCTTCGGGGGGATCATCGCGCTGCCGCCGTCGGCCGGCAGACCGGTTGCCTCGAAGTGGCGGTAGGTGGCGAGGCGCTCGTGGGAGGCGTGCGCGTCCGGATCGGCGGGCGTCGTACCGGTGGCCGCACCCACGATCGCGGCGTACCCGTCGAAGACGCTCTCGTCGGGGTTGACGCAGAGTGCCGACAGCATCGGCTCGCCCCGCCGCAGGCTCTCCGCGGAGACCTCGGCGAGGACACCGCCGATCCACTGCCGGGTCGGCTGCTTGGTGCGGAGACCGGTCAGGTCCTGTACGCCGGTTGCGATGTCCTTGTGCTGCACCAGCGACTGGTACTTCCGGGCCGCGACGAGCAGCATCTCGCGAGCCGCACCGGCCCACTCGATCCGGGCGGCGGCGACGCCGACGTCGGACACATCGCGGTCCGCTACGTCGGGCAGTTCGTGGTCAGGGGCGGCGAGATCGAGAGTGGACACCCGCAGACCCTAAGGGCTCACCCGCCGTCAACGAAAACCGCCGCCTCAATCCGGTGGCTGGGGCGGCCGGAAGGTGACCTCGATCGTCTCGGCGGCCTTATGGCGCTGGGCCTTGGCGTACATCGCGTAGGCGCGGTGGTCGGCCGGCGTCAGGTCGGTCGCGGAGTCGGTGAACAGGGCGAGCAGCGAGCGGGGGAAGAGGCGATGGGCGATCACCGCGTTCAGTTCGGCGCCGATCACGCCGATCACCGCCGCGGCGTAGATGAGCCCGATCAAACCGAGGGTCAGCGCGAAGACGCTGTTCACCTCGCTCGCCTTCGCCAGGACGTCGCTGACGTACAGGCCGCCGAGTCGTTCGAGCAGATGCCAGCCGACCGCGGTGAAGAACGCGCCGGGAACCATGCGGAGGATGTGCGGCCGGGGCCGCCTGCCCGGGCGCAGGCACAGGGTCAGCATCGCGGTGAGCACGAACACCGACCCGATCGAGACGATCCATCCCAGGCCGTCGTCGATCACGTCGCCGGCCAGGACGGTCACGGTGGCGAAGCTGAGGACGACGAGACCTGCCAGCGTCAGCAGGGCACCCGATCGCAGCCGGCCGCGGAACGGGTTCGGGCGGCCGTTGCGAGGAACTCCCCAGGTCACGTTGACCGCGTTCTGTACCGCCTGCCCCAACCCGATCAGGCCGTACAGCGCGGCGAGCGCGCCCACGATGACGGCCGTCGTACTGCCCTGCAGACCCTGCGGCGTCGCCAGCTGAGTGCCGACGATCGGGAACTCCTTCAGCGCCGACTCCAGCACAGCCTTCTGCAGGTCCTTGTTCCCCTGCAGTACGAACCCGAGCACCGAGGAGGAGATCAGCAGCATCGGGAAGATCGCGGCGAAGGCGTAGTACGTGATGATGACCGCGAGATAGCTGCCCTGGTCGTCGAAGAACTTGTACACGACAGCCAGCGGAAACCCGAGCACTCGATGCCGGCGCTGAAACCGGTCCACCCGGCCCCCGAAGCTACTCACGCGCTAACGGTACGGCCAGAGCGCCCTTTGGCCAGGTAAGCCCTCCGCTCTACGCGAGGGCGGAGGGCTCACCTGGTGGTTGTCAAAGGCCGGAGCACTGGCCCGACTTCGGGCCGGCTACGGCGTTGGGGTGGCCGGCGTTGGTGGGTGCGGGGGAGTTGCCGGTGCAGCTCAGCGGGCCGCTGATGTGGTTGCCGGAGACGATCGTCGAGCCGGTGTTGTTCCGTACTGCGAGGGGTCCGGCGATGGTGCTGCCGTCGATCGTCACCTGCCCCGTCGAACCGGTGACGGTCACCGGACCCTGGATCGTCGCGGCCGCGCACTCGCCGTTGCCCAGCCAGATCCGGCTTGCACCCGTCACGGTTACTGGTCCCGAGACCGTCGTGCCGCAGAGCAGAAGGCTTCCGTACGCCGTGACCGGGCCGCGGAACTCTGACCCGGATGCGGAGAGGCCGGCGCCCGCAGCGACAGTCACCGGTCCCGAGACAGTCGCGCCGTCGAAGCACGCGACGCCCGAGGACACGGTCAACGGGCCCTGGTGCGTCCCGGTGAGCATCGTCGTACAGGCTGGGACGCCGGTCGCCACGAACGGCACGACCGTCGAAGCGCCTTGGCGGGTGTAGGTGACCGTCCCGTGGTAGGTCCCGTCGGCCGGGTAGGTGTGGCTGCCGTTGACCGTCATCAGGCTTCGGCCCTGGCGTTGGCTCGCCACGTAGTCGCGGGCTGCGATCACCCCGGCCGTCGTCGGTGAACCGTCGCCCCAGTCGATCGTGGCGGTGTACTCACCCGGCGGGGTCGAACCAGCGGCCAGACGTCCCAGCGGTGCGTCGGTGACGGTTCTGTCCACACCGAGGCGGGCGATGGTCCCCATTGCCGAGGGACTCCAGGTGACCTGCGCGATGGAGCCGTAGTTCACACCTGCGAAGGCCCAGCGAGGTCCGGCGACGCTGAGCCGTTGGCGATAGGCGTCGTAGTCCTGGGTGAGCACCTTGGGCGACCAGGCCTTCTCCAGGATCCCGGCCAGCCGCGGGAAGACCATGAACTCGTTGTTGGCCAGTCCACGCATCTGCTCGCCCCAGATCGGCGCCTCGATGCCGATGATGTCCTCGGCCTTCGGCCCGCCGTACGCCGGTTGTGCCCAGACCGAACGGTACTTCTCGTACACCCACTCCGGGTCCCACGTGTAGGCCTTGTCGAGCTCGGTTCGCGGCGTGCGGCCCGGCGACCCGTCGTACCCGAAGTCGAGGTAGGCGTTCCACTCCGGGGTGGTGATGACGCTGCGGTGCTGGTTGAACCACTCGGGCTTGATCAGCGGCGGGCCGCCGCCGGTGTAGTCGGACCAGTAGTGGTTGATGGACGTCGAGCCGGGCGCGTAGCCCTCGAGTGCAGGGTTCCAGCCCATCAGTCGCTTGCCGGCGCCGTCGACGATGGCTCTCCATCTGGCCGATCCACCACTTGTAGTCCTCGTGCGGCATGCCGATGGCCTCGTCGCCGCCGATGTGGATGATCGGTGCGGGAGAGATCGCGGCGAGTTGGGCGATCGCGTCCCGCCAGAAGGCGAGCGCTCGCTCGCTCGCAGGGTCGTTCGGGTTGGTGCAGAAGCGGTCGACCTGGGTCTGGCCCTGGCAACCCATGACCGCGACACCGCCGAGGGATCTGACCGCTGCATTGGCGTGGGCCGGGCCCTCGAGTTCGGGAACGATCTCGATGAATCGGTCGGCGGCGTACTTGACCAGACCCTTGAAGTCCTCTTGCGTGTAGAAGCCCGCGATACAGGCCGCGCCGTTGCATCCCGTGCCGTCCAGTGCCGGGTAGCCCTTGATCTCCAGGCGCCAGGACTGGGAGTCGCTCAGGTGCAGGTGGAGCCGGTTGCCCTTGAGCGCCGCCAGTTGGTCGATCATGGACCGGATCTCGGCGACGGTCAGGAAGTTGCGGGCAGGATCGAGCTGCAGCCCTCGATGCGGATAGCGCGGGTAGTCGAGGACCGTGATCGGCTGTGCCGTCCAGGGTCCTACGCCGGCGACCTGGGAGTTGATTGCTGCGGGCAACAACTGCCGCAGGCTCTCGAAGCCGTTGAACAGGCCGTGTGTCTGCGGCGCGACGATCTTGGCGCCCGCACTCGAGACGCTCAGCTCGTAGCCCTCGTCTGCGTTGGCCGCTGGGAGACCGGCCACCGACCCCAGGGTCAGTGCGATGTCATCCTGCGTTGCGGAACCTGTCGCGACCGGGATGACGAACCCGGTGGCGGGTCGCAGATAGCCGGCGAGGACCTCAGCCGTGGCGGTGAGCGCGCTGCTGGAAACGACGATCCTGGACTTGCCCGTGAGCTGCCACGGCGTACCGGTGCCGGGCGTCTGCTGCACCGGCACGGGAATGATCTGACCCACGACCGGCGGCGGCTTGGGGCCGGACCAGAGCTCGAACTCGTTGAGCGTGTAGCCGACGGTGGAGGTCGTAGCCAGGCCTTGCATCCGGACACAGGTGACCGGGTCCTGCCGATCGATGACCTGGGAATCCTTGTCGGCCGGATTCACCACGTGCGTGACCGTCGACCAGGTCTGGCAGTCGGTGTCCGTCGAGACCTGCAGTTCGTACTCCGACGGCTTGGCCGGCGAGGTCCAGCGGCTGAACACCTCGTAGACCGGAGCAGGCGTCGCCAGCTTGACCTGGAACCAGTCCTGGGCCGGGTCGTACCCGTTGCCGTAGTTCGAGGTCCAGCCGTTGTGCACGAACACGTCGGTCGCGTTGGCCGGCGCGTACGTCGCGGCCGGCGCCGTCGTCCGTTGCGACTTCGCGGACGCGACCGCGCCCGGCAGCAAGGCGAGGTTGACACTCTCGGCGGCCTCAGCGGCCGTCTTCGATGCGCCCGCGGAAGCCTGTCCCACACCCAGCGGAACCAGAACGGCCACCACAAGCCCACCAACAGTCAGGGCGGAGATTCTCACGTCACTCCTTACCGATGCAGGGCGGTCTCACACAGCCCCGACGAGCCCGCGTCAACAATTTTCGCGCCCCACCCCCAACTGGTGCAATACCAACCTAGGTCCTGTTCGACAGCGAACTACGGTGGTGCCGGTGCGGTGCGAGAAGAACTTGGAGAAGTTGGCGGCGTCGTCGAAGCCGAGGCGCTCGGAGATCTCGACGATCGGTACGGTTTCGTGGATCAGCAGGCGTTTGGCTTCGAGGATGACGCGACGGTCGATGAGCTCCTTGGCCGTGGTCCCTGCGTGGGTCCGGGCGAGCCGGTTCAGGGTGCGCTCGGAGTAGCCGAGACGCCGGGCATAGCCGGCAACGCTGCGTTCCCGGTGAAACGACCTCTCGATCTCCTCCTCGAACCAGCTGAAGACCTCGTTCCGGGAACCCAGCGGACTACTGCCCGCCGGGCTGCTCCCTGCCAGCACGAGAAGTGTCGTCAGTACTGCGTGCGCGAGCGCCTGATCTCGCGCTTCCGGGTCGAGGGCGACCGGGCCTCGCAGCCGTAGCGCGCTCTCGGCCGTCGCTCTGAACGATTCGTCGAGCAGGCTGCCGGGCATGTCAGAGCCCGGCACCTGTCGCAGGATCGCTGCGCAGCTAGGCCTTGACAGCGATCTGGTCGTCACGGCGTACGGCGAAGCGGCAACGACCTCAGCTGCCGAGTACGACTTCCGGCGGGCCCGGTCGCTCGGCGTATCCAGCTTTCCCACCGTGCTCGTCCACCTGCCGGGTGGCCGGCTCGGCCATCTCGGCGGACCGACGAGCACCGCAGCCCAACTCGGCACAGCTCTCGCCGACTTCCAGCAACTCGCCACCCTCTCATCGAAGGAACAGACAATGTCTGACCTGAACTACACCGTCCTCGACTTCGCGGACTCCTCCCTGAACAAGACCTCGGTCCTGGTGACCGGCGAGCACGACGCTGTTGTCGTCGATGCCGCTTTCACCCGCGCCGACGGTCACCGCATCGTCGCCGCCGTCCTGGACGCGGGCAAGACACTGCGAACGGTGGTCGTGAGCGGTGGCGACCCGGACTTCTACTTCGGTGCCGAAGTGATCGCCGACGCATTTCCCGAGGCGGCTTTCGTCGCTCCGGCCGACGTGATCGAACACATCGCCCACAGCTACGAAGGCAAGC
The DNA here is from genome assembly GCA_963740725.1 of uncultured Actinomycetota bacterium. Classification (GTDB taxonomy): domain Bacteria; phylum Actinomycetota; class Actinomycetes; order Propionibacteriales; family Kribbellaceae; genus Kribbella. The sequence goes on from CAVUFT010000021.1 coordinate 60,917, forward strand.
TCGAGGCCTGGGCACATTCGACGGGCTGCACGTGTGGACCGCCGACAGCCCGACCCCGGCCGACCGCGCTGACTGGCTCACGGCTCTCGACACTCTCGAGTCGCTCGAGCCCACCTTCGTGGTCGCCGGACACCGTGCGACCGGCGCGCCGACCGACCTGTCCGCGATCCACCACACCCCGCGGCTACCTCCGCCTCTTCGAGGAGACCGTCGCCGCGGCGGCCGACGCCGCTCAGGCCACGGAGAAGCTGCTCGCCGCCTACCCGGATGCCGGGCTGGTCATTGCCGCCGAGCTGGGCACCAAGGTCGCCAAGGGAGAACTGACATGGGGCTGATCGACGCCACCGGCAGCGCGCCGGCGGACGTCGTACGCCGCCAGTACCTCGCATCGGCCGCTGGTGATCTGGAAGCACTCCGCGCAACCTTGGCCCCCGACGTGGAGTGGACCGAGATGGCGGGCTTTCCCCTCGCGGGCACCTACCGGACGCCGGCAGGTGTCACCGCCGGCGTCATGGAGCAACTCGCCAAGGAGTGGGCCAACTGGGTCGCTCACGACGACACCTACATCGTCGACGGCGAGAACGTCGTCGTCCTGGCCCGCTACACCGCGGAGAATCTGGCCACTGACGCATCAGTCGAGTGGGGCGGGGGATTCGGCGTGGGGGATGAGGAGGGTGGGGTGGCCGGTGCCGTTGGCGGGGGTGGTCCAGATGTCGGCGTCGGCGGGGCCGTGGGGGAGGGCGTAGGCGATGGTGGTGGGGTCTAGCCAGGCCGGTTGGTCGTCGACGGAGCGGGTTTCTGCCAAAGGGGTTCTGGCGCCGGTGGTCAGGTTCAGGACGGTGAGGCGCCAGCCCTTGGTGGGGTTGGCGTCGATGGCGGACTTGAAGGCGATCTGGTGGCCGTCGGGGGAGAGGGACGGGCATTCGACGTTCTCGGCGATGGTGTGCACGGTCTTGGCGGCGATGTCGCCTTCGACCAGGTAGCGGTGGCCGGCGGTGGACATGGTCGCGTAGAAGTGGTTGTCGTCGGCGGTGAAGGTGATCCCCCAGAAGTTGAGGTCGGCGGCCTGATAGGGATGGCCGTTCAGGGTCACCGAGAGGAACTCCAGCGAGTCGACCATGTCTTGCGTCTGAAGGTCGATCAGTCCGGCGCGGGTGGAGAACCGGCCTTTGTTGTAGGAGTCGCCGGCGACGAACACGGTCCATGCAGCCATGCGACCGTCCGCTGAGACTCGGGTGCGGTTCGGTACGCCGACTAGCGGGATCGCCTTCTGGACTTGAAGATTCTTGTCCAGGAACGCGATCTGGTACGTCGCCAGCGCCCCGTCCTGCCGCAAACACGTGCCGGTGCCGCCGGCCGCATAGACCCGCAAGCAGGTCAACCCCGACACAGAACGGGGGCCGCTTGGGTCGTCCTTGGCGACCAAGGCGAGACGTCCCCTGCTATCTGGCGCCGTACTACGGAACATGATGCGCGGACCGGTCAGGCTCAGCCCGTCGGCGGCCACCGGCGTACGGTCGACCGCGGTGAAGATGCTGTAGGTGACCGCGACCCCGGCCAGCAGGATGGCTCCGAGGATCGCGACGAGGAGTCGTCGCGTCATGATGGCTCCCTGGAGATCCCGCGGAGCAGCAGGGCGATCAGGAATGCGGCTGCAACGGCCAGAACAGCGGCGATCCGGCTTGCGCTCGCCGGGCCCCACAGCGTCCAGGCCAGCCCGAAAAGGATCGACGATCCGACATACGACAGTGCCTGGCCGGTCTGGATCAGCGCGATCCCCGTAGTACGGAAGGCTTCAGGAAGCAGGGGCCCGGCCAAGGCCATCAGTACGCCGTCCGTGGATGCGTAGAACAGGCCGTAGAGACCCAGTACTACGACCAGCAACGGCCAGCCGCCCAATGGTCCGAACAGCAGCAGGTACACCAGCACCAGCGCGGTGTAGCCGCCGAGGACGACCTTCAGCCGACCGATCTTGTCCGCCAGCACACCCAGAGGAGCAGCGAGCAGTAGATACGACAGGTTGGTTCCTACAGCCAGCAAGGGGAACCAGCCGATGCTGAGGTCTTCTCGTCGCTGCAGGAGCAGGTAGACGAAGCCGTCGCCGATCGTCACCATCCCGGCGATACACGCGGCGAGCACCAACCGTCGTACCGGCCGTCGACGCAGCAGATCACGCAGCGCCGAGGGAGCGACCGTGTTCTCCGCCGGCTGTCTGTCGCGGTGGTCGCGCACGAAGAGCACCAGGAGCAGTACGCCGAACGCCGCGATGCAGAAGCTGGCGACGAAGACCGCGTCGTACGCCTGCGCAGTCGCAGCCAAGATGCCGACGGCAACCAACGGCCCGGCGAACGCGCCGATCGTGTCCATCATCCGGTGCACACCGAAGGCGCGACCGTAATGCTGCGGCGGCGTCGACAGCGTGATCAGCGCGTCGCGCGGAGCCGTCCGGAGGCCCTTGCCGGTGCGATCGAACGCGATCACCGCGCCGATCGCGCCGACCGAACTCCCGGCGGCGAGCAGTCCGAGCTTCGCCACCGCCGAGAGTCCGTAACCGAAGCCTGCAACGGCTTTGCGACGCCGCGACCGGTCCGCGACGTACCCGCCGACGAGCCGCAGCAGCGCGGTCGCGCCGGTGTACGTGCCGTCGACCACGCCGTACAGAGCAGGGCTCAGGTGCAGGCCGATCATCAGGTACACCGGCAGGATCGCGGTCACCATCTCCGACGAGATATCGGTGACCAGGCTGACGGCACCGAGCGCGAAGACGTTGCCGCTGACCAGGAACAAGGCACGGCCGCGTGCGTCTCGAGGGCGGTCGATCGTGGACAAGTACACCGGCGTCGCCTCCAGGGCGGGAGGAGGTCAGTTCCAGACGTTGGTGATCTCCGCTGCCGAATTCAGGTGAGGCAAGCCGTACGAGCTCTCGATGGTGCTGAGCACGTTGTAGTGGTTGATCTGGTTGGAGAACGTGCCGACCTGGGTGTGCGCGCCGACGAAAGCGGTGTAGATGTGGTTCGAGGAACTGCCGTTGTCCTCGTCGAAGGTGATCACGAGCAGGCTGTTGTGCGTCTTCGCCCAGGTCGCGTACGCCGTGAGGTTGTTCTTCAGCCAGGTGTCACCGGTGCCGACCGAGCAGTCGTGCATGTCGTTGCACATGTTCGGCGTCACGAACGAGACGGTCGGCAGGCTGGCGTAGTTCGCCGAGCTGGGGAAGGTGCTGTAGCGGAGGTTGCTCGCCGCCGGCACGTTGCTGAAGTCGACCCAGCTGTTGTGCTTGCGCCGGTAAGTGCCGCTCGAACAGCCCGTGTAGCCGTCCGAGGGCATGCTCTCGGAGTACCCCTTGAAGGTCTTCCCGGCCGCGATCAGCTGCTTGCCGAGGTTGTCGCCGCTATACGTGTGCGGGCAGCTGTCGTCGGTCAGGCCCTGCGTCGAGCCGGAGAAGATCGCCAGGTAGTTCGGCTGGCTCGGGTGCGTGACGCCGTACGCCTGGGTGAACTTCGCACCCTGACCGGCCAGGCTGTTGAAGGTCGGCGCACTGGAGCTGCCGTTGATCTGCGAATAGGCGTGATTCTCGAACATCACCAGGACGATGTGGTCGAACGCCGGCACTGCCGCCACTGCTTGCGCACTGGTCGACCTGCCCGCGATCGCCACGACCGATGCGGCGACAACCGCCACCGCTACAGCAATCCCCGCAACGCGTTTCCGGATCACGACGCCTCCTCACTGGATCGCCCTGGCGGCCCCAGGACCGTCACCTATCGTGGGAGTGACGGCCCTTCATCACCAGTCCCAGCAGATGTGCGAAAGGTGAACAGACCGTCACTTCCCGACGACGTTGAGTGAGACTACCCTCAGTTGTACGTTGCCGTCACGTGGTAGACCCGGCCGCCCCAGCCGTCGTCGGGGAACGAGTCGGCGATCCGGACATAGCCGGCCTTGTCGGGTCCGAGGTAGGGCGTGAGGTCGAACGTCCTCGCGGCCTTGTTCTCCCCGTCGTGGATCTGCTGCGTCTCGGTCGCGACCGTGGTCCACTGCTGCCCGTCACCGCTGACCTGTACGACGTACTCGTTGTCGATCGTGATTGTCGCGGCAGCCGTCGTGGTTCCAGCCGGGAACGGGAAGCGGTAGACGAAGTACGAATGCCCGTCGGCGAACCGGTTCTGCACCCCGTTGCTCTGCGACCCGTCCGCATCCCACAGCCACGGCGTCTCGGCCGCCGTGCCGGTGTCGAAGTCGGCGGTGTGCGTGACGAGCATGTCGGACCGGGTACTGAATGACAGTTGCGATCCGGACGTCGCCGTCGCAGTCACCGAGTAGCGGCCGTCCGGCGTACCGGCTGGAATCGTCACGTCGAGCTGCACTGACGAGTGCACCGGTACTGCGTTGCCGTGCGGGCGGAGGGTCACGTTCGAGCGCGTCGGGGTGACGGTCCAACCGGACGGTGCGGCTGCCTTCACGGTGACCTGGAGCGGCTCGTATCCCGTCGCCTGCAGCTGGACGGTCAGCTTGACGTGGGTTGCGGCGCCGGTCGCCGGCATCACCACCGGCAGGGCCGGATTGGTTGTCGCGGACAACGAGCTGGTCGGCGGCGTGGCCGGTACTGCGGCGATGAGTGCGCTGAGGGCACTGGCCTGGGTGCGCCAGTCGAAGACGTTCGGCTCGGCACCGGACCATCGCTCGCCCAGCCGGTCGGCCGCGTCCCGGTCGTCGTTCCAGACCTTGGCGGCCTGTTGCGTGACGAAGTTGGTATAGCGGGGATCACGGGTGGTGTCGGCGAGATCCATCCAGTAGCGCATGAAGATGCCCTTGAACTGCTTGCCGTTGTCGTCGCACGTGCGGCCAGGCGCATCGCAGTACTCGGTCAGGACCCCGTCGGTCACCAGTCCGCCGGGAGCGATCGAGGCGTCGGCCAACCGTCGTACGGTGGTCAGCAGTTTGGAGTCGTGAGTCGCTCGCCAGAGTTCGAGACCGGCGCCGATGGCGAGGCCCTGGTTGTAGCTCCAGACCGTGTCGCCGTTGCTCTGGCAGTCGTCCTTCAAGCCGTCATTGACCAGTCCGGCGGAGTTGATCATGCCGCTACCGAGGAGCCAACTCCAACCCTCCTTGGCGCGACCGAGCCAGTGCTTGTCGTTCGGCATCCGGTTGTGCAGCTCGGCGGTGAGGCGGATCCAGAGCCCGTTGGTGACGGCGTTCTTGTAGGTGCGTTCGCCGTTCCACCAGACGCCGCCACCACAGGTGCTCGGATCCCAGTAGCCCTCGACGTACTGCGCGATCGTGACCGCCATGTCGAGGTACTTGCGGTTCTTCGTCAGGTCGTACGCCTGGATCCAGGTCAGACCCCACCACTCGGAGTCGTCGATGGCGCGGCTGGTGAAGTTGCCGAGCAGCGGGTCACCGGACAAGTAGCCCGCCGGGAACACGCCCTTGTCCTTCTCGAACGTGTTGTCCAGCTGCGGCAGGTAGCGCCGGTCGCCGGTGCGTTCCATGTAGTCGCCGACGGTCTGCAGGGCGACGGCGGAGTTCCACCAACTCGACGGGAACCAGGCCTTGTTCGGCTCGTAGGAGCTCATCAGTACGTCGGCGGCGACGCGGGCGCGTGCGGTCGCGGTGGGACCCGCCGGAGTTTGAGCGGCGTCGGCGGTCGGTGCGGCGAGTGCGGCGGCAACCAGAATCGCTCCGGCCGTCAGGACACGCAGGGTTCGGGCAGCACGATTCACGATCATGGTCTCCTCGATTGCTTCGTGGCGGCTTGGCGGACCGAGGTTGGAAACGTTTCAGCCAGGTAACGAGCAGTATCGTCGTCGGAGCGGACAACGATGTCAATGGCTGCCCGCCGACGAAAACCAGGAGCCAGGCAGCGCTCTCACAACTAGGCTGCAAGTTCGTCCACGACGAGGAGGTCCTGTGTTCCAGCCACTCCTGGCGTCCGCGACCAGAGCCGTTGAAAAACTCCGTGACATCGGTGAACCGCTCCCCGAAGACCTGACCGGCCGGCTGGCAGAGCTGACCGATTCCGCCGACGTCGAAGAACTCCTCCGCCCCTACGTTCTCGCCGACGTGCTGATCGACGAGCAGGGCCTGACCGCGACGACGCCGGGTGCAGCGTCGCCACGACTTGTTCAGCACGGCTGGCGAAGCTTCCTGGTCCGGGTCGCGAATCCACACCAGTTGCTGGGTGACCTGTCCGCGCCGTCGAATCATGTGCTCGGGATGGTCGACCACCACAGCCACGCGGCGCGGATCACGCTGCACGACACGCTGACCGTCGTACCGCGGATCGAGAACAGCTGGCTGCAGGTGAAGCTCGCCGGTCCGACCGATATCTCCGGGCTGGACGTCGAGTACAAGGTGATCAGCCTGTACAGCCGCGATGGTGGCACCCGCAGCGGCGAGTTGTCGTTCGTCCTGGCGGTCGAGGAGGAGACCGAGAGCCTGACCCGGCCGCCGTTCCGGAAGGCCTACCAGCGGATGGGATTCGAGAGCCGCCAGTACGGCGCGACGTTCGATTTCGACTGTCTGGCGGCCCGGAACATCCGGTTCGACGTCCGGGAGCCTGATGGCAGCAGTTCCGTGGCGGCGTTGACCGTCCTGGATTCGCAGCGGCGGGCGTATCCGTCGAAGGCGATGCGGCTGGCGCCGGACATGTTCTTCCACGAACACGTCTACCGGGCGACCGGTGAGGTGATCGCACTCCCGGCCGGTCGGTACGAGATCTCGGCGCGCCGCGGACCGGAGTACCGGGAAGTGCGTGTCGAGGTCGACGTGGAGGACGGGACCGACGCGGTCGCGATCGAGCTCGATCGCTGGGCCGATCCTGCTGCTCGGGGCTACTACTCGGGTGATCCGCATATCCATGCCGGCGGTTGCTCGCACTACAGCGTGCCGTCCGAGGGCGTCACGCCGGAGACGATGATCCGGCACGTTCGCGGCGAGGGGCTCTGGATGGGCAGCGTGCTCACCTGGGGACCGTGCTACTACCACCAGAAGCAGTTCTTCAGTGGCGTGTCGATCAGCCCGCGCGCGGAGCTGGAGTATCCCGCGATGCAGCAGGCGCAAGGCATGACGTGGGATCCGCAGGACACCGACCGGGACAGCGAGAGCCTGCTCCGGTACGACCTGGAGGTGTCGGGCTTCCCGTCCAGCCATCCGGGTCACGTCATTCTGCTCGGGCTCACGGACCAGGACTACCCGGGCACGAAGGTGATCGAGGACTGGCCGTCGTGGAACCTGCCGGTGATGCGCTGGGGTCACGCGCAGAACGCGCTGGTCGGCTATGCGCACTGCGGTCTCGGTCTCTCGGTCGGCACCGACGAGCTGCCGAACTACGTCATCCCGGAGTTCCAGTCGATCGGCTCCAACGAGATCATCGTCGATGTGCCGCTCGGTGCCGCTGACTTCCAGTGTGGTGCGGAATTCGCTCCGGCCGCTGAATTGAATATCTGGTACCACCTGCTGAATGTCGGCTACCGCACGCTGATGCTCGGCGAGACCGACTATCCCTGCATCTACGACGACGGTCCGGGAGTCGGGCGCACTTACGTCCGGCTGCCCGAGGCGCCGCAGGGTGAGCAGGCGTTGGAGGCTTGGCTCGGTGGGCTGCAGGAGGGTTCGTCGTACTTCGGTGACGGGCGCAGCCATGTCTACGACTTCGCCGTTGACGGAGACACATCCCGGGAGCAGACCGTCGATGCCGGGGGAGTGGTCCGGGTGACCGCGACGGTCGCGGCCTGGTTGCCCGAGGAGCCACCCGCGTTGCCGTCGGCGGGTCGACCGGCGTACTCCGCACCCGTTGGCTGGCATCTCGAGCGATCGCGGATCGGGCGAACCCGCACCGTGGCTGTCGAGGTGCTGGTGAACGGCGTACCGGCCGGGGTTGTGGAGTTAGTTGCGGACGGCAACGAGCAGGAGATCGAGTTCGCCGTCGAGCTGGAGCGGTCGTCCTGGATCGCTTTGCGGATCCTGCGCAGTGTTCATACCCAGCCGATCTTCATGGAGATCGCCGGGCTGCCGATCCGGGCGTCGCGGCGGAGCGCGCAGTGGTTGCATGACTCGGTCGACGCGCTGTGGAAGGCGAAGTCCGGGTTCATCCGGGAGGCTGAGCGGTCGGAGGCGCGGGAAGCATACGACGCCGCACAGGCGACCTATTTGGTACGGCGTGACGAATGCGAGGTGGACTGATGGCGCACGGCGAACCGGCCGGGTGTTGCGGGCCGGTCGAGACGACGGCCCCTCTCTCGGTCACGATCAACCCGGAGGCACGGGTCAACGTGGCCCGGACAGGGAACCGGGTGGAGAGCCTTCCGGTCGGAGAGTGGCACGCGATCGAGTTCCCGATCGTCAACACGGGCTTCGTGACCGGCCTGCTGGTGATCGAGAGTGACCCGGTGCCGGGCGTCGAACTGGATCTTCCGGCGCACGAGCTGACCGGCGTACCGCGGCAGGAAGGTGCGTTCCGGGTCCGCTTCGACGAACCGACGATCGTGGATGTCACCCTCACCTTCCGCGCCCTCGGAGCCCTCGGCGGCCTGGCCCTCCACAGCTCCCTGCATTTGATCCTTCGATCGCATCTCATTCCAACGCTGGTTTGAGTTCGCCGGGCCGGAATGCGGGGCCAAAGACCGGGGAAAACCTGCGCAGCAAGGCATTCCGGTCGCTCGGGTGGTGAGGGTACGGTCGCCCGATGACGGACTCGACGGCACCACACAGCCCGATCGACAACCTCTCCGAACGCTTCCTCGTCGCCCATGCAGAGCTGTCGCCCGCCGCGGCGACGATCATGGGCGTGCAGGGGTACGACGACAAGCTGCCGGACCGGTCGCCCGGCGGCTTCGACGCGCTGCTCGACCTGCACCGCACCACGATCGCGGAGGCGAAGGCCGTCGAGGTCTCCTCGTTCCGGGAGGAGACGGCCAAGGATGCGCTGCTGGAGCGGATCGAACTCGAGGCCGAGCGCTACGAGGCCGGCGTACCGCAGTACGAGCTGAACGGGATCTACTGCGTGCCGGTCGAGATCCGCGCGGTCTTCGACCTGATGCCGACCGCGACCGAGCAGGACTGGGAGAACCTCGGCAGCCGGCTGAACCAGGTCGGTACGACGCTCGACGGGTACCGCGAGACGCTGCTCCAGCAGGCCGCTGCCGGCCGGGTGTCGGCTGCGCGGCAGGTGAAGGTGCTGGCCGAGCGGATCGCCAGCTGGACCGGCGCGGAGGGCGATGACTACTTCATCGGCCTGACCGCGAAGGCGCCCGAATCAGCTGTCAAGGCGAGTGTCGAGGCGGCGGCGATCGCGGCCAGCAAGGCGTTCGGGGAGTTCGGCCAGTGGCTGACCACCGACCTGCTGCCGCATGCGCCGAGCCGGGACGCGGTCGGCCGCGAGGTGTACCAACTCGCTTCCCGCAATCACATCGGCGCGACCCTCGATGATCGAGGGTCGCGCCGATGTGATTGCGGGAAGCGAGTTGGTACACCTCGCGGCCGACCGCGTCCCGGCTCGGCGCGTGCGGCAGCAGGTCGTCATGAGCCACTGGCCGAACTCCCCGCCTTGCTAGCCGCGATCCGCGCCGCCTCGACACTCGCCTTCACGGCCGCTCGGGGAGCCTTCGCGGTCAGGCCGATGAAGTAGTCATCGCCCTCCGCGCCGGTCTGCTGGCGATCCGCTCGGCCAGCACCTTCACCTGCCGCGCAGCCGAAACCCGACCGGCAGCCACTTGCTGGAGCAGCGTCTCGCGGTACCCAAGTCGAGCGTCGTAGAGTTTGGTTCAGCCGGCTGCCGAGGTTCTCCCAGTCCTGATCGGTCGCGGTCGGCATCAGGTCGAAGACCAGCGGGTCTCGACCGGCACGCAGTAGATCCCGTTCAGCTCGTACTGCGGTACACCGGCCTCGTAGCGTTCGGCCTCGAGCTCGATCCGCTCCAGCAGCGCGTCCTTCGCCATGCTCCTCCCGGGACGATCTGGGCTCCGACGGCCTTCGCCTCGCGATCGTGGTCCGGTGCAGGTCGAGCAGGGCGTCGAAACCACCGGGCGACCGGTCGGGCAGGTTGTCGTCGTACCCCTGCACGCCCATGATCGTCGCCGCGGCGGGCGACAAGCTCTGCATGGGCGACGAGGAAGCGTTCGGAGAGGTTGTCAATCGGGCTGTGTGGTGCCGTCGAGTCCGTAATCAGGCGAAGGTACCCTCACCACCCGAGCGACCGGAATGCCTTGCTGCGCAGGTTTTCCCCGGTCTTTGGCCCCTCGTTGCCGCCCGGCGAACAAACCAGCGTTGGAATGAGATGCGATCGAAGGATCAGATGCAGGGAGCTGTGGAGGGCCAGGCCGCCGAGGGCACCGAGGGCGCGGAAGGTGAGGGTGACATCCACGATCGTCGGTTCGTCGAAGCGGACCCGGAAGGCACCTTCTTGGCGCGGTTCGCCGGTGAGCTCGTGCACCGGAAGGTCGAGTTCGACGCCGGGGACCGGAGCGCTCTCGATCACCAGCTGGCCGGTCACGAAGCCGATGTTGACGATCGGGAACTCGATCGCGTGCCACTCTCCGGGCGGAATGCTGTCGAGCCGGTTCGCGGTCCGGGCGACGTTGACCCGTGCCTCGGGGTTGATCGTGACGGAGACGGGGCCGTCGTGTCGGCCGGGCCGCAGCAGCCGGCGGGTTCGCCGGGCATCAGTCCACCTCGCTTTCGTCACGACGGGCCGGGTAGACGGCCTGGGCGGCGTCGTACGCGTCGCGCGCCTCCGCCCGTTCGGCCTGCCGGATGAAGCCGGACTTCACCTTCCACAGCTTGTCGACCAGTCGTGCAGCCACTGCGCGCTGCGGCGCGAGGCCCGGATCGGGAGGCCGGCGATCTCGACGAAGATCGGCTGGGTGTGCACGCTGGGCAGGATCCGCAGCGCGACCCAGGACGACCGCTCCAGGTCGACGTCGAACTCGATCTGCTGCTCGTTGCCGTCGGCAACGAGCTCCTGGGTCGCGGCCGGAATGCCGTTCACCAGCACCTCGACCGCGACGGTGCGGGTTCGCCGATCCGGGCCCATTCGAGGTGCCAGCCGACGGGTGCGGGTGCGGCCGGTCGACCCGCCGACGGCACCGCGGGTGGCTGCTCGGCAACCAGGCTGCGACCGTCGCGGTCACCCGGACCGGTCCCCGGCATCGACGTCTGCTCCCGGGAGGTGTCTCCGTCGACGGCGAAGTCGTAGACATGGCTGCGGCCGTCGCCGAAGTACGACGAACCCTCCTGCAGCCCACCGATCCATGCCTCCAGGGCCTGCTCGCCCTGCGGCGCCTCGGGCAGCTGGACGTACGTGCGGCCGAGCCGGGGCCGTCGTCGTAGATGCAGGGGTAGTCGGTCTCACCGAGCATCAGCGTCCGGAAGCCGGTGTTGAGCAGGTGGTACCAGATGTTCAGCTCGGCCGCGACGCGAACTCCGCGCCGCAATGGAAGTCGGCGGCACCGAGCGGTACGTCGACGATGAGCTCGTTGGAGCCGATCGACTGGAACGCGGGGATGACGTAGTTCGGCAGCTCGTCGCGTGCCGACGGAGAGACCGAGACCGCAGTGCGCGAACCCGACCAGCGCGTCTGCGCGTGACCCAGCGCGTGCACCGGCAGGTTCCAGGACGGCCAGTCCTCCATCACTGGTGCCCGGATAGTCCTGGTCGGTGAGGCCGAGCAGGATCAGGTGACCGGAGTGGCTGGACGGGAAGCCGGAGATCTCGACGTCGTAGCGGAGCAGGCTCTCGCCGTCGCGATCGGTGTCGCCGGCTCCCAGGTCATGCCCTGCGCCTCCTGGGTCGCGGGAAACTCCAGCTCGCGCGCGCGGGCTGATCGGCCGCCGGTGAAGAACTGCTTCTGGTAGTAGTAACAGGGCCCCCAGGTGAGCACGCTGGACACCCAGAGTCGCCTCGCCGCGGACGTGCCGGATCATCGTCTCCGGCGTGACGCCCTCGGTCGGCTGGCTGTAGTGCGAGCAGCCGCCGCCGTGGATGTGCGGATCGCCGGAGTAGTAGCCGCGCGCGGCCGGATCGATCCAGCGATCGAGCTGCGATCGTGAGCGGCGCGGTAGTCGGCCGAGGTCGACCTCGACGCGGTCGTCACCGCCGGTATCCGGTCCGCGCCACGCGGTGACCTCGTACCGGCCGGCGGGGAGCGGGATGACCTCGCCGGAGGCCCGGTACACCTGATCCTGGAAGAACATGTCGGGCGCCAGCCGCATCGCCATCGACGGGTACGCGCGGCGTTGGGAGTCGCGGACGGTGAGCGCCGCCACGCAGCTGCTGCCGTCAGGCTCGCGGATGTCGAACCGGATGTCGCGGGCCGGCAGGCAGTCGAATTCGTACGACGCTTCGTACTGGCCGTTCTCGAAACCCATCCGCTGCCAGGCCTTGCGGATCGGCGGCCTGGTGATGCTCTCGTTCGGCTCCTCGACTGCCAGGATGAAGGCCAGCTCACCGCTGCGGTTGCCGCCGTCGCGGCTGTACAGGCTGATCACCTTGTACTCGACGTCCAGGCCGGACACGTCGGTCGGACCGGCGAGCTTCACCTGCAGCCAGCTCTTCTCGATCCTCGGCACGATCGTCAACGTGTCGGGCAGCGTGATCCGCGAAGCGTGGCTGTGGTAGTCGATCCCGCCGACGACATGGTTCGAGGGTGCGGACAGATCGCCCAGCAGCCGGTGCGGGTTCTCGATCCGGACCAGGAAGCTGCGCCATCCGTGCTGGACCAGGCGCGGCGCTGCGGCTCCCGGCGTACTGGTGGTCAGGCCCTGCTCGTCGATCCGCGCGTTGGCGATGACGTGGGGGCGCAGTAGCTCGTCGAGCTGGGCGGATCGTACGGCGTCGGTCTCGGAATCGGGCAGCTTGGTCAGCCGGCTGGTGAGGTCGTCGGGGAGTGGTTCACCGATATCGCGGAGTTTCTCAACGGCTCGAGTCGCAGAAGCGTGCAGCGGTTGGAACACATGGCCTCCTCGTCGTGGACGAACTTGCAGCCTAGTTGTGAGAGCGCTGCCTGGCTCCTGGTTTTCGTCGGCGGGCAGCCATTGACATCGTTGTCCGCTCCGACGACGATACTGCTCGTTACCTGGCTGAAACGTTTCCAACCTCGGTCCGCCAAGCCGCAGCGAGCAATCGAGGAGCGTGATCGTGAATCGTGCTGCCCGAACCCTGTGCGCGGCCGGAGCGATTCTGGTTGCCGCCGCACTCCGCCGCACCAACCGCCGACGCCGCTCAAACTCCGGCGGGTCCCGCCGCACGCGCCCGCGTCGCCACCGAGGTGCTGATGGACTCGTACGACCCGGACAAGGCCTGGTTCCCGTCGAGTGGTGGAACTCCGCCGTCGCGTTCCAGACGGTCAGCGACTACATGAACCGCACCGGCAACCGCAGCTACCTGACGAGCTGGACAAGAAGTTCGAGACCAACAAGGGCCCGTTCCCGGCCGGCTAGCGGTCCACCGACGAGCTCTCGGCAACTTCACCAGCCGAGCCATCGACGACCCGGGCTTGGGGCTGAACTGGTACCGCCTACGATCTGACCGGTGAACCAGAAGTACCTCGACATGGCCGCCACCATCGGCGAGTTCATGCACTAGGGCTTCTGGGACACGAGCACCTGCGGCGGCGGCATCTGGTGGGACGAGGAGCGCACCTACAAGAACGCCGTGACCAACGGTCTATGGGTACGTCTCACCGCCGAGCTGCACAACCGGCTGCCCGGCGACACCGCTCTGGCTCGCCCGCGCCAAGGAGGCCTGGGAGTGGTACGCGGCAGCGGGATGATCAACGCCGACGGTCTGGTCAACGACGGCTTGACCGACGAGTGCGCAGAACAACGGCTCCACGGTCTGGAGCTACAACCAGGGCCTCGCCATCGGCGGCGGCCTCGAGCTGTGGCGGGCGACTCGGCGACCCGGAGCTGCTCGCCGCGGACGACGGCTGGCCGACGCCGCATCGCTCCCGGCGCCGTCACCGACGGGGTGCTCACCGAGTAGTGCGACGCCCTGGCCGCACCTGCGACGACAACGGCAAGCAGTTCAAGGGCGTCTTCATGCGCTACCTCATGGATGCCGCGGACACCACCCGTGACCCGCGCTATACCGACTTCGTCGACGCAGCAGGCCGCCAAGGTCTGGAACGACGACCGGGACGCGGCCGACCGGCTGGGCGAGCGATGGTCCGGTGCCGACGCCGAACGTCTTCGACTGGCGCACCCAGGCCAGTGCCCTCAGCGCGCTCATCGCCGCCGTACCGGCCACGCCGCCGACCAGCTCGTTGTCCGCGACAACCAATCCGGCCCTGCCGGTGGTGATGCCGGCGACCGGCGCCGCAACCCACGTCAAGCTGACCGTCCAGCTGCAGGCGACGGGATACGAGCCGCTCCAGGTCACCGTGAAGGCAGCCGCACCGTCCGGTTGGATCGTCACCCCGACGCGCTCGAACGTGACCCTCCGCCCGCACGGCAACGCAGTACCGGTGCACTCGTCAGTGCAGCTCGACGTGACGATTCCAGCCGGTACGCCGGACGGCCGCTACTCGGTGACTGCGACGGCGACGTCCGGATCGCAACTGTCATTCAGTACCCGGTCCGACATGCTCGTCACGCACACCGCCGACTTCGACACCGGCACGGCGGCCGAGACGCCGTGGCTGTGGGATGCGGACGGGTCGCAGAGCAACGGGGTGCAGAACCGGTTCGCCGACGGGCATTCGTACTTCGTCTACCGCTTCCCGTTCCCGGCTGGAACCACGACGGCTGCCGCGACAATCACGATCGACAACGAGTACGTCGTACAGGTCAGTGGTGACGGGCAGCAGTGGACCACGGTCGCGACCGAGACGCAGCAGATCCACGACGGGGAGAACAAGGCCGCGAGGACGTTCGACCTCACGCCCTACCTCGGACCCGACAAGGCCGGCTATGTCCGGATCGCCGACTCGTTCCCCGACGACGGCTGGGGCGGCCGGGTCTACCACGTGACGGCAACGTACAACTGAGGGTAGTCTCACTCAACGTCGTCGGGAAGTGACGGTCTGTTCACCTTTCGCACATCTGCTGGGACTGGTGATGAAGGGCCGTCACTCCCACGATAGGTGACGGTCCTGGGGCCGCCAGGGCGATCCAGTGAGGAGGCGTCGTGATCCGGAAACGCGTTGCGGGGATTGCTGTAGCGGTGGCGGTTGTCGCCGCATCGGTCGTGGCGATCGCGGGCAGGTCGACCAGTGCGCAAGCAGTGGCGGCAGTGCCGGCGTTCGACCACATCGTCCTGGTGATGTTCGAGAATCACGCCTATTCGCAGATCAACGGCAGCTCCAGTGCGCCGACCTTCAACAGCCTGGCCGGTCAGGGTGCGAAGTTCACCCAGGCGTACGGCGTCACGCACCCGAGCCAGCCGAACTACCTGGCGATCTTCTCCGGCTCGACGCAGGGCCTGACCGACGACAGTTGCCCGCACACGTACAGCGGCGACAACCTCGGCAAGCAGCTGATCGCGGCCGGGAAGACCTTCAAGGGGTACTCCGAGAGCATGCCCTCGGACGGCTACACGGGCTGTTCGAGCGGCACTTACCGGCGCAAGCACAACAGCTGGGTCGACTTCAGCAACGTGCCGGCGGCGAGCAACCTCCGCTACAGCACCTTCCCGAGCTCGGCGAACTACTCCACCCTGCCGACCGTCTCGTTCGTGACTCCGAACATGTGCAACGACATGCACGACTGCTCGGTCGGCACCGGCGACACCTGGCTGAAGAACAACCTCACGGCGTACGCGACCTGGGCGAAGACGCACAACAGCCTGCTCGTGATCACCTTCGACGAGGACAACGGCAGTTCTTCGAACCACATCTTCACGGCATTCGTCGGCGCGCACACCCAGGTCGGCACGTTCTCCAACCAGATCAACCACTACAACGTGCTCAGCACCATCGAGAGTTCGTACGGCTTGCCTCACCTGAATTCGGCAGCGGAGATCACCAACGTCTGGAACTGACCTCCTCCCGCCCTGGAGGCGACGCCGGTGTACTTGTCCACGATCGACCGCCCTCGAGACGCGCGCGGCCGTGCCTTGTTCCTGGTCAGCGGCAACGTCTTCGCACTCGGTGCCGTCAGCCTGGTCACCGATATCTCGTCGGAGATGGTGACCGCGATCCTGCCGGTGTACCTGATGATCGGCCTGCACCTGAGCCCTGCTCTGTACGGCGTGGTCGACGGCACGTACACCGGCGCGACCGCGCTGCTGCGGCTCGTCGGCGGGTACGTCGCGGACCGGTCGCAGCGTCGGAAAGCCGTTGCAGGGTTCGGTTACGGACTCTCGGCGGTGGCGAAGCTCGGACTGCTCGCCGCCGGGAGTTCGGTCGGTGCGATCGGCGCGGTGATCGCGTTCGATCGCACCGGCAAAGGCCTCCGGACGGCTCCGCGCGACGCGCTGATCACGCTGTCGACGCCGCCGCAGCATTACGGTCGCGCCTTCGGGGTGCATCGGATGATGGACACGATCGGGGCGTTCGCCGGGCCGTTGGTTGCTGTCGGCATCTTGGCTGCGACTGCGCAGGCGTACGACGCGGTCTTCGTCGCCAGCTTCTGCATCGCGGCGTTCGGCGTACTGCTCCTGGTGCTCTTCGTGCGCGACCACCGCGACAAACAGCCGCCGAAGAACACTGTCGCTCCCTCGGTGCTTCGTGATCTTCTGCGTCGAAGGCCTGTACGACGGTTGGTGCTCGCCGCGTGCGTCGCCGGGATGGTGACCATCGGCGACGGCTTCGTCTACCTGCTCCTGCAGCGACGAGAAGACCTCAGCATCGGCTGGTTTCCCTTGCTGGCCGTAGGAACCAATCTGTCGTATCTACTGCTCGCTGCTCCTCTGGGTGTGCTCGCAGACAAGATCGGTCGGCTGAAGGTCGTCCTCGGCGGCTACACCGCGCTGGTGCTGGTGTATCTGCTGCTGTTCGGACCGTTGGGCGGTTGGCCGTTGCTGGTCGTAGTACTGGGTCTCTACGGCCTCTTCTACGCATCCACGGACGGCGTACTGATGGCCTTGGCCGGGCCCCTGCTTCCTGAAGCCTTCCGTACTACGGGGATCGCGCTGATCCAGACCGGCCAGGCACTGTCGTATGTCGGATCGTCGATCCTTTTCGGGTGGCCTGGAGCTGTGGGGCCCGGCGAGCGCAAGCCGGATCGCCGCTGTTCTGGCCGTTGCAGCCGCATTCCTGATCGCCCTGCTGCTCCGCGGGATCTCCAGGGAGCCATCATGACGCGACGACTCCTCGTCGCGATCCTCGGAGCCATCCTGCTGGCCGGGGTCGCGGTCACCTACAGCATCTTCACCGCGGTTGACCGTACGCCGGTGGCCGCCGACGGGCTGAGCCTGACCGGTCCGCGCATCATGTTCCGTAGTACGGCGCCAGATAGCAGGGGACGTCTCGCCTTGGTCGCCAAGGACGACCCAAGCGGCCCCCGTTCTGTGTCGGGGTTGACCTGCTTGCGGGTCTATGCGGCCGGCGGCACCGGCACGTGTTTGCGGCAGGACGGGGCGCTGGCGACGTACCAGATCGCGTTCCTGGACAAGAATCTTCAAGTCCAGAAGGCGATCCCGCTAGTCGGCGTACCGAACCGCACCCGAGTCTCGGCGGACGGTCGCATGGCTGCATGGACCGTGTTCGTCGCCGGCGACTCCTACAACAAAGGCCGGTTCTCCACCCGCGCCGGACTGATCGACCTTCAGACGCAAGACATGGTCGACTCGCTGGAGTTCCTGTCGGTGACCCTGAACGGCCATCCCTATCAGGCCGCCGACCTCAACTTCTGGGGGATCACCTTCACCGCCGACGACAACCACTTCTACGCGACCATGTCCACCGCCGGCCACCGCTACCTGGTCGAAGGCGACATCGCCGCCAAGACCGTGCACACCATCGCCGAGAACGTCGAATGCCCGTCCCTCTCCCCCGACGGCCACCAGATCGCCTTCAAGTCCGCCATCGACGCCAACCCCACCAAGGGCTGGCGCCTCACCGTCCTCAACCTGACCACCGGCGCCAGAACCCCCTTGGCAGAAACCCGCTCCGTCGACGACCAGCCAACCTGGCTGGACCCCGCCACCATCGCCTACGCCCTCCCCCACGGCCCCGCCGACGCCGACATCTGGACCACCCCCGCCAACGGCACCGGCCACCCCACCCTCCTCATCCCCCACGCCGAATCCCCCGCCCCACTCGACTGATGCGTCAGTGGCCAGATTCTCCGCGGTGTAGCGGGCCAGGACGACGACGTTCTCGCCGTCGACGATGTAGGTGTCGTCGTGAGCGACCCAGTTGGCCCACTCCTTGGCGAGTTGCTCCATGACGCCGGCGGTGACACCTGCCGGCGTCCGGTAGGTGCCCGCGAGGGGAAAGCCCGCCATCTCGGTCCACTCCACGTCGGGGGCCAAGGTTGCGCGGAGTGCTTCCAGATCACCAGCGGCCGATGCGAGGTACTGGCGGCGTACGACGTCCGCCGGCGCGCTGCCGGTGGCGTCGATCAGCCCCATGTCAGTTCTCCCTTGGCGACCTTGGTGCCCAGCTCGGCGGCAATGACCAGCCCGGCATCCGGGTAGGCGGCGAGCAGCTTCTCCGTGGCCTGAGCGGCGTCGGCCGCCGCGGCGACGGTCTCCTCGAAGAGGCGGAGGTAGCCGCGGGGTGTGGTGGATCGCGGACAGGTCGGTCGGCGCGCCGGTCGCACGGTGTCCGGCGACCACGAAGGTGGGCTCGAGCGACTCGAGAGTGTCGAGAGCCGTGAGCCAGTCAGCGCGGTCGGCCGGGGTCGGGCTGTCGGCGGTCCACACGTGCAGCCCGTCGAATGTGCCCAGGCCTCGAGCTTGCCTTCGTAGCTGTGGGCGATGTGTTCGATCACGTCGGCCGGAGCGACGAAAGCCGCCTCGGGAAATGCGTCGGCGATGACTTCGGCACCGAAGTAGAAGTCCGGGTCGCCACCGCTCACGACCACCGTTCGCAGTGTCTTGCCCGCGTCCAGGACGGCGGCGACGATGCGGTGACCGTCGGCGCGGGTGAAAGCGGCATCGACGACAACAGCGTCGTGCTCGCCGGTCACCAGGACCGAGGTCTTGTTCAGGGAGGAGTCCGCGAAGTCGAGGACGGTGTAGTTCAGGTCAGACATTGTCTGTTCCTTCGATGAGAGGGTGGCGAGTTGCTGGAAGTCGGCGAGAGCTGTGCCGAGTTGGGCTGCGGTGCTCGTCGGTCCGCCGAGATGGCCGAGCCGGCCACCCGGCAGGTGGACGAGCACGGTGGGAAAGCTGGATACGCCGAGCGACCGGGCCCGCCGGAAGTCGTACTCGGCAGCTGAGGTCGTTGCCGCTTCGCCGTACGCCGTGCCGACCAGGTCGCTGTCAAGGCCTGAGCTCGCGCAGCGATCCTGCGACAGGTGCCGGGCTCTGACATGCCCGGCAGCCTGCTCGACGAATCGTTCAGAGCGACGGCCGAGAGCGCGCTACGGCTGCGAGGCCCGGTCGCCCTCGACCCGGAAGCGCGAGATCAGGCGCTCGCGCACGCAGTACTGACGACACTTCTCGTGCTGGCAGGGAGCGGCCCGGCGGGCAGTAGTCCGCTCAGGTTCCGGAACAAGGTCTTCAGCTGGTTCGAGGAGGAGATCGAGAGGTCGTTCACCGGGAACGCAGCGTTGCCGCTGATGCCCGGCGTCTCGGCTACTCCGAGCGCACCCTGAACCGGCTCGCCCGGACCCACGCGGGACCACGGCCAAGGAGCTCATCGACCGTCACGTCATCCTCGAAGCCAAACGCCTGCTGATCCACGAAACCGTACCGATCGTCGAGATCTCCGAGCGCCTCGGCTTCGACGACGCCGCCAACTTCTCCAAGTTCTTCTCGCACCGCACCGGCACCACCGTAGTTCGCTGTCGAACAGGACCTCGGTTGGTATTGCACCAGTTGGGGTGGGCGCGAAAATTGTTGACGCGGGCTCGTCGGGGCTGTGTGCGACCGCCCTGCATCGGTAAGGAGTGACGTGAGAATCTCCGCCCTGACTGTTGGTGGGCTTGTGGTGGCCGTTCTGGTTCCGCTGGGTGTGGGACAGGCTTCCGCGGGCGCATCGAAGACGGCCGCTGAGGCCGCCGAGAGTGTCAACCTCGCCTTGCTGCCGGGCGCGGTCGCGTCCGCGAAGTCGCAACGGACGACGGCGCCGGCCGCGACGTACGCGCCGGCCAACGCGACCGACGTGTTCGTGCACAACGGCTGGACCTCGAACTACGGCAACGGGTACGACCCGGCCCAGGACTGGTTCCAGGTCAAGCTGGCGACGCCTGCTCCGGTCTACGAGGTGTTCAGCCGCTGGACCTCGCCGGCCAAGCCGTCGGAGTACGAACTGCAGGTCTCGACGGACACCGACTGCCAGACCTGGTCGACGGTCGCGCACGTGGTGAATCCGGCCGACAAGGATTCCCAGGTCATCGATCGGCAGGACCCGGTCACCTGTGTCCGGATGCAAGGCCTGGCCACGACCTCCACCGTCGGCTACACGCTCAACGAGTTCGAGCTCTGGTCCGGCCCCAAGCCGCCGCCGGTCGTCGGTCAGATCATTCCCGTGCCGGTGCAGCAGACGCCCGGCACCGGTACGCCGTGGCAGCTCACGGGCAAGTCCAGGATCGTCGTTTCCAGCAGCGCGTTGACCGCCACCGCCGAGGTCCTCGCCGGCTATCTGCGACCCGCCACCGGGTTCGTCATCCCGGTCGCGACAGGTTCCGCAACAGAGGACGACATCGCACTGACCCTGGGGTCGGTGGCCGGTCTTCCAGCGGTCAACGCCGACGAGGGCTACGAGCTGAGCGTCTCGAGTGCGGGCGCCAAGATCGTCGCGCCGCAGGCACACGGCCTGTTCAACGGCTTCGAGAGCCTGCGGCAGTTGTTGCCCGCAGCAATCAACTCCCAGGTCGCCGGGGTAGGGCCCTGGACGGCACAGCCGATCACGGTCCTCGACTACCCGCGCTATCCGCATCGCGGGCTGCAGCTCGATCCTGCCCGCAACTTCCTGACCGTCGCCGAGATCCGGTCCATGATCGACCAACTGGCGGCGCTCAAGGGCAACCGGCTGCACCTGCACCTGAGCGACTCCCAGTCCTGGCGCCTGGAGATCAAGGGCTACCCAGCGCTGGACGGCACCGGGTGCAACGGCGCGGCCTGTATCGCGGGCTTCTACACACAAGAGGACTTCAAGGGTCTGGTCAAGTACGCCGCCGACCGATTCATCGAGATCGTTCCCGAACTCGAGGGCCCGGCCCACGCCAATGCGGCGGTCAGATCCCTCGGCGGTGTCGCTGTCATGGGTTGCCAGGGCCAGACCCAGGTCGACCGCTTCTGCACCAACCCGAACGACCCCGCGAGCGAGCGCGCCCTCGCCTTCTGGCGGGACGCGATCGCACAGCTCGCCGCAATCTCTCCCGCACCGATCATCCACATCGGCGGCGACGAAGCCATCGGCATGCCGCACGAGGACTACAAGTGGTGGATCGGCCAGATGGAGAGCATCGTCGACGGCGCCGGCAAGCGACTGATGGGCTGGAACCCCGCACTCGAGGGCTACGCGCCCGGCTCGACGTCCATCAACCACTACTGGTCCGACTACACCGGCGGTGGCCCGCCGCTGATCAAGCCCGAGTGGTTCAACCAGCACCGCAGCGTCATCACCACCCCGGAGTGGAACGCCTACCTCGACTTCGGGTACGACGGGTCGCCGGGCCGCACGCCGCGCACCGAGCTCGACAAGGCCTACACGTGGGACCCGGAGTGGGTGTACGAGAAATACCGTTCGGTCTGGGCGCAACCGGCGTACGGCGGGCCGAAGGCCGAGGACATCATCGGCATCGAGGCGCCGATCTGGGGCGAGCAGATGCGTGGACTGGCCAACAACGAGTTCATGGTCTTCCCGCGGCTGGCCGGGATCCTGGAGAAGGCCTGGTCGCCCAAGGTGCTGACCCAGGACTACGACGCCTATCGCCAGCGGCTCAGCGTTGCTGGACCTCGCTGGGCCTTCGCAGGCGTGAATTACGGGTCCATCGCACAGGTCACCTGGAGCCCATCGGCAATGGGCGCCATCGCCCGTTTCGGTGTGGACAGAACTGTCACCGATGCACCGCTGGGACGCCTGGCCGCCGGCTCGACCCCGCCGGGTGAGTACACCGCCACGATCGACTGGGGCGACGGTTCACCGACGGCGGCCGGGGTGATCGCAGCCCGCGACTACGTGGCGAGCCAACGTCAGGGCCGAAGCCTCATGACCGTCAACGGCAGCCACACCTACCCGGCCGACGGGACCTACCACGGGACCGTCACCTACACCCGCCAAGGTGCTTCGACGGTTGTACCGTTCGTGGCGACCGGCGTCCCAGCCTGTACGACGATGCTCACCGGGACGCACCAGGGCCCGTTGACCGTCTCCTCGGGCGTCGCGTGCTTCGACGGCGCGACTGTCTCGGGACCGGTGACCGTCGCTGCTGGCGCCGGCCTCTCCGCATCCGGGTCAGAGTTCCGCGGCCCGGTCACGGCGTACGGAAGCCTTCTGCTCTGCGGCACGACGGTCTCGGGACCGGTGACCGTGACAGGTGCAACCCGGACCTGGCTCGGCAACGGCGAGTGCGCGCCCGCGACGATCAAGGGCCCGGTGACCGTCACCGGTTCGACCGGTCAGGTGACGATCGACGGCAGCACCATCGCCGGTCCCCTCGCAGTACGGAACAACAGCGGCTCGACGATCGTCTCCGGGAACCACATCAGCGGCCCGCTGACCTGCAGCGGCAACTCCCCCGCCCCGACCAATGCCGGCCACCCCAACGCCGTAGCCGGCCCGAAGTCAGGCCAGTGTTCCGGCCTCTGACAACCACCAGGTGAGCCCTCCGCCCTCGCGGAGAGCGGAGGGCTTACCTGGCCCAGGGGCACTCTGGCCGTACCGTTAGCGCGTGAGTAGCTTCGGGGGCCGGGTGGACCGGTTTCAGCGCCGGCATCGAGTGCTCGGGTTTCCGCTGGCTGTCGTGTACAAGTTCTTCGACGACCAGGGCAGCTATCTCGCGGTCATCATCACGTACTACGCCTTCGCCGCGATCTTCCCGATGCTGCTGATCTCCTCCTCGGTGCTCGGGTTCGTGCTGCAGGGGAACAAGGATCTGCAGAAGGCTGTGCTGGAGTCGGCGCTGAAGGAATTCCCGATCGTCGGCACCCAGCTGGCGACTCCGCAGGGTCTGCAGGGCAGTACGCCGGCCGTCATCGTGGGCGCGCTCGCCGCGCTGTACGGCCTGATCGGGTTGGGGCAGGCGGTACAGAACGCGGTCAACGTGACCTGGGGAGTTCCTCGCAACGGCCGCCCCAACCCGTTCCGCGGCCGGCTGCGATCGGGTGCGCTGCTGACGCTGGCCGGTCTCGTCGTCCTCAGCTTCGCCACCGTGACCGTCCTGGCCGGCGACGTGATCGACGACGGCCTGGGATGGATCGTCTCGATCGGGTCGGTATTCGTGCTGACCGCGATGCTGACCCTGTGCCTGCGCCCGGGAAGACGGCCTCGGCCGCACATCCTCCGGATGGTTCCGGGCGCGTTCTTCACCGCGGTCGGCTGGCATCTGCTCGAACGACTCGGCGGCCTGTACGTCAGCGACGTCCTGGCCAAGGCGAGCGAGGTGAACAGCGTCTTCGCGCTGACCCTCGGTTTGATCGGGATCATCTACGCCGCGGCGGTGATCGGCGTGATCGGCGCCGAGCTGAACGCGGTGATCGCCCACCGCCTCTTCCCCCGCTCGCTGCTCGCCCTGTTCACCGACTCCGCGACCGACCTGACGCCGGCCGACCACCGCGCCTACGCGATGTACGCCCAGGCCCAGCGCCACAAGGCCGCCGAGACGATCGAGGTCACCTTCCGGCCGGCCGAACCACCGGATTGAGGCGGCGGTTTTCGTTGACGGCGGGTGAGCCCTTAGGGTCTGCGGGTGTCCACTCTCGATCTCGCCGCCCCTGACCACGAACTGCCCGACGTAGCGGACCGCGATGTGTCCGACGTCGGCGTCGCCGCCGCCCGGATCGAGTGGGCCGGTGCGGCTCGCGAGATGCTGCTCGTCGCGGCCCGGAAGTACCAGGCGCTGGTGCAGCACAAGGACATCGCGACCGGCGTACAGGACCTGACCGGTCTCCGCACCAAGCAGCCGACCCGGCAGTGGATCGGCGGCGTCCTCGCCGAGGTCTCCGCGGAGAGCCTGCGGCGGGGCGAGCCGATGCTGTCGGCGCTCTGCGTCAACCCCGACGAGAGCGTCTTCGACGGGTACGCCGCGATCGTGGGTGCGGCCACCGGTACGACGCCCGCCGATCCGGACGCACACGCCTCGCACGAGCGCCTCGCCACCTACCGCCACTTCGAGGCAACCGGTCTGCCGGCCGACGGCGGCAGCGCGATGATCCCCCCGAAGCTCGCCGCCGCACGCGCCCGGGCCCGCAAGGCCGCCATCGCCGAGCGCCCGATCAACAAATGCCCCCGCTGCAACCTCCAGACCCCCGCCAACAACATCTGCGACACCTGCGACTGACTGTTGCATGGCCCTGCGTCGGCCCGGCGGTGCCTTCGGCGAACCGGCGGGCCTGAGCGTCTTTTTTTTTTTTTTTTTTTTTTTTTTTTTTTTTTTTTTTTTTTTTTTTTTTTTTTTTTTTTTTTTTTTTTTTTTTTTTTTTTTTTTTTTAAAAAAAAAAAAAAAAAAAAAAAAAAAAAAAAAAAAAAAAAAAAAAAAAAAAAAAAAAAAAAAAAAAAAAAAAAAAAAAAAAAAAAAAGCTGCGACTACGACGGACCGCGGCGGGTACCGGGTGGGAGGACGTCCCGACTAGCGGGACACTCCGAGGAGGTATTGATGATGAGTACCACTCCGATGCCACCGGTCCCGCCGCTGCCGGATCCGACCGACCCTGATCGGGTCCCCGGGCAGCCGGACGACCCGGATATCAACCCGTACCCCGAGCCCGAGATCGACCCGGACGAGGACCCCAACGAGCAACTCCCCCGCGACTAGCCTCACCGGTAGCCGCCAGCTCGTTCACCTGAGGCGCCCAGCACTACTACAGGGTGCCTGGTGACGGGCTGGTGGGTGGTGGGGTGGTTGTCGGGTCCGGTTGTGTGGTGGTTGGCGTTGGCGACGGGGTGGGCTTGGTTCGCGTCGGGGTCGGCGACGGGCTTGGTGAAGGGCTGGTGGTCGACGGCGTTGGGGACGGGGTCGGGGAAGGTGTTGGCGAGACACTCGGCGACGGGGTCGGGGTGGGGCTCTGGGTGGTTTGAGTTGTGCCGCCGGTGGTTTGGCCTCGGGTGGGCGCGGTGACGGGACCCGCGTTCGGCGTACTGGAGGTGACGCCCGGCTTGGGGCCTACGTCGTTGGTCGACGGGAGGTTCGGGCCGTTGTTGTTCAGGAGGAGTACTGCGGTCGTCGCCGCGGCGGCTGCCAGGACGGCGACTCCGGCGGCTAGCCAGACCTGGCGTTTTGACCGATCAGCTGCTGATCGAGGCTGATCGATAGGTGCGGTGGCATCCAGGAGCGCGGGCGCCCGGCCGTAGTTGGGGCGTCGACGGGGAGCGAGCCGTCGTTCGGGCCTGGGACGATGGTGCGCGGAGGGCGCCGGATGAGATCTCGGCGGCGGTCGGGCGGTCCGCCGGTTCCTTGGCGAGCATCTGGAGGAGGACTGTCTCGAAGGCGCCGGCGAGTTCGGGGTGGGTCGTGCTCGGGGGTGCCGGTTGGGCGTCGACGTGCTGGTAGAGGATCGCTGCCGGGTGCTCGCCCGAGAACGGCGGCTGCCCCGTGACCAGCTCGTAGAGCACGCAGCCCAACGCGTAGACGTCCGCAGGCTTGCCGGCCTGTCCACCCCGCGCCCGCTCCGGCGCCAGATAGCGCGTGCTGCCGATGATCTGGTCGGGCGCCGTCAGCGTAGTCGCGCCGTCACCCGCAAGATGGGCGATCCCGAAGTCCGCCACCTTCACCAAGCCTTCGGGCGTCAACAGCAGGTTCCCCGGCTTCACATCACGGTGTACGACGTCCTGCTGATGCGCCGCCGCCAGACCCGCAGCACTCTGCTCGATGATCTCGATCGCGCGGTCCTTCGGTAGCGACCCACGCTCGGCAATCTCGGCGGCAACCGTGCGCCCTTCGACGAGCTCCATCACCAAGAAGAACTGATCGCCCTGCTGCCCGAAGTCGTACACGGCGACCACATGCGGGTTGCTGAGCCTCGCCGCGGCCCGCGCCTCCCGGCGGAACCGCTCGGCAGACGTCGAATCACCGCCGGACGGCAGCATCAACTTCAGCGCGACCGGCCGCCCCAGTTGTTCATCGATGGCATGGAAAACCTCACCCATCCCACCGCGACCTAGGGATGACCAACCCGATATCTCTCAGCAACACGCACCCAACCATCAGTACCAACGCCTCCAAGCCCAACCTCGATTCGCCCGAACACACAGCAATTGAGAGCTGACCTGGCCGGTGGACAACAGCCGACCGAGCTGCTCCTGCTGCTGTTGCTCCTGTCGGTAAGCCTTCTCCATGCCCGTGCCGCTCGCGGATCAAGGCATCTACACGCTCGGTACGCCGGGTCCACGAGGCCGGCGTGTCGCCCGGGTCGTCCACCTGCTCCTCAAGTGCGAAGCCTGCCTTGTCCAGTACTGCGACCAGCTCGGCCTGCGTGGGAAATGAATTGCCCTCCGGTACGTCGTCCAGCTCCGCCGCCTGCGCGACCAGCACCAGGAGACCGAGTCGGCCCGACGGCTTCAGGACCCGGTGCAGTTCGCTCAGCAGGGCGAGCTTGTCC
>CAVUFT010000022.1:0-99946 GCA_963740725.1 uncultured Actinomycetota bacterium
TGAGGACGGTCCCTGGGACCGATGTGGCGACCGTGCTGAACCGAGAGGCTGTACCCCATGACCAACGAGCTGCCGCCGCGCTCCACGTCCACGCAGCGAGCCCGGTTGCTGTCCGTGATCGGAGCTGCTGTCGCGGTGCTCGCGGTGGGGTCGCTGCTGATCTGGCCGTCCCAGGTCGGTGACCTGTTCGCCGGCGACTCGGCCGCGGACAAGCAGCCGGTCGTCGCCGGATCCGGTGCCGCTGGCAACAAACCGCCCGCGGTCAAGACCAGCGCCACCCTGCCACCCACCCCGAAGCCGACGCAGAAGCCGACCCACAAGCCGACAAAGCCGAAGCCCACGGTCGCGCCGAAGACGACCGGTACGAAGTACGCCGAGGAGAGCGATCTCGGCCTCACCCCGAAGCTCCGGACCCGCCTCCGCAAGGCGACCGCGGCCGCGAAGCAGGACGGGATCACGATCAGCATCACCTCCGGGCGGCGCAGCGTCGCCAAGCAGAACCAGCTGCTGAAGGAGGCGATCGTGAAGTACGGCTCGTACCGCGAAGCGATCAAGTGGGTGCTGCCGCCGGAGAAGTCCGCGCACGTCAAGGGCAGAGCCGTCGACATCGGCCCGCGGACCGCGATGGCCTGGCTGGAGAAGAACGGCTGGCGGTACGGACTCTGCCGCCGCTACGACAACGAGCCCTGGCACTTTAGGCGCTCACCACCCCCGGCAACCGCTGCCCGGCGCTGCAGGTCAGCGGCGCCGCCGAGGCGGCTGATCCCGGTGACTACCACCGGGATCCCGACGACCGCCGGGCGGAGCACCACCCCGACCCAGATCGCACCCGCCAGACAAATCACCAGGAGCGCAGACAGATGACGACATATGCCCCGATGATCACCCGTCGATCCACCGGGACACGCCGGCCCGTAGTACCGGCGCTGTGGCGGCAGGTGGTTCGCGGTGCAGGACTCGACCACGCCGCCGTGAAGGGAGACGATCGAGTCGTGCACCCCGGAGCGATCGAGCCGGACCGGTCGGCGTACACGCAGCTGGAGATCTACGAAGGCCTGCTGCGTGCCTTCGACCGGCGGTCCGAGGTGCTCGACGCGATCGCCGGAGCGCCCGACCGCGATACCGCCGTACGCCGGGTGCGTAAGCTCCTGGATGTCACGCATCTGCAGGCCACCGCGGTCCTCGACACTCAGCTGCACCGGTTCGCCGCCGGTTCCCGGGAGCGCATCGCGCACCGCGCCGCCGAGCTACGCAACGCCCTGATCCGCTGATTTCCTGAACCAGGTAGCCCGACTAAGACTGGAAGGAGGATGTGCCACCAGGGACGGCCGGTCCGGTAGGGATGAGGGCTGAGGGCCCCGAACCCCTACCCGACCGGCCGTCAATCTGAACTCCTCTGCCGCCCAGCAGATCCATCCCTACCCCCGCCTTCTTTGTTTTTCAGTCGCCCAGCAATCCAGTAGAGCCTCCGCATAAGCCTGTCCAGCATCTGCCGACACGTAGGTGCCCTCGGCTGTCTCGACCGCGAAACCCCCAGGTACAGCTTCCATCTTCCGGAAGCGGGGTCCCAGCAGCGCGCGGAGTTGTTCCTCGCGCGGCAACCAGATCACCTCGCGCTGCTCGATGCTGTCGAGCGCCCATTCGGTGGTCCCGTTGAACCCGATCACCTTGCCGCCGGGATAGTCGTGCACCTCGACCGTCATGTCGCTGACCACGAACACGTCGTCGTCCATCTCCCGGTCGGGCACCACGAACCGGTCCCCGGCGCCCGGCACCCAGAGCACCCCGGCTTTACCAACCGCCTCGCCTGCTCAACCGTGATCACGCTTCCATAGTCCCCACCTGGTCCAACTCGCGCACGCCGTGGCTCACCCAGCGAGCTTCGCGCGGGTCGCCAGGACGCCGGTCGCGGCGATCAGAGCGGCGATGACCGCGATGGTCCAGGCCAGCGCATCGCCGGAACCGGGCAGCGCGGACGTGAGCGACAGGAAGACGGACCCGACCAGCGCGGCACCGACCGCGAGGGACGACTGCTGGATGGTCACCATCAACCCGCTCCCGACACCCGCGAACTCACCCGGTACGCCGGACAGCACGACCCGGAACATCACCGGGAGCTGACTACCGGTGCCGAGCCCGGTCAGCACCATCCCCGGCAACAGCATGAGCGGCGTGAGGTGCTCCCAGCCACGCAGTACGACGAAAGCCAGTACTGCGAGTCCGGCGATCTGGGTGAGACCGCCGCCGATCAGCACTCGCGTGCCGAAGCGATTGACCAGCCGCGGCCCGACCAGCGAGGCCGTCAGATGACCGACCGCAAACGGCGTCAGAGCGAGCCCTGCTTCGACAGGCCCGAGGTGGAGTCCTTGCTGGAGCGCGATCGCGAAGACGAACATGAACCCGCCGAACCCGATCGAGAACGGCACGATCAGCACCAACCCGATCCGTACTGCGCGGACGGCGAGAAGCCTTGTAGGCAAGAGCGGAAGCACTCCTCGCGATTCCTTGGAACGCTCCACCCGGATGAGCAGGTAGGCGGCGACCGGCACGGCAGCGAGGCTGATCCAGGACCAGACCGGCCAGCCCGCGGCGCGCCCCTCACTCAACGGGATCAGCAGCAAAATCAGCATCAAGCTGAACAACAGCGTCCCCGCCCGGTCGACCGGCGCAGGCTTGGCGGCACGCGTGTTCGGCATGGTTCGCGCAGTCAGCCACAACGCCACGAGGCCGATCGGCACGTTCACCAGGAACACTGTCCGCCAGCCGAATCCGGCGAGGTCGGCTCCTACCAGCAAACCGCCGAGCACCTGGCCGATCACCATCGCCAGGCCCGCCATCGCGCCGTACAGGCCGACGGCCCGGTTGCGGCGCTCGGCCGTGGTCGCGGTCTGGATGGTCGCCAGGATCTGCGGATTCAGCATCGCGGCCGCAGCGCCCTGCGCGATTCGGGCGATGACCAGCACCAGGGCCGTCGGCGCGAGACCGCAGGCCAGCGAGGTCAGGATGAAGGCGGCCATCCCGATCAGCAGTATCCGGCGCCGGCCGAGGGCGTCACCGAGACGACCGCCGACGACCAGCAGTACGGCGTACGCGACGCCGTAGCCGGCGATGATCAGCTCGAGCAGGGCCGGTCCGGCGGCGAGATCGGTGTCGATCGCGGGCAGTGCGACGTTGACGATGAAGAAGTCGAGGATCGGCAGCGCTCCGGACAGCAGGAGGGCCAACAGGCCGATCGCGCTCAGATGCCCGGTGGGGACCGCGGTGGCGGGCCGGGTGGTTGCGGTGAGCTGTGAGGTCATGGGTACCACGATCAGGCGCCGCCCAGCCTGGACCAGAGTCTCCTTATCCTGGTACAAATTCCACCTGGTACCAGTTTGGAGCCGGTGCGATCCTGGTGGCATGGACGTTAGCGACCACCCCCGCCGGGACGAGTTGGCCACCTTCCTGCGCAGCCGCCGCGAGCGCCTCACGCCGGAGGACGTCGGGCTGCCGGCCGGGCGCCGACGCCGTACGCCGGGGTTGCGGCGCGAGGAGGTCGCGCAGCTCGCCGCGATCGGGGTCACCTGGTACACCTGGCTCGAGCAGGCCCGCGACATCCAGGTCTCCGCCGAGGTGCTCGACGCGATCGCCCGGACGCTGCGGCTGGACCGCTCCGAGCGGACCCACCTCTTCCGGCTCGCCGGGTCCGTCGATCCGACCCCGGCGAACAGCTACAGCCCGGTCACCGACGCGATCCGGCTGATGCTCACCCAGCTCGAGCCGTACCCGGCCAGTCTGCAGAACGGGCGCCTCGACGTACTGGCCTACAACCGTGCGTTCGGCCGGCTGTTCTGCGACCTGGACCAGATCCCGGCCGAGGACCGCAACATGATCTGGCTGGCCTTCACCAACGAGCAGACCCGGGCGACGATGGTCGATCTCGAGGCGACCCTGCGGGTGATGGCGGCGAAGTTCCGCGCCTCGATGACGGCCGGGCTGGGCGATCCGGCGTGGAAGGCCCTGCTGAACCGGTTACAGACCGAGTCCGCCGAGTTCAGCGACCTGTGGGAACGCCACGAGGTGATGACCCCGACCACCGCGACCAAGCACTACGACCACCCGGAGATCGGTGAGCTCCGTCTGCTCGCGACCAACCTGTGGCAGCAACCGAACGGGGAGAGCGCCCACCTCGTCGTCTACGCCCCCGCCGACGAAGCCACCGCCGCCAAACTGCCACTCTTGATCCGCGAACCGCTCCCGGCCTACTAACGCGCGACCGCACGCCAATACTGGTTCCTGTTCTCATCCCGTACGACGTAACCGAGCTTGCCGATCTCTGCGCGGAGCTCCCTCAGATCGGCTTTGCCCTTGTCGCCTTGGTCGAACGCCTTCGCGCGCGCCCGCAGTACGGCGTTCACCGCCGGCGGGAGGTCTGGTTCGTCCTCGACCCAGCGACGAAACCGGTCGCCGTCGGGATCACCAGCCGCCGACCACCGATACCCGTGCGCCTGGAACGCGACCGGGATCTGCTTCGCGTCGCTCTCAGCTGATCGTGCCGTTCGCGAGCCAGCTCCCGCGACGAAGGATCCTGGACGACGATCTCCCGGCCGTCCAGGAAGACCACGGCCACCTGGTCGCGCGGAACCCGCACGGTCTTCTGGTTCTTCAGGAACTCGATCCCGCTGTTCGTGATCGTCACCTTGAGCGTGTCCTCCAGAGCCATCCCGGCCAGCAGGATGCCCGCGAGCAGGCCGACCGCATACAGATCACGACCACCCACCAGCTGTCCCATGTCGAGATCAGCTCGAGCGGGCCCTGGAACGGAACCCACTTCTCCGGCGGCCCAATCGGCGATGCGGGGCAGGAAGAACCCGAGCACCGCGCCGGCTAAGGGCAGTCCGCCGAACAGCACCACCTTGTCGGACGTCGAGTGCCCGATCGTGGTCGCGATCTCCGTGCTCATGGTGGCTTCTCCTCTCCTGTCCACCGAACGTAACAGCGCCCGGGACGCCGATCAGGTGCTGCAAGAGGGCGCGATACCGAAGTCGAACCGTAAGGCCCCGAAAGAGACCAAAGTTGCCCTCGCCTGGCACGATGCGGAGGAGATCAACGTGGAGGTTTGATGGCTGAGGGCATCTGGTTGCGGTTCCTTTCCGGGCCGGAGATCGACTCGCTCGGGTTGACCCGGACGGAGATCGTCGACGCGGTGGAGGAGGCGGTCCGCGATCACGGCGAAGGCGAGACGAGCTTCGAACCGCGGGTCCATCTGCAGCCCGACAACGGTGGGATCGGTCACTTCAACGTCCTGCGCGGGCACCTGAACCGGCTCGGTGACCACGGCGTCAGCGGGGTGAAGGTCGTTGGCGACTTCGTCCCAAACTACAAGGTCGGGCTCCCGAGCGAGCTGGCGATGGCCACCCTCTTCGACCCGACTACCGGCGTACCGCTGGCTGTTCTCGACGCGACCATGATCACGGCGGCCCGGACCGGTGCGATGACCACGGTCGGCGCGCGGCACCTGGCTCGCCCGGACAGCAAGATCCTCGGTCACGCGGGATCCCGCGGTACGGCGTGGTGGAACGTCACCATGCTCGACGACCTGTTCGACCTCGACGAAATCCGGGTGACGTCGCGCCGGCCGGAGTCGCGGGAGCAGTTCGCGGCAGAGCTCTCCGCCGAACTGTCCACGCCGGTCCGGGTGGTCGCGACGGCCGAGGAGGCGTTCGACGGCGCGGATGTGATCGTCGAGGCGACCCGGCTGAACGAGCCGGAACCCTTGCTGCGCACGGCTGCGGTCAAACCCGGCGCCTTCGTCGTCCCGTACGGCACCATCAGCGCGGTCGAGCTGGATCTCCTCGACGTGATGGACAAAGTGGTCGTCGACGACTGGCGCGAGGCGCAGTCCGGGCGTTTCGGTGCCCTCCGGCGCCATGTCGACACCGGCCGGCTCTCACCCGAGAGCCTGTACGCCGAACTCGGGCAGATCGTGGCCGGGCAGAAACCCGGCCGCGAGAACGATGCCGAGCGCAACCTCTTCTGGCATCGCGGACTCTCCCTGCTGGACGTGGCGATCGCGCACCTGATCCTGCGCCGGGCCGAGGCTGCCGAGGTCGGCACGATGCTCAGATTCCACTGACATGCTGATCGCCCGACCCGAAGACCTGACCCTCGATACCTTGCCGATCGAGCTCTCACCCGACTTGCTCGAGCGTCTGAGAACCACCCGGTACGCCGTACTGTCGGCTCTGCGCGCCGGTGATCCCGTCTACGGGGTCAATACCGGGATGGGGGCCATGAGCAAGGTTCGGCTCAGCGAGCCGGAACAAGCCGTGCACCAGCGAAACCTCTTACTGGGCAGGGCTGTCGGCGGTCCACCATGGTTGCCTGCTGATGAGGCGCGTGCCGTTGTTGTCGCCCGGTTGCGGACGTTTCTCACCGGTGATGCTGGGGTTTCTGCCGAGTTGTGTCTTCAGCTAGTCGAGCTTCTCAACGGCGATGTCGTCCCTGCCATCCCCTTGGAAGGTGCCGGGTCGGCCGGCGAGATCATCCCCCTGGCCCACGCCTTCGGACCACTGGTCGGAATCGGGTCCGTGCTCACCTCCGACGTGCTCACCTCCGACGTGCTCACCTCCGACGAGCTCGGATCCGTGCTCGCCTCTGGCGGGACCGCCGCGGCGGCACCCTCGTCCTTCGAGCTCGGTCCCAAGGAGGGGATCGCGCTGCTGGCCGGGATCCCCGGCGCCACCGGGCGGGCGTGGCTGCAGGCTACTCGGGCCAGGGCCCTGCTCGAGCATCAGCGTCTGGCAGCTGCGGCCGCGATCGCTGTGATCGGCGCCAATCGGGATCCATACAACCCCTTGTGTGGAAGGGGAGACGAGGTCCTGACCCTCGAGCTGACCAGACTCCTGGAGCTCGCTGGTCCGGAAGTCGAACCGCGCTCACTCCAAGCACCTGTCTCGTTTCGGGTGGCGGGGCATGTGTTCGCCAATGTTTCGCGGGCTGTGGAGCGGCTCGATGAAGCTGTCTCGCGTGCGCTCACCGGTGTCACGGATTCGCCCGCATTCCTGGACGGTGAGTTCGTCGGAACGGCCGGCTTCCACGGGATCGATCTCGCGGCCCATTGCGATCAGTTGGTGGCTGCGTTGACTCATGCCGCCGAGGTGTCGGCTGCGCGGCTTCATCGGCTGCTCGATCCCGCGGTGACCGGGCTGCCGGCTCAGTTGGCGTACGAACCGGGTCCGCAGGCGGGGCTGGTCGCCGTACACAAGAAGGCTGTTGCGCTGGTGCATTCTCTGCGGCGACTCTCGTTGCCGGCGGCAATTGGTTCCATTGAGACTTCTAATGGTCAGGAAGATGTTCAGTCCTTCAGCTGGGAGGCTGCAGGGGGACTCGGTGAGGCGGTTCGGCTGGCGCGCGGGGTGCTGGCGTGCGAAGTACTGGCTGTGTTTCAGGCGTTCGCGTTGTCGAAGCGGGCCGTTCCGCCTTTGTTGCAAGAGTTTCTCGGGTCTGTTGCGGCTGTTGTTCCGCCGATCGAGGTGGACCGGCCGTTCGGGGTATGGATCTCGAGCGGGTGGTCACTCGCTGTTTGTAGATTGTCGCTCCGGGTACTCGGCTTGGGTAGGCAGTTGCCGACGACAACCAAGAACGGGGATGAGTACTGATGAGCACCGCGCAGGAACTGGAACAGGCCATCGGCAAGGATCTTTACGACGTCGAGGGCAACAAAGTCGGCACGGTCGCGAACCTCTATGCCTCGGATCTGTCCGGGATGCCCGAGTGGGTGACGGTGAAGACCGGGTTGTTCGGGACCAAGGAATCCTTCGTCCCGTTGACCGGAGCGCACGCCGAGGCCGACGGACTGCATGTCGGCGCTCGCAAGGACCTGATCAAGGATGCGCCCCGGATCGACGACCAGGGTCATCTGTCGCAGGAAGAGGCGGCTGAGCTGTACCGCCACTACAACCTGCAGGCCGCAACTCCGGACCGCAGCCAGATGGCCGGGCGCGAGACGGCCGCTGGGCAGAACATGGCCGGCCAGGAGTCGATGGTTCGCTCCGAGGAGCGCTTGCGCGCCGGCACCGAAACAGTCGAATCCGGCCGCGTCCAATTGCACAAACACGTGGTGACCGAGGAGCAGCAGATCACCGTCCCGGTCAGCCACGAAGAGGTCCGCGTAGTCCGCGAGCCGATCGCCGAGGGTGCCCGCAACGGCAAGATCGCCGAGGAGGACCGCGAGGTCGTCCTCCACGAGGAGCGCCCGGTGATCGCCAAGGAGACCGTCCCGGTCGAGCGCGTAGGCCTCGAAACCGAAACGGTCCACGAGGAACAACACCTCACCGACACCATCCGCAAGGAACAAATCGAAGTCGACGACACCACCGCCCCCAAACACAAGCAGACACGTGCCGAGCCCCCCACCGCCACCCCCAACGGACACCGGCGGCCCCCTCCGTCCAGCGGGCCGCCTTCGGATGCGAAGGATGGGCTCCACTCCTCTTGGCGCGCTTACCCCACTCTTCTCAATGGGGCAACCCTGCCAGAGGAGCTAAGCCCATCTCAGGCTCCGCGCCGCCGCCAGCTTTCTAGCTGTGGGAGACGGAGAGGCTGTAGATGGTGTTTTGGCCGTAGTTGGTGGAGTTGCAAGGGGAGGAGTTGGTGCAGTTGGCTTGGGTGTAGACGCCGGCTTTGAAGTAGCCGGTGGTGAAGATGACGGGGATGGTGGTCATCAGGGTGCCGTTGTAGTAGGCCTTGATGGAGCCGTTGCTGACGACGAACTTTGCCTGGAAGCGGGTGCCCAGGACGTAGTTGCTGGTGACGAGTTTGTAGTGGGTGTCGTTGTCGCGGGTGATGTAGAGGCTCTTGCCGTCCAGCCGGAAGGTGGAGCGGTCGTTGCCGTCGTGGATCTGGCCGACGACGACCTGCTGCTTGGTGTTCGGCAGGTGGTTGATCGCCTGCTCGATCACCATCGTGTGGGTGCCGACGTTCGAGGACCAGATCGCCTCGGTCGTGCCGTCCGCCTTCATCTCCCGCAGCTCTGAGCGGGCGTAGGTGGTGTTCGGCGTCTTCACTCCGTCGACGGCATTGCGGAACTGCACGCCGTCACAGGACGAGGTCGGCTTGAACCAAGGGGAGAGCACGTAGGTGTTCAGGCGCGGCTGCACGATCTGCAGCACCTGCGTACCGGACTGGTTCGGATCGTCGACCGGCAACTGCTCCTTCCAGCGGCTCAGGTTGAGCACCTGCGCGGGATAGGTGCAGGCCGTAGTACTGGCGGTGGCCGGACCGACGGCGGCGGTCAGGACCGCCGTACTGGCAACGAGGGTGGACAGAAGGGCAAGGGGGCGGGTACCACGCATGGTCAGACTCCTTCTAGTCGGACATATCTGAGGCGTTACATGACCTCCAAGGTCAGAACCACTTGGTCTTGTCGACGAGGTTCATCAGTTCGGTGCCGGCGACGAAGCGGCGGCAGTTCTCCAGCAGTACGGCGTACCGGCGGCTTGCCTCGTGCGGGCCGACGCCTGCGACATGCGGCGTGATCAGGACGTTCGGTCGCCGCCAGAGCGGATGCGGAAGGCGGCAGCGGCTCGGTCTCGAAGACATCCAGCGCAGCGCCACCGAGCTGACCGTTCTCCAGCGCCGCATCGAGCGCTGTCAGCACCACAGTCGGGCCGCGACCGACATTGACGAAGTACGCCGAGGACTTGAAGAGTTTGAGCCGCCGCGCATCGATCATCCCCTCGGTGTCAGGGGTATGCGGCACGGTCAGAATCACCAGGTCGGCTGCGGGGAGCTGCTCATCGAGCGCCTCGACCGGCAACACCTGCTCGAACCCAGGCTTGACCGATGGCCGCACATCGATCCCCGTCACCGTGCAGCCGAACGCATCCAGCAGCCGTCCGATCTCGCTACCCAATGCACCCGTGCCAATCACCAGCGCCGTTGCATCAGACAACGAAACGATCGCATCCGGAGACCAGTCCGGATGCCACTCGGCCGTCTGCTGATCCCGGAAGTAGCGCGGCAACCCACGGCACATCGCGAGCACCAACGCGAGCGTGTGACTCGCCACGTGATCCGTGTAGGTGTCCCGCATATTCGTTACCTGCAAGGGATGCGCGACCAGTTCCGGATAGTAGAACCCAGGCGGCGGCCCGGCCTGCTGAGCCTGCAACCACCTCAACCGACTAGTCGCTGCCAACAATTCCTTAGGCAGTACTCCGTACGCGGCGTCCGCGGTGGCGAGCTCCGCTGCCGCGTCTTCGGCGAGCGGTCTGGTGACCGTCAACCCGGGCACGTCAGCCATCAGGCGTTCCGGCCAATCCGCAGTACTGTCGCGCTGCGGCGGAATCAGAACCAGTTGAATACCCCCGTTTTCCTTCCTTCCCTTTGTCCTCTTTCATCGCTGCGCCACCGCCTCGCGGATCGCCTGCTGGCGGGCGGGAGAGGCGAGTCCCGCGTGGTAGTAGCGCAGCTCCGATGCGCCGGCGGCAACCAGCCTGGCTGCCAACGCCGGGAGATCTTCGGGCCGCTCGCCGACAGCGTTGACGTTGGCAACCAACGGAACATCCGTCCGCGCGGCCGCAGCCTTGATCCGTGCGATCGCGGCCTCCTCGTCATCCCAGCACTTCAAGACATAGGCAGACGGCGGTTGTGCGAAGGCGGTCAGATCAACGCCCACATCCGGTCCGGTCACCTGCGGATCATCGGTTGCCATCAGCAACACCTCGGTCCCGCGGGCCAACGCTTTCGCGTCTTCGACCAAGCGGGTGATCACGTCGGTGCGATGGGCGTAGATCGCCTGCGCCCGCTGCTGCCCGAGCGCCTCGGCGAGGCTCGAGCCGGCCGGGACACCTTCCTGCAGTTCCCGGTCGACCATCGTACGGATGTCGTTCGAGAGCTGCACGACGTCGACATCTCGATCGGCGAGCGACTGCGCGCAGGCCGAGCACAGGCAGATCGACAGCAGATCCCGCGCACACGGCGACAGATCCGCGCCGCGCGGTCTTCTCATGCGCGCTCAAGGTGTTCGAACCCAAGCCAGCCGCACGCCTCGAGCATCAGCGCCGGTACGTCGTACTGCTCGCAGACCTCTCGCACCAGCATCAGCGCGTACTCGCGAACGTCGGGCTGCGCCGGGCAGAGCGCATGCGCGAACCGTTCGCCGTACGCGTTGCGCACGGCGAGATCCGGCGACGGACCGCCCGAGCAGCGACGAATGCGTGAGCACCATCCACGCCTCGGTCCGCAGTCCGGCGGCGGCGAGCGCGGCTGTCGCCGTACCGAAGCGGTCTTCGTCGTCGACCGCCCAGGCTGGTGCGACCGGACGTAGCCGGAGACCGTGCCAGCGATCCGGGCGGATGCCGGAAGTACGCCGCCGCGTAGCTCGGCGTGCACGACCCGATGCTGCGGATGCCAGGCGGTCGTCGCGCGGACCGAGTGGTACGCCGCTTGCAGCGTCACCGTGTCGACGCCGAGTGCGGCGATGCGCTAAGCAGCGAGCCGGATCGCCGACGAGGTCCCAGGTGTAGGCGAAAGCGCCGTGCCTCACCATCGCGGGATCACCGGATCCCAGTCCGGCTGGACCGCGCGCATCGGCGTGATGTCGTCGCGGGTGTCGAACCCGCACTTCTCGTACTGCTCGGCCAAGCGTGCCAACGAGTCGAGATCGAGCTCAACCCCGAGCCCAGGGCCGGTCGGGACCTGCCACCGCACCATCTTCGAAGCTCAGGACGCCGGCCTGTACTACGTCCTCGACCAGATACGGGTAGTGCGTGTCGCAGTCGTAGGTCAGCTCCGGCGTCGCGCCGGCCAGATGGGTCATCGCGGCCAGGCTGATCCCGAGATGCGAGTTCGAGTGCATCGACAGGCCGATCCCGAAGGTCCGGCAGATCGCGGCCAACTCGCGCGACCGGCGCAGCCCGCCCCAGAAGTGATGGTCGGACAGGATCACCTGGACAGCGTCGACCAACACCGCCGGCTTCAGGTGGCTGAAGGCGGTCACGCACATATTGGTTGCCAAGGGCATCGAGACCTCACGCGCGACCGCGGCCATGCCGTCGATCCCGGCGGTCGGGTCTTCGAGGTACTCCAGGACGCCGTCGAGCTTCTTGCCGACCGCGATACTCGTCTCGACCGTCCAGCCAGCGTTAGGGTCCAGCCGGAGTGGATGGTCCGGGAACGCCTCGCGGAGCGCGAGGATCACGTCGGCCTCGTCGTCCGGTGGCAGTACGCCGCCCTTGAGCTTCAGCGACTTGAAGCCATACGCCGAGACCATCCGCGGGCCTGCGCGACGATACCTTCGGCATCCATCGCCTCGCCCCAGTTGTCGGTCGGGTAGTCCGGTAGCGGGGTATGCGCGGCAGGCTTGAAGAACAGGTAGCCGCTGTAGGGAACGGCGTCGCGGACCTTGCCGCCGAGCAGCTCGACGACGGGTCGGCCGAGCGCCTTGCCCTGCAGGTCCCAGCAGGCGATCTCGAAAGCAGACAGCACGGTGGCGAGCGTCTTCTCGTCACTCGCTTCGCCGACCAGGCCGTGCGTAGCGAGTCCGGCGGTCCGGCCGAGCGTCTCGCCGATGATCCGCTCGAGCCCGTTGAAGTCGTACGGGTCGAGCCCGCTGAGACGCGGCGCGACCTTGCGCAAGGCGGTGAGGATCGCGAGGTCGCCGTACGTCTCGCCGAGTCCGGTCAGGCCCTCGTCGGTCTGCACCTGCAGGATCGAGCGCAGCGCGTACGGCTGGTGCACGCCGTGGATGTTGCGCAGCGGCGGGTCCTTCATCGCGATCGGGGTGATGACGACGTCGGTGATCTTCATGCGGCGGCCGCCTTCCGGACGAGGGTCAGTCCTTGGTCGAGGATCTGGTCCAGCTCTTCCAGGTGCTCCGGCAGCGGATCGGTGAGTGGCGACCGGACCGATCCGACATCGGTGCCAGCGACGCCGAACAGCGGCCTTGACCAGCGAGACGGCGTACCCGGCGCCCTTGTCCCGCAGCTTGACCAGCGGCAGGTAGAACTCGGTGAGCAACTCGTCCAGACCGGCCTCGTACGCATGCGCGATCTCCGGTGCGAAGCAGTGCACGGCCGACGAGTACGCCGTACGCCGATCGCGGCGTAGGAGCGGGCGGTGACCTCGGCCGTCGGGAGCCCGTTGAAGTAGGTGAGGTCCGGGGCGACGGCCATCATCCGCTGGAGCAGGTCGAGATCGCCGAGGCCGTCCTTGAAGCCGATCACGCTCGGGGATCCGGGCGAGCTGCGCCACGGTCTCCGGGGTGTAGATCGCGTTGTCCCGCTGGTACGCGATCAGCGGCAGTCCCGCCTTCTTGGCCAGGGCGCGGAAGTGGTCGAGCAGACCTTGCTGCGAGGGCTTGATCAGGTACGGCGGGAGGACGAGCAGCCCGTCGGCGCCGGCTTCGCTTCGCCGCGGCGGCGAACTGGCTCGCCATCGCGGTGCCGTAGCCGGTCCCCGCGAAGACGGGTAACGCGCCGGCGGCCTCGGCCACCGCGGCGCGGACCGCGGCGGCGTACTCGTCGAGGGTGAGCGAGAAGAACTCACCGGTCCCGCAGCAGGCGAAGATCGCGGCCGGGCCGGCGTCGATCTGGTGCCGCAGGTGCTCGCGGTACGGGCCGAGGGCGAGGTCGCCGGCGGCGTCGAACGCGGTGACGGGGAAGGACGAGAGAACCGATCGAGCTGCAAGGACATGGACCACCTCAGGCGGATTCGGTAAGCGCTTGCCGAAGGAGCGTAGCTCTGGGGTGTGGGGTCTGGCAAGAGGTGGCCTGAAAGCGGTTTCTGAGGTTCGGCGATGCGATGGGTTGCCTTGGGTGATGGTTCTAGGCCACGCTGTGCAAGCGTTTTCTGAGCGAGGGGAGGGCTCGTGCAGAACCGGCCGGGCCGGCCGCCGCGGGTCACGATCAGCGACGTGAGTACGGCGGCCGGGCGTCTCGGCGGCGACCGTGTCGCGGGTCCTGAACGGGACCGCGCGGGTGGAGTCGTCGCTGGTCGAGAAGGTGCACGATGCCGTCCGCGGAGCTCGGGTACCGGCCGAACGCGGCCGCGCAGGGGCTGGCTCGCGGCGAGTGGGGGACGATCGGCGTACTGGTTCCGGATCTGGCGAACCCCTACTTTCCCGAGGTCCTGAAGGCGGTCTCCGCGGTGGCCCGGGCGCACGGGCGCCGGATGATGGTGATGGAGTCGGACGAGAATCCGGCCGCTCGAGCACGACCTGGTCGAGGATCTGATGCGCTGCTGCGACGGGGTACTGCTGTGCTCGCCGCGGATGCCGCGTTCCGAGTTGGCCGAGCTGGCTTCGCGCGGGCATCCGATGGTGCTGTTCAACCGGGTGGTTCCGGGGCTCGTCGATGCCGTCGATCTCGGTCGACTTCTACGGCGGGATGACCCAGGTGTGCGGGCATCTCGCGCAACTCGGGCACCGGCGAGCGGCGTACCTGAGTGGGCCGTCGGCTTCCTGGGCGAACGCGGAGCGGATCCGGGCTTTCGAGGCTGCGCGGGCTTTCGGGCTGGAGGTGACGGTGGTCGAGTGCGGGGCGACCAGCCAGGCTGGGTACGACGCTGCTCGCCGCAGTACTGGAGTCGTCGGCGACGGCGATCCTGAGCTACAACGACCTGGTCGCGCTGGGCGCCCTGTCGCGGCTGCGGGAGCTGGGCGTCGCCGTACCGGCTGAGCATCTCGGTGATCGGCTTCGACGACATCTCGCTGGAGCGGGTCGCGCACACGAATCTGACGACGGTGTCGGTCTCGCGGGACGAGCTCGGCCGACGAGCCGGCGAGATCCTGGAACAGCTGCTCGTCCACGGGTACGACGCCGAGCCGGTGTACCTGCCGATGCAGCTCCACGTCCGAGACACCAGCGCCGCGCCTCGCTAGATACTGGCTTTATGTATGTTCCGAAGCATTTCGCCGCCGATGACGCAGTGGTGCACGACCTGCTGACGAACCACGGGGCGGCCAACCTGATCACGTCCACCGCCGACGGTTTGCTGGCGACCTTCCTGCCGCTGATCTACGACGCCTCGGCCAACACCCTGCTCGGCCACGTCGCGCGGAACAACCCGCAATGGAAGACTCCCGCACTCGGCGAGGCCCTCGCGATCGTGGCCGGGCCCGACGCGTACATCAGCCCGTCGTCGTACGCCTCAAAGACCGAACACGGCCGAGTAGTCCCCACCTGGAACTACGTCACCGCCCACGTCTACGGCACCTTGGTCATCCACGACGACCCCACCTGGCTGGACGCCCTGGTCCGCCGCCTCACCACCAAGCACGAGTCCACCCGGGCGACCCCGTGGTCCGTCGACGACGCCCCGGCCGTCTATGTCGCCGGCCAGCTCCGGGCCATCGTCGGGCTGGAACTCCAGATCACCCGGATAGAAGCCAAGTCCAAACTCTCCCAGAACCGCTCCGAGGCGGACATCACCGGCGTCATCACAACGCTGGAGTCGGATGGCCCCGACCCCACAGCCACCGCCATGCGCCAGGCCAACAACCTTCGCTAGCGTGCGGGCGGGGTCTGGGGGTTCTGGGTCCAGTTGTCGGGGTCGCACATCGCCGTGGGCCAGCCGTGTTCGCGGCAGTATTCGGCGAGGAGTTCTTCGCGGGTGGGTGGGTGCGACGACGGAGTGGTGGTGGGCCTCGTCGAGGCGGTGGTCCTGGTGGGCCGGGGCTTGGTGCTCTCGGTGGTTTTGGTCCGCTTGGTGCGGGTCTTCGTCGGCTTGGGCGACGGTTTGAGGGTGCTCTTCTCGCCCATCGGCGGGGTCGAGGGCAGCGTGGTCGGGCCTGCCGGGGTCGGGGTCGGCGTGGGAGTCGGGGTGCTGTCGTCGACGACGCCGACGGCCTGGGTCTCCGGCTGCTTGCCGTCGAAGAGGCCGATCCCGGACAGCGCCCAGATGCTCAGCGCGAGGACCAGCGCGATGCCGCCGGCGCCGGCGAACACCAGCTCGCCGCGGCGGGCCGGCGTACCGGCCGACCGGGCCGCGGACTGCGTTGCCCTTGTTGTCGACCCAGAACGCCCAGTCCTCGGGCGCCGGCGGCCAGGCCGGGTCCGGGCGCCAGGTCTTCGGCGGAACCCAGTGGCGTCTGGGCGGCGCAGGCCAGTTCGGCGGGACTGCGAACCGCTTCACGAATCCTCCACCTCGCGCGACGAAACCTGAACCAGGTTAGTGGACAGCGCAGATCACCTGGCACTGACCTAACGACGGTCGATCGGAAAAGCTACTTTTCCTGCAACGTTCCGGCGTGTCGATGCCTGCTTCAGACGATGTTCTGCTCGGCGCGATGACCCGCCGTCCGGAAGCGATCGGCGTGCAGCGGGGAGACGTCGACGAACGGCGTCCGGCCGAGATAGAGATCGCGGATGATCTCGCCGACGGCCGGGCCCTGCAGGAAGCCGTGGCCGGAAAACCCTGTGGCGTAAAGGAATCGGCTGATTTCTCTGGCCTCGCCGATCAGTGCGTTGTGGTCGGGCGTGTTCTCGTAGAGCCCGGCCCAGCCGCTCGCCAGGCCGACGTCGAGCAGCGATCGGCGCCCGCTGTTCCATCGCGGCGGTCAGTCGGGGCAGCCAGGCGTCCGTGCGATCCAGGTGGAAGCCGGGCTGCTCGTCGGGATCGGAGATGCCGACCAGGAGGCCGGGCCCTTCGCGAGTGGAAGTAGAACGTGCTGCTGAAGTCGATCGTCATCGGCATCTCGGGCAGACCGGCAGGGATAGCTTCCGTGACGACGATCTGCCGACGCAGCGGCGTCACCGGCAGCTCGACGCCGGCCATCGCGCCGATCTCGGCCGGACCACGCGCCCGCGGCGCAGATCACCGTCGACGTCGCGGACCGGCCCGAGCGTCGTCCGGACCGCCGGGATGTCGTTGCCGACGGCATCGATCCCGGTGACCGCGCAGCCGGTGATCGAGCTGGGCGCCGAGTCGCCGGGCCGCCGTCGCATAGCCGAGTACGACGGACTCCGGCGTAGCAGTGCCCGTCGTCCGGTGAGAAGCAGGCGCCGACCAGCCCGTCCGGGGAGATGATCGGCGCCAGCGCGACGGCCTCGTCGACGGAGATCATCCGGGTCGGCCGACCGGCCGCGTTCTGCAGGCGGGTGCTCTCCTCGAACGAGCGCCACCTGCTCGTCGGTCGACAGCAGGAACAGATAGCCGACCTGATGCAGATCGATCTCCTGCCCGGGCCGTTCGTCGAAGTCGCGCGAACGCCTCCAGGCTGCGCGCTCCGAGCGCGATGTTCAGCTCGTCGGAGAAGTTCGCCCGGACGCCGCCGGCCGCCTTCGAGGTCGACCCGGAGCCGAGGCTGTCCTGCTCGAGCAGCAGCACCCGTCGTACGC
This sequence comes from uncultured Actinomycetota bacterium, assembly GCA_963740725.1. GTDB lineage: Bacteria > Actinomycetota > Actinomycetes > Propionibacteriales > Kribbellaceae > Kribbella. Next base: position 17,322 of record CAVUFT010000022.1, read on the forward strand.
CGGCCTCGGCCAGGTGGAACGCGATGCTGGTCCCCATCACCCCGCCGCCGACGATCACGACGTCGGCGGCTCGGGCAGCGCGTCGGGCTCAAGGCAGCAGGAACGTCGAAGTCGGCCTCGACCGTGACGGTGTCCATCTGCGCCTTCTGCAGCTTGCCCGAGTAGTCCCAGTTCAGCGACTGCCAGCGGGTGAACTGGTCGAGCACCCAGATGCCGCTCTGCCGCGACCCGTTGCCGGACTTGCCGTTGCCGCCGAACGGCAGGTGCGCCTCGGCGCCGGAGGTCGAGTTGTTCACGCTCACCATCCCGGCCGAGATGCCCTGCGCGAACCGGAACGCCTTGTTCGGGTCGGTGGTGTAGATCGAGCTGGACAGCCCGTAGCCGGACTTGTTGCCCAGGGCAATCGCCTCGTCGCAGGTCGCAGTACGTCGTGATGCCGACGATCGGGCCGAACGTCTCGTTCAGGAACAGCTCGTCGTCCGGACTGCACGCCGTCGACGATCACCGGGTGGTAGAACAGCCCGGCCGCCGGATCGCCGACGAAACCCGTCGCGCGGGTTGTCCTGCGCGCGACCCGGCCGGTCGGGCCGATGCACGCGTGTGGTGGTCGCGCGATCCAGCCGAGCGACTTCTCGAACCCGGCGGCGAACTTCTCGTCCAGCAACGGGCCGAACAGCACGTCCTGGGTCGGGTCGCCCATCGCCGCCTCCGCACCGCCGCGGCGAACGGCTCGACGAACTCGATCGTGCACCGACTCGTGCACGATCACCGTGCCCAGCGACGTGCACCGCTGACCCGCCGTACCGAAGCCGGAGAACAGCGCGCCCTCGACGGCCAGGTCGAGGTCGGCGTCCTCGGTGATGACCATCGGGTTCTTGCCGCCGAGCTCGAGGCACGGGGTCTGCAGGTGCCGGCCGCAGAGCTCGCCGATCCGGCTGCCGACCTCGCTCGACCCGGTGAAGCCGACCTTGTCGATCAGCCCGGCCGCCAGGGCCTGCTCCAGCCCGGCGAAGGTGTCCGGCGCCATCGGCGTACACGACGTTGAAGCACGCCCGGCCGGTACGCCGGCAGTGCGCGAAGATCTCGTAGAACGCGTCGGAGACGACCGCGGAGTACTCGGCCGGCTTCCAGACCACGGTGTTGCCGCAGAGCAGGGCCGGGACGATGTACCAGGACGGCACCGCGACCGGGAAGTTGCCGGCCGAGATCACCGCGACCGCGCCGACCGGGCGGCGGAACGTGAACAGCTGCTTGTCCGGCATCTCCGACGGCACGGTCTGCCCGTACAGCCGGCCGCCCTTCGCCGATGAAGAAGTCGCAGGTGTCGATGATCTCCTGCACCTCGCCCAGCGCCTCGGCGAGCGGCTTGCCGATCTCGCGGGTGACCAGCGCGGCGAGGCGGGACTTGTTCGCCGTCATCAGCCGGCCGACGTTCGCGATCACCTGGCCGCGCTGCGGCGCCGGCAGCGCCGCCCATCCGGTCTGCGCCGTCTTGGCCGCGGCTCGCCGCCCGGACGAACACCTCGGGCCCGGCCGAGCCGATCGTGCCGACCACGTCGGCGGTGTTCGCCGGGTTGGTGGACGGGGTGGTGCGGAGCGGGTCTGCGACCCGCTCTCCGGCGACAACGGACAGGATGACGGACGACACAGGTGGGTCCTCTCGATCGGCTTACTCGGTCCGCCCAGCCTCCGTCACCAACCCCACCCCCGCAACCCCAGCCCGCGCTGAACCGAGCGGATGGGGTGGGTGTTTGGCGCGGGTACTGGGTTCCTGTTGGTGGGCATGTGAGCATTCATGGGGTGAGCGGGTTGCGGGTGAGTGACGAAGAGATCGCGGCGATGTCACCGGAGGAGCGGCGGGAGCTGATCCTGCGGCTGGCTCCGGTGCCGGACCGGGCTGCGGCTGACCACCCGGACGATGGAACGGATGCGGAAGTGGCGGCTCGGGATGCTCTGCCTGCGTGGCGGCGCTGATCCCGTGGACGGTCTACCTGGCGAACACGTTGCCGAGCAGTACGTCGCCCGGCACTGGGTGGCGACCTGGGTCGGGTTCGACATCTTCCTGCTCTCATGCTGCTCGCTGACGGCGATCGCGGGCTGGCGGCGCCGGCAGCTGGTGTTCCCGACGGCGTTCGCGTCCGGCATACTGCTGATCTGCGACGCGTGGTTCGACGTAATGACGAGCCAGGCCGGCGTCGGACCTGATGCAGGCGCTGATCAGCGCGGTGGTGATCGAGCTGCCGCTGGCGTTCGTGCTGATCGCCGGCCCGTTGCGGCTGCTGCGCTACGTCGCGATCCGGCACGGCGTCGATCCCGCCGGGCACCCGGATGTGGCGGGTGCCGATCCCGATGCCGGAGCTCTGGCCGGACGGCAAGGTCCCGCCCTGCTGAGTCTTGTGAATGCAATCACAAGCTGATTAGAAGTAGCCGGGCAGGACAGGGCAGGATTGATCGGGAGGCGTCATGACCGAGCGCAAGCCGCCACGGATGGAGACCCAGGACTGGGTCGAGGCGCAGATCAAGCAGGCCCAGGCCGGGGCGAGTTCGACGAATCTGCGCCGGTGCCGGGCAAGCCGCTCCCGAAGCTGGCCGATCCGCACGACTCCGGACTGGTGGGTGAAGGACTTCATCCGCCGGGAGAAGATCGAGGCCGACGTCCTGCTGCCGCCGATCGTGCAGCTCCGCAAGGAGAAGGCGCGGTCGCGCGAGAAGGTGGCGACGATGCGGACCGAGACCGAGGTGCGCGACTACCTCGAGGACCTGAACAAGCGGATCCTGCTCCAGATCCGCGACGCCACCGGCGTGGTGATCCCGGTCGGCAAGACCGACGAGGACGCCGTACTGCGGGAGTGGCGCGAGGACCGCGACGCGTTCGCGACGGCGCAACCCGAGTCGCCACCCGCCCCGGAGCCCGCCAAGAAGCGCTCCCTCTGGCAACGCCTCTTCAGCTGAACCCCGCGCCGGAGAAACGAGGGTTCTGCCCGCGTCTCTTCAGCTAGCCAGGAGTTTTCGGGCTGCGGCCTCGATGGTCTGCTCGCTGAGCAGGACCTGACGGGCCGCGTCTCCCAGCGGGACGAAGGAGTCCTCGCTGCTGACCCGGGCCAGCCTTCCGGCGTAGCCGGCATCGATCAGTGCGGCCAGGACGCCTTCGGAAACGCCACCCGATCGCCGGGTCTCGTCGGCAACCAGCACGCGGCCGGTAGCCGTTGCCTCGCGCAACAAATCCTCGAATGGCAACGGTGCGAGCCAGCGCAGATCGAGCACCCGTACGCCGGGCAGCCGCGCCGCGACGCGCAGGCTCATCGGGACCCCGTTGCCGAAGGTGACGATCGTGAGCTGATCGCCGTCGCCGTACGTGCGTCCCTTGCCGATCGGCACGTACGCCGTCGGGTACTCCGCCAGCCACTCCTCGTCGCCGGCGGTGATCAGGTCGCGCTGGTGGTAGAGCGCGATCGGTTCGAGGAACACGCAGACCGCGCCGTCGCTGCGAGCCGCGGCCGCGCAGGTGTGCAGCATGGCAGCCGCGTCGTCCGGACGGGACGGTGAGGCGATCACGATGCCTGGGATGTCCCGCAGTACGCCGATCGCGTCGTCGTTGTGGAAGTGGCCGCCGAACCCTTCTGGTAGCCGTAGCCGGCGATCCGCAGCACCATCGGGTTGCGGTACTGGCCCTGCGAGAAGAACTTCAGCGACGCCGCCTCGCCGCGGAGCTGGTCTTCCGCGTTGTGGAGGTAGGCGAGGTACTGCATCTCGGGGATCGGCAGCAGCCCGGAGACGCCCGCACCGAGTGCGAGTCCGAGGATCGACTGCTCATCCAGCAACGTGTCGAACACGCGAGCGGGGCCGTGCGTCTTCTGGAGCCCACGCGTCACGCCGTACACGCCGCCCTTCCGGCCGACGTCCTCGCCGAAGACCATCGCCTCCGGGTACGACGCGAGGATGTCGTTCAGCGCGCGGTTGATCGACTGGCTCAGCGTGAGCGGGCCGCGCTGTTCGAGGTGATGACCGGGCATGGCCTTCGCGACGGTCGCGGCATCCGGGGTAGCGCAGTGGCGCGGCGACGGCCTCGGCCGACTCGAGTTGTGGCAGGCCGGCTACCTCGCGGGCGATCTGCATGACCTCGGAGCGCTTGTTCTCGTAGAGCTCGATGACGTCGTCCGGCGTGCAGCCCGAGCCGAGCAGCAGTCGGGCTGTGCCGAGTAGTGGGTCGAGCTCTTCCTCGGCGAGGAGTTCGGCCGGAGTTCGGTAGGCGGCTTCGACGTCCGATCCGGCGTGGCCCATCAGCCGGACCGTTCTCAGCCGGAGGAAGGCGGGCCGGTGATTACGGCGTACGAAGGTCGCTGCCTCTGTCGCCATCGTCAGGGTGGCGGCGAGATCGGTGCCGTCGGCATCGAAGTACCGGAGGCCGGGGCGTTGGCCGTAGGCCTGCTTGATCCAGCCTTCCGGCGTGCGCACGCTGATGCCGATGCCGTTGTCCTCGCAGACGAACAGCAGCGGCATCGGGATGCCCTGGTACGACGCGTGCAGGGCCGCGTTGATCGCGCCGGTCGCCGTGGAGTGGTTCGCCGACGCGTCGCCGAAGCTGGTCACCACAACGGCGTCGGCAGGCCACGGGGACCGTACGCCGAGTTTGGCGGCGCGGGCGATCGAGAAGGCGACGCCCATCGCGCGGGGGAGGTGCGAGGCGATCGTCGAGGTCTGCGGGATGATCGCGAGGTCGTGCCGGCCGAAGACCTTGTGGCGGCCGCCCGCGATCGGTTCGGTGGTTGCCGCGGCGACGCCGAGGAGGATGTCGCGGATGCCGTCCTTCACGCCGTGCTGCGCGGCTCTGGCGAGGTAGAACGCGCCTGATCGGTAGTGCAGCAGGGCGGGATCGGTCGGCTGGAGAGCTGCCGCGACGGCGGCGTTCCCCTCGTGTCCGGCCGATCCGATCGTGTAGAAACCGAGGCCCTTGGACTGCAACCACCGGGCGGCGAGATCGGCGTGCCGGCTACCGAGCTGAGCGTCGTACAGACCACGCAGTACGTCGGCCGGATGGTCGCAAGCCGCGGGCTTGAGCGCCGCGACCCGCTCGGCAAACAACTCGTCGACCTGGCTCACTCGCCACAACCCGTCCACGCCATGCCGCTGAGCCTAAGTCCCCACCAGTCACCCCGTCAGTGCCCGGGGTCGGTCGTTCAGTCGGCGGAGGGTGTGAAGTTGATGACGGCGGCGATCGGGGGTGCGAAACCGATCACGTTGCCGGCGGCGGTGCCGCCCCAGCTGATCGGCGTACGGCGGGTTTCCTGCCAGCCGGCGCGTCGGTAGAGAGCGATCGCCGCGTGGCAGTTGTCGGCGACCTCGAGTGCCAGGTCGAGGTCGTGTTCCGCGGCAACTGCCACGCAGTGTTCCAGCAGGCGGCGGCCGAGTCCGGCGCCCGTCTCGGCAGGATCGATGAACAGCCGCTCGACGAATGCCCGGCCCGGGCCGTCCCGGGTCACCGCGACATGTCCCACGACCCGGTCACCGCCGCCGAGACGGCCGGGGCCGTCCCGGGTCACCGCGACATGTCCCACGACCCGGTCACCGCCGCCGAGACGGCCGGGGCCGTCCCGGGTCACCGCGACATGTCCCACGACCCGGTCACCGCCGCCGAGCCCGGCGAGGTCGCCGTCGCCGTCGTCATCGGGATCGCCGTCGCCGTCGTCAAGGTCGTCGGGGTCGCGACCGCTATCCGCCGAGGACGTGCCGTCGCTGGTTCCGACGGTGATCACCCAGCAGCCGAGCGCGTCTGGCGGGGTCAGCCAACTGCGGGGGTTGGCCGGCCAGTTGATCGGATACCCGGCCTGCTCGTGGACGGCGCGCAGGAACGTGATGCAGGCTTCGAGGTCGGCGTCGGCCCGCTGTCTGATTTCCACCGCCTCACCCTCGCACGAGCCCGGGGCGCGGACCGGCTGCTCGCCAGGCACCACCTCGCCGAGGTGGGGAGGCTTGAACACCTAACCGCCGCCTTGAACAAGAAATGCCATGCCCAACCCCGCCACTTCCTGTCCGAGGTTCGGTGATGCTCGCCAGGCATCACCTCGCCGAGGCGATCGAGGTCGGCACCCCCAGTAGTCACCGGGCGGGAACCGGGCGGGGTGGTTGTTCGTTCTTGGGGTGTCGTGGGGCGTGTGGGGTGGCGGTTTTTGCGGCCTGCGGTGGGGTACCGATCAGGTGTTCCCTTCATCACGGATGAGCGAGACCGGCGAGATGCACGTTTCCCCCATGGTTCGGCGGCTGGCGATCGCTGCGGGCGTGGGAATCGGCACGGCCGGGCTGCTCGCCGGTGTGCTCCTGCTCGGGCCGTTGGCGGCCTCGATCCTGCTGGTCGTGGTGTTCGCGCTGATCTGGCCGTTGGCGGCGGTGATCCGGCACGTGGCGGACGATGCACCCTTCCAATCGCCCGTGCTGGTCGCGTCCTGCGCGGCCGGGACGGTGCTCTGCGTGCCGGGGACTGTGCGGCTGCTGGCGTGGGGAGCGCTCGGGCTGGCGGCTTTGCTGATCGCCGGCGTGGCCGGGATCCTGTTCGACCTGGTGGTGCCGCACGGGCGCCGGCCGAAGCAGCGGCACCAACCGGCGTACAAGGCGCTGGCTGCGCTGAGCCGGACCGAGCAGCTGGAGGACGAGAAGCTGATCGCGTCGCTCCAGTGCCCGCTCAGCATCGAGGAACTCTGCGGCGTGTGGTCTGAGACCGCGACGACGCTCGCGGAAGGCGCCGGGGCGCGGGACCGGCAGGCGGTCGCCGAGGTCCGCCGGATCTGCCTGGACGAATTCGAACGCCGCAACCCCACCGGCTTCCACCGCTGGATCGCCGCCGGCGCCCCCGCCAACCCCACCACCTACCTACTCCCGCCACCAGAACCCGGCGACTAGCCAACTCCCGGAGCCGAACCCGGCGACTAGCCAACTCCCGGAGCCGGAACCCGGCGACTAGCCGACTTCCGGAGCCAGAGCCCGGCGAGCAGCCGGCTCCAGAACCCGGCCTACCACCCGACTCCCGGAGCCAGAGGCTGGTGACTAGCTGATCAGGAGCTTGGTGACTGTTTCGGCGGTGGCTTCGGCTGAGGCGGGGTTCTGGCCGGTGACAAGGCGGCCGTCGGCTACGACCTTGGCGGCGAAGTCGGGGCCGGCGTGGTGGTTGGCGCCGCGTTTGGTGAGTTCGTCAGCGAGCAGGAACGGCACGACCTCCGTCAGGCCCACTGCTGCTTCTTCGGCATTGGTGAAGCCGGCGACGTCCTTGCCGTCGACCAGGTAGCTGCCGTCCGACAGCTTGAGTTCGATCAGTGCGGACGGACCGTGGCAGACGGCTGCGACAACACCGCCACGCTCGTAGATGGCGGCACCGAGCGCAGCGAGATCGGTCGCCGACGGGAAGTCCCACATCGTGCCGTGCCCACCGGCGTAGAAGATCGCGTCGTAGTCGGCCACGTCGAGGTCCGCAGCGGTCGGGGTGTTCTGGAGATCCACAGCAGCGAAGAACTCCTGCTGTACGGCGTTCGCCTCGTCGCGGCCGTCCACCGGCGGTTCACCACCGGCGACCGAGACGACGTCGACGTCGAAGCCGGCCGCGCGGAAGACGCTCCACGGCTCGGCGGCCTCGGAGGCATAGAAGCCGGTCTGCCGCCCGGTGTCACCGAGGGCGGAGTGGCTGGTCAGGGCAATCAGTACGCGTGTCATGCCCCCATCATGGGCACGTCGACCCATCGGAAACCAATAGCAATATGTCGACGAAGCCATAGAATTTCCGATATGAGCGTCTCCCTGGACCTGCTCCGCAGCTTCCTGGCCGTGCACCGGGCCGGTTCGATCACGGCCGGCGCGGAGGCACTCGGGCTGTCCCAGCCGACGGTGACCGGGCACCTCAAGACACTCGAGCAGGCGCTCGACCGGCCGCTGTTCGTCCGGCAGGCCCGCGGTGTGCGCTCCACCGCCGCCGGTGACGAGTTGGCCCGCCGGATCGCCGAGCCGATCGACACGTTGCAGGGGCTGGTGGTGGACGAACTAGCCGAGCCGATCGCGGCGACGGTTCATCTCGGCGGCCCCTCGGACTTCCTGTCCGACCAGGTGCTGCCGGTCCTCGCCGATCGGCTCGCCGCCGGGCTCCAGGTGCGGACCAGGTTCGGGCTGCCGGAGGAGTTGCTCGACGGGCTGACCAGCCGGACGCTCGATGTGGTGATCAGCTCGATCCGGCCGCGCCGGGCCGGCGTACGGATCACTCCGCTGTACGACGAAGTGTTCGCTCTGGTTGCCGCGCCGCGGTGGTCGCTGGGCAAGCCAGTGACGTCGCCGGAGCCGCTGCGGAGGATCCCGTTCGTCGACGTACGCCGAGGAGGCGCCCGATCATCCGGCGCTACTGGCGGAGCGTGTTCGGCGTGCGATTGACCCGGACCGCGGACCTCGTCGTACCGGATCTGCGCGGCGCGCTGGCCGCAGTACGGGCTGGTGCGGGCGCGAGTGTGCTGCCGACTTATCTGTGTGACAAGGCATTAGCCGCAGGAGAACTCGTCTTGCTCGCGGATCCCGAGCTACCGCCGCTGAATACTTTGTACGTGGCAACGCGCTCTGACATCGGCCCGAAGAGTGCAGCAGCGACGGTCCGCGACGACCTCCTCAAAGCCTTCAGGCAGCCTTCTTCTTAGTCGCTTTCTTGGCCGTCTTCTTCGCAGCGGTCTTCTTGGTGGTGCTCTTCTTCGCGGTCTTCGCGGTCTTCGCGCGGCGGGAGCGGGCCTCTTCGACGCTGGCGCGGAGGGCGGAGACGAGATCGGTCTTCGCCGTCGCCTCGGGCTCCTCCTCGTTGTAGACGACCTCTTCGCCCTTGCGCTTGGTCGCCACGAGCTTCTTGACGCGCTCGGTGTAGGAGTCCTTGTACGACGCCGGCCGCCACGTGCCACTCATCGCCTCGACCAGATCGACCGCCATCGACAACTGTTTGCCGGCGCCGGACTTGGCGGGGAGCTTGCCGATCTCCTTCGCCGGGTCGCGAATCTCGTCGACGAAGAACATCGTCTCCAGCACCAGGACCTTGCCGTCGGCCCGGATCGCCGCCAGATACTCCTTGCTGCGCATCACGAACGACGCGATCCCGGCCCGGTTCGTCTTCGCCAGCGCGTCCCGCAGCAGCGCGTACGACGAGGTGTTGTCGCTGTCCTTGGGCGCCAGGTAGTAGCTCTTCTGGAAGTGGATCGGGTCGATCTCGTCCAGATCGACGAACGTCGAGATCTCCAGCGACCGGGACCTGCCGGGTGCGATGTCGGCGAGCTCCTCCTGCTCGACGATCACGTACTCGCCGCCGCCGACGTCATGCCCCTTGACGATCTTGTCGTAGTCGACCTCGCGGCCGGTCCGTTCGTTCACCCGCTTGTACCGGATCCGGTCCGAGGTCCCGCGCTGGAACTGATGGAAGTCGAGCTCGTGCTCCTGCGTCGCGCTGTACAGCCCGACCGGCACCGAGACCAGCCCGAAGGTGATGTACCCACTCCAGATCGCCCGAGCCATCGCCAGCCCCTTCCCGTACTCCGGAGTATTCCGTCGCCGTCAGGCCTTCAGGGCGCCGGTACCCACCTCAGAGCCGGTTGTACCGTTTCCGCGCCTCGCGACTCTCCTTCTGCGCGTCCCGAGCCGCCTTCCGAGCCTCGTCCAGCTCGTCGCCGATCCGGTGCACGGCCTCCTGCGCATCAGCCAACGCCTCGCGAGCCGCGTCCAACTGATCGGACAGATCAGCAACCGTCGACTCGGCAGACTCCGCCGCAGCGACAGCGTCGTCGAATTCCTTCTTCGCCGCAGCCTTCTCGGCGGCCTCGCGCTCTTCTTCCTTCTCCCGCTTCGCCTTCTCGGCCGCGGACTCCCCGGTCTCCTTCTCAGGCTGAGTCTTGGCGGCGGCGCGGCGTTCCTCAGCCCGCTTGCGGCGCTCGTCGGTCAACGGCGTCACGTTCGACGGCTCGCCACTCTCGTCGACGACACCGAATCCGACGTGCCGCAAGGCGCTACTCAGCCGACCCTCGCGGACCGCCTCGCCCGCAGCCGGATCGACCAGCGCGGCGTCGAGCGTCTCGCGCAGCTTCTGCCCGACGTCCGCGCTGACCTTCTGGCCTTCCCGCTCCGACAGTCCGGCCGCCGATTTCGCCAACTTGTCGAGCAGCTTGTGCCGCCGGGGCGTCAGCTCTCGCAACCGCTCGCCGTCGAGATCGGCCGTCGCCTCCCGGAACTCGTCGCCGAGGGCCAGCAGGTCGTCGATGTCGTCGGGCAGTTCGCGGGCGACCAGATTGGCGAGCCAGGCTGCCACGGTCGGTTTGCGCAACGCTTTCAACCGGGTCGACCCGAGCTGGTCGCCGGCCGCCTTCAGCTCCTTGGCCAGCTCGTTGCGACTAGCAATGAAGTCCGCGGCGGGCGCGGCGTACAGGCGGCTCGCTGCTTCCTCGAAGTCCACCCGGCCGACGCTACAGGACCTCCGCCGTCGGCAGAACAGCTGCCGACCTCTTGTAATCGTTTACGTAAGCGATTACAAAGATCCTGATCAGTCAGCCTCCCCCTGCCTGGAGCCGTGCAGAATGCGAACGAATCTTCCGGTCCTCGCCGCCACGGCGGCCGCCGCCCTGGTGGTCAACCTGCTCGTTCCGGCAGCCGGCCCGTCGCCGGCCCGACCTGCGCCAGCCAGTACTGCGAACGTCGCTGAGCCGGGGGTGATCACCGCGGCCAAGGTCCGATCGGACACCCTCGGTGAGGACATCGCCTACAACGTGTACCTGCCCGGCGGGTACCAGGCATCGTCCCAGCGCTATCCGGTGATCTATCTGCTGCACGGCCGGGGCGACTCGATGAGCGCCTGGACCCAGCTGAAGGGTCGCCTCGACGAACTGATCGCCACCGGCGAGATCCCGCCCACGATCGCGGTGATGCCGGACGCGCCCTGGAGCGAGCGCGCCAGCTACTACGTCGATTCGGCGTACCGGGGCACGGTTCCCGGTCGTCCGGTCGAGACGGCGCTGCTGCGCGACCTGCTGCCGCACATCGACGCGTCGTACCGGACCATCGCCGATCGCAGCGGCCGGGCGATCGCCGGTTACTCGATGGGCGGTTCCGGTGCGCTGCGCTACGCGCTGGTCCATCCGGAGTTGTTCGGAGCCTCGATCGTGCTCAGCCCGGCGGTCTACTCGCCGCTGCCGCCGGCCGATTCGAGCGCGCGCGAGTTCGGTGCCTATGGCAAGGGTAAGGATCCATTTTCGGCGGCGGTGTATCGCAAGCTGAACTACCCGGCCGCGTTCAAGTCCTTTGCCACCAAGGGGCTTCCATCCCATCTGTTCATCGCGGTCGGGGACGACGAGTACAAGAACCCACTGCCGAAGGACTACCAGCACGACCTCGATTTCGAGGCGCACGTGGTCTTCAACCAGGCGGTCCGGGTGCCGAACCTGACCAGCGAGTTCCGGGTCGTCGACGGCGGCCACGACTGGGACGTCTGGGGCCCGACCTTTGTCGAGGGCGCGAAGTACATCTTCCAATTCATCGGCAAGCCGCCCGCCACGCCGATGAAGGCGGCCTTGTCCGGTACTGCGGGTGAGGACCGGGCGGGTGGGATCGCAGTCGATCAGGCGGGCAACCGGTACGAGGCGATCGCCGCGGAAGGATCGATCGACGGGCAGCCGTACGTCGGGGGCAAGGACATCGCGCTCACGAAGTACGGGCCGGACGGTGCCAAGCTGTGGTCGCGCGAGTTCGGGACGAGCGGCACCGAGCGCGCGTACGGCGTGGCGCTGGACCCCCTGGGCCGTCCGGTGGTGACGGGGTACACGACGGGGGATCTGGACGGCCAGCATCCGGGCAATACCTCCGACGACGCCTTCGCCACGCGGTACGACCAGAACGGCACCCGCGACTGGATCACCCAGTTCGGCACCACCGCTGCGGATCGCAGCTACTCGGTGGCGACGGATCCGGCCGGCGGGATCTATCTGGGCGGCTACACGAAGGGCAATCTCGGCGGTCCGAATGTGGGTGACAAGGACGTCTTCCTTGCCAAGCTCGATGCCGAGGGGAAGCAGGTCTGGCTGCGTCAGGTCGGCAGCGCCGGTGAGGAGAAGGGGATGGCCGTCGTCGCCAGCGGAGACTCGGTCTACCTGGGCGGGATGACCGCCGGCGCGTTGGGTGAACCGCTCGGCGGCCTCGACGGTTTCGTCGCTCGTTTCGACCAGGCTGGGACGGCCGATTGGCTGAAGCAGGTGGGGACTACCGAAGCTGATGAGGTCTGGGCTCTCGCTTCAGATGGATCAGGCGGTGTCTTCCTGACGGGCTACAGCGCAGGGGACTTCGCTGCGCAACTTGCGGGTGACAAGGACATCGTCGTCGCCAGAGTCGATCCGACCGGTGCCGTTGTCTGGAAGGACCAGCTCGGTACGACGGGCAACGACAAGGGCGCGGCGATCACGACGGACGGCACTGGCGGCCTGTTCGTCGCCGGCTTCAGCGACGGCCAACTGCAGACCGGCCTCGGCAAGTTCGACGTCGTCCTGGTCCGGTACGCGCCGGATCAGAGTCGTACCTGGACGCGCCAGTTCGGCACCACCGAGGACGATGGCGCGGACGCGTTCGCCGAGGCCAACCTCTTCGTCGCAGGACGCAGCGGTACGGCGTACTTGTCCGGCTTGACGGCTGGCGACACCAGCACGCAACCGCGGTTGGGCAACGGTGACGTCTTCCGCATCACGTTCGATGCGCAAGGCACTGAACACTAGGTGGGTTGCGGAACGCCCTGGGTGAGTTCGGTGCGGAGGCGTTCGAGGATGCCGCGGAGCAGCCGGGAGACCTGCATCTGGCTGACGCCGAGTTCGTTGCCGATCTCCTCCTGGGTGAAACCGGAGCAGAACCGGAGCTCGAGGATGCGACGGTCCCGATCGCCGAGACCGTCGACTACGGGGCTCAGGGTCTGCACGTTCTCGACCAGTTCGTACCCGTCCTCGGCGGCCGGCACGGCTTCGAGCAGGCTCGCGCCGTTGTCCAATCCACTCGGCGCATCGAGCGACAACGTGTTGAAACACCCCCGCACAGAAGCCGCCTCGGCGACCTCCGTCGCGGCGGTCCCGAGCGCCTGCGCGGTCTCCTGGTTCGTCGGCAGATGACCGAGACGCTGCGTCAGTTCGGGCTCGGCAGCGGCGATGCTGCCCTGCATCTCCTGGACCCGGCGCGGCGGCCGCACGGTCCACGCACAGTCGCGGAAGTACCGTTTGAGCTCACCACGGATCGTCGGTACGGCGTACGCGAGGAAGGCCGTATCTGCGGAGGACCGGTAGCCGTTGGCGGCCTTGACCAGGCCGAGATACGCCACTTGTTCCAGATCGTCGGCGTCGACCCCTTTGCGGCGGTATCTGGCAGCCATCGAGCGCGCCACCGGCGCATTGAGGATGACCACCTCGTCGATCAGTTGCTGACGCCGCGGATCGGGCACGCGCTCGGCCTCGATCAACAGCTCCTGGGTGGTGTCGGCAATCCGCTGCCGAGGGTCGGTGTCAGTTCGTACAGGTGCGATGGTCACGGTGAGATACCTCGTCGTGGTCGTTCCTGCGGTGAGTGGCGTCGCGGCTGAACCACTTCCCTCCTCACCAGATCAAAGACCGCGCCCCGAATCAACCCAAACTGTGTTGCAACCGTTTGAAAGTGTTGTGAGGACGCTCACGGGGCACCGGGGTTTCATGGAGCACTTCCCCGGCGCCGAAGAGTGGGTCCCGGACACCGGCGGCCTGCGCAAACTACAGACCGCTCTCCCCGATTGCCGTGGGTGCGACCTCTGGGAGTACGCCGACCAGGTGGTGCCTGGTGACGGTCCGGCGCGAGCGCGCCTGATGCTGGTCGGCGAACAGCCGGGTGACGTCGAGGACCAGCAGGGAACGGTGTTCGTCGGACCGGCCGGACGCCTGCTCGACAAGGCGCTGGCGGAGGCCGGTATCGATCGGGCGGACGTCTATCTCACCAACGCGGTCAAGCACTTCCGCTTCGAGGAACGAGGCAAGCGCCGGATCCACAAGACGCCGGCCGTCGGTCACATCGTCGCCTGCAAGCCCGTGGCTGGATCGGGAGCTGGCGATCGTCAAACCCTTGCTGGTAGTGATTCTGGGGGCGATCGCCGCGCGCGCCCTGGTCGGACCGGGCTTCAAGGTGACCGAGCATCGGGGCGAACGGATCGAGCTCGCGAACGGGACGGCGGCGATGGCGACGGTTCATCCCTCGGCGGTGGTCCGGTCGGAGGAGTACCGGCGCGACTTCGGACTGTTCGTCGACGACCTGAAGGCCGCGGCAGCGCTGCTCGGTTGAGATCGCCCCGTTTGTGGTGGATCGGCGGCGGGCACCAGAGGGGCTGAGAAACACGGGGAGTCAATTGCCGGGCTGCCTGTCGGTCCGGTACGTCGAGAAAGGAAACGGCCATGGGCTTAGTGCTCTGGATCATTGCGGCGATCCTCGTCATCTCGGGGATCGTCTCCCTCGTCCGCGGGCAGCTCTTGATGGGCGCCGCACTGATCGTCGTCGGCCTGCTGGTCGGCCCTGGCGGCGTGAGCATCTTCACCTGATCTGAACGACGGGACGGTGGGTGGCGACCGGGCGGGTCGCCACCCACCGTCATGTCCGGGCTCGAACACTGACGGGGGTTGTCAGGATTCGCCGGTTGACTGACACCGTGAAGACTCAGGAATGCTGTGCGGTGGTCGATCTGCGCCAGTACACGCTGCGCCCGGGACAGCGGGACACCTTGATCGAAGTCTTCGACGAGGCGTTCGTCGAAGGGCAAGAGCTCGAGGGGATGCACATCTGCGGGCAGTTCCGTGATCTCGACGATCCGGATCGCTTCGTCTGGCTGCGCGGATTCGCCGATCTCGAGGCGCGCGCGAAGGCGCTCAACGGGTTCTACTACGGTCCGGTCTGGAAGGCGCGGGGCGGCGAGGCCAACGCGACCATGCTCGACTCCGACAACGCGTTGCTGCTGAAGCCGGTCGAACTCGGTCCGGGCTTTCCCGCGTTCGGCGCCCCGCGGCCTCCTGTGGGTGCGACCGAGATCCCGTCCTCGGTGATCGCCGGAGCCGTGTACCACCGCAGTACGGCGGACGACGGCTTCGTGGAGTTCTACGTCGATCAGGTGGCGCCGGCGTTGACGGCCGCCGGTGCGGTCATCGCGGCGACCTTCGAGACACTCGCGGCGGAGAACAACTTCCCGGCGCTCCCGCTACGCGACGAGACGGTCTTCGTCTGGCTGGCCACTTTCGCGACCGATACGTCGTACGCCGAACACCGCCGGCAACTGGCCGGATCACGCCTCTGGCAGACCAAGCTCCTCCCCGAACTCACCTGCCGCACCATCGCCCCCGCCCAGGAACTCCACCTCCGCCCCACCCCCCGCTCCCAGCTCCGCTGACCGCCGCCCGCCCCTCTCTTTCCTTCCTTCCCTTGTATTTAATTCCGTTGCGCCTGGATTCGAGGGCGTGCATCCTGATGTGACTGTGCAGCATGAGTGCTGCCTGGACTAAGGAGGGTTGACGAATGGCCATCACTGCGCTGCGGCATGCCCGCGTCAGCCTCACTTCTTTCTCCAGGAGCACATCCGATGTCTTCCGACGTCTTTCGCACCAACCCCGAACAACTCGCTGAGCAGTACCCCTCCGATCTCGACTCCCGTTGGGCGGCCCTGACTGCCGACGACTCCGAGCCTGACGTCGCGGACGCGTTCGTCTTCCGGTTCTCCGAAGTCGACGAGCAACTCGATCCCGATCAACGCTGGTCGACCTGGCTGGATGTCGAGCGCGGTTCTCGCGGCCCCCATTCGTGTCTCAGCCACGACCCGGCTGGGTCGTGACGGAACAGGCCGCGATCGATACCGAGCTCGGCATCCTCAAAACCGGCAAGGAAGCCGATGTCTTCCTGGTCGAACGGGCCGTCCAGGCCATTGGCGACAACCCCGCGAAGCGGTCGTTGCTCGCCGCCAAGAGGTACCGGACCGAGGAACACCGGTCCTTCCACCGCAGTACGTCGTACGTCGAAGGCCGGCGTACGAGGAACAGCCGCGACACCCGAGCGATGGCGAAGAAGACGTCGCACGGGCGGAGCGTCGCGGCCGGCCAATGGGCGTACGCCGAATGGGACGCGCTCTGCCGGCTCTGGAAAGCCGGCGTCCCGGTGCCGTACCCGGTCCAGGTCGACGGCACCGAACTCCTGATGGAGTTCATCGACGACGGAGACGGCGGCGCCGCGCCCCGCCTGGCGCAGGTCCGTCCCAAGGGCGACCTGCTGGCCTCGTACTACGAACAGCTCCGCGACGGCATGCGCGAACTCGCCCGGGCCGGCCTCGCCCACGGCGACCTGTCGCCGTACAACGTCCTGGCCCAAGGCGATCGCATCGTGATGATCGACCTCCCCCAGGTCATCGACATCGTCGGCAACCCCAAGGGCATGGACTTCCTGATGCGCGACTGCCACAACATGTGCACCTGGTTCGTCAACCGCGGCCTAGAAGTCGACGAACACGAACTCTTCGCCGACCTCCTCACCATGGTCTTCTGAGCTAGTGGCCCGCCCAGGCGGGCTCCTAGCCGATGGCTTTTGCTGCGGCTCGGCCCGCGGTACGGCCGGTGAAGAGGCAGCCGCCTACGAAGGTGCCTTCGAGGGAGCGGTAGCCGTGGATGCCGCCGCCGCCGAAGCCGGAGACTTCGCCGGCCGCGTAGACGCCGGGGAGCGGGGTGCCGTCGGCTCGTAGTACGCGGGCGTCGAGGTCGGTCTGCAGGCCGCCGAGGGACTTGCGGGTGAGGATGTTGAGCTTCACCGCGATCAGCGGGCCGGCCTTCGGGTCGAGGATGCGGTGCGGTGACGCGACCCGGATCAGTTTGTCGCCGAGGTAGTTGCGGGCTCCGCGGAGTGCGGTGACCTGCAGGTCCTTGGTGAACTTGTTCTCCATCTCGCGGTCCCGCGCGACGATCTGCCGTTCGAGATCGGCCACGTCGAGCAGGTCCGAGCCGGCGACCTCGTTCATGCCGCGGACCAGATCGGCCAGGTTGTCGCGGACGACGAAGTCGGCGCCCTTGTCCATGAAGGCCTTCACCGGTCGAGGGACCGCCGCCACCGGCCCGGTCGAGGACGCCGAGGATGCTCTTGCCGGTCAGGTCCGGGTTCTGCTCCTGCCCGGACAGCGCGAACTCCTTGCCGATGATCGACTTGGTCAGCACGAACCAGGTGTAGTCGTACCCGGTCGTCATGATGTGCTCGAGCGTGCCGAGGGTGTCGAAGCCGGGGAACAGCGGCACCGGCAGCCGCTTGCCGGTCGCGTCGAACCAGAGCGACGACGGGCCGGGCAGGATCCGGATGCCGTGCATCGGCCAGATCGGGTCCCAGTTCCGGATGCCCTCGACGTAGTGCCACATCCGGTCCCGGTTCACGTACCGGCCGCCGGCCGCCTCGGTGATCCCGAGCATCCGGCCGTCCACATGCGCCGGTACGCCGGAGATCATGTGCTCGGGCGGCTTGCCCATCCGCGCCGGCCACTGCGCCCGGACCAGGTCGTGGTTGCCGCCGATCCCGCCGGACGTCACGATCACCGCCTGCGCGGACAGCGCGAAGTCGCCGACCTCGGTCCGCGAACTCGACACGCCGCGCGCCACGCTGCTCGGCTCGAGCACCTTCCCGCTGACCCCGTCGACGACGCCGCCGGTGACGGTCAGCTCGTCCACGCGGTGCCGGAACCTGAACTCCACCAGGCCTTTCGCCACCGCCTCGCGCACCCGGCGCTCGAACGGCGCGACCAGGCCGGGCCCGGTGCCCCAGGTGATGTGGAACCGCGGCACCGAGTTGCCGTGCCCGTCGGCGTTGTACCCGCCGCGCTCGGCCCAGCCGACGACCGGGAAGAACCGGACGCCCTGGGCGTACAGCCACTGCCGCTTCTCGCCGGCCGCGAAGTCGACGTACGCCTCGGCCCACTGCCGGGCCCACTTGTCCTCGTCGTCCAGCCGGTCGAAGCCGGCCGAACCGAGCCAGTCCTGCCAGGCCAGGTCGCGGGAGTCCTTGATCCCGAGCCGGCGCTGCTCGGGGGAGTCGACGAACATCAGGCCGCCGAACGACCAGAACGCCTGGCCGCCCAGTGACGCCTCCGGTTCCTGGTCGAGCAGCAACACCTTCTTGCCCGCGTCGGCCAGTTCGGCGGTGGCAGCCAGCCCGGCCAGCCCCGCTCCGACGACGATCACATCAGCGTCCACGTGCCACCCCTCACCAGGCGCGGGAGTCCGCTCCCCAGCGCAGTCCCTCATGTATAGCGGACGCCGTACTTCGGCCGCCGCAGCCCTGGACCCGCCTTGCGCGTTCTTGCAAGAATGGGCCCGGTGACGTCTCTTTACGCGCAAGATCTCCGCCTGCCGGTCGCCGACGTCGGGGCGGAGAACCCCTTCCCGCCGATCCGGCCGGCTCTCAAGACCGCTCTTCGAGAATCACGACGAGCTGCCGGCGGAGATGCGGGAGAACATCCGAGTACGGCGGACTCGGCACCGTCCTGCCTTGCCTACGGCAGGACGGCTACGGCCGAAAACTCGTCCGAGCGGGCCATCCCGACGCTGGTCCTTGAGAACGCCCACCTCAAAGCCACCGTCCTGCCGAGCCTCGGCGGCCGCCTCTACTCGCTCGTCCACAAGGCGAGCGGCCAGGAATTGCTCTACCGCAACCCCGTGCTCCAGCCGGCCAACCTCGCCCTCCGCAACGCCTGGTTCGCCGGCGGCGTCGAGTGGAACCTCGGCAGCACCGGCCACTGGACCGGCACCTGCTCCCCGATGCACGCGGCCCGCGTCGAAGGCCCGGACGGTACGCCGATCCTGCGGCTCTGGGAGTGGGAGCGCACCCGCAACCTCGTCATCCAGCTCGACTTCTGGCTCCCCGAGGACTCGGAATTCCTGTACGTCGGTGCGCGGATCCAGAACCCGTCGAGCGAACCGGTCCCGGCGTACTGGTGGTCGAACATCGCCGTCGAGCAGACGCCGCGGACGCGCGTACTGGTGCCGGCGGAGCAGGCCTGGCAGTACGGCTACGGCAACCGGCTCGACCTGGTCGACGTACCTCGGCAGAACGGCGATCGATCTCAGCTACCCGATGAACCATCGCCGCGCGATCGACTTCTTCTTCGAGCCGCTGCCGGAGCAGCGCCCGTGGATCGCGGCGCTCGATGCCGAGGGCAACGGCTTGGTGCAGACCTCGACCGAGCGGCTGCGCGGCCGGAAGATGTTCGTCTGGGGGAGAGTGTCGGCGGCCGGCGCTGGCAGGAGTGGCTGTCGCCCGGGATGACGAACGACGGGTACTGCGAGATCCAGGCCGGGCTGGCGCGCACCCAGCTCGAACACCTGAAGTTGCCTGGAGCAACTTCCTGGCATTGGCTCGAAGCTTATGGCCGACTCGCTGTCGATCCGTCCGTGGCGCATGCCGAAGACTGGAGACGCAGCTCGCTCGGGCGTCGGTGGCGCCTTGGAGTCGTTGCTCAGTGCAACAGAATTGGCCGGTCGCGAGAAGGACTGGCTGTCGGTCGCGGATGCGGTGCCGGCCGAGCAGTTGGTCACCGGTTCCGGTTGGGGAGCGCTGGAGTTACGGCGTACAGGCTGGAAGGTCTCCTCCGGTACGCCGTTCGCCGAGGAGACCATGTCGGAACGGGAACGCGCGTGGCTGCCGGTGCTCGAAGGGCGGCTGCCTGCGACGGATCATCAGGTGGCGCCTGACGGGACGCTTGTCGGCTGGCGCGAGTTGCTGGAAGCGGTCGAGGACGAGAACTGGCTGAGTTGGTATCACCGCGGTGTCGCGCGTTGGTACGCGGATGACTCGAACGGTGCGATCGAGGCGTGGAAGAAGTCCGTGGAGTTGCAGCCGAACTCTTGGGCCTATCGCAATCTCGCGGTCGTCACCGGCGAGGAGACCTACTGGGAGCTTGCGGTGGGGTTGAGCTCACCCAGGAAGGTCGAGCTCGTGGCCGAGGCGCTGGATGCCGTGAGCGGTCCCGTTGCGACGAGGATCCTCGATCAGGCCGGGGCATTGCTGGACGATCCGCGGATCCGGCTGGCACTCGCGCGATTGCTGCTGCAGCAGGGCGATCCGGCGGGTGCCGAGGCGCTGCTGGACGAGGGGATCGAGCTGCCCGGGCTGCGCGAAGGCGAGAACGATCTGGCCGGTCTCTGGCGGGAGATCCAGCAGCGACTCGGCACGGATCGGCCGGTTCCGCCGGCGTACGAATTCGGCATGCTCGGCGATTCGTAGTATCCGGCGGGCCACCTCTTCCCCCTCGTGTGTATGACGGTCAGAAATCTTTTGTCAGAACGTGGGAACCGGCGCATTCTTGGTGGCGTCAGAACCGATGTGCGGGAAGGCCGCGCGAGCTGTAATCGACAACTACGACCGCGCCGTCCGCGGGCGACGCGTCGAGGGGGAGTGCCATGTTGACTATCGTTGTATTCGGTGGATTCGGCCTGGTGCTGCTGGTCGCAGCATGCATCGTGGCAGACGTGGTCGCGGGAGTCAGACGTCGCGATCACGGTGAGGAGAAGACGGCGGGACGGGTGGTGCGCGTCCGCGGCCCGATCCGTGGTCAATTGGTCGGCGGTGCTCCGGCGGAGTACCACGAGATCACCGTCGAGTACTACACCCGGCACGGCGAGGGACCGTTCGAGGTCCAGCGCAAGGTGCCGGTGAACAGCAGGTTCGTCTACGCCAAGAACGACCGGGTGATCGTCAGCTACGACGTCCGGGCGCCGCGGCGGGGCCGGGTCGCCGGCCGGGTCAGCCACTGGCCGACCTCCGGTCCGCGCTCAGCGGACCCTGTTCCACAGCCCTAGAATTCCTTACCCCTGGAGTGCGTCACTTCAGGAACCGGCCGGGAGAGCCCGAACCGGTGCACCTCACATCCCTCGTCCTCGCGACGGGGGCCTTTTAGTTCCTGCGCGAACCGGCTCCGGTTCCAGCAGGCGCGGCGGCGAACTCGCCGCCGCGGCGGGGCGGGACGCCCCGAGCGCCCAGGCGGATTGCTTCCATGGGCAGGCCCTCAGCCGGTACTACGGCAGGTGGGGTTCGAGCAGGCGGTGCAAGGCGGGGCGGCCTTGGGCCAGGACGTACTCCGCGGCTTCGGCCGGGAGGCGGTCGGCGAGGTGGGCCAGTGCTTCGCCCATTGCGATCGTCAGCGTCACGCTGAGGCGGAACTCCTCGGAGTCCCGGGCTCCGAAGCGCAGCCCCAGCAGCTCGGCGAACTCGCCCGCGTGCTGGTCGTCGAACTCGCCCGGCGCCACCTCCAGGTCCGGATCGCCCAGCCCGCTCAGCACGACCGCGCGGAAGCCCGGGTCGGTCCGGTGCATCTCCCGGAAGGTGTCCAGGGTGACGTCGACGGCCTGGCGCCAGTCCTCGACGACGGCCAGTCGCTCCCGGACGGCCTCGGTGTAGCGGTGCTGGTTGCGGCGCTCGATCGCCTGGATCAGGGTCCGCTTGTCCGGGAAGTACCGGTAGACGCTGCCGACCGCGATCTCGGCGCGCTTGGCGATGCTGCTGGTGGAGGCCGCGTCGTACCCGCGCTCGACCACCTCGGCGCAGGCGGCGTCCAGGATCCGCTCGACCTGCCGGTTGGCCCGGTCCTGGGTCGGCGTCCGGCGCAACGGGTAGGCCGCGTCGGCTCCGGACCCGTGCTCCGCACCGGCTGAAGTGGTGACCATGGGGTCATTGTGCCCGCCGGAAGCGACAACGTTGCCAAAACCGCCCAGGCTGTCATCAACCTGTGCAGTAATCCGCTTCCGTACGCCGGTGGGTCGGTGCCATGACAGCTTGCGGTCAGCTGGATGACACCGGCCTGGACCAGACTCATCATCAGATCGACCGCCAGGTCCTCGAAGAGGAGATCCAGATGCAGATCGGCAACAAGATGGTCGCGGGACTCGCGTCCGTGACCGTCGCCCTGGGTGGGTTGGCCGGCTCGGCCCTGACCCCCGCCAAGCAGACGCCCGGCACCGACACCCTGCGGACCGCGGGCAACTCGGGGCTGCGGATGAACCAGATCCAGCAGATCGGTTCGCACAACTCGTACCACCGTGAGCTGAGCCCGGCCGAGCAGGCCGGTGCAGCAAGCAGCTGAACCCGGGCTCGGCGGACCTCTGGTACTCGCACGCCCCGGTCCAGCAGCAACTGCGAGGACCAGCAGGTCCGGACGCTGGAGTTCGACCTGTTCCCGGACCCGGCCGGCGGTCTCTACACCTACCCGCTGATCCGGAAGCTGACCGGCCAGGGCCCGCTCACCGACCCGGCGCTGGCTCAGCCCGGCATCAAGGTGATGCACGTCCCGGACTTCGACTACAACACCAACTGCCGGACCTTCGTGATCTGCCTGCAGCAGGTGAAGACCTGGACCGACGCAGCACCCGAACGCCGCGCCGATCTCGATCAACCTCGAGCTGAAGCAGTCCGACCCGCAGGTCGTCGCGGCCGGTGGCGTGAAGGCTCCGCCGTGGGACCTGACCAACCTGAACAGCGTCGACACCGAGATCCGCTCGGTCTTCTCGCCCGAGCGACCTGATCACCCCGGACACCGTCCGCAAGCCCGGACTGACGCTGGAGCAGTCGGTGCTGACCAAGGGCTGGCCGACGCTGAACCGGGCCCGCGGCAAGGTGATGTTCTACTTCGACAACGGCGGTCCGGGCGAGATCCGCGACCTGTACCGCGAGGGCAAGCCGAACCTGGAGGGCCGGGCGGTCTTCACCCGCGGTCCCGAGGGCGAGCCGGATGCCGCGATCACCGAGGTGAACGACCCGCGCGGCGCGAACCAGGCCGAGATCCAGCGGCTGGTGAAGAAGGGCTACCTGATCCGGACCCGCTCGGACGAGCCGATGGCGACGATCCGGGACAAGGACTACACCCGGCTGGACATCGCGCTGGCCAGCGGTGCGCAGTACGTGACCACCGACTTCCCGGTGGCCGGGATGGCGGCCCGCTACGACAGTGACTTCGTCGCGCAGCTGCCCGGGCACCTGGCCGTACGATGCAACCCTGTGACGGCATCGGCCAAGGTGTCGGCAGGCGTCTCGGAGGGATGATCGCGACATGTCGGAGCACGTGGTCGATGTCAGCTGGAGCCGTGGTGAGCACGAGTTCACCTACGACACCTACAACCGGGACCACGAGTGGCGCTTCGACGGCGGGATGACCGTGCCCGGGTCCGCCAATCCGGCGTACCTGGGCAATCCGGGGCCGGTCGATCCGGAGGAGGCGTTCGTGGCGGCGCTGTCGTCCTGCCACATGCTGACCTTCCTGGCGATCGCGGCCAAGAAGCGGCTGGTGGTCGACTCGTACGACGACCACGCGGTCGGCGTGATGGCGAAGAACGAGAACGGCAAGCTGGCGATCACCCAGGTGACGCTGCACCCGAAGATCACCTTCGCCGGCGAGACGCCGGACGCGGAGACGCTGGAGCGGATCCATCACCTGTCGCACGAGGAGTGCTTCATCGCCAATTCGGTGACCACCGAGATCACGGTCGTGCAGTAGCCGGGATCTCGGAGTACGGGATCTCGTCGTGCAGGAACTTGCGGTAAACGAAGAACCACCCGGCTGGTTCCCTGAGCCTCGCGCAAGCGGCGTCAGGAAAACTGCCGGGTGGTTCTCGGCGCTCCAGCTGTGGCGGAGCGCGGGTGACGGTGCAGGCGACGCTGCGCACAAGGGCGCCTCTTGCGTCGTGCGACTTCCGTGCGGTCTACCTCGGTGGGGGAGACCGTCCGGGTGCGTCGCCTGCCCGTCCGTCCGGTTCGCGCCTTACTGCTCGGCGGCGGCGTCGCTCCGGTCGTCGGTGGCGGCGTCGGCCGCGGGGGTCTCGTCGCCTCGCTCAGCGGCGAGAACGCTCATCAGTCGGTGGATCGTCATGCCTGTGAGACGCACGCACCCGGCAGGTATGACGGGGATCTGCCGAAACTTTTGATGTGATCGGCGACACACGGCCCAGCTAGGGCTATTTCTCGTCCAGGCCGTCGGGGCGCAGCGGGACGAGTTCGCGGGCTTCGTCGTACGTCGTACCGGTCAGTTCGAGCAGGTCGACGATGGTCGAGCGGATCTGGCCGAGGACGACGACGGCCGAGAGACCTGCCGGGGTCGGGAGATCCGCCGTACGCCGGCCTAGTTCGCCCAGGACGCGGTGGGCTGCAACGTCGGCAGCCGGTTCGAAGAGGGATTCGGCGATCAGGCGGGTGCCGTCGGCGAGGCGTTCGAGGAGTTGCGGGTACTCGGCGGGGATCACCTCATCGCGCCAGACGGAGACGGCCGCCCGGCGTACCAGCACCCGGATGTTGCGGATCGCCCGGTCGAGCGGGACGACCAGGTCGGCGATCTCCTGGACCCGGCCGCGATGCCGTCGCCGGAACGGGGAGATGCGGACAACGGCGACGCCCTCGGCGGCGGCGCTGCGGAGGTCGTCCAGGAGGCCTTCGCTGGCCCGGGCGCGGCGGAGCGCGTCGGTGAGGGCGGCCTCGTCGCGGTCCCGGAGGCCGTCGGCGGTCTCGACCAGGAGGGCGGCGAGCTCGTTCAGTACGGCGGACGCTTGTTGCCTCGGGCGACGAATCGCGGCGGCGGGGGCGATGGTTGCCGCGGCCAAGGCGACCAGCGCCGCCGAGCGCGGCATCGAGCCAGCGGCTGAAGCCGGCGCCTGGATCGGGGAGCAGGGTGGTGACCATCGCTGCCTGTACGCCGGCCTGGGTGGTCATCAGGGTGCCGGCGCCGAGCAGTACGGCGACGCTCATCGCGAGCGCTACGACGAAGATGATCTGGAGTACGCCGGTGCCGAACAACTTCACGAACAGGTCGCCGACGCCGACACCGACGGCTACACCGACCATCACTTCAGCGACCCGGCGCAGGCGCTGGCCGAAGCTGAAACCGAGGCAGACCATCGCCGCGACCGGGGCGAAGAAGGGTTGCTGGTGGCCGACGACGTAGCGGGCCAGGCGCCCAGGCGACACCGGCGGCGAGGGCGCACTGGGCGATGAAGAAGGCCCGGTCGCGCCAGCGGTCGACCCGGCGGCGTACGGACGCCCTGGAGCGGCGGGCGGCGTGCGGAGCGATGTCGTCACGCAGCTCACGCAGCTGTTCCAGGGTCAGCCGGACCGGATCCATCTCACCATCATCGGGTACTCCGGGTGTCCTGCCTTGATTCAACCCTCGGGGACGGTCAGGGTGGGGGCATGACCGAGAACAACCGTGAGGACTACGGCAGCTACAGCGTCGACGACGAGGACCAACTGCAGGCCGAGGACACGCTGAACGACCGCGGCGTGGACGATCTGCTGGACGAGGGCTACTCGCCGCCGGAGAAGTGGTCCGCGGGCGAAGGCTTCGGCACCACCGCCGAGGAGGCGCTGGAGGGCGAGACGCTGGACCAGCGGATCGCGCAGGAGGAACCGGACGTCGACCCGTACGCCGAGGACGACGAGAACGTCGGCGGCCCCGAGGTCGGCCAGGTGCGCTCCGGCCGCCTGGTCGCGCCCGACGAAGGCGCCCACTCCGACGACGAGAAAGACCTGGTCGCCGAAGACGTCGGCTTCGACGGCGCCGCCGCCAGCGCCGAGGAAGCAGCAGTCCACGTAGTCAACGACGACGAACCCTTCGAACTAGACGACGAAGACGAAACCGACCTGGAGGACGTCCGCGACGTAGACCTCGGCGACGTAGGCGACCTGGAGGACTGAATCCGCTGACGTCCGAAGAACCGTGAGTCCTCGCCCACGGTTCTTCGGACGTTGCATCGCCAGCACCAGCCGGCAGTCACTTCAGAGTTGTTGCGGGCAACCTTCGGGTACCCGATTTCCTTCCGGCACTTTCGGATTCAACACCAGGTCCATCCGGACAGCAGTTCGGGGGCTGGGCCACGCAATTGCTTGTCCAGGCCCGGCAGGTGTCCACACACCCGAGTTCTGGCGGCTCGCGGACGCCGTTTCCACCTCGCGGTCCCCGATTCCACGGACCGGTTGGATCCCCTGCCCCCGGCCCACTCCCCCCTCGACTGGCCGCGGTTGGTTCGACTTACCGTCTCGACCAGCCGCGCCGCCTCATCTACCCGTCTCGACTTGCCGGCTTCGTCGCCGAAATCCGGCCGGTCGGGACGGGATGTGGTGAGGGGGCGGCGGGTCGGGGCGGGATGTGGTGAGGGGGCGGCGGTCGGGGCGGGACGACCTCAGGTGGTCTGCTGTTGGCGGGGGGTGGCGGTGATTTCGGCTCCTCGGGAAGGGACGAGGGTTACGTTGCGGGGGGTTGCTGTTTCTGGTTCGGGGCGGACGGGGCGTACGTCGTACCGGGTGAGGGCGGCGCGGAGGATTTCGGTGGCTTCCAGGAGGGAGAAGCCGGCGCCGATGCAGCGGCGGGTGCCGCCGCCGAAGGGGATCCAGGTGCCGGGGGCGGGTGGGTTGTCGCCGAGGAAGCGGTCGGGGCGGAACTCGTTCACCTCGGGGAAGTTCTGCTCGTCGCCTTGGACCAGCCCGATCGCGGCCATCAGGGTGGTGCCGCGGGGGAGGCTGTAGCCGGCGATGGTCGTCGTCTCCGTGAGGCGCCGGCCGATCTGGTAGACGACCGGGTGCAGGCGCAAGGATTCCTTGGCGATGGCTTCGAGGAAGGCGTCGTTGGGTTCGTCGGCTGCTTGCTGGCTCCGGGCAAGGAGTTCAGGCATCCGGGCCAGTTCGTGGAAAGCCCAGGCCAGCGATGTTGCCGTCGTCTCATGTCCGGCGAGCAGCAGCGTCACCAGTTGGTCGCGGAGTTCGACGTCCGTCCAGGTGCCGGCGGCAAGGAGTTTGGAGAGTACGTCGTTGCGCTGGGCAAGCTCTGGATCATCGCGCCGGAGCGCGATCTCGTCGTACAGGATCTCGTCGACCTGCTCTTGGGCGCGCAGGAAGGTCCGCCACGGCGGCAGTTTCAGCAGGACGGGGTAGAAGCCGCCGAGCATGATGATCGGCCGGACTGAGACCACCTTCTCGACCAGCGGTCGCAGCCGTTCCAGCCGGTCGGAGTCCGTTACCCCGAACACCACCTGCAGGATGACTTCGAGGGTGAGATCACGCATCCGGTCGTGGACCCGGAACGTCTTCCCGATCGGCCACGCCGCGACCTCTTCGCGCGCCAGCCGGGCGATCATCTCGGAGTACCCGCGCAGCGCTGCGCCATTGAAGGCCGGCATCAACTGGCGGCGCATCCGGACGTGATCATCGTCGTCGACCAGCAGCAGCGAGTGCTTGCCCATGATCGGTTCCAGGGCGGTGTTTCCCTCACCCGCATGGACGATCGCGGGCGGCGTACTGAACACCTCGCGGATGTGCTCCGGGCGGCTGAGCACCACGCACACGCGGCTGCCGGGAACGAGGCGGATCGTGAACACATCGCCGTACCGGGCGCGCAGCCGCGGGAAGAACGTCTTCCGATGGCCGGCGAACAAGAAGGTCTGGACGAGGGTCGGCAGCTTCGACCCCGGCGGCAGGGATCTGGCGGTCTCCCGATCGAGTGTGCGCGATCCCAGCAAGGGCGTCGTCATGCCACCTCCAAGTTCCGGCGTCCACTCCAAGCTACGACAACTTCGTGAACGCTTGCGGTCCCGCAGATGGCAAGCTGAACGACAGAAGGGCCGCCCAGCGCAGGGCGGCCCTTCTGTTTGTAGGTCAGGCGCGGGTGAAGCGCAGGGTGAGGATCTGGAAGGGGCGGAGTTCGAAGGAGACTGCGCCGTCGACCAGGTCGCGCTCGGCCAGGGTGCGCTCGAGCAGGTCGACCTCGGTCGCCGCGCCGGCCTTGAAGCCCGGGGTGAGGGTGGCGCGGGAGCGGCCGCCGGACGACTCGTACAGGCGGACGACGACGTCACCCGACTGGTCGTCGGCCAGCTTGACCGCCTCGACGATCACGTTTCCGTTGTCAATGGCAACGATCGGGTCGACCCCGGCCGAGCCGCTGACGACGCGCTCCGGCAGGTTGATCCGGTAGCCCTCCTCGATCGCCTCCGGGATCCCGGCGCCGACCACGAGGGCGTGGTTGACGACGTGCAAACCCTGGTCGGTCTGCGGATCGGGGAACCGCGGCGCCCGGATCAGCGACGTACGGATCGTGGTCGTGGTGCCACCGTCCTCGCGGGCGGTCCGGTTGATGTCGTGTCCGTACGTCGAGTCGTTCACCACCGCGACGCCGTAGCCGGGTTCGCCGACGTGCACCCAGCGGTGCGCCGCGATCTCGAACTTCGCCGCGTCCCACGAGGTGTTCTGGTGGGTCGGCCGGAAGATGTGCCCGAACTGGGTCTCCGAGGCGGACCGGTCGGCGTGCACGTCCACCGGGTACGCCGCCTTGAGGAACTTCTCCGACTCGTGCCAGTCCATCGCGGTCTCGATGTCGACCCGCTTGGCGCCCGGCCGCAGCCGCAGCGTCTGGGTGACGGTCGACCGGTTGAAGGACCGCTTCACCACGACCGTGGCGACACCTTCCTCGACGGAGAAGTCGACCGTGTCGACCTCGGTGACGTCGCGGACGTTGTTCTTGTAGAACGAGTCGACGTCCCAGGCGTCCCACTGGTTCGGGGTGTCGACGTGCAGCTGCAGCAGGTTCGCGACGCTGCCCGGTGCGACGACCTCGCGACCGGCGTCCACGTCGTACAGGCTGGTGATCAGGCCGCGCTCGTCGATCGTGACCCGGATCAGGCCGTTGTCGAGCACGTGGCCGTCGATGGTCGCGGACTGACCCGCGCCGACGCCGACACCGGCGCCGAGACCGGCGATGCCCTCGCGGCTGTGCGGAGCGGCGTTGAAGACGATCTGGTCCGAACCCTCACCGGCGAGTGCCTGCTGGGCCTTCGTGATGATCGCTTCGAGTTCCTCGGCCAACCGGGCGTACGTCGCCTCGGCCTCGCGGTGCACCCAGGCGATCGAGCTGCCCGGCAGGATGTCGTGGAACTGGTTCAGCAGCACGGCCTTCCAGATCCGGTCCAACTCGTCGTACGGGTAGCTGTCGAGCTTGCCCGCGACCACGGCCGCCGCCGACCAGAGCTCGGCCTCGCGGAGCAGGTGCTCGCTGCGCCGGTTGCCCTGCTTGGTCTTGGCCTGCGAGGTGTACGTCGCGCGGTGGATCTCCAGGTAGAGCTCACCGGACCAGACCGGCGCGTTCGGGTACTCCTCCTGCGCCGCGGCGAAGAACTCGGTCGGGGACTCGATCGTCACCCGCGGCGAGGACTCCAGGTTCGCCACCCGGCGGGCCGTCGCGACGAACTCGCGGGTGGGGCCGCCACCGCCGTCGCCGTAGCCGAACGGGACCAGCGAGCGGGTCGCGGCGCCGTTCTCGGCGAAGTTGCGCTGGGCGTGCGCCAGCTCGCGGCCGGACAGGTCGGAGTTGTAGGTGTCGATCGGCGGGAAGTGGGTGAACACCTGCGTCCCGTCGAGGCCCTCCCACCAGAAGGTGTGGTGCGGGAACTTGTTCTTCTGGTTCCAGGAGATCTTCTGGGTCAGGAACCACTTCGAACCGGACAGCTTGACCAGCTGCGGCAGCGCAGCGGTGTAGCCGAAGGAGTCCGGCAGCCAGACCTCCTGGGTGTCGATCCCGTACTCGTCCAGGAAGAACCGCTTGCCGTGCACGAACTGCCGGGCCAGCGCCTCGCCACCGGGCAGGTTGGTGTCGGACTCGACCCACATGCCACCCACCGGAACGATGGTGCCGTCGGCAACGGCCTTCTTCAGCCGCTCCCAGACCTCGGGGTAGTTGTCCTTCACCCAGGCGTGCTGCTGGGCCTGCGAGAACGCGAAGACGAGCTCCGGGTACTCCTGGGCCAGCGTGGCGACGTTCGAGACGGTCCGGGCCACCTTGCGGCGGGTCTCGCGCAACGGCCAGAGCCAGGCGGAGTCGATGTGTGCGTGACCGACGGCGGACAGCTGGTGCGCGCTGGAGTGGGCCGGGCGGCTCAGTACGTCGACAAGCTCGGCGCGGGCCGCGGACGCAGTACCGGGGACGTCTTCGTAGTCCAGTACGTCGAGGGCGCGGCTCAGTGCGCGCAGGATCTCGCGACTGCGCGGCTCCTGCGGCGCCAGCTCCTTCTGCAGGCCGTTCAGCGCCTCCAGGTCGAGGATCAGGTCCCAGACCTCGGCGTTGAAGACGGCCAGGTCGGCGCGGGTCAGCTGGTAGATCGGCTTGCCACCCGGCTCGGGCTTGGCGCCGAGGTCTGCGGCGAGCGGGGCGAACGCGTTGTGCCCGAGCACCTCGGGGTTCGCGGCCGCCTCGACGTAGAACTCGATCCGGTCGCCGGGCGAGGCCGCCGTACCGTCCGGGCCGAGGATCGACAGCGGAGCGTAGGTCTGGCGCGGGTGCAGGCCCTTCAGCGGGACGCCCTTGGTGGTGTGCACCAGGCCCTCCGCGGAGAAGCCCGGACCGCCGCTGAAGCCGAGGTCGATGACGGCCTCGATCTCCTGGCCGGCCCATTCGGCCGGGACCTGGCCGCTGAAGTTGAACCACGCGGTGCCCCAGGGAGCGCCCCAGGGCAGGCCGATCTCGGCCGGCTCGTAACTGGCTGCGAGCGCTTCGGCGGGGGACACCGGCTCACCAGGCGCGTGCCACACCTTGATGTCCAGCGGGACGGCCGCGCCGTAGATCGCGGGGCGGATCCGCTCCCGCAGGGCGCGCTGGAGCCGCTCCTCGATGAGTTGACGGTCGTCGTGCACGAAATCATCCTCCGATGACGGGGTCTTGCCGATGGTCTGCGCGGCCGCGGGGCGGGCTGCGTTGACAACGCTGTCACACGAGGCGGGGGCCCGTCCAGACCTGTTCGTTCCAGCACACGGCGTGACTGTGTACCCTCAGGGACCGCTGCCCTCTAGGTTGGTCCCCATGGACCGTCCCCGCCTGCTGAATCGCCGGAGTGTGCTCGGAATGGGAGCCGCCGCCACGGCGGCCCTGATCACTCCCGGATGCTCCCGCGGGCGCTCCGACGAGCCGGCGCCAGAGGGACCCGCGCGGTTCGCGACCGGGAACAAGGGCGGCGTCTACGCGACGTACGGCGACGGGTTGGCCAAGCTGGTCACCGAGGTGACCGGGGTCTCGATGACCACGATCAACACCCCCGGGTCGCTGCAGAACCTGAAGATGCTGGCTGCCGGTACCGCAGAGATCGGGTTCAGCGCGTCCGATGCGGCCCTGGACGCCTGGGAGGGCCAGGACGACTTCCGTTCAGGTTTCCTGCGCTTCACCGCGCTGGCCCGGACCTACGACAACTACGTGCACGTCGTGGTGCCGACCGCCTCGAACATCTTCAGCATCAAGGACCTGAAGGACAAGGACGTCAACATCGGTCCGGTGAACTCGGGGACCAGGGTGGTCGCGGGCCGCATCCTCCAGGCGGCCAAGGTCAAGGTGAACGCGAAGTACTTCGATCTCCAGACCGCGGTGGCGCAGCTGACCCAGCGGGCGAAGGAACCGAACAAGAAGGGCGGTATCGACGCCCTGATCTGGAGCGGCGGCCTGCCGACCGATCCGATCAAGAACCTCCAGTCGACGATCGGCTTCCGGCTGGTCGACATCGGCAGCCTCGCGGAGCAGATCGCGCTGACGCGCTTCGGCGGCTACATCCTGTCGTCCATCCCGCCGTCGGTGTATTCACTGTCGAGCTCGGTGCCGACCCTCGCCATCCCCAACTACCTGCTGGCCAAGCGCGGTCTGTCGGACTCCTGGGCGTGGTGGACGCTCAACACGATGTTCCGCCGCCAGGCCGATCTGATGGCCTTCCACGCGGAAGCAGGCTCCCTGGACGCCCGCTCCGCCGTCGCCACCATGCCGATCCCGCTGCACCCCGCGGCCGAACGCTGGTACCGCGCGAACCACATCTAGCCTGTTGCGAACAAGGCTGCATTGAGGAAGTCGAGCCCGAACGCATCGTCGCGGTCCGCGCGGACAGCGCGCAGCTCGACCGGCTTGAGTACGCCGAAGATCGCCTCGAGATCGTCCAGGGTGAACCCCATCCCGCCGGCCGTGTCGCCGGTGAAGATGATCTCCTGATCGGGCGGCGTCTCCATCTGCTCGGCGGCGAAGGTCACGATGCCGAACCGCCCACCGGGACGAACCATCGGAAGCACCCGCTCGAGGTAGGTGATCCGTCGATGCGGGGCGAGGTGATGGAAACAGCCCGAGTCGTAGACGACGTCGAACTGGCCGCCCGGCAAGGGATCGCGCAAGACATCGAGTGCCGTCAGACTCACCGATGCGGGCATCGTCGGCCGGACGATCTCCAGCAGCGGTGCGGCCAGGTCGATGCCTTCGACCGTGGCGCCGTGCTGGGCGAACCACCTGCTGTTGCGCCCGCCACCGCATCCGACATCGAGCACGCGGGCTCCGTCCAGATTCCCCAGCAGCCCGCGCGCGTGCCAGTCGACCAGCGGCTCGTCGGGCAGCTTCGTCCCCAACGGATGCCCAGGCTTCGTCAACATCTCGGTCCAGAACTCGGCAGCGGAGTGCTCCGACCGATCTCCGCGATCACTCGCGGCAACTATCAGATCAAGGGCCTCGAGTAGCTGATCGACCGAATGGATCCGCGCACCGGAGTTCACTAGATGTCGTAGTCCTCGATGAGGGGGACCCGGACCTCGATGACGAGGCCGCCACCGATCGGGGGACGGGCCACCACGCGGCCGCCGACCCGGGCGGCTTCGGAGCGGACGATGGCGAGGCCCAGACCGGTACCGGGCATCTCCCGGTGGTGGGCGCTGCGCCAGAACCGTTCGCCGACCTTCTTGAGGTCGCGGGAGCCGAGGCCGAGGCCGTGGTCGCGGACGGAGAGGACGACCTCGGTGCCGTCGCGGAGGACCGAGACCTCGACCGGAGGTGCGCCGTACTTCGAGGCGTTGTCGAGCAGTACGTCGAGGATGTCGTCGACCTCGAGCTCTGGCGCGACCCCACCGGGCACCATCTCGCCGATGATGAGTTCCAGGTCGTCGGCGGCGTACACGGCCTTCCAGCCGACCAGGCGCTCCTTGACGGCCTGGGCCAGGTCCAGCGCGTCGTCGCTGCCCTCGACGTCTCCTGGGCGGTCCGAGCCGGCCAGCCGGGACAGCCGCTGCACGATCCGGCCCAACCGGTCGATGTCGCTCAACGCGAACCGGGCGGTCGGGGACAGCCGGGAGAGACCTTCGATGTGGATCCGGGCCGAGGTCAGCGGCGTACGGAGCTGGTGCGACGCGTCCGCGACGAACTCGCGCTCGCGCTGGCGGGCCTGGTGCAGGCTGAGTGCCATCGAGTTGAAGCTGTCGCCGAGGCGGCGCAGCTCGGGCGCTCGGCCGTCGGTGGAGACGCGGGTGTCCAGGGCACCGCGGGTGACCTGGTGGGTCGCGTTGTCGAGGTCGTTGAGCGGCCGGAGTACCCAGCGGGTGACCGGCCGGACGATGCCGATCACGACGGCGCCGATGCCGATCAGGAGCCCGCCGAGCAGCAGCAGGAGTCCGCGCTCGACCTGGTCGCGCCCCTTGTCGGTGGGCACCCGCAGTACTGCGGCGCCGAGCACGCGGCCGTTGTTGACGACCGGGCGCGCGACGACCATCTCACCGGACTGCCACGGCCACAGCGCCGGCGGCTCGGCCGGGAGCCGGCCGGCCAGGGTGCTGTTCAGGGCGACCTTCAGGTCGGGTTCGTTCACCTCGACGCCGGAGCGCGAGGTCGCGATCACCCGGCGGTCGACGTCGACGACGAAGACCGGGGTGTTGTAGAGCTCGTGGTAGCGCACGGCGAGTTCGCGCAGGCTCGCGATGTCGCCGGTCTGCAGCGGCGACTCGGCCATCGTGGCGAACCAGTCGGCGTCGTTGCTGCGGGACAGGAAGAGCGTGCGGGATGCGCCGGACGCGATGAAGTTGGCCAGCGGTACGGCAGCGACGATGGCGAGGATGATCACCATCGGGACGAGGGACTGCAGTAGGCGACGACGCAACGGTCAGTCCGAACCCAGGCGGTAGCCGACGCCGCGGATGGTCTGGACGAGTTCCGGCCGGCCGAGCTTGGCCCGCAGGCTGGCGACGTGCACATCCATCGTCCGCGAGGACGCCTCGAAGACGGACTGCCAGGCGTACAGGGCGACCTGTTCGCGCGGCACCACCCGGCCGTGGTGGGCGGCCAGCACAGCTAGCACGTCGAACTCCTTGCGGGTCAGGCTGATGGGCTTGTCCGCCACCTGGACCGTGCGGGCCTCGATGTCCACGGTCAGGTCGCCGACGGTCACCCTCGGGCGGGGCTGGAGCAGACCGGTACGGCGTAGTACAGCATCGATGCGGGCCAGTAGCTCGGAGATCGCGAACGGCTTCACCACGTAGTCGTCGGCACCGCTGCGCAGACCGCGGACCCGGTCGGCTGCCTCGCCGCGCGCGGTGACCGCGATCACCGGGACGTCGGAGACCGTCCGGATCTGCCGGCAGACGTTGATGCCGTCGCCGTCGGGCAGCCCGAGGTCGAGCAGAACCAGGTCGCCGGGGTCGGCGGCGAGCGCGTCCGCGGCCGTCCGGACATGCGTCACCATCAGCCCGTAACGCCGCAGCGCGGGTATCAGTGCGTTGGCGATATCGAGATCGTCTTCGACCAGCAGAATCCTGACGGCGCCACTCATGCCGTGATCGTAGGGCAGGTCGGCCCCTTCTGTGTCAGATCTTGGTAAAGACGTAATCACGCGACTCCGTGGAGTGGTCGCCGACACTAGCCTTCGACCACAGGAGGGAACCGGTCCATGACTGTGGGTGTTGGTTCGGGGGCGGGCACCGCCGCGCTCTCCGAGTCCGAACTTGCCGAGTACGAACAGGAAAAGCCTGCTCGGCGGCTGCATCCTGCCCTCGATCAGGTGATCTCCGGCTGGTGTGCGCTGGTCAGTGTCGGGGTCCTGCTCCAGGTGTTCTTCCCGTTGGCGCAAGGCACGCAGTTCTATTTAGTGATCTTTCTCGCAGCCGTCCTCCCGATCACTTTGGTGTGCTATCGGGGCTGGCACGTGCCGCCGTTCCTGAATCCGTTCAAGGCGCGGAGCAACGACAACCCCGGCATCACCGACTGGGTGCTGGCCGCGATCGCCCTGGTCGTCTGCCTCTACCCACTGTTCGATTTCGACAGCTACCTCGAACGCCGCCAGACCCCGACCACACTCGACGTGCTCGCAGGCGCAGTACTGCTAGTGCTCCTGCTAGAAGCATGCCGTCGTACTACGGGTTGGGTCCTGCCCGTCTTCAGCCTGCTGTTCATCGCCTACGCGTACTACGGCGGCTATCTCCCCTACACCTGGTCGCTGGCCCACCAGGGCTTCAACTTCGACGCGATCATCGCCCAGTTCACGATGGGCACTGCCGGCTTCTACGGCACTCCACTGGGCGTCGCCGCCAGCTACATCGTGCTGTTCACCATCTACGGAGCAGTGCTCGACTACTCGGGCGCAGGCAAGTTCTTCATCGACCTGTCCTTCGCGGCATTCAAACGAAGCCGTACTGCGCCCGGCCGGACCGTCACGCTGGCCGGCTTCCTGCTGGGCAGCGTCTCCGGCTCCGGTACTGCGACCGCCGTGTCGCTGGGCACTGTCTCCTGGCCGATCCTCCGCCGAGCGGGCTACCCGCCTGAGCCCGCCGGCGGGATGCTCGCGGCCGCCGGTATCGGGGCGATCCTGTCGCCACCGACGCTGGGAGCGGCCGCGTTCATCATCGCGGAGTTCCTGCAGGTCTCGTACCTGACAGTGCTCGGCTACGCCACGATCCCGACGATCCTGTACTACCTGGGCATCCTGCTGGCGATCGAGATCGACGCCCGCAAGCACGGGACGACCAACGCGGCGAGACGTCGACGCAGTCCGCGCGGAAGCTGTTGCTGCGGTTCAGCTACCACTTCCTCTCGCTGTTCGTGATCATCGGCTTCATGGCGGTCGACGTCCCGCCGTTCAAGGCCGTCGTCTACGCGGTGATCATCCAGTTCGGGCTGTCGTTCCTCGATCGCGAGCACCGGCTGACTGCGGGGCCGCTGTTCAAAGCGCTTGCCCAGGGCACCCGATCGGTGCTGCCGGTCGCGGCCACCTGCGCGACGGCCGGCGTGATCGTCGCGGTCACCACCCAGACCGGGCTCGGGCTGAACCTGGCCGAGATCATCGTCGACGCCGGGAAGGGACTGACCGACAACCCGACGGTCGTGCTGATCCTCACCGTGGTGCTGTCCGCGTTCGCAGTACTGATCCTCGGTCTGGCCGTGCCGGTGACCGCGTCGTTCATCATCGCGGCGGTCATCATCGCGCCGGCGCTGGTGCAACTCGGCGTCACGCAGTCCGAGGCGTACATGTTCATCTTCTACTACGCGGTGCTCTCCGAGGTCTCGCCGCCGACCGCGCTGGCCGCGGTGGCGACGTCGGCGATCACCGGTGGCAAGACGATGGCGACGATGTGGCAGGCGTGGAAGTACACGCTGCCGGCCTTCCTGGTGCCGTTCGCCTTCGTGCTCACCGACAACGGCGCTCACCTGCTCGGGCAGGGCAGTCTGATCGGGATGGTGTGGACGCTGGGCGTCTCGATGCTCGCGGTCGCGGCGCTGGCGGTGGTGACCGGTGGCTGGATCGCGATCGCCACCAGCTGGGTCGAGCGGCTGCTCTGTGTCCCGGCCGCACTGCTGCTGCTCTACCTCGCGCCCGTAACCATTGCGATCGGAATCGGTTTACTACTAGTTGCCGTTGTCATCAATCTCCTCCGGCGGCAACGTCTGGCTGGAGTAACGGAAGGATCTGCCACTTCATGAGAACCCGACGCCTCCCCGTCGCTGTGGTCGCGCTCGCTGCTGCCGTCTCCCTGGTCGCCTGTGGCGGTCAGCGGGAACCCGAAGGTGGCAAGGCCGGTACCGACGGTGGCCGGCTGACGATTGCCACCGGCAACACCACCGGCGTGTACTACCAGCTCGGTGGCGCGCTCGCCTCGGTGATCTCGTCCAAGGTCGAGGGCTACCGGGCCACCGCGAGCGAGACCGGCGCCTCGGTGCAGAACGTGCAGGGTCTGGTGGCGGGCAACTACGACATCGCCTTCTCGCTCGGCGACACCGCTGCCGACGCGGTCAAGGGGCAGTACAGCTTCAAGAACCCGCAGGACGTGGTCGCGCTGACCCGCCTCTACCCGAACTACACCCAGGTCGCGGTCAAGGCCTCGTCCGGGATCACCAAGATCGCCGACCTGAAGGGCAAGCGCGTCTCCACCGGTTCGCCGAACTCCGGCACCGAGGTGATCGCGCGCCGGCTGCTCGAGGCGGCCGGCCTGAACGCGACCCGCGACGTCACCGCGCAGCGGCTCGGCCTGCCGGAGTCGGTGGATGCGATGAAGAGCGGCTCGATCGACGCGCTGGTCTGGTCCGGCGGGCTGCCGACCGGCGGCATCACCGACCTGACCACCAGCCTGGGCAAGGACGTCAAGCTGATCGGGATCACCGACCTGCTGCCGGCGATGCAGAAGACCTATGGCACGGTCTATGCCCAGGGCAACATTCCGTCCGCGACCTACAAGCAGCCGGCCGACGTGCCGACGATCATCGTGCCGAACGTGCTGCTGGTCCGGAAGAACATGTCCGACGAACTCGCCGAGAAGCTGACCAAGGTGATCTTCGAGAACAAGGACGCCCTGGTCCAGGTGAACGCCGCGGCCAAGGGCATCACCTTGGAGAACGCGGCCAAGACCGACCCGGTGCCGCTGCACCCCGGCTCGAAGAAGGCGATCGACTCCCTGAAGTAACCCCCAGACCCGTCCTCCCCCGCATTCCAGGCGCAGCGGGGGAGGGCGTGAGATCCCACCTCCGCACACCAGGCGCAGCGGAGGCGGGAACAAGGCCCACCCTCACAACCAGGCGCAGTGGGGGAGGGTTTCAGGCCGGGCCCGTACCGAGTGGAGGCATCCACCCGGACCACGGGCCCGGCCGCTTCATGCCATCTGCCGGGCCGGCACTGCGGGACGCCCTAGCGTGCTGCGGGTGAGGAGGTGTCGATGAATTCGCGCAGGTCTCAGGCGGACTGGCTGGCGAGCCTCGATGCGGTGCTGCGGCTACCCATCTCCGAGGAGGCGCGGTCGACGAGGATCAGGCAGTTGATCGCGGAGGCGGAAACCGCGCGGTGGACCCGGTCCTACGAACCGCCGAACTACGATCACCTGCCGTCGCTGCAGGAACTGAAGCTGCACGTCGGAGAGCCGGCCAAT
The DNA here is from genome assembly GCA_963740725.1 of uncultured Actinomycetota bacterium. GTDB lineage: Bacteria > Actinomycetota > Actinomycetes > Propionibacteriales > Kribbellaceae > Kribbella. The sequence goes on from CAVUFT010000022.1 coordinate 55,512, forward strand.
GGTGAGGACACCCCTGGACTCAAGCGCGCCTGGGACGCAGCCAGGGATCAGGTTCGGGAGGCTTACGAGTTGCTCGGCGCCAACGTCGCCTGGCTGACCTCCCTGACAGTCGACCCGCGGGACACCTACCTGGTGAGCAAAGTCGTGCCCGACTACAGCGACAGCGACAGGTTCCGGTACGCCGCCGGCAGCCTGGATGCTCTGCGGCGGGCCGAGAAGTTCCCGCGCAATCAGCGCACCGAGCGGGTGACTCCCGGCTATCGCTGGACGATTTACCGGCTGAACGAGAGCGGACACCGCGAGGCTGTCAAAGTCACGCTGAGCCTCAATGCCAAAGGCGTCGCCCAGCTGCGGTGCGGCGACACACTGACAGCTGCTACGGCACCTGATTGGGCCGAAGCGACAGCACGAGCCCTTCCTCAACCGGCGGCGGAGTCAGCTCCGCCGCCGGCCTGGCCTCACGTCCTGCTGTCAGTCGTCGGCATGCTCCGGTTTCTGATCTCCTGGGACTTCTGGGTAGGGATCTTGATGCTCGCGCTAGTGGTGACCATCGGCGTCATCATCGTGATGGCCTTGTTCTAGTCCTCCGGGATCTGCGTCCCACGCAGATAGTGCGACAAGGCGGAGTCGCGCTTGGGGTGCACGTGGTACTTGGTCGGTACTACGCGGCCTTCGGCGCTGTCCCAGGCGGCGTCGGCCATTCGCCACATCCGGTGCGCGAGGCGACCCGCAGTACCGGTGTGTGGTGAGTACGGGTGAGCCCGTGTCGGCGCGACCTCTTCGGCGCTGAGGAGTTCCTCGGTGAGCTCGGAGACGTGCTCGGTGTCGAGTTCCTCGCCGATCATCCGGCCGTACTCCGCCTCGAGGTGCTCGTGTTCGGCGAGCAATCGGTCGATCACCTGCCACACGTGTTCGGGGTGCAGATGGAGGACCCGGCTGTCGCCGTACTGGCGGGCCTTGAGGAAGCGTAGTGAGCGTTCGAGCTGTTTCGCGTTGCCGACGTACGCGGCGACTCGCTCGCGGCCGTCCGGTAAGCGGCGGACGTGCGGGAGGAGCACGTCTTCGGCGGCGGCCAGATGCTGCGCCGCGATGGCGTAGAACCAGTCGGTCTGGTGTCTGCGATCCGGCCTGCTGCTACCCGGCTCCTGCGCCGGGGCGGCGAGCTCACGGATCATGCTGTGTTCGTAGGCCAAGGCCTGCTCGAGGGTCGAAGCGGTCAAGGCAACCACCTCCTGGGGGCTATCTCCCCAGCCTGTGCCCATCATCTGAAGAGTGCAACCAGACGACCGCGTTCTGTGACCAACCGTTCGCGAGGTGGAAGCTCTCGGTGAAGATTTGCCTGAATCGCTCTGAGCCACGGTGTGCTTCGCCTAGTGTTGCCGGGCTCGTCGCCAGGTGGCGGGGGAGTCCGACCCAGGGAGGCCAGCAGCGTGACGGTACGACGCTCCGGCGCGCTGCGTGCGATCCGGCTTCTGCTCGCCGCGATCGCGCTCGCCGGCCCGGCCGCCGCAGCAGTCCAGCCGGGAGCAGCCGCGGCCAGGGCTGGGGACATCACGGGTGAGATCCTCGCTGATCGGGACGTGACGCTCAGCGGTGACGCCTCGATCACGGTGCCGGCCGGGACTACGACCTACACAGGTGTGATCAGCGGTGAAGGGACTCTTCGGATCAGAGGACGCGGCACGCTGATCCTGACCAAGGACAGCGACTTCACGCTGCGCAAGGCACAGCAGCGGCAGAGCGTCCAGATCCTCGGCGGAAATCATCCGTACGTCGTCGTCCGAATGCCCGACCCGGCTGCGGTGATCGTCGACAGTGGTGCCACCCTGCAGTACGGGAACGGCGGCACGACCGGCGTGATCGGGCGGTTCCCCTACAACACGCCGGGCTTCCAGCTCAACCAGGACAACATCGAGGTCAACGGCACCCTCCGGCTGTCAGTCACTCGCGCGATCAACCTCGGCACCATCAGCGGCTCGGGGCTGGTCACGCAGCCGCGGTTCCTGTGGGGCACGCTCGATCTCGCCGGCACCCAACCGTTCTCCGGGGTGATCGACAACGGCACCGGTACGGCGGCCGGCAAGCCCGAGTCCGCAGTCGCGATGCCCAACGTCCGTGCCGTCCTCAACCAGGGGACCTGGACGATCGACACTCCGCTGGACCAGACCGTCATACTGCGGCAGAACTTCTACCAGCGCGAGTACGGCAGCGACATCAACGTCCAGTCCCGCCCAGGTGGAAAGGTGGTACTGGCCGGGCAGTACAGCTACTCCGATCGAGGCGGCGACACCGATCCTTCGCTGAGCGATCCCCGGATCAACTGGCGGAAGATCCCGCACGACCTCAACAAGCGCGGGACCAACATCAAGGGCGCCGACGTCCAGTGGGGCGACGGCACCACGCACGACATCTTCATGCCGGGCACCGCAGACACGATCTACATCAACCTGCTGGCGGCACGGTCCCGCTCGAAGCTCACCTTCGCCTACAACGGCCCAGTGACGCTGGGCGCACCGATCGGCGGTGGCGTCTTCCACGACACGCTCAAGTCGCCGGGCGCCGGGGATGTCGTGGTCAAGGCGCTGCCCGGCAACGACGTGACGTTCGCGGCCGACCAGTACTACGACGGCTCCACGACGATCGGTTCGGGAGCCGTCCTCCGCCTCGGCAGCGGCCAGCCGGGCGGCGACGGCAGCCTGCTGACGAAAGCCGCGCTCTTCAAGGTGGTCGACAACGGCTCACTCGTGGTGCAGAACGTGCGAAAGACCATCTCGCTGTCGAAGATCAGCGGCTCGGGATCCTTGACCCAAGCCGGGCCGACCACGACCCGCCTGACCGGCGAACTCACCTACACCGGCAGAACCACGATCTCCAGGGAACCCTGGCTCTCACTGCGGGCACGCTCCGCAACAGCAGCGCCGTCGCCATCACCAAGCCCGGCGCTCGCCTGGACCTGACCGCCGCCGGAAACCAAGCCCTCCGCAACCTCACCATGGCCGCAGGTAACGACCCTCACGGCGAGTCGCCGCGCCGTCGTGAGCTTGAGCGGCAGCTCCACCCTCGCCGGCACGATCTCGGCCGGCGCTCTAGTGAGCACCGGCACCCTGACCGGATCCTTCAAGGTGTCCGGCGACTACACCCAGACTCGCACTGCCGGTCTGACGGTCCCGCTCACCGCCAAACCGCCGCAGATCACCGGCACGGTGAAACTGGCCGGTGCCCTGCACACTCCGGCCCAACCGCCCGAACCGGCACCCGCCGAGAGATCACCATCGTCGACAACACCGGCCCGAGCCCGGTCAGCGGCACATTCAGCGACCTCCCCGAGGGAGCCAGGCTCACCGTGGCCGGAGGTCAGTACGCCATCACCTACTCGGGTGGCACCGGTAACGACGTCACGCTGAAACCCGTCGATGCCGGCGCACCTGCCGTCGTTCCGAAGCGGCCCGGTGACACCACGCCCGCGGCCGCCGCGGTGACGACCGGCAGTTCGTCGTACTGGCGCACAGCCGGTTTTGCCGTGCTGGCCGCGGTGGCCGTCCTACTCGGGCTCGTACTCGTCCGCCTCAGGCGTCGGAGCTCTTCTTCCACAGGTTGATGCCGGCCTCGACGGCGTCGGCGTCGATCGCGTCGAGCTCTTCCTGGGTGAACTTCAGGTTGTTGACCGACGCGAGGTTGTTCTCGAGCTGGGCGACGCTGGAGGCGCCGATCAGGGCGCTGGTGACGCGGTCGTCGCGCAGCGTCCAGGCGAGCGCCAGCTGGGCGACGGACTGGCCGCGCTGCTTGGCGATCTCGTTCAGCGCGCGGACGTGGCCGAGGGTCTCCTCGGTCAGCTGGTCGGTGCCCAGCGAGGTGCCCTTGGAGGCCCGGGAGCCCTCCGGGATGCCGTCCAGGTAGCGGTCGGTGAGCAGGCCCTGGGCCAGCGGCGAGAAGGCGATCACGCCGACACCGAGTTCACCGACGGCGTCGAGCAGGTCCTCCTCGATCCAGCGGTTCAGCATCGAGTACGACGGCTGGTGGATGAGCAGCGGCGTCCCGAGCTCTTCGAGGATCCGGGCCGCCTCGCGGGTCTTCTCCGCGGAGTACGACGAGATGCCGGCGTACAGGGCCTTGCCGGAGCGGACGGCGCTGTCGAGCGCGCCCATCGTCTCCTCCAGCGGGGTGTCCGGGTCGAACCGGTGCGAGTAGAAGATGTCGACGTAGTCGAGGCCCATCCGGTCCAGCGACTGGTCGAGCGAGGCGAGCAGGTACTTCCGGGAGCCGCCGCCCTGACCGTACGGGCCCGGCCACATGTCGTACCCGGCCTTGGTGGAGATCAGCAGCTCGTCGCGGTACGGCTTGAAGTCGCGGGCGAAGTGGCCGCCGAAGTTCGTCTCGGCCGACCCGTACGGCGGGCCGTAGTTGTTCGCCAGGTCGAAGTGCGTGACCCCGAGGTCGAAGGCGCGCCGGAGGATGTCGCGCTGGGTGTCGAGCGGCTTGTCGCCGCCGAAGTTGTGCCAGAGCCCCAGCGAGATCGCCGGCAGCTGCAGCCCGCTGCGGCCACTGCGCCGATAGGTCATCTGGTCGTCGTACCGGTCCGAAGCAGCTACATAATCAGTCACGAAACAGCAGTCTGCACCATGTCCGCACAAGTACGCGAACCCTTGTTTTACAGGCAGAACCCAGCCCGATCACACTCAGAAGAGCGCCTGCTTAGTACAACCCGCCCCAAGGGGCCGGCGGACTGCGGCTGAAGAAGCGCAGCACCCCGAGCACCCGACTCGCAGGCGAGGCAGTCCAATGCCGCTCGGTTTGCCTGCGGCGGGCCGGTGAGATTGGACAGGCCCCAGCTGAGATGGAACCAGAGCACCGCCGCCTCCAGCTCGCCGATACTTGGTCGCCGGCTACCGCCGATCTAGCTAGGCAAAAGCTCAGCCACCTCCTCCAGGCGGAGCTTGGCGAACTCCATCCCCGCGGTCCCCAGGCTGCATCGCCCCAGTCGATCAGGGCGCAGTACCGGCCTTCGTCGTCGACCATGAGGTTCTGCGGAGCCAGGTCGCCGTGCAGCAGAACGTGGGGAGCCTCGCGGTCGAACCGGGTAGCCAGACGGTCGAACCACGCCATTAGCCATTTCGCCGTACCGGTGTCTATGTAGCCGTCTGTCGCCAGGCGGTCCACTGTGGGGCGCGGGTCGCTGTCGTCGTTTGTGGGAACACCGTCGAGGTGCTGATGCATGGTGTCGTGCAGTCGTCGCACCTGTTCACCTAGCTCGGTCCAGAGCGACGGGTCGTGGATCTGGGTGTCGACGAGATCGGTGGCGTGGATGCGCTCCAGGACCATGTACGGCGCGTCGACGAGCTGCCTGGTGTTGTCGAAGTCCACGATCGCTGGGGTTCGTACGCCGGCGGCTCGGGCGATCGGGATGACCGCCACTTCCTTGAGGAGGTCGGCTTCGAACTCCGGGGCACGGGGGATCCGCAGGAACAGGTCTGGCCGAGGGTGTAGGTGGTGTTGGCGACGCCGCCTGGTACTTCGTGGATGTCGGGTGGGCGTACGCCGTACCGGGAGGCGATTCTTTCTGGAGAAGTCATCGCGGCAATACTGGCGGGTGTGCGAGTGGACTTCGAGCCGGGGGATGTCAGTCCGCGGGAGATTTATGCGTTGCTGAACTCGGTGGTGGTGCCGCGGCCGATTGCGTGGGTGTCGTCGGTTTCGGCGGACGGGGTGCTGAATCTGGCGCCGCATTCGTTCTTCACCGTGGCGTGTGTGCGGCCGCCGATGGTGCAGTTCACGTCGGTGGGGCGCAAGGACAGCCTGAACAACGTCGAGGCGACCGGGGAGTTCGTGGTGAACTTCGCGGCCGAGCCGCTGTACGAACAGATCAATGCGTCGGCGACGGATTTTCCGCCGGAGATCTCCGAGTTTGCTGCTGTCGGCCTGACCACCGAGCCGTCGACAACGGTCGCTGTACCGCGGGTCGCCGAGTCCCCAGTCGCGATCGAGTGCACCTTGCACACGACCCTCGAGCTAGGTGACTGCACGCTGGTGATCGGCCAGGTCCGCCACATCGCCATCGATTCGGCGGTTCTCGACGGCAACCACCCCGAGATCACCCTCCTCCGCCCCTTGGCCCGCCTCGGCAAAGACGAATGGTCAACCATCGGCGAGATCCGCTCCATCACCCGGATCCGAAACACCAACTGGCCCGGCCACTTCACACCCCCAAAACCTGACCCTTGAGGGTGACGCCTACTCGTGGGCGTCGGGGAGGGTTAGGTGGTTGCGGAGGGCTGCTGTGGTGATCCAGGGGACTGCGGAGAGGCTGCCTATGCCGAGGATGAGGAGGGCGGGGCGGAGGCCTAGGGCGGTGCCGAGTAGGCCGCCGGTTAGGCCGCCGAAGGGGCCGGGACCCCATTCGACCAGGCGGATGACGGCGCCTACTCGGCCGAGTAGGTCTGGGGCTACTGCCTGTTGGAGCATGGTGGAGCGGACGATGATCAGGTAGACGACGCCTAGTCCGAGCAGGAACTGGCCGATGCCGATCGTCGCGATCACCGCGAGATGCGGGCCGGTTGCGAGGGGGATCAGTAGGTTGCCGCCGAGCAGGATGGCTCCGACGATCGAGGTCCAGGTGGTGCCGAAGGTCTTGCTCACCTTCGGGGTGATCAAACCGGCCAGGAGTGGTCCGAGGGAGCCGATGACGGCGATGACGCCGATCTCGGCTGCGGAGAGACCGAGGTCGCGTACGGCGTACAGGATGTAGAGGGCGATCGTGCCCCACTGGAAGAACTCGAAGGTGCCTTTGCCGGCGGTGATGGCGAAGATGCCGCGTTGCTGCCGGAAGACGGTGAACCCTTCACGCAGGGAGAGGCCGAAGCGGGTTCGGGTTGTCGGAGCCGGGTCGGAGCCGCGGCCGAGCGCCTGGAGGATGGCGGCGACCAGGAATGAGGCGCTGTCGACTGCTACGGCGACGGGGGCTGTCAGGAGTTGGACCAGGACGCCGCCTAGACCGGGGCCACCGACGGCGGTGATCGAGTCGGTGAGGGCGATGCTGCTGTTCGCTGCGGTGAGTTGGCGGCGGTCGGTGACCAGGACCGGTACGTAGGCGTTGTGGGCCAGGCCGTAGGCGAGGGCGAATCCGCCGACCAGGAATGTCACGACGTAGAGCTGCGTGAGGGTGAGGAGCTCGAACGCGGCCGCGAGCGGGATGCTCGCGATCAGCACGCCCTGCGCGAGGTTGCACCACAACAGCATCCGGCCGCGGCGAACACGGTCGACCAGCACGCCCAGGAACAGCACCAGCAGAAGACTTGGTAGCGACTCCAGCGCTGTCAGGACACCCATCGCCGTCGGCCCGGCGGACAGCGTGAGAACGGCGATGAGCGGGATCGCGAGTTCGCTGACCTGAGTCCCAGCATTCGAGAGCAACTGAGCAACCCAGAAAAACGCAAACCCCCGATTCCGCCGCAACGGAACCACCTCACCCGCCCCACCACTTCCCACGCTCCACCCCGCTCCCACTTGTCCCCGCTCCCCGCCCCCGCAGGACGTCCCATCCCCGTGCGGTCCCCGCTCCCCGTTCCGTCCCCCCAGGACGTCCCGGATTCCCGCCGGGATCGCCCCGGATCTGTGCACCTGGCTCTCGCCGGTCGCGATTGAGTCTGACAGGGCTGCCGGCTGGGGAGTATGGGTTTTTGGGGTGGTCGGTTGGGGTGGGAAAAGATTTTTGGAAGTTGGGCCTATCCGGGGGTGGCTGGGGTCCGAAGTACCGGCATGAACACGACGTCGCGGCGCAGACAACCTGTCGCGCCGGGTGGTGCGTGCGCTCCAGAGTTCTCGAATTGCAGCAGCAAGTTGCTACGGGCAACCACTACCCGCTAGGCACATTCCATCGAAGGAGAAGGATCGTCATGTCCCAGACCATCAAGCGGGTTGCGCTGGCCGCCTCCGCCCTGTCCCTGCTCTTCGCGACCGCGGCTTGTGGCGGTAGCGACGACAAGGCGAGCGACAGCCCGTCGACGACCACCTCGTCCTCGGCGCCGACCCCGACCGACGCCATGAGTACACCGGCCGTCGACAACGCCTCCGGCCTGGTCGGCCCGGGCTGTGCGGACTACGCCAAGGCGAACCCGACCGGTGCTGGTTCGGTCGACGGGATGGCTGCCGCGCCGGTCGCCACCGCTGCTTCGGGCAACCCGCTGCTGAAGACACTGGTCGCGGCCGTGTCGGGCAAGCTGAACCCGAAGGTCGACCTTGTCTCGACGCTGAACGGTAGCGAGTTCACTGTGTTCGCGCCGGTCGACTCCGCGTTCGCGAAGATCCCGGCGGCGACCATCAAGACGCTGGGAACCAACGACGCGTTGCTGAGCAAGATCCTGACCTACCACGTGGTTGCGGGTCAGCTGGACAAGACCGCGGTCGTCGGCAAGCACACCACGGTCGAGAAGCAGGCCCTCACCGTCACCGGCTCCGGCGACAACCTGATGGTCAACAACGCCAAGGTGATCTGCGGTGGCGTGAAGACCGCCAACGCGACCGTCTACCTGATCGACACCGTCCTGATGCCCCCGGCAGCCTGACAATCCACGGGTAGCCGACCGGCTCGTTCCGGGGCCGGCCGACAACCGAACTGACTGGGCGACGCCACCTCTGCCGGGGCGTCGCCCAGTCGCATGTTTATCGGCGAATTAGTTGCTCACGGCTACTAACTTGATCGGGCTTTGAGGATTGAGGTGGTGGCTAGGTCGATGTCGTGGTCTGTGGTTTGGTGGTTGGAGACTGAGATGCGCATGTAGCGGCGGGCTCGCCAGGTGGTGCCGCCCATCCAGCAGATGCCGTCGTTCTGGACTGCGGCGATCACGCGGTCGGTTTCGGCGTCGGAGCCGAACGACACCAGGACCTGGTTGAGCACCACCTCGTTGCCGATCTCGCAGCCGGCCGCTTGGAGTTGTTCGGCGAATCGCCGGGCGAGTGCGCAGCAGCGGTCCACCACCTCGGTCACACCGTCGCGACCGAGTTCCTGCAGCCCTGCCCAGACCGCGAGGCCGCGAGCTCGTCGGGAGGATTCGAGGGCGAAGGCGCCTGGTTCCTGGTCGGTGGATTTCAGCAGGTACGACGCGCTGTAGGCGAGTGCTGCCAGATGGGCCTCCGGGTGTGCGGTGAAGACGAAACCACTGTCGTACGGCAGGTTGAGCCACTTGTGCCCGTCGCATCCCCACGAGTCCGCAAGCTCGAGCCCGTCCACCTGGTGCCGCAACTCTGGGCTGGCCGCTGCCCACAACCCGAACGCCCCGTCCACATGCACCCAACTCGCATGCCCTGATCCCGAGGCGGGGGAGTGTTGGCGGACGAGCTCGCAGGCTTCGCGGAGGGGATCCGTGGCGCCGGTGTTCACGTTTCCTGCTTGCAGGCAGACGATCAACGGGTCTTGATTGCCGGTCAGCCGGGTGCGCAGGTCGTCGAGGTCGATCGCTCCGTTGAGTCGTGGTCTTGACGACCTCCAGGGAGTTCGAGCCGAATCCCAACAGGCGCAGGGAACGGTCGATCGTGGCGTGACGTTCGTCGCCGGTGAGGATGCGGACGCGAGGTGCTCCGTTCAGCCCGTCGGCTTCGACGTTCCAGCCGGCCTGGGTGAGGACGTGGTTGCGGGCGGCGGCCAGGCCGACCGTGTTGGCTGCCTGAGCTCCGGTGACGAATCCGGCGGAAGCGCTCGCCGGGAGCCCGAGGAGTTCTTTGAGCCAATCGCCGGCCACCTGCTCGGCAGCCGCCGCGGTCGGTGAGAGCACGCTGCTCCAAGCGTTCTGGTCCCAGCCGGCCGCCAGGATCTCGGCCGCCGTCGCCGCAGGGAGTGCGCCGCCGACGACGAATCCGAAGTACCGCGGACCGGTGGTCGAGACGAGCCCGCTGTCGGCGATCCGGACGAGTTCGTCGACGATCTCGCCGGCCGGTCGTCCTGCTGCTCCGAGTGGTCGCTGGAAGTCCACTCGCTTGTCGGCCAAGGTCTTCGCGGCCCCGACGCGTCGCTCGCCCACCGACTCGCGATAGTCGGCCGCATGATCCGCTGCTTGCCTGAAGAGCTCCCGCACGCCTGCCGCTGTCTCGTCCATACCCCGACTCTCCCACCACACCTTTCAGCCTTCCCTCGACAGTTGTCATTCGAGGCTGGCGAGGGCTTGGGTCAGGGACCGGAGGCGAGGGGACAGGTGGTGGCGAAGGGGGTGGTCGGTGGGTGAGGTTGTTGCCGGGTGCCAGCCGGATTGGTCGACGAGGTAGATCGATCGGGTCAATGGACCTGGGGCTGACTCGAAAGCCTCGTGGGTCAGGCGGAGCATGGCGCTGAGGGCTGGGAGGACCGCCAGGTCGCGGATCACGTGGATCAGCAGGAGGTGGCGGGCTGGGAGGGCGACGAGTACGCCGTACTGGGGGTTCTCGATCTGGAGGGATTCGCGCAGGACGGTGTCGAGGACCAGTGCGCGCGAGGCGGACCAGCTGGAGTCGCTGAGGACGGCGAGTTCGACGCCGTCGCGTTCGACGATGCTGACCGTGTCGGTGAACTTGTTGAGGTTGGTCAGCGCGATCCGGTGTGCCTCGGTCCAGGTCAGGCCGAACGAGTCGGGCTGGAAATGCAGTGCGTAGGTGCCGTTCTGGTTGCTGGCGGGAACGGCGATCAGGCCGGGCAGGAAGTCCGAGATGCCGGCGCTCAGCTCGTCCGGAACGCTGGCGCGCGCGATGAGCCGGAGATACAGGTCCTTCTCCGGATCCGGTGGTGCGCCGGGCGGGCGCTGGACGCGGGCCAGCAGGCAATCGAAATGCTGCTCGACCAGTTGGCGCCACTGCTGTGGTGGGTGCGCGGACACGATTCGGGCGAGGTTGGTCAGACCGAAGACAGCACCCTTGATACCCGAACCGGAGCCCGAACCCGGACCTGAACCGGAGCCCGAGGTGTCGTCGGGGGTGGAGGTGACCAGGAGGGTGCGGTCGTTGTGGATGTGGATGGTGAGTACGCCGTGGGTGGCGAGGGCTGTCATGGACAGGCGGACCAGGTGGTCGGCCTCGGTCGACGTGAGTGGGGTCAGCAGGGGGTCGTAGTCGTCGGTGGTGGGGACGTTGTGCTGGGTGGTCATGGTGTCCACCTCCTCGGCAGAGAAAGTACGAGCCGAGGCGCCCTGGGCGAGGCGGCAATTCCAGGCCTGTGGACAACTCACGGATATCCTGCGTCAACCCCAGTCGCAAGGAATGGATCCGATGATCGAGACGCCGGCCTCCCGTTCGACTTCCGCGACCCGGTTGGCGGTGTCGCACATCACCGCGCAGAACGAGACGAACCTGCTCGGCACCGTGCACGGCGGGGTGATCATGACGCTGGTCGACTCGGTCGCGGGTGTGGTCGCGGCCAGGCACTCGGGTGGAGCCGCCGTGACGGCGTCGATGGACGAGATGGTCTTCCTGGTCCCGGTCCGGGTCGGCGACGTGGTGCACTTCAATGCGCAGGTCAACTGGACCGGCCGCAGCTCGATGGAGATCGGCGTACGGATCACCGCGGATCGCTGGGACTCAGTTGGTCCGCAGGTGCACGTCGCGACGGCGTACCTGGTGTTCGTGGCGGTCGATGCCGAGGGCAAGCCTCGCAACGTCCCGCAGGTGCTGCCGGAGACCGACGAGGATCGCAGGCGGCTGCGCGAGGCCGGGATCCGCCGCAGCCACCGGTTGGCGAAACGGCAGGCCATCGTCGCCTCCCGGGAGGCCCAAGCGTGACTGCTGTGAGTCTGCTGCACCGTGCGAAGCGGAACCCTTCGGCGATCCTGCTCGTCGTCCAACTGCTCGGCGTCCTGGTCTATCCGGCGATGGAAGGCTCACGCGGCGGCCGCGTTGCCTTCGAGATCCTCGGCATCGTCGTACTGGCGCTCGCGGTCTTCTCAGTGCGATCGTCACCCGGTCTGACCTGGGTCAGCATCTGCCTGGGAATCCCTGCGGTCGTGCTGTCCCTGGTAGACGCCTTCCGCCCGACAGACGTGGTCGTGCCCATCTCCGCAGTGCTCCACGCCGCCTTCTACCTCTATGCGGCCTACAGCCTGCTCCGGTACATGCTGTCCGATCATGACGTCAGCGTGGACGAGCTATACGCCACAGGTGCCACTTTCACCTTGGTGGCTTGGGGTTTCGCCTACCTATTCGTCTTCGTGCAGGCCCTGGTGCCGCAGAGCTTCACTGCCGCAGTCAACCCGACAGCAGACCGCACCTGGATGGAGCTGCTCTTCCTGAGCTTCACAACGCTTTCCAGCACAGGCCTCAGCGACATCGTCCCGATCACCTCATGGGCCAGATCAGTAGTGATGATCGAGCAACTTGCAGGCCTCGGCTATGTAGCGATGGTCGTCTCCCGCTTGGTTGGCCTCACAGTGGCCAAGCGCAGCAGCAGCACCTAGGACAAGCGCGGCCAACTCGCCAGCAGATCCGCAGCCGCCCGACCGGCAACCTCCGGCGCATGCTCCATCGCCGCCACCCGGTAGCTCACCAACGCGCCTTCGTGCAGCAGCAACAACCGGTCAGCCAATTCCTCCGTACTACGGAAGCCGGCAAGCTCCGCCTGTGCCAGGAACTCCGCCCGCATCCACTGCTTCTGCGCCACGATCACCGGCATCGCGGGATGGTCCGGCGCGGCCAACTCCACGCTCGCGTTGATGAACCCACAACCGCGCCGTGACTCCGCCATCCAATCGGTGAGCGCAGCGAACAGCGCCAGGATCACCTCTTCGGGCGTCCGCGGCGCACGCGCCGCCAGCTGCTCGTCCAGGAACAGGTGCCAGACCCGGTTCCGCTCCTCCAGGTACGCCGCGATCAGGTTGTCCTTGGAGCCGAACCGGTCGTACAAGGTCTTCTTGGTCACCTCTGCCGCATCGGCGATCGCATCGACGCCGACCGTCCGGATGCCCCGCGCGTAGAACAGCGTCGACGCCGCGATCAGGATCCGCTCGCCGGCAGGAGTGAGCGGCCGCGCCTCGAGAGAACCACGATCGGTGAGAAGCATACTGACAGTATACCGACCGGTGTGGTTACCTCGTCTCATGACCACCCAAGTGCTCGAGCCTGTACGCCGTACCGCCGGTCGGCGCGCGGTTCCGTTCCTCGCGGCCGCGGGCTTCGTCGTGTTCTGGAGCTGCGGCTTCATCGGCGCGCGCTGGGGAACGGAGTACAGCTCGGCCTTCAATCTGCTCGCCTGGCGCTATCTGCTGGCCGGCAGCATCGCAGCAGTCGTCCTGCTGATCCGACGGCCAAGCGTCAGCAGGAAGGACCTGGTCACCCAGTTGGTGATGGCGTTCTGCTGCCAGTTCGTCTACCTCGGCCTGATCTTCATCGGCATCGACCACGGCATCACAGCAGGCGTCACTGCGCTGATCGGCTCGCTCCAGCCGATCCTGATTGCCACAGTCGCCGGTCCGCTGCTCGGAGAGCGCGTCACGGGTCGCCAGTGGATCGGTCTGCTCCTAGGTGTCGCGGGAGTCGGCATGGTCGTCGCAGATGACCTCACAGCAGGGAACGCTGCTTTGTTCCTGCTCCCTATAGGCGGTCTGCTCGGCCTAGTGGTCGGCACTGTCTTCGAGAGGCGTCGCAAGCCGACTGTGGGCCTTCTGAACGCCCTCTGTCTGCAGACGCTCGTCACAGCCGTTCTCTTCGTCTCTGTGACCGCAGTGACCGGGCAGCTGACAGTCCCGCACGACGCTGGCTTCTACGGCGCCGCTCTGTGGCTGGTCGTACTCGCTACCGCAGGCGGCTGGGGTCTCTACCTGGTCAACCTGCGACTGTCCGGCGCGACCAGGATCAGCATCCTCATGTACCTCGTACCGCCCACCACGATGGTCTTCGCCTTCCTGCTCTTCGACGAGACACGGACCTGGCAGTCGGCAGGACTGCGCGACCGCCGTCGGCATGGTCGTCTGCGCGATCGCCGTCCCGTTCTGGCTACGCTGCGGTCATGGTGGAACCGCGGTGGCTGGACGACAAAGAGCAGCAGGCCTGGCGAGCGTTCATCGCGGCCCAGCGCGTGGTGAACGGCCGGATCGAGCAACAGCTGCAACGCGACGCCGGCATGCCGCACACGTACTTCGAGATCCTCGTCCGCCTCGCCGAAGCCAATGGCGGCCGGCTGCGGATGAGTGAGCTCGCCGTCTCGACCCTGGGCTCGCGGAGCCGCCTGTCGCACGCGGTGAACCGTCTGGAGAAGGTCGGCTGGGTACGCCGGGAGGGGATCGAGTCGGACCGTCGCGGCCAGGTGGCGATCCTCACCGACGAGGGCAGGCAGAAGCTGAAGGAGACCGCGCCCGGTCATGTCGAGACAGTGCGGCAGGCCGTCTTCGATGCGCTGACCGAGGAGCAGGTCGGTCAGCTGCACGACATCTGCGCGGCCCTGGCCCGCCACTCGGGCGGCACGTACGACAGCGCCATCTGGGAGACACGCTGACCAGGTCGGCCGGAGCGGCCCTCAAGCTCACCTCAGCACTGGCTGCTGCGGCACTCCTGCTCAGCGCATGCAGTGACAGCTCGCCAACAGCCGGACCTAGTACGCCGCCCTCGGACTCTGCGCCAGTCACCCGACCGAGCCCACAGAGACCCCGACGACCCAAGCCAGACCCCGACCCAAACCCCTAGCCAGACACCAACTGCGCCGCCCGCCAGCTGTGTGGACCAGAAGCTGCAAGCCCTGACACTGCGCGAGCAAGCTGCCCAGCTGATCATGACCGGCATCAGCGCCAGCGGCATGACGTCAGCAGAGCGATCAGTGGCAGACGCTCAGAAACCAGGCGGTCTCCTGCTGATGGGAAGCGGCGGCAGCCTCGCTCACACCCGTACTGCGACCTCCGCGGCGAGCACGGCCGCCACAGTCAAGGGCATCCGGCCGCTGATGGCAGCGGATCAGGAAGGCGGCCAGATCCAGCGCCTCAAAGGCTCTGGCTTCGACAGGATCCCCGCAGCGACTACGCAAGGCACCTGGTCCACCGCCAAGCTGACGAGCCGGGCTACTGGCTGGGGCAACCAGCTCAAGCAGGCCGGGATCAACCTGGATCTCGCGCCCGTGGCAGACGTAGTACCGGCGGCACAACGTAGTACGAATGAACCCATCGGGAAGTTGGACCGGGAGTTCGGCACCAGTGCGGGTGTGGTCGGACCGCATGCCGCTGCCTTCGTCCGGGGGATGGCCGCGGCCGGAGTGGCGACCTCGGTCAAGCACTTCCCGGGACTCGGGCGCGTGCGCGGGAACACCGACTTCTCCTCAGGAGTCGTCGACAGCGTCACCGTCCGCGGCGACGCGAACCTGGGCGGCTTCGCAGCGGGCATCAAGGCCGGCTCGGAGTTGGTGATGGTGTCGACCGCGACCTACACCAAGATCGACCCCAGCAACCGAGCCGTGTTCTCTTCCACGATCGTCCAGGGCATGCTCCGGGGCGACCTCCAGTACGGCGGTGTGGCCATCACCGACGACGTGGGCGCGGCAGCGGAGGTGGCTTCGGTGCCGGCCGGTGATCGAGCGACACGGTTCGTAGCGGTCGGTGGCGACATCGTGATCACCGCCAAGGCGTCGCTCACCTCGGTGATGATCAACGCACTTGTCCGGAAAGCCCAACAGGACAAGGCGTTCGCGGCCCAGCTACAGGCGAGCGCCGGCCGCGTCCTCACACTGAAGCAGAACCACGGCCTGGTGAGCTGCAGTTGAGTCAGGAAGAGCAGGCGGAGCAGGAACCCGACTACCGGTTCACACTGGCCAACGAGCGGACCTATCTGGCTTACCTCCGTACGTCGCTCGCCTGCTACGCCGGCGGCCTGTCCGCGGTCCAGTTCCTGAATCTCGGCGGCGTCCGGTGGCCGGGCAGGGTGATCGGGATCGTGCTGGTGACGGCCGGGATCGTCACCACGCTCGGCGCGTTCCGCCGCTGGCAGGCCAACCTCAGCGCGATGCGGACCGGCGGCCGGCTGCCGGTCACCCGGATCCCTTTGGTGCTCGGGGCAACGATCGCCACGGTCGGCCTGATCGGCCTGCTGTTCAGCCTGCTGCGATGACCCAGCCACCGGGGCTGCAGCCCGAACGCACCCTCCTCGCCTGGAGACGTACGTCACTGGGCCTGGTGGCGAACGGCCTGCTTCTCCTGGCTTCCGGGGTCGGCACTTCGGACGTGCGGCTCGGCCTGGGCATCGTGGTCACCGTCCTCGCCCTGTCCTGCTGGGCCACGGTGAGTGCTGTCTATCGCCATCTGCGTCACAACCCAGTCGGCCTGGGCTCCGACCGCGTACTGCGGGTCGCGGCCGGCCTGGTGCTGCTGGTGGGCCTGTTCGACCTCTATGCAGTGATCACTCGCTGAAACCGAATGGTCACGAATAGGCAGCGTTGAGTCTACGTGTTCATCATCTCGCGGTACCTTGACGAGGCGGATGCTCCGTCAGCGGTCCGTTGCCCCTAGCATGTTCACGGTTTGTCCCTCGTTCACCCGGAGCTTGAAGTGCCGTTACGTCTGCGTCCGAACGACCCGACGTTCTACGACCTTTTCACCGAGTCCGCCAATCACCTGGTCGACGGATCCCGCATCCTTGCCGAACTGCTCGGCAGTACGGCCGGATCCGGCCTGTCCGCGAGCCACCAGATCGCCGCCCAGATGAAGGACGCCGAGCACGCAGCGGACGAGACCACCCACTCGATCATCCGCCGCGTCAACTCGACCTTCGTCACGCCGTTCGACCGGGAGGACATCTACCGGCTGGCCTCCGACCTCGACGACGTCATGGACTACATGGAGGAGGCGGTCGACGCCGTCCACCTCTTCAACCTCGAGAAGCTGCCGTCCGAGGTGGCCGAGCAGATCGAGGTGCTGCAGCGGATGGGCGCGCTGACCGCCGAGACGATGCCGCGGCTCCGCACGATGAAGGACCTCGCGGAGTACTGGATCGAGATCAACCGGCTGGAGAACACCGGTGACGCGGTGCACCGCCGGATCATCGCCAAGCTGTTCAGCGGCGAGTACGAGACGCTGATGGTGATGAAGCTCAAGACTGTGGTCGACCTGCTGGAGGCCGCCATCGACGCCTTCGAGCACGTCGCCAACACGGTCGAACAGATCGCCGTCAAGGAGAGCTGAGCGTGGAGTTCGCGCTCGTCATCGCCGTCATCGTCATCGCGCTGGCCTTCGACTACACCAACGGCTTCCACGACGCCGCCAACGCGATCGCGACCTCCGTCTCGACCCGGGCACTGACGCCACGGGTCGCGCTGATCATGGCGGCGGTGATGAACTTCCTCGGCGCCTTCCTCGGCACCGAGGTGGCCGACACCGTCGGCAAGGGGATCATCACCGCACCCGCGGGCAAACACGGCCTGGTGATCGTGATTGCCGCCCTGGTCGGTGCCATCACCTGGAACCTGATCACCTGGTACTTCGGGTTGCCGAGCTCCTCGTCGCACGCGCTGATCGGTGGCCTGGTCGGCGCTGGTCTCGCCTCCAGCAGCGTGGTGCTGTGGCACGGCATCGTCGACAAGGTCGTCATCCCGATGGTGCTGTCCCCGGCGATCGGTTTCGTCGGCGCGTTCGTGCTGATGACCGCGATCCTGTGGATCTTCCGGCGCAGCAACCCCGGCAAGGTCACCCGCGGCTTCCGGCTCGCGCAGTCGCTGTCGGCGGCGGCGATGGCGCTCGGGCACGGTCTGCAGGACGCGCAGAAGACGATGGGCGTGATCTTCCTGGCCCTGCTCACCACCGGGCACGTGCACGCCGGCCAGGGCATCCCGGTCTGGGTCAAGATCTCGGCCGCGACCGCCATCTCGCTCGGCACGTACTCCGGCGGCTGGCGGATCATGCGCACGCTCGGCCGGCGCATCATCCACCTGGACCCGGCCCGTGGGTTCGCCTCCGAGGCGGTCGCCGCGACTGTGCTCTACGTGATGGCGATCGGGCTGCACGCTCCGGTCTCGACGACGCACACGATCACCTCCGCGGTGATGGGCGCCGGTGCGACCAAGCGGCTCTCCGCGGTGCGCTGGGGAGTGGCGAAGGGCATCGTGACCGCCTGGGTGCTGACCATCCCGGCCGCCGGTCTGGTCGCGGCGGGGGTCTACGGACTGGTGCACCTGATCCTCGAGTGATCGAGCGTCCGTAGTACGAGCTGTTGAGCTTTTGAGTAGTTCATTTCGAATTAACCCCCGGCACTTAGCGTCGAGAGCGTTCTCAAGACGCCGCCCAGTTCCGGGATGTGATCGTGATGGATCTGTCGTTCCTCGTCGTCGTGGTGATCATCACCGCCCTCGTGTTCGACTTCACCAACGGGTTCCATGACACCGCGAACGCGATGGCGACCTCCATCGCCACGGGCGCGCTCAGACCGAAGGTGGCGGTCGCGTTGTCCGCCGTCCTGAACCTGGTCGGCGCGTTCGTCTCCACCGAGGTCGCCAAGACCATCTCCAGCGGTCTCGTCGACGATGCGAAGGTGACCGTGCCGATCATCTTCGGCGGTCTGGTCGGCGCGATCCTGTGGAACCTGCTGACCTGGTACGTCGGGTTGCCGAGCTCCTCGTCGCACGCGCTCTTCGGCGGCCTGATCGGGGCCACCTGGATCGCGGCCGGCAGCGGCGCGGTGAACTTCGGCACCGTCGTCCAGAAGATCATCGTGCCGGCGGTGGCCGCGCCGATCGTGGCCGGTGTGGTGGCGACGATCGGGACCTACCTGATCTACACGATCACCGCGCGGGCCCGGAAGAAGACGGTCGACGACGGGTTCCGGGTCGGTCAGATCGCGTCCGCGTCGCTGGTCTCGCTCGCGCACGGCACGGGGGATGCTCAGAAGACGATGGGCATCATCACGCTGGTGCTGATCACCTCTGGTTCGCTGGCGTCGGGGTCGAAGCCGCCGCTCTGGGTGATCTTCGCTGCTGGGCTGGCCATCGCGGCCGGGACATATCTGGGCGGCTGGCGGATCATCCGCACGATGGGCAAGGGGCTGACCGAGATCGAGTCGCCGCAGGGCTTCGCCGCTGAGAGCAGCTCGACGGCTGTGCTGCTGGCCTCGTCGCACCTGGGCTTCCCACTGTCGACCACGCAGGTCTGCTCGGGCAGCATCCTCGGTGCTGGGCTCGGGAAGCGGCTCGCGGAGGTGCGCTGGACGGTTGCCGGGCGGATGGCGCTGGCCTGGCTCTTCACGCTGCCTGCCGCGGCGCTGGTCGGAGCGCTGGCGGGCCGGGTCGCGAACTCGGGCAACCTCGGCGTCGGGATCATCGCGATCGCCGCCGCTGCGGCCGGCCTCTTCATCTATGCGGCGTCGCGGCGCAAGCCGGTCACGTCCGACAACGTCAACGAGTACCCCGGTACGCCGGCCCCGGCACCGGCCGCCACGGCAGCCTGAGGAGACGCAGATGCACATCGACTGGAGCGCACTCGGCCAGGTAGCCATCGCCAGCCTGGTCTTCGGAGTCGGACTCGTGGTGCTGTTCGCCGTCGGAATCAACGCCTGGTCCCGGCGAGCCATCGCCGTCGAGGCGAAGAAGGGGAACGCGCCGGTGGACACAGCAGTCGCCGGCCTATGCTTCGCCGCTTGCATCGCGGCAATCTTGTACGGGCTGTACTTGATCATCCCGCAGTTCCACTGACCTCATTGCGGTGTGACTGCTCGGAGGGCTTCGGGGAGGGCGGTCATGCCGTCGGAGGCTAGGAAGTGGCCGGCTCCGGGGATGATCTGGGCGGTGGTGTTGAGGAGGGCGGCTAGGCGGTCGGTGTGATTCGGCGGAACGTAGGGATCTGCGTCTGAGCGGAGAAGCGTCAGCCGGTCGACGTGGGTACTGATTCCGTCTGTGTCGCAGCCGTCGCCGATGAACGCATCCAGTTCTGGGAATGCGGGCAGGGGATCGACGAAGCCGGAGACCAGGACGAGGGTGCCGACGCGCCACGGCGTACGGAGTGACTGGAGATGGCGGAGGACCGTCAGGCATCCCAAGCTGTGCGCGACGATGATCGAGTTCTCGTCCGGGGTACCGACGGACCGGCGTACGGCGTCCTCCCATTGGATGGGATCCGGGGACTGTGGGGTCGGGAGGGGCGGGATCGTGGTCGGGATTCCGTCGGCGCCGAGTTGTTCGCCCAGCCAGCCGAACCAGTGGTCTTCGGGCGATGCCGAGTAGCCATGGATGATCGAGGCCCGCCGCTGGGTTGTTACTGGTGTCATGCCGCAGGACGGTATGGCTTCACGCCAGTGTGAAGGTCAAGCCGACGAGGAGGCCACGTGCTGATCAGCGAACTCGCCAAGGCAACTGGGGCAAGCCCACGCGCCCTACGCCACTACGAGGACCGAGGCCTACTGGTCCCGGACCGCAACAGCAACGGCTACCGCAACTACGCCGAATCCGACGTCATCCGCGTAGCCCAGATCAAGACAATGATCTCCGCCGGCTTGAGCGCCGCGACCATCCACCAGTACTTCGAATGCGCCCGCACGGACGCCCACGGCACAACCCTCGAACTATGCCCCCGCCTCCAAGCCGACCTGGACTCCCTAACCAAACGCCTCGACGCCCAGGCAAGCCGAACTCCAAGACACCCAACAACGCTTGACGTCCTCACCTCGCAGCGTTAGAACGCGAAGACATCCTCCCCACCAGACGCCGGGGAAGGCTTGCTGGTCCGGTGGTGAGCGTGAGGGAGGAGGAGCCCCTTAGCTGGGGGGTGGGGAGCCGGGCGAACGTAGGAGTCCGGCGGGGCGGGGCGTGCTTCCCGTAGTACGAGCTAGCGGTTCCAGCGGCGGACGGCTTTGGCTATGTCTTTGGTGCGGAGGGCGCTGATGCCCTCCTCCCAGCTGCGGTAGAGGGACTCGCCCAGCAAAGTGGGGTTGAGCAGGGCTTGGGGGCGTACGGCCATGGCCCAGGTGGCTGCTGCTGCGTGGCCTTGCTGGAAGAGGAGGTGGTTCGCGGTGGCGTCTATTCGGAGCTTGTCGTCGCCGTGGAGGCCGTTGGAGGCCCAGTTCTGGACCAGGACGGGGTCGTGGTCGGTGATCTGGGCCAGATAGGTCAACGGACCGCGCCAGAAACCGCGGCGGCCGATGTTGTCGAGGCTTTCCAGGGGGAACCAGCCGTTGGAGCAGCGCCGCCCGTTCACCGCCGCCTCGAGCTCGCGGGCCTGGTCGGAGCGCAGATCCTGGGTCGCCCAGGCGATGAAGAACCCACCGACGTCCGGGATCTCCTCTTCGACATCCGGCGGGATCGTCAGCGTTCCCGGTTCGAAGAGGTGTAGCTCTTCGTGAAATTCGTACAAAACCTTCCCCCGCCCGTGACGGCCGGCCAGGCGCATGAGCGACCAGCCTGCGTCGAGAGGGACCCCCCAGATTCCTGCTTCGACAACAAAAGGCTTTCGTACTCCGGCCCTGCCGCAGGGTCAAGATGTCGCCCGGAAAGTTTTCGATCCGCCGGGAGATCGGTTGCCATCCGCGACGAGAGCGTCGCGTCACGTAGTACGGGCCGTGGCTGGTGCAGATCAGGCCGGTCGTCGGCGGTGTGGAGTTACTTCTTGCGGCGTTCGGCGCGGAGGCGGAGTTCTTCGGCGTCGAGGCGGTCGGCCTCTTCGGGGGTCGGGGCGCCGCCGCCGTACGACGCGGGCAGCCACCAGGCGCCGGCCGGCTGCTCGTGGTACTCGCGGATCGTCCGGTCGAGCAGCCCCGCCATCGTCTTGTGCAGCTGCTCGGTCGCCTCGGTCGCGTTGTCCGCACGCGTCACGTTCATCGGCTCGCCGACCGTGATCGAGACCCGCTGGTGCCGGGAGAAGTCGCGCGGGTGGTCCTTGGTGAGCATCCGCTGGGTGCCCCACAGAACCATCGGGATGATCGGTACGCCGGCCGCCGCGGCCATCCGCACGGTCCCGGACTTGAACTCCTTGAGCTCGAACGACCGGCTGATCGTCGCCTCCGGGAAGACGCCGACGATCTCACCCTCGCCGAGGTAGCGCAGGGCCTCCCGGTACGACGCTGAGCCGGCCTCGCGGTCCACCGGGATGTGATGCATCCCCCGCATCAGCGGGCCCGAGACCTTGTTCCGGAACAGCGCCTCTTTCGCCATGAACCGGACCAGCCGCTTGCTCGGCTGCGCGCCGAACCCGCCGATCACGAAGTCCACGTAGCTGATGTGGTTCAGCGCGAGCACCGCGCCGCCGGTCCGCGGCACGTTCTCGGTGCCGGTCATCCGGAACTTCAGATCGAGCACCTTGAAGGCGGTCTTGGCGAAGCCGATCACCGGCGGATACAGGATGTCGCGCATGCCAAGACGCTACCGGTTCCAGCAACCCGCCACACCGGTCCGGACTGTGATCCCGATTCCGCGGCGTGATGCGGCACACGGATTCAGTACGCAGTAGGGAGGTGTTGGCTAGGGTTGCGGGGACAAATTGATATCGCGGGAGCTCGCGCTGTAGCGGGCTGAGAGGGCGGCTGGGTGATCCCGGTGCCGCCGACCGCCGAACCTGTCCGGGTAATTCCGGCGTAGGGAGCACAATCGTGACCTCGATCGACCATTCTGTTCGTCCGACCGTCACCACCGGGCCCATCTCAGGGTCCAGCAAGATCCATCGCGGGGAACTCGGCGTACCGGCCAGGCGCGTGCATCTCACGAACGGGGAGCACTTCGATCTGTACGACACCTCCGGGCCGTACACCGACAGCGAGGCCAGCATCGACGTACAGGCCGGACTGCCCGCGTTGCGACGCGAGTGGATCGCCGGGCGGGAGCCGCTGACGCAAATGGCGTACGCGCGAGCCGGCACCATCACCGAGGAGATGCGCTACATCGCAGTACGGGAAGGGGTTGAGCCTTCTTTCGTCCGGGATGAAGTGGCGCGGGGGCGCGCGGTGATTCCGGTGAATCGGCGGCCATCCGGAGTCGGAGCCGATGATCATCGGGAAGAAGTTCCTGGTGAAGGTGAACGCGAACATCGGCAACTCGGCCGTCTCCTCCTCGATCGAGGACGAGGTCGAGAAGCTCGTCTGGGCGACCCGGTGGGGCGCCGACACGGTGATGGATCTGTCCACCGGCAAGAACATCCACGAGACCCGCGAGTGGATCCTGCGGAACTCGCCGGTGCCGATCGGGACCGTGCCGCTCTACCAGGCGCTTGGAGAAGGTGAAGGGCGATCCGACCGAGCTGTCGTGGGAGGTCTATCGCGACACGGTGATCGAGCAGTGCGAGCAGGGTGTCGACTACATGACCGTGCACGCCGGCGTACTGCTCAGGTATGTCCCGCTGACCGCCCAGCGCGATCACCGGGATCGTCTCGCGCGGCGGTTCGATCATGGCGGCGTGGTGCCTCGCGCATCACCAGGAATCCTTCCTGTACACGCATTTCGCCGAGCTGTGCGAGATCTTGCGCGCGTACGACGTGACGTTCTCGCTCGGCGACGGCCTTCGTCCGGGATGCATCGCGGATGCGAACGATGCGGCCCAGTTCGCCGAGTTGCGGACCCTCGGGCGAGCTGACCAAGATCGCCTGGGAGCACGACGTACAGGTGATGATCGAGGGGCCGGGACACGTTCCGATGAACAAGATCGCGGAGAACGTGCGGCTGGAGGAGGAGCTCTGCGGGGAGGCGCCGTTCTACACATTGGGGCCGTTGGCAACGGATGTCGCCCCGGCGTACGACCACATCACCAGTGCGATCGGCGCGGCACAGATCGGCTGGCTCGGTACGGCGATGCTCTGCTACGTGACGCCCAAGGAGCACCTCGGGCTGCCTGATCGCGACGACGTGAAGACGGGCGTGATCACCTACAAGATCGCTGCCCACGCAGCCGATCTGGCGAAGGGGCATCCCGGCGCGCAGGACTGGGACGACGCGTTGTCGAGGGCAAGGTTCGAGTTCCGCTGGGAGGACCAGTTCAACCTCTCGCTGGATCCCGACACGGCCCGCTCGTACCACGACGAGACGCTGCCGGCCGAGCCCGCGAAGACGGCCCACTTCTGCTCGATGTGCGGGCCGAAGTTCTGCTCGATGCGGATCACGGCGGACATCCGCAAGTACGCCGAGGAGAAGGGCCTGACCTCCACCGAGGCCATCGAAGCCGGCTTCGCGGAAATGTCGGAGACCTTCAAGTCCAACGACTCGAAGGTCTACCTGCGCGTCGTCGACTAGCCCGGTGTGCCTGTGCCTGCGACCGAAAATCCCCTTCGGTCGCAGGCGCGGCAGGGCATCATGAATCCATGAACGAGGCAACAAACGTACGATTCATCGAGACCCCGGGGCCGGTGGGATCGCTGGCCCCGATGGAAGACGGGGGACTCGTTGATGCTGTCGGCGGGAGGTGGTGGACTGCGGACGAGGTCGAGCACTATCGAGGTATCGGCTATGGGGGCTCCTTCGATCGGGCCGTCGTGTTCGGGAGCTACTGCGTCCTCTTTGCCGGACGTGGGACGAAAGCCCTGCTGCTGAAGGACGGCGAGCTGGTCCGTGAGCTGAATCGCAGCTACTACTGCGCAGACTCCTACGACTATCCGGTGGCGCTGGGAGCCCTACCGGACGGCCGGGTGGTGCTGGTCCATTGCCCCGACGAGTACAACATCCTGCAGATCGAGGATGCGGAGACCGGCGAGTGGCTCACCGACGGCGAGCGTCAGCCGACCGACGTCTTCCACTCACGCCTCGAGATCAGCCCGGACGGACGGCGGCTGCTGTCGGCCGGCTGGTTCTGGCACCCGTACGGCGTGGTCTCGGCCTACGATCTCGAGGCGGCGCTGCAGGATCCGGCAACGCTCGACGGCAAGGGGATCCTGTGGACCTCGGCTGCCGACGACGAGGTGCTGGCGGCGTGCTGGATCGACGCCGACCGGATCGCCGTCGCGCTCGGAAGCGCAGTCATCGACGAGGCCGAGCAGCCCCGCAACGAGCTGGCGGTCTGGTCCTGCGCCGAATCCGTCTGGACATACCGCAATCGGGTCGAGGCGCCCTTGGGCGAACTGATCGCGCGCGGAGAATCGGTCCTCTCCCTGTACGGCCATCCTCGCCAGATCTCCCTCGCGACCGGCGAGATCCTGGCCGAGTGGCCCGACCTGGAACTCCCCAAACGGCAGAGTGCCTTTGCCTCGGACGAGTACGACTTCCCGATCGCCACCCCGGTCGGAGAAGGCGGCCTGGCCCTCGCTCAGGAAACCGGCATCGCAGTCATCGAGCTGCCGTCCTGAGCCGTATATGCCGGATGCGGAACTAACGGTCTGAACGGTCAGTCGTTTGTTTTCGAGAATCGTTGGTCCGCAGGGGAAACGGGCGGAAAACATCCTGACTCGGAGTGAAGGTGAGCGGAGAGTCGAGGCGCGGAACCGGCCTGTTTCAGCGGAAAATAGGGGAATCGGTGGGTCCGCGGGGCGATCACACGGAGTGATCGGGTGAACCGATTCAGGTTTTTTCCTTCACTCTACGTGAATAAGACTGTAGCCTTAATCATGCGCTGGGAAGGAGGTGCAGGGCGGTGGTCTTCGTTCTCACGGTAGATCAGCGAGCCAGCCGAACGACATCGGATGTGGTTCCCGACCTGCTGAACACGCTCAACCGGCGGCCCCGGCGGATCGGGCTGCTGCGGAAGTTCGAGCGGACGGCAGGCGACGAAGTACAAGGCGTGCTGGCCGAGGCCCGCGCGACCATCGACGTGATCGTCCACCTGATCCGGGCCGACCGGTGGTACATCGGGCTCGGCATCGGCGACGTGGACGAGCCGCTGCCGCGCAGTACGAGGGCAGGCAGTGGCGCTGCCTTCGTCAACGCGCGCGAGGCGGTCACCCGGGCCAAGGCGAGTCCGCACCACATCAATGTGGTCGGGACCGACCAACACAACGCGGAGCAGGTCGAGAGCGTGCTCTGGCTGATGGCTTCGGTACTGCGGCGTCGTAGCGAGCGTGGCTGGGCAGTGGCCGACCTGCTCGCGGAGGGCCTCAGCCGTCGCGAGATCGGCGTGAAGCTGGGGATCAGCCAGTCGGCGGTGACGCAGCGGGCGCAAGCGGCCGGTGTCGTCGAGGAGCAGCGTGGCCGGGTGCTCGCGGCGGAATTGCTCGACCCTGGTGTCGCTGCATGACGGCAGTCGTGCTGTCCCTGGCAGCGATCGGTTTCGTGCTCGCTGTCCTGGCCTGGGTGCTCAAGGCCGGATCCACTCTCGAGATAGTGATCAGTGCGGTGATGCTGGCCTGCCTCACGGCGGTCGGCATCATCCTGCTGTTCGGCGACGGCGTGACGGGCTGGCGCGAGGGCTGGTGGAACGTGCTGCTCCTGCTGGCCGGCGGGCTGGCAGTCACCGGTGGCGGGCCGCTGACGACCTCTGTGCTGTCGCTTGGTCGACCGGGGCAACACGAGAGCCCAGTCGACCCAGAAAGCCGGTGAGGTACTGCGTGGCGGCGCGCTGATCGGGGCGCTCGAGCGCGGCGCCATCTACGCGTCGATGGTGGCCGGCTTCCCCGAGGGACTGGCGATCGTGCTGGCGATCAAGGGGCTGGCCCGGTACCCCGAACTGCGGAGCCCGGACCAGCCGGCATCGGTGACACCGCAAGCCGTGGCCGAGCGGTTCATCATCGGCACCTTCACCAGCGTCCTGTGGTCCGTGGCCTGCGCCGGACTTGGTGCTGTCGCGCTAGTACTTCGGCCGCTTCACCACGACGGTGTTCAACGCGGCGTCGTGCCAGGCGCGCCTCCTGTCGTCGAACAGCGGCGACAGCGCCCACACCAGGCCGAGCAGCGGGATCCTGCTCAGGATGAACCCCAGCAGTTCACGTCCAAGGGTTCTGGCCACGCCAGGTGGCAAGAGGGTCTTCTCGGAGAGCAGTTGGATGCGCATGACTCGCTTGCCGATCGACTGGCCGGTTGTGCTCTGCAGGTAGACACGGTTCCACAGCACCGTTACCAGGATGACTACGACCATGGCGATGATCGAGGCGTCCTGTCCGACGGGTCGAGCAACGCCCGGACGACGGAGCAGAAGATCAGGACGACGACGACGAAGGCGAAATCCAGCAGGTACGCCGGAGTGGCCCGCGCGGACCAATCGGCAGGCATCAGTTCGGGCGGTGTGTGTCATGAGTGGTCCTCCACGGTCCGGGAGGACCACTCTGTCCAGCAATAGATGACAGGACGATGACTAGAGCTTGATGACGTAGGTCGACATCACCTTGTCGTGCCAGGTCTGGTTCTGGTCGTCCCAGAGCGGCCACAGCACGTTCAGGAAGCAGGCATTGTTGAAGATGCCGCTCAGGAAGTCACGCAGGAACGACTTGCCGGCCCCGATCGGCTGGTACGACGTCGTGTCGACCAGCTTGATGTGCAGCGCGCTCTTGCCCACACTCTGCCCGGTCTTGCCCTGCCGGAACACCCGGTTCCAGAGCCCCAGACCGAGGCTGGCCAGGATGCCGATGACGAGAAGGATGATGGAGTAGGCGTGCGGTCCGTCGTTCGAGTAGCTGCCGTCGGAGTACCTGTCGGACTGGGTGGCGAGGTCGATGACGAAGACCGTGTAGGCGATGCCGATCGGCACGCCGCTGATCAGGCCGTCGATCAGCGAGGCGCCCACCCGGGCGCCCCAGCTAGCCAGCTGAGCGCCGCCCCCGTAGCCATACCCGGGCTGGCCGCCGTAGCCCTGCTGCGCGTACTGCTGTGGATGCCCGTACGGCGGCTGCTGCCCGTACTGCGGCTGCCCAGGCTGCCCGTACTGCGGCTGTCCGTACCCGGGCGGCTGCCCGTACTGCCCAGGCTGCTGCGGTACGCCGTACTGCCCCGGCTGCTGCCCGTACTGACCTGGCTGGTTGGAGTCCTGGGGGCCATAGCCCGGCGGCGGCGTCGGAGTGCTCACGACGATCCCTTCTACTGACATGTTTTGAGGGGCTGACAATGCTGAGTTCGGAGACTAGCGCTCAGACGGATGACACGCGCTGCTGGATCCCACGAGTTCAGGAGTTACCTTGGTAGGCGTGACATTGACGCAGCAGACCGTCGTACTCCGTCCGAGTGGTCCGGTCGAGCCGGTGGACAAGAAGGTGCTCGGACTGGCGGCGGTCGGCGTCGGAGGCTTCGGCCTGGCCGCGATCTACCAGCTGTCCGGCTCGCGGCACCTCGGCATCCCGTGCCTGCTGCACGCGACGACCGGGCTGAACTGCCCGTTCTGCGGAGCGACCCGGATGGCCGCGGCCTTGCTGCGCGGCGATCTGGACGCCGCCTGGCACTTCAACCCCGTCGTCCTGGTGCTCGGTCCGCTGATCGGTGTTGCCGTCGGCTACCAACTGCTGACCTGGGGACTCGAGCGGGCCAGGCTGGTCAAGCTGCCGCGGATCGCCATTGATCCGCGGGTGCTGAATCTGGCCATCAAGGCCCTGGCCGTGCTGCTCGTGGTCTACGGCGTGGCCCGCAACCTCAACTGAGGTCGCGGGCGCCGACCACGGCGACGCCCGGAGGCGTCAGTTCGCTGCGTACGCGATGACGTAGTAGATGATGCTCAGCACGATCGAGACGATGCCGCCGATCCAGGCGACCTTCGCCAGGGTGTCGGGCTTGCCCTGCTCACGGAACTTGCTCTGGGCAAAGAGTCCGAGGCCGATCGCTGCCGGAGAACAGCAGAACCAGCAGACGATGCCGATGATCGCCAGCACCTGCGGGGTGTTGTTCTGCTGCGCACCCGGAGCGCCGTAGCCGTAGCCACCGGGCTGACCCGGGTAAGCGCCCTGCTGGCCGTATCCGGGCTGCTGCCCGTACTGCCCTGGCTGCTGGCCATAGCCGGGCTGCTGCTGCCCGTAGGGGTCCTGCTGGCCGTACTGCGGCGGCTGCTGCCCGTACTGCGGCGCCTGCGGCGGCTGCTGGCCGTACGGATCGGGCTGTCCGTACTGCGGCGGCTGCTGCCCGTACTGGCCGGGCTGCCCGTACTGCCCCGGCTGGCCCGGAGTGTCCTGGGGCTGGTTGGGGTTGGTCGGGTCGTCGCCGGGAGGCGTCGGAGTGCTCACCACGGTCCCTTCTCAGAACGTCAAGGAGTCAATGAGGTTACTTATCCACAGCCCTGGGGTCACGTGTTACGCGCCGGGCTGTGCCAACACTAAGGTGTCGAGGGTGACAGAGCCGCCTACTTCCGACGTTCCGGCCAATCCTGAGCCTCCGCAGGGCCAGCTACCGGCCGTTCCACCGCACCAGGTGCCCGCAGTTCCGCAGTACCAGCAGCCGGTGCAATACCAGCAACCGATGCAGTATCAGCAGCCGCAACCGCAATCCCAGCAGGCGCTGCCTGCCGGTGCAGTGCTCGTCACTGTCGGAGACATCTCCGTCGAGCAGCACCGGATCGTCACGCCGGCCGGCGTGATGGCCACCACCGGGGCGAACTGGTCCGCGATGGACATGTCCAGGACGGAGGAGAAGATCCCCGGCTACGCGATCGTGCTGGCGATCATCTTCGCGCTGGCCTGCCTGCTCGGCCTGCTTTTCCTGCTGATCAAGGAACGCAAGACCACCGGGTTCGTCCAGGTGACCGTGCAGAACGGCCCGCGGACGCACAACACCCACGTGCCGGTCGGTTCACCGAGCCAGGTCGCCGATGTGCTTGCCCGGGTCAACTTCGCCCGAACCCTTTGCGTCTGAAAGGCCTGACAGACAACCAGAAGTCCGGGCAACCCGCAGGTTGCCCGGACTTTCGTAGTACCGGGATCAGCCGAAGCGGCCGGTGATGTAGTCCTCGGTGGCCTTCTCGTTCGGGTTGGAGAAGATCTGCTTCGTCGGCCCCATCTCGATCAGCCGGCCGGGCTTACCGGTCGCGGCCAGGTTGAAGAAGGCGGTCTGGTCGGAGACCCGGGCCGCCTGCTGCATGTTGTGCGTCACGATGACGACGGTGAAGCGGTCCTTCAGCTTCTCGATCAGGTCCTCGATCGCCAGCGTGGAGATCGGGTCGAGGGCCGAGCAGGGCTCGTCCATCAAGATCACCTCGGGCTCGACGGCGATCGCCCGGGCGATGCACAGCCGCTGCTGCTGACCACCCGACAGGCCTGCGCCGGGCTTGTCGAGCCGGTCCTTGACCTCGTTCCAGAGGTTGGCGCCCTTCAGCGACGCCTCGACCACCTCGGTGAGCTTCTTCTTGTCCTTCACGCCGTTCAGCTTCAGCCCGGACGCGACGTTGTCGAAGATCGACATCGTCGGGAACGGGTTCGGGCGCTGGAACACCATGCCGACCACCCGGCGGACGGCGACCGGGTCGATGCCCGGCGCGTACAGGTCCTGCTCGTCGAGCACGACCTTGCCCTCGACCCGCGCGCCGGGGATGACTTCGTGCATCCGGTTCAGGGTGCGCAGGTAGGTGGACTTGCCGCAGCCGGACGGGCCGATGAAGGCCGTGACGGACCGGGGCTCGATCGTCATGGACACGTCTTCGACGGCCTTGAAGTCCCCGTAGTAGACGTTGAGGCCGCTGACCTCGATGCGTTTCGCCATAGCGACTCAGAACCTCTCGACTATTTGGACTTCAGGGTGCTGAACCGCGCGATCGCACGGGCCAGGATGTTGAGCAGGAGGACCAGCAGGATCAGCGTGAGCGCCGCCGCCCAGACCCGGTCCGCGGCCGGCTGCAGAGCCAGCTCGGTCCGGTCCTGGTTGATCATCGTGGGCAGGGCGCCCATGAACCCGTTGAACGGGTTGTTGTTGATGCTCTTGGAGTACCCGACCAGGATCAGCAGCGGAGCGGTCTCACCCATCACCCGGGCCAGGCCGAGCATCACGCCGGTGATGATGCCGCCGAACGCGGTCGGCACGACGACCTTGAGGATCGTCTTCCACTTCGGTACGCCGAGCGCGTACGACGCTTCGCGCAGCTCGTCCGGGACGAGCTTCAGCATCTCCTCGGTGGAGCGCAGGACCACCGGCAGCATCAGCAGCACGAGCGCCAGCGAGACCGCGAACCCGACCCGGTTGAAGCCGAGGATCGTGATCCAGACCGCGTAGATGAACAGCGCCGCGACGATCGACGGGACACCGGTGAGGATGTCGATCATGAAGCTGACCACCTTGGCGGCCTTGGTGCCCTTGCCGTACTCGACCAGGTAGACCGCGCCGAGGACGGCGATCGGTACCGCGATGAGCGCGGCGATCAGCGACATGATCAGGGTGCCCATGATCGCGTGGTACGCGCCGCCGCCGACCCGGCGTACGGTGACGCCACGCTGGGACTCGCTCCACCAGCCAGCGTCCAGCAGCAGGTGGTAGCCCTTGCTCACCACGGTCCACAGGATCCACAGCAGCGGGACCAGTGCGACCAGGAAGCACAGGATGATCAGCACGGTGGCCAAGGTGTTCTTGAAGGCCCGGAGACCGGACTTGCCGGTCAGGTCGAGCGCCTTGCCGTCGTACGCCGGCCGGTTGGCCGCGAGGGTGGTGGTCACAGGGTCGCTCCTTCGGTGGGTCTCGTCGCCGACCCGGCGGACCTTGCGGGTGCGCTTGTTGCCGCCCGGTCCGCTGCGGGCCACGATGATCCGCGCGGCCGAGTTGACCAGGAAGGTCACCACGAACAGCACCAGGCCGGCCGCGATGAACGCGCCGGTCTTCTCCGGCGAGTCGAACTCGGCGGCGTTGTTGGCGATCTTCGAGGCGAACGTCTCGCCGCCGGCGAAGATCGACGGGTTCCACGGGTCGTTGCCGTTCGGCACCGACAAGATGATCAGTACGGCGATCGTCTCGCCGAGCGCGCGGCCGAGGCCGAGCATCGAGGCGCTGACCACACCGGAGCGCCCGTACGGCAGGACCGCCATCCGGATCATCTCCCAGCGGGTGGCGCCGAGTGCCAGCGCGCCCTCGCGGTGCGTGACCGGGGTCTGGGCGAAGATCTCCCGGCTGATCGCGGTGACCACCGGCAGGATCATGATCGCCAGCACGACCGAGGCGGTGAACACGACGCCGAGGTTGTCGCTGTCCGGCTTCTCGAAGAGCGGGATCCAGCCGAGTGCGTCGGCCAGGCCGTCGATCACCGGGCGCAGGATCGGGGCGAAGAACAAGATGCCCCACAGGCCGTAGATGATCGAGGGGACCGCCGCCAGCAGGTCGATCGCGTGCGACGACCGGCGCGGCCAGCCGCTTCGGCGCGTAGTACGTGGTGAACAGCGCCACCCCGACCGCGATCGGGACCGCGATCGACCATCGCGATGATCGAGCTGATCAAGGTGGTGTAGAACAGCGCCGCGATACCGAACTGCGGCACCACACCGCCCGGCTCCCAGATCCGGGAGAACAGGAAGTTGCTGTGGTCGTTGGCCAGCGCGGGGATCGCCAGCGCCAGCAGGAAGATGCCGACGAAGGCGACGATCAGGACCACCAGGCCGCCGGATCCGCGGGCGAGCCCGGCGAACAGCCGGTCGCCGAGGTGTCCGACCGGCCCCAGCTCCATCTTCTTCGCCGGTGGTCGATCGGTCGGCCGGTCGGGCGGTGCCGTGCCGTCTGTACTACTCATGGGTGCTGCTCCAAGCGCCTGAGTCGATGGGGTGCTCCGTCACGAGGCAGAGCCCCGGCCGCGGATACCGGCCGGGGCTCGCATCACGCCGTACTGCGATCTTCAGTTCAGCTGATCGACTGGACGGCCGCGGCGACCTTGGTCTGCAGGTCGGTCCGGCAGCGGCGCGTAGTGCAGCTCGGTCAGGGCGCCCTGGCCGTCGGCGCTGACGAAGTAGCTCAGGAAGCTCTTCACCAGTGCGGTCTTCTCGGCGGTCAGACCCTTGCTGCAGGCGACCTCGTAGGTGACCAGGATGATCGGGTACGCACCCGGGGCCTTGGTCGCGTAGTCCAGCTTCAGGGCCAGGTCGGTCCCGGTACCGGCCGGCTTCGCAGCGGCCAGCGCCTTACCGGCGGAGTCGGCGGTCAGCTCGACCGGTCCGGCGCCGGTGTCGATCTGCGCGATGCCGAGCTTGTTGTCGATCGCGTAGGACCACTCGACGTAGGTGATCGAGTTCTTGGTGCTCTTGACGCCCTCGGCCACACCGGCCGACTTCTCCTTGCCGGCACCCGTGCCGGTCCACTTCTTGGCCGGCTTGCCGGTCCAGGCGCCGCGCACCGGCGGCCTGACAGGTACTTGGTGAAGTTCTCGGTGGTGCCGGACTCGTCCGAGCGGAAGAAGACCGAGATCGTTGGTCGACGGGAGCGTGGCGCCCGGGTTCAGCTTGGCGATCGCCGGGTCGTTCCAGGTCTTGATGGTGCCCTGGAAGATCTTGGCGGCGGTCGGGCCGTCGAGGATCAGCTTGTCCAGGCCGTCGACGTTGTAGGCGATCGCGACCGGGCCGATGACCATCGGCAGGTTCAGCGCCGGGCTGCCCTGGCAGCGCTTGGCGGCGGCGGCCGCCTCGGTCTCGCCGCCGTCGGCGCGCCTCGGTCTTCAGCGCCGAGTCGGAACCGGCGAAGTCGACCTGGCTGGCGTTGAACTGCTTGATGCCCGCACCGGAACCGGTCGGGTTGTAGTTCACCGTGACGTCGGCGCACTTCTCGTTGTACTTGGCGATGACTTCTTCGATGGCGTTCTTCTGCGCCGAGGAACCCTCGGCGTTCAGGGTGCCCTTCGGGCAGTCGCCGCCTCCGGTGGAGGTCGAGTTGGAGCTCGACGGGTTCGAGGAGCCCGACGGCTCCGGGTCACTGCCACAGGCGCTCAGAGCGAGGACGCCGAGGGATGCCACGGCGACGGTGCCGACGCGGAGCAGGCGATTGACGGACACGAGAGTGTTGCCCTTCTGCGGGGATCAGACTTCTTGAACTTCCACAAACGGTAGGGAGAGCAAGTGACCGGGTGGTCCGTCGCGGATGAACGAGTGGTGAACGGTTCCGGTAGCGTTCGCGACGACTGGCATGCCGCCAGGAGGCCATCAGGTGAACTGAGTTAAGAGCGCTAACTCTCAGTCGACTTGAAACGGTCGTTGGTCACGTTCCGATATCGGATTCGGTCAGCTGGAGAAGTCTTCCGGGGCGACTCCGTCGAGGAACTGGCGGAAGCGTTCGAGCTCGGCCTGCTCCTCCTCCGGGAGTGGCCACGCCGGCTTCGAGCAGGACCTGTTCGGTGCAGCGGATCGGCGTACCGAGTCTGACCGCGAGCGCGACCGAGTCGCTCGGGCGGGCCGAGACGCGGGCGCCGTTGCCGAGCACGAGTTCGGCGTAGAAGACCGCGTCGCGGAGTTCGACGATCTCGACCGCCTCGATGTGCACGCCGAAGGCCTCGATCAGGTCGCGCATCAGGTCATGGGTGAGCGGGCGGGACGGGCGCAGGCCTTGTTCCTCGTACGCGATCGCGGTCGCCTCGACCGAGCCGATCGAGATCGGCAGGTAGCGGTAGCCCTCGGTCTCGCGCAGCATCATCACCGGCGCCCGGTTGGGCGACTCCATCCGGATCCCGATCAGGGTGAGTTCTCGCATCGTCGTCATGGTGCGCCCGAACCTCTCCGTGAGCCGGCGCCCGGTGGGGCGCCCTCAATGCAGCCTCGGTAGGAACATACCCGCAGCTCCTCGGGCAACTCCGGCCCACCGCCCCGCCCGTCACGGTGTCTTGACGTAAACATGTTGTCACCTGTCGTGGCCGGGTGCTGCCGCTCAGGGCGCGCCGAAACGTTCGTGGACGATCCGGCCGCTCGCGAGAGTGTGCGCGACGACGAAGGCGGCCGGGGCGTACTTGCCGACCGGCAGCCCGAGCTCCCGGGCCAGCGCGGGCAGCACCGGCCGGTGCGAGCAGATCGCGGTGACCTTGCCGTGCTTCCAGGCCTGCTCGGCCAGACCCGCCATCGCGTCCGGATCGGCCTCGTACCCACGCTCGGAGATCTCCGGGTGCAGGTGGATCTTGCGGCCGATCGACTGCGGCGTACGGCGCGACGGTGGTCGTGCACCGCTCGGCGTCGCTGCTGAAGACCCGGTTCACACCGAGCGCTGCCAGTACTTCGACCAGCCGCTCGGCCGTCCCTGCGCCGTGAGCCGTCAGCGGCCGGTTGGTGTCCTTGCCGTCCCAGTCCTTGCGCTTGACCGCCTCCGCGTGCCGGATCAGCACCAGCGACGAGGTGACCGTCGGCAGTGCCTTCCAGGAGCGTCGAGGATGTCGACGTCACGGGGGTAGCTGAGCCTGGTCCGGGCCTCGTCGACGGTGAGCCAGTCGAGCTTGTCGACCTCGTCGTTCGGCTCGAACTCCCGGGCCCGGCCGTCGATCGCGGCGGACCAGTAATGCACCATCTTCGGCACCGGGCGTGCCGTTCTTGCGTACGTCGTACCGCTGGATGCCGAGCGACGGACCGAGCATCACCCGCTGCCCGGTCTCCTCCTCGATCTCGCGGCGCGCCGCGACCAGCACGTGCTCGTGCGGGACCAGCTTGCCCTTGGGAAGAGACCAGTCGTCGTACCGGGGGCGGTGCACCAGCAGGACCTGGCGCTCGCCACGCTGCTCCCGCCAGACGACACCACCCGCGGCGATCACAGTCGCCGGGTTACTCACAACCCCAACCTTAGGTAATCGGATCCGTCTGGCGGCGGCGCCCACGCGTCGCGATCAGTCTTTCTTGCAGGTCCCGCAACGGCTCGCCGTCCTCGCCGGTCAGCCGGGCCTGCCAGGTGTCGTCGGGCTGCAACCACCACGAACCCGTCGCCTCGTCGAAGCCGAGGTCGAACAGGTCGCCCAGCTCGGTCACCTGGTCGGCTTCCTTCAGCTGGACCAGCACCTCGACCCGGCGGTCCAGGTTGCGGTGCATCAGGTCGGCCGAGCCGATCCACACCTCCGGCTCGCCACCGTTCTCGAACCAGAAGACCCGGCTGTGCTCCAGGAACCGGCCGAGGATGCTGCGCACCCGGATGTTGTCGGACAGCCCGGGCACACCCGGCCGGATCGTGCAGATGCCGCGGATCCACAGATCCACCGGTACGCCGGCTTGGGACGCGCGGTACAGAGCGTCCGACAGGGCCTCGTCGACCAGGCTGTTCACCTTGATCCGGACCCGGGCCGGGCGACCGGCGAGGTGGTGCTGGACCTCTCGCTCGATCCGCTCGAGCAGCCCACGGCGTACGGACTGTGGTGCCACCAGGAGCCGGCGGTAACCACTGCTGCGGCCGAACCCGGACAGGTGGTTGAACAGATGCGCGATGTCTTCGGTGACCACCCGGTCGCTGGTCAGCAGCCCGAGGTCCTCGTAGAGCCGCGCGGTCTTCGGGTGGTAGTTGCCGGTGCCGATGTGGGCGTAGCGCCGCAGCCCGTCCGGCTCCTCGCGGACCACCATCGAGAGCTTGCAGTGCGTCTTGAGCCCGATCACGCCGTACACGACATGACAGCCGGCGTGCTCGAGCTGGCGGGCCCACTTGATGTTCGCCTGCTCGTCGAAGCGCGCCTGGATCTCGACCAGGACCAGCACCTGCTTGCCGGCCTCGGCGGCGTCGATCAGCGCGTCCACGATCGGGGAGTCACCGCTCGTCCGGTAGAGCGTCTGCTTGATCGCGAGCACGTGCGGGTCGGCCGCGGCCTGCTCGATGAACCGCTGCACGCTCGTCGAGAACGAGTCGTACGGGTGGTGCACGAGGACGTCACGCTGCTTGAGCGCGTGGAACAGGTCGGCCGGGTTGGAGGTCTCCACCTCGGCCAGGTGCGGGTGCGTCGACGGGATGAACGCCGGGTACTTCAGCTCGGCCCGGTCCAGGCTCGCGATCGCGAACAGCCCGCGCAGATCGAGCGGGCCGGGCAGCTTGAACACCTCGGCCTCGGTCACGCCGAGCTCGGAGACCAGCAGCGCGAGCACCTGCGGCTCGATCGACTCCTCGACCTCGAGCCGGACCGGCGGCCCGAACTTGCGCCGCAGCAGCTCCTTCTCGAGCGCGGCGAGCAGGTTCTCCGCGTCGTCCTCCTCGACCTCCAGGTCCTCGTTCCGGGTGACCCGGAAGGTGTGCACCTGGGTCACCTCCATGCCCGGGAACAACTGGCCGAGGTGGACGGCGATGACGTCCTCGAGCGGCACGAACCGGTCGTCGGCCACCCGGACGAACCGGGGCAGCAACGGCGGCACCTTGACCCGGGCGAAGTGCTCGCCACCGGAGTCGGGATTGCGGACCACGACGGCCAGGTTGAGCGACAGGCCGGAGATGTAGGGGAACGGGTGCGACGGGTCGACGGCCAGCGGGGTCAGCACCGGGAAGACCCGGTCCTTGAAGAACTTCGTCATCCCCTCCCGCTCGGCGGTGTCCAGCTCGTCCCAGCGGAGGATCTCGATGCCCTGCTCGGTCAGCGCGGGCTGCACGATCTTCCGCCAGGTCTCCGCCTGCCGGTCCATCAGCTCCCGGCTCCGGGTCAGGCTGCGGTCGAGCACCTCACGCGGCAACAGGCCGCTGGCCGCCCGGACCGCGACGCCCGCCGCGATCCGGCGCTTCAGACCGGCGATCCGGACCATGTAGAACTCGTCCAGATTGTTCGCGAAGATGGCCAGGAACTTGGCCCGCTCGAGCAGCGGGACGCGCTCGTCCTCGGCCAGCTCGAGCACCCGCTGGTTGAACGCGAGCCAGCTCAGCTCCCGGTCCGAGAAGCGGTCGGGTGGGAGATCGCCGGCCGCCGCGATGTCGTACGGGGGCTCGACGTCGTACTCCCGGTTGTGCGACGCCAACAAGTCTCCAGCCACGTTGTCCAGCATCCCATCCCTGGGTGAACAGCAGGTTGCGCTAGGCGGCGAGCCGGGGGTTGTTGCTAGCGTCACTCCTTGTGAACCGACGAGTGGACACCTTGCTGCGATCCGCGCTGGGCACGGTGCAGGGCAGCGCCCTGAAGCCGGTGACCGTACTGCCCCAGGCGGTCCGGCACCGCCTGGCCGGCGCCCCGATCCAGATCGACGGCAACGTCCTGGACCCCGATCTGCAGCTGCTGATGCGGCTGGAGAACTTGTTGCCCTCGGCGCGCAAATCGGTCGCGCAGCGCCCGGGCCAACCTGCTGACGATGTCCAAACTGGTCGCCGGGCACCCCCGGGAGCTACAGCGCGTGACCGAACTCACGGTCCGCGGCGCCGACGGCCAGCTCGGCGCGCGGCTCTACGCACCCCCGGTACGCCGGACCGCGGGCTGCTCGTCTTCTTCCACGGCGGCGGCTGGGTCGTCGGCGACCTGGACAGCCACGACGCGTACTGCCGCGACCTGGCCGAGGAGGCCGGGATCCGGGTCCTGTCGGTCGACTACCGCCTCGCCCCCGAGGCTGAGGCGCCGGTCGCCGCCGAGGACGCCATCGCCGCCTTCAGTTGGGCCGTCGAGCACGCCGAGGACCTGGGCGCGGACCCGTCACTGGTCGCCGTCGGCGGCGACTCTGCCGGCGGCAACCTCTCCGCGGTCGTCGCCCAGCAATGCGTACGTACGCGGCCTGCCGGCACCCGCACTCCAGCTGCTCCTCTACCCGGCCGTCGACCTCGTCGGCCGCCGCCCCAGCCGGGACCTCTTCGCCGAGGGCTTCTTCCTCACCGAGGAAGACATCATCTGGTACCGCGAGCACTACACGCCCGACCCGTCGCTCCGCCCCGACCCGCTGGTCTCGCCCCTCCTCGCCAAGGACCTGACCGGCCTGGCCCCCGCCTACGTCGTCACCGCAGGCTTCGACCCCCTCCGAGACGAAGGCAACGAATACGCCGTCGCCCTGAAAGCCGCAGGGGTCCCAGTCACCCACATCTGCGAACCCGGCATGGTCCACGGCTTCGCCAACATCCTCCCAGACGCCTTCAAAGGCGTCTATGCCGCACGCGCTCGGATCGCCGCCGCCGTCCGGGCCGCGATCGGGCCAGACACGGGCAGATAGCGCGAGCGAATCACTCGGAAATCTGTCCGGAAGTCGTACAAGGCTGCGCTCAGATTTGAGCCACTCGGAACTTTCTTAGGTCCCTGACTCCTTCTATGCAACGGTCTCCCCACCGCCGACGGCGCCGGGCCGAGCCGGATTGGACGAGGGGGAACCATGGCAGAGACGCTGACCACCGAAGAGGCCGCCGGACTTCGCGCTGTACGCGCTCATGCTGGAGCAGGCCGACGGGTACACGGCGGCCGTCGTCGCGGGCGACCTGGACAAGGCCGAGCGACTCGGAGCGGATGCCTTCGGCGCCGACGTGGCGGCGATGGCCCGGTCGGCCGGGGGGCCCTCGCGGTCGGCTAACCGCGCGGCCGGGAGCGAGACGGCGAACGCCCCGCCTCTCCGGAACGGGAGGAGCGGGGCGTTGTCATGCCTGCCGGTCAGTCGGCGTGAGGGTCGTCGTGGCGCTCCCACGCCGCGCCGTCATCGGGCAGCGGCCAGAACACGCAGCCGTCGGGGAGGACGGGCCATCCGGCCGCGTCACGCTCGACCGGGTCGGCCGGGGCCGGGAGGACGCCGAATGCCTCGTCCACGATGACGCGGAGGGCGGCCAGCTTGCTAGGGCGCAGCGGCTCGCCGTCCGGAGGATGGCGTCTACGCGGTCGGCGGCGATGACGGCGGCCGTCACCACTCCACGCCGTTCGCGAGAACTCCGGTTCGGACGTCGGCCTCGGTGCTCTCGGCAACAGTTGGTGTAAACACGATGGGTTCCCTCCGCGTCGGATTTGCTGACGTGACGACACTAAAGCTGACTGCAAGACGTTGCAAGGCGCGAGCCGCTCGGAGACCTAGCACACAGTCGAGATTTACGACGTGACGTCCGGCGCGGCGGTGGGAGAGGATCGGGCTCATGTCGCCGAGGAGATTGACCAGCTTGTAGCGGCCAACGTCCGCGCAGCTCGGGCACGACGTCGCATGCGGCAAGAGGATCTCGCCGACGAGATGGGCTGGAGTCGGCCAACAGGTCTCGTCTCTAGAGGCCGGTACACGGCGGGTGACGGTCTCCGACGCGGCGTCTCTCTGTGTTGCCCTCGGCATCGATCTGCGGGAGTTGCTTCGCGGCGCCGACGAGGATGTTATCCGGGCTCTCGGCCTGGAGGCCTAGGCGTGCGTCTGCCGAAACTACCCAGGACGCGGAAAGCTGTCGGGATTGCCGCCGTCGCAACGGTCGTCGGCTTGGCGTGTCTGCTGGGTTCGCTGTGGTTGGCCAGAATGCCGGGCGGCGGTTCGACTGCTACGTGGGGCTCTGGCCTGCTTGTCGAACTCGGTGTGACAGTCCTCCTCCTCGTGCCGCTAGCTCTGATCACGATGACCTTGGAGCGCGACATCGAGACCGTCCGCGATGAGACCGTGGCGAGTGTCGAGCAAGTCCGCGAAGAGACGGTGGCGAGCGTAGGCCAGGTCCGAGCGGAGACTGTGGCCAGCGTGGAGACACTGACGGAGCGGGTGTCGTCGTTCGAGGGGGATGTAGAACAACCCCTGTCAGACATCGCGCGCTCGGTCAATGACCGCTTGATCAGCGAGCGCGAGCATGAGCAGGCTCTTCGTGATGCCGTGCGCGAGGTTCCGACGCGCCAGGCGGTCGTAGAGATGCTGGAGTCTGCAGAATCCAGAGGTCTCATCTCCCTCGATAGAGCGCCGCGCGTTGCAGCAACGATGGGTGTGTACATGCAAATGGTCGTCGGGCTCGCCACTTCTCCACGTGGAGACCTTCAGCGGCAGTGTCATTGACGGTGTCGTGTGGGGTGGGTCGGACTCGGTCGGGGACGTGATGGTCGGGGTGGCGAATATTGTTGCTAGGGAAGTCGGAATGTCGCTGAGGGTGGAAGGCTTCTTCACTGGCCTGAGCGAGCTGCTTGAGGTTGCCAGCACAGCACCGGAAAGGCGGCCGATCGTGCAACTGAGTCCGCCACTCTGGGCAGTGACGACGCGGGGCATCGTTACCTACGGCCGCCGCCAGGGGCCGTACGCCTTGACCCTTGAGCAGTTGCGCGGCCAGCGCATCGGTCAGGACATGGCGGGCAAGTCATGGTCCGATCCGGATTCGTTCGACCTCGCGCAGGCGGTGGCGCTCGGACTGTTCCCGCCAGCAGACCCCGACGAACCTCCGTTCTAATCCAACGCAGCGTGTAAACGACAACGACCCCGGCGCCGTCGCGAGGACGGGCCGGGGCCGGGTTGTCTGCACGGTTCGTTGCTGAGAGCAATCAGGATCGCAGAGGCCAGCGACGCCGACGCCGGGCCGGTGAGTCGAGCCGTCGTCTCAGGGCCTCGGCCTCGGCCAGGACGTCCAGTAGGCGCCGGTGTAGGGCCATGTCGGCGGCGGTCACGAGGTGCTCCCGCTGGTTGCGGCAGCCTCGGCGGCGCCGTGAATGCGGCCGAGGTAATCGTCTCGCCAGCCTTCCCACGCGAAGCGATCCTCGCGGCGGCTAGGCTCGTCTGTTGCCTTGCGCAAGTAGTTCTCGACGTCGTGGAAGACGCGAGCGGCGTCGTTGCTGGACAGGAGAGACGCGGGGACGGACGGTAGCGGCCGGAACGCTTGCCGGTTGTGGGCGGAGATCTCCGGGCTCGGGCCAGTGCCGGGCCGCCTCACTGGTCCTCGCCCTCGTCGTAGGACGGCGCCGAGCGCAGGTCACGGACACCGGCCGTCTGGCCGTGCCAACGCTTCGCGGCGAGGGTGGCGCCGGACTTCGATGCCGTGGACTGGTTGAGCGCGAGGCCGAGGGCGCGGAGAGCCGACAGGGCCTGTGCACGCGCTCCGCGAATCTCGGAGATGAGTGGATGGGCAACCGTTGCCCTCGGCTACCGTCGATCATGAGGCCGTCGGCGTCGAGCTGCTCTTGCATCGTGTCGGCCAGAGCGATCAGCCCGCACGCTTCGAAGAGGCTTCCCGCGCGGACGGGGTCTAGTTGGGGGTTGGCCTCTTCGACCAGGACGTGAGTTTCCTTCGCGGACTCGCTCCACGCGGGCGGGAGACCTTCGTAGCGGTCTGCGGCGTCGCCGTCCGGCGGGTCAGGGGTGTCGTTCATCGGGCAGTTCTCCTTGTGGGGTTGAGCAGGGTGCGGGCGGGCGATGTGGAACCACGGCCTATGTATGCGCATCCACTGGCCGGAGCTATGACAAGTAGTGATGGGGAGAGGGGGCAGGGGGGAGTCAGTGCCCACCCCTCACCGGTCAGAGCGCGCGGGATGAGGCTCGACGTATCGACAACGGACTTCGGCACGGAGACCACGGCGTCGTCGATGCAGCGTCGCGGACCTGTGGACAACGGGCAGGGACGGCGAGGGTCGGCGCCGGTCAGTCGCGGGCGTCGTGGC
The DNA here is from genome assembly GCA_963740725.1 of uncultured Actinomycetota bacterium. GTDB lineage: Bacteria > Actinomycetota > Actinomycetes > Propionibacteriales > Kribbellaceae > Kribbella. The sequence goes on from CAVUFT010000022.1 coordinate 97,610, forward strand.
CTGGTACGTCGGCGGGTCGCGGGTTGGGTCCGTGCCGTCGTGCCGCATGCCGAGTAGGCATCGTGCTTGAGCCACTGGCAGCGGTTGCCCTCACGCTCGCGGACGAGGGCGACGCGGGGCGGCCAGTCGGCGGGCTTCACGGTTGCCTCGGGCAAGAGATGCCCTGATCTTCGCGTCAAGGCTCATCGGCACTGGACTCCGAGCGGTACGCGACCGGGCGGGCCTGGCGGGCGGGGGCCGTGCTCGACTGCCAGGGGGTGCGGTTGTCTGAGTGGCCGGGGCGCCTTGCCTTGTGGGTGGGGTGGTGTCTTTGGTACCGGGCGGGGGTGTCGTCGGGGGCCGAGGGTTTCTGACTGCGACGCGGGCCACGCCAGGCGGGCTGTGGCCTCGTCGGCGCCGGGGCGATAGTTGTCGATGTTTGGAACGTGCCGAGGGCATCGGCAAGCACGGTCAGGCAGAGGGCTGATCCACGCGGGAGAGTAGCGGCAGGCCGAGCTTGCAGTGCTCGGCGGCGGCCTTGGCGAGGTCGTCGGTGGCCCTGAGTGACGCCGGTCGAGCGGGCCGGGTCGCGGGCGCGCCGGGAGAACTGCGGCCGCTTGGGAGGTAGGGGTTGGTCTTCATGGTGCGGACTCCAGGGCTGGGAGGGTGCCGAGGGCAACGACGGCGGCGGTGCAGGTCGTTGCCTCGGCGGGTCGGAGTATTCAGTCGCGGGCGCCGCGAGCGCGACGGGCACGCCGAGTGGCCTCCCGCAGTTCATCGCGGGTAGGCGGGTTGGCCTCGGCGGGCTTGGCGTCGGCGTCGCAGTCGGCGAGCTGGGCTGGTGTCGCTAGCTCTCGCATCTGTTGGCGCATGATCGACGCGACCACGTAGGCGAGGACGCGGAGACGATCGGAGCTGACCTCCGCCTTCACGTATGGATTCCAGCGGATGCGAGTGAGAGCATTCGCAACTCTCCGGTGTAGTTCCCGACGAGGAGGCGAGGCGCGACGCGCACGGCATCCTTTACCCACGAGAACATGACTCGGACGACGGTTACCTCTAGTTCGCTGGTGGTCTCGACCTCGGCGAGGACGGTTTTAGTTCGGGGTAGTTGAGCAACAAGGGGGACTCCGACTCTTGGGGCTGGGCAGTGGCAGGGCAGAAGAAAGGTGCCGGAGGCAACGGGGCAACCGTTGCCTCCGGCGGTAGATCACGCCGGGGGCGTGGAGGTGTCGATCCGGTACGCGCCCGGAACCTCGGTGCGGACGCCGGTCTCGCTCACGACGTACACCGGCACCTTGGCGGCGCCGACGAACGAGGAGACGACCGAGCGGTCAACGAGGGTCTCGGTCGAGTAGTCGCGGACGTGGAGCACGGCGCCCAGATCGGTCGTGATGCTCGCGGCGTGCGCGGCACCTTCCGGCGCACGCGGCGCGCGGACGGCCAGCACGAAGGCCGACTTGGTGTAGGCGACGATCTCGTCCGCGCCGATCTTGTCGGACTCAACCAGCGTGAAGGTCTGGACCGAACCGGCGTCCAGTCCCTTGCGCTCGGCGCGTCCAGGAGATCGCTGTAGACGTCGGTGCCGACGATCGCGAAGAGCGGGACCTCGGCGCCGATACCGCTTGCACGGAACAGCTTCCGCAGGGCGGAGAACTGCTCCGACGGCGCGGCGGCCGAGTAGACCGGCGCCGACGTGACGGCGTTGGTCTCGGTCAGACCGGCCAGCGCGGCCAGGGCGGCGGATTCGATCCGGCCGCGTACGGCTTGAGCCTGCGGGTCCAGTACGCGGCGGCCGAAGTCCTCCAGGTTGAGAGTCAGCTCGGCGTCGGTCAGCTCGACGGCGAGTAGGCCTGCTCGGTCAGCGAGACCGGGAAGGACAGTTCGTTGAGCGGGTCAACGGTCACGGCCGGCGTCGCGCCGACAGTGCGGGTCCGGCCGGGGAGCGCGGACGGGACGCGGACGTAGACGGTAGCGCCGCTACCGCCGCCGAAGTCGTTCTCGAAGTCGCGGCTGAAAAGTGCCCGCGACGTTGAGGTCTCCGAAGAGAAGCGTTGCGGCGAGGGCTGCGGACTGCTCGGGGGTGTAGAGCGTGTTTGCCATAGTGGCGGGTTCTCCAGATTCGAGAGGGGGTGCCTGATCGCAAGAGCGCGGGCAGGGTGATGCTCCGAGCGGCGGGACGCCGTCGGAAGAATGGGGGCCGGAGGCAACGGATGGTCAAATCGGCGGCGATTCGGGAGGGTCGCGGGGATGCCCTCGCCGTCGTGGGCGAGGGCGTCGCGGGGTCGAGCTAGGCCGTCAGGGTCAGGCCACGGAAGCCGCGTACGCCTCGGCGCTTGCCGGGCTCAACGCCGGGCA
>CAVUFT010000023.1:0-696321 GCA_963740725.1 uncultured Actinomycetota bacterium
CTATTCGTTCTGGCTTCCGGGGCAGTTTGGAGCCTCGCGGCGGCCCCAGGGGTGCCGGGCTGGTCCACGGCCGAAGTGTACTATCACACCACTGTGGGAGCGTCCGGCAGGTCGCCGCCGCTCGGCAGATCCAGGTCGGCAGATTTCCCGCGACAGCCAACGTGAGCCTGAATGCAAACTTGACTGGGCAGGCGATGTCGTTCTGCTGCCCAACCTATACATTTGCGACGCCGGTGCTTGGGGGACAACTGGCCATCGGCGTAACCGGCGCATTCGGCCGAGTGCCGCCAACATTAACGGCACGCTGACGACAGCAATTGGCCCGCTGGTGACACCCGCAGGGAAGCATCGGGGAATTCCATCGTTCTGCGAGCGACCTCTATCCGAAGGCGACGCTGAAGTGGAACGCCGGCGTCCACAATTTCATGACCTATATGACCGGTGACATTCCGGTCGGCGCCTACGATCCGACCCGCCTATGCCAACATCGGCCTCGGTCACGCCGCCATCGACGGCGGCGGCGGCTACACCTATCTTCAATCCGGCGTCGGGCCACGAATTTTCGGCCGTCGCGGGCTTTACCTACAATTTCAAGAACCAGGACACGCAATATCAGAACGGCATCGATTTCCACGTCGACTGGGGTGCCTCCCAGTTTCTCTCGAAGCAGGTTTTCGTCGGCTTCGTCGGATACGCCTATCAGCAGATCACCGACGACTTCGGCCAACACCCATCCTGGGTGGTTTCCGGTCCCGCGTTGTCGGAATCGGTCCGCAGATCGGGTTATCTGTTTCCGGTCGGCGACATGCAGGGATATCTCAACTTGAAAGGATACGGCGAATTCGCCGCCGAGAACCGGCCGTCGGGATGGAATACCTGGCTGACGTTCTCGATCTCGCCGATGGCGCCCACCAGCACGGTGACGCCGACGACCGTTTGAAACTGGGATGCCGTCACTTGGCAGAGCGCGTACCGCTCCAGGAAGGTCCGTCCCCAATGCTGCAAGCAGATCGAAATCGTTGCCCGGTCTCACTGACACCGCGTGGTGTTTTTCCATTGCCTCGCGCAGCTTCTCTTCGGACAACAGATTCGCGAAGAAATCGGAAGCGCCGCGTATAGGTTTGAGGTCCCTGCGGAGGGTACCATCAGCCGAGCGAAGCGATAGGCTAAAGATCGGCGGGTTGTTCAGGCTCCGGTAAGCGGGCAAGAGGTTGAAAGCGTTGTAGTCGCCTGGCGTCCGGACGAGTGGGCCGACGGGCAGATCATTCAACGAGATATGAGCGACTGAATGCGCTCAGCTCGGAGGGTATGGACGATCGCCGTCAGTTCCCGAGCCTCCGTTCGGAACACGTGTGCGGGATTACGCCCACGCTTCCGCACACCCTCTCAACGAGTAGTCGAACTCCGGGCTGGTCACCATCGATGAGTTGGACACCCGCGAGCTCCATGGCCCGCCTAATGGCAGCCAAGTTGTTGATCGAAGGGACCCGTCGGCCCTTTTCAAAGTCGCGAATCGTGCTCTCGCCCAAATTGGACCGAGCAGCCAATTCAGCCTGAGACCAGTCGAGCAGTCCTCGGGCTGCCCGAGATTGATCGGGAGGCGCTGGAGGCGCAATTCATCCTGATTGCGGCTGGGCACCGTCGCAACGTTGATTGGGTTAGCGACGAGCTGGTCGACGAAGCTGGAATGACGGAAGACGATGAGAACGTGCTAGCCCGGCTCCCCCCGATCGAACGAGCGATCATGGAGACGCCTGCGACCAGGATCGCAGGGCTAGCGGTGAAAGCCCGTCATGTCGCTTATGTGCTGTCCGAGTACTGGGAAGTACCTGTTGATTAATCGATTGGGAAGCACGGGCTGTGCGACTGCTTATCGAATCCATCTGCAATGTCACGCATACGCCTTTGCTCTGGCGGGACGCAAAGGATCGGGAACAGTCTTTGCATCACCAATTGCACTTTGGCTCCGCAACGTCGCATGCGTGACTTGCTTGGGCGCCCTGCCACGAGGCGACGAATGATTATCAGCCCTGGGCTCTCCATCCCGCAAAGCATGGCTGGCTTGCCGGCCGCCCGAGCCATGTCGAATTGGAGTGCGAGCGCATCAGCTTAAAAGTCTTCAGCTTTCTAAACGTTCTTACGACAATTCGCCGTGAAGAAATCTTGTCATCTGAAGGGTGCCCCAACCCGCGGCCTCAGCTAGGGACCTGATGACTACATGCCGGAGGGTTCAGTCTCAAAACTTTTGCTTTCAGCCCCAGCTCTGCAAGCCGGCGGCTTTGACCGTTCCTGCTGCGGCTTGCCCCCGTCGAGTTGCAGTAACCTCATCCCGAGGATTGCCGCGCAGAGCAGGAGCGGTTATTTCGAGACAGGCCGGTCGGATGGTTGTTTAATAGGATCATTCAAAAAGTTAAGTGCGATATCAATCTTCATCAGCTCCCCTTCGATCCACTCCCGTTCCTCTGCGCTCGGACTCGCTTTTAGTTGCTTTTCAAGCTGCAGCTTTAGCGCGCATAAATTTTCGATGGCGGTCATAATCGAGGATCTCTGGTTGGGCGACCTCGTCCTAAGCTATCCTCCAGCAGCCCGTTCGCAACTAAACGCCATTGTTAAGCTTGATAGGCGCAATGCGAGTAAATGGGCGCTGCAACAAAATACCGCCCAAAGGCGGTTGGTGACTTGCGGGAGGCACTCCGGAAGCCGGGCTTGACCACGATCAGGTGGCACGAGCTTTAACTTGTTTGACGAAAGTGATCGATCGCACGTTCAGCGTCAGCTATCGCCTCGAACTAGTTGCAGCAAATAATGCGCAGCAAGCCCGTCGCTGGAGCCGCTTCCCACTCAGAGGTCGGCGAGGCCAGCCGTTACGAACTTTGGCCGATAGCTGCATCAAGCGCTGCGATGAAGCGCTTCGCATCTTTCTCGTAACTTTGCCAGGTGCTGGTCGCCACCTCTCGCTCGTCTGCGCCGACCGACAGGCGTCGAGGAGCCCCCGGTCGATCAGGATCCAATCCGTCCACCGAGCACAATGCCCGAGCAACGCGCTCAATACGGGCATCGTCCATCGTTTATACCCTCCACGCTTTTCCCGGGAGACTAACTCAATTCTGCCCAAATTGCCACTTGTTCCCGAACGACCTCGTGAAAGGCGACGTGCGCCATGGCAACGCAAAGCTCCGCCGCTGGAACTGGCTCAGCGGCGGCGCTAGGCGATACTGTCCCGGTGATATCCCGCCGCGATCGATTCGGTTCATGATCTGTTGGTGGAAGCTGGTCGCCGCTTAGGTTGAAAGACGCCCCGCTTCCGCCGGGCCCGAAGGACCGTTGCGTGGGGTTACCGCTAGTCGGCTGCCGCCGCTGCACGGTTCCCTCAGCCATTTTCTTGGTTCCATTGCCCAAGTGCAGACCTCCAGTCCGTATATTTGTAAGGGCCAGACCATAAATGCACCTCGTCGCCACAAAATCCGCAGGCGAAATTGCCGTCTGCCGATCGATGGGTCTGGATTTAGGTGCGCTGCACCGGTTACAGGCAAGAACAACGCGACGATCAGCATGGTCGCCGGGTGATGGATAGGCTGCCTCGGCGCGGTAGATCGCAATTGATTCTGCAAGCGCTTGCTTCTGCAAATGACGCCGCTGATGAGCACCGTTAATGTTGATCAGTCAGGTTAATACTGCTTCCAAATTGCCCGCCAGCATTGCGCCCCTTCCCACCTCAGTATCCTGCAACCGCTCTGCTCCTGCAGCACAGGACTGTCGGTCTTTCTGTCCCAAGGGCGGCGAGGCTGGCGGTCCTCCCTCAAGAGCCTAACAAGGCCTGGTTAGCATAGGACTTGCCTGCCTCGCCTTCTTCGAGACACATACGTTTATTGCCATCCTGACTTGGAATACGACGCCATCAATGCGCCGGCGCAATTGCATACGAACCGGCGCGACACGAGCGGCGACCGATTGAATTTCAATTGTCGTCGCGGCGACGAAATCGTCGAATACCGCCAGCGCCGCGTCGCGCTGCGAGATCGCGCCCGGGCTCGTCGCCAATGCCCGACGTACGAAACGCGCGACGCGTCCAAATCGTAGCCGGCGCCAGCAAGTCGCTGGATGAAACGCCCCGGGTTCGCCGGAGGCCATTTGGTTTAAGATAAGCCGCCGTGGCAGGTTGTTCCAGCATGGCGTAATAGCGTTGTTCGGCTTCGGCTGGCGGAATGTTTCCGATGGACTCCAGGAGCCAGCGGTTGTTGAATCAATCGATCCATTCCGGGGTCGCGAACTTGACGGCTTGAAAATTTCGCCAAGGCCCACGCCGATGAATCACCTCGCCTTATAGAGACCATTGATGGTTTCGGCGACAGCATTGTCGTAGGAATCTCCGACACTTCCGACAGAAGGCTCGACGCCTGCTTCGGCTAGGCGCTCGGTGTATTTGATCGAGGCATATTGGGCTACATGGCGCTCGAAACCACTGCGCCCTCATAGCGATGAGCCAACGTCGGCCTTCCGGCTATCGCCAGCTGACCGGCCCGGCTCTCGCCGGCGAACGCGGTGACCCGCCACCAGCTGCACCACGCCAGGAGAAACAATCCGTGCTGACGTGCAGCGACGGTTGCGCTTGGTATACGAACCTCGCCTTTGAAAACTTTCGGGCGGTCATTTGTTGTGCATCACGATTGAACCGATCGCCGCGGTCCGCGCGGAACTCGGTGAGCAACCGGACCCGGCCGAGACCGGGCATCGGCTCCTCGGGCTCCTGCGAGATCAGGCCGATGTCAGCAACCGGTACCTCGCCCAGGCCGTCGACGACCGGCGTCGCCACCGCGCGGATCGGTGCGAGCAGCTTCTCTGCAGTTTCGCCGTCGCCCAGATAGGTGGAGTCGATCGCGACCATCCAGTGCCCACGCAGCGGCTCGGGGACGAACGGCAGGTCCGGCATGTTGATCAGCCAGGCCCACAGGGTGAGCTCGTCGGGTGCGGTCTCGGTGACCTCGGCGAACGCCCGCAGCAGTTGGCGGCTGTGCTCGGCGAACCACATCATCCGGCCGCCGTAGAGCTGACCGGCCGGCACCAGATCGAGTTCGAGCGCGGTGACGATACCGAACTCGCCGCCACCACCGCGGATTGCCCAGAACAGGTCGGGGAAGGCGTCCTTGGTCACTCGCAGATGGTTGCCCTCGGCATCGACGAGCTCGATCGCCCGGACGTGGTTCGCGGCCATCCCGTACTTGCGGCCGAACCAGCTGAGGCCGCCGCCGATGGTGTAGCCGACGACGCTGGTGTCGCCGTTGCTGCCGGGCAGAGAGGTCAGGCCGGTGCCGTTCAGCGCGGCGTTCAGGTCCCGCCAGCGCACGCCGGCGCCGATCCGGACCACCTCACCGGTGCGCTCGATGGTCGTCAGCGCGCCGGTCCGCAGCAGGATCACCGGGCCGTTCGCCGTACCGGTCGCCCCGTGGCCGGCCGGTTGGGCGGTGACCTTGACGCCGGCCCGGCGGGCGATCCGGATCACCGACTGGACGTCCTCGACCGACGCCACGTGGACGACGGCGGCCGGTTGCTGGGAGACCAGCAGGTGCCAGGCAGATCGCTCGGCATCCCAGTCCGCGTCGTGCGGACCGACCACCGTTCCGGTGAGGGCGGTGCGCAACTCGTCGATCAGATCACCGGGGTGCTGCGTGCTCATGAAGCTTCTTCCTCTGGACGGCTGATACTGACTCGTCCATCGAAGTCGCTCAGCACCTCAGCGGCATCGGCAAGCGTCGCTCATCTTTGACAACCGGCCTACCCACATCAGCTGCGGGTTTCCTCGAGGACCTGGGCGCGGAGGGCGAGGTACCGGATCCGGTCGGTGAACAGCTCCCGGAGCTCCGCACTGATGGCGTCGAGGAACTCGGCGCGATAGGTGGCGTCCGTCATCAGGGAGATCGAGTAGTACAGGCCGGTGAAGACGGCGATGCCGGAGGCAACCTTCACCAGGGTCGAGCTGAGCAGCAGCGGATGGTCCAGCAGGATGAACTGGTGTGACCAGCTGCCCGGGCTGATACCCCACAGCTCGTAGACGTGCCGGCTGATCGCGAGCAGGCCGAAGGCGACGAAGAACAGGCCGACGCCGGCTGCTCACCACCAGGACCTGCATCCACTGCCGGATCATCAGGCTGATGCTGAGGTTCAGCCGCTGGATCCTGCGCAGGGGCGGTTCGGATTTGGCGTCCCGCTCGATCCGGTCGAGTTCCTGCGGGCAGCCGCAGGACCAGGAAGAGGTTGCTGATCATCGCGAAGGCGATCGCGACGAAGCCGATGAAGGCGGCCGGCATACCGGCGAAGACCTGCCACATGTCGGCGGTCATGAACAGGACCAGGGAGAAGACCAGGAGCAGCGGAAGCGCCCTGACCAGGCTGGCGACGGAGCCGGCGAGTTCGGTGCCGAGGCGTGCCAGACCGCCGATCGTCGTACCGATCAGGCCGTAGCCGACCACGGCGTACACCAGGCCGATCAGGAACAAGTTGCCTGCGGCAACGCCGAGGAACTGGCGGAACTGGAACTCCGAGAGCAGCGGCAGCAGCGCGGGGAGCAGCACGAAGGTGGCCAGCTCCGGGATGCCGAAGCGGGTCGGCAGCGACCAGAACGGGCGGCCGCGGAGCTTGTTCAGGACCGCGAAGCCGGCGATCAGGACGGCCAGGCCGCCGAGGACGGCGAGCAGGTTCACCCAGAACGGCCACTTGAACGAGGTCGCGCCGAGCATCTCGGCGAGGAACACGAACCCGAGCAGCGGGGTGGCCCGGGTGAAGATGTCGTGCGTCGGCGAGAAGTCCTCGATGAACAACGGCAACCCCGCCCGCCGGAACCGCTGCTCGTACCGCGCCAACTCCGGAGATGTCCCCATGCCGCAGCACCTTAGTGGACCGTCCCCCAGGTTCCGGTGAGTGGAACACCCCCGCCGCCTCCGCCTTCCTTCCTTTCCTTCCGTCCTGTGGAATGAACGGTAAACTATTTTCGTTAGCAAAGGTAATGAGTTATGCTAACGATATGCCCGAGGTCGTAGCCAAGCAGGTGAAGAGTGACGTCGGCCTGGCCAGTGCGCTCAGGTCGTCGACCCTCCGGCTGTCCCGGCAGATCCGCCGGCAACGAGTGGACGGCGCGGACCTGACCGCCAACCAGCTCGGCGTGCTGGGTGCGCTGGGCAAGCACGACGCGATGACGATCGGCGAGCTGGCCGCCCACGAGCAGGTCAAGCCGCCGTCGATGACGCGGATCGTGTCGAACATGGAGGAGGCGGGCCTGGTCGTCCGCCGCCCGCACGACACCGACAAGCGCCAGATCGTGGTCGAGCTGACCGAGTCCGCGCACGCCCTGTTGCATGCCAACCGGCGGCGCCGCGACGAGTGGCTGCAGACCAAGCTGAAGAAACTGACCCCTGAGGAGCGCGACATCCTGCGCAAGGCAGCACCTGTACTAGAGCGCCTGGCGGCCACATGAGCCCGACCTTCCGCGCCTTCAAAGTTCGCAACTTCCGGCTCTACGCCTCCGGTGCCATCGTCTCGAACATCGGCACCTGGATGCAGCGGGTCGCCCAGGACTGGCTGGTCCTCGAGCTGACCCACTCCGGCACCGCGCTGGGGATCGTCACCGGTCTCCAGTTCCTCCCTGCCCTGCTGGTCTCGCCGTACGCCGGTCTGATCGCCGACCGCTTCCCCAAGCGCAAGGTGCTGACCATCACCCAGATCGCGATGGGCGCGATCGCGCTGATCCTGGGCACGATGACGGTGACCGGCATCGTGCAGACCTGGCACGTCTACGCCCTCGCCTTCCTGTTCGGCATCGGTACGGCGTTCGACGCCCCGACCCGGCAGGCGTTCGTCGTCGAGATGGTCGGCAAGGACGAGCTGTCCAACGCCGTCGGCCTGAACTCGGCCTCCTTCAACGCCGCCCGGCTGATCGGCCCCGGCCTGGCCGGCCTGCTGATCCACTGGATCGGGACCGGGCCGGTGATCATCATCAACGGCTTCAGCTATGCCGCGGTGATCCTGTCCCTGCACCTGATGCGCACCAGCGAGCTGCACACGCCCAAGGTGGCAGCCCGTGAGAAGGGCATGATCCGGGACGGGATGCGCTACCTGTGGCGCCGCCCCGACCTGATGATGGTGCTCGTCGCGGTCTTCTTCGCCGGCACCTTCGGACTGAACTTCCAGATGACCTCGGCGCTGATGGCGACAAGTGCCTTCCACAAGGGCGCGGGGGAGTACGGCATCCTCGGCTCGATCCTGGCGATCGGCTCGCTGGCCGGCGCACTGCTGGCGGCCCGCCGGGTCCGGACCCGGGCCCGACTGGTGATCGGGGCCGCGCTGGCCTTCGGGGTGATGGACATCGTGAGCGGCCTGATGCCGACGTACCTGTCCTTCGCCGTGGTGCTCCCGCTGGTCGGGTTCACCGCGCTGACGATGCTGACCGCGGCCAACGCCACCATGCAGCTCGGGATCGAGCCGACCATGCGTGGCCGGGTGATGGCCCTCTACATGACGGTCCTGATGGGCGGTACGCCGATCGGCTCGCCGTTCATCGGCTGGGTCGGCCAGGAGTTCGGGGCCCGGTTCTCGCTGATCGTCGGCGGTGGCCTGACCATCCTCGGCGTGACCGGTTCGGTGCTCTACTTCTCCCGGCGCCGCGGCCTGGCGATCCGCCCGCACCTGCTGCCCCGGCCGCGGCTGGAGATCCTCAGCCCGACCACCGACCTGCTCGGCGAGAAGGCGACGCTCACGGACTCCCAGTCGAAGAAGGCGCAGGTCGCGTAAGGGCCAGATAATGGCCGCCGGTGGGTTCTGGTGATGGGACATGCGCACAATGGGGTGTGACTCATTACGACTTGGTGGTCGTCGGGACCGGCTCCGGCAATACGATCGTGACGAAGCAGTTCGCGGACTGGAAAGTGGCGATCGTCGAACGCGGCATCTTCGGCGGGACCTGCCTGAACGTGGGCTGTATCCCGACCAAGATGTTCGTGCACACCGCCGACCTGGCCGCGACACCGTCGCACAGCTCCCGGCTCGGCGTCGACGAGACGCTGACCGGGGTGCGCTGGCCGGACATCCGGGACCGGATCTTCGGCCGGATCGACCCCATCTCGGCCGGCGGAGCGGAGTACCGGGAACACCACCCGAACAACGTGAACGTCACCCTGTACCACGGCACCGGCCGGTTCACCGCCGAGCGTGAGCTGACCGTCACCGCCAACGACGGCGGCGAGACCGTGGTGCTGACCGCCGACCGGTTCGTGCTCGCCGCGGGGAGCCGGCCGGTCGTGCCGTTCATCCCGGGGCTCGAGGAGACCGGCTTCCACACCTCGGACACGATCATGCGGCTCGACGAACTGCCGCGCCGGCTCGGCATCATCGGCAGTGGTTTCGTCGCGGCCGAGTTCGCGCACGTGTTCTCGTCGCTGGGCGTCGAGGTGACGCTGATCGCGCGCTCCGACCGGATGCTGCGGCACGAGGACAGCGAGATCGCCAAGCGCTACACGGAGATCGCGCAGGAGCGCTACGCGGTCAAGACGCTGCACGAGACCGTGCACGTCTGGCGCCGGCACGACGGGATCGTCGTCAAGACGCTCAGTCCGGCGGGCGCGGACGAGCTCGTCGTCGACGAATTGCTGGTCGCGGTCGGCCGGACGCCGAACTCGGACATCCTCGACGCCAAGGTCGCCGGCGTCGAGCTGGAGTCCGACGGGCGCGTGGTGGTGGACGAGTTCCAGCAGACGGCGGTCGAGGGGATCTACGCGCTCGGCGACCTCTGTTCGCCGTACCAGCTGAAGCATGTCGCCAATCACGAGGCGCGCGTCGTGCAGCACAACCTGCTGCACCCCGACGACCGGATCGAGGCGGATCACCGGTTCGTGCCGCATGCTGTCTTCGGGTCGCCGCAGGTGGCGTCGGTCGGGCTGACCGAGGAAGAGGCGATCGAGCAGGGCGTCTCGTACGTCGTGGGCCGCGAGGCGTACGCCGATATCGCGTACGGCTGGGCGATGGAGGACACCACCGGCTTCGCGAAGATCCTGGCTGATCCCGACACCGGCCTGATCCTCGGCTGCCACGTGATCGGCCCGCAGGCGTCGACGGTGATCCAGCCGGTCATCCAGGCGATGAGCTTCGGCCTCGACGCGCACACGATGGCGCGCGGCCAGTACTGGATCCACCCGGCGATGCCCGAGCTGATCGAGAACGCGCTGCTGAGCCTGAAACTAACGAAAAGCTGAGATCACCTCGGCCATCGTGTCGATCGGGGAGAGGTCGTCGTCGAGGTCGGGGAGGCTGAGCATCACTTCGCTCGCACCGGCCTCGGCGAGTTCCCGGAAGCGGCCGATCTGGTCGTCGATCGTGCCTGCGTTGACGGTCGCGGCGTAGCGCGCGGGGTCCTGGTTGCGCGGCCGGTAGTGCTCGATCTGCGCGGTGAGCTGCTGGTGGTCCTTGCCGACCAGCGTGGTCGACAGCTGGGTGAGCTTCACCGGCCGGTCGGCTCTGGGCCTTGAGGTACGCCGCTTTCTCGCGCACCTTGGCCGCATCGCCGAAGACGTTCACCGCATCGGCGTACCGGGCCGCGAGTCTCAGTGTGCGGTTGCCGCTACCGCCGACCAGGATCGGCAACGGATCCTGAAGCGGACGCGGATAACAAGCAGTCTCCGGTACGTCGAGAACCTTGCCCCGCCAGGGTTTGTTGCCCGGACCCCACAACACCGGAAGCAGCTGCAACGCGTCTTCCAGGAGCTCGTAGCGCTCACCAACTGATGGAAAGTCCCACCCATAAGCCTTGTGCTCGGCCTCGAACCAAGCGAGCCCAAGACCGCAGACAGCGCGACCCCCACTCAGCACATCGAGCGTCGCAACGATCTTCCCCAGATGCGCGACGTTGCGATATGTGATCCCCGTGACGAGCGTGCCAAGCTGCACCCGCTCCGTCGCCGCCGCGAGATACGCCAGCGTGGTCCAACTCTCCAGAAAGTCTTCCCACGCCCGCCCGACCTGCGGAATCTGCCGAAAATGGTCCATCACATAAATCGCGTCGAACCCAGCAGCCTCGGCTCGCATGCCGATCTGCTTGACCCACTCACCGGTCGTCTTCCGCCCACCCTTATGCGTGTAACTGCTCACCTGCAACCCGAACCGCAACCGCGCCGGCGCCTCCTCCTGCCGCCGCACCGCCTCAGCCGCCCCCACAAACGCCTCCGGTACGACGCGAACCGCCCGCGGCACGAGCACTTCGTCAAACCCCTCCTCCGGCAGCTCCTTCTTGACGGCCGCCCAACTCTTCAACTGACTGGTCAGCACATCCGCCGGAATCCTCTTGCTCCGCTCACGATTCCGCCTCCGACACTCCGCCGCAGGCGTATCGAACGCAACCGCCACACAAGGAATCCCCTGCGCCCTGGCCAACTCCAGCCAGCCCAGCCGCCGTGCCTTATCGAGCCCAAGCGTGTCGATCACAGTCGTCAACCGCCGCCCGATCCGCTGCCTGACCACCTCCTCAAGCAACGCGAACGCATCCGCACTAGCCGCGAGATCGTCCTCCCCAGCCCCCACCAACGCCCGCAACCGATCACTGGACACCACCAGCTCCGCCGCAAACCTCTCCGCCGCCCAGGTCGACTTCCCAGCCGCCCCCGGCCCCACCAACACCACCACACACGGCGAGGGGAGATTCATGCCTCAGTGTGATTCGAACCAGCCTCAGATCTCCAGCACGTACCACTCGCGTGGATCCTCGAGTTGCATCCAGACCCGGTGATCCCGGCAAACCATCGGGTAGGCCCTGCCGACCGCAGGTGAACCGTCCGGCATCAGCAGTGGAGTTGTCGCCTCCACTTCGACTGACTCCTGGTCGAGTCGCGCAAAGGTGATCGTGATGGTGTCGAGCTGTCTGTCGTCGTAGCTCCCGAGAAAGGCCACCCGTGGTCCGGCGACGGCAAGCCCGCGAGCGCCTCTCACCGGCGTACTGCGAGAAGAACTGATCCCGGTGGGGCCAATCTCCACCAGCGGGAAGCCGGTGTAAGGGCAGGCCCATGCCCGCCGAAGCCCGACGTTGAGTGCATAGACATCCAGCCAGAAGGTGTTGCGCTGCGGGTCGAAAGCCGCGAACCAGGCAGGTTCGCCGTCCTCGGTCCAGCGGATCAGACCAGCCGGGCTGACGTCGATCGTCCCGGCTCCCGGACTCGGCGCATTGCCTGATCGTGGGGCGAGGATCGAGCTCTCGTCGAAGTAGCTGATCCAGATCGCGCCGGTTCGATCGGTAAGGAGCTGCTCGATCGCATCACCCGTGTTGAAGGTCAGCCGGGTCGACCCATCAGCCGCCAGAATGCGTGCGCTGTGCTGGAGTTCGCTTCTCGAGCGTTGATTTCGGTTGCGGGCATCGGCAATGACGAAACCGTCGCCGAGTGCATCGATCATCGGAAAGCTGAAGGTCAGTTCTTCGATGTCGGTCTCGGTGACCTGTGCATCGTCGCCGACGACGACAATGCGCGCCTGATAAGGCCGCATCAGGTGGAGGGAGCGGCCGGTAGCCACCAACGCGATGATCCTGCCGTCCGCATCGACTGTGCCGGCGACGATCTCGTCAGCCTCGTACTGCGCGGGCAGTGTGCCCCAAAGGCGCAGTCGGGCAGTGGGAGCGGTCATCCGGCTGGGTTGATGTCCGTTCTGATGATCATTCGCCGATGATGACGCAGCGGGCGGCAACCGTAAAGCGAGTTGCCGCCGGCCCTAGGCTTGCTGGATGCGATTGTTTGTGGGATTGGTGCCGGGTGTTGAGGCTGTTGAGCATTTGAGTGAGTTTGTGGAGCCTCGGCGGGCGTTTCCTGATGAGGACGTCCGGTGGGCGGCGGATGAGAACTGGCACATCACGTTGGCGTTCCTGGGGGACGTGCCGGAGTACAAGACTGATGAGTTGGCGGAGCGGTTGGAGGCGGCGGCGAAGCGGCAGAAGCCGTTTGATCTGCAGCTGAGGGGGAGCGGGGCGTTTCCGAGTGTGGCGGACGCGCGGGTGTTGTGGACCGGCGTACGGGACGAGGCGGATGCGTTGCCGCATCTGGCGATGACAACGCGGTCAGCGGCGAACAAGGCCGGGGTGACCGTGGATGGGAGGAAGTTCACACCGCATCTGACGCTGGCCCGGACGCGCCAGCCGATGGACGTGGTGCGCTGGGTGCGGATCTTCGACGAATACGCCGGACCGGTCTGGACCGCTGACCGCATCGAATTGATCTCATCCCGGCTCGGTGAGGGCCCGAGCCATGGTGCGGCGTACGACACAGTGGGCGAATGGGAGTTCTTAGGCTAGCCTTCGGAAGGTTAGCCGTACCTAATGCCCTGGAGTACCGCCATGCTCGCCAACTTCCTGATCGGCCTCCGTGAAGGCCTTGAAGCCTCGTTGGTGGTCAGCATCCTGGCCACCTTCCTGGTGAAGTCGGGGCATCGTGATCGGCTCAGGCTGCTCTGGATCGGCGTCGGTGCGGCGATCGGCGTCGCGGCGCTCGGCTGGGCGCTGCTGCAGTTCATCACCGCGCTGACGGCCAAGTCGTTCACCACCCAGGAGACGATCGGCGGCGTGATGTCGATCGTCGCGGTCGGCTTCGTCACCTGGATGATCTTCTGGATGCGCAAGGCGTCCCGGACGATCGCCAAGGAACTGCGCGAGCGGATGGGCGCCGCGCTCGAAGTGGGCTCGCGCGCGGTCGTCGTACTGGCCTTCCTGGCGGTCTTCCGCGAAGGCATCGAGACGGCCTTCATCGTCTACGCCTCGGCCGCGACGGCGACCACGGCGACGCCGTTCATCGGCGTGCTGCTCGGCCTCGCGGTCGCGGTCGGCCTCGGTTTCGGCATCTACAAGGGTGCCGTGAAGATCAACCTCGGCACCTTCTTCAACTACACCGGCGCGATCCTGATCCTGGTCGCGGCCGGCATCTTCGCCTACGGCTTCCACGACCTGCAGGAGGCCAACATCCTGCCCGGTCTGGGGCACCTGGCCTTCGACATCTCGCACGTCATTCCCCCGGACAGCTGGTACGGCGTCGTCCTCAAGGGCATCTTCAACTTCAACCCGGCCCCGACGGTGATCGAAGCGATCGCCTGGCTGGCCTATCTCGTCCCGGTGCTGGTGCTCTACCTGCGCCCGGTCAAGCGCAGTTCGCCGCCCGTGGTCCCTGTCAAGGCGGCAGAAGCAGCCTGAGCTGCGCCCGTTCCACCCCTCACCCCGTCCAGGAGAACAGCGAAATGATCACCATCACGGCCCGCCGGGCCACCGCCGTCGGCGCGGCAGTACTGCTCGCCGCCGTGGCCGGCTGCGCCAAGGAGACCCCGGCGGCCAAGCCCGGCGACACCACCGGCCCGGTGGCGGTCAAGGCGACGGATTCGGAGTGCTCGCTGAGCCGCGCCGACGTGAAGTCCGGCACCAGCACCTTCTCGGTCTCCAACGGCGGCAGCAAGGTCACCGAGTTCTACGTGTACGCCGAGGGTGACCGGGTGATGGGCGAGGTCGAGAACATCGGGCCGGGGCTCAAGCGGGACCTGATCGTGGAGCTGCCGACCGGCAAGTACCAGGCCGTCTGCAAGCCGGGCATGGTCGGCGACGGCATCCGTGGCGACCTGAACGTCACCGGTGACGCCGTCGCGCAGGTGGACGAGGACACCGCGCTGAAGCAGGCCGTCGACAGCTACTCGCGGTACGTGAACTCCCAGGCGATCGCGCTGGAGCAGAAGACCACCGAGTTCGTCACCGCGGTCAAGGCCGGCGACGTCGCCAAGGCGAAGGCGCTGTTCCCGGTGTCGCGGACCTACTGGGAGCGGATCGAGCCGGTCGCGGAGTCGTTCGGCGACCTCGACCCGAAGATCGACGCGCGCGTCAACGACGTCGAGCCGGGCACCGAGTGGACCGGGTACCACCGGATCGAGCAGGCGCTGTGGGTCTCCAACACCACCAAGGGCATGGAGAAGTACGCCGACCAGCTGCTCGTCGACGTGAAGACCGTGGTCGCGAAGGCCAAGGTCGTGAAGCTCACTCCGCTGCAGCTCGCCAACGGCGCGAAGGAACTGCTGGACGAGGTCGCCACCGGCAAGGTCACCGGTGAAGAGGACCGCTACTCGCACACCGACCTGTGGGACTTCCAGGCCAACGTCGAGGGCTCGCAGGCCGCGATCCAGGCGCTCCGGCCGGCGCTGCAGAAGCGTGACGCGGCGCTGGTCACGACGCTGGACACGAACTTCAAGGCCGTCTTCGCGGCGGTCGACAAGTACCGCGACGACGCCGGCTTCAAGCCGTACAACCTGAGCGACGCGGAGAAGAAGCAGCTCGGCTCGACGGTCGACGCGCTGGCCGAGCCGGTCAGCAAGGTCGCCGGAGTGATCGCGAAGAAATGACGGCACAACGGAGGGGTATCTCGCGCCGCGGCCTGTTCGGGGCCGCGGGCGCCGCGGTGGCTACTGGGGTAGCCGGGTACGTCGCGCACTCGGCCCTGGACAGTCCGGAGTCGCAGGCCGCGGACAACAACGGTCCGGTGGAGTTCCACGGTCCGCACCAGGCCGGGATCGTCACGCCGGCCCAGGACCGGCTGCACTTCGCGACCTTCGATGTCACCGCGACCAAGCGGGACGCGGTGATCGCGTTGCTGAAGGAGTGGACCGCTGCCGCGGCGCTGATGACGGCCGGTCGTGACATCGGCCAGTACGGCGCGGTGAACGGTCCGGGCGAAGCCCCGCCCGAGGACACCGGTGAAGCGGTCGGTCTGCCGCCGGCCCGGCTGACCATCACGATCGGGTTCGGTCCGAGCTTCTTCGTCGATGCCAAGGGCAACGACCGGTTCGGGATCAAGGCGAAGCGGCCGGCCGCGCTGGTGGATCTGCCGCACTTCATCGGGGACAACCTCGACCCGGATCGCAGCGGTGGCGACATCGCAGTACAGGCGTGTTCTGATGATCCGCAGGTCGCGGTGCATGCGATCCGCAACCTCGCGCGGATCGGGTTCGGGACGGTCGCGGTGCGTTACTCCCAGCTCGGGTTCGGGCGGACCTCGTCCACGTCCCGGGCGCAGAGCACGCCGCGGAACCTGTTCGGGTTCAAGGACGGCACGAACAACCTGAAGCTGGAAGACACCGACAAGCTCGAGCAGCAGCTCTGGGTGCAGCCCGAGGACGGCCCGGACTGGATGGTCGGCGGCTCCTACCTGGTGTCGCGGCGGATCCGGATGACGATCGAGATCTGGGACCGCACCTCGCTCGGCGAGCAGGAGCAGATCATCGGCCGCGGCAAGGGCACCGGCGCCCCGCTGGGAAAGGCCGACGAGTTCGACCCGATCGACTTCACTGCGAAGTCCTCGGACGGTTCGCTCAAGGTGGCCGAGGACTCGCACGTCCGGCTGGCGCATCCGCAGTTCAACAACGGTGCCGAGCTGCTGCGCCGCGGCTACAACTTCGTGGACGGATCGGACGGCCTCGGCCGGCTCGACGCGGGACTGTTCTTCCTGGCCTACCAGCGGGATCCGCGCAAGCAGTTCATCCCGATCCAGAACCAGCTGGCCCGCTCCGACACCATGAACGAGTACATCCGGCACGTCGGCTCCGGCATCTTTGCCTGCCCGGCAGGCGTCACCCCAGGCTCCTACTGGGGCGAGAAGCTCTTCACCTGAGGCTCCTGGACGCCGTAAGGTGCGGCCGATGGGGGAGAACCGAGCTGAGTACGGGCGGACCACGCCGACGCGGACAGGGTTGTACCTGACCGTGTTCGCCGGCGTGGTCGTCGGAGTGGTGTTGCTGTTCGTCATCCTGCGGTTCGAGTCGAACCGCGACGAGGCGTCCAGCTTCGCCGGCTCGGAGCGGCCGACACCACGGCCGACCACAGCCAGTACTGCGGCGGGCCGCGGTGGACCAGTGCCCTGTGAGCCCGCAGCCGCCGGGCTGTACTGCTTCCCCCGCGCGACCGTCAACAGCGTGGCTGACGCCCTCAAGCTCCAGGGCGCGAAGTGTGCGAAGGACGGTGGCGATCTCACTTGCCGGACCGGTAGCGCGGAGGTAGCCCTCCAGACCGCGCCCTCGGCGAACCTCGACCAGCTCGCCACCTTGAGTCTGACAGTCTCCAGCCGTGCCGGCGGCAACAACGACGCCGGCCGCGGGCAGGTGATCGGCCAGCTGAAGCAAGCTGCCCCGGGCCTGCTCTCGAACCTGTTGCCAGGCGAGACCAAGACCCAGGGAGCGGTCCGCAACTGGCTGATGGGCAACCTGGAGAAGTGCCCGGACGGGCCGATCACGATCGGTGGTTACAAGGTCTTGTGCGACCCGCCGACCAGGGTGAGTGCGACCACGTCCGGACAACTTGTCAGCACCTGGACCGTCAGTTTCACGGTCGACAGCGCCACTGCCTTTCCACGCTGACTGCTACTTCACGGCACCCGCGGTAACACCGGCGACGAAGTGCCGCTGGGCGAGCAGGAAGCCGATCACGACCGGGATGCTGACCACCAGCGCCGCGGCCATGATCTGGTTCCAGTAGATGTTGGTCTGCGTCGAGTACTGCCGCAGACCGACCGACAGGGTCCGGTTCGCCTCCGTCGTCATCACCGAGGCGAACAGCACCTCACCCCAGGCCGTCATGAACGAGTAGATCGCCACCGCGATCACGCCCGGCCGGGCAGCAGGCAGAACGACCCGCCAGAGGGCGCCCATCGGCCCGCACCCGTCGACCAGCGCGGCCTCGTCCAGCTCGCGCGGGATGCTGTCGAAGTACCCGGCGAGCATCCAGATCGAGAACGGCAGGCTGAACGTCAGATAGGTGATGATCAGCCCGAGCCGGGTCCCGACCAGCTGCACCCCGAACGAGTTGTTGATGTTCACGAAGATCAGGAACAACGGCAACAGGAACAGCACGCCGGGGAACATCTGGGTCGACAACACCGTGGTCGTGAACACCGTCCGGCCCCGGAAGCGGAACCGCGACACCGCGAACGCGGCCAGGATCGCGATCGCCACCGAGCAGACCGTGGCGGCGACCGACACGATCGTGCTGTTCACGAAGTACCGGGCCAGCGGCACCGTCTTCCACATGTCCACGAACGGAGCGATGGTCAGGTTCGACGGCCACCAGGTGAACGCGCCCTGCACATCGCGCAGCGGCTTCAGCGACGACGTCACCATCACGTAGAGCGGCAGCAGCACGAACAGTCCGAGCACAGTCAGTACGACGGCCCGGTAGACCTTGAATCCGCTGGTCTCACGCACGGCGTGACCTCCGTCCGGTGACGATCAGATAGGCGCCGGTGACGATCATCAGGAAGATCAGCAGCAGCACGGACATCGCCGCACCCGAGCCGAAGTTCCAGGTCAGGAACGACGCGTTGTAGATGTGGAACGTGATCAGGTCGCCGGCCGGCGGCTGCGCAGTACCGAACAGCACGTACGGCGTATTGAAGTCGCTGAACGTCCACAGGAAGAGCACCAGCACGAGCACCAGGTTGACCGGACGCAGCGACGGCAGCGTGATGTTCCGCCACTGCCGCACCGAACCGGCGCCGTCCACCGACGCCGCCTCGTACACGTCCCGCGGAATGCTCTGCAGCCCGGCCATCAAGGTCAGGAACGCGAACGGCCACAGCTTCCACAGCGCCACCACGATCAGCGACGTCAGCGCGTTGCCGCCGAGCAGCCAGAACGGCCGGTCCGACGCCAGGCCGAGGTTGTCGACCAGGATGTGGTTCACCGCGCCGGTGTCGCGCTGCAGCATGAAGTTCCAGGTCAGGATGCCGGCGTACGCGGGAAGTGCGTACGGCACCAGGAACAACGTGCGGATCGCACTCCGGCCCTTGAACGGCGGCTGCAGCGCGACCGCCGCCGCCATCCCGAGACACCAGGACAGCACCACGGTGACCAGCGAGAAGACGACCGTGACGCCGAAGGACTTCAGCAGCCCTTCACCGACGGCGTTGTGGACGTCGACCGCGACCCGGTAGTTCTTCAGACCCGCCCACGGCGCCGCCGACCAGTTGGCGATGAAGAACTTCGTCAGCTTCACGAAGCTCATCCAGATGCCGACCAGCATCGGGATGATGTGGATCAGCAGTTCGAGCAGGACCGCCGGGGCGAGCAGCAGGTAGGGGAGTTTCCGGGACAGCCCGGGCCGGTGATCCGGCCCGGGCTTCCTTGCCTTCGTGGCAGGGGTTGCCTTCTCAGCAGTGGCGACTGACATCAGCTACCCGCCGCCACCTGATCCCCTGCGGTCTTGAGTGCTGCCTTCACATCGTCGGCGGTGACCGTCCCGCCGGTGGCGATCTTGCCGAACAGGCCGTTCATCGCCTTGCCGACGGTGCTCTCGAACTGGTCCTCGGCCGGCACCAGCGGCAGCGGCTTCGACTTGGTGTTGTAGATGTCCTGGAAGGTCGCGGCCTCGGCGGCGTCGGTGGTGAACACCGGCTTGGCATCCTTCAGCACCGGCAGCGAGGAGAACGGCTTGCCCAGCGTCGTCTGGGTGGTCGCGTCCGTCATGTACTTGACGAACTTCAGCGCCGCGTCCTTGTGCTTGGTGTTCTTGAAGATCGACAGGTTGATCCCGGCCACGTGGCTGGCGACCGGAGCGGCCGCGCCGGCCGGAGCGGGGAACGGCACCACGCCGTACTCGCCGGCCTTCATGCCGTTGGCGACGATCGAGGAGTCGGCGTTGTTCTGGTTGATCACCATTGCGACCTTCTTGGTCGCGAAGTCGTTCACCGACTTGGTGCCGTTGTCGTACTGCGCGTTCGACGGGTTGGCGACCTTGTCCTTCTGCATCAGGTCGAGGTACCGCAGCACGCCCTGCACGTTGCCGTCACCGTCGAAGGTCGGCTTGCCGTCCTTGTCGAACCAGTCGGCGCCGTTCTGAGCGGCGTTGATGAACGCGAAGTGCACGTTCTCGGTGTAGCTGCCGGCCGCCAGCGCCATGCCCCACTGCTTCTTGGCGGGGATGGTCAGCTTCTGCGCGTCGGTGACCATCTCTTCCCAGGTCTTCGGCGGCTGCAGTCCGGCCGCGGCGAACATCGCCTTGTTGTAGTACAGGCCGTACGCGAGACCGTAGAGCGGGACGGACGTCGGCGGCTCGCCTTCCTTGCCGCCGGTCGCCAGGGCCGTCGGCACGAACTTGTCCTTCCCGCCGATCGCGTTCATCGCGTCGTCGTCGAACGGCAGGAACGCGCCGGTCGCCTGCAGCGAGGCGGCCCAGGTGTTGCCGATGTTGAGCACGTCCGGACCCTGACCGGAGGTGGTCGCGGTCTGGATCCTGGTCTGCAGGTCGTTCCAGCCGATCACCTCCAGGTTCACCTTGATGCCGGTGTCCTGGGTGAACTTCTGCAGGACCGGGGTCAGCACCTCTTTGTCGTTGTCCAGGCTGGTGCCCTGGTTGCTGGCCCAGTAGGTCAGCGTCTGGTCTCCACCGCCGCCGTTCGAGCTGTCCCCGGAGTCATTGCCACCGCAAGCGGCCAGGCTGATTCCCAAGGCGGACACCGCTGCTGCGGCTACTAGCGAACGCAGTCTCACGTCGGACTCCCTCGTCCCATCGAGCCCCCGACAGACACCGGAGGCTGGTCGGCCCCATAGTGGCCTAACCGGTTAAGTATGGGAACCCGAACCGGTTCAGCCGAGTCGGGTTCGT
Organism: uncultured Actinomycetota bacterium; assembly: GCA_963740725.1. Taxonomy (GTDB): domain Bacteria; phylum Actinomycetota; class Actinomycetes; order Propionibacteriales; family Kribbellaceae; genus Kribbella. The sequence goes on from CAVUFT010000023.1 coordinate 20,636, forward strand.
TAGGTTTCCGTGATCTGGCACACGTACTACGGGCGCCAGGTTAGCTGATGGTGAGCGAAGCTTCGCGCTGCGTCACTGCGTGAGGGGGGTGCCCATCCGCAGTACGGGGATTCAGTTGCCGGCAGGGCCCGTGGAGTCGCGCACCCGTAGTACGCCGGGCGGGGTCTCCCAGTGCAGGCCGGACTCGCCGGCGGCGATCCGGAACAGCAGGTCGGCCGCCATCCGGCCGCGTTCCATCGTCTGCTGGTCGACCGCGGTGATCCCGGGGCTCGCCAGCTCGCAGAGTGGCGAGTCGTCCCAGGCGAGAATCGAGAGGTCCTCGGGCACCTTGGTGCCGAGATCCATCGCGACGCGGACCGCGGCGACGGCCATCAGGTCGTTGCCGAGGACCAGTGCGGTCGGCCGGTTCTCGCCGGTCAGCAGGGAACGGGTCAGCGCGGCGCCGTTCTCGTAGCCGTAGCTGCCTTCCAGATGAGTCACCCGGATACCGCGCTGCTGGGCGTGCTCGCGCAACAACCGCACGCGGAGTTGTTCGTGGACGAAGGTGAACGGGCCGCTGATGTGCGCGATCTCCGTGTGGCCGAGGTCGGCCAGGTGGTCGAGCAGGAGGAGCACGGTCTCCTCGGGTGAGCTGATCAGCCGCCCGACACCGTCATCGGGTGCGTTGGAGCTGACCACGACACAGGGAATGCCGAGCTCCTTCAGCAGTGGGACACGCGGGTCGTCGTTGAGCTCGTCGAACAGGATGAACCCGTCGACGCGACCCTGCCGGCCCCAGCGCCGTAGTACGTCCAAGTCCTCGCCGTGCTCGCCGGTCAGCCGGAGCAGCAGGGAGGAGTCCACCTCGTTCAGGTACTGCTCGATGCCGACCAGCGTGCGCATGTAGAACGCCTCGGTCGAGATCAGCGCCGGGTCGCGGGCGATCACGATGCCGATCGTCCGGGTCCGGCTCGCGGACAGCGCGACGGCGGCGGAGTTCGGGTGGAAACCGAGCTCCTCGGCCAGGCTGAGCACTCGTTGCCGGGTCTCCTCGCTGACGCCGGAGCGGCCGTTCAGCGCGTACGAGACGGAGGCCTTCGAGATGTCCAGGCGGCGGGCGAGATCGCTGATCGTGACGCGCTGGCTCCGGCGACCACCGCTGCTCGCCGGACCGTCGAGGGCGGCGTGCTCGCCGTCACTGGATCCGGTTGCCGTCATCTCGTGCCTCCACCCCGCATGCCCCGGACATTAGCAGCGCCGTCCGCTCACTGGTCGCCGCGTGCGGCCTGTCCCGCGTCTTGGATAGCGTTATCCAATGACCGCCGAACCGCCGGAACGCCTCGACTACCTGCCCTGGGAGTACTCCGCCACCGCCTCCGACGAGGATCGCGCACGGCAAGTCGCGCGTCAGAGTTCCCTTGCCGGCACAGTCGAGTTGGCGCCAGACGCCTTCATCGCGGAGTCCGCTGCAGTCTTCTGTGACCGGCTCGAGATGGGGGAGCGGTCCTACATCGCTGCCCACGCGTATGTCACCGGCGAGATCACCATCGGCGCCGACACGACGATCAATCCGTACTGCGTGGTGCGCGGCCGGATCACCTTCGGCGACGGCGTCCGGATCGGCGCGCACGCCTCGCTGATCGCCTTCAATCACGGCACTGCGCCGGACCGGCCGATCTTCCAGCAGCCGCACACCGCACTCGGCATCACCGTCGGCGACGACGTCTGGATCGGCTCGAACGTCATCGTCCTCGACGGCGTCACGATCGGCGCGCACAGCATCATCGGCGCCGGCGCCGTCGTCACCAAAGACGTCGAAGAGTGGTCGATCGTAGTAGGCAACCCAGCCCGCAAGGTGCGGGACCGGCGGACAACAGAGGCCAAACCAACGAAAGATCTTGAGAGTCGGCTTGCGTCGTTTGCCGGTCGGGCCCGTGACCAGGTGGGCGATCTACTTGAGCGGTGCTACGACGGCAAGCAATTCGTCGACCGCCCCGGCCTCGACCACCCACCCGCCGTCCGCCCCTGGTGCGACGCGATCGAGATCTCCGACCTCCTCCTCCGCCGAACCCCCGACGGCCACACCCAAGAAGATCTCGTACGCCGCCTCCGTGCCCTCCAGGTCGACGGTGATGTTCTCCAAGGTCCCACCAGCTACCACGTCCTCTGTGTCGGCTATGCCCTACAACTCCTCGATAGTTGCTTCAAGCACACAATCGACACCGCCTTCGCAGAAGACCAATTAGCTCAGTTGCCCTGGGCAAGAAATGCGTGGAGCGCGGGTGCCGGCATCGACGCACTCGGTACGGCGATCGCCCGAAACCTCAAGGACCACAGCGATCCCGGCCCACTCGCCACCTTGATGGGCTGGCTCACCCTCAATGCCGATCCGGCTACCGGCATGTGGGGCCAACCCGACCCGGACAACGGCTGGCTCCAGGTCGTCAACGGCTTCTACCGCCTCACCCGCGGAACCTACGCCCAGTTCGGCCTCCCGCTGCCCTACCCCGAGGCCGCCGTCAAGACCGTCCTCACCCACACCCAGGACCGCCGCCACTTCACCGGCGATGCCTACAACGCCTGCAACGTCCTCGACGTCATCCACCCACTCTGGCTGGCCGCCAAACAAACCGACGTCGGCCGCGCCGAAGGGAAGCGCTGGGCCGAGCATCAACTCACCACCATCCTCGGCCACTGGGTCGACGGCGCCGGCTTCGCCTTCGCTCCCCACGGCAAGGCAACCCCTGGTCTGCAAGGCACCGAGATGTGGCTAGCCATCATCTGGCTCCTCGCCGACTACTTGGGCCACTCCGACGCCCTCGGCTACCGCCCGCGAGGAGTCCACCGCCCCGAGCCCCTGGTCACCACCCAACGGATCGGAGTACGGAACTCGTCGAGGGCTTCGGGGGCCCTGCTGTCTCGTGGCGGGGGTCCACTAGCCTGAGCCGGTGGACCCCCGGACCCGACGGCTCGTCACCTCTGTCGTATTGCTGGCTCTAGTCGCCATCGTGGTGATCGCTGCCATCGTGCGGTGACCGCCGGACCGCTAACGTTCTGCGCCATGAGCCCCACGAGCGAGCGGTCGGCGTACCTGATGCGGGCGGGGCTGGTCCGCAACGTGCGGACCGGGGAGCACCTGACCACCTTCGTGGTCTCGGGTGTCTCGACCGTGTTGATCACCCGGTTGATCCTGGGCCTCAGCGGCTACCCGCAGATCGGCGGCAAAGGGTCTGCACATCGCCCACGTGCTGCCCGGCGGCCTGCTGATGCTGGTGGCGATCTTCCTGCTGCTCGCGTACGTCGGCCCGGTGGTGCGGCCGGCTGCTGCTCTGGTCGGCGGCGTGGGGTTCGGCCTGTTCATCGACGAGGTCGGCAAGTTCATCACCTCGGACAACAACTACTTCTACCAACCGACCGCCGCGATCGTGTACGTCGTGTTCGTGCTGATCGTGCTGGCTTCCAGGTTCTTCACCAACCGCCGGCCGCTCGACCCCCGCGAGCAGTTGGCGAACGTCGTCGACCATGCGGTCGAGGGCGTCGCCGGTGGACTGTCGAAGCGTCGTGCGGCGCAGGCGACCGAGCAGCTCAACGGTGTCGACCCAGGAGTCGTGGCGTGGTCGGAGACTCGTTCGCTGCTGCTCGCGTGCCCGCCTGACGAGGTGGAGCTCGCGGCGCCGGTGGACATTGCCTGGCGTGCTGTGCAGCGTGGGTTCGAGCGGCTGGCGACTCACCCCTATGCGCCGGGGATCGCGGTCGCAGTACTGGTGGTGCAGGCGATCGGTGCGCCCGCGATCGCGGCGGGGATCCGGTTCAACGACGGCCGGCTGCTGACGGACCTTCCGGTGCTCGGGGTGGCTGCGGGTAGCTTGCTCTCGGCAACCTTCACCGTGCGGGGCGGGTGGCGATTGCGTCGTGCGGACCGGGTGCGCGCAGTACGGCTGTTCGAGCTTGCTGTGCTGGTGTCGCTACTGGTGACCCAGGTGTTCCAGTTCGCCGGGACGCAGTTCGCTGCTGTTGGCGGGATGACTCTCGACCTCATCCTGTTCGGACTGCTCGGTGCCGAACGCAACCGGCTCCAGCGGGCAGCCAATCCGCCCGCTAAGCCGAAGATGTGGGGACTGCCGCCGGATCCCGACGCTCCGCCGTTCCCCGAGGACCCTGGCGATCCTTCCTAGTCGGGCGGCCACCCCAGTTCTCGGTGCGGCCGATGAGAACCGGTGCGGTGGTTGCCACGAAGTACAGGCAGCCTCCTGCTAGCAGCGCGGGGACGATCCCGATCCCTGCGATCGCTGCTCCTGCGACGACTCCACCGAGCGGTACTCCGGTCCAGGCGATGGCGTTGCTCAGTGAGCTGACCCGGCCGAGCATGTCCCGCGGGATCCGCTCCAGGAACAGGGCGCCGAGGACCGGGTTGATGAAGCCGGCGCCGATACCGCCGATCGCGTAGACGAGCATCACGGACCACACCGGGGCGTCGAAGGCCAGCAGGACGAAGCGGGGCGCACCGCAGATCAGGAAGGCGACCGTGAAGACCACCTTGCGCGGGAGCTTGTTGCCGATCGCGGAGGCCAGCAGGGCGAACAGGGTCGCGGTGATGCCGAACGAAAGCAGGATCAGGCTGGTGTGACCGGGGCCGAAGCCGTGGTCCTTGATCCAGACGGGCAGCAGTACTGCGCCGATCGCAGCGTCCAGCAGGTTGGTGACAGCGATCATCACGACCAGCGGCATCATCAGCTTGTCCTTGCGGAGGAACTGCCAGCCTTCTCTGAGCTGCTCGAGATAGGTTGCCTGGTCCTCTTGTGGGGCTTTGATGGCGATGGTCGGCTTCGGTACCCAGATCCGGATCAAGGCTGCGCAGACAGCGAACGAGATGGCGTCCACCCAGAGTGCGTTGACCGTGCCGACCAGCGTGATGAGTCCACCGGCGATGCCGTAGGCAATGAAGCCCGACGAGTCTTTCCGTGGTGCTCTCCAGGCCGGTCACTCGCTCCAGCGGGACCTTGGCGGCAGCGGCGATGTCCGGGACCAGCGTGTGCTTCGCTGCATCGCCAGGGCCGCGCAGGGCGCCGGCTATGGCCACGAGTGTCAGGAGGGCCGGGAACGAGAGCAGGTGCAGGACGTGCAGGAGCGGGATCAGTGCGACGACGAAGGTGCTGGCGAGGTCGGCGCTGACGCTGATCCGTCGGCCGCCGATCCGGTCGATCAGCGGGCCGCCGAACGCCTTGCAGAGCACCAGCGGGGTCATCTCGGCGAACGCGACCAGACCGGTCTTCATCGGTGAGCCGGTGGTGACCAGCACGAACCAGGGGATCGCGATGGCGCTCACCCTGGTGCCGCAGAGCGACACGACGTTGGCGACCAGGTAGGCGATCAAGCGGCGCCCGGTACGGCGTACGCGGGGTTGCTGTGGTCTTCCGGGGCTTGGTGCTTCGGTGCTTCGGTGAGGGGGCTCATTGGGTTTCCCGGGGGTAGGCCTGGATCTGGACGGTGACCTGCTTGGAGCCCTCGGGGATGGGTGCGGTCAGGTCCTCGGTCCGGTACTTCTCGCAGCACGGCCAGCACCTCTTCCAGCATCTGCTGGGTCTCGGCCGGGGAGAGGTGGAAGAAGTAGTCGGAGATGAGCGTCGCCTCGCGCCACTCGGGGGTCTGGGTCTGCAGGGCGTCGATGGCGCGGAACATGTTCTCGGCGTAGATCTGGCCGATGCCGTGCAGGAAGCCCATCGTGAGCTCCGGCTCCTCATCGAGCAGCTGGCGCTTGTCGAAGTCCGTGCCTTGGTGGGCGGCCTTCCACCAGCGGTCCCGGGCGTTGCCGCGGGTGTCGTCCTCCACGACCAGGCCGGCCTCGGCCAGCTGGCGCAGGTGGTAGCTGGTGGCGCCGGTGTTGACGCCGAGGCGGCTGGCCAGCGTGGTGGCGGTGGCCGGGCCGTGGACGCGGAGCAGGCCGAGCATCCGGTTGCGCATCGGGTGGGCGAGCGCTGCGCAGCAGCTGGCCGTCCAGCTCGACCGTCTTCGTGCGCGTCTTCACTCATGTCGTCTGAGTCTAGGACTGCAAAACCGTTTGCAAAGAGGTTTTGCAAACGGAGTTTTGCGATTGGTTGTCCACAGGGTTCGAAGTCGTCGGCCGCGAGCGGGGCGGATCGCGGCATCTTCTCCGGTGAGCGGAAAGACCACGGCCACCAGGGCCGGGCGCGCCGAGACCAGGAGGCAGCCATGCTGCGGGTGATGCTCGAGGACGCGGACTACTGCGACGTCCCCGCCGATCTGATGACGTTCGACGACGGCGTGGTGGTCTTCTGGCGCGAGGGCGAGGAGGTCGGCCGGCATCGCCAGCTCCGGATCCAGTCGCTGGAGGTGATCAGCTGCCCGCTCGATGGGCCGCCGGATCGAGGAGGCCCGCAAGACCTACCCGAACGCCTTCCGCCGCTGGGACCCCGAAGACAGGAGGAACTGCTCACCCAGCTGTTCCACGACGGCGTCGGCAAGGACGTCCTGGTCGAGGCCCTGGGCCGCCAGCCCGGCGGCATCGAAGCCCGCCTCCGCACCCTCGACCTCCTCGCCGAAGACGAAACCCTCCAGTGACCACCCACTCCCACCCGGCCAGCACACAGCCTGCCGACATTCGGTTGTGGGGCAACCTCGCCAGCTTTTGGGGGTCTGGGGAGGGGGCTTGGGCGTGGGCTCTTGACGCGGGTGGGCGAGACCGTTTTGTGATCGACTGGAGCGGTCGGCGACAATGGCGCGATGCAGGCAGAGCGGGAGCCGGGCGACCCCGATCGGCGAGCACGGACGACGAGTCCGGCCCACGGGACGGTGATCCGTGGCGCCCTGCTGGCTCGGGAGACGCTGGTCCGGGCGATCGGATCCGGTCGGCGCCGGGGTGCGGACGCCCCGCAGTACCAGCGGGTCGAGTTGCGGTACGTCGACCTCAAGGGGGTCCGGCACCTGCAGATCACCGAGTTCGACGAGCGGCAGGCGCACACCCGGAACGCGGCGGCCGGGCGACGGTCGCGGCCGAGTCGGTGGTCGACGAGCTGCTCGACGTGCCGTACGGGAACTGGCACGTCGAGACGACCGGCGAGACGCTGCGGCTGCGGTACACCAAGAAGGGCAAGTCGCTGCTGCACCGGCAGAGCCGAGAGCCACGAGCAGAAGACCGACCACGACCGGGTCAAGCAGCGGGTGCTGGATCCGGCGGCGCCGTTCCTGATCGAGCTCGGGATCAGCGACCACCACGGCCAGGTCAAGCCGTCGCGGCAGTCGAAGTACAAGCAGATCGAGGAGTTCTGCAAGCTGCTGGCGCCGGCCCTGGACGAGGCGCTCGCCGCGGGCCGGATCGCGGCCGGCCGGCCGCTGCAGGTGGTCGACCTCGGCTGCGGCAACGCGTACCTCACGCTCGCGGCGTACCACCTGCTGACCGCGGCCGGTCACGACGTGCGGATGACCGGGATCGACCACAACCCGGCGGCCCGGTGCGGAACACCCGGCGCGTCACGGCGCTCGGCTGGCAGGACCACCTGCGCTTCGTCGACGCGACGATCGCGGACGCCGAGCTGGACACCCGGCCGGACGTGGTACTGGCGCTGCACGCCTGCGACACGGCGACCGACGACGCGCTGGCCCGGGCGGTCGGCTGGGAGGCGCCGCTGATTCTCGCGGCACCTTGCTGCCACCACGACATCCAAAAGCAGCTCAAGAGCGTCGAACCACCGCCGCCTTACGGGCTTCTCACCAGATATGGCATCGTTCGGGAGCGGTTCGCCGACATCCTGACGGACTCGTTGCGGGCGGCGGTGCTGCGACAGGTCGGATACCGGGTAGAGGTGGTGCAGTTCGTGGACAGTGAGCACACGCCGCGCAATCTGCTGCTGCGGGCTGCCCGGACCGGGCGCACCGGCGGGGCCTGAGGTCCGGGCGGAGTACGAGGCGCTGGTCGGCGAGTGGCAGGTCACGCCACGGCTGGCGACGCTGGTCCTGGATCCCGACCGCGAGGCGGTGTTGTGAGCTTGCTGCGCAACGCCCTGACCGTGACCGCCGTGACCCTGCTGAGCCTGGCAGGTGCCGCGGCCCCCGCCGGTTCGGCCACGGCGACCACCCTCCAGCAGACCGCTCCCCAGCTGTCGGCCGCTCACCAGACCGCCTCCCAGCGACCGCCTCCCAGCGGACGCGCCGCTCAGCAGGTCGCGGTGCAGGTGCCGTTGGCTGATCCGCCGCCGGAGCCGAAGAAGCTGTTCACGATCGACGACGAGCGGATCGACGAGTCGTCGGGTCTGGCGAAGAGCCAGAAGTACGAGGGTCATCTGGTGGACGGTGAACGACTCCGGCGACACCGCCCGGGTGTTCGGCATCAACGCGAGCGGCAAGGTCAAGGCGGAGCTCAGCTTCAAGGCGCCGGTCAAGGACGTCGAGGCGATCGCGGTCGACCGCGAAGGCACGATCTACATCGCCGACATCGGCGACAACAAAGCCAGCCGGGACATGATCGAGGTGTACACGATCCCCGAGCCGACCAAGCTCGCGGACGGCGACGAACGTGAAGTTCCACCGGTACGACTTCAAGTACCCCGACGGCGCGCACGACGCCGAGACGCTGCTGATCGACCCGGAGACGCAACCAGATGTTCTTCGTCACCAAGGTCGCGAAGGGCTTGGGCGGCATCTACGCCGGCACCCGAGCAGGCATCCCGCGAAGGCACGAACGAGCTGACCAAGCTCGCCGACGGACCCGCCGGCGTCACCGACGGCACCTTCCTGCCGGACGGCCAGACGGTGGTCCTGCGGAGCTACGTGGACATCGCCCGAGTCGCCTGGGGAGAGACTCCCAAGGTCGTCGGCCGCGCCGACCACCCCGCTCGCCCAGGGCGAGTCGGTCGCAGTAGGCCCCGACGGAACCGACTCGGTTCTCGTCGGCAGCGAAGGCAAGGCCTCAGCCGTCTACCAAATGTCGATCCCCGCCGCTAAGGGCGGCGGCAACCACGCCGACGGCCACTCCCACCCCGAAGAACGCAGCTGCCGACAGCGGCACCACCAAGAAGAGCCACAACCTCCGCTGGATCATCATCGGCGCCGCCCTCTTCGCCTTCGTCGTCATGATCATCACCTTCCCCCCGGGCCGCCGCGAACGCCTGGACCGCATGGCCGAAAACGCCCGCCTCACCGGCCAAGCACCCCCCACGGACAACCCCCGCCGCCGCACCCCCGCCGCCTGACATCACCACAGGGCACCTTTTCCAGCTCCTATCAGTGGTGAAGGAAACAGCCGCCCACCTGGTCGGGTGGACGGCTGTTGGTGGTGAAGGGTTAGCGGAGCTTTTCGACGGTGTAGTCGATGGCCTGGGTGAGCTTCTCGACGTCGTCGGGGTCTACGGCCGGGAACATGGCGACGCGGAGCTGGTTGCGGCCGAGTTTGCGGTAGGGCTCGGTGTCGACGATGCCGTTCGCGCGGAGGACCTTGGCGACGGCGGCGGCGTCGATCGAGTCGTCGAGGTCGATGGTGCCGATGACCAGCGAGCGGGCGTCGGCGTCCGTCACGTACGGCGTCGCGTACTCCGACTTCTCGGCCCAGTTGTAGAGCCGGTTGCTGGAGTCGGTGGTGCGCGCGACGCTCCAGTCCAGACCGCCGTTGCTGTTGATCCAGTCGGTCTGCTCCGCCATCAGGAACAGCGTGGCCAGCGACGGGGTGTTGTACGTCTGGTTCTTGCTGGAGTTGTCGATCGCCGTCGCCAGGTCCAGGAACGCCGGGATCCACCGACCGGACGCGGTGATCTCCTCGACCCGCGCCAGCGCGGCCGGCGACATGATCGCGATCCACAGCCCACCGTCGGAGGCGAAGCACTTCTGCGGTGCGAAGTAGTAGACGTCGACCTCGTTCAGGTCGACCGGCAGACCGCCGGCGCCGGAGGTGGCGTCGATCGCGACCAGCGCGCCCTCGTCGGCACCCGCGACCCGCTTGACCGGCGCCATCACGCCGGTGGAGGTCTCGTTGTGCGGCCACGCGTACAGGTCCACGCCGGCCTCGGCGACCGCGACCGGCCGGGTGCCCGGGTCGGACTTGATCACGCTCGGCTCGCCCAGGTGCGGCGCGAGCTGCGCGGCCTTGGCGAACTTCGAGGAGAACTCACCGAAGCTCAGGTGCTGGCTCTTCTCCCGGATCAGCGCGAACGTCGCGATGTCCCAGAACGCGGTCGAACCGCCGTTGCCGAGCACGACCTGGTAGCCGTCGGGCAGGTTGAACAGATCGGCCACGCCCTGCTGGACCCGGGCGACCAGGTTCTTCACCGGCGCCTGCCGGTGCGAGGTGCCGAGCAGCTTGGCGCCCTCGGTCGCCAGCGCCGCAACAGCCTCCGGGCGGACCTTCGAAGGACCGGCGCCGAAACGTCCGTCGGCGGGCTTGAGCTCTGCGGGGATGATGATGTCGCTGGTCACCAGCGGTTCCCTTCGTCGTCTGGCTGAATACTTGCCGACGACGCTGTCAGCAATTCCCAGTGTTCCACACCCCCGACACACCCCCGTAACACACCCCCACACCCTGGACACCCCTCCAGCGGAGGGGAAGGCGGTCGCCCACCGGTACGCCGGAGGCGGTGGGTCGGGTGATGCGGTGGCGGGGGGAGGGGTCGGTTCGCCGGAGGCGGTGGGCTGGGGGGATGCGGTGGCGGCGGACCTGGTTCGCCCCGGGGGTGACGGGATGTGGTGGGGCGGGTGATGCGGTGGTGGGTTACTCGTGTTTGCGGGTGGTGCGTTCTTGGCCGGTGAGGACTGCTACTTGGCCGGTGTCGGTGCTGACCCATTCGCCGCAGGCGCCGCCGCCCTCGGCGACGTCGAGTTCGAGGGGAGTGCCGTCCATCCGCAGCGCCGGGTGGTAGTACTCAGCAACCTTCTCGGCCTCGCCCTGGATGTAGTGACCGATCAGCGCCCGCCGGAACCGGTCAGCGGTGACGTTCGGCGCACTCCCATGAACCAGAGCGCCATGGAAGAACAGAACATCCCCCGGCTCCATCTCCACCGGTACTGCGGCAGCCGCATCCGGCAGCGGCACCGTGACGTCAGTGAAGCTCACCTTGGTATCCGCCTTCTCCGTGCAAAGAATCGGCCACCGATGACTCCCCGGCACGACCTCCAGACACCCATTCGCCTGGTCCACCGGATCAAGCGCCATCCACGCCGCCACACACGTACCAGGCTCGGCCTTCAGGTAGAAGTTGTCCTGATGCAGCGCCTGACCACGAGACCCAGCAGGCTTGAAGTAGAGCATCGTCTGTACGGCGTACGGCGACTTGTCGAGCAGTGCCGTCATCACCCGGTCGATGCGCGGGTCGGTCAACCACTGCAGGGAGATGTCGTCCCAGCGATGCATCTGCGCCATCCGCGGATACCGCCGCAACGGGTCCCGGCTCCCCGCTCGGATGCCGGCGTCGTCACCGTCATACGACCCACGCTGCCGCAGCGCCATGTAGTGATCGCGCAGCCCCTCGGCCTCGTCCCGCCCGAACAACCCACGCACCAGCGTGTACCCCGTACGGTCGAACTCGTCCTTGAACGAAACGCTCATCACAACTCCCGTGCTCGATCTGACACACTGATTCTCCGAGACCAGGAAGACTGAAGCCACGGCAGTTCGACGCAAGGACTTGAGGTTTTGACGCATCACGCAGCTCTCGCCGAGGGACGTCCGCTGGCTCTGCAGCTGCTCTCGCCGCCTACGTTCTGGCGCTGCGAGCCGAGCTGGTCCTGGGTGTCGCCCCCGCTGCCGTACTACCTGCTCTGGTGCGTCCTGGACGGCATCGGCCGATTGGAACTCAACGACCGGACGACTGAACTAGGCCCAGGCACCTGCGCAGTCTTCGCTCCCGGAGACGCTCCGACGGCGAATCACGATCCGCGCAGGCGGTTGCTGGTCTTCGGCATGCACTTCCAGGCGGACCCGGCGGACGTAGTACCGGAGCAGCGGTGGGCGGATGTGCGGGATCGGGTGCTGCTCGGTGCGTTGGCGAGGAGCTCAGATTCGGCGTACCGACGAGGTGATCGGTTGGGGGAGCGGCAAGCGGAGCTGTGTCTGGAGCAGTTCCTCTGCTTGATCTGGGACGCAGCGCACGGGACGACGGCGAGCAGTGTCGACACAGCGATCGAGGAGGTCGCTCAGGTGATCCGGCAGGACCCCGGACGCGACTGGAGCGTGCAGGAGATGGCTGCGCGCGCCTCACTGTCCAGGGCTCAGTTCACTCGCAGGTTCGTGGCGCAGAACGGCATGGCGCCCGCGCAGTACCTGATCAAGGCACGGATCGACAGAGCCCACCAGCTACTGACAGAGACCGGCATGACAGTCACTCAGGTCGCAACAGCCCTCGGCTACGCAGACGTCCCCTACTTCAGCCGCCAATACAAACAACGCACCGGCCACCCACCCAGCACCGCCAGACCCCGCAACAACAGCTGACTAGACGCCACCTACGCCCAGGCGGGGTTCCAGCCTTCGATGGAGGTGGCTGGGCGGGTGTCGGGGCCGGAGTAGATCGCGGAGGGGCGGATCAGGCGGCCGGTGCGCTTCTGCTCCAGCACGTGGGCGCTCCAGCCCGCAGTACGGGCGCAGGTGAACATGGAGGTGAACATCGGCGGGGGTACCTCGGCGAAGTCGAGCACGATCGCGGCCCAGAACTCGACGTTGGTCTCCAGCACCCGGTCCGGGCGGCGTTCGCGCAGCTCGGCGAGAGCGGCCTTCTCCAGTGCCTCGGCAACCTCGTAGCGCGGTGCGTCGAGCTCCTGTGCCGTACGCCGAAGTACGCGGGCGCGGGGGTCCTCGGCGCGATACACGCGGTGCCCGAAGCCCATCAGCCGCTCGCCGGCGTCCAGCAGGCCCTTCACATACGACGCGGGCGTCGCCGCTCTTCTCGACGCCCTCGATCATCGTCAGCACGCGGGCCGGAGCACCACCGTGCAGCGGGCCGGACATGGCGCCGACAGCACCCGACAGCGCGGCAGCGACGTCGGCACCGGTCGAGGCGATCACTCGGGCGGTGAAGGTGGAGGCGTTCATGCCGTGCTCGGCAGCGGAGGTCCAGTACGCGTCGACTGCCTTGACGTGCTTGGGGTCGGGCTCGCCGCGCCAGCGGATCATGAACCGCTCGGTGATCGTGGAGGCCTTGTCCACCTCACGCTGCGGGACCATCGGCTGCCCGATGCCGCGCGCCGCCTGAGCGACGTACGACAGCGCCATCACCGCGGCGCGGGACAGGTCGTCGCGCGCCTGCGTGTCGTCGATGTCGTAGAGCTGCCGCGAGGCCCCAGGCCGGTGCCAGCATCGCCAGCGCAGACTGGACGTCGACCCGGATGTCGCCGGTGTGCACCGGCAGCGGGAACGGCTCGGCCGGCGGCAGACCAGGGGTGAACGAGCCGTCGACGAGCAGGCCCCAGACGTTCTCGAACGGTACCCGGCCGACCAGATCCTCGATGTCGACCCCGCGGTAGCGCAGCGCGGAGCCCTCCTTGTCAGGTTCGGCGATCTGGGTGTCGAAGGCGACGACTCCCTCGAGACCGTGCTGAACCTCGGTTTTCGGATCTGACATCAGCCGCTGACTCCTTTGTCGATGATGGCGCCCAGACAGACTAGTTCGCCGCCTCGCCGGACGAACAGATCTGTGACTCGTTCGGCGTTTACGCTCGCTGTCATGCGTACCAAGTCACACCCGTTGCTCGGCTTGCTGGTCGGCGTCGTGATCGCCTGGGGCGGGGCGACGGTGGTCAACTATGCAGGCATCAAGCTGAACATCATCCGGACCATGCGGTTCGGCAACAGCCCCTCGGACGGGCTCCCGTGGGTGCTGCTGATCCTGGCGGTGTCGGCGCTGGTAGGTCTCGTGCTGTCCATCCGCGCGATCGCCGGAGGTGCTCTGGCCGGCGCAGGAGCCTTGCTGACGCTGGTGGGCGTCGCGGTGTTCCTCCTGCCGCTCCGTCAGGCCTTCGACCTGTCCAAGCTGTTCGCGATCCCTGGGAACCCGGCCGGCTACATCGTGTGGGACGGCTCGGTGGTGTTCATCGGCGCCATCCTGCTGGTGTTGGGCGTACGGCGCTTGGCCACCGACGGCCGGCGCACACCACCACCGGTGCAGGACGGTCCGGGCTACTACCAACCGGGTCAGCAACTACCGACACCCCAGTACCCCGGTCAGCAGTACCCGGGCCAGCAGTACGCCGGGCAGACGTTCCCCGGTCAGCCGGACCCCGGCCAGCGGGGTCAGTGGCAGCAGGGACAGCCGCCTCAGGATGGGCCACCGCAGCATTGATCTAGGCTCGGACGCGTGGATCTTGGAGAGATGCGGGAGACGTACGGGCTGGGGGAGTTGCTCGAGAGCCAGGTCGACGCCGACCCGATCGTGCAGTTCGGCAAGTGGCTCGAGCAGGCCCGGGAGGCCGGCATCGCCGAGCCGAACGCGATGGTGATCGCCACCGCCGACGCCGATGGCCGCCCATCGGCGCGGACCGTCCTGCTGAAGGGCCTGGACGAGCGCGGCTTCGCCTTCTACACCAACCAGCAGTCCCGCAAGGCCGACGACCTCGCGGCCAATCCGTACTGCGCGTTGGTGTTCCCCTGGCACGCCATGGAGCGCCAGGTCCGGGTCGAAGGCATCGCCGAGAAGATCGCGCAGGACGAGGTCGACGCCTACTTCGCAACCAGGCCACGCGGCTCCCAGCTAGGCGCCTGGGCATCCCAGCAGAGCCAACCCGTCGAGAGCCGCGAGGAACTGGACCTGCAGTACACCTCCTACGAGCGGCAGTGGCCGGACGGCACCGAGATCTCGACCCCCTACTTCTGGGGCGGCTACCGCATCCGCCCCGAGGCATTCGAGTTCTGGCAAGGCCGCACCGGCCGCCTCCACGACCGCCTCGCCTACCGCCGCACGAGCTCCTCCTCAACCTGGGAGCTACTCCGACTCCAGCCCTGATCAGGCTCGGCTCTTCCCGGAAGCCGTGCTTCTGCCACCAGCGGGCGAACGGCCCGGGCGCCCACCAGTTGGCTCGGCCGAGCAGGCGCATTGTCGCGGGCACTAGCAGGGCCCGTACTACGGTTGCGTCGATCAGGATGGCGATGACGAGACCGACGCCGATCATCTTCACGAACACGATGCCTGAGGTGGCGAAGGCGCCGACGACGATGATCAGGAGCAGGGCGGCGCTGGTGATGATGCCGCCGGTCCGCTGCAGGCCCAGGGCTACCGAGCGGGTGTTGTCGCCGGTCCGGTCGTACTCCTCACGGATCCGGCTGAGCAGGAACACCTCGTAGTCCATCGACAGCCCGAACAGGACGGCGAACAGCAGCACCGGGTTGGTCGCGTCGAGGAATCCCGACGGGGTGAAGTCGAGCAGCCCGGACAGGTGGCCGTCCTGGAAGATGAAGACCATCGCGCCGAACGACGCCGAGAGCGACAGCACGTTCATCAGCAACGCCTTGGCCGGCAGCACAAAGGAGCCGAAGGCAACGAACAGCAGCAGGAACGTCACCAGCACGATGAAGCCGGCCATCCACGGCGCCCGCTCGCCAGTACGTGCGAGCAGATCCATCAGCGCGGCGGTGTCGCCACCTGATTTCGACCGATGGTGCCGGCGGCGGTTGCAACAGCACGGACCGACTTCACGACGTCGCGAGCCGGCAGCTCCTGCGACGTGTAGTGCGTGTGCACGACCACGGACGCGACGCCGTTCTTGTACCCGCCAGCCGAACGTCCTGGACATCACGAACCTGGCCGAGCTGCAGGAGATAAGGCAGCCAACGTCTGCTGGGCATTCGCCGGGGGAGTGGCGAAGCGAACAGCAACCAGTACGTCGGATCCGCCGGCGCCGGCGAAGTCGCTCTGCAAGCGTCTCGGTGACCGTCGCGGCTGTCCGAGCCGGCCGGTAGCGCCCGATGGTCCACGCCGCCCAATTGCACTTGCAGGAAAGGGATTCCGAGCACAAGCAGCAGCGGAACCAGTACTACGACGTACCGCACCGGGCGCCGCATCACGCTCTGCGCGAGCCGGTACCAGGCGCCGTGCTCGGTCGACCCGAGTCCTCCGCGCTTCGACAGACACGGCACCTGCAGGCTGTTCACCCGATGCACCGAGCACGGCCAGCAGGGCGGGCAACGCGGTCAAGCGCGGCGAACATGGCGACCAGGACCGCCGCCGCGCCGCCGTACGCCATCGAGCGCAGGAACATCACCGGGAACAAGCACCATGCTCGAGATCGCCACGCCCACGGTGATTCCGGAGAACGCGACCGTCCGCCCGGCCGTGCCCATCGTCGATGGTCAGCGCCGTCTCGACATCGTTGCCGAGAGCAAGCTGCTCGCGGAAACGGGTGACGATGAACAGGGCGTAGTCGATCGCGAGCCCGAGCCCGATCATCGTGACGATGTTGATCGAGAACACCGAGACGTCGGTGAAGGTCGTGAGCGCCCGCAGTACGACGAAGGCACCGAGGATCGCGAGCCCGCCGACGAACAGCGGCAGGCTCGCGGCGACCAGGCCGCCGAAGACGATCACCAGCAGGATCAGCACGATCGGCAGCGAGATGGTCTCGGCGTGCACGATGTCGTGCTCGGTCTGGGTGTTGATCTCGTCATTGATGCCGTCTTCACCGCCGACCTTCACGTCCAACCCGGCCGGCGCCTGCCGGACCTGGTCGGCGATCTTGCGGAAGGTCTCCAGGCGCTGGTCGGGATCGGCGCCGGCGAGCGTCAGTACGGCGTACGTCGAATGCTGGTCCTTCGACACGAACGCGGGGGACTTGGTGGTCCAGAAGGTCGTCGTGGCGAGGACGTCCTCCTTCGGTAGCGCCGCGAGATCCTGCTCGACGGCGCTGCGGAACGTCGAGTCGCTGACCGTCTGCGGTCGGGCTGCGATAGAGCACGACCACGTCGGTGCCGGTACGGCCGATGCTCTGCTCGACCGTCTTGACCGCGCGGGCGGCCTCGGTGCCGGGCGCCTCGAAGCCGCCGTTCGCGAGGGAGCCGAACACTCCCGTGCCCCAGGCGATCGCGGCGACCACGAACAGGCCGGTCAGGGCCAGGACCAGGCGGCGGTGCCGGTAGTTGAAGCTGCCGAGCCTCTCGAACACGTCGTGCTCCCTCTGAGCGGAGATTTAACAGCGATCACTGAGGTGAACACCGTTAACAGTTAACGCTGTAAACTGAACCGCATGTCGGGCCCGGCTGTCAAGGAGTTCGCGATACGGTTCGGGGCGACGGAGAAGGAGTAGGTGACGGTGGAGGGCGAGAGCCGGCGGGATCGGCAGCGGGCCGCGACGGTCGCCGAGATCAAGGCCGCGGCGCGCAAGCTGCTGGTCGACGGCGGCGCGTCCGCGGTCGGGCTGCGCGCGGTCGCCCGCGAGCTCGGCCTCAGCGCGCCCGCGCTCTACCGGTACTTCGCGCAGCCACGAGGACCTGATCTCCGCCGTCGTCGCCGACCTGTTCGACGAGCTGACGGCGTATCTGGTCAGCTGCGGGACGCCTGACCCGGCGGCGCCCTCGGCGATCAGCTGTTCCTGGTCGCCGGCGGGCTCCGGGACTGGGCGCTCGCGCATCCGGCCGAGTTCGGGCTGCTGTTCGGGGCGCCGGTCGCCGAACCCGGATGATCCGACGACCACGAGCTGACGCCGGGAATCATCAGGCGGCGATGCGGTTCGGCGCGGTGTTCAAGGAGCTGGTGACGAAGGTCTGGCCGCAGCAGCCGTTCGAGAGTCGCACCGGTCGAGCTGCTCGGTCCGGAGTTGGTCAGGCTCAGCTCGAACAGAAGGTCGGAGTTCTTCGACGGGATGCCGCCGGGCGCGGTCTACCTGTCGCTGACCTACTGGACCCGGCTCTACGGCCTGATCTGCATGGAGGTCTTCGGCCAGCTGCACTGGGCGCTGGACGATGCGGGCGCGTACTTCGCATGCGCAGTTGCGCGAGATCGGCGAGGCCCTCGGGCTCGACTGCCCGCCGCTGCAGAATGAAAAAGAGATCCGCAGGCGCTTCCGGCGACACGACCGGGTGGCCGAACGCTCAGGGTCAGGCGGACTTTCCTGACTACCCGCGGGTCCGGTGGCGGCGTTGAATTGCCTGACCACATAGCCCACTTAACTGCAGTGGTTGACGGTCAGCCCGCCGCCACCTCACGAGTCCGAGTTGCAATTCATGCACTGGACCACCTCCCTTCGCGTGTACTCAGAACTTACGTCGCGACCGGAGGCGCGTTCAACCAGTTTTCGCCGACAGATGAACGACGGTCTCGTGGTCCCATGAGGACATGGTCTTCAGGCTGGGATTGCCCGTACATCGTCCTGCTGGTCGGAACCGTCTGGTTCGCGTGGTCGTCGTACCGCCGGGCCGCCATCGCGGAGCAGTCCGTGACCGAGCTGAACGGCGAGACCAAGGCGTTGATGCAGGAGGTCCGGAGGCTGGAGAAGGCGGTCGCGGCTGCCGAGCAGGGCCTGCGTACGCTCTGCTCGCATCCGTCGGTGCCGCGCGATGTCGCGGTCACCGCCGACCTGACGCTCGCCGACATCCGGCGGCTGACCGAGGGCAAGGAGCTCGACCACTGATGGCCAAACTGGGGACCGGACCGCGGCCGCGAAGGGTGGCGACGTCGAGGGTCAAGGTGATCGGCGGTCTAGGCTCGCCGTCGATCGCTGCTGATCATCGTGCTGGAACATCTTCAATTTCGCCGAGCACGGACGCGAACAGGATCGGGCTGCACTACGGCGGCGGCGTGATCGAGGACAAGAAGTTCAAGTCGATCATGCCGCCGGGCGCGACGAACAAGCTGATCGGGCCCGGCGACACGGTCTACAGCTACCCGATCGACCAGCGGTCGTACATCATCGGCGGTGCCGGCGCGGACACCGAGGACGCCGACGAGGTCACCGTGGTCAGCAAGGACAACGTGCGGCTCGGCGTACGGGTGCAGGTCTACTTCACGCTGAACCGTGAGCCGAGGCCGTGATCCAGCGTTCCACGAGCGGATCGGGCTGAAGACCGAGGCGTACGAGGACAGGCAGGCTGGGACGACGATGCTGCAGTCCTACTTCCGGCCGCAGATCGACCGGGCGCTGGCCGCCGTCGCCACCAACTACAACTGTGGAGCGAGCTGTACAACAACGAGGCCCGAAGAAGTCCGAAGTTCCAGACCGAGGCCGCGGCCAAGGAGTTCACCGAGCTCCTGCCGGCCGCGGTCGGTGGCGACTACTTCTGCGGCCCGTCCTACACCGGCAGCAACGCGTGCGGCGAGCTGTCCTTCACCATCCAGAAGCCGAACGCCGCTGGACAAGGGCATCATCGACGGGCTCGAGGCCAAGCAGCGCGCCGAGCTCGCCAAGCAGGCGCAGGAGCAGAAGAACCAGCAGGTCAACGTCGAGCTGCAGTCGGTCAAGCAGCAGGTGGCGTTGCTCGGGTCACAGCGGCTACCTGCTGAAAACCGCGATCGAGTCGGGCAAGATCCAGTTCATGGTGATTCCGCAGAACGGCAACATCAGCATCCCGGTGCCGACGCCGTCCACGAAGACCGCGCCGCGCTGATCCGATGTCCGCGCTGCCGTCCCATCTCGAGCTGGTGCAGGGCGTCGTCCTGCCCAGGCCGGTCGGCGCGGACCCGGTACTGGATTTCCTGAACACCCGTTCCGAGTGGGCCGGCCGAGGGCCCGCCCGGAGCGAATGGCTCACGTCGTACCAGGCGCTCGTCATCTGGAGCGGGTACGTCGGGTTGCTGACCGACGCCGAGCGTCTTCCGGCTGATCGAGCAAGCCTCGGTCAAGCCGACGGACGCCGCCCGGCGCCTGGACACGGCTCGGGAGTTCCGAGCCGACCTGTACGACGTACTCACGGATTCGTCGGCGGCCGGGTCCTTCGACGCGGTCGCTCGGGTGATCGACAAGGCAGCGGCCCGGCGACGGCTCCTCGCAGTACCGGCCGATGGCTCTGGCTTCCGGGCCGCCTGGGATCTCCCGGAAGACCTCGGTCTGCCCCTCGACCAACTCGCCATCCTCGCCGCCGACCTCCTCACCAGCCCGTCCCGCGACCACGTCCGAGCCTGCCCCGGCGACGCCTGCGGCTGGCTCTTCCTGGATCCCCGAGGCCGCCGCCGCTGGTGCTCCATGTCCACCTGCGGCAACCGAGCCAAAGTCCGAGCCCACGCCGCCCGAACCCGCTAGCACCACCAACAGAACCCGCCGCGTACGACGAACAGCAGCCGCCCCGCGCCTCCTCCGTCAGTGCTCCCCACCCCCCAGCTACGGCGCTCCTAATGAGGGTTGGGTCTGGTGTTGGGTGCAGACTCGTGCTGCTGGCTGGTGAGCACTTCGCTTGCTCCTGGACCGGGTTGAGTTCTTGACGGAGATCGTGCCCTGGCTGGTGGTTCGGTGGAGAGTTGATGGCTGCTGGGATGTCGTGCCGGCCCCGGGTGTGGTGTGTGGCTGTTGTGGGTGTGAGCACTGTTCATTAGGTCGCTGGTTCTCTCCTGTGAATGTCCGGAGACAGGGGCGGTGGTTGTGGTGTTGTTCGTGGGTGATGACTGGGCCGAGGCGCATCACGATGTCGAGGTGATGGACGCGGACGGGCGCCGGTTAGCTCGGGCGCGGCTGCCTGAGGGTGTGGCCGGGGTGGCCCGGTTGCACGCGTTGATCGCCGAGCAGCTGGACGAGGGCAGGCTCGACCACGACGACGGTGACGCGCAGGTTGTGGTCGGGATCGAGACCGAGCGGGGTCCGTGGGTGCAGGCGCTACTCGCGGCCGGCTACCAGGTGTTCGCGGTGAATCCGTTGTCGGTGGCGCGGTTCCGGGAACGTCACGGGGTGTCGGGGGCGAAGAGTGACGCCGCGGACGCGCATCTGCTGGCCGACATGGTCCGCACCGACCGCCACCAGCTCCGTGCGGTCGCGGCCGACAGTGATCTGGCCGAAGCGGTGAAAGTGGTCGCGCGGGCGCACAAGTCGCTGATCTGGGAACAGACCCGGCACCTGTTGCGGCTACGGCGCGGGTTGCTGGACTACTTCCCGGCCGCGGTCGAGGCCTTCGGCGAGCTGGGCGGTGGGCTGGCCGCACCAGATGCCCTCGAGCTACTACAGGTGGCGCCGGACCCGGAGTCGGCAGCGAGACTGTCCAAACCGCGGATCCGGGCCGCGCTGAAACACGCGCACCGTCGTGACATCGAAGCCAAAACGCTCAAGCTCCAGGCCGTACTGCGTGCCCCGCAACTGACCCAGCCCGACATCGTGGCCCAGGCGTATGCGGCCACCACCCGCGCCACCGTCGCGGTGCTGGTCACCGTGGCCGAGCAGATCAAGACCCTGCAAGGCGAGGTGGAGGCGTGTTTTGGCTCGCACCCGGACGCTGAGATCGTGACCTCCCAGCCCGGGCTGGGACCGATCCTGGGCGCCCGGGTGCTAGCCGAGTTCGGCGACGACCCGCACCGCTACATCAGCGCGAAAGCCCGCAAGAACTACGCCGGCACCTCACCCATCACCCGCGCCTCAGGCAAACGACACGTCGTGTCAGCCCGCTACATCCACAACGACCGGCTCATCGACGCCCTCATGGCCCAAGCCTTCTCCGCGCTGTCGTGCTCACCGGGCGCCCGCGCCTACTACACCCAACTCCGCGCCCGCGGCCTCGACCACCACCCAGCCCTACGCCAACTCGCCAACCGCCTCGTCGGCATCCTCCACGGCTGCCTCAAAACCCACACCCCCTACAACGAAACCACCGCCTGGCCCCAACACCACCAAACCCCAACCACCACCGCCGCTTGACACCCCAAACCCCTGGGATGTCTCCGTCGCCCCCACGCTGCCTAGGTGCAACTGCGATGCCGCCCGGTGCGTGTCGCCTGGCCGCGAACGCGATGCCGCCCCGGCGCTGACTCGGTCGGCTGACGCGATGTTCGCCCGCTATCGCGGAATTAGCCTGCCAGCGGCCGAACAACGCGTCAGCTGCGGTCAGGCGTCGATCCCGGGCGGCGATGGGTCGTCGCCGAGTCAGCTTGTACCTGGGCCTAGCGCTGCCAGGAGTTCCGGCGCGGCGTAGATCTCGGCGGTGTGGCGCCATTCGGTGATCAGTTGGAGGGCTGCTGCTGGTTCGCCGGATGAGATCACCTCGGCCAGCTCGCGGGCGAAGGTTGTCCGGTCGTCGGCCGGGAGCGACTGGGTCCAGGGAAGGCCTGCGGTAGGAGTTCGGTGATCGGCGGACCGCTGGCACTCATCAAGGCGTTCTTTCGGCGGGGGAGCGGGCCGGTGAGCGCTCGGGTGGAGGTGGTTGGTGGAGGTTGATCAGTGTTGGCGGTGCGGGTCAGTTGAAGAGGGTGGGGTCGACCAGGATCCAGGTGTGGTGGGCTCGGGCCAGGACTCGGCCGTCGGGGTCGTAGAGGGTGGTGGCGGTGTGGGTTTTGCGGCCGTCTTCGGAGAGGAGGCGGCCCATGATGAGGCAGGGGTCGCCGGGGGTGGGGCGGGCGTCGATGCAGGCGGTCATCTGGCCGAGGACGGACGGGCGGCCGTCGAGGTCGATGGACCAGCCGCCGGGGCAGTCGAGGGCTGACCAGAGGTAGACCGGGTCGATCAGGCCGTCGGGGGCGGCGAGGTCGGCGGCTGGGGTCCAGGTGCAGGCGGTGCGGCCGTCGCCTAGCGGGCCGGGGCGGAGTTGCAGGCCTTCAGAGTTTTCCGGGCCGCAGACGAAGCAGCCGGGGAAGGGGTGGTTGGAGAGGCCCCGGTACGACGACTCGGCCGCGCGCGCCTCGTCGGGATCGACCGGGTCGATCGCGGCGTCGGCCAGAACGGTCCGCATCGACAGCGGTTGCCGACGGCGACCAAGATGTCGCCGTCCACGAGCTTGCGGAGGCGGCCTGGCTGTCCGTCAGAAGCTTTGCGGAGGCGGGGTCGTCTGCGGGGGAGATGGTCAGGGTGAGGTCGGTGTTGAGGGGTGGTGGGATCATCAGGCGGACCTGCGGGATCAGGTCGGCGGTGATGCGGCGAGCGCCGTACCGACTCTGCCGGCGACGTAGCCACCGTTGCCCGATTGGGCCGGTCCCCGGAACCGCGACCCGATCCGTACTGCCTCACTCGTCATGGCCAATGACCCTAACCTCGGCTGCCCGCCGCGACCCGTCCAGGGCGCCCGCTCCAGACCGAAGCGGGCGGCTGCACCGGACCAAAGAGCGCCTGCGCCGGACCGAAGCGGGTGGGTGCACCTGACCGACGATCGCCGGGTGAAGGGGGCTAACTAGTTAGATGTGGCATCGATTGCGCAGGAAAGTGCGGGGAAACCTGCGAATTCTGAGGATCTTTGCAGATTTACTGCTCCGACCACTCTCATTCAAACGTCCGTTTGAACTATGCTGACTGCAGGCTACGGCGCGTGAGCAGGTGGGGTGCCTGAGCGAGCAGTAGCCGGGGGGAAGGAGAACTCTGTGGAAACACCCGTGGAATCCACCCGGGAAAGATTGCTCAACATCGCCGAGCAGCGGTTCGGCGAGGGGGGTTACGAAGGCACTTCGCTGCGCGCGATCACGGTCGCCGCGGCTGCCAATATCGCCGCGGTGAACTATCACTTCGGTTCGAAGGAGGCGCTGCTCCGGGCCGCCGTGGCCCGGGCGATGGCGCCGGTGAACACCGAACGCCGGCGCCGGCTCGACCAGTTGGAGGCGAAGGGGCAGCCGACGGCAGAGCAGCTGATCCGCGCCTTCATCGAGCCGGGGCTGGATCTCGTACTACGCCGCGGCGAGCGCGGGCCGGTGGTCGCCCGGTTCATCGGGCGGATCGCGTTCGACCCGAGTCAGCGGATCCGTGAGCTGTACGCGGCCGAGTCGGACCCGGTCGAGGCCCGGTATCTCGCCGCGCTGCAACTGGCACTGCCGAGAGCCGCGCCGGAGTCGGTCGCGTTCGGTTACGTGAACATGCTCGGCCTGCTCGCCCTGCACCAGTCGCAGGCACTCGCCCGGCCGCCGGGGGACCCGACCGACCAGGCCGAGGATCCGGGCAAGCTGGCGGAGAATCTGATCGCCTTCCTGGTCGCCGCTTTCGACAGAGGACTGCGCGCCTGAGCATCTAGCGACCCCACGGGTGTCCAGAAATTGCTCACGGATGTTCGAACCGCTGGGTAACGCTGCATAATGGCACTCCGTGGAGCCCTGTGAAGTCGTGGTTGCCGTCGATCTCGGTGGAACCCGGATGAAGTGCGGCCTGGTCGCCGCCGACGGTGCCGTGCTGCACCGAGAGACCAGGCCGACTCCCCGGGCGCTGCCTGCCTCCGGGCACGGCGGCCGCGCCGTGCTCGACGCCCTGCTCGAAACCGTCGTCGAGCTCGGCCAGAAGGCCGCCGCCGACGGTCATCGGGTCCGGGCGGTCGGCGTCGTGGTGCCCGGCATCATCGACGCCGAGACCGGCACCGTCGGCGCGGAGAACCTGGCCTGGGCCGGTACGCCGGTGCTCGCGGAGCTCCGGGCCGCGATCGGCCACGACCAGCGCGTCGTGCTCGCGCACGACGTCCGGGCCGGCGGGTACGCCGAGCTGCGCCAGGGCGCCCTGACCGGTACGACGAACTCGCTCTTCCTCCCGCTCGGCACCGGGATCGCGGCGGCGATGGTCGTCGACGGCTCCCTCGTCAGCGGCGACGGGTACGCCGGGGAGCTCGGCCACACCAGATTCGTCAACGGCGAGGCCGCCGAGCTCTGCGCCTGCGGGCAGTGGGGCTGCCTCGAGACGGTCGCCTCGGCAGCGGCGCTGGCCAGACGGTACGGCGTACGCACGGGCCGCGTCGTCGACGGATCGCGTGAGGTCCTGGAGCTCTTGGCCGAAGGCGATGCCGATGCCGAGGCTGTTTGGAAGGAAGCCATAGCTGCGCTGGTCGACGCCTTGGTTCTCTACACGACCCTGGTCGCGCCGACCCGGATCGCGATCGGCGGCGGCCTGGTCGGGGCCGGCGAGACGCTGCTGGCGCCGCTGCGCGAGGGGGTCGCCGCGCGACTCACGTTCCAGCGGCGGCCGGAGATCGTGGCCGCCGAACTCGGCGAGGAGGCCGGCTGCCTCGGCGCCGCCCTGATGGCCTGGGACAGCGTCAACGCCTCGACCGCCGACCTCGAGGGGACCGCCAACGCGGACGTGAGCGCCAGCGCCGAAGTGGCCGCCGACGGCGAGGCGGCCGACAGCGTGACCGGCACCGACGAGAGTGGAGAAGAGACGGTATGACGACGTATCGGGTGGCGCGGCTGGTCACGCCGGACGAGGTGTACGAGGGGGCCTGGATCCAGGTGGTCGACAGCGACATCGTCGCGCTCGGCCGCCGGTCCGACGGGATGCCGGCCGATGGGCAGCGTCCCCAGGACCTCGGTGACGTCACGGTCGTCCCGGGTTTCGTCGACATCCACACGCACGGCGGCGGCGGTTCGACGTACTCGACCACCGATCCCGAGGAGGCCCGCAAGGTCGCGGCCTTCCACGCCGGCCATGGCACCACCACGACGATGGCGAGCCTGGTCACCGGCCCGCTCGACGAGCTCGTGAACCAGACCGCCTGCCTGGCGGAGCTGATCACCGATGGCGTGATCGCGGGCGTCCACCTCGAAGGCCCGTTCCTCTCGGCCGCGCGATGTGGAGCCCACGAGCCGACGCTGCTCCGCGACCCGGTCAAGGAGGACGTCGCGAAGGTCCTCAGCGACGCCGTGAAGATGGTGACGATCGCGCCCGAGCTGCCGAGCGGCCTGGATGCGATCCGCCAGGTCGTCGACGCCGGCTCGGTCGCGGCGCTCGGGCACACGGACGCGACGTACGAGCAGATGATCGCCGGTGCGGACGCCGGTGCGACGGTGGCGACCCACCTCTTCAACGGGATGCGGCCGTTCCATCACCGCGACCCGGGTCCGGTCGGCGCCGCGCTGAACGATCCGCGGCTGCTGCTCGAGGTGATCAACGACGGGATGCACCTGGATCCGCAGGTGGTCCGGGTCGCGCTGGCCGCGGCCGGGGTCGACCGGATCGCACTCATCACCGACGCGATGGTGGCGACCGGGATGCCCAACGGGCGGTACATGCTCGGCAGTCTCGAGGTGGATGTGAAGGACGGGCTCGCGACGCTTGCCCACGGCACCCATTCGATCGCGGGCAGCACGCTTGACGATGGACGTCGCGTTCGCCAACGCGGTCAAGGCCGGGACCTCACTGGTCGACGCGTCGCGGATGGCATCGACTACACCGGCACAGACGTTCGGCTGGTACGACGTGGGCAGTATCGAGGCCGGTAAGCGTGCCGACCTCGTTCTTCTGGACGAGGAGTACGCCGTCCGCAAGGTGATGCGGGCCGGCGCGTGGCTGGACTGATCGGGACCGTCACCCTCAACCTGGCGCTCGACGTCACGTACGGCGTCGCCGAGCTGCGGGTCGGCGGCAGCCATCGGGTCACCGACATCAAGCAGCGTGCCGGCGGCAAGGGCGTCAACGTCGCAAGGGTTGCGGCGACACTGGGACATCAGGTGCTCGCGCTCGGATTCGTCGGTGGAGTGACCGGTGAGCTTGTCGCCGAAGAGCTTTTCGATGCCGGGCTGACTGCGCTGCTGACTCCGATCCGGGGCGAGACCCGTCGAACCGTTGCCATCGTCAACGGTATCGACGGCGACGCGACGATCTTCAACGAGGCAGGTCCGCCGGTGTCGGACGACGAGTGGCGGGCGTTCCTCGACCGGATGCCGTGGGCGAGACTCGGCGTACTGGCCTGTTCGGGAAGCCTGCCACCGGGTCTTCCGTCCGACGCCTATGCGGAAGTCGCTGTCCGTGCGCGGCATCACGACGTCCTCACGGTGATCGACGCCGGTGGCGAAGCGCTGGTCGCCGCGGCGAAAGCGGGCGCTGTCGTTCGCGCCAATGCCGCTGAATTGAAAGATGCTCTCGGCGACGACGTCGAGGTCGAAGAGGGCGCGAGGCAACTAGTTTCGGCAGGGGCAACGGCTGCCGTCATCACCGATGGATCGCGCGGAATGGTTGCTGCTAGCAAGAACGGCACCTGGCGCGCGTTGCCGGTCGAGCGAGTCTCCGGCAATCCGACCGGTGCAGGCGATGCCTGTACTGCGGTTGTCGCGGCCGCCGTCGCCGAAACACCCGAGCCGGACTGGTCCGTAGTACTCAAGTCGGCTGTTGCCGCATCCGCTGCCGCAGTACTGACACCGGTTGCCGGTGACATCGAGCTCGCGGCGTACCAGCGGTGGCTGCCGCAAGTCGCCGTACAAAGCGTTTAAAACAAGGGGAGTTCGTCATGCCGTTGGTTTCCGGAGCCGAGGTCGTACTGGGTGCCGCGAAGGCGGGGAAGGGCGTCGGCGCGTTCAATGTGATCCAGCTGGAGCACGCGACCGCGTTGATCGCCGGTGCCGAGCAGGTCGGTGCGCCGGTCATCCTGCAGATCAGTGAGAACGCGGTGAAGTACCACGGGTCGCTCAAGCCGATCGGGGTCGCGACGCTGGCCGCGGCCTCGGCGGCGACGGTGCCGGTGGTCGTTCACCTCGACCACGCGATGGATCGCGACCTGGTCGCCGAGGCGGTCGCGCTCGGCTTCACCTCGGTGATGTTCGATGCCTCGAAGCTCGAGTACGCCGAGAATGTCGCGGTCACCACCGAGGTGACGAAGTTCTGCCATGACCACGGTGTCTTCGTCGAGGCGGAGATCGGCGAGGTCGGCGGCAAGGACGGCGTCCACGCGCCGGGCGCCCGGACCCGCCCGGACGAAGCCCTCGCCTTCGCCGAGGCGACCGGAGTAGACGCCCTCGCGGTAGCGGTCGGCTCCTCCCACGCGATGACCGAGCGCACCGCCGAACTCGACTTCGCGCTGATCGCGGAACTGCGCGCCGCAGTACCGGTTCCCCTTGTCCTGCACGGTTCTTCGGGTGTCGCCGACGACGACCTGACCCGCGCCGTCGAGGCGGGGATGACGAAGGTCAACATCGCCACTCACCTCAACAACGTCTTCACTGCCTCGGTCCGCGAAACCCTCGCCGCCAACCCGACCTTGGTCGACACCCGCAAATACCTGGGCCCAGCCCGTACTGCGGTCGCCAGCGAGGTCGCCCGCCTCCTGACTCTCCTGAAGGCGATCTAGAGCGAACAGTTCCCGCGGACCCAGCCGGCTCGGAGCTGGTCGCGGGCGAGCTGCACCTGCTCGCGGGCGCCCGGGTCCGGCACCTCGTAGTCGTCGATCAGCCGGGTCAGCGCGAACTCGATCGCGGCCACCACGGCGTCCTCCTGCGAGACGTCGGATTCGTTGACCCCGGACACGCCGGCGGTCAAGGCCGCGATACCGGCCAGCTCCTGCCGGGTGAGCTGCAGTCGCAGCTCGGTTCTGCCGTCCACGCATCCTCCTCGGCGGTTGGTAGAGTCATCTTGCAATGCAACGGTCACGTTTCACAAGAGCGCCTGGGCTGAGGAGTCGATCGGGATGACGGCAACCGCGGTGGACCAGACCCTGCGGGCAGCCACGGTCGAGGTGCTCGCCGAGCACGGCTGGAACGGCGTCACGCTCGAGCGGGTCGCGGAACGGGTGGGCCGGTCGCGCGTCACGCTCTGGCGCCAGGGCCTGTCCGTCGAGACGCTGCTGAACGCCCTGCTCGACGACCTGGCGCAGGACTACCGCGACACCATGTGGCCGGTGCTCGCCGCGCACGGCACCGGGCGAGAGAACCTGGTCCGCACCCTGACGGCCTTGTTCGAGGTGATCGACCGGCACATCCCGCTGGTGCTGTCCTCCGACCTGATCTTCCATCGGGAGCAGGAACGCAACGGCTCGGTCTCCTTCCTGGACCCGTTCGAACGCTTCCTCCGCGAGGGGGTGGCCGACGGTTCCCTGCATCCCCGGGGGCGGATCAGCGACGTTGCCGAGGTGCTGCTCGTGAGCGCGGCCTTCACCTACGTGCACATGCGCGGCCGGCACCACTGGTCGAAGGCGCGGGTGCGCGGGCTGACCCTGGACCTGGTCCTGCGCGGCCTGATCGAGCCCTGATGCAACATGACCGTTGCAATTTTTGCAACAGTGGCGTTACATAGGACCTAGAGACCACATCGTCGAGGGGAACCGCCATGACGCTGCCGTACGCCGAACCACTCACCAAGCTCGCCCCTGGCCCGCGAGTGATCCCCGAGCCGCCGCGCGTCGGCGAGCCGGGCGGGGATCCGTGCGGCCTCTGCGCCTGGATCGCCGATCCGGAAGGATCCGGCCACCAGCCGCCCCTGTGGCAGAACGAGCACTGGGTCCTCTGCCGGGCGACCGACATCACCATCCCCGGCATCGTCTGGCTGACCACCCGCGACCACCACGACTCGTTCGCCGATCTGCCCGACGACGTCGCCGCAAGCTACGGCGGTGTGGTCGCCCGCATCGAGCGGGCCATCCTCGCGCTCGGGGACATCGCGAGGGTCCACGTCTACCGCTGGGGCGACGGCTCCTCCCACTTCCACGTCTGGTTCTACCCCCGCCCCCTCGGCATGCTCGAAGCCCGCCGAGAGATGCTCCCGCTCTGGGCAGACCTGATGCCGGCGGTGCCGACGGAGGCTGCCGAGGAGGCCGAACAGAAGATCGCCGCCGCTCTCCGGGCGGGCGATCCAGGTCAATGACCGACCAGGATGCGACGGGAGAGCAGCGGCCCGGCGGCCCGTCGGGTGGGCAGGAGCCCGCGGTCTCGTCGACCGGAGGCGGTGCCGAGTCGCGGCCCTCCCGGGGAGGCGCCGAACCTCAGCCTGGGTTGGTGCGGGGGTTGGGGTTGCCCGATGCGGTGGTGATCGGGGTGGGGTCGATGGTGGGGGCCGGGGTGTTCGCGGTGTGGGCGCCGGCTGCGAAGGCTGCGGGGGAGGGGTTGCTGGCCGGGCTGGTGATTGCGGCGATTGTTGCCTACTGCAACGCGGTGTCCTCGGCTCAGCTGGCCGCGGTCTATCCGGTGTCGGGTGGCGCCTACGTCTACGGGCGTGAACGCCTCTCGCCCACGGCCGGATTCCTGGCCGGCTGCTGCTTCGTCATCGGCAAAACCGCTTCCTGTGCGGCGATGGCGCTCACCTTCGCGACGTACGTCGTACCGGATCCTGGATGGTTCCGGCGAGCGGTCGCGCTGCTCGCCGTGATCCTGCTAGCCGCCGTCAACTACCGAGGGGTGACCCGGACGGCTCGCCTGACCCGGATCATCGTCGCCTGCTCGTTGGCAGTGCTCGCCTTGGTCCTCGTGCTTCTCCGGACAGCCGCCAACCATCAGCTGCCAAGCTTCTGGTCCGGCGGGACGAGTGTCTACGGAGTTCTCCAAGCGGCCGGACTGCTGTTCTTCGCCTTCGCCGGCTACGCGCGGATCGCGACGATGGGGGAGGAGGTCCGCAACCCCGCCCGAACCATCCCGCGAGCCATCTCAATCGCACTGGTAGTTGCTGTAGGCATCTACGCGCTGATCGGCCTGGCCCTGCTGCGGACGGTAGGAGCGCAAGGCCTCGCCGATTCCGCCGCGCCGCTCGCAACCGCAGTCAGTACTGCGGACGCCGCGTGGGCGGTCCCCATCGTCCGGATCGGCGCCGCCCTCGCCAGCCTCGGCGCCCTGCTGGCCCTCATCGCGGGCATCGGCCGCACCAGCCTGGCGATGGCCCGCAACGGCGACCTGCCGCGCTGGCTAGCCGCAGTTCATCCCCGCTTCCACGTCCCCCACCACGCCGAGATCGCCCTCGCCGTCGTCGTCGGAATCCTGGTGCTGACCACCGACCTCCGCGGCGTGATCGGCTTCTCGTCCTTCGGCGTTCTCTTGTACTACGCGGTCGCCAACGCAGCCGCCTTCACGCAGTCCCGGGACCAGCGTCGCTGGCCCCGGGTCGTCAACATCGTCGGACTACTGGGTTGTGTCGTCCTGGCCTTCACCCTGCCGATCGCGTCGGCAGCCACCGCGGCCGGAGTACTGGTCGTTGCCTTGCTGATCAGGTCAGGTCGCGCCGGATCCGCCAGAAGCTGAAGCCGGCCAGGGCGAACGCGAGCAGCACGAACACGCCGGTCTCGCGCCACTGCAGATCCCAGAAGCGGTTGGCGGGGACGTAGGTGATCTTCTGCCGGTAGCCCTCGTCCGCCAACCGGGTGAAGCAGGATGCCAGCGAATTGTTCGCATTTTCCTTCTCCGGCGCGCCCGGCGGAGGTGGCACACAGGCCCCGAACCAGGCGGGCAGCAGCTTCTGGACCTCGCCGGCGGAGTTCACCGTCTGGTCGGCCAGCTTCCAGTCGCCCGGTCCACCCATCTGGACCTCGAGGCCTTTCACCTCTGGATTCGTCGGTGAGCCCTGGATCTGGAGCCCGCGCATGTTGTCGTCGGTCACGATCGCGGTGGTCGTCGACGGGGTGACCAGGTGCGGGCGCAGCAGGATCGGCGAGAGGATCTGCACCGCGATCACCACGGCCAAGGTGATCGCGACCGCGACCACGCTGCGGCGGACGATCAGGCCGATCGCGATGCCGAGGGCGAAAGCGAAGGCGGTGTAGCCGATCGGAACGATGCCGCGGGCACCGAACACCGGCGGCCACAGCCGCGGCAGGAACGAGTTGGTGTCGGCGCCGCTGCCCACTGCGTCGTCGATCGGGTCGGACCAGCGGCTCACCGCGAAGCTGAGCAGTCCGGTGATGACCACGGCCGCCCCACCGGAGATGGCCAGCTTGGTGAGCAGCCAGCGCGTCCGGCTGATGCTCTGGGTCCAGACCAGGCGGTGCGTCCCGGCTTCCAGTTCGCGCGCGATCAACGGCGCTCCCCAGAAGGCGCCGATCACCGGCGGTACGGCATAGACGGCGACCAGGCCGACGCGGTACAGATTCATGTTCCAGCGCTGGAACTCGAGCTGAGCGAGGAAGTCGGACTTGTTCACCTGATAGCTGTGCAGCAGGTCGGGGCCGGTCAGTAGCAGCGCGAAACCGATCGCCAGGACGGCGGCGGCGATCACCAATGCCTGCAGGCGGAACTGACGCCAGGTCAGCCAGATCATCGTTGGACCTCCAGGACCGGGCGGTGGTTGTTCTCTTCAGGCGCGACGTTGCGGCCCATGTAGGCCAGCACGAGGTCTTCGAGGGAGAGCCGGCTGACGGCCCAGGCCGGGTCGAGGATCGGCTCGTCGGTGCGGATCAGCAGCGTGGACTGGCGATCCGTGTGGCTGGCGGTGATCACGTGCTGGGCCGCGGGCAGCGTCTTCTCGTCGCGCCGCGGGCCGGTGAGCCGGTAGTGGGTCGCCAGCAGCGACTCGATCTCACCGCTGACCTGAACCCTCGAATCGACCAGTACGACGAGGTAGTCGCACGAGCGCTCGACGTCGGAGACCAGGTGGGACGACAGCACGACGCTCATCTCCTGCTCGGCGACCGCCTCCATCAGGTCCTGCAGGAACTCCCGCCGGGCCAGCGGATCGAGCGACGCGACCGGCTCGTCCAGGATCAGCAGTTCGGGTCGTTTCGAGATGCCCAGCGTGAGCGCGAGTTGCGCGCGCTGACCA
Source organism: uncultured Actinomycetota bacterium (assembly GCA_963740725.1). Lineage (GTDB taxonomy): Bacteria > Actinomycetota > Actinomycetes > Propionibacteriales > Kribbellaceae > Kribbella. The sequence goes on from CAVUFT010000023.1 coordinate 53,072, forward strand.
CCGGACAGCCGGCCGGCCCGCTGCTTGAGGTCGTAGCCGAGCCGCTTGATCCGGCCCTGCGCGAGCGAGTCGTCCCAGCCCGGGTTGAGCCGGGCGCCGAGCCGCAGGTGGTCGGCCACGGTCAACCGGTTGTACGTCGGGGTGTCCTGGGCGACGAAACCGACCTGCGCGCGTTGCGACGTACCGGCCGGTGCGCCCAGTACTTCGACGCTGCCGCTGGTCGGCGTCAGCAGGCCGACCGCGAGATTGAGCAGCGTGCTCTTACCGGCGCCGTTGGGGCCGACCAGCCCGACGACGCGGCCGGCCGGAACGTCGAGGGTGCAATCGGACAGCGCCCAGCGCCGCCCGTACTTCTTGCCCAGCCCGTGGGCCTGCAGAACTGTGTTCACGCTATTTCCTCCTGGGCGGCGGTGCGAAAGGTGGCCGAGAAAAGTGCCTCGATGCTCTCGTCGTCGAGCCCCGCGCGACGGGCCTTGGTGATCCAGCGCTGCAGGTCGAGGCGAAGTGGACCGTGCGCGGCCAGCGAGGTATCGGCCAGCGTCTGGGTGACGAACGTCCCGACGCCCTGCTTGGCCTGGACCAGCCCCTCGTGTTCGAGCTCGCGATAGGCCTTCAGGACGGTGTTCGGGTTGATCGCGAGCTGACCGACCACCTCTTTGACCGTCGGCAGCCGGTCGCCGACCCGCAGCAGCCCCAGCCGGAGCGCATTGCGGACCTGCTGGACGATCTGCTGGTACGGCGAGACGCCCGACCGCTCGTCGAGATGGAACTCGATCATCGCGTTACTCCATTCATCTAGTTAACTAGCACAATACGCCGGGATTCTGGTCAGCCGTCAAGTGGTGATCCCCGGAGGAGGGAAGATTCCGGTGTGACTGAGGCAGAGGTGATCGTCCGGAAGGCCGTCGAGGCGGACAGCGACACGTTGATCGAGCTGGAGCGGACCGCGTTCGACTCGCGGTCGGGGTTCCCGTCGTTCCGGGTCGCCGAGAAGGAGTCGTTCTTCACCGAGCGCTGTCAGCCCGAGAACGTCCTGGTCGCCACGGACGGCGACGAAATCATCGGGTTCGCCCGTCTGACCAACAAATATCCCTTCCCGGAAGGGGCCGGCGTACTGACCGTCGGTGGCCTCGCCGTCGCGCAGACCGCCCGGCGCCGTGGCGTCGGATCAGCCCTCTTGAACGCGATCAAGGCGGAGGGTGAGCGCCAGGGCGCGCGCAAGATCAGCCTCAACGTCTTCGGCGTCAACGACGAGGCCCAGCGGCTCTACGCCAAGCACGGCTACGTCGTCGAGTCCCGCCGGACGGCCGAGTTCATTATCGACGGCGAACTCATGAACGATCTCGGCCTGGCCCTGTTCCTCTGATCGCGCCATACCGGCGCAGGGACTCCTCCCGCGCCTCACCGTGATCGACGATCGGCGCCGGGTACTCCGGTACGTCGTACTTCCACGGCTCGTGCGCCGCCTTGCCGGTCAGTTCGCGCAACTCAGGAACCCATCTGCGCACATACGAGCCCTCGGGATCGAACTTGAGTCCCTGCGTGGTCGGATTGAAGATCCGGAAGTACGGCGACGCATCGGCACCACACCCCGCGACCCATTGCCAGTTCAGCGAGTTCGACGCCAGATCGCCGTCCCGCAGCTGCTTCATGAACCAGCGCGCGCCGTATTTCCAATGCACGTGCAGGTCCTTCACCAGGAACGACGCGACCACCATCCGCACCCGGTTGTGCATGAACCCGGTCGCGGCCAGCTCCCGCATCCCCGCATCGACGATCGGATACCCGGTCAACCCGTTGCACCAGGCATCGAACGCATCACCCGGTACGTCGTACTCCATCCGCTCGAACTCCGCCCGCAACGGCTTCCAGGCGGCCTCCGGATACCGCGCGAGCAGATCGGCACAGAATTCCCGCCAAGCGAGTTCCCGCTGGTACGCCGCGGCTCCGGCACTCCGCTTGTGCGCGAGATCCGCGAGCATCGTGCGCGGATGGATCTCCCCGTACTTCAACGGGATCGACATCCGCGAGGTGGAATCCAGATCCGGCCGATCGCGCTCGTCGTCGTACGCCGCGACGCCGTCGAGATATGCCTGCCAGTGCTTCCGCGCGACCTCTTCACCTGCCTCTGCGGAGGCGTCAGGCAACGCATCGCTGCGCATGCTGATCCACTCGACCCCGGTCGGGGCCTCGACAGGCTGCCGCCAGCCGTGGTCGCGCCACGCGCCGTAGTACGGGGTGAAGACCTGGTACGACGTGCCTTGCTTCGTCAGGACTCGGCCGGGCGCAACGGCGTACGGGGATCCGGTGCTGACGAGGGGGCAGTCGAGTGCCTCGGCGACGGCCGAGTCGCGGCGAACGCCGTACGGGCCGTAGTCGGCCGCGATGTGGGCACTTGCGGCGCCGATCTCTCGAGCGAGGGCGGGTACCACCTGCGCCGGATCGCCATGTCGTACGACGAGATTGCCGCCGATCGAGTCGGACAGGCTGCGTAGCGACGCGGCCAACTGGTCCTGCCGCGGCGGTCCGGCCTTGTCCCACAATGCGGGATCGAGGACGAACAAGGCCAGGACTCGACCGTTGCCGGCCGACACCGCGTCGAGCAAGGCCGGATTGTCGGCCAGCCGCAGATCACGCCGGAACCACATCACCGCAGACCCCATCGGCCCATCCTGGCCGATGCACAACTTTCGAGTGCACTTGAACCGCGGGGGCCGGCTGGCGTGGGCGATTGGGTAAGGCTTGCCTACGTGAGTGAGAATGGTTGTCGTGAGCGAGCTGATCGATACCACCGAGATGTACCTGCGGACCGTCTACGAGCTGGAAGAAGAAGGCATCCTGCCGCTGCGCGCGCGGATCGCCGAACGGCTCCACCAATCCGGCCCGACGGTCAGCCAGACGGTGGCCCGGATGGAGCGTGACGGACTCGTCACGGTCGAGGGCGACCGGCACCTGGAGCTCACCGAGGTCGGCCGGATGCAGGCGACCCGGGTGATGCGCAAGCACCGGCTGGCCGAGCGGCTGCTGGTCGACGTCATCGGGCTGGAGTGGGAGGACGTGCACGCGGAGGCCTGCCGCTGGGAGCACGTGATGAGCGACGCGGTCGAGCTGCGGCTGCTGAAGATCCTCGACAACCCGACCGAGTCGCCGTACGGCAACCCGATCCCGGGCCTGGAGGAGCTGATCAAGGACACCGCGGCGACCGAGATCGGCGAGTTCCGGTTCGGCGTCGAGCCGCTGGACAAGGTGCTCGACCAGGCGACCGGCGAGAGCGTCCGGGTGCTGGTCCGGCGGATCGCCGAGCCGGTGCAGACCGACGACGACGCGATGGCCGTACTCCGGCGCGCGGGCGCGCTGCCCGGCCGCGAGGTCGACTCGATGCTGGACGCCGAGGGTGTCCTGGTCGGCAGCCGCGAAGCCGGCGGCGTGATCAGCGACGAGACCGCCGGTCACATCTTCGTGAGCCTGGTATAACCCCCAACGCTTTCCTTCATACCCTTGTTCTTGCACTCAAGTAGTTCAGACCTGCATTAAGTGCTGGCGCTCGATGGTGTACTGCGTGTGATCAGGCAGTAACGTCTGATCGCGATGCCTGAGAACGAGATCGACTGGCCCGGGTACCTGCGGCAGTTCCACACCGCGACCCCGGGCAGTACCGAAGCCCTGCTGTCCCGCGCCGTGTCGGGCGACCACACGCCGTACCGATGGCTGGTTCGCGCTGTCTCCGCGGAGTCCCGCCGGATCCTGGATCTGGCCTGTGGCAACGGTCCGGTCGCCCGCGAGCTGTACGGCCGCTGGGTGGTCGGCGTCGACAACAACTCGGTCCAGCTCAGCGGTTCGCCCGGCCCGAAGGTCCAGGCCGATGCGCTGCACCTGCCGTTCGCGAACGAAGCCTTCGACGTCGTCACCTGCTCGATGGGCCTGATGGTCCTGCAGCCGCTTCCCGACGTACTGGCCGAAGCGGCGCGCGTACTCCGGCGGGGAGGCGTCTTCGCGGCGACCGTCCCGGCCGTCCGGCCGTTGCGTCGGGGTGACATTCGCACGCTCAGCGGACTGACCACGCGACTGCGGTCCACACCGCAGTTCCCGGCCGGCGGCGAGATCACCGGGCTCCGCGAGCTGCTCAAGGGCGCCGGTTTCGACGTACTGGAGAGCCAGCGCGAGCGCTACGCGTACACGGTCCGCTCGATCGACGACGCCCGTCGCCTGGTCGGAGCGCTGTATCTGCCCGGCGGCTCCGATACCCGCCGCGAGACCGCCGCGGCCTGGCTCGCCGAGCGCGCGGAATCGAAGGAGGACGGTCTGGAGGTCGCCATCCCGGTCCGCCGGATCACCGCGATGCGGACCAAACTCGCCCTGTCCTGAGTCCCAGGTACGGTTCTCGTGTGGCTGCTCTGGTCTGGTCGGTTCGGTCGGTGGATCACGCTCTCGACGGCGAGACGGTCTACCGCGAACTGCTGGCGGACGAACCGGTCGCCTTCTGGCTCGACGGGAGTCTGACCGACCGGGCTCCCCGGCGGGTCTCGGTCCTCGGTACGTCGGCCGGCGCCGAGGTCGTCGTACGGGATGTGGCCGACGGTGACGTGTTCGCCGAGTTGCAGGAGTTGCTCGCGACGCAACGGGCGCGGCTAGGCGGCGCAGTACCGGCGGAGTTGGCGGACGTCTTCCCGGGTGGGTACGTCGGGTACTTCGGCTACGAGCTCAAGGCGCTGACCGGGGGAGCGGCGGTCCACGAGGCGCCGACGCCGGATGCGTTGTGGATCTGGGCGGACCGTTTCGTCGTGATCGACCACGACCGGGACCTCAGCTATCTGGTGGCGGTGGACGAGCCGGGCTCGCGGTCAGCGGCCGCTTGGCTCGAGTCGTCGACCTCGTCGCTGGTGGATGAGCGGGCGGCAGGCGCCGTCGATCGCTGCGATGGATCTCGAGGCGCATCTGGAGCAGGACCGCGCGACCTACCTGGCCGGGATCGACGCCTGCATGGCTGCTTTGGAAGCCGGCCGGACGTACGAGGTGTGCCTCACCAACCGGGTCCGGTTGCCCGCGGTGGAGGACCCCCTCGAGTTCTACCTGTGGCAACGCGAGCAGAACCCGGCGCCGTACTCGGCCTTCCTCCGGTACGGCGAACTCGCGGTGGCGAGCTCGTCGCCCGAGCGGTTCCTGACCGTGGACGCCGACGGCTGGGCCGAGTGCCGCCCGATCAAGGGGACCGCGTCGCGCCTGGACGACGCCGCGCAGGACGAGCTGGCCGCCAAGGCGCTGGCCGAGGACGAGAAGACCCGCGCCGAGAACCTGATGATCGTGGACCTGATCCGCAACGACCTCGGCCGGGTGAGCGTGCCGGGCACTGTTCAGGTGCCGCAGTTGATGGCCGTCGAGAGCTACCAGACGGTGCATCAGCTGGTGACGACAGTGCGCGGGAAGCTTCGGCCGGACGTCGACGCGCTGGACGCAGTACGGGCTTGTTTTCCGCCGGGTTCGATGACCGGGGCGCCGAAGATCGCGACGATGGAACTGCTCGACTCACTGGAGTGGAGCGCTCGCGGGGTGTACTCCGGGGCGCTCGGCTATCTCACGCTGGACGGTCGCGCGGATCTGAGCGTGGTGATCCGTACCGCGGTGCTGACGCCCGACGAGACCGTGGTCGGGGCGGGTGGGGCGATCGTGCTCGACTCGGATCCGGTCGCGGAGTACGACGAAATGGTGCTCAAGGCAACGGCTACGATCGGCAGGGTCTCGTGAACGCTTTACTGGTGGCGGATTCGTTCCTGGTTGCTGGCGGCAAGGTTCGCGGTCTCGCCTTGCATCGGGAGCGGTTCGCCGGCTCGTGTGCCGCGGCTGGATTCGACGGCGCGCGCGAGTTCTGGGACGGGTCGCGTCGCGGATCCCGAGCTTCGGGCGATGGTTCCCGCGCTTCGAGCTCTCCTCCGACGGCCCGGCGCTCCAGGTGCGGCCGGCGCCGTCGACCGGCGGGCGGATCAGGGTGGCGATCCATGCCGGCCCTGATCCGCGGACCAAGCCGTTGGTCAAAGGCCCTGATCTCGAAGTGCTGGGGGAGTTGAAGGCGAAGGCGTCCGCGCGACTTCGCGGCCGACGAGCTGCTGATCGTCGACACCGACGGGGTCGCCCTCGAAGCGGCGTACTCGGCGTTGGCCTGGTGGGAGGACGACACCCTCTGCTTCCCGCCCGCCGATCGCCAGTTCCTCCCATCGGTCACCGCCCAGCTTCTCCGCGAGGTGGCCATCGTCCCAGGGCGTCGCGGTCGAGGAGCGCGCCCGGACGGCGGACGAGCTCGCGGCGACGAGACCTGGCTGGTCAACGCACTCCACGGCATCCGTCCCGTCCATGCCTGGGACCACGGGCCCATCGATCCCCTCCCTGCCTCTCTTGCCGCCTCTTGGCAGTCCCAGCTGGAAGCTCCTCTGCCCCTCGCCGCTCTGAATTACGTCTTGCCAAAAACTGATATCACTATGCTACCTTCGTGATAGAGACCCACGAAGGAGACGAACGATGAGTGCGGATGCAGACGTGATGGTGGAGATGCCCAAGCCGAAGGTGACCGAGCGGTCGGCGGGGGACCTGAACGGGTGGCCGTTGCTCGGGGTGACGCTGGTGTTGCTGGCGGCCGGGATCGCGCTGTTCATCGTCGGGGTGAGTGGCGAGTACATCGCCCTGGTCGTCGTCGCGGTGGTGCTGTTCATCGCCGGGCTGATCGTCGCCGCCGGGCTGACCCCGGTCTCGCCGGGGCGGGCGCGGGTGCTGCAGGTCCTCGGGCGGTACTCCGGGACGATCCGCACCGACGGGCTGCGCTGGGTGAACCCGATCTCGATCCGGACCGAGATCTCCACCCGGATCCGCAACCACGAGACGGCCGTTGCCAAGGTCAACGATGCCGACGGCAACCCGATCGAGATCGCCGCCGTCGTGGTCTGGCAGGTCGAGGACACCGCGCAGGCGACGGTTCGAGGTGGACGACTTCGTCGAGTTCGTGGCGATCCAGACCGAGACCGCAGTACGGCACATCGCCAACAGCTACCCGTACGACGTCCACAACCCGGACGGTGGATTGTCCTTGCGGGACAGCACGGACGTGATCACCGAGACGCTCTCGACCGAGATCGGCGCCCGGGTCCACGCGGCCGGTGTGCACGTGATCGAGTCGCGGATCACCCACCTCGCCTACGCTCCCGAGATCGCCCAGGCGATGCTCCGCCGCCAGCAGGCAGGTGCCGTCGTCGCGGCGCGCAGCCAGATCGTCGAAGGTGCGGTCGGCATGGTCGAGATGGCGCTGGAGAAGCTGTCCGAGCGAGGTGTCGTCGAGCTCGACGAGGAGCGCAAGGCAACCATGGTCAGCAACCTGATGGTGGTGCTCTGCGGCGACCGTGACGCCCAGCCGGTGGTCAACGCCGGTTCCCTCTACCAGTGAGCTAGCCGGTGCCTTCCGAACGCAAGCAGCTCCTGCTGCGCCTCGACCCAGCGGTCCACGATGCCCTGGCCCGCTGGGCCGGCGACGACCTCCGGAGTACGAACGCCCAGATCGAGTTCCTCCTCCGCCGGGCGCTCGCCGACGCCGGCCGCCTCCCGCCCACGGCCGGCAAGATGCGCCCCCAGGGCAGGCCGCGCAAAGAGAGTTGACGTGACCTCCGCTCTTGGTGCTACGGTTCGTTAGTCAAGTAATGAACCTACGAACCGAAGAACCACGAGCCGAGCAGGAGGGACCGCGGTGTTCGACGATCGCAGCCCGATCTATCTCCAGATCGCGGATCAGATCAAGAACGACATCGTCACGGGTGCCCTCGCCGAGGACGAACAGGTCATGTCGACGAACCAGTACGCGGCGTTCTACCGGATCAACCCCGCCACCGCGGCCAAGGGCTTCGCCCAGCTGGTCGACGAAGGCGTGCTCTACAAGAAGCGCGGGATCGGGATGTTCGTCAGCCCGAACGCCCGCGATCTGCTCCGGACCGGCCGGCAGGACTCGTTCTTCGCCGAGGTGGTCGATCCGATGATCCGCGAGGCCAAGGCGATCGGCGTCCCGTTGAAGGACGTCGTCGCGCACATCGAGAAGGCCGAGAAGGGCGGTGCCCAGTGAGCGGCCTCGGCGTACGGACCGAGAATCTGACCGTCACCTTCAGCGGCGTACCGGCGCTCGACGGTCTCGACCTGCGGCTCGCGCCCGGCAAGATCCACGGCCTGCTGGGGCGGAACGGTTCCGGCAAGAGCACGCTCGCCGCGGTGCTGGCCGGGTTCCGCGAACCGTCGGCGGGCCGGGTGCTGATCGAGAGCGACGAGTTCGGCGACGGCCCGTGCGCCGTACGAGGACGCGATCGTCACCAGCCGGGTCTGCCTGATCCGCGAGTCCGGTGACCTGGTCGGCAATCCGCCGGTGAAGAACGTCCTCGGGCTGGCCGAGCGCGCTGCGGCCGTACTGGGACGACGAGCTCGCCGGTGAGCTGCTGGACAAGTTCGAGGTGTCGCCGCGGCAGAAGGTGCAGAAGCTGTCCCGCGGCAAGAAGTCGGCGCTCGGCGTCGTGCTCGGGATCGCGAGCCGCGCGCCGCTGACGATCTTCGACGAGACGCTACCTCGGCATGGACGTCCCGTCGCGCAACCTCTTCTACGACGCACTGCTGGCCGACTACACCGAGGTCCCGCGCACGATCGTGTTGTCGACCCACCTGGTCAGCGAGGTCAGCGCGCTGCTCGAAGAGGTCGTCATCCTCGATCAGGGCCGGCTCGTCACCCAGTCGCCGGTCGACTCGCTGCGCGGCCGCGGAGCCGCGATCGTCGGACCCGCTGCGGTGGTCGACGAGTTGACCGCCGACCTGACGGTGCTCGCCGAGCAGCGGCTCGGCGGGACGAAGTCCGTCACCGTGCTGGGCGATCTGGACGACGCGCTGCTGGCCAAGGCCCGCTCGGCCGGCCTCGAGATCGGCCCGGTCGGGCTGCAGGATCTGTTCGTCCACCTGACCGGATCCGACGCACGCGAAGGAGGGCGAGCGATGAGCGCCGCCGTGACCCAGGCCCGTACTGCGGCGCTGCCGCGCTCCGCGACCGACGGGCGGCCGGCTGCGCTCCGTGCTCCGGGCGATGATGATCGGGCTCCGCCCGATGGTCCTCGGCTACTGCCTGGTGATGGTGGTGACGCTTCGCCATCGGCGGCCTGATCACCCAGTACTTCGGTGGCGGTGCTCGACCACAGCATGTGGGACTACGGCACCCAGTCGCCGAAGTACTTCTCCGCCGCGATCGGCATCACCCTGACGCCGGCGTTGTTCACCCTGCTGATCGCGCACGGCGTCACCCGGCGGATGTTCGCCGTGGCCAGCAGCATCCTGCTCGTCGGTGCCGCCGCATCGCTCGCGCTCTTGTGGGTCGTCGTCTACCAGGTGGAGCGCGGCATCTACGACCTGGCCGGGCTGACCCAGACGCTCGGCGAATCCGCACCTGTTCACCAAGACCTCGCAGGTCGGGCTGATCTTCACCGAGTTCTTCCTGCTGATCATCTCGCACGAAGTCGCCGGCTGGTTGCTCGGCATCGGGTTCTACCGGTTCGGCTTCTGGAAGGGTCTCGCGTTGCTGCCCCTCGGCATCCTGCCGGCGGCCGCCGCGGAACTCCTGCTGGTCGCGCAGTGGCTCGCCCAGGCACTGGCGAACACCGGCTACCACCGTCCACCGCTGGCCGTCGGCGTACCGGGAGTGGTGGCCGTCAGCGCCATCGGCCTGTACTACGGCTACCTGCTGATCCGTCCGATGGGACTCAAGCCCGCCAAGGGCTGACCCGCACCGTTCTCAGACCCTGCAGTCACTAGGGAGGCTTCGCCATGCCCGAAAACACACGACCTGGTTGCCGTCAGCAACCTTCGCAAGACGTACGGCGCGACCGTCGCCGTCGCCGATGTCTCGTTGACCGTCCGGGCCGGGGAGATCTTCGGCATCCTCGGCCCGAACGGCGCCGGCAAGACCACCACCGTCGAGTCGATCGCCGGCCTCCGGACGCCGGACGGCGGCACGATCCGCGTCCTCGGCCTGGATCCGCGCAAGCAGCCGCAGCCGAGATCACCTCGCTGGTCGGCGTCCAGTTGCAGGCGAGTGAGCTGCCCGGACCGGATCAAGGCTCGCGAGGCGCTCGAGCTGTACGCGTCCTTCTACCCGTCGCCGGCCGATCCGGCCGAACTGCTGGAGCGGCTCGGCCTGACGAAGGTGCAGCGACACCGCCTTCGCCAAGCTGTCCGGCGGGCAGAAGCAGCGGCTGTCGATCGCGCTCGCGCTGGTCGGCAACCCGAAGATCGCGATCCTCGACGAGCTCACCACCGGCCTCGATCCGCAGGCCCGCCGCGACACCTGGGAGCTGGTCAAGCAGATCCGCGACAGCGGCGTGACGATCATCCTGGTCACCCACTTCATGGAGGAGGCCGAGTACCTCTGCGACCGGATCGCCATCATCGACGGCGGTCGCGTGGTCGCGCTGGACACCCCGGCCGGCCTGGTCGACGCGGCCCGGTCCGAGCAGCGGATCAGCTTCCGGCTGCCCGCGCGCTGACGACGAGATCCTGACCTCGTTGCCCGCGGTCAAGACCGTGGCCGTCCGACGACGACCGGATCGTTGTCACCGGGCAACGACGACCTGCTGGTGAGCCGTCGTCACCGAACTGGCCGGCCGCGGGCTGGCCCCGATCGACCTGCACACCGAACAGACCACCCTGGACGACGCCTTCCTGGCTGCTGGCCGGCAGGAACTTCGAAGGAGCGAACTGATGAGCCAGACCCTGACCCTGACCCGGATCGAGACCAAGCTGTTCCTGCGCGAGCCGGCCGGCCTGTTCTTCGTCTTCGTGCTGCCGCTCGGGCTGCTGACGATCTTCTCGCTGATCGACGCCGGCGACGGCAACTCCGGGGACGGGATCCCGGCCAGCTTCCTGCCCACGATGGCGATCGGGATCGGCATCGGCCTGCTCGGGATGGCGACGCTGCCGATGATCCTGGCCGGCTACCGGGAGAAGGGCGTGCTGCGGCGGATGTCGACCACGCCGGTCAAGCCGGTCAAGCTGCTGGTCGCGCAACTCCTGCTGCACCTGGCCGCCGCTGCGCTGGTGATCGCCTGATCCTCGGCGCCGGCGCGGTCGTTCTTCGACGCCGCGCTGCCGAGTGCACCGTTGCCCTTCGTGGTCGCCGCGCTGCTCTACTCGGTCGCTCAGTTCAGCATCGGACTGTTGATCGCCGGACTGGTTTCGACCGCGAAGGGGCGAGCATCATCGGCAACATCCTGTTCTTCCCGAGCATGTTCTTCGCCGGGCGTCTGGACGCCGGGCGACCTGATGCCGGAGTCGATCCGCTGGCTGCGCGACATCACGCCGATGGGCGCGGGGATGACCAGCATGCAGGACGCGTGGTCCGGTCAGTGGCCGGGAGCGGTCAGCCTGGTCGCGCTGCTCGTCGCGATCGTCGCGTGTGTTGCCGCGGCCTCCCGGTTCTTCCGTTGGGAGTGACTTATGCACAGGGGGTGTGCATAACCGCAACGGTTTCTGTGGATGGGCGGGCACACACTGTGGACGACACGCGCAAGGTCGCGAATTCGCCGGAAGCTTTCGGTGAAAGGGTTGTGCGGCACATGGTCACGAGCGGTAGAAAGGTCGACACGCTGTTCCTACGGGAACGGCGGGTCGAACGGAAACCGAGGACCCTTGCGGTGGGGATCCCCACCGAGGTAGACCGGTGACGGGGTCTGCCGGACCCGACGGACCCGTTTCGGGAAGCTGGAGACGTCACCTTCCTTCAGCTATGCTAGGCCCCTCCGACTCATACTCGGAGGGGCCTTGCTTTTGCCCTGGACGTGGAGCGGCCGGCGGACAGGAGTTCCTGTCCGCCGGCCGCTCGGGGTGGATCAGCGAAGCGCGATCCGCAGACTGGAACGCCCGCCGTGCGCAACCACGTGGACCTCGGTTCCACGCGTCGTCGTGACCAGCTTGTACTGCGTACTGCGCCCGTTCACCGACACTCCCGCGACCTTCGCCCCGGTCGGCAGGACGGCTCCGATCGTGACGGCCGCATCGACCCCGTGGATCGTCACATCGGTCCGGATCGCCTTGTTTGCAAGGCTTGCGGCTGACGTCGACGGCGCCGCGCCCGAACCGGATGTTGCTACCGGCCACCTTCTGCTGACCACCCGGAATCTGCGGCACGATCGAGAGCTTGCCGTGCCCGAGATCCGGGTCGACCCCCAGCTGCTGGTGCACGACGGGCCACAGTACGCCGTACGTGCCCCACGCCTGCAGCGTCATCGAGCGGTCCGTGAAGGCGCGGTCGATGTTCGCCGGTGAGTCGGGTGACGGGGCGATCTCCGGCATCCCGCCCGGGGTCTCCCAGACGTTCGGGTCGAGCTGGATCCGGGCGTTGCCGGTCGTGTAGACCTGCTGCTGTCCGGTGCCCAGCCGACCGAAGTTGCCCTCAGCAACGGCCATGATGGAGGTGTTCAGCGAGAAGATGCTCCGCTCGCTCTTGACCGCCGAAACCGTGTCGTCGCAGGAGGCGCCAGGGTTGCCGCCTGGGTCGGCCGTCGGTCCGGTGCCGGTGTGGAACAGCCCAAATTCGCCTGTGTAGCAAGGCTTCTCGCGTTGATCGAGGGCGATCTTCGCATGTTCTGGTGAGGCCAGGGGGAGCGTCGCCGACCTCGGCTTCCATCGGCGTCACGCCGGTCCAGTGGCGCTGGAAGATCGGGGTGTTGTCGTTCGCAGGGTTGGCCGGGTCGTCGATCGAGTCGGCGTACCCGAAGGCCTTCGCGACCCACCACTGCGTCTCGAACCGCTTCTGGATGTCGTCCGCCTTCGCGGTCGCCCATTGCTGAGTCGCCTTGTCGTGCTTGGAGGCGGCCAGGTCAGCGAGGTCGCGCAGTCCGCGGGCGAGGTAGACGGTGCTGTCGAGCTTCTCCGACCCCATCCCGCTGCGCTCGACGTTCGCGAGACCTTCGGGCCAGCCGTCGTGGTCGGCATCAAGGTCGGTGTAGACGTACTTCAAGTTCCGCACGCTGAAGTCGTACATCTCGTCGCGGAACCGGTCGTCGCCGGTCCATCGCCACAGCAGCGCCACGATGCTTGGGAACTTCACGGTCTCATCGGTGTTGCCAGCGCTGGTGTTGGAACCGAAGTAGACGTCGCCGGTCGGGATGACCTCGTGCGCCACCTTGCCGCTGCGGTTGTTGAGGATGTCGCTGACGGTGCGGAGGGCCCGCAGGTGCGCCTTCACGGTGTCGAACTGGCCGGCCGCGACCGCGGCGTACGAGGTGTACTCGCCGTCCGTCGCGAACAGCCACGGGTAGTCGGGGAAGCCGGCGCCGAACCAGCGCGCGACGTCGACCGTGCCCGACGGGTGCCGGGTAGACCTTGCCTTCGTTGACGTCGCGGATCTGCAGGTCGTGCGCCTCCTGGACCGAGTCGGCGAGGTTCTGCTTGCTCCACTCGACGCTCTGCTGCAGCAGCCGGTCACCAGGCAGGTCCACTGCGGACATCGCGTCGATCTTCTGGCGACTGGTCATCTTTGCCTTGAGCAACTGGCTGGGGTTGCCGATCGCCTTGCGGTACTCGCGTTGCGCGGCGCCCTGGCCGTCATCCGAACCGGCGACCGCGAACCAGACGGTGGTCGTCTTTCCGGCCTTGAGGTCGACGTTGTAGGTGAGCCGGCCGCCGGTGCCCTTGCCGAAGGCGGTGTCGTCGCAGTGCTTCGGCGCATCGCCGTCGGCCGGGCAGATCACGGCCGGGTCCTGCGGGCCGCGGTGGTTCGCGCCGAGCGGTGGCTCGTCGGACGCAGAGACGATCCGACGAACGCGGCGTAGTCGTGGGCCGCCGCGTTCGCGATCGGCGGGGTGCCCTGGTCGCGGAACCGCAGCGTGCCATCGGCGTACGAGCCGGTGTCGGGAAGGTTCGACTGCCCCGCGTTCGGCGTGGTGCCACCCCACGGGTAGGTCGGCATCAGTTCGGAATGCGCGTCGACGTCGAGCGTGACGGTCTTCGCGCTTGCTGCCTTGAAGCGTCAGCCCAACGACAGTTGCACGAACCCCATCCGGCACGAAGTCGGTCCGCTGCACTGCCACATCGCCGGAGTAGTCAATCCGTTGGTATCCCTGACCACTGGTGTACTTCGCGGCGGGCACATCCTTCCCGAGCCACCCACCATCAACCCCGAACCACAACCCATCCAGCAACTTCAACGGCGGCGTCCAAATCCCACCCATCTCCCCCCGGGTATGCCACCCAGTCGCCGGATAAAGCCCGGTCTCATCTCCCATCGCATAAGCCCGATCCCCCACAACCAACGACCGCCGATCCTGCAGACCGCCGAGTCTCCGACAACTCCACTCGGTACGCCGGATGCGGTCGCGCTGCTGGTCGTAGTACGGGCTTCGCCTGGTGGACCTGCGGAGGCGGGGAGGGGAGGGCGGCGGCGCCCAGGGCGAGTGCTGTTGCGAGGAGGCCGATTGGGCCGGTGATGGTTCGGGTGGTTCGTCCGACAGGGCGGGGTGTCATGACGGTTCCTTCCTTCTCGCGGTGCTTCGCGCACCGCATCAGCCGGGGGCTGAGCTGCCCCTGACTACTAGTTCCGGTTGCAGCAGCCGTTCGGTCGTCGACCTCAGCTGCCCGGTGGATTCGTCCGGTGCTTGGCGGTGATCACTGGTGAGGATGTCGATCAGCTCTGCGGCGATCTGATCCATCGGCTGGCGGATGCTGGTGAGCGCAGGTGAGACCACCGACGCGAGCGGCGAATCGTCGAAGCCGGTGACACCGACGTCGACGCCTGCGGTCAGCCCGCGCGTACCGAGCTCACGCAGCGCACCGAGAGCGAGAATGTCGCTGATGGCAACAATCCCGTCGACGTCTTGCCCCGAGTCGAGCAACTCAGCGGTCGCCCGGGCGCCTTCGTCGATCGTGTCCTCGACGCACCGAATCGCGAGCCCGTTGGTCGGCAGCCCCAGCTCCTGACACGCTGCCTGCCAGCCACTCAACCGATCCTCGGCGAGCCCGGACGTCTTCGGCCAACTGAGGAACCCGATCCGCCGCCGACCGGTCTCATGCAGATGCCGTACGGCGCTCGCGCAGCCGACCGCGCCGTCGACATCGACGAACGGACCCGGCTGGGTGGTCTCCTTCCAGACCCGCCCGAACGACACGAACGGGATCTGTTGCTCGCGCAACCAACCGTGCCGTGGATCGTGGGTCTCGGTCTGCGAGAGCACGAACCCGTCGACCAGCCTTCGTGCATGCAGGTCCTCGTACACCGGCATACCGTCGACTCCGGTCGGAGCGGTGAACAGCAGGATGTGCCGCCCGGTCGCCTCGGCGGCACCGCAGAGCGAGTGCAGGAACTGGTCCATCACCAGGTGCGCCTGACCGTTCGGCCAGCTCGGTACGCAGTACCCGATCAGCTCGACCGCGCTGGTCCGCAGGCTGCGGGCGTTACGATTGGGGCGGTAGTTGAGCAGCTGGATCGACTTGGTCACCCGCTGCAGGGTGTCGGGCCGGAGCCGGTGCGGGGCGTTCAGAGCGTTGGAAACGGTCTGAACCGACACCTCCGCATGAGCGGCAACCTGCTTCAACGTAGCCATCGACGACCCCCTCCACTCCGGTGAAGACGCCCTTTTGAACGTTAAAACTCTCCCGCAGTCTCACCCCCAACCCACTTCCGTGTCAACGGTCTGCCCGCCCTGAGGTGGTCTCCCTGCCCGGTCAGGTGAGTTGTGGGGGACCGGCCTGGAGGATGGCGTGGGCTTCGGAGAGAGGGCCTGGGGGGATCCAGCGGCCGTGCCAGGTGGCGCCTGCGTCGGCGAAGGCGGTGGGGCTGCCGCCGCTGACCTTGAGGTCGAAGGGCTTGGGCGGGATTTCGGCGAGTAGGGCGCGGACGTCGTCGGGGGTGATCTGCTGTGGGGCGTCAGTGGTTCCCTTGTACGCCGTACTGCCGTCCCAGCGCGCGATGCGTCGCCGTACCGAAGGAACGAGCAGATTCCCGCCGACCCAGATCGGGATCCGCGGTTGCTGCACCGGCCGAGCAGTCAGTTGGGCGCCGTCGAGTGTGTAGTGCTTGCCGTGGAAGCCCACCGGCTCACCGGTCCACAGCGCAGCGATGATCTCGAGCGCCTCATCCAGCTTCTCCGCCAGGACCCGCGGTTCGCCTTCGCCCGCCATGAAGGGATCACCGGGATCACCGATCCCGACGCCGAGGACGAGTCGCCCGCCGGACAGGTGATCCAGCGCGACCGCCTCCGCCGCCAGCTGCCAGGGGCGACGCCGCGGCACCGGCGTCACCGTAGTACCGAGTTTGACCCTCGACGTCGCGCACGCCATCGCCGCCAGACAGATCCACGGATCGTACGTCGGCTCCGAAGCATCCCCTTGATAGACGAGATAGTCCTCCAGGAACACCCCGTCCCACCCACAGTCCTCCGCCATCCGCGCAAGCTCCGCCATCCCCCGCGGATCCCGCCTCACCCCCACCGCCCCGAACGTCACCGAAAACCTCATCCCCACAACGTAACCACCCCCACCGACAACCGCCCGTACTACGCACGCCCACCCGCCACTTGTGCACGACCTGAGCGTCCGGCTGCGGTGACCGTGCTCAGGTCGTGCTCAAAGTGACCGTCGGCGAGGTGGTCAGGCGGCGTGGCCGCCGTCGATGGTCAGTTCGGTGCCGGTGATGTAGGTCGTGGCGGGACCGGCGAGGTAGACGACGGCGGCAGCCACCTCCTCCACCTTGCCGAAGCGGTCGAGGGCGAGGTGGGCGCGCTGGGCGGCGGCGTACGGACCGTCGGCCGGGTTCATCGAGGTGTCGATCGGGCCAGGCTGGAGGACGTTCGACGTGATGCCGCGAGCGCCGAGGTCGCGGGCCAGGCCCTTGTTCAGGCCGATCAGGGCCGACTTGCTCATCGCGTAGAGCGCCAGGCCGGGGCTGGTGACCCGGGCCGCGGCGCAGCTGCCGATGTGGATCATTCGACCGCCGTCGGGCAAGACAGCAGCAGCCGCGCGCGCCGCGACGTACATGCCGCGCACGTTGACCGCCAGCACCCGGTCGAGATCGTCGAGCGTGAGGTCGGTGACCAGACCGGGTGCGCCGACGCCGGCGTTGTTGACCAGGATGTCGAGGCCACCCAGTACTTCGACCGCCCGGGCAACCGCCGCCTCGACAGCTGAGGCATCCGCCGCATCCGCCGGGATCGCGAACCCTCGCCGACCGGTCGCCTCGATCTGCTTGACGATCTGCGCCGCCTCGTCCGCGGAGCTTCGGTAGGTGATGGCGACGTCCGCGCCGCTCTCGGCCAGGGCGACCGCTGTGGCGGCGCCGATTCCGCGGCTTCCGCCGGTGACCAGGGCCAGCTTGCCGGTCAGTTCAGTCAGGTTCATCATGGCTCCAGTCCACTCCACGTGTGGCGCCGAGGCTGGCGGTAGTGCGACACCGGATCCTCACGTCGCATTCCCGCGATCGGGGCTCTTCACCTCCATGTCGTAAAACCGCTAGAGACTGTCGGTGGCAGCAGGGATGCTGGACCGGTGTACGAATGTCGCGAGCGGTGCGTGCGGGCGGTCCAGTCCAAGGACGCCCGCTTCGACGGCTGGTTCTTCACGGCGGTCCTGACCACGAAGATCTACTGCCGGCCGAGCTGCCCGGTGGTGCCGCCCAAGGTCGAGAACATGCGCGTTCTACCCGAGCGCCGCAGCCGCGCAGCAGGCTGGGTTCCGCGCCTGCAAGCGGTGCCGTCCGGATGCGAGCCCGGGTTCGCCGGAGTGGAACGATCGTGCCGACCTGGTCGCGCGCGCGATGCGGTTGATCAGCGACGGCGTGGTCGACCGCGACGGCGTACCGGGTCTTGCTACCCAACTCGGGTACAGCGTCCGCCAGGTGCAGCGGCAACTCCTGGCCGAGCTGGGAGCCGGTCCGCTTGCACTCGCCCGGGCTCAGCGGGCCCAGACCGCGCGGCTGTTGATCGAGACGAGCCCGCTGCAGATGGCCGATGTCGCTTTCGCTGCAGGGTTTTCGAGCGTCCGGACGTTCAACGAGACTGTGCAGGAAGTCTTCGCGCTCTCGCCGACCGAGCTTCGCCATCGCGCCAAGAAGGGGACGAATCCGACCGCGCCCGGCACGATCTCGCTGCGCTTGCCGTTCCGTGCGCCACTGACGCCTGACAACCTCTTCGGGCATCTTGTCGCGACCGGTGTCCCCGGCGTCGAGGAGTGGCGCGACGGCGCCTATCGGCGGACGCTTGCGGTTGCCGCACGGGCACGGTGTGGCCGCGATGAAGCCGATGCCGGACCACATCGCCTGCCAGCTTTCGCTCACCGACCAACGCGATCTCGCCATCGCGATCAGCCGGTGCCGCCGGATGCTCGACCTCGACGCGGATCCGATCGCGGTCGATGATCAGCTCCGTACCGATCCGGTGCTCGCGCCGCTGATCGAGAAGGCGCCCGGCCGGCGGGTTCCGAGGACGGTGGACGGCCCGGAGTTCGCAGTACGGGCTGTGCTTGGGCAGCAAGTGTCGACGGCGGCTGCGCGGACTCATGCGAGCCGGTTGGTGCAGGCGTACGGCGAACCGGTCGATGACCCGGCCGGCGGGTTGACGCACTTGTTCCCGAAGATGGAGGCGCTGGCCGGGCTCGATCCCGAGACGCTGGCCTTTCCGAAGTCCCGGCGTACGACGCTGATGACGTTGATCGCCACCCTCGCGGCGGGCGAGATCGATCTGGGTGCCGGCGCTGATTGGGACAAGGCGCGCGAGCAGCTCGCGGCGTTGCCGGGTATCGGTCCGTGGACCGTCGAGTCGATCGCGATGCGGGCGCTGGGTGATCCGGATGCCTTTGTAGCCAGCGATCTGGGCATCCGGTACGCCGCCCGCGATCTAGGGTTGCCGGAGGCACCGAAAGCATTGATCGAGCACGCGCGGGCGTGGCGACCTTGGCGCGCGTACGCCGTGCAGTATCTCTGGGCGACCGGAGACCACGCCATCAACAAGATTCCGGAGTGAGATGTCTTCTGAGTTGACGACCGACCGCCTGCTGCTGCGGCAGTGGACCGATGCCGACTACGAGCCGTTCGCCGCGCTGAATGCCGATCCGGTGGTGATGGAGCACTTCCCGGCGCCGGTGACGCGGGAGGCGAGCGACGCGCTCATCAACCGGGTCAAGCCGCTGATCGAGAACGGCGGCTTCGGGTTGTGGGCGGTGGAGGTGCGGGAGACCGGCCAGTTCATCGGGTTCACCGGGTTGTCGGTGCCGAGCTTCGAGGCGCAGTTCATGCCGGCTGTCGAGATCGGCTGGCGGTTGGCGAAGGATGCCTGGGGCAAGGGTTATGCGACCGAGGCGGCGCTGGCTTCGCTGGCGTTCGGCTTCGGCCCTGCCGGGTCTGGACGAGATCGTCTCGTTCACGGCGACCACCAACCTCCCCTCGCAGCGGGTGATGCAGCGGATCGGGATGACGCACGACGAGGCCGGCGACTTCGACCACCCCCGACTCGAGCCGGGGCATCGGTTGGAGCGCCACGTGCTCTACCGGATCACCCGCGCCGAATGGGAGGCGCGGGGATGAGCTATGCGGTGATCGACAGTCCCGTCGGACCGCTCACCTTGGTTTCCGTTGATGGCGAGCTGGCCGGTCTCTACATGGAGCAGCATCGGCATCGGCCGGATCTGGAGACGTTCGGCGCGCGCGACGACTCGGTGCTGCCTGCTGTCGCGGAGCAACTCCACGAGTACTTCGAAGCCGGCCGCACCACCTTCGACGTACCGCTGCGGATGAACGGGACGCCTTTCCAGCAACGGGTCTGGGAGGCGCTGAAGGAGATCCCGTACGGCGAGATCACGACGTACGGCGAACTCGCGGCCTCGCTCGGTCTCGTGCCCGGCGCCTCGCGAGCGGTCGGGCTGGCGAACGGGAAGAACCCGATCAGCATCATCGTCCCGTGCCATCGGGTGGTCGGCTCGAACGGGAGCCTGACCGGGTACGGCGGTGGGCTCGACCGGAAGCAGCAGTTGCTCGACCACGAACGGGCGGATGTCCTTTTCTAAGTGCTCATTGGATGAGCACTTATCCGGCGCATGCTGTCGGTATGAGCACAGAGACGAAGGCCCCGCAGGAAGTCACCGATGAGCTGGCGCTGGACCTGGCGACTGTTGGCGAGTGGCGCGAGTGGTTGGCGGCGAATGCGGGGGAGGAGCGCTCGGTCTGGGTGATCATCCACAACAAGACCAGCGGCCGGGCGAACTTCGAGATGCCGGAGCTGGTCGAGCAGGCGCTCTGCTTCGGCTGGATCGACGCCAAGGCGATCCGGCGGGACGGGCAGAGCCGCTACCAGCAGTTCACCCGGCGCAACCCACGCAGTACCTGGAGCCGGATCAACCGCGACCGGATCGAGAAGCTGACCGCAGCCGGCCTGATGACGCCCGCCGGCCAGCACCTGGTCGACCAGGCGAAGCAGTCCGGCGCCTGGGACTGCCTAGCCGAAGCCCAGTCCGGCATCATCCCCACCGACCTCCAAGCTGAACTGGCCGGCAACCCGGTCGCCGCCGAGCACTTCGCCGCCTTCCCTCCCTCGTCCAAGGTCCGCATCCTCACCTGGATAGCCACCGCCAAACGCCCGGAAACCCGCCAGTCCCGCATCACCGAAACAGTCACCCAAGCCACCATCAACCACCGAGCAAACCACCCGAACTGACACAGATCGCCCTTGTAAAGAGGTTCGGCATCGATGGGGGCTCGGCTAGTCTGCGGTGATGGGGGACATTGACAAGTTGCTGCAGAGACCGGCTTCTCCGGGGTGGTCCAGATCGATCGGGCCGGTCAGGTTGAATTCGCGAAGGCCTATGGATTGGCCAACCGTGCTTACGGCGTCCCCAACACCCTGGACACCAGGTTCGGGATCGCTAGCGGTAGCAAGGGGTTCACGGCGCTGGCTGTGCTGTCGCTGGTGCAAGACGGTGCGCTGGATCTGAGCACGACCGCCAGATCCCTGCTGGGCAAGGATCTTCCGCTGATCGCGGACGATGTGACGGTCGAGCATCTCCTCACCCACACCTCCGGTATCGGTGACTATCTCGACGAGGACGCCGACACCGAGATCACCGACTACTTCGTCGGCGCAGCGCACGAGCTGACCACCACCGAAGCCTTCCTGCCGCTGCTTGACGGGCATCCCACCAAGTTCCCTGCCGGTGAGCGATTCGCCTACTGCAACGGCGGTTTCGTGGTCCTCGCCCTGTTGGCAGAGCGAGCGAGTGGCGTTGGCTATCACGACCTAGTCCGCCAACGCGTGCTCCGTCCCGCAGGCATGACCAGAACCGACTTCCTCCGGTCCGACGAGCTACCCGCCGACGCGGCAGTTGGCTACCTGCCGATCGACGGAGTAGACCGCTCGAACGTCTTCCACCTGCCCGTACTGGCAACCGGCGACGGCGGCATCCACACCACCGCCGCCGACATCTCCACCTTCTGGCGCGCCCTCTTCGCCGGCAACATCGTGAACCACGTCGACGAGATCGTCCGCCCGCGCATCGACGCCCCCGCCGATTCCAGACGCTACGGCCTCGGCTTCTGGCTCCACGAGAACACCGACACGGTCATGCTCGTCGGCTACGACGCCGGCGCCTCGTTCAAGTCCACCCACGACCCCCACACCAGCACCACCTGCACCGTGCTCTCGAACACCAGCCCCGGCGCCTGGCCCATCGCCCGCACCTTCCCCGCCTGAGCGCGTACTTCCAACACTGACCAACGCGAGGCGCTCGGCTGATCTCACGCTCAGCGAGCGCCCGCGGCACGGCGTTTGGCGAGGTTGGTCAGTGTTGGCGGTCCGGCCCGGCGTTTGCCGGGTCCAGGTGTTCCGCGCCCGGCGGCTCGGCGACCGCGGGCTTGGCGCCCTGGGGCTTGGAGACCGTGGGCTCGGCGGACGCGTGGTCGCCGACCGCAGGTCCGCGACGCGGTGGAGGGTGGCGGAGTGCGGAGGGTCTTGAGTTTGCGGATGGCTGGTTCGGTGTAGCGGGCGGTGATGGGGCCGAGGATGACCAGGATCAGGACGTAGGCCGTGGCTAGGGGACCGAGGCGGGGTTCGACGCCGACTGCCAGGCCGGCGATGACGATGGAGAACTCGCCGCGCGCCACCAACGTCCCACCGGCCCGCCAGCGACCTGCGGGCTTCACGCCGGCCCTGCGAGCGGCGTACCAGCCGGTGGCGATCTTCGTCAGCGCCGTCAGTACTGCGAGCGCCAACGCGATCCCCAGCACTGGCGGGATATCCGCCGGATCCGTGCTCAACCCGAAGAACACGAAGAACACCGCCGCGAACAGATCCCGCAACGGGCTGAGCAGATTCCGCGCGCCCTTCGCGACCTCGCCGGACAACGCGATCCCGACGAGGAACGCGCCGACGGCCGCGGACACCTGCAGCCGCGCGGCGATGCCTGCGACCAGCAGCGTCAGACCCAGTACTACGAGCAGCAGCATCTCGGGATTGTCCGAAGACACCGCCCGGCTGATCACCCGGCCGTACCGCAGCGCCACGAACAACACGACGCTCACCGTGCCGAGCGAGATCAGCAGCGTGATGCTCCCACCCGCGAACCCGACACCGGCCAGCAACGCCGTGAGGATCGGCAGATAGACCGCCATCGACAAGTCTTCGAGCACCAGGATGCCGAGCACCACCGGCGTCTCCCGGTTACCCAACCGGCCGAGATCACCGACGACCTTCGCGATCACGCCCGACGAAGAGATCCAGGTGACACCCGCGAGGGCGACTGCGGCCACCGGACCCATGCCGAGCAGCAGCGCAACGGCCGCCCCGGGAAGCGCGTTGAGGAGGAAGTCCACGATGCCCGACAGGTACTGCGTCTTCAGCGTGCCAACCAGGTCAGCCGCCGTGTACTCGAGCCCGAGCAGCAACAGCAGCAGGATGACGCCGATCTCGGCGCCGGTGGCAACGAACTCCTCACTCGCATCCAACGGCAACAACCCGCCATGCCCGAAAGCCAAGCCGGCCAACAAATACAAGGGAATCGGCGAGAAGCCGACCCGCCCAGCGATCCGCCCAAGGATGCCAAGGGCAAGCAGTACGGCGCCGAGCTCGATCAGCAACGAAGTCGTCTCGTGCATCAGCTCACCCGCCGGAGATCAGGTTGGCTACGGCGTCTACGCCTTCGCGGGTGCCGACGACGACCAGGGTGTCGCCGGTGGCGAAGCGGAAGTCGGGGGTGGGCGACGGGATCGCGCCCGTGCGCCGGAGTACCGCCACGATCGAGGCCCCGGTTCGGCTGCGGGCCTGGGTGTCGCCGAGCGTGCGCCCGGCGTACGGGGATCTGGCGGTGACCGGGATCTGTTCGGTGACGAGGTCGATCTCGATCGCGGTCGGCAGCGCGTCGGTCGGGGCTGGGGAGCAGCAATTGGCTCAGCGCGGCGGCCTCGCCCGGGTCGAGGGGCACCGAGGCGCTGCAGCTGTCGTCGTCCTCGGGATCGTGGAAGCCGAGGAAGCGCCGCCCGTCGGTGTGCACCACGACCGAGACGTGCTTGCCGCCCTCGGTGGTCAGGTCGTACCGGGTGCCGATGCCGGGCAGAGTCGTCCGGGTCGGGTGGGCCTGCTGCTTCATGATGCTCCTCGATCGTCGGCAAAATAGCTGGCGTCTGCAACCATTCTCCCAGATCCACCTAAGGCACCGGTGTGATTCGTCTTGCAATCAGGTGCAGTGCAACTAGTTGCATAGGTACGGTCCTCGCTATGGCGTTGGAGCACGCGATCCTGGTGTCGCTGACCGAGCGGGCCGGGTCGGGGTACGAACTGGCGCGCCGGTTCGACCGGTCGATCGGGTTCTTCTGGCCGGCCACCCACCAGCAGATCTACCGGGTGCTGCGCCGGATGGACGACGCCGGCTGGGTCACCCACACGGATGTCGCCCAGGAGGGCCGGCCGGACAAGAAGGTCTACGAGGTCTCCGCCGCCGGTCGCGAAGAGCTGACCCGGTGGCTCGCCGAGCCGGTCGACATCGCCGTACTGCGGGACGGGCTGAGCGTGAAGATCCGCGGCGCCTCCCTGGGCGATACGGCCGCCGTACTCCGCGAAGTCGAGCGCCACCGCGGTGAACATGCCGCGCTGCTCGAGGTCTTCCGCGGGATCCAGCGCCGCGACTTCCCCAAACCGGCCAAGCTCAACGGCCGGGAACTTCATCAATACCTGGTACTGCGTGGCGGGGTCCGGGCCGAGGAGTCGTTCCTGGCCTGGTGTGACGAGGTCATCGAGGCACTGCGATCGGAGCGGTCATGAGTGAGTACCCGAACCTGCTGGCACCCCTGGACCTCGGCCACGTCACCCTGAAGAACCGGGTGATCATGGGCTCGATGCACACCGGTCTCGAGGATCGCTCCAGGGATCTGCCAAAGCTTGCCGCGTACTTCGCGGAGCGGGCGCGTGGCGGGGTCGCCTTGATGGTGACCGGCGGCTACGCGCCGAACTGGCAGGGCTGGCTCACGCCCTTCGGGTCCAAGCTGACGAGTCGCCGCCAGGCCCGCAAGCATCGGGTCGTCACCGATGCGGTGCATGCCGAGGGTGGGCTGATCGCGTTGCAGATCCTGCATGCCGGGCGGTACGCGTATCACCCGTTCAGCGTCTCGGCCTCGGCCTTGAAGGCGCCGATCAACCCGTTCAAGCCGCGGGCGCTGTCGGATCGCGGAGTCCGGCGCCAGATCGATGCCTATGTCAGGTGTGCGGCGCTGGCCCAGGAGGCCGGGTACGACGGGATCGAGGTGATGGGGTCCGAGGGGTACTTCATCAACCAGTTCCTCGCCGAGCGGACCAACAAGCGTCGCGACCGCTGGGGTGGTAGCGCGGAGAACCGGCGCCGGCTGGCGGTCGAGATCGTACGGCGTACTCGCGAACGGGTCGGTCCGGACTTCCTGATCATCTACCGGCTGTCGATGGCCGATCTGGTCGAGGGTGGGCAGAGCTGGGACGAGGTTGTTGCGCTAGGCAAGGAGATCGAGGCGGCGGGTGCGTCGATCATCAACACCGGGATCGGCTGGCACGAGGCGCGGGTGCCGACCATCGTCACCTCGGTGCCGCGGGCCGCGTTCACCTCGGTGACGGCCTCGTTCCGGCCGCATGTGAGTATCCCGGTGGTCACCTCGAACCGGATCAACCTGCCGCAGGTCGGCGAAGAGGTGCTGGCGCGTGGGGATGCCGATCTGATCAGCATGGCGCGGCCGTTCCTGGCCGATCCCGAATGGGTGCTCAAGGCAACGACGGATCGTGCTGACGAGATCAACGTCTGCATCGCGTGCAACCAGGCTTGTCTGGATCATGTGTTCGCGAAGAAGACCGCCAGTTGCATGGTGAACCCGCGGGCGGCGCACGAGACCGAACTGGTGCTGCTGCCAACCCGGCGTACGAAGAAGATCGCTGTGGTCGGCGCCGGGCCTGCAGGGTTGGCGGCCGCGGTGACGGCGGCTGAGCGGGGGCATCAGGTCGAGTTGTTCGAGGCGGACGACGAGATCGGCGGGCAGTTCGGGATCGCGCAGAAGATCCCGGGCAAGGAGGAGTTCGCCGAGACGATCCGGTACTACCGGCGGCGGCTCGATCTGACCGGGGTGAAGCTCCATCTCGGGCATCGCGCGACAGCTGCGGACCTCGCTGGGTTCGACGAGGTCGTGCTGGCTACTGGGGTGGTGCCGCGAGTGCCGGCGATTCCGGGGATCGAGCACGAGAAGGTGCTCTCTTATGTGGATGTCGTGCGGCACGGCCGCCCGGTCGGTGCGTCGGTCGCCGTGATCGGCGCGGGTGGAATCGGAGTCGACGTGAGTGAGTTCCTCACCACCATCGACTCGCCGACGCTCGATCTCGAAGCCTGGAAGGCCGAATGGGGTGTCACGGACCCGACGCTCACCCCCGGCGCCCTCGCGAAGCCGCACCCGGAACCCTCGCCTCGCCAGGTCTACCTCCTGCAACGCAAACCCGGAAAGATCGGCGCCGGCCTCGGCAAAACCACCGGCTGGGTGCACCGCGCCGCCCTGAAGAACAAGCAGGTCGAGCTACTCCGCGGCGTCAACTACGAACGCATCGACGACGAAGGCCTGCACATCACCTTCGGCCCCAACCACGAAAACCCCCGCACCCTCGCCGTCGACACCATCGTCATCTGCGCCGGCCAAGAACCAGTCCGCGACCTAGCCCCCACCCTCACCACCACGCCCGTCCACCTCATAGGCGGCGCCGACGTAGCCGCAGAACTAGACGCCAAACGAGCCATCAACCAGGCAACCCGCCTAGCCGCCACCCTCTAAGAGCAAGAACAAGAGCAAGAACAAGAGCAAAGAACAAGAGCAAAGAACAAGAGCAAAGAACAAGAGCAAAGAACAAGAGCAAAGAACAAGAGCAAAGAACAAGAGCAAAGAACAAGAGCAAAGAACAAGAGCAAAGAACAAGGATAGAGAAGCGGCTGGCGTTCATTGACGGGTGATCGCGGTCTGTGGCGGGCGCAAAGGACGTGCGGGGCTGCGGCCTGGCTACGCGCGGATGATGAGAGGTGCGCGGTCGCCGCCCTACTCGGCGCAGTCCTGGTCTCCATCGCCGACAGCCTCGGCCGCACCCTCCTAGCCCCCGCCCAGATCCCCGCCGGCCTACTAACCGCCCTATTCGGAGCCCCGTACTTCGTCTACTTACTCTGGCGCACCAGAAACCCCGTCCCAAACTAAAGAAGGAAAGAAGGAAGAAGGAAAGAAGGATTTTAGTGACCGTCGGTGGACCGTGCGAAGACGATCTTGGGCTGGGGTTCGAGCTGCGGAGGGCCACCGAGGCCAGTCGGGCGGTCCGGATCCGGAGTTCTCCATTGGCATTGCTGAAGACTGCTCGCGCTAGGGTTGCTGGCGGACGCGAGGGGGCTCATGTCGATCATTCAATCCGTCATCGTTTCGCTGGTGAGCGTGCTGACGACGCTCGGTGCCGGCTGGTTCGTCACCACTCGGATCACTGACCACTGGGATCAGGTCAAGAAGAATCGTGAACTGAACCTGACCGCGGCCAGGGACTTCCAGCGCCTGTATGGCGAGGCGATCGCGATCTGGAAGGCGTGGAACGCGATGAAGGGCAGCCACACCGCCCCGTTCGCGCCGCCCCAGAACGCCAGGTGGGACTGTCTGCTGCGCGCTACAGCGATGGAGGGCGAGGTGGAGTCGCTGCTCGCGAAGGTCGCGGCGGAGCGCGTTCTCAGCGATGGCAACATCGCTATGCTCGGCGGCCTCCGGCAACTTATCTGCCTTCAAGTCGCTGGCAGCGGCGATGTCGGTGCTTCTGGCCTCGAAGACCCCCACCAGTAACCGGCCCGACGCCACCGTCGCCGCCCGCGCATTTCTGCAGATCACCGCGAACCACCACGAGACCGAGTGGATCGACGCGGTATCGCGCCTCCCCAAGTAGCCGCAGAGATCCGGTCGGGATCAGCTCGGGACTCCGTTGCCCCGATAGGCGAGCTGTAGCTACTTGGCGGCTTTGGCTTCTGCCTTTTTGAGTTGTTTGTACTCGCGGACTTTGCCGAGGGAGGTGGCGTCTACGACGTCGGCGACTGAGCGGTAGCCGTCTAGGGCGTAGTCGCCGGCGACTGCTTCCCAGCCCTCGGGGCGGATGCCGAGTTGCTTGGCGAGGAGGGCTACGAAGATCTGGGCCTTCTGCTTGCCGAAGCCGGGGAGCTCCTGGACGCGCTTGAAGAGCTCCTTGCCGGTGGTCGGGCTCGGTCCACAGCCGGGTCACGTCGCCGTCGTACTTCGACTCGACCAGCGTCGCCAGCTCCTGCAGCCGGGCCGACATCGAGCCCGGGAACCGGTGGATGGCCGGCGTCTGGCTGCACAGCTCCTTGAACGCCTCAGGCTCGGCCGCCGCGATCGCCGCCGGATCCAGGTTCCCGAACCGGCTGAGCACCTTCCAGCCGCCCCGGAACGCGTGCTCCATCCCGTACTGCTGGTCGAGCATCATGCCCATCAGCACCGCGAACGGATACTCGTCCAGAACTTTGTCGGCAGCCGGCTCGTTGGCGATATGAAAGCCCATGCACGCATAGTAGGCGGCCCTCGCGGCCAGTTCATCTGAGCCCAGCCGGCCGGCCCGGTACTCCGAAGTACAGGTGCGGGTTAACCCGTGTGACGTGCCGAAACAGCGGCGCGCGGCGATTGGCAGGCCTATGCTCGGCGAGGGCGGGTCGACGACGTGGAGGGGCACGGATGGACATCCGGGATCTGGATCGACGGGCCGGCGCGGTGCTCGGCGAAGTGGTCATGCAGGTGCGGACGGAACAGCTCTGGTTCCCGACGCCGTGCCCCGACTGGACGGTTCGCGGTCTGCTGCGGCACATCGTCAGCGAGAACGAAGGCTTCGCGGCCGCCGCGACGAACGGGTCGGCGCCCGTGCAGAAGTGGACCGGTGGGCGGCTCGGGGACAACCCGGCCGGCGCCTACCGGCGGTCGAACGTGCGGGTCGCGGAGGCGTTCGCCGACGGGGGAGCGCTGGACCGGCCGATGGAGGTCCGCGAGTTCGGCACCTTCCCGCGCCGGGTGGCGCTGACGTTCCGGCAGCTCGACTGCGTCGTGCACGCGCTGGGACCTGGCCCGGGCGATCGACATCCCGTACGACCCGCCCGCCGACATGGTCGAGATGGCCCTCACCCTCGCCCGCCGCATCCCCGACAACGACGCCTCCCGCGGCCCCGGCGCCGCCTTCGAACGCAGCGTCAAGGTCCCCGGCGACGCCTCCGACCTAGCCACCCTCCTAGCCCTCCTCGGCCGCAACCCCGACTGGATCTCCCCCCTCGATTAGCCCGTACTACGGGGTGCGCGTGTCCGGATCTGTGGGCCTCGTGTCCTACTCGCACGCCCCGAAACAGCCTGTGCTCGGCGACGCTGGAGGTCAATCGACGAGGAGGACCCGTGACCCGCATTGCCGACATCGAGATCCCGGACAGCAAGCTCGCCCTCGAGGCGACCGAACTGGTGCGCGATCTCACCGACGACCTGATCTACCACCACTCGCGCCGGGTGTTCCTGTTCGGCTCGCTGCAGGGCAGGGAGCTGAAGTACGACCCGGAGCTCCTGTACGTCGGCGCGATGTTCCACGACCTCGGCCTGACCGACACCTACCGCGACTCGGTCCAGCGGTTCGAGATCGACGGCGCCGACGCGGCCGCGGACTTCCTCCGCCAGCGCGGCATCAGCGACGCCGACGCCGAGCTGGTCTGGACGGCATCGCCCTGCACACGACGCCGGAGATCCCGCACCACCTGCGCCCCGAGATCGAACTCGTCACGGCCGGTGTCGAGGCCGACGTACTGGGCATCGCCCTCGACCGCATCTCCGCCGAGGCCCGCGCCGAGATCGTCGCCGCGCACCCGCGCCCGGACTTCAAGAACCAGATCCTGGCCGCCTTCACCAAGGGCATCGAGCACCGCCCGTCGACCACCTTCGGCAACGTCAAGGCCGACGTCCTGGCCCGCTACGTCCCCGGTTTCCAGCCGATCAACTTCGTCGACATCATCCTCAACTCCGCCTGGCCGGAGTAGCCAATACCTGGTACGCCGCCAAGCTGATCTGGTCCGGGTTGCCCGCGGCAACCTTGGCCAGCAGCGGGCGGAACGGGCGGGACGTCATCATCCTGGTCGACATGTTCCGGAGCATGATGCCCGCAGCCGTCATCGGCATCGCCATCTTGATCCCACCCGGCGGCAGCTCCATCCGCTGCTCGACGTACGCCTGCATCCGCAGCTGGTACGCCGGGAACGCGCGCAGATGGTTGCCCTCAGCAATCGCCAGTTCGCTCGCCAGACAGTAGGCACCCACCAGCGACAACGCAGTACCGTGTCCGGCCAATGGCGACCCGCAGTACCCGGCATCGCCGACGAGCACGACGCGACCGCGCGACCACTCCGGTACGACGACCTGGCTGGTCGTGTCGAAGTAGAAGTCGTCCGCCTCGGGCAGCTGCTCGAGGATGTTCGGCGCATGCCAGCCGACGCCCGCGAAGGTCTTCGCCAGCAGGGCTTTCTGCTCCGAGATGTCACGCCGGTCGTAGCTGATCGGGCCTGACCGGAAGCTGAGCAGCGCCTTCGCCTGGCCAGCTTGATGATCCGGTCGCAGCCCCACCCAGCGACCGCCCGGCGCCGAGTAGATCTTCATCCACCCGTCCAGCGGCTCCGGCGTCTCCACGGTGAAGAAGGACCCGTATCCACCGAGAGGCCTGACGAACTCGCTCTCCGGCCCGAAGGCGAGCGACCGCACCTTCGAGTGCACCCCGTCCGCCCCGACCACCAGATCGAACCGTCGATCGCCGGCCTCCCGGAACGTCGCCACGACGCCACGGTCGTCCTCAGCGAGCGCGACAACGGAGTCGCCGTACAGGTACTCCACGTCGCCGTCCGTCGCGTCGAGCAGGATCTGCGCGAGATCGCCGCGGAGGATCTCGAGTTCGGCGACCGGACCGTCGCCGTCGAACAGATCGACCGGCATCGCGGCCGCCCGGCGTCCGGACGCGGTCACGTACTCCAGCCCGCGCTCGTGCATCAGCCGCGCCTTGATCGCCGGCATCAGCCCCATCCGGTCGACCACCTCGCGGGCGACCCCGCGGATGTCGACGGTCTGGCCGCCCGGCCGCGGGGTGGGCGCGACCTCGACGACGGTCGGGCGGAACCCGTACCGCTGCAGCCAGTAGGCCAGCGCGGGGCCGGCGATCCCGGCGCCGGAGATCAACACGTTCTTCGACATTGTCGGCTTCCTCTCGGTGGGGTAGTGCACGTACGGTGTACACGCAGCACGTTAGCCGCGGTTCACGTGCTGACCCCTGTACTGCGGAAGCTGCCCTAGTGCACCAATTCCGGGCAACGCGGCGGTGGGCGAAGAGGGTGTCGAGTGCACTAGTGCGAAAGGGTGATGATGAGCGACGCGCCGTACCAGCAGATCGCGACGGAGATCCGGCAACGGATCCGGACCGGAAAGCTGAAACCTGGTGATCGGGTGCCGTCGACCAGGGCGCTGATCCGCGACCACGGGATCGCGATGGCGACCGCGACGAAGGTCCTCACCCTGCTCCAGCAGGAACGCCTGATCCATCCGCTGCCCGGCGTCGGCAACGTCGTCGGCCCGCCGCCACGCCGTACGCCGAGTGTGTCCGCGCCGGTCGAGGAGTTGAGCCAGGAGAGTGTCGTCCGGGTCGCCATCGAGCTCGCCGACGTCGACGGGCTGCCTGCCTTGTCGATGCGCCGGATCGCGGCTGAACTGGGCGTCTCGACGATGGCGCTCTATCGGTACGTCGGTGGCAAGGACGCCTTGATTCTCCAGATGGTCGAGACGGCGATCGGCGATTTCCCCTTCCCTGCAAAGCGTCCCAGCGATTGGCGCGCCGCGATCGAGCAGGCGGCCCGGCTGCAGTGGGCGGCGTACCGGCGGCACCTCTGGCTGGCGAGCGCCGTCACTGTCAATCGTCCGCAATACCTGCCGAAGCTGGCTGCTGCACACCGACGCCGTACTGCGAGCCGTCGCCGGGCTCGCGGTCGACGCGACCACTGCGATGTACGCCGCGATCACCGTCTTCGGTTACGTCCGCGGTGTCGCGCTCAGCCTGGAACCCGAGGCGCAGGCCGAGCAGGACACGGGCGTGACCGCTGACGAATGGGCGGCGCTGCAGGCCGACCGGCTCGCCGACCTGATCCGCACCGGAGGCCTCGTCGGTTTCCAGGCACTGGCCGACTTCGAGTTCGACTACGACCTGGACCAACTCTTCGACTTCGGTCTGAAGGTCCTGCTCGACGGACTCGCGGTCACCCTCGGCGCGAGCGGGAGAATGGACTGAGAGAGTCGGCGGCCCGCTACGCTGAGTGCTCGACGAGGAGGAGGCGGCGATGGCCCTGGATCCGGTGTTCGCGCCCGGCGTACCGGTTGAGGTACGGCGGCTGTACGAGCGCAGGCCGGAGCTGTTCGTCGCGGCGGGGCAACCGCGGCCGAAGCGGCAGACCTCCTGGTCGGTCGAGCCGGGCGGAACGTTCGGCTCGTTGCTGGTCTGGCTCGCGGTCTGTGTCGGCGGCTGGATCCTCGGGCTGATCATCTTCGCGATCGTGTTGCCGACGGAGGTCGCTGCCTGGTCCGCGGTCGCTCTTGCCTTTCTCGCTGTGGCGCTGACCGGGGTGGTCGGGGTCAGGTCGGCGATCGAGGACCGCGGGCACAAGGCGGTCCGGATGCAGTACGGCCAGTACCTGCTGCCCGAGGACTTCGACGAGGAAGCCGGCCGGGTGCTCGGCCGGGCGCAGCGGGCGGTGAAAACGGTGCTCGGGGCAACGGTTACCCAGCGCGGGCTGCTCGACGAGATGAAGAACGACCTGGTGCTGCCGGAACAGCTCTGGGACATCGGCCAGGTCCTGCACGAACAGTCCGTACTCCGGGCGCGCCAGCGCGAGATCGCCAAGGGCATGGCGACCGCCGAGCTCGAAGCCGTCCTGGGCCCGCAACGCCGCGCACTCACCCGCTCCGCCGACGCGATCAAGCGCAAGGTCGAACTCCTCGAGCTGTATGCCGACCGGGTCCGCTCGGCCGACGCGGCTCTCCGCGCCGAAGCAGCTCTCGAAGACGGCGACCGCTACATCGAACTCCTCGCCCGCACCGAACCAGCCGGCGACACCACCGTCGTCCAAGGCTTCGCCGACGAAGCGGCAGCCCTCCGCAACACCCTCGCCCAAACCATCGAATCCGCCCGATCCGCCGGTCGAACCCTGGCTCTCCCGGAGTAGCCCTGCGCTGTCGTCAGTGCACCGATCCGCGTCAAACAGCTTCCGGCTCGGGGCACTAGGGTTCGCTCATGGAGCGGACGGTGATTGTTGCGGGCGGGACCGGCGGCCTTGGGTCTGCAGTGACCGCGGAGTTTCTGGCGGCAGGGTGGCGGGTCGTCGTACCGGGGCGGAGCGCGTCGACCCTGGCTGACCTTGGCGAGCACGAGGGGTTGGAGACGCTGGTCGCGGACCTTTCCGATCCGGCTGGCGCGCAGCAGGTCGCCTCGGTTGCCGCTGGTGACGCGGATGCACCGGTCAAGGCGTTGCTCAATCTCGTCGGTGGGTTTGCGTCCGGAGCGCGGGTCCACGAGACCCCGATCGAGGACTTCGAGAACCAACTTCGGCTGAATCTGCGCCCGATGTATCTGATGACCCAAGCAGCACTCCCGCACCTGATCGCATCCGGCGGCGGATCGATCGTCTGTACTTCGAGCGGCTCGGCCCTCAAACCGTTCTCGGGAGCGGCCGGCTACATCACCGCCAAAGCAGGCGTCCTCGCCTTCGTCGACGCCCTGGCGGTCGAATACGCGAAGGACAACATCCACGTCAACGCCATCGTCCCCGGCACCATCGACACCCCCGCCAACCGCCGCGCCCGCCCCACCGCCGACACCACCACCTGGACCCCACCCACCAAGATCGCCGCAGTCCTCCGCGACTTAGCCGAAACCACCGTCACCGGGACCCACCTACCGGTCTGACAACTAGCTCTTTCTTTCTTCTATCAGTTGTGCGATTCCGGCGAGGATGCGGTCGAGGCCGAACTCGAGAGCGTGTTCGGAGTCCATCGCCGCCTGGTGCTCCTCGCCGGCCGCCGACCCGACCCGCCCGGCGACGGGGAATCGCTCAGCCAGGGCTCCCATGTACTGCGCGAGCGCGGGCCCCGTCGCCAGCCACCACTCCGAGTCGCTCATCCCCGACTCGCGCTGCGTGCGCAGGTGATCCGCGGCCCCCCGCGCCGTCCCCTGCACATGCGTGACGATCAGCGTCAGCGCAGAATCCATCTCGACATCCGTCAGCCCCAGCCCGTCGAGCGGCCGGAGCTCCGCCTCGTACTTCAGGATGATGTTCGGCCCGAGCGCTGACCGCGCCGCCGGCACCTCGTGGATCCACGGGTGCTTCATCAGCACCTCCCAGTTGCGCCGGGCAACGAACTCCATCGCCCCGCGCCAGCCACCTTCCTGCCGCAGCGGCTCGTCGACATCGGCGTACAGCTCGCCGTAGACCGAGTCGTACATCAGCACGGTCAGCTCGCCCTTGCCCGGCACGTGCGTGTAGAGCGACATCGTCCCGACCTTGAGCTGCTCGGCGACCATGCGCATCGAGACCGCCTCCAGCCCGTTCGCGTCGGCCAGCTCGATCGCGGTGTCGATGATCGCCCGCAGCGTCAGCCCGGACCGGCCCGGCTTCGTGTGGGTGCCCCAGAGCAGGGCCAGGCTGCGGGCCGGATCGGCCGCGGCGGTCTTTTTTCCAGGCACGGGAACAAACTCCAGCCGGTCGTCGTTGACCCGATCGTACCTGAGTCGTACAGTGTACGGTACACTCTACGGTTCCAAGGCTGCAGAGAGGCTGGAAGTTGTCAGAACGCGTGATCGTGGCAAGCGAAGTACGCAAGAACTACGCGGGCGGGACGGAGGGGGCGGGCCTGAACGGGTTCGACCTCGAGGTCGACGCCGGCACCGTGGTGGGGTTGCTCGGGCCGAACGGAGCCGGCAAGACCACCGCAGTACGGATCCTGTCGACGCTATTGGACCTGGATTCCGGCGAGGCGACCGTCGCCGGGTACGACGTACGCCGCCAAGGTGCTGAGGTCCGGCGGCGGATCGGGCTCGTCGGCCAGTACGCCGCGGTCGACGAGATCCTGACGGGGCGGCAGAACCTGGTGCTGTTCGGTCGGCTGAACCATCTGTCGCAGTCGGCGGCTCTTCGCCGGGCGGACGAGCTGCTCGAGCGGTTCGCGTTGACCGAGGCTGCTCATCAGGTGGCGTCGAAGTACTCGGGCGGGATGCGCCGGCGGCTCGATCTCGCCGCGAGTTTGATCGTCGCGCCGGCGGTGTTGTTCGTCGACGAGCCGACGACCGGCCTCGATCCAGCGGGCCGGATCGAGGTCTGGTCCGCAGTACGGGACCTGGTCGACGGTGGAACGACGGTATTGCTGACCACGCAGTACCTGGAGGAGGCGGATCGGTTGGCGGACCGGATCTCGATGCTCAAGGCCGGGAAAGTCGTTGCCGAGGGCACCCCGGACGAGCTGAAGGCCGAGCTGGGTGCCGACTGGCTCGACCTGATGCTGCTCGATCCTGCCGACGTACCGCGGGTGCTGGCGCTGGTGGAGCGGCTGGCGGACGGCGAGGTGCGGGTCGACGACCTGCGGGTCAGTATCCCGGTGCGCGACCGCACCCGGGCGTTGGTGGACATCGCGACTCTGTTGCGGGAGGCAATGATCGAACCGGAGGACATCACCTTGCGGCGACCGACCCTCGACGAGGTCTTCCTGCACCTGACCCGGACGGAGGTGGCGGCATGACGAACCGACTCGGCTGGGCCCTGGCCGACGGCTGGACGATCGCCCGGCGGGATCTGCTGCACTGGCGGATGCAGCCCGGTGTGGTGATCTTCAAATGGCTCTTTCCGGTGCTGATGCTGCTGATGTTCGGCGCCCTGCTCGGCGGCGCGATGGAGCGACCCGAGGGGCAGTCGTACTACGAATTGCTGGTGCCCGGGATCTTCGCGCTGTCGATGCTGTTCGGGCTCGAAGCCACGATGCTTGCGATCACCGAGGATGCCGCGAAGGGTGTCACCGACCGGTTCCGCTCGTTGCCGATCAGCTCTGCCGCGGTGGTGCTCGGCCGGTGCATCGCGGACCTGCTCGACTCGGTCGTCACTCTCACTGTGCTGGCGGGGACGGGGTTGGCTCTGGGGTGGCGCTGGCATGGCAGTTTTGCGGCGGCTCTGGGTGCGTTCGGGGTGTTGCTGCTGCTTCGTTTTGCCTTGCTGTGGGTTGGGATCTTCATCGGGCTGGTGGTGAAGAACGCGCAGAGCATTTCGATGGTCCAGGTGCTGGTCTGGCCGATCGGGTTCCTCTCCAGTGCCTTCGTCGACACCTCCACGATGCCTTCCTGGCTGGGTGCGGTGGCGCAGTGGAACCCGCTCTCGCTCACCGCGACGGCGGCTCGGTCCCTCTTCGAGAATCCGTCGACCGCACCCGTTTCCTGGATCGGCGACCATGCTCTTCTGGGGCCGTGGTCTGCCCGCTGCTGCTGACCGTCGTCTTCCTGCCGCTCGCCGCGACCCGGTTCCGGAACCTGGCCCGCTGACCCGTAGTACCGGGGTGGGAACGCTCCGCGAATTTGACCAACAATCGAACTGATGTGCGATCCTGGGCTCATGGGGAGCAACAGGAGATATCCGCGGGAGCCGCCGCCGGACAGCCGGCGGCGGCACTGCTGGGTGCTGGCCACGGCCCACGAGCGTGGGCCGTGGCCGGGCCTGATCCTGGAGTGGCGGCGGACCAACGCCGACGACTGGATGGCCCGGGTCGTCTACGTGCCGAACCCGAAGGAGGCCAAATCGGTCGAGGCCTGGTTCGCGGCCGGCCTGCTCCGCCCGATCGAGCCGCCGCGCCAGCCGGTCAAGGTGCCGCCGGGGGTGGATTTTCGCTGACGGCTGACACTGTGTAGTCGGCGAAGTAAACCGTTTGAGGTCCTGCGGCGTCTGAAGAGGTGTGTGGCTTGGGTACCTGCCGCACACTTGGATAGGGCGCTGACAGGGGAGCTATGGCGAGTCGATCACGCGCGACCCGTGCAAAGGGTCGTACCGCTGGGCCGGGCCATGCCCGCTCCCGGAGCGTCTCTGGTTCGCTCGGGCTGACCCTGCTCGGCGCGCTGCTGCCCGGGGTCGGCCTGATCATCGGCGGCCGGCGCCGGCTGGGTGCTTTCGTGCTCACCCTCACCCTCGGGCTGCTCGGACTCGGCGTGTACGTCGGGCTCACGCGGCGTGACGAGGTGCTCGCGGCAGCCGTCGTACCGAGCCGGTTGCTGCTCACCAGCGTCGGCATCGGCCTGCTCGCGCTGCTCTGGATCATGGTGATCGTCGGCTCGCACCGGTTGTTGCGCCCGGCAACGGGTGGTCCGGGTGGCCGCGCGATCGGCGCCGTACTGGTCGGCCTGCTCTGCTTCGCCATCGCGGCACCCGCCGCCGTCGGCGTGGAGAACGTGATGGCGCAGCGGTCGCTGGTCCAGAACGTGTTCCAGTCCCAGGCCGACAGCAAGAGCGCGACCCGGCCGAAGACGGTCAACGTCAAGGACCCGTGGGAGAACAAGCCCCGGCTGAACCTGCTGCTGCTCGGCGGCGACGACGGCAAGGGGCGGATCGGCGTACGGACCGACACCGTGATCGTGGCGAGCATCGACACCAAGACCGGCGACACCTCACTGATCTCGATGCCGCGCCAGCTCACCTTCATGCCGTTCCCGGAGGACTCGCCGCTGCACAAGTTCTACCCGGACGGCTTCGGCAAGGAGGGACTCAGCCTCGAAGGCCGGCTGGAGTGGATGCTGACCGCGATGTACCAGAACATCCCCGAGGCACACCCCGGCATCCTCGGCCCGTCGGACAACGAAGGCGCCGACGTGGTGAAGCAGTCCGTCGGCGAGGCGACCGGACTGAAGATCGACTACTACCTGCAGGTCAACCTGCAAGGCTTCGACGAAATGGTCGACGCGCTCGGCGGGATCACCGTCAACATCAACGAGAAGGTCGCGATGGGTGGCGAGAGCAGCACCCACACCCCACCCGGCCAGTGGCTGCACCCGGGTCCGAACCAGCACCTCAACGGCTTCCAGGCGCTGTGGTTCGCCCGCGGCCGGTACGGCGCCGACGACGACCAGCGCCAGATCCGCCAACGCTGCGCGATCAAGGGCATCGTCGACGCGGCTGACCCGTCGACTCTCATCACGAAGTACCAGGCGATCGCAAAGGCCGGCAAGCATCTGCTCCGGACCGACATCCCGCAGGAACTCCTGCCTGCCCTGGTTCAACTGGCCCTGAAGGTCAAGTCGGGCACGGTGTCGAACGTCAACCTCGACGTCTCGGCGCTCAAGCTCAAGTACCTCCACCCCGACTACGAAGGCCTCCGCGAAACCGTCCAGAAGGCCCTGGAATCCAAGCCTTCTGACCTGCCGGCAACTCCGAAGACCCCTGCCACGCCCGGCAAGTCGACGACCCCCGGCAAATCCACCACCCCACCACCCCCCACCTCAGACCTCAACGACGCCTGCGCCTACCACCCAGCCGGCGACGACAGCTGAGGTTGTTTCACCCCGCCAGCCGCCTACGAGCGCTCCTACGTCGCCTGCTAAAGACGTGCCTGGCTGAGGTCGCGTGGTGGGTATCCGTGGCCGAACACGCACCTTAATCACACGCCTCAGCATCAGCATCTGAGTCGGATCCCGTGCCCGTACGTCGACGGCGCTCGCGTACTGGAGCAGTGGTCAGCCGTCGGTGGGTGGGGCGTCTGATTGTCCCAGCCGGACGAAGCGGCTGGGGTCGCCGGCGGCGCTGGCGGTGGAGCTGAGCCAGGCGTTCAGGCCGTCGGGATCACGGCGTTCCAACTCATCGAGGCACCGTTGGCGAGCTGTCACGATGCGCAACCGAGCTGCCGGCGTCATCGCCTTTTGCAGGTCCTCGAAGCTGTCGTGCCATTGGCGGCAGAGCTCGGCCGTGCTGGTCGCCGACTCACCGAGTTCCTCGGGCTGCAGCCGGCCGGCCAAGTCGCCGTACCAGCGAACGACCGGCGGTGAAGTGATGACCACGGCCAGAGCCAGCGGCAGTACGACGATGCCAAGGGCGAAACCAAGGCCCGCGATGGCCAAGAGCCCCAGGAGGGGCAGCATGGCGCGAAATCCTGCCTGCCTGCTGGCTCGCCGTCGATCGTGGGCGTCAGCGCTACTCGACGTGTGACCGACGGCCGCTGTCATGCCGATGACGATCGTCAACAGGACATACGGGATCAGCAGGTCAGGTGGTAGGACGATCAGCCCCAGGATGATCCCGAGACAGCCGAGTGCAGCGCAGACTGTGCGCCAGACGAAGCTGTAGGCCATGGTGTCGCCGCCCTCAGGTGTCCCTGTCGGTCTCGGCGTTGCTTTTGAGGTGCTCGACCCGGCCCTGGTCTTCGCCGGCGTCCAGCAGGTTGTCCTGCCCGGCGCCGCTGTCCGGGTACTCCATCAGCGCGACGGCTGGATGGTGCAGGTCGAACGCGGGGCTCTCGGACCGGATCCGCGGTAGCTTCTCGAAGTTGTGCCGCGGCGGCGGCGAGCTGGTCGCCCACTCCAGCGACCGGCCCCAGCCCCATGGGTCGTCGACACCGACCAGCGGTGCCTTGCGCGACTTGTAGATGTTGTAGAGGAACGGCAGCATCGATACGCCCAGCAGCATGGCGCCGACCGTCGATACCTGGTTCAGGATGGTGAAGCCGTCGTCGGCCCTGTACGTCGCGTAGCGGCGCGGCATGCCCTCGACGCCCAGCCAGTGCTGCACCAGGAACGTCGTGTGGAAGCCGATGAACAGCAGCCAGAAGTGCAGCTTGCCGAGCTTCTCGTCGAGCATCCGGCCGGTGAACTTGGGCCACCAGAAGTAGAAGCCCGCGAACATCGCGAACACCACCGTGCCGAAGACGACGTAGTGGAAGTGCGCGACCACGAAGTACGAGTCGGACAGCTGGTAGTCCAGCGCCGGCGAGGCCAGGATGACGCCCGTCAGACCACCGAACAGGAAGGTCACCAGGAAGCCGATCGACCACAGCATCGGGGTGTCGAACGACACCGATCCGCCCCACATCGTGCCGATCCAGTTGAAGAACTTCACCCCGGTCGGGACCGCGATCAGGAACGTCATGAAGGAGAAGAACGGGAGGTTCACGCCGCCGGTGACGAACATGTGGTGGGCCCAGACGGCGATCGACAGGGCTCCGATGGAGAGGGTGGCCGCCACCAGGCCGACGTACCCGAAGATGGGCTTGCGGCTGAAGACCGGCAGGATCTCGGTGATGATGCCGAAGAACGGCAGCGCGATGATGTAGACCTCGGGATGGCCGAAGAACCAGAACAGGTGTTGCCACAGCAGTGGCCCGCCGTTGGCCGCGTCGAAGACGTGAGCCCCCAGGGCTCGATCCGCCTCCAGCATCAGCAGGGTTGCGGCGAGGATGGGGAAGGCGATCAGGACCAGGATCGAGGTCACCAGGATGTTCCAGGTGAAGATCGGCATCCGGAACATCGTCATCCCAGGGGCGCGCAACGTGATGATCGTGGTGACGAAGTTGACCGCACCGAGGATGGTGCCCAGGCCGGCCATCCACAGGCCCATCACCCACAGGTCACCACCGATGCCCGGTGAGCGCGTGCCGCCGGACAGTGGCGCATAGCCGGTCCAGCCGAAATCCGCGGCTCCGCCAGGGGTCAGGAACCCGGCGAGGGTGATCAGGCCGCCGAACAGGAACAGCCAGTAGCTGAACATGTTCAGCCGCGGGAACGCGACGTCGGGGGCGCCGATCTGGATCGGCATGATCTCGTTCGCGAAGCCGACGAACAGCGGGGTCGCGAACAGCAGCAGCATGATCGTGCCGTGCATGGTGAAGAGCTGGTTGTAGACCTCTTCGTTCACGATCTGCAGACCCGGTTTGGCCAGCTCGGCCCGGATCAGCAGCGCCATCACGCCGCCGATCAGGAAGAACGCGAACGAGGTGATCAGGTAGAGATGGCCGATCAGCTTGTGATCGGTGGTGGTCAGCCACTTGCCGACCGCACTGCCCAGGCTTCGCCTGCGCGGGAGCGTAGTAGTAGCCGTGCCGGCACCGATGCGTTCCGCTAAGTCAGCCATCTACGTCTCCCATTGCACGATCCCTCTCAGGACGCGCAGTGTCCAGTCGTAGACCACCAGAAAAGCGAAGTGCCGGGCGCCAGGTGGCTCGGGTGGCTTGCTCCGGCGTGGTTCCGGGGCCGAGCAACCGATCACGTCACCGGCGAGCTGCTGCAGAATCTCGTTCCACTGCCGGTCCAGACAGTCGATCGGCGGCAGGATGTGTCAGGCGTGATCACCGTCGAGGAGCTTGTGGAGCTCTGCGACTGCGTTGGTGATGTCGTCGTAGTCGTTCTGGGCGGCGCGGGACTCGGCGCTGATGACGCCGCAACGGTGCACGCGGCGGAAATCGCCGTACGGGAACTTGTAGTGCCCCTTGGTCTCCTTGTCCATGTCGGTGTCGATGCCGAGGTACCACTGGGCGTAGTCGCTCCACCCGTGTTTGTCGAGGTAGGCGTTCTCCTGGTCCGCGGTGGGGGCGTGCTCGCTCCAGTCGTCCCGCTCGTCCTTGACCGTCTGCGCCTTCCCGATCAGTTCCTTCGCGTGATCGAACGCGACCTTGTTCAGCTTGACCGTCATTTCCGTTGTCTCCCAAGAGGTAGTTGTCTGCTCAAGGTGCCGGTCAGCCGGTTGAGGTATCTCGGGCCTCGGCGCCGCTCGTCCCGGTTTCCGCTTCGTCGCCGGCGACTCGGCCGACGAACTCACCGCTCGAGCCGGTGCCGGTCGTCGCCGGGGTGTCGCCTTGCGGGTCGCCACCTTCGGCTCTCGTCATCGCCACCGTCGTATCAGCGGGCGCATCTGCCTCATTGAGTGCGTGAGACGCGCGCCAGCGCTTGAATCGGTCCAGGATCGACATGACAGCCACTCCCGCTCATCGGCGAATGTTTGACCCGCCTCAGGTGCCCAGCGTGACGGTTCGAAAACGGCCGAGCGACGCCACTGGTCGGAGATCGTGGTGCGATGGCGGCGACGCGGACGCGATCATCCACTACCGGCGCAACGCCCGGATCCAGCCGAGTCGCGCAAGCAGTACAACGCGGCGGCCGCGGAGACCAGCAGTAGTGAACCAGGACCTCTCCTCGGGGCTCAAACCGGGCCGGACCGAACAACCCCGTCGGCGGTGACAATCGGGGCGCTCTCAATGGGCTGTGACTCCGTGGAGCAGGCCGGTCGTCTGGCCTATCTCGATCAGGTAGCCGTCGGGGTCTCGCAGGTAGCAGCGCAGTTCGGAGCCGCGGTCTTGTGGTTCGGTGAGGAACTGTGCCCCCTTGGCGCGGGCAGCCGCGAAGAACGCGGCGATGTCGGCGACGCGCATATTCAGGAACGCCGATACCGGATCGCCGGGCTCGGGCGGTGTCAGGACGACGTCGGGCTTGTCGGGGGTCGGCCCGCCACCCGGGTTCATGATGATCCAGGTGTTGGCGACGCGTACCGTCGCCGGGTTCTCGGCCAGCACGACCTCACCGCCGAAGACGTCCGCGTAGTACTGCCGCGAGACCGCCACGTCCCGGACGGTCAGGAAATGGGTCACTACCAGTCCATGCTCGGGCGCTGGAAACGACTCAGTCATGTTCTTCTCCTCTGTTCGCTGTCATAACCAAGACAGCGCAGGACCGTCTTTTGTGACTCACCACGGCGGCAGGAGAACTGCCCGCACTCGACGGTGAAAGAATGGGTCGGGTGCCGGACAGGTGGGGGTGTGACTTCCATGCTGGGGCGTGAAGCTCGGTTCGAGGTGTTGGTGGGGGTGGTGGGGGAGCCTCTTCATCGGTATCTGGTGCGACGGGTCGAGGTGGACTCGGTTGAGGATGTGCTGGCTGACACGTTGCTGGTGTTGTGGCGGCGGCTGGACGACGTGCCGGGGTTGGGGGATGGGACGGCGATTGATGCCGATCGGGTCTTGCCGTGGTGTTACGGGGTTGCTCGTGGGTGTCTGACTAATGCTCGGCGGGCTGATAAGCGCAGGCTTCGGCTTGTTGAGAAGTTGGTTGGCGTGGCGCCCGTCGTACCGGTCGAAAGGGACGATCACGCGGAGTTGTATGACGCGTTGCGGTCGCTAGGAGAGGTTGATCGCGAGGTGGTGTTGCTGTGGGCGTGGGAGGGGTTGTTGCCGCAGGCAATCGCGGAGGTAATGGGGCTGACGCCGAACGCGGTCAGCATTCGGTTGCACAGGGCAAAGAAATCTCTGGCCGGCTTCTTGGAACGAAAGAACGCCGCGCTTGCCGGACAGAGACTGGGCAAAGAAGGGAGCGACCTGTGAACGACGACGAACTCCTGGCCCGGTTGCGGGCCGCGGACCCGGCGTCATCGCCGGGCGCCCCCGAGCCCGACCTCGATCGCCTCTTGGAGGCAACCATGGCTACCCAGACCCAGCCCCGCCCCAGCACTCCTCCCGTACGCCGCCGTCGGTGGCTGATCGCCGCTGCATCCGCTGCTCTGATCGCGGCCGGCGGTATCGGATGGGGCCTCGCCGGCAACGACACCAACAACCAGCCGGTCGCGAGCCCGCCCTCGACCGCGACTGCTCCGCTCAAGTTGACGGTCGGCAGCGGCGCGACCGGCAAGTGCCGAGCAGTCGAGGTCGGCGACATCCGCCGGATGCAGGTCGCCTTCGAAGGCACGGCGACTGCAGTCAACGGCGAACTCGTCACCCTCCATGTCGACCACTGGTACCACGGCGGCACCGCCGACACGGTAGAGGTTCAGTCCGACTCCGACGCCGTAGCGACCCTCCTGGGAGTCGACTTCAAGGCCGGCGAAAGCTACCTGGTCACCGCCACCAACGGCCAGGTCAGCACCTGCGGCGAGTCCGCCCCCAGCAACCCCGACCTCCGCACCCTCTACCAACAAGCCTTCCCCAGCTGACAGCTGCCTAGCGGCGTGGGGAGACATGGTCAGAATCTCTGGTGAGAGGTGTGTCGATCTTTGGATGACCTGGTCGACGTGAGAGTAAGTGGTCTACGGAATCGACGAGGGAGTTCAGCGATGCGTTACATGATCATCAACAAGGCGGATGACAACACCGAGGCTGGGAAGATGGTGAGTCAGGAGGTTGCCGAGGGGGTCGGCAAGGTGGTTGAGGATCTTTCCAAGGCTGGGGTGCTGTTGTTTGCGGAGGGGGTGCACCGGAGTTCGCTGGGGGCTCGGGTGAAGGTCTCGGGGGGTAAGCGGACGGTGACGGATGGGCCGTTTGCGGAGACCAAGGAGTTGATCGGGGGGATCATCGTGGTCGATGTCCGGAGCAAGGACGAGGCGGTGGAGTGGGCGGCTCGGTTGTCTGAGGCGCTCGATGGGGAGATCGAGGTCCGCCGGGTGGTTGAGGAAGCGGACTTCAGCCCGGACTCGGACCTCTTCCAGAGCTGAGCGCGGGGGTCTAGGCGGCTGCCGGAACCTTGGACAGCAAGTACGGGGTCTGGACATGTATTTTCATGTCCAGACCCTCAGGTTGGTGTCCAAGCCTCCGGTTCAGATCTCGGATCCCGGGTCCTGCGGGAAGACGCGTTGGTTGCCTTGACCCCGGGGGTGCTGTTCTATCGGGTGGGTGACGGTTACGGACGCGCATGGGGCGATTGATGCGGTGTGGCGGATCGAGGCGCCGCGGATCATTGCCGGGGTTGCGCGGATTGTGCGGGATGTCGGGCTGGCGGAGGAGCTGGCTCAGGACGCGCTGGTGGCTGCGTTGGAGCAGTGGCCGGAGTCCGGTGTGCCGAGTAATCCAGGGGCCTGGCTGACGGCGATTGCCAAGCGGCGCGCGATCGACCTGATCCGGCGCAAGGACACGTACCAGCGCAAGCTCGTCGAGATGGGGCACCAGCTCGAGATCGACGGCGACAGCGTCGAGGACGACGTCGAAGCGATCCTCGAGGACACCATCGAGGACGATCTCCTC
Source organism: uncultured Actinomycetota bacterium (assembly GCA_963740725.1). GTDB lineage: Bacteria > Actinomycetota > Actinomycetes > Propionibacteriales > Kribbellaceae > Kribbella. Next base: position 97,626 of record CAVUFT010000023.1, read on the forward strand.
CGGTTGGTCTTCACCGCCTGCCACCCGGTGCTCACCACGGACGCCAGAGTCTCGCTGACGCTGAGGCTCCTGGGCGGGCTCAAGACCGACGAGATCGCCCGGGCGTTCCTGGCCCCGGAAGCGACGATCGCGCAGCGGATCGTGCGCGCGAAGCGGAATCTTGCCAAGGCCGAGGTCGAGTTCGAAGTACCGACCGGTGAGGACCTGATCAATCGGCTCTCCTCCGTGCTCGAAGTCATCTACCTGATCTACAACGAGGGGTACTCCGCAACCGCCGGCGACGACTGGATGCGCCCGACGCTCTGCAACGAGGCGATGCGACTCGGCCGGCTGCTCGCGGAGCTGATGCCGAACGAATCCGAGGTCCACGGACTGGTCGCCCTGATGGAGTTGCAGGCATCGCGAGCCACCGCGCGGACCGGCCCGAAAGGCGAGCCGATCCTGCTGCTCGACCAGGACCGCCGCCGCTGGGACCGCCTGCTGATCCGGCGCGGCCTGGAGAGCATCGACCGCGCGTTCTCGACCGACGAACCACCCGGCCCGTACCTTCTCCAAGCGGCGATCGCGGCTTGCCATGCCCGCGCCGCCGAGGCCGAGGACACCGACTGGGCAAGGATCGCCGGCCTGTACGCCGTACTCGCTCAAGTCACTCCGTCGCCGGTCGTCGAGCTCAATCGGGCGGTGGCGATCTCGATGGCATTCGGGCCGGAGCGCGGTCTCGCGGCGGTCGACGAGTTGCTCGACGAGCCGACGTTGAAGGACTACCACCTGCTGCCGAGTGTGCGCGGCGACCTGCTGTTCAAGCTCGGCCGCGTGGATGAGGCCAAGGCTGAGTTCGAGCGGGCCGCGAGCCTGACCCGCAACGAGCGCGAACGCGCCTTCCTGCTGGACCGAGCTGCCGCCTGCTGAGCCGACTGCGCCGCCTGCCGAGCCGACTGCGCAGGCGGACTGGCGCCGGCTGATCTGGCGGAGATGCCGCCTGAAAAGACGTCTGCGGGATTCTGTCGATCCAGGGCCGGGGTGTTCGACGCAGTGGTGAGACCGGGTGAGGAACGCCGGGTCTGATCGGCTGAGGAGCTCAGGATGAACAAGGTCATTTCGGCGGACGGCACGGTGATCGCCTACGACCGCCTCGGGGACGGGCCCGCAGTAGTGCTCGTCTCCGGCGATACCTGCGATCGGGTGGCGAGCACCGGACTGGCAGCGCTGCTGGCGGAGAGCTTCACCGTCTACAACTACGACCGGCGCGGCTGCGGTGACAGTGGCGGTACCCACGGCACAGAGATCGAGCGCGAGTTCGAGGACCTGGACGCGATCTTCGCGGTCGCGGGCGGCTCGGCTCACCTCTACGCAACGTCGTCCGGCGCCGCCCTGGCGCTACTGGCGACGGCAGCGGGCAGGCCGGTGAACCAGCTGGCCGTCTGCGAGCCGCCGTACATCTACAGCATTCCGGCCGCGGCTGTGCTCAAACTGGTGAGCCACCGCATCCTCCGAACTCAGCACAACCCCGACGCCGTCCTGGCGCTCGCACTGAAGGAGTGCTTCGCATGAACACCATCACTTCCGGCAAGGTGGTCTCGAAGGACGGGACCACGATCGCGTACGACCGCACTGGTGACGGGCCCGCGGTGGTTCTCGTCGACGGCGCGTTGTGCAGTCGCGCGCAGGGTCCGATGCCGGACCTCGCGAAGGAACTCGCCAGGGACTACACGGTCTACAACTATGACCGGCGCGGCCGGGGCGACAGCGGTGACGCGGAGGTCTACGAGGTCGAGCGCGAGATCGAGGACCTGGCTGCGGTGATCGAGGCGGCCGGCGGTATGGCGTACGTGTACGGCACGTCGTCCGGTGGTGCGCTCGTACTGCGCGCTGCCGCGGCCGGCCTGCCGATCAGCAAGGCCGTCGTGTTCGAGGCGCCGTTCGTGGTCGACGACAGCCGCAAGCCGATCCCGCGGACCTGGGCCGCCGACATGCGCGCCCTGAGCGACGCAGCCAAGCCCGGCGACGCGATCAAGTACTTCATGACGAAGGGCATCGGGCTGCCCGGAATCATGGTCGCGATGATGAAGCTGATGCCGGGCTGGAAGGGGATGAAGGCGGTGGCACACACTCTTCCGTACGACGCTGAGGTCGTCGGTGAGAACGCGTTCGGTCAGCCGCTGGACGCTTCGCAATGGGCCGGAATCACCATCCCGGTCCTGGTCGCCAGCGGTGGGAAGAGCCCGGAGTCGATGCGTACCGCGGTGAAGGCGACGGCTGACGCGGTACCGGGAGCGGCTCATCTGGTGATTCCCGGTCAGATGCACATCATCAAGGCGACGGCGATCGCGCCGGTGATCACCGAATTCTTCGGCGGAGGTGCGCGATGAAGTTCACGACCGTGTTGCTCGGGACGACGAAGACGGGGATCGAGATCCCGCCTGGGGTGATCGCGGCGCTCGGAAAGAGCAAGAAGCCGGCGGTGAAGGTGACCGTGAACGGATACACCTATCGCAGTACCGTCGCGGTGATGGGCGGGAAGTTCATGGTCGGGGTGAACGCGGAGCGGCGCGCTGCGGCCGGGCTGAGCGGTGGCGACGAGATCGAGGTCGAGCTGGAACTCGACACGGCGCCGCGGGAGCTCGCCGTACCGGAGGACTTCGGGGCGGCGCTCGATGCGGAGCCGAAGGCGCGGGCGTTCTTCGACGGGTTGTCGTACAGCCAGCGGAGCTGGTTCGTGCTCGGGATCGAGGAGGCGAAGAAGCCGGAGACCCGGCAGAACCGCATCACCAAGGCCGTCGAGCGCCTCGCCAGCGGCCGCGGCCAACGCTGACACCGCTTTGCGTCCGAAGAAGAGGTGGGGATCACCAGTTCTTCGGACGCAACGAGGTGATCAGGCGACGGTGATGAGACCGCCGGCGTTGCTGCGGGCGGCGTTGAAGCGCGCGGCGGCGTCGGCCCAGTTCACGACGTTCCACCAGGCCTTGACGTAGTCCGGCTTCACGTTCTTGTACTGCAGGTAGAAGGCGTGCTCCCACATGTCCAGCATGACGACCGGGATCTGCCCGACCGGCAGCTGACCCTGCTGGTCGTACAGCTGGTGGATCAGCAGCCCGCCGCCCAGCGCGTCCCAGGCCAGGATCGCCCAGCCGGAGCCCTGGATCGTGGTCGCCGCGGCGGTGAAGTGCGCCTGGAACGCGTCGAACGAGCCGAACGAGTCGTCGATCGCGGCCGCCAGCTCACCGTCCGGCTTGTCGCCACCGTCCGGGGACAGGTTCTTCCAGAAGATCGAGTGGTTGACGTGGCCGCCCAGGTTGAAGGCGAGCGTCTTCTCCAGCCCGACGATGGCGCCGAAGTCGCCGCTCTCGCGGGCCGCGGCCAGCTTCTCGAGGGTGTCGTTCAGCGCCTTCACGTAGGTGGCGTGGTGCTTGGAGTGGTGCAGCTCCATGATCTCGCCGGCGATGTTCGGCGCGAGCGCGCCGTAGTCGTAGCCGAGATCCGGCAGCGTGTACGTGGTCAACTCTGCTCCTTCGTCAGGGCCCGGGGGGCCGAATATCTGCGGTGTCCTCTGGCAGCGACACCAGCTTGAAACTTCAACCACGGTTGAGGTCAAGTCACCACGCGGTTCCAAACCCACCTGATGTACCCGACCGGTGCCCGGCGGCGCGTATTTCACACGGTCGCCGGGCTCACCTCCCCAGCTTCACATATCCGCCCCGCAGACCCACACGAGAGGTCCAGCAGATCAGCTGATGGCGTCGAGGACCAGCTTCCCGCGGGTCCGGCCGGTCGCCAGCTGCCGGTGCGCCGCGGCGGCCTCGGCGAGCGCGAAGACCTGCTCGACCTCGATCCGGACCTCGCCGGCCTCGACCAGCGCCGCGATCTCGCCGAGCGCATGCCCGTCCGGCTCGACCAGGAAAGGCTTGGCCCGTACGCCGGCAGCCTCGGCCGCCGCGAGCAGCTCGGGCGAAGTTCCACCCGGTACTGCGACCAGCAGGCCACCCGGCTTGAGTACCTTCACCGACTGGGCCAGGGTCGTCTCGCTGCCGATCAGGTCCACCACGAGATCGAGGTCGCCGGTCGCGTCCTCGACGGAGGTCGAGTGGTAGTCGATCACCTCGTCCGCGCCGAGCGAGAGCAGCCAATCGTGCTTCTCCTTGCTCGCCGTCCCGATCACAAAAGCGCCGAGGTGCTTCGCGAACTGCACCGCCAGGTGCCCGACACCGCCCGCCGCAGCGTGGATGAGGACTCGCTGCCCCTTCTCCAGCGAAGCCGCGGCGGTCAGGATCTGCCACGCGGTGAGACCGGCCAGCGGGATCGCGGCTGCCTCGGCGTGACTGAGATTCGCCGGCTTCTTCGCGAATTGCCGGGCCGGCGCGGTCACATACTCGGCGTACGCCGAAGCGGCCCGCGGGAACCAGGGCATCCCGTACACCTCGTCGCCGACCTCGACCGTGTGCACGCCGAACCCGACCTCCTCGACGACCCCCGACACGTCCCAGCCGAGCACGAACGGCGGTTCGCCGAGGACGCCGGCCATCCCGCCACCCTCGCGGCTCTTGTAGTCGACCGGGTTGACGCCGGCCGCGTGGACGCGAACCAGTACTTCGGTCGGCAGCGGCTGCGGTCGCTCCAGCTCGACCACCTTCAGTACTTCGGGGCCGCCGAACTCGTCCTGGCTGATCGCCTTCATTGCTGTCCTCCTGGTGGGTTGCTTGGGCTCAGGACGCTATCTCCAGGGCCCTACTTTCCCGCAAGGACTGCTACTATCCATTGGGAAGTACTACCGCGAAGGAGCTCGCCGGATGACCGCCACCTGCTCGACCGGCGTGCACGACAAGCACGACGTGTACGCCGCACAGTGCCCGTGCCGCGACGTCCTCGACCTGCTCGCGAACAAATGGGCCGCCCTCGCCATCGGCGCGCTCGAGGACGGCCCACTCCGCTTCGGCGAGCTCCAGCGCCGCCTTCAGGGCATCAGCCCCAAGGTCCTTACCGGCACCCTCCGCCGCCTCGAAGAGAGCGGCTTCCTGCACCGCGAGATCTACCCGGCCGTCCCGCTCCACGTCGAGTACTCCCTGACCCCCCTCGGCAACAGCGTCTCCGTGCCGCTCTCCTCCCTTCGCACCTGGGTAGAAGCCCACCTCCACGAAATCAGCTGACCTTCCGAAGCCGCCACAGCGAGGTGACCTCCCGCCCCCGAGCGCGCTGGAGGAATCCTTCGCCACCCGTACTGCGGGGGTGGGTTGGGCGGATGTCTGTCTTGCCCGTTACAACCAGTCCGGCTTGGGTGAAGAGGGTGAGGAGTTCGGTGCGGGTTCGGAGGGCGAGGTGTTCGGCGAGGTCGGAGAGGATCAGCCAGGCCTCGCCGTTCGCCCGCAAGTGGTCGGTGAGCCCAGCCAGGAAGCCGCGCAGCATGCGGCTGTTCTCGTCGTAGACGGCGTGATCGAGCAGGGAGATCGGCCGGGCCGGGATCCAGGGTGGGTTGCAGACGATGAGATCGGCCCTGCCGTCGGGGAACAGATCCGTCTGCTGCACCTGCACCTGATCGGCAAGCCCGAGGCGTCGCAGGTTGTCGCTCGCGCAGGCGATCGCCCGGGGACTCGTATCCGTGGCGATCACCCGCCCGATCCCGCGCCGCTTAAGAATCGCGGCAAGTACTCCGGACCCGGTCCCGATGTCGAAGGCGGTCCCGACAGCGCCCGGCAGTTCAGCTGTGGCGACCAGGTCGATGTATTCCGAACGGGTCGGTGCGAAGACTCCGTAGTACGGATGGATTCGTTCGCCAAGGGCCGGGATTGGGATGCCTCGCCGGCGCCATTGGTGTGCGCCGGCGACGCCCAGCAGTTCGCGTAGTGGGACGACGCTGGGGCCTCCAGCCGGGCCGTAAGCCTCCAGGCAGGCGGTTCGGAGGTCGGGTGCTCGGCGCAGCGGTACGCAGTACTGGTTATCCATTGCTATTAGCAACGAATTGAGGATGCGGGCGCGGCGGGACTGTTGGCGGCGGTGTTGGTGAAAAGTCCTTGCTGGTGGTGGTTTCAGGCGACGGTCTAGTGCGATGAGCAACTGTTTGGCGTTCTGGAAGTCGCCCTCCCAGAGCAAGCGAGAGCCCTGGTGGATCAGTCGGAGTGCGTGGTCGGCGGTCAGTGTGTCGGTGACGACGATGGGGGAGTTCATCAGCCCGTTCCTGCTGGAAATGATCAGGAGGCGCTGCCACGCAGCGGGCAGCGCAACTCACCCGGTGGCCGGTACGGCGCCGGGGAGCAGGAACGGGGTCCTTAGAGAACTACTGCGGCGTGTCTGGGAGACATCACCTGGCAACCCTAAGCGATCGCTGGAGGAAGTCGAGTTCGAGCCGAAGACGGCCTTCGACGGCTGCCGGGTCGGAGAACCCGTGCCCCTGACCGGCGAAGGTGACCAGCTCGTGCGGCTTGCCGGCGGCGGCGAGAGCAGCCGCCAGGCGCAGCGAGTGCACCGGCCAGACGTTGGTATCGGCCAGGCCGTGGATGATCTGCAGCGGCCGGGTGAGCTGGTCGGCGTACGGCACGATCGAGGAGCGGCGGTAGCCCTCGGCATTGGAGGTCGGGTGTCCCATGTAGCGCTCCTTCCAGTACGAGTCGTAGAGCCGCAGATCCGTGACCGGTGCGCCGGCGATCCCGGCGTGGAAGACGTCCGGCCGGTGGATCACCGCGGCCGCCGCCAGGTAGCCGCTGAAACTCCAGCCGCGCATCGCGACCCGATCCAGATCGAGGTCGTCGTCGGTCGCCGCGATCGCGTGCAACGCCTCGATCTGGTCGTCGAGCACCGGGAACAACTGGTCGCCCGCGACTGCCCGCTCCCAGGCAGGCCCGCGTCCCGGCGTACCGCGGCCGTCGGTGCTGAGCACGATGAAGCCCTGCTCGGCAAACCACTGCGAGACGAAGTACCCCGGCATCGACCGGGCCATGACGAGCTGGAATCCCGGCCCGGCGTACGGACTGAGGAGCACCGGGAGCTTGGAACCGGGCTCGTGCCAGGACGGCCGGAAGACGGCGGTGCGGAGTTCCGACGGCCCCACCTTGACCAGTTCCATCCGTAGATCGACGACCGGCTGCTCGGTCGTGTCCTGCAACGGCCGGCCGTTGACGGTGATCCGGCGGCCGTCGAGCGTGCGATTGTCGACGACCGTGATGCCGTCGGCCACGCGACCGGTGTGCACCCCGGCGCCTTCGGAAAGCTGGCGAACCTCGCCGTCGTAGCTGTAGTGATGTATCTCGGTCGCCTCGGTCTGGCCCAGGAACCTGACGGTTTCACCGGAGACGCCAGGGATCTCCAGCACCTGCAGGCCCGGGGGAGTGACGAACTTGTCGCCCACCAGCAGGCGGTAGGTGTCAGTCTCGGCGTCACGCTCGATCCAGACCACCTCGCCCGACGCGGTCCGGGTCGGCGTACCAGCCCAAACGGCCACCCAGTCCGGGTCGCTCACCTCCCGCACCAAGGACGTGGCGCCGGTGGCCGGGTCGACATCGAGGAGCCAAAGCGTCTTCTGGTCACGAGTCTGGACGGCGATCAGCGGACGCTCGCCCGACCAGTCGGCCTGGACCAGATACTCGAACCGCTCGCGATCCCACTCCACCTCGACCCGCTGCCCGTCGAGGTCGACGAGATACAGGCTGACGTCCGCGTTGTGCGTGCCTGCCGCCGGATAGCGGATCGGCTTCGGTGGTACGTCGGGCCGCAGCGGATCCGGCTGGTACCAGATCTCGACCGGAGTCTCGTCCACCCGCGCGACGAGCAGCCGCTGCCCGTCCGGCGCCCACCAGAACCCCTCGGTCCGCTCCATCGACATCCAGGCGGTGAATTCGGGCAGCCCCCAACTCACGTCCGCGTCCTCCGGTTCGACCAGCACCCGCTCGTTCGCGCCGTCCGCATCGACCACCCACAACGCGCGCTCGCGAACAAAGGCGACCGCACGCCCGGTCGGATCGATCGCGCCCGTCTCGACCTTGCCCACGGCCAACTGCCGGACCTCGTCGGCCGCCAGGTCCACCACGAACAACTCCGAGTCCTGCAACACCGTCACTACGCCGCCAACACCAGCCCGGTACTGCGCTGCCGCCGCGACGCGCCGCTCCTGGCTGTCCGCCGTGTCGAAGGCCCAGAGCGCGCCGTCGCGCAGGAAGGTGACGAACCGTCCGGAGATCGCGAGCCCGCTCACCGCCCCGGCCTGGAAATACCTCGTCCGGGCAAGCTGGGCAGGTAGATCCTCGACCATTGCGAAACCCCTCATCGGCGGAACGATCTTCGAAGCGTAGCCGCGCAGGAGGCCCCTAAGGATGAGGAGTGAGGAGCGCGGCCAGGGCCTGGGTGGTGCGCTGCTGAGCTTGCGGCGGACCGACGGGAGTGGCCATCAGATCGGTGATGCCGGTCTCCTCGAGCCGTTCGATGGAGCGGGCCACCGACGCCTCGCTACCGGTGAACAGCAGCTCGGCCGGAGAGTCGACGCCTTCACGGTCGAGCCTTGCCCGGTACTCCGGAACCTGGCCGGCCATCGCGTACTGCCGTCCGAACCATTCCCGCGCGGCGGCTTCGTCGTCGGTGACCCAAACAGCCAGTCCCGCGACCACCCGCGGCGCCGGACGCCCCGCCTCGGCCGCCGCCTTCGTGATCGTCGGTACTACGTGCTCCGCCAACGTCCGTGGCCCGGTCATCCAGGTGATCGCGCCGTCTCCAACCTCCCCAGCGACCCGCAGCATCCCCGCTCCAAGCGCCGCCACCAACACAGCGGGTGGCGGCACGAGCTCGCCCGCATCACCCAGACCGGCCCCATCGCCCCGGCTCGGATCGCCTGCGGTGACGGAGATCTGGCCGCTGGCTCGCCAGCACCAGTGGATGCCGCTGCGGCGTCGGCACCACCGCAGTACCGAATTCGATCCCCTCCACCCGGCCCGCCACAGCGATGCTGGTCAGCGCATCCCAGCCAAGCGCCTGCGCGAACCAGGCAGTGGAGAACCCAGCCGCTGCGGCCGCCGCCACCTGGTCGCCGATCTCTGCCAGCGGCAGCGCGCCCCGCACATCACCAAAAGCCATTCCGATCCGCATACCGAACTCCTCACAAGTGGGGTGGCCCCCCGGTTATCTCCGGCTAAGATATGGGGGACCACCCCACTTAGCAAGGGAGTTCGGCGGATGCGGGCCGATGCGCGGCGCAACTACGAGCGGCTGATCGCCGTCGCGGCCGAGGTCGTCGCCGAGCAGGGCGCCGAGGCGTCGATGGAGGAGATCGCCCGCCGGGCCGAGGTCGGGTCCGCGACCCTGCACCGGCATTTCGGCAGTCGCCAGAAGCTGCTCGAAGAGGTCTTCCTCAGCAGCATCGACCACGTCTGCGCGGAAGCCGAAACCTTGCTCAGGAAACCGGACCGCGGCCGGTCACTGGCCAAATGGCTGCACAGCATGGTCCGCCACGCCACCGCGAACCGTGGTCTCGGCGCCGCCCTGATGATGAGCGCCGAAGCCGGTTCGGACGTCCACGAGCGGATCCGGACCGCCGGCGACCGGCTGTTGTCCAACGCCCGGGACCAGGGCTCGGTCGGCGCGAACGTCGAGATCGACGACCTGCTGAAGCTCGTCAACGCGATCTCGCTGGCGGCCGAACGGGACACCGCCCAGGCCGACCGCCTGCTCGACCTAGTCCTGGTCGGGGTCATGCGTGCGCGACCACCCGCTCGGGACGAATAGACTTCAGCTCTCTCGATCCCCGCAATTCGACCGAACCTGAGGTTGTTGTCGTGCTCACCATGCAGGACGCGCTGCTCGCGCTGACGAAGTACTGGACCGACCGGGGCTGCATGGTGGTGCAGCCGTTCAACACCGAGGTCGGTGCCGGCACGCTGAACCCGGCGACCATCCTGCGGGTGCTCGGTCCGGAGCCGTGGCGGGTCGCGTACGTCGAGCCGAGTGTGCGCCCCGACGACGCCCGGTACGGCGAGAACCCGAACCGGCTGCAGACGCACACCCAGTTCCAGGTGGTGCTCAAGCCGGACCCGGGCAACCCGCAGGAGCTGTTCCTGGCCAGCCTCGAGGTGCTCGGCATCGACATCGACGCGCACGACGTCCGGTTCGTCGAGGACAACTGGGCGAACCCGGCGACCGGCTCCTGGGGTCTCGGCTGGGAGGTCTGGCTGGACGGGCTGGAGATCACCCAGTTCACCTACTTCCAGCAGGCCGGCGGGATGACGCTGGACCCGGTGTCGGTGGAGATCACCTACGGCATCGAGCGGATCATGATGGCGCTGCAGGGCGTCTCGCACTTCAAGGAGATCGCCTACGCGCCGGGCATCTCGTACGGCGAGGCGTTCGGCCAGGCCGAGTACGAGATGAGCCGGTACTACCTGGACGACGCCGACGTCGAGTCGCAGAAGCGGCTCTTCGAGGAGTACGCCGCCGAGGCCCGCCGGATGCTCGACGCGCGCCTGCCGGTCCCGGCGCACATCCACGTGCTGCGCTGCTCGCACACCTTCAACGTGCTCGATGCCCGCGGCGCGGTCAGTACGACGGAACGCGCGAAGGCGTTCGGCCGGATGCGCACGCTGGCCCGCGAGGTCGCCCAGCTGTGGGCGGAGCGGCGTACCGAGCTGGAGCACCCGCTGGGGATCGCCGAGCTGCCGGCGGCGGTGGCGGAGCCGACCGAGTTCCCGGTGATCAGCGGCACCCGGCAGTTGCTGTTCGAGATCGGCACCGAGGAGATGCCGCCGTCGGAGGTCACCAAGACGGCCGAGGCGGTCAAGGCCGCGCTGACCGAGAAGCTGGCCGCGACCCGGCTGGGCCACGGCGACGTCACGACGTACGCGACCCCGCGCCGGGTGGTCGCCTTCGTCGCGGCCGTGCAGTCCGGTGAGCCGGATGCCGAGAAGGTCAACCGCGGCCCGAAGAAGGCCGCGGCATTCGATGCCGAGGGCAACGTTACGAAGGCGGCCGCCGGGTTCGCCCGCGGTCAGGGCGTCGACGTCAGCGAGCTGCACGACCTCGTCGTCGACGGCGTCGAGTACGTCGCGGTGACCAAGCCCGACCCGGGTCGCGGCGCTGCCGAAGTACTGAGCGGTCTGCTGGCCGAGATCGTCAGCGGGCTGCGGTCGGACAAGAACATGCGCTGGAACGACGCCAAGCTGTCGTTCACCCGGCCGGTCCGCTGGCTGGTGGCGCTGCTCGGTGACCAGGTCATCCCGGTCGTCGGTGTCGACGCTGGCCGCCGGCCGGACCACGCGCGTACACCGCACGGCCGCGCAGCCGACGGTCGAGATCGCCGCGGCCGAGGGCTACCTCGACCTGCTCCGGATCCACGGCATCGAGGCCGACCCGGCCAAGCGCCGGCAGTCGATCGTCGAGGCGTCCGAGCGGCTCGCCGCCGAGGTCACCGGCTTCGTCGACTTCGCGGCCGAGTCCGCGCTGCTCGACCAGATCGTCAACCTGATCGAGGAACCGACGGCGATCCTGGGCAACTTCTCGCCCGACTACCTGGACCTGCCGGCCGAGATCCTCACCACGGTGATGCGCAAGCACCAGCGGTACCTGCCGGTGCGCGACGCAGACGGCAAGCTGCTCCCGCACTTCGTTGCCGTGGCCAACGGTTCCGTCAAGGAAGCAACGGTCCGCAACGGCAACGAGGGCGTACTGCGGGCCCGTTACGAGGACGCCGCCTTCTTCTGGCGCGCCGATCTGCAGACCACGCCGGAGGCGATGAAGGAAGGCCTCGGCAAGCTCGCGTTCGAGGAGCGGCTCGGCTCGATGGCGCAGCGCGCCGACCGGATCGCTGCTGTCGCGTTGAAGCTGGGCTCGGTAGTCGAGCTCGAAGGCGATGACCTCAAGACCCTGCAGCGCGCGGCCGAGCTGGCGAAGTTCGACCTCGGGTCGCAGATGGTCGTCGAGCTGACCAGCCTGGCCGGCACGATGGCTCGCGAGTACGCGCGCCGCAGTGGCGAGAGCGAGGCTGTCGCGCAGGCGTTGTTCGACATGGAGCTGCCGCGCTCCGCAGGCGACCCGGTGCCGGCGACGACGCCGGGTGCACTGCTCGCGCTGGCCGACCGCTTCGACCTGCTGGCCGGGCTGTTCGCGATCGGTGCGAAGCCGACCGGTAGCTCGGACCCGTTCGCCCTGCGCCGGGCCGCGGCCGGTGTCGTCGCGATCCTGCGCGAACACCCGGAGCTGCGCGCGATCACCTTGCCGGTCGGGCTGGCCGCCGCCGCCGAGCAGATCGTTGCCCAGGGCATCGAGGTGAAGGACGAGTCGCTCGCCGACGTGGCCGACTTCACCGTCAAGCGGTACGAGCAGCAGGTCCTCGACCGCGGCGACGACCACCTCCAGGTCGCCGCCGTCCTACCGCTCGCCGAGGCCCCCGCGATCGCCGACGAGACCCTGGCCGAACTCAAGCGCCAGGTCACCACTCCCGGCTTCGCCGACCTGGTCGCGGTCCTCCAACGGGCCCGCCGGATCGTCCCCGCCGACACCAACGCGGTCTACGACGCCGCCAAGCTCACCGAGCCGGCCGAGGTCGTCCTGCACGAAGCCGTCCAGAAGGTCGGCGCCGCCCCCACCGGCCTGGCCGACTTCGTCACCGCCACCGAGGTCCTCGTCGAACCCATCACCAACTTCTTCGAAGAAATCCTCGTCATGGCCGAAGACCCCGAGGTCCGCGCCGCCCGCCTAGGCCTCCTAGCCACCATCCGAGACCTGGCAGCCCCAGTCCTCGACTGGCAGGCCCTCGGCACCAGCCTCAATTGATCCATCGGACTCTGCGCTGGCACTTGAAAACCTTCGGGATCTATCAAGCGCCAGCGCAGATGTTCGCCTGGTTGCGCTCAGTAAGATCGGTCGGACGCCGAGTTGACTGTCCGTCACATCGGGTGTCAAGATATTGCTCTAACTCCCCACCGTCCTCCGGGACTGGTGGGGCTTTTTAGATCCTGGGGGATTTCATGGGCGCGGGACTGCGCGCGTCGGTCATCGTCGACTATCAGAATGTGCACCTCACCGGGCATGGTCTGTTCGATTCCACGCGATGCATGCCGAAGCACGAAACGTTGGTCGACCCGCTGCTTTTCGCAGGGCAGTTGCTCGTCGCTCGCAACAGACTGCAGAAGCCGGGAATGGCTCTAGCCGTTCTGCGCCGTGTCCTGGTGTATCGGGGCCAGCCCTCTGCGGTCCACGATCCGGAGGGATACGCCCGGAACCAGGCGCAGAAGTCTCAGTGGGAACGCGACAGACGTGTCCAGGTCACCCTGCGTCCGCTGAAATACGACTACCAGCGAGACGCTACTGGTAGACACGCCACAGACCACGACGGCAAGAAGATTGTGATGGGGACGCCCCGCGAGAAGGGCGTTGACGTCTTGTGTGCCTTGGCCGCTGTGCGCGAGGCGAACGACCCGGCGACAGATCTGGTCATCCTCGCCACGTCCGACTCGGATCTTGCCCCTGCGCTCGACGAGGTTCGCGAACTCGGTACCGCGAAGATCGAGACGTTCTGCTGGTACGACGAGGTGAGTCGGATGGGCTTTCAATTGCATCCCACCGATCGCACCCGGCGGCTGTGGAACACAAGACTGAACGAGGCAGCCTTTCGTGCCAGCTGGGACCGCACTACCTACTGAGGTGAAGTTTCTCTACCGGGTGACTAGAGCGGCAGGGTGAGTAGGGGCGCCAGGCGGTCGGCGATCAGGCGGTAGCCGTCGGGGCCTGGGTGGACGTCGTCGGCGTAGAGGGTCTGGGCCTCTTCGGGGGTGAGGATGGTGCGGCCGTCGATGAGTTGGAGGTCTGGGTCGTTCCGGGTGCGGGCGCCTAGTTCGACCAGGGCGCGGATGTCGTCGAGGGTGAGGCCGAGGGCGTTCGGTTTGCCTTCGAGGTTCGGGGCGGTGAGGGGGGTGATGACCACGATGGGGGTGTGCGGGTGGCCGTCGCGGACGGTCGACAGGAATGCCTCGACCTGGCCGGGGAGCGTTCGCCCGCTGTAGGTCTCGCCGCCGTAGATGTTGATGCCTAGGCACAGCGAGATGAGACGCGCTGGGGTGTCCCGGATCGTCCGCGCCGCGATCGGGTCGAGGTGGCACTCGCCGGAGAGTCCGAGCATGACCAGGTCCCACTGGTGTTTGCGCGCCACCAATGCCGGCCAGGTCTCGGACGGTCCGTAAGCGCCGGAGCACTGAGTGATCGAGCTGCCATAGGTGATCCACCGCGGCCCGCTAGGCGGCTGCGGCACTGCATCACCCTCGAAAGCCACTTCCCGTACTTCGATGGCACCCGCCTGCGGCAACCAGATCTCCAAATCGAGCGGACCGTCCGGTAGCTCGACCCGGATCCGCTGCTCACCAGCCTGTACTTCGGTACGCCGATGCAGCTCCCCGCCAACCAAAAAGTCGACCGGCGCGATCTCGCCCGAGACATCCGGAGCAGCCCGGACCTCCAGCGTCACAGCAACAGCCGAGGTCTGCCAGCCGGCCCGTACTCCTGCGGGAGTCGCCGCCCTGGACCACAACCGGTGCCCCGGCCGCTCGGGATTCCCGGTCCAGTCGGTCAGCTCGAACGGTTGCTCGCGCGGATCGAGTCGCCAGAACGTCGTCCAGCCGTCGGCGTCGACCGCACGAAACCGGTAGCCGGTCCACAGTGGCTCAGTTCCCATCCGCCGCCTCCGAAGCAGGTGTCGTTGATGGGACAAGCTATACCTATGAATCTCACGCCGGATGCAGTGGCCGATCGTTCGGAAGCGGTGGCGAAGCAACTGAGGGAGCACCTGCCGATCACCCCGTTCGAGACCTTCGGCGCACTCAGCGACGAGCTTCAAGCCGAAGTGCTGGTCAAGTGTGAGCATCGCCAGCGCACCGGCTCGTTCAAGGCCCGCGGCGCGCTGGCCAAAGTGCTCTCGCTGACCGACGAGCAGCGGAAGGCCGGCGTGGTGACCGCCTCGACCGGCAACCACGGGCTCGGCGTGAGCAACGCCCTCGCGACCCTCGGCGGGCACGGGATCGTCTACGTCCCGGAGAACGCGTCGCCGAGCAAGGTCGCGGCGATCAAGCGGTTCGGCGTCGAGGTCCGCAGCGTCGGCACCGACTCCGGCGCCAACGAGACCCGCGCCCGGGCGGAAGCCGACGTTGAAGGCTGGACCTACATCTCGCCGTACAACGATCCCGAGATCATCGCCGGACAGGGCACCGCCGCGGTCGAGATCCTGGAGCAGCTCGACGGGCAGCGGCTCGACGCCGTCTTCATCGCGGTCGGCGGAGGCGGCCTGGTCAGCGGGATGGCCGCCGTCCTCAAGCGGCACCTGCCCGACCTCAAGGTGTACGGCGCACAGCCGGCTGCGGACGCCGCCATGGCCGAATCGATAGATGCCGGCAGGATCATCGAGCTGGACGGCAAACCAACTCTCTCGGACGGTACGGCGGGCAACGTCGAGCCCGGCGCGATCACCTTCGACCTCTGCCGTTCCTTGGTCGACGAGTGGGTCCTGGTCGAAGAGGACGAGATCCGGGACGCGCTGAGAACCGTGATCGACACCGAGCACCAGTTGATCGAGGGCTCGGCGGCGATGGCGTTCGCGGCCGCCCGGCGTACCGATCTCAAAGGTCAGCGGGTGGCAGTGGTGTCGTGCGGCGGCAACATCTCGGCGAAAACGTTGGTGGCCGCGCTGGGCTGACGAAGTACTGTGTGGCCGTGCGTGAATTGGTTGTGCTGGGCACCGGCAGTCAGGTGCCGTCGCGAGAGCGCAACCAGAACGGCTACTTCCTGCGCTGGGATTCCGAGGGCTTCCTCTTCGATCCGGGGGAGGGCACGCAACGGCAGATGCTGTACGCCGGGGTGCCGGCGACCGCGATCACCCGGCTCTGCGTCACCCACTTCCACGGCGACCACTGCCTCGGCGTACCGGGTGTGGTGCAGCGGTTGTCGCTCGACGACGTGCAGCATCCCGTGCACGCGCACTACCCGGCCTCCGGGCAGGACTACTTCACCCGGCTCCGGTACGCCGCGTCGTTCTTCGAGCGGGCCGATCTCCGCGAGGAGCCGATCGACGAGGACGGATTGCTCTCGGTCGGGTCGTTCGGTCAGCTCTGGGTACGCCGGCTGGAGCACTCCGTCGAGTCCTTCGGCTACCAGTTGATCGAGCCGGACGGTCGCCGGATGCTGCCGGAAGAGCTGGCCCGGTACGGCGTTGCCGGGCCCGCGGTCGGCCGGCTGCAGCAGTCCGGGTCGATCGTGGTCGACGGGCGGACGGTGACGATCGAGCAGGTGAGCGAACCGCGTCCCGGGCAACGGTTCGCCTTCGTGATGGACACCCGGCTCTGCGAGGGCGTCTTCAAACTCGCCGACGGAGCGGACCTGCTCGTGATCGAGTCGACGTACCTGTCCTCCGAACGCGAGCTGGCCACCAACTTCGGTCACCTGACCGCGCGCCAGGCCGCCCGGGTCGCCCAGGAGTGCGGCGTCCGCAAGCTGGTCCTGACCCATTTCTCCCAGCGCTACACCGAGCCGGAACGCTTCCACGAGGAGGCGGCAGCCGAGTTCAGCGGCGAGATCGTCGTCGCCGCCGACCTGACCAGAGTCTCGGTGCCGGCCCGCCGCTGACCGGAATAGCATGCACTCTCCTGCGGTTGAAAAGTGGACAACGACGACGAGGAGAAACTTGATGCTGTACGGAGCCGAGCACATCGAGCGGTACGAAGCGACCGATGGCCAGGAGGGATACGACTGGGGCGATCACGGCGCGCAAGATCCTGATCCTGACCACCGTGGGCCGCAAGTCCAAGGAGGAGCGCAAGAACGCGCTGATCTACCGCGAGGTCCCCGAAGGTTATGCGATCGTCTCGTCCGAGGGTGGCGCTCCGAAGAACCCCAGTTGGCACTTCAACCTCGAGGCCGATCCCGAGGTCAAGGTGCAGATCCTCGGCGACAAGTTCGCCGCGCACGCCCGGGTCGCGACCCCCGAGGAGCGGGACCGGATCTGGCCGCTGATGGCGGAGATCTGGCCCGACTACAACACCTACACGACGCGCACCGACCGGGTGATCCCGATCGTCATCCTCGAACGTCAGTAGCGAGCTATTCCCTGAGCAGGAGATCGTCGAGACGCAGAAGCTGGCGCTGGCGGCTGCGATGCAGCTCGGCGACTGGTTGCTCGAGGGCACAGTCGTGTGACGCTCGGCCGGGCCAGCCTGGCGCTCGGTGACGTCCGGCGAGGCGGCCAGCAGCTGGCCGAGGGCGACTACATGCTCAGCGCAACGACCGGAAGAACTCCCGGACGTCGTGGTGAGCAGCTCGGGCTCCTCCAGGGCGGCGAAGTGGCCGCCGCTGGTCGACGTCGGTCCAGCGCGTGATCTGTTCTCCTGCTCGGCGTACCGGCGGATGCCGACGTCGTGGGCGAAGACGATCACTGCCGGTCGGGACGCCGGAGTTCTCCGGCTTCGCGCCCCAGGCCTGCTGCTGCGCATACCCGACGTACGCCGCCGAGCCGGCCGTGCCGGTCAGCCAGTAGATCATCACGTTCGTGAGCAGCCGGTCCCGGTCGATGATCTGCGTCCGGCAGCGTCGTCCGCGGGATGCGTCCACTCGCGGAACTTGTCCATGATCCAGGCCAGCTGCCCGACCGGTGAGTCGACCAGCCCGTACGCGAGCGCCTGCGGCCGCGTCGACTGGATCGCGATGTAGCCGAACTCCTCCTGCATGAACGCGCCGATCCGCGCCATCCGGTCCTGCTCCAGCGGGTCAGCGTCGCGAGCTCCTCGTCCGGCAGCGGGCACGGCGGAACGCGGGCCCGCCGTTCACGTGCACGCCGACGACATGCTCGCGATCGGCCCGCGCCGACCTCGCGGGGACACCGCAGCCGCCGATGTCGCCGCCCTGTACGCCGTACCGCTCGTAGCCCAGCCGGCTGCATCAGCTCGGCCCAGGTCCGGCCGATCCGCTCGGTGGTCCAGCCCTCCTCGCGACCGGCGCCGGAGAACCCGAATCCGGGCAGCGACGGGATCACCACGTGGAAGGCGTCGCCGGCGTCGCCGCCATGCGCCGACGGGTCGGTCAGCGGCCCGATCAGGTCCAGGAACTCGACGAACGAGCCGGGCCAGCCGTGCGTCAGCATCAGCGGCAACGCGTCCGGCTCGGCCGACCGCACGTGCAGGAAGTGGATCTGCTGCCCGTCGATCTCGGTCGTGTACTGCGGGAAGTCGTTCAGCTGCTTCTCGACCGCGCGCCAGTCGTACTCGGTCGCGCCAGTAGTCGACCAGCTCGCTCAGCCAGGAGACCGGTACGCCGGTGTCCCAGTCGTCGCCCGGGCAGCGGCGCGGGCAGCCGGCGTCTGCGTCAGCCGAGTCTTGAGGTCGTCGAGGGTGGTCTGCGGGATGTCGATGCGGAAGGGCTTGATCTCGTTCGTCGTCATGTCTCAGACTCTGTCATCCGGCTAGGACAGCTTCTGTCCTAGCTGGTGACAGAATTCGAAGACATGCTGGAAACCTCCGCACGACTCCTCAAACTGCTCTCGCTGCTGCAGTCCCCGCGGGACTGGAGCGGTTCCGACCTGGCCGGTGAACTCGGCGTCGGCGTCCGTACGGTTCGCCGCGACGTCGACAAGCTGCGCAACCTCGGCTACCCGGTCGACGCCGTACCAGGCGTGGCCGGTTACCGCCTGGGAGCCGGCGCTTCCCTGCCGCCCTTGCTGCTCGACGACGAGGAGGCGGTCGCCGTCGCGATCGGGTTGCGGGCCGCGGCAACCGGGAGCGTGGCCGGGATCGAGGAGTCCTCGGTGCGGGCGTTGACCAAGCTGGAGCAGGTGCTGCCGTCACGGCTGCGTCACCGGGTCCGCCTTCTGCAGTCGGTGGCGGTCACTCCGAACGCCGGAGCCGCCGTCGACCCCGCAGTACTGATGGCCGTCGCCGCGGTCTGCCGGGATCACGAACGCCTCCGCTTCGACTACCGAAGCCACGACGGCACAGCGACAGTCCGTACGACGGAGCCGCATCGCCTGGTGCACACCGGCCGCCGCTGGTACCTCGTCGCCTGGGACCTCGAGCGCGAGGACTGGCGGACCTTCCGCCTGGACCGGATGGAGCCCCGGATCCCCACCGGGCCAAGGTTCCGGCCGCGCGAGGTCCCGGAACTCGACCGGACCACGCGCGGCGTCGCGGGCGGCGGTTATCGCTACCAGGCAACGTTCCTGATGCAGGCACCCGCCGAGCAGATCGCCGACCGGATCCCCAGCACAGTCGGCGTGGTCGAGATGGTGGGCCCGACCACCTGTCTCTTGTCCGCCGGCTCGAACTCCCTCGACGAACTCCTCCTGTACGTCGGCCTGCTAGGCGTCGACTTCGAGGTCCAATCGCCGCCCGAGCTGATCGCCCACGTCCGAACCCTCACCACTCGCCTCGCTGCCGCCACCCCAACGGCCTAGGTAGTCGCGGATCTCGGCGACGTCCTCGGTCACGGCGGCGACGTAACCATCAGGACGGATCAGTACCAGGGTCCCGGCGCGCACTCGATAAACGTTGCCGCTGGCACCGATAGTGACGCCGCGGACCGGGCCTGGCAGGGCCGGGACCTCGCGATCGACGCAGAGCAAGGTGAAATGCGTGCCGCGGTACAGGTCGAACAGGCGGGCTGTTCTGCCGTCGGTCAGTCGCGCGGTGCCGTCTGTTGCGCTGTCGCCGGCGCGCAATCGGGTGCGCCTCGATGCGGGGACGGACAGCGAGCTGGAGCGGTAGTCGGGGTGGTCGTTGCGGCCGGCCTTGTTGAGCCGGATCAGGAACGGTTTCACCAAGTAGGGAAGGAAAGGCCGGAGGATCCGCGGGGGAGCGGTCGCGGCGGCGAAACGCCGGTCGCTCTCGTCCAGGATCGCCTTGCCGACCGGGAGACGTTCGGCCTCGTAGGTCTCCAGGAGTGCCTCGTCGGCGCCGCGTAGTACGGAAGCTAGTTTCCAGCCGAGGTTGTAGGCGTCCTGGATGCCGGTGTTCATCCCGAAGGCCCCGAACGGGCTGTGGACGTGGGCCGCGTCGCCGGCCAGGAACACTCGGCCGACGCGATACTTCTCAGCGAGTCGGAGGCTGTAGCGCCAGACCGACATCCAGCGCGGGTTGCTCAGCCGCAACGATGCGATGCCGGTCCGCTCGACCGCCAGACGTTGCAGGAGTTCGAGCGAAGGCTCGCCATCGGGCCCGATCGAGGCGATCGCCTGCCACGGCTGCCCTTCCCGGTACGGGCGTAGTACGAGCATCTCGTTCTTGCCGGCCCAGAGGTGCACCGCGTCCTCGCGATCCAGCCCGTCGACGTCGACGTCAGCGAGCATTGCCCGCGCCTCGTCGTTCGTGCTGCCCTCGAAGGAGATCCCGAGCTGCTTCCGCACCGTACTGCGGCCGCCGTCACAACCCACCAGGTACGACGCTCGCACGCGCGACCCGTCGCTCAGTTCGGCGGTGACGCCCGACTCGTCCTGCGTGAACCGCTCGAGCGCGATGCCGAACTCGACCGCGATCCCGTACTGCGCAAGCCCGCCGCGCAGAATCTCCTCGGACTTCCACTCGGGCAACGTCACGTAGTTCGGATACGGCCGGGACGCACTCGGGTCGTCCCGCTTGATCGAGAAGTCGGCGAGCAGCGTGCCACCCAGATGCACCTTCGTCGCGTGCGCGGTCCCGTCCGCGGCCACGAACTCCGCAGCAACCCCCAGATCGTCGAACACCTCCAACGTCCGCGGCTTGATCCCGAACCCTCGCGATCCCTCCTGCGGCCCAGCCGACCGCTCGATGATCCGCACGGCCAGCCCGCGGCGGGCGAGATCGATCGCCAGCACAAGCCCGGTCGGCCCGGCCCCAACGACCAGTACGTCGAGTTCTGAAGGTTTCACGGTCTGGCTCCTCTGTGCGGCGGGTGGTGATCACCACGGTCGCAACCAGAAGTCGTTTGTGTCAAGATGTACATGTCAGTCGGTACATTTGTCATGGTACGGTCGGTGACATGTCGCTTCGCCATGGGCTGCTCGGGCTGCTCGACCAGCAGCCGGCCACCGGCTACGAACTGACCAAGTCGTTCGAGCAGATCGGGCAATGGGCCTGGCATGCCTCGCACAGTCACATCTATCCGGAGTTGCGGAAGATGCTGGAGGCCGGGCTGATCGAGATCGTCGCCGAGCAGTCCCGGGGCCGGAAGACCTATGGGGTCACGCCTGCCGGTCGCGAGGAGTTGCATCGGTGGATGCTCGAACCGGCCGACGAGGTCGTCCGTAGTGGCGCTGCTCTGCGGTTGTTCCTGGTGAGTTCGCTCGAGCCGGATGAGGCTCGCATCCTGCTGCAGCGGTACCTCGACCAGGCGGAGGCCAATCTCGCCAAACTGAAGGCTCAGTTGGAGGAGGTGGACGAGACCTGGCAGGACGACCCGCTCGCGTTCGGCCGGCTCGCCGCCGAACGCGCCTTCCGGATCCTGCCGGCCGTCCAGGACTGGGCCCGCTGGGGTCTGGAGCAGCTGGACAAGAAGCAGGACTAGATCGTCGGGCGGATGTTCTGGTTGAGGTGGAAAGTGTTGGTCGGGTCGTAGGTGTTCTTCAGAGCAGTCAGTCGGGCCAGCTTCGCGGGTGGGAAGGCGCGGCTGACGCTCTCGCCGTTGAGGGTGTTGACGTAGGCGCCACCGGCGTACGGGTCGAGGGTGGCGGCGTACGCGCGGATGGTGGAGATGCGTTCGGCGTCGTCGGCGGCGTCCTCCCAGCGGGTGGCGGTGACGAACTCGAACATCACGTCGCGGTGGCTGAAGGCCGCATCTTCATCCGGTACTTCGGAGATCGCGCCGCCGTACGCCTGCAAGCTGGCGCCGATGCCGGGGTTGCGGAGCAGCGCGCGGATCGCCTCGTCGGGCAGGGACTTGAAGTAGTGACCCTTCCAGTAGCGACGGAACCGGTGGCCCTGGATGCTGTCGTCGCGGCTCTGCAAGGTCAGGTAGGGCATCTCTTCGATGCTCTCGGCAACTATTGTCCCGAGCGAACGGAAGGCCGGGATCAAGCTCGGCGCCTTCGGCCGGGTCGCCGACCCAGACGAAACCGACGGTGAGTTCCTCGCCGCGGACGCTCGCGGTGAAGGTCGCCTGGCGGGGTGCCGAGGCGTTCAGGTCGCGCCAGCCCCGCAGTACGGCGAAGGCCTCGTCCCAGGCGTAGGTGAACTCGGTGACCAGGGTGCGGGTGCCGACCTGGTGCAGGCGGAACTCGAACGCGGTGACGATGCCGAAGTTGCCGCCGCCACCGCGCAGTCCCCAGAACAGCTCGGCGTTCTCGGTCGCGCTCGCGGTCACGACCTCGCCGGCCGCGGTCACCAGCTCGTACGAGATCACGTTGTCGCAGGCGAGCCCGAACTGCCGGGCCAGCCAGCCCATCCCGCCGCCCAGCGTGAGACCGCCGACGCCGGTGTGCGACACGTTGCCGGCCGTGGTGGCGAGGCCGTACTCCTGCGCGGCGCGGTCCAGTTCGCCGAGCAGCGCGCCGCCCTGGATCCAGGCGACCTGCCGCTCGGGGTCGACGCGGACCTCGTTCATCGGGGTCAGGTCGATCATCAGGCCGCCCTCGGGAACGGCGAGCCCGGCGATGTTGTGGCCGCCGCAGCGTACGGCGATCTCCAGGTCGTGGTCCCGGGCGTACCGGACGGCGGCGACGACCTCCGCGGTGTCGTGGCAGCGGGCGATCGCGGCCGGGCGCCGGTCGACCATCGCGTTCCAGACGGTGCGGGCCTCGTCGTAGCCGGGGTCGCCGTCGATCAGGAGGGTGAGTTGCTGGGTGGCGGTCATCGTCGTGCTCCTTGCCGGAAGTGGTGGTGCTCTCCACCCTGACAGCGAAGCGGTACAGCGATAAGGTCCAGTTCTATGAGCCGATCCAGGACCAATTCCGGCGAACTCCTCGTCGAGCTGCGGCGCGACTCCTCCGTGCCGCTGCATCAGCAGCTGGAGAGCGGCATCCGGGACCGCATCCGGCAGGGGCTGCTGCGGGCGGACGCGGTGATGCCCGCCACCCGCGCGCTCGCGACGGATCTCGGGCTGTCCCGGGGTGTGGTCGTCGAGGCCTATCAGCAGCTGGTCGCCGAGGGCTATCTGATCAGCCGGACCGGTGGCTACACCCAGGTCGCCCCGGCGGCGGCCGGTCTCCAGGCTGCGACGGCTGACGGCCGCGGAGCTTCGGCTGGGCCGCCGCGGATCGACTTCAAGTACAGCAAGCCGGACGTCTCGCAGTTCCCGCGCGCCGCCTGGCTCCGGTCGATCCGCAAGGTCCTCAACGAGACGCCGAACCGGAGCCTGGCCTACCTGGACGGCCGCGGTACGCCGGAACTTCGCGAGGCGCTGGCCGACTATCTCAACCGGGTCCGCGGTACCTCGGCCCGGCCCGAGAACATGCTGATCTGCAACGGTTTCGCGCAGGGATCGCGACTGCTCCTGCAGGTCCTGGCGGCCTCCGGGTATCGCCGGCTGGCGGTCGAGGACCCGTCCGACGACGAGTTGCGCGACGTCGCGGTCAAGGCCGGGCTCGAGGCGGTCGGCGTACCGGTGCTGGAGACCGGGCTCGACGTCGAGGCGCTCGAACGGTCGGGAGCGGACGTCGTACTGGTGACTGCTGCTCATCAGTTCCCGACGGGCGCGGTGGCGTCGGCTGCGACGCGGGCGGCGTTGATCGCCTGGGCCACGAAGAACGATGCCTTGATCATCGAGGACGACTACGACGCGGAGTACCGGTACGACCGGGAGCCGATCGGGGCGATCCAGGGGCTGGCGCCGGAGTACGTGGTCTATGCGGGGACGGCGAGCAAGACGCTGGCGCCCGGGCTGCGGCTCGGCTGGCTGATCCTGCCCGGGCGGCTGGCCGAGGCGATGTCGGCGGCCAAGGTCGTCGATGATCGCGGCTCGTCGGTCTTCGACCAGCTGACCTTCGCGGACTTCGTCGCACGAGGTGAGTTCGACCGGCACCTGCGCCGGATGCGCCCGCGGTACCGGCGGTTGCGGGACGCGCTGGTCGGCCGGCTAGCAGAGCGATTGCCGGACTTCGTGCCGACCGGGGTCTCCGCCGGATTGCACGTCTTGATCTGGTTGCCGCCCGACCTCACCGAGGCCGCTGTCGACAAAGGCGGCGCTGGATCGCGGCCTCGGGGTCTATGGCCTGACGCCCTACTGGGTGGACAAGGCCGGTCCGGAAGGTCTGGTCTTCGGCTACGGCAGCCTGACCGAACCGGCCGTCCTGGAAGGCGTCGACCTGCTCGCCGACGCCATCAAATCCCTTCGGGGTCACTCGTAGTCGGTCGAGGTGGTCAGGTGTGCCCACTCGGCGGCTTCGGCGGCTCGGGATCTGGAGGCGCGGTCGGCGTGTTCCAGGGCGTCTTTGCCGAGGAGTAGGCGCAGTGGTGGTTCGTCGAGGCCGACGATCTGCAGTATCGCCTGCGCGGCCTTGGCCGGATCGCCGGGTTGCTTGCCGTCGGCCTCTACCCGGTAGCGGTTGAGTTCGCCGACGGTCGAGTCGTAGTCCTCGCGGACCTCGGCGAGCGTCATCGACGAACCGCCCCAGTCGGTCCGGAACGCGCCCGGTTCGACGATCGTCACCTTCACGCCGAACGGCCGCACCTCGTTGGCGAGCACCTCGGAGAAGCCTTCGACCGCGAACTTGGCGGTCTGGTAGGCGCCCATCCCCGGCGTACCGCCGACCCGGCCGCCGATCGACGAGAACTGCAGGAAGTGTCCGCTGCGCTGGGTCCGGAAGACCGGTAGCGCTGCCTTCGTCACGTTCACGACGCCGAACAGGTTGGTCTCCACCTGCGCCCGGAAGTCGGCATCGTCGGTGTCCTCGATCGGCGCACTGTTCGCGTAACCGGCATTGTTGGCGACCACATCGAGGCCGCCGAACTCGTCCAGCGCCACCTGTACTGCGGCGCGCGCGGCCGCGGCGTCCGTGACGTCGAGCGCCACCGCGCGGATGGCGTCGCCGTACTTCTGCACCAGGTCGTCGAGCTGCTCGGGCTTGCGGGCGGTGGCGACCACCCGGTCCCCGGCGGCCAGCACGGCCTCGGTGAGTTCGCGGCCGAGGCCGCGGGAGCTTCCGGTGACGATCCAGGTCCTGGTCATGATCTCCTCGCTAAGTAACCGACTGGTTGGTTACTTCAAGGAAACACCCTGCGCCGGGAGAAATCAACCGACTGGTTGGTTGGAGAGAATGAGAGGCACGTTGGTTGGATAAAATGCGCGGCATGCAACGGAATGCCGATCGGACCAGGGCCCGGATCCTCGAAGCAGCGCTGACCGAGTTCGCCGCGCTCGGCATCGCCGGGGCCCGGGTGAACCGGATCGCCGAGGTGGCCGGCTGCAACAAGGCGATGCTCTACGCGTACTACGGGAACAAGGACCAGCTCTTCGACGCGGTCTTCACGGCGTACGTCGAGGCCTATCTGGAAGAGGTCGGGTTCGACGCGCACGACCTGCCGCAGTACGCGGGGCGGGTGTTCGACTACTTCGAGGAGCATCCGGATCATCTGCGGCTGGCGGTCTGGTATCGGCTGGAGCGGCCGGAGAGTGCTCGGCTGGAGGCGGTGCTCGCGGTGAACGCGAGCCGGCTGTCGGAGTTGGAGAAGGCGCGACGGGCGGGGGTGTATCGCTCGGAGTTCAAGCCGGTGGAGCTGTTGTCGTTGATCCAGTCGATCGCGACCAACTGGTCGTCGATGAATCCTGAGTTCGCCGCGGCCTCCATCCCGAAGAGCCGCCGGCGCAAGGCGGTCGTCACTGCCGTGGCGAAGCTTCTGGATCACTGAGATCTGAAGCACACAGGATTCTCAGGTGATTCATCGGTTGGCCCGATGGAGTTCTCAGATTGACGAGGTCTACTTCTTGGCAGACGGGAAGTGGGCTGAGGAGGCAACGGGATGAACGGCAACGAGGGACAGCAGGGACCGGCTGACGGGCAGCAGGTTCCGACGGGGTGGCCGCCGGCTGCGGGGCAGCAGCCGGCGGCCGGTGGTGCCGCAGCAGCAGGGTGCGTGGCAGGCGCCGTACGGGCAGCCGCAGTACGGGGCGCAGTACGGGCAGCCCCAGTACGGGCAGCCGCAGTACGGGCCGGGGCCGTACGGGGCGCCGAATCCGCAGTACCAGCAGGGATATGGGCAGCCCTGGGGGTACCACCCGATGCCGCCGGCACCGAAGCGGCGCAAGCGGCTGCCGATGCTGATCGGCGCGCTGAGCCTCGCGACCGCCGCCGTGATCGGATCCGTTGCCTGGGGCATCGACCAGCACGTGGACGGCAACACCTCGAGCCTGCTCCTCCTCGATGGACGCCTCGGCCGTCGCAGCGAAGGTCTCGCCCGGTCTGGTGGACGTGAACACCGTGCTCGGCTACGAAGGCGCTCGCGCCGCCGGCACCGGCATCGTGCTCACCTCGGACGGTGAGATCCTCACCAACCACCACGTGATCGAAGGCGCCACCAAGATCACCGTCACCGATATCGGCAACGGGAAGACGTACGACGCGAGTGTCGTCGGGTACGACGACGCGCACGACATCGCCGTCCTGAAGCTGAAGGACGCCTCCGGCCTCGAGGTCGCCAAGACCGGTGACTCCAGCAAGGTCGCGCTCGGCGACCAGGTGGTCGGGATCGGTAACGCGGGCGGCGTCGGCGGGACGCCGAGCTACGCGGCCGGCAAGGTGACCGGGCTGAACCAGGCGATCACCGCGACCGACGAGTCCGGCTCCGACCCGGAGAACCTGACCGGGCTGATCCAGACCGACGCGAACATCCAGGCCGGCGATTCGGGCGGACCGCTGGCCAACTCCAAGGGTGAGGTGATCGGCGTCGACACTGCGGGCGGCAGTGGGAACGGCGGCACCGGCGGCCCGGGCCAGACGGCGTACGGCGACGGATCGGGGACCGGTGACGGGACCGGCTTCGGCTCCGGCGGCTTCGGCAACGGCCCGGGCAGCGGCGCCGGCAACGGCGAGGGCCAGGGGCAGGGGTTCGGCCAGGGCAACGGCGAGGTCAGGGACGGGACGGTCAGGGACAGGGCAACGGCCAGGGCACGACGACCCAGGGCTACGCGATCCCGATCAACCAGGCGCTGGACATCGCCGACCAGATCGAGGCCGGCAAGGCCTCGGCGGACGTGCACATCGGTGACTCCGCGATGCTCGGCATCTCGGTCCTCGCCAACCAGGGCGTCTCCGGTGCGGTCGTCAACGACGTCGTCGCCGACGGTGCCGCCGCCAAGGCGGGCCTCAGCGCCGGTGACCTGATCACCTCGTTCGACGGCAAGACGGTCGACTCCCCGGACACGCTGTCCACGCTGCTCAACCCGCACCACGCCGGTGACAAGGTCCCGGTGACCTGGCAGGACCAGAACGGCGAGTCGCACACCGCGACCATCAGCCTGATGGCCGGCCCGGTCCGCTGAATCTCCGGGCGGCGGGTACCCCCACAAGGCCCGCCGCCCGGACCCTCCCCACAACTCCACCAACCCCGGCTCGCCAGCGACACCCCCCTCGCCCGAGCCGGCTGATCGGGTCCGACGCTCACCTACCCCCCTCGTGAGCGCCGGGCCCGGTCCTTTTGTCTGCAGTCCACGGGATGAACCCGGTGGAGGTGGAAGTGAACAGTTGTTTACTATTGACTGGTAAACATCTGTTCACCGCCGCCCGCGGTGGGTTTCGCCTGTGAGGATCTGACGTTGACTCTTCGGCCTGGAGTTCATCCGCGGCTGGTGCTGGCGACGCTTGCGTCGTGTGGCGTGCTGGTGGCGGTGATGCAGACGATCGTGGTGCCGCTGCTGCCTCAGCTGCCCGCGCTCACCCACAGCCACCCGTCGGACGTCAGCTGGCTGGTGACCGTGACCCTGCTGACGGGTGCTGTGTTCACGCCGCTGCTCGGCCGGGCGGGAGACATGTACGGCAAGCGGCGGGTCCTACTGATCGCGCTGTCGTCGATGGTCTTCGGGTCGCTGCTCTGTGCGATCAGTTCGCTGCTTCCGTTGCTGATCCTCGGTCGCGCGTTCCAGGGCGCGGCCGTCGCCGTGATCCCGCTGGGCATCAGCATCTTGCGCGACGAGCTGCCGCCGGCCCGGGTGATCCCGTCCATCGCGATCATGAGCTCGACCCTCGGCGTCGGTGCCGCGTTCGGGATCCCCGCGGCGACGCTGGTGGTGCAGTACGCGAACTGGCACACGATGTTCTGGATCTGCCTGGGACTCGGTCTGCTCAACATCGCCGCCGTGCTGCTGATCGTGCCCGAGTCGAAGGTGCGCTCGAGCGGGCGGTTCGACGTACTCGGTGCGTTGGGGTTGAGCGCTTTCCTCGTCTGCCTGCTGCTCTCGGTGTCGAAGGGCAGCGCGTGGGGCTGGGCCTCGACGAGCATCCTCGGCTTGTTCGCCGGCGCTGCCGTGATCGCGATCGTCTGGGTCTGGTACGAACTGCGCGTCGGCGCGCCACTCGTCGACCTCAGGGTGTCGGCGCGACCGGCTGTGCTCTTCACCAACCTTGCCGCCCTGCTGATCGGCTTCGCCTTCTACGCGAACTCGCTCTCCACCGCGCAACTCGTGCAGGAACCGAAGTCGACCGGCTACGGCCTCGGCGCGTCGATCGTGGTCAGCGGACTCTGCCTGCTGCCGGGTGGTGTCGCGATGGTGATCCTGTCGCCGGTCTCCGCGCGCGTCTCGGCGGCTCGCGGTCCGCGCTTCACGCTGGCGTTCGCCTGCGTGTTGATGGCGACCGGGTACGTCGTACGCCTGTTCACCAGCGAGAACCTGGCCGCGATCGTGGCCGGTGCGACCGTGGTGGCAGCCGGTACTGCGATGGCATATTCGGCGCTTCCGGCCTTGATCATGCATGCTGTGCCGGTGACCGAAACGGCCGCGGCGAACGGCCTCAACACTTTGATGCGCACGATCGGCCAGGCAGTCTGCAGCGCGATCGTGGCAACAGTGCTGACCAGCATGGTCGCCACCAAGTCCGGGCATACCGCTCCGACGCTCAGTGCCTACCTGGTCGTCTTCGTGATCGCGGGCTGCTCGGCGCTGGTCGCGGTCGGCCTCACCTTGCTGATCCCGGCCCGCCGCCGTACGACGGCCGGCAGCGAGCCCGAACTGGTCGAAGCGAGCAGTACGTCATGACCGATGCCGGCCGGATGGCGATCTTGAAGGCAGCCCGCAGAGCCTTCGCCAGGCAGCCGTACGCCGCGGTGACGTTGCGCGGGATCGCCAGGGACGCCGGCGTCAGCGCCTCGCTGATCGTGAAGCACTTCATCAGCAAGGAACTGCTCTTCGACCGGGTCGCCGACTTCAGCGACGCCGGCACGATGCTGCTCGACGCGCCCGACGACGAGCTCGGCCGGCACGCCGTCGAGACGCTGATCCGCTGGCGGCAGGAGACCGAGACGGACCTGCTGCTGCGGGTGATCTTCGCGATCGGTGTCGGCGACGAACGTGCGCTGCTGCGGAGACGGTTCCACGACCAGGTCATCCAGGCCTTCGCGTCCCGGCTCACCGGTGACGACATCGACGTACGGGCCGAACTGATCGTCGCGCAGCTGCTCGGGCTGGGCGCGGCGATGGCGGTCGACAAAGAGGGGCCGACCGCCACCGCCGCACCCGCCCGGATCGCCGACCTCTACGCCCCCGGGATCCAGGCGCTCGTCCACTGAAAGCGCCCGCGGGAGCCGGGCTCATCGCCCAGGGGATCGCTCCAAGGCACCTCGGCTAGGGCGTCACGAACATCGTGCCCATCATTCCTGCGTCGGCGTGGCCGAGCAGGTGGCAGTGGTAGAGGAAGCGGCCGGGGAAGTCGCCGAACCGCATGATGATCCGGACCCGCTCGCCGGGCTGCACCGTGACGCTGTCCTTCCAGCCCGCCTCGAACGGCGCCGGCGGTTTCCCGTCCCGATCAAGGATCTGGAACCGGACCAGGTGCGTGTGGAACACGTGCGGGATCGGCAGGTCCGGTGTCTCCCCGTTGAAGATCGTCCAGACCTCGGTGGCGCCCAGCTTCGGCCGGATGTCGACCCGGTCGGGGTCGAACGACTTCCCGTTGATCACCATCTCGCCGCGTTCCTTGTCCAGGTTGAGCTGGAACGTCCGCCGGACCTTCGCGTGCGACTCCTTCAACCGCTCGATCCCCACCAGCTTCTTCGGCAGAACGTGATGTCCGGTGGCCGGCTTGTCGACGTCGAAACGGAGCAGCTGCATCGGCGTACCGAAGACCGAACTCGCCAAGACGAGCTGCGTTCCCAGCGGGTACTTCGCGAAGTCGATGATCACCTCGGCCCGCTCGGAAGGTGCCAACGGCAACGTTTGGACCGGAACGGGCGCGGTGAGTAGTCCGCCGTCGGTGCCGATCACGTGGAAGGCGTCGCCGGTGCTGAGGCTGATCTCGTGCAGACAGTCGGCGGAGGAACCGTTCAGCAGCCGGAACCGATAGCGCCGGCGCTCGACCGAGAAGCGCGGACTCGGCCGCCCGTTGACGATCGCGACCTGACCGGCGAACTCGCCCAGGTTCGGATCGGGAAGCCGGAAGGTCCCGTCGTCGTTGAAAGAGCGGTCCTGGATCACCAGGGGTACGTCGTACTTGCCGTTCGGCAGACCGAGCTTGTCCTCGGCCGGGTCGGTGATCAGGTAGAGCCCGGTCAACCCCTGGTAGGTGTTGAAGGCTTCGTGGTGGTGCACGTGGTCGTGGTACCAGAGCGTGGTGGCCGGCTGGTCGTTCGGATAGAAGTACAGGCGGTGTCCCTTGGGGGCGATCTCCTGCTTGGGCAGGCCGTCCGAGTATGACGGGACGTTGCCGCCGTGCAGGTGGACCGCGGCCTCGACCTCCAGGTCGTTCTGCTGCCGGATGACGATCGGGCGGCCGCGACGGGCCTTGATCGTCGGGCCGGGGAAGATCCCGTTGTAGCCCCAGATCGGCGTCTGCAGCCCCGGCACGATCTCCTGCTTGGCGATCTTCATCGTGATGTCGTAGTAGTCGGTGCCGTGCAGCGTCTTGGCCGGCTTCAGCACCGGCGGAATCGTCAGCGCGGTCTCGAACAGCGGCACCGTCGGCGCCGCGATCGCCCGGTCGGCGAAGGCGCTGGTCAGCCGTTCGACGGGCAGGGCCGCGGCCGCGCCGGCCAGCAGACCGAGCTTCAGGATGTCTCTTCTTCTGGGCATCAAATTTCTCCGTGAATAGGCAGCCCGAGGGCTGTACTGCGTGGTGCTCGCCAGGGCACGCCGAACAGGACGGCGGCGATCAGGGTGAGCGCGAAGGCGTAGCGAAGGGTGACCAGGGCGACCCCGGTCAGGTGCGAGGACAGCGAAACCCCGGCGATCTGCTCGTCGAAGAGCCAGCCGTGCGCCAGTACTTCGGGCACGCTGGCCACGGCCATCGCGACGGCCGTGAGCATGGCGAAGGAGATCTTCACCCGAGTGGTGTCAGGACCAGAACCAGCCTGTACTGCGAGCGCCCGGACCCCGAGCGACACCAGCAGCAGGACCGTGATCGTCACCGGCAGCGCGAGCGTGGAGTCGCGCAGGAAATGCAGGGCCGGACTCAGCTCTTCAGCAGCCCCGTGGTGTTGATGTACCTCCGCCCGGCGCGGCAGATAGACGTAGTGCAGCACCCAGCCGACCACGTAGTTCTGGACCGTTCCGAGCGCGACGACTTTCCGAAGCATGGTGCCCCCCTTGACTCACTGACCAGCGTCGGCGAGGGGCCGGGGTACGGGCATCGGGAATAACTGCCCATTTCAGGGCGTCTCATTACCTATCGAGGCGGTCTCAGCACGTGGGCACGGATTCTGTTTTGACCCGTCTCGATCAGTAAGATGGGCGCCCAGGTCGAGAGGCGCTGCGACGGGCCGGAGGGTTCCGCCACGCTCGGTCTGAGGCAGGACCGATGAAGGGCGCCTCCGGAGACTTTTCTGGAGGTAGCCACGGTGACGGAACGTCAGACCGAACTTCGCAACCTGCTGGACCAGCGGGTGGCGGTCCTGGACGGCGCGTGGGGCACGATGCTGCAGGGCGCGAAACTGGCCCCCGAGGACTACAAGGGCGACCGGTTCCTCGACCACACCCACGACGTCACCGGTGACCCCGACCTGCTGAACCTGATGCGGCCGGACGTGATCCTGGACGTTCACCGGCAGTATCTGACGGCCGGCGCCGACATCACCACCACGAACACGTTCACCGCGACCAGCATCGGCCAGGCCGACTACGGCCTGCAGTCGCTGGTCCGCGACATGAACGTCGAAGGTGCCCGGCTCGCCCGCCAGGCGGCCGACGAGTTCGGCGGCAAGTTCGTCGCCGGGTCGATCGGCCCGCTGAACGTCACGCTGTCCCTGTCGCCGCGGGTCGAGGACCCGGCGTACCGGGCGGTGTCGTTCGAGCAGGTGAAGGACTCGTACGCCGAGCAGATCGCCGCGCTCAAGGAGGGTGGCGTCGACCTGCTGCTGGTCGAGACCATCTTCGACACCCTGAACTGCAAGGCCGCGATCGCCGCCGCCCGCGAGGTCGCTCCCGAGCTGCCGCTGTGGATCTCGGTGACCATCGTCGACCTGTCCGGCCGGACGCTGTCCGGGCAGACCGTCGAGGCGTTCTGGAGCTCGGTCGAGCACGCCAAGCCGCTCGTCGTCGGCGTGAACTGCTCGCTCGGTGCGGCCGAGATGCGCCCGCACGTCGCCGACCTGTCCCGGTTCGCCGACACCTACGTCGCCTCGCACCCGAATGCCGGCCTGCCGAACGCCTTCGGCGGGTACGACGAGACGCCGGACCAGACGGCCGGGATGCTCGGCGAGTTCGCCGAGTCCGGCCTGGTCAACATCGTCGGCGGCTGCTGCGGAACGACGCCCGCGCACATCGCCCAGATCGCCAAGGCGGTCGACGGGGTCAAGCCGCGCACCGTGGTCACCCCCGACCACACCACCCGGTTCAGCGGGCTGGAGCCGTTCTCGATCGGCCCGGACATGGGCTTCGTGATGATCGGCGAGCGGACCAACGTGACCGGCTCGGCCCGGTTCCGCCGGCTGATCGAGTCCGACAACCACCAGGCCGCGGTGGACGTCGCGCTGGAGCAGGTGCGCGGTGGCGCCAACCTGCTCGACGTGAACATGGACGCCGACCTGCTCGACAGCGAGCAGGCGATGACCACCTTCCTGAACCTGATCGCGACCGAGCCCGAGGTGGCCCGGATCCCGATCATGATCGACAGCTCGCGCTGGAGCGTGCTCGAGGCCGGCCTGAAGTGCGTGCAGGGCAAGGGCGTGGTGAACTCGATCAGCCTGAAGGAGGGCGAGGAGGAGTTCCTCGACCGGGCCCGCCGGATCATGGACTTCGGTGCCGGTGCGGTCGTGATGGCCTTCGACGAGCAGGGCCAGGCCGACACGGTCGAGCGCAAGGTGGAGATCTGCGGCCGCGCGTACGACCTGCTGACCGGGATCGGTTTCCCGGCCGAGGACATCATCTTCGACCCGAACGTGCTGGCCGTCGCGACCGGTATGTCCGAGCACAACGGCTATGCCAAGAACTTCATCGAGGCGCTCCCGCTGATCAAGGAACGCTGTCCCGGCGTCCACATCAGTGGTGGTATCTCGAACCTGTCCTTCTCGTTCCGCGGCAACGACATCGTCCGCGAAGCGATGCACTCGTCGTTCCTGTACCACGCCGGCCAGGTCGGCCTGGACATGGGAATCGTCAACGCCGGCCAGCTCGCGGTCTACCAGGACATCCCGGCCGACCTGCTCGAGCTGGTCGAGGACGTCATCTTCGACCGGCGTGACGACGCCACCGACCGGCTGGTCTCCTTCGCCGAGAACGTGAAGGGCAAGGGCA
This sequence comes from uncultured Actinomycetota bacterium, assembly GCA_963740725.1. GTDB lineage: Bacteria > Actinomycetota > Actinomycetes > Propionibacteriales > Kribbellaceae > Kribbella. The sequence goes on from CAVUFT010000023.1 coordinate 131,397, forward strand.
CCCAGCGCGAGGTCGACCTGTCCTGGCGGGAGGCCCCGGTCGAGGAGCGGCTCTCGCACGCCCTCGTGCACGGCATCGTGGACTTCATCGAGGAGGACACCGAGGAGGCCCGGCAGACCAAGGCCCGGCCGCTCGAGGTGATCGAGGGTCCGCTGATGGACGGGATGAAGATCGTCGGCGACCTGTTCGGGGCCGGCAAGATGTTCCTGCCGCAGGTGGTGAAGAGCGCCCGGGTGATGAAGCGCTCGGTCGCCTATCTCGAGCCGTACATGGAGGCCGAGAAGGAGCTGGCCCGGCAGGAAGGTCGCGCGGAGGCCGTTCGGGGCCAGGGCAAGGTGGTGCTCGCGACGGTCAAGGGCGACGTGCACGACATCGGCAAGAACATCGTCGGCGTGGTGCTCGGCTGCAACAACTACGAGGTGATCGACCTCGGCGTGATGGTGCCGGCCGCCAAGATCCTCGACACGGCGATCGCCGAAGGTGCCGACGCGGTCGGCCTGTCCGGGCTGATCACGCCGTCGCTGGACGAGATGGTCGCGGTCGCCGACGAGATGCAGCGACGAGGGCTCAAACTTCCTTTGCTGGTTGGCGGCGCGACGACCTCGAAGCAGCACACCGCCGTGCGCATCGCACCGGCGTACGAGAACACGACCGTGCACGTGCTGGACGCGTCCCGGGTGGTCGGGGTGGTCTCCGACCTGCTGGACGACGACCGTGCGAAAGAGCTTGCCGTTAGCAACCATGCCGCGCAGGAGATCCTGCGGGAGCAGCACGCGAACAAGCAGCGCAAGCCGATCCTGACCGTCGAGGCGGCCCGGGCGAACCGCGAGGAGGTCGAGTACGGCGAGCTGCCGGTGCCGGCGTTCACCGGGCTGCAAGGTGGTCGAGCCGGACCTGGAGACGCTGCGGGCGATGATCGACTGGCAGTTCCTCTTCCTGGCCTGGGAGCTGAAGGGGAAGTACCCGGCGATCCTGGACAACCCGGTCGCGAAGGAGCTGTTCGACGACGCGAACACGATGCTCGACCAGATCATCGCGGACAGGCTCGTTCACCGCGAAGGGTGCGTACGGGTTCTGGCCTGCTCACAGCGAGGGCGACGACATCATGCTTGATGGAGTTGACCTCTCGTTCCCGATGTTGCGGCAGCAGACCGAGAAGCCGGACGGGCCGCGACAACCGGTGCCTGGCCGACTACATCGCGCCGGCGGGTGACCACCTCGGTGGGTTCGGGGTGGCGATCCACGGTGCCGAGGAGTTGGCTGCGAAGTACGAGGCGAGCAACGACGACTACCGGGCGATCATGGTGAAGGCGCTGGCCGACCGGCTGGCCGAGGCGTTCGCCGAGTGGATCCACCTGGAGGCGCGGAAGGCGTGGTTCGAGCCGGACGCGGAGCCGGTGCTGGCGGACCTGCACGCGGAGCGGTTCCGCGGCATCCGGCCGGCGCTCGGCTACCCGGCGAGCCCGGACCACAGCGAGAAGAAGGAACTGTTCGAGCTGCTCGAGGCGGAGAAGCTCGGCCTCGGTCTGACCGAGTCGTTCGCGATGACTCCGGCCGCCGCGGTCAGCGGGCTGATCTTCGCGAGCCCGTCCGCGCGGTACTTCACCGTCGGCCGGCTCGGCAAGGACCAGATCGAGGACTACGCCAAGCGTCGCGGGATGCCGCTGGCCGAGATCGAGCGCTGGCTGCGGCCCGAACCTGGCCTACGACCCGGAGTAAACGCCGCTGCTGGACTTACAGTGACGGGATGACGGTCACGCTGCGCCCTGCCGAAGCCACCGACGTCGATGCCGTCGCCGCCATCTGGTACTCCGGTTGGGGCGACGGCCACCTCGGCAACGTCCCCGACGAACTGGTGGCGATCCGGACCAAGGACTCCTTCTGGACCAGGGTCCCGGCCCGAATCCCCGACACAACTGTGGCGATCGCCGGCCAGATGGTCGCGGATCCCGCAGGTGCGGGCGGGGTCGCAGGTGCGGAGGTCCCCGATCCTGCGGGCGTCGGTTCGGGTGGGGAGGTTGCTGGGTTTGTGATGGTGGTCGGGGACGAGGTCGAGCAGGTCTATGTCTCCGCCGACCATCGCGGCTCGGGTGTGGCGGCCGTCCTGCATCGCCGAGGCTGAGCGGCAGGTCAAGGCGAACGGGTACGCCGAAGCCTGGCTGGCGGTGGCGACGGGTAATGCCCGCGCCCGCCGGTTCTACGAACGCAGCGGCTGGACCGACGCGGGCGCTTTCGACTACCCGGCGGATACCGAGAGCGGGCCCATCCCGGTGCCCTGTCACCGGTACACGAAGCAGGTCTGATGTTCCTGGAGCGCGGCCCGCTGGTGGCGTCCCTGCGGGAGATCCGGTCCGGGGCGATGGTCTTCGTCGCGGGCGAGGCGGGCATCGGCAAGACCTCGCTGATCCGCGAGTTCTGCGCCACGCTGCCGACCGCGACCGGCGTACGGTACGGGTTCTGTGACGCTCTCGGTACGCCGCGTGCGCTCGGTCCGCTGCACGATATCGCCCGCGGCAACTCAGCGCTGGCGGAGTTGCTGGCCACCAGCGCCGATCGGCACGCGATCTTCACCGCCTTCCTGGATTCGCTCGGGCAGTCGGTCGTCGTGGTGGAGGACGCGCACTGGGCCGACGAGGCGACCCTCGATCTCCTACTCTTCGTGGGCCGGCGGATCAGCGACCGCGAGCGCACTGGTCATCGTCACCTACCGCTCCGAGGAAGTCGGCCGCGATCACCCGCTCCGCCGCGTCCTCGGCGACCTGGCAACAGCTCCATCCGTACGCCGGTTGCAGGTGCCCGCGCTGACCCTGGCAGCCGTTGCCACGCTGGCCGAACCGCTGGGCCGCAAGGGTGATGACCTGTTCGCGGTGACCGGCGGGAACCCGTTCTTCGTCACGGAGGTGCTCAGCGCGCCCAGCGACGAGCTGCCCGCGACCGTGCGCGACGCAGTACTGGCAAGAGCTGCGCGGTTGAGTCCAGCGGCTCGGGCGGCGCTCGATGTGGTCTCGCTGGTTCCGGACCGGGCAGAGGTCGCGCTGGTGGACGCGGTCGGGTTGGAGGAGTGTGTCGAGGCCGGAATGCTTTTGCTGGAAGGGCGTTCGGTGCGGTTCCGGCACGAACTTGCACGGCGGGCGGTGGAGTCCGACGTACCCGGCTCTGCGGGTGCCTGTGCTGCATGGGCAGATCCTTGATCACCTGGCAGGTCTGATGAGGTCGATCCCGCGCGGCTCTGCGTCCACGCGGAGGTTGCGGGGGACCGGGCCGCGGTATCTTGAGCATGCGCCGCGTCGCGGACCAGACGTGCGGCGAAGTGGGCGCGCATCGGCAGGCGGCGGCTCATTACGCGAGGGCGGTGCGGCATGCCGGACAATGCTCCGATCGTGTGCAGGCAGAGCTTTAGGAGCGGCATGGCGAATCGTCGGATGACAGCGGTGATCTAGCACCCAGCATTCAGTCCTCCCAACGGGCGGCGGAGTTGTGGGCGCAGATCGGCGAGGTCGATCGGCAGGGCGCGACGATGGCGCGCTGCGCGCTCGTGCTCTGGAAGGCCGGCCGGAATACCGAGGCGCACGCACTAGCCCGGGAAACCGTTGCCCTGTTGGAGAAACGGCCACCGGGACCTGCTCTGGGGCAAGCGCAGGCTGCGATGGCCCGGCTGCTGATGCTCGGCCGCGACATGCGAGGTGCCATCGAGCTCGGGACGACGGCGATCGAGTACGCGCGGCAGTTCGGCGATGACCGGACGCTCGGGCGCGCGCTGAATTCGGTCGGCAGCGCGCACTGGCTGATGGATCCGGAGCGGGCGGTTTCGTTGCTGGACCGACAGCCTGGCGATCGCCACGAAGGCCGAGGACGATTCCGGCGCTGCTCAGGCGATGATGAATCTCGGCTCGGGCGCGGGCGAGGTCCGCCGGTATGCCTTGGCTGAGCAGTGGTTGACGCCGCAGCCGAGTGGTGCGCTGCGCGGGACCTGGACTCCTCGTTGAGTTACTCCCTTGCCTGGCGGTCCCGATCGACGTTCGAGCAGGGCCGGTGGGCGAGGCCACTGCACTGGCAGACAAGGTGATCACCGAACACAGCCAGCACATTCCTTCGCAGATCGTCGTCAACACAGTGCTCGGACGCTTGCGCGCCCGCCGTGGCGATCCTGACCCGGAGACTCCACTCCTGCGCGCCTGGGAGCTCGCCGTCCAGACCGGCGACCTGCAGCGACTCTGGCCGGCCGCGGCTGCTCGGGCCGAATATGCCTGGCTGCAAGGCCAGATCGACGCAATAGAAGGGCTTGTCGCCGACACCTACGAGCACTCGCTGGAGCTGGAACACCCTTGGGCAGTTGGCGAGCTGGGTTCATGGCTCCGTACTGCGGGCGTTGCCGTTGAGCTCCCTGACTACATTGCCCAGCCCTACAAGGACAGCTCCCTCTGGCGAGAAGTCGGCTGTCCCTACGAAGCTGCGCTGGCCCTGACAGAACACGCCGACCCTTCGCAGCAGGTCGCCGGACTTCAGGAACTCCAGCAGTTGGGAGCCTGGCCCGCCGCGGAACTGGTAGCCCGCCGGTTGCGACAGAACGGCGTACAGGGCCTCCCTCGACGCCCGCGAGGCGCCAGCCGGGAGAACCCCGCCAACCTCACCGCCCGCGAAACCGAAGTACTGGCTCTCCTGGCCGAGGACCTGACGCAACGCCGAGATCGGCTCCCGCCTCCACATCTCCCCGAAGACGGTCGACCACCATGTGTCGTCGATCCTGGGGAAGCTCGGGGTCGCGACCCGGCAGGAGGCCGCCCGAAGATGGGGAGGTGGCGGCTGAAGATAGGGAGGTGCTCCCCATGGCTGGGCGGTTCGGACCCGGCAGAGTCGAGGTCAGAAGGCGATAGGCGCCTTCGCTCGATGAAGGGAATTGTTATGACTCGCTATCTGGTAGAGCGGAGCTTTCCGGAAGGGCTGGAGATCCCGACCGACGACCGGGGCGTGAAGGCATGCCTGAACGTGGTCGACGGGAACGCACAGCACGGGGTGACCTGGGTGCACTCGTACGTCTCGCCGGACCACAAGGCGACGTACTGCATCTACGACGGCCCCAACCCGGAGGCGATCCGGCTGGCCGCCGAGACCAACGGCCTCCCGGTCACCAAGATCACCGAGGTCCGGGTCCTCGACCCGTACTTCTACCACTGAGCCGCTGACCGCAAAGGCCGGGCGCAAGGGGGGAGCGCGCCCGGCCTGTAGTCACCCGCCACCGCTCAGTCACCGGCGGCGGAGGTTTCCCCCAGAGTTGGGAGCGGGTGCACGGTCTTCGCCTGGGTGCGGGGTTAGTTTGCTTCTGCAAGCATTACCCGTCCTTGGAGAGGTCATCATGTTCAACCGTTCCTGGCGTCGCCCGCTGCTCATCGGTGCCGCCGCAGTGGCCGTCGCCTCTGTCGTCGGCGGGGTCGCGTACTCGGCCGGGGTCGCCACCCAGCAGCCGGCCATCCAGACCTCGACGCCGCGGTCGGAGCACCAGATCACCAACATCGACGTACTGCGGCAGCAGATCCGCAACTACTACGGTGACCCGCTCGGTTCCGGCGTCTTCGGCGCGGACAGCAACTACGCCAAGGAGGCGACGTCAGTCGCCAAGCAGGGCAAGCACTGGCTGGCGAGCAAGCACCACACCCGCGGCACCAAGGCGATCCTGCTCGACGTCGACGACACCTCGCTGGCCACCTGGAACTACGAGATCGCCAGCAACTGGGCGTTCAACCCGACCACCAACGGCCAGTTCGTCACCGAGCAGCGGTTCCCGGCGGTCCCGGGCATGGTCGACCTGGTGACGTCGGCCGAGCGCGAGGGCTACGCGATCTTCTTCCTGACCGGGCGCGGCGCGGCCCAGGAGGCGGCGACGCTCGGCAACCTGACCGAGGACGGGATCGGCGTCGACGCCGGCTACCCGAAGCCGACCACCCTGCGCAACGGTGAGGACGGCCTGTTCACCAAGCCGGCGCTGGCCGACTACCCGGACTACCTGAAGACGGCCTGCGCGGCCGACCCGAACGGCGCCTGCACGACGATCCACTACAAGTCGGCCACCCGCGCGCACATCGAGTCGCTCGGCTACGACATCGTCGCCAACTTCGGCGACCAGTTCAGCGACCTCAAGGGCGGCTTCGCGGACCGCACCTTCAAGCTCCCGAACCCGAACTACTACCTGCCCTGATCTTTGACCTGTACGCCGGGAGCTCACGCACGAGGAGCTCCCGGCGTACTGCGTTCAGCGGGGGAGCAGTCCGTTGAGGAGGGCTTGCAGGCTCTGGGTCATCGCGGGCTCGAACTCGATCCGCAGCGCTTCCAGGGAGGGGTCGGCCTCGAAGGCGGCCCGGATGGCCGGGCCGGCGCACGCATGGCTCCAGATCGCCCCGGCCAGGAGGGCCGCCGTGGTGATGAACTGCGCCGCGCCCTCCTCGCCGAGCTCGGGAAGGGCGCCGCTCACCACCTCGATCATCCGCCGGAAGTGCGCCACCGTGCCGCGCTTGAACGCCAGCGCCATCTCGGCGGAGATGTTGTGCTCCAGCACCGATGCCTGCGCACTCACCAGATCGCACAACACCGGCCGCGCCTTCAGTGTCTCGACGACGACGGCTGTCACCTGCTCGCCGCGCTCCGCCACGGACCCGGCCGGATCGATCTTGCCCAGCCCGTCGGCCAGCGCCTGCACCCAGGCCGCGGTCCCGGTGTCGACCAGTTCGAGCAGCACCGCCTCGCGGGACTCGAAGTAGTTCAGCACGTTCGACTTCGCCAGCCCGACCCGGCGGCTCAGCTCGTTCAGGCTGAGCTGGGCGACCGGCATCTCGGTCAGCATCGTCTCGGCGGTGGCCAGGATGGTCCGCCGCCGTTCCGCCCGCTGCTCGTCGCTCCGGGCCCGTTGAAACGTCATGCCCACATCTTACAGACCGACGGTCTATTGTCATCAGACCAGCGGTCTGATAGTTTCCTTCGTAACAGACCAGCAGTCTTTTACCGAAGGAGCAAGCTCATGTACGTCGTTCCCGACCAGACCGGCAAGTACGCCGTCGTCACCGGCGCGAACAGTGGCACCGGCAAGGAGACGGCCAAGCGCCTCGCGGCCGCCGGAGCTCACGTAGTACTGGCTGTCCGGACCGTTGCGAAGGGTGAAGCGGCGCGCGACGAGATCCTTGCTGCTTATCCGGACGCGAAGGTCGACGTACGCCGGATCGACCTCGCGGACCTCGCGTCGGTCGAGGAGTTCGCCGCCGGGATGATCGCGGACGGCAAGCCGCTGGATCTGCTCGTCAACAACGCCGGCGTGATGATCCCGCCGAGCCGGATCCTGACCAAGGACGGGTTCGAGCTGCAGTTCGGCAGCAACTTCCTCGGCCCGTTCGCGCTGACGCTCCGGCTGCTCCCGTTGCTGCTCGCCGCGCCCGCGCCACGCGTCGCGACCATGAGCAGTGGTGTCGCGAACGGAGGCAAGATCCACTTCGACGACCTGCAGTGGGAGCGGACCCGCTACCGGTCGACGAGCGCCTACTCCCAGTCCAAGCTCGCCGACCTGATGTTCAGCCACCAGCTCGCCGCCATCGCAGCAGAGCGTGGCTGGAATCTGCTGAGCACCGCGGCCCACCCCGGCTACACCAAGACCAACCTGCAGTCCGCCGGTGCGAGTCTGGGTCGCGACAAGCTGCCCGGCTGGTACGCGTTCTTCATGCGTCACAACCCGATCCCGAAGCAGGGCGTCGAGGTCGGCGCCGAACCGCTCCTCTACGCCGCGACCGCGCCCGACGTACAGGCCGGCTCGTACTACGGGCCGAGTGGCTTCATGGAGATGACCGGCCCGAGCAAGAAGGTCAAGTCTCCGAACCGTGCACTCGACGCACGGGCGAACGCCCGGCTGTGGCTCGAGGCCGAGCGGCTGACTGGTGTAACTCTGCCAGCCTCTCAACCCAAGGCTGTCTAGCGGCTTACGCTGCGGTATGGACGTCTGGTCGAGCGGGGAAATCTACGAGTCGTACGTCGGGCGCTGGAGCCGCAAGGTCGCTGCCGAGTTCGTGACCTGGCTGGATCAGCCGCCGGGACTGCGCTGGCTCGATGTCGGCTGCGGTACCGGCGCGCTGACCAGCACGATCCTCGGTACTGCGAACCCGGCCGCCGTGGTCAGCATCGATCCGTCGGCGGGCTTCCTCGACCATGCGCGGCAGACCGTGCAGGACGAGCGGGTGCGGTTCGAAGTACGCGGTGCCGAGGATCTGCCGGACGAATCCTTCGACGTGATCGTCGCCGGGCTCGTCCTCAACTTCGTGCCGGACCGCGCCGGTGCGCTCCGCCGGATGCGGGAACTCGGACAGACGGTCGCCGTCTACGTCTGGGACTACGCCGGCGAGATGCAGCTGATGAGGTACTTCTTCGACGCGATGATCGACCTCCGGCCGCAGGACAGCTCTCATGACGAGGGTGCCCGTTTCCCCTTCTGTACGGCGGAGGGTCTCGACAAACTCTTCACAGAGGCCGGTTTTACCGACGTGACCACCCGCGCCATCGTCGTACCGACTGTCTTCGAATCCTTCGACGACTACTGGAACCCGTTCCTCGGTGGGCAAGGACCGGCGCCGGCCTACCTGCGCTCGCTGGACGAAGCGGCTCAGGTCGAGCTGCGGGACGAGGTGCGGTCCCGGCTGCCGATCGCTGCGGACGGTTCGATCTCCCTGACCGCCCGAGCCTGGGCTGCCCGAGCCGTCAGCTAGGCCAGTCGGAGCGGAGTAGGCCGAAGTAGAGGTCGTCGGTCCATTCGCCTTTGAACCAGGTGTTGGACAGGCGGAGGCCTTCGTCTCGGAAGCCGAGGCGCCGGAGCAGCGCGGCCGAGGTGAGGTTGCGGGCGTCGCACTCCGCCGAGACTCGATGCAGGTTGCGCTCGACGAACAGGTGGTTGAGCAGGCCGCGCACGGCTTCGGTGGCATACCCGTTGCCCTGGTACGCCGGTGCGAGGGTGAACCCGATCTCGGCCTGCATCAGGTTCTCGTGCAGATTCAGCCCGATGTCCCCGATGAGCTCGCCGTCGAGGTCGATCGCGTACTGGAACCAGCCGGCCTCCAGTGGATCGCCCTCGCCGAACCGCGTCGCTGCCGCCGTCGCCTTCTCCAGACTGAACGGCGCGTCCCAAGACTGGTAGCGAGCGACCCCCGGCACCGACCGGTACGCCGAGAAGGCGGCCGCGTCCTCGGGCCGGAACCGGCGCAAGGTCAACCGCTCAGTGGTGACGAACATGCGGCCATCATGTCAAAGCAGCGCGATCGGCTACGTACTTCTATCGAGGGGTCGCGGTGGGCGACCGGAGCGAAGGAGTGGGCCGGTGAAGTACTTGCTGATCCTGCAGGCCGATACGCGAGCGCTGGACGACCTGACCGAGGCCGAGCGGGTGTCGGTCCGCCTCGGTCATGACGAGTTCCGCCGAACGACCGAGGAAGCCGGCGAGCTGGTCAGCGCTCACGCACTCGCCGATCCCACCACCAGCACGGTGATCTCGATCGACGGGATCCGCCCGGGGCCTTTCCGTAGGACCTCCATCGGCGGCTACTACCTCGTCGATGTCGAGTCAAAGGCCCGCGCGATCGAACTCGCGGACCTTCTCCCCGACACGAGGATCGACGGGCTGGCGATCGAGATCCGTCCGGTGATGCTTTCCGCCTGCACCGACTACTAGATCCGGACCGTCAACGTCTTGCTCGCTCCAGCAGCACCGGTGACATCGGCTGTGATGTCGAGCCCGAGTTGCGTACGGACCACGGTGACTCCTTCGTCGGCGCGGACAACCTTTGCCCCGGGCAAGAACATCCGAAGGCGAACGGACGTTGCCAGCTGGGTCGGATCGGAGACGGCGATGTCGATCTCGCGACCACGCACGCGCCGGATCACCGAGCAGGGCGTGTCTGCGGTCAACTCGGCGACTCGGTCGGGCTGCCAGAAGTTGGCCAAGAGGAGTGAGCCGCTCAAGAGTGCTTGGACGCTTGACGTATTGCGGTGAATCAACAGACCGGAGTACTGGGAGAGCTGCTTGGTCCGGGCAGCAGATGCGCCGGGGGCGACCAGGTACGCATACTGCGCGTCGGCCGGGTCGGTGCCGTGGTCCAGCCACATCGTCAGGTAGCGCCTCGTGATGGGTGTGGTGGGGCCACCGGTGTTGACGTCACGCCAGGCACCCGTGCGTTCCTCGCGCTTGAGTTGCAGGGACGGGCTGCCGTTGAGGAAGACGTAGCCACCGACGCCGTCCACGTGAGCCCAGCGCGCGTCGACCGAGGTCGAGTCGCCGAGGTTGGGGACCTGGGGAATCCCGTTCACCGTCAGGGCATTCGTGCCGGTGCTGTGCAGATTGCGGTTCTCGACGATCGTCTCGACCGGGTACCCGCTACTACCGGTGATCCCGGCGCCGAGCGCCACGACGTACTCGTCGAGACAGAACCAGGACTTGCGGGCGCGCATCGGCGAGACAGGGCCTTGGAGGTCCTGGCCGATCGCGGCATAGCCGTCCAAGGTGCTGCCGCCGACCCAGGTCGCTGTCGGTCGCGCGGCGCCCCACTCGCCTCCCGCTTTAGGTGCCAAGGGCAACTTGTCGACGGTGGTGCCGGGCAGGCGGTAGCGGTCGACGGTCGGCCAGAAGGCGTCGGCGTACTGGCCGTTGTCGCGGTCGTAGAGATACGTCATCCCGGAGCCGCTGTGGTAGCCCTGGTCGTTCTCGCCGTTGCCGCATTCGTACCAGGCGATCCGCTGGCTGGCCATCGAGATCGAATAGGCCCAGCCGGAGCGCCGGTGGATGGATCGGTCCATGCTCGCGAACAAGGTGTGGCCGTCGCGCTCGGGCGCGGGGGTGACGCCCTGCAGGCTCTTGATCAGTGCGACCCGCGGGATGGTTGCCCCCGCCAACATGTTGCCGAAGGTGTCGCGCTGCAACGAGCCGGCAACCGCGGCCCGCCACTGGGTGGCGAGGGTGGAGTCGACTCCCTTCGCCAGCCGGAGGATCGCCTCGGCCGCCGTGTAGCCGTCGTCGTGGTCCGAGGCGTTGTAGCGCGAGACCGCCCGGCCGCGGACGAAGTCCATCATCCGTGCGTCGTGGACCACCGGGAGATACGTCTTCGCGACCGAGTCGAACAGGATCTGCCGCTTCGGGTCCGTGATCGCCCAGGGGGAATTCGCCAGCAGGCCAAGGAGTTTGCCGATCCCGCTGAGCAGGACGTGCCCGTAGGTTCCGGTGTAGGCGACCCAGGTGTGCTGCACGAACGAACCGTCGCGATAGAACCCGTCGCCGGTCGTCACGTACTGCCAGACGTCGCTGAGTCCGTCCCGCGCGTGGGTGAGTTTCGCCTCGTCCTCGGTGACCAGCGATCGCACGATGATCGCCTGGCAGAGGTCGACCCGGTTCGCGCCGGTCGAGACGATCGAGGGGCGCTCGGGCGGGAACATCAGGTAGGGGTCCGGGACGAAGTGGTCGATCGCCGCGCAGTACCGCTCGCGGGTCTCGGCCGGCAACTCGTCGTACAGGATGACCATGATGTTGGCGAGTGGCCGGGTCGCGCCGATCTCCCACGACCACCAGTTGCCGAACTCGGCCTTGGTGGTGTTGTAGATGAGCTGGTTCATCGACTCCAGTGCAGCCTGTACGTCGGCCAGCAGTGCGGGGTCGGAGTGGTACTGCGAACCGGGGGTGGCCCACGCGGTCGCCCATTGCTCGAGCCGGACGTAGGTGTTCGGGATCGACGGATCCGCGGTCAACGGTTGATCGGTGAAGACGAGCTTCCTGGTCGCTGTGCGATCCAGCTTGGCCAGGGATGACGTCACCGCCGTGTCCAGCCTGGTGAGGGCGGCGGCGTAGTCCGGATCGGCCGGGTCGATCGCTGCGCTGCCGGTGAGGTCGGCGGCCCATTTGGCGCGCAGGGCGGCGAAGTCGGCGGGGCCGGCGGCGACCGCAGCCGGCAGGTCGAGGGTGAGGGCCGCGGCGGCTGCCGTCGTACCGGCCAGGAAGGTGCGTCGTTTCACGGGGGCTCCTGCGGGCGGGTCAGGGGGTGATGCGGATGAGTGTGTGCCAAGTCATCTGCTGGGTCAACAGATTGATGCGAATGAATTTCCGGTGAGGTTGTGAGTAGAGTCGGCGCGTGAGCGCATCCGAGGTACCCGCCGCCGAGGTCGTGCGCGGGCAGAAGGCGCGGTATCTCGCCGGCGAGCTGCGCCGCGGGATCGCCGAGCTGCGGTGGCCCGGCGGCAAGCTGCCGACCGAGGCGCAGCTGGCGCGCGAGCAGGGGGTCAGTCTCAATACGGTCCGGCGGGCGGTGGATCTGCTCGTCCAGGACGGGCTCGTCTATCGCCGGCAGGGCTCGGGGATGTACATCGCGACCAGTGAGACCGGGCCGCTGGTCGGCGTGGCCGTGCCGTCGATGACGTACTACTTCCCGCGGATCATCGTCGGCATCGAGCGCGAACTCGCCCGGCAGGGCGCGCAGATGCTGTTGCGGAGTACGGAATGGGACTCCGGCGAGGAGCGGGAGGCGATCGACGCGCTGGTGGGGGCCGGCGCCGCGGGACTGATCCTTGCGGGCGAGGGGGCGAGTGTGGACCTCGACGTACCGGTTGTCCTTGTTGAGCGGGGGTTGGAGGATCCCTACACGCTGCACGAGTTCGTCGGCACGAACCATGCGGCTGGTGCACGCGCTGCGCTGAAACACCTGCGCGACCTCGGGCATACCCGGATCGGCTACCTGGAACGGGTCAGCCCGCACACGGCTCCGCAGGTCCGGGCAGGGCTCGGTGACGTGCCGGTGCTGACGAAGTCGCGCGATCGCTGGACGGCCGCGGATATCGAGCGCTTCCTCGCCGAGGTCATGCGCAAGAAGGCGACCGCGGTGATCTGCTTCCCCGACCGCGAGGCGACCATGCTGCTCAACGCGGCCATCGCGAGCGGCATCTCGGTGCCCGGTGACCTATCGGTCATCAGCTACGACGACGAGGTAGCCGACCTCTCCGACATCCCCCTGACCGCCATCTCCCCAGCCAAACTCGAGGTCGGCCGGCTCGCGGTCGAGACGTTGAGAGCCCGCCTCGCCGACCCAGCCTCGCCCCGCCGGCAGATCTCCCTGGTCCCCAACCTTGTCGTTCGCAGCTCGACCGGACCTATCCGACCTTGAACCAGAGGTTGGTGCCTGGGGCGGCTTCGGTTTGGCTTAGGCGCTCGAGCTTTACGGTGCCTAGTTGGGGGTAGAAGGGGGTGCCGCCGCCGAGGAGGACGGGGACGATGCAGACGAAGATCTCGTCGAGTTGGTTGGTCTCCAGGCACTGTCTGCCCATGCTCGCGCCGAGGACGTTGACGTATTTGTCGCCGGCCGCATCCTTCGCCTGCTGGAGTGCGCTGTCGAAGTCGTCGACGAAGGTGATGTCCGGGAGGTTGTGATCGGGGAGGCGGTGGGTGACGACGTACTGCGGTCCCTCCCAGCCGCCGCCGAACGCCTTGCCCTCGCCCTCGTCACCCTTGTGCGGGTCGTCGCCGTCGAACGTCCGCCGGCCGACCAGCAGCGAGCCGATCCGCGGGATCAGCTCGCTGACTTGGGGATTCGGGCCCAGATAGGGGGTCAGCCAGGACATGTCGCCACCGGGGCCGGCCATATAACCGTCCAGGGAGATGCTGGCCGAGTAGAGCACTTTCGCTTTGTCAGTCATGAACCTTGAGACGAGCGGGCCCGGGAAAACTCATCGCCAGTCGAACATCTTCTGGCAGGTTGCCGGGCTGGGGTGCTTGTCGGAGTTGATCACGAGGACCTCGGTGGCGGCCGGGTTGCTGTAGCACTTGCGGACATCGGGGCCGTTCTTCGCCGAGTCGTAGACCTGCTTGCCTTCGCCGTCGTACCCGCGGATCGTCCAGCCCGGGATCACGCCGATCAGATGGTTGTCCTTGAAGACCGGATTGCCGTCGCTGCCGCGTTCCGCCTGGGCGTCCTCCATCGGTGCGAACCAGAACCCGTCACGGAGTACGGCTTCCACTGGCTTTTCGCCGTCGTGCTGAACGGTGATCCGGGCGATCGACGGGATGTAGAGGCCGCCGCTGTTGCCCCGTCCGTCGACCGGAGCGAACAGGTAGGGCACGTCCTTGTGCCGGGCGGAGACATTCGGGCCGAAGAGGAAGTCGCTGGCGATCTGGCCGTAGCCATTCCTTGTGCAGAGCCAGTAGTCCATCCCCTTCCGGGTGACCAGCCAGCTCTTCGCCAGGCTCGGTCGCGCCGTCTTGACGTACGCGAACCCCTGGATCACCTCGAAGCTCGCGAACGAGTCCTGATACTCCTTGGTGAAGGTGATGCACTGGTTCCGGAAGGCAGTCTTCTCGGCAGCGCTGAGCTCGCGGGTCTGAGCCGGCTGCACCTGTTGGGCTTTCGGCGTCGGTTTCGCGGTCTTCGTGACGCCGGCGGCCGGCGTAGTACCGGCTGTTTTGTCACTACGCAGAGCCGGTACTGCGAACGCGAGGCCGGCGGTGACTGCGAGCACTGCCGCGGCGGCGAGCAGCGGTACGGCGATGCGCCGGTTGCGTGGCGCATGGGCTTCGTGATCGACGATCGCGATCAGTTCGTCGCGCTGGCGTTGCCGGACCGGACCGGGTACCTCGTGGTCCGGCGGAGTGATCAGGTTGTTCATGGTTGCGTCTCCACGGTTTTCAGAAGATCGGAAATACCCAGCTCACGCAGGTGTTTTCTGGCTCGGGAGAGCCGGGACTTCACCGTGCCCAGAGGGATGTCGAGCGCGATCGCCGCCGCCTGCTGGTCAAGGCCCGACCAGACGCACAGCTCGACGATCTCGCGCTCCTGGCGAGGAAGGTGTTTCAGAGCCGCCCGGGCGTGCTCGAGCTGCCGGTCCCCATCCAGCCGCCCGATCACCTCGTCGGCATGATCCCGCTGATGATCAGCCAGCAAATGCGCCGCCGCGAGCGCCCTCTTGTATCGAAGCTTGGCCCGCCACTCGTTCCGAACCGTGTAATCCGCTGCTCGTAGTAGCCAAGGCAGCGCCGAGTCCCGATCGAGCACCACGTCGGTCCGCCGTCGCCAAGCATGCAAAAACACTGCAGAGGTCAGATCCTCAGCATCACTCCACGACGCCGTCCGCCGATACAAGAAGTTGTAGATCGCCCGCACATGCCGGTCATACAACTGCCCGAACGCCTCCGAGTCCCCTCCGAAGCACGCTCCCAGAGCACCCGATCGTTCGCCGTCATAATCCCGCCATCGTGCCCTCCCCGAAGACCAATCACGTCCCCCAGCCCCAAAATCTCTCCCACATACCCCCTACGTGTCGCCCCCCAACCAAAGGTTCCCAATCCCAAGAAAAAAGCCCGACCCCGAACTACTGACGGGGTCGGGCTCTGAAGATTGGTCAGGGGGCTTGGGGGCCTACGTCGGTGGTGGTTAGGGGGTGGTTGGTGGGGGTGGTGGTGGAGTATTCGTCGGCGCCGACGTCCGCAGTACTGGTGCGGGGGTTGCCGTCCAGGTCTCGGGTGACGGTGGGGTAGGTCTTGGTGGCGGCGTTGATTGCGGGGCTGGTTGAGGTGAGGCGGCGGACGCCGTCGGAGCCGGTTGTGAGTAGTGGGTCCTTGCGGGTGAATCCGCCGGAGATGTTTCCGTTGGAGGCGGCGCCCCAGAGGATGTTGCCGGACCACGTGATGCCTTGCTGATACGGCATGTCCACCAGGGTCTTGCCGGTATCACCCAGGAGCAGGTTGTCGGAGATCGTGCAGCCGAGAGGTGGCAGCGTCCGCATGGATTCCCCAGCGATCGCAATACCGCTGGACCGTACGGTGTTGAGCGCGATCGTCACCCGGTCCGGCGCATCGTTCCCCTTGCGACTCTCAGCAGAGTCCTCCGGCTTGTGGTCGCGAACGGACCCGCTACCAAGCACGATCCCCGACCCAGCGATCGACTCCAGATAGTTGTTCACGATCAGATGGTCGTTGCCGTAGATCCGGATTCCGTTGCTGCCGGCAAGCACGAAGTTTCCCTCGACCCGCGAGCGGTTCCCGTGCCGCAGCACGATACCGCCGAGACTGTTCCGGACCGTGTTGTCGCGAATCGTGTTCCCCGTCGACTTCACCGAGATCGCCTCCGGATCGCCGTTCGCGCGCTCGAACAGGTTCTGCTCGACCAGCGCACCGGCGTCGCTCAGCGATCGCCCGCTCAGCCCCAGCCGGATCGGCTCGCCACCGTTCGAGCCGCCGAAGGTGTGATCGGAGAAGTAGTTCCGGAAGATGTAGACGCCCTTCGCCATCCCCGCCGACCCCGGCCCTTCGACGCCGAGGAAGATCCCGAGCGTCGACTTGTGATGGAAGTGGTTGCGGTCCACCTTCGTGTAGTCGCCGCGGACCATCAGATAGGTGAGACCGTCGACGTCGGCCATTTGGAAGTCGTTGCGGGTGATCCTGATCCGCACGTTCCCCGGCGGAATGTCGAGCGTGCTGCTCTGCCGGAACTTGAACCCGTTGAGCGTCACGTCCGACGAGTTCGCGAACGTGAATCCCTTGCTCCCGGTCAATGTGACGCCGCCGCGCGACTCGGCCTGCACGGTGATCGGAGCGTCCGCAGTACCGTGCCTTCCTTGTACTGCGATCGCGGACGTCACGTTGTACGACCCGTTCGCGAGCGAGATCTGCGCGCCGGGCCCGGCCGACGCGATCGCCTGCCGCAACTCGTCCAGCGTCCGCGCCCGAACGGCTCGGAGCCGGACGCTCGCAGTACTGGTTCCTCTCGCCACAGCGGGCACGGCAGCCAGTCCGGCGCCAAGCGCGGCAGCAGTCAAAAATCTCCGACGATCCATGGTGTCCTCCGGTACTTCGGGGCGGTTTGTCGAACACAAGGCGGCCCAGTCTGAGCCGCCCACCCCACCCTCGGCAAGCGCTTACCATCCCAGCCGCCGATATCTCCCACCCGCCGGAACCCCGGCAAAACCAAGTTCCACAAGGCAGACCCAACGCCTAAGGTGAGGGCATGTCTGCTGAGAAGGCTGCTGCCGCTTACTGATCCACGGTTCTTCGTGTGATCGCACGTCTGGTCCCGTCGGGCCGGGCGTCTGCCCTGGGTGTTCCGCGCCCGGGTGTTGAGGTGCGCAGCCTTCGCAGTAGGAGCAGATGTGTGGATTGCTTGTGACGAGTCCGGGTTTTCCGGCACCAATCTTCTTGACCCCAGTACGCCGATCATCACGCACGCCGCCGTCGATCTCGCGACCGCGGAGGCGGCCGAGATCGTGGCCCGGGTCCGGGCGAATGCGCGGCACCCCCACGCGGAGTACAAGTCGACGCAGTTGCTCAGGCAACGGCCGGCCGTCGAGTGTCTGCTCGAAGAACTCGAGGGACGAGCCTCGGTTCACCTGACAGACAAGCGGTTCTTCGTGGTGCACCGCATGGTCGACTTCCTGCTCGGCGAGCCGACGTACGCCGCCGGAACGAGCCTCGCGCCCGACCTCCGCGACACCGCACTGGCCTTCTATCACCGCAAAGACCTCGACCCCGTCCTCGCCAGCTTCGTCGCGATGATGCGCACCAAACGCCACCGAATCGTCAACCGCCCAGCAATAGACCGGTACTACGAAGCGCTCGCCCGCCTCGACGGCGTCGACCAGCTGGCAAGCACCCGCGACCGAGCGCACACCGTCCTCACCAAACTGCTCGACGAGCGCGGAGAGGTCCCGCCACCACTGGAGCCCCTCCTCACCGCCCTGGTCGACACCACTCTCCACTGGAGCAGCAGCGTCGTCGACATCGTCCACGACGAGCAAAGCGCCCTCACCCCGTACCGCGTCAACCACATCCGAACTCTCCTCAAAGGCTCTTTAGGAGAGTTCATCCAGGTCGATTCAAGGCAGGACCCACGCGTTCAGGCCGCCGATCTCCTGGCCGGAGTGGCCCGCCATCTCGCCACTCAAGAGCTCCACAACCGGGCGGATCCGGCCCTCACAACCCTCCTGAGCCCGTACGTCGTCCGCTCGTCGCTCTGGGCGGACGCGGCCTCCGGACAGCGGCTGCTGATTAGCGCCGAAGTGTGACGAGGTGTTGACGAACAGATGACAGCCCTGCAACCTTTGACTACCGTCCCGCAAGAAGTTGGCAAAACCACGCAATTTTGCGTAGCAACCGACGTGAGACGCAGTCCCTCCCCGCCCCCGCCCGAACGACGGAGGACCATTCCATGCAACGGAAGCAGCCTGCGTGGCGGCTGATGATCGGCTTGCTCTCGGCGGTGCTCCTCACCGCCGGGTTCCTGCCGCGCACAGCCTCAGCAGCCCCGATGGCCGTCACGGCCACCACCCTGACCAAGACTCTCTCCGCCAGCAGCTCACTCGGTGAGTACCCCGCGAGCAACGCCGGCGACGGCAACCAGAACTCGTACTGGGAGAGCAACAACAACGCGTTCGCCCAGTGGCTCCAGGCTGACCTCGGCGCGACCGTCGCCGTGAACCAAGTGGTCCTCAAGCTCCCCGCGAACTGGGGTGCGCGCACCCAGACCCTCGCCGTACAGGGCAGCACGAACGGCAGCACCTTCAGCACCATCGTCGCGAGCGCCGGCTACAACTTCACGCCGACCAGCAACAACACGGTCACCATCACCTTCGCGTCGACGTCCACCCGGTACGTCCGGCTGAACATCACCGCGAACACCGGTTGGCCGGCCGGTCAGCTCTCGGAGTTCGAGCTCTACGGCCCGGACACCGGCGGCGACACACAAGCCCCGACAGCACCCGGCGCGCTCACCCTGACCGAGCCCAGCTCCGGCCAGATCCGCCTCAACTGGTCCGCCTCGACCGACAGCGTCGGCGTCACCGGCTACACGATCTACCGCAACAACGCGGCCGTCACCACCGTGGCCGCGAACGTCCTCACTTTCACCGAGGCACAGCCCACCTCGACCACCATCGAGTACTACGTACGCGCCCGTGATGCCGTGGGCAATGAGTCCGCCGACAGCAACCACGTCCGCCGCAACGGGCAGGCGGTCGGCTCGAACCTCGCCGCGGGCAAGCCGATCGAGGCCTCCTCGTCGGTCTTCAACTTCGTCGCGGCGAACGCCAACGACAACGCGATCAGCACCTACTGGGAGTCGAACGGCTACCCGGCCACGCTGACCGTCAAGCTCGGTTCGAACGCCGACCTCGACTCGATCGTCGTCAAGCTCAACCCCGATCAGGCGTGGGGCGCACGCACCCAGAGCATCCAGGTCCTCGGCCGCGAGCAGTCCGCGACCACCTTCACCTCAATCTCAGCGAGGACCGACTACCAGTTCAACCCGTCGACGAACCAGAACTCGATCACCATCCCGGTCACCGGCCGGGCCGCTGACGTCCGGCTGCAGATCTTCAGCAACACCGGTGCACCGGGCGGCCAGGTCGCCGACTTCCAGGTCATCGGTACGCCGGCGCCGAACCCGGACCTGGTGGTCACCTCGACCACCTGGACCCCCGCCTCGCCGAACGAGACCAGCCCGATCACCTTGTCGGCCACGGTCCAGAACACCGGCACGGCGGCCGCCGGAGCCACCACCGTCAACTTCCTCCTCGGCGGAACCGTCGCCGGCAGTGCCGCAGTAGGAGCCCTGAACGCAGGCGCTTCGACGACGGTCACGGCCAATGTCGGCACCAAGGCCGAAGGCAGCTACTCGGTCTCGACGGTGGTCGACCCGACCAACACGATCGTCGAGCAGAACGACAGCAACAACACCTACCTGTCGCCCTCGCAACTGGTGATTGCGCAGGCGCCCGGTCCCGATCTCCAGATCCTCGGCATCACCTCCAACCCGCCGAACCCGGCAGTCGGTGCCCAGGTCTCCTTCACCGTCTCGGTGAACAACCGCGGTACCGCGGCAGCTGCAGCAAGCGTCACCAGACTGACTGTCGGCGGCACCACCCTCAACACCAACACCGCCTCCATCGCAGCCGGTTCGACGGTCAGTGTCGCGGTGAGCGGAACGTGGACAGCAACCAGCGGCGGAGCAACTCTGACCGCGACGACCGACGCCACCAATGTCGTTGCCGAGACCAACGAAACCAACAACGTGTTCTCGCGGGCCATCGTGGTCGGCCGGGGCGCGGCGGTTCCCTATACGTCGTACGAGGCAGAAGCCGCCAGCTACACCGGCACCCTGCTGAACACGGACGCACTCCGGACCTTCGGGCACACCAACTTCGCCACGGAATCGTCCGGGCGGCAGTCGGTGCGGCTGAACTCCACCGGCCAGTACGTCGAGTTCACCTCCACCAACCAGACGAACTCGATCGTGGTCCGCAACTCGATCCCCGACTCGGCCGACGGCCAGGGCATCAACGCGACCATCAGCCTGTACGTCAACGGCACGTTCGCGCAGAAGCTCAACCTGTCGTCGCACAACAGCTGGCTGTACGGCACCAGCGACGGACCCGAGGCGCTGACGAACACCCCAGGCGGCGACGCGCGCAGGCTCTTCGACGAGTCGCACGCGTTGCTGAGCAGCTCCTACCCTCCCGGCACGAAGTTCAAGTTGCAGCGCGACTCGGGTGACACCGCGTCGTTCTACATCATCGACATGATCGACCTGGAGCAGGTCGCGCCGGCGCTCAGCCAACCGGCCGGCTGCACCAGCATCACGCAGTACGGGGCAGTGCCGAACGATGGGATCGACGACGCGGACGCCATCCAGCGCGCCGTCACCGACGACCAGAACGGTGTCATCAGCTGCGTCTGGATCCCCAGCGGCCAGTGGCGGCAGGAGAAGAAGATCCTCACCGACGACCCGCTGAACCGGGGTCAGTTCAACCAGGTGGGCATCAGCAACACCGTGATCAAGGGCGCGGGCATGTGGTACTCGCAGCTCTACTCCACGATCGAGCCGCAGAACGCTGGCGGGATCAACCACCCGCACGAAGGCAACTTCGGCTTCGACATCGACAAGAACGTGCAGATCTCCGACCTCGCGATCTTCGGCTCCGGCCGGATCCGGGGTGGTGACGGCAACGCCGAAGGTGGCGTCGGCCTGAACGGCCGGTTCGGCACCGGGACCAAGATCACCAATGTCTGGATCGAGCACGCCAACGTCGCGGTCTGGGTCGGTCGCGACTACGACAACATCCCCGAGCTCTGGGGTCCGGCCGACGGCCTGGAGTTCAGCGGGATGCGGATCCGGGACACCTATGCCGACGGCATCAACTTCGCCAACGGCACCCGGAACTCGAAGGTGTTCAACTCCTCCTTCCGTACGACGGGTGACGACTCGCTGGCGGTCTGGGCGAGCAAGTACGTGAAGGACCAGTCGGTCGACATCGGGCACGACAACGCGTTCACCAACAACACCGTCCAGCTGCCCTGGCGCGCGAACGGCATCGCGATCTACGGCGGCTACGGCAACAAGATCGAGAACAACCTGATCTACGACACGATGAACTACCCCGGCATCATGCTGGCGACCGACCACGATCCGCTGCCGTTCTCCGGGACGACGACGATCGCCAACAACGGCCTCTACCGCACCGGCGGTGCGTTCTGGAACGAGGACCAGGAGTTCGGCGCGATCACGCTGTTCCCGTCGAACCTGCCGATCCCCGGGGTCACCATCCGCGACACCGACATCTACGACTCGACGTACGACGGGATCCAGTTCAAGACCGGCGGCGGTGAGATGCCCAACGTGGCGATCACCAACGTCAAGATCGACAAGTCCAACAACGGCTCCGGCATCCTGGCGATGGGCGGTGCGCGCGGCAACGCCGTACTGAGCAACGTCACGATCACCAACTCCAGGGATGGCGACATCCTGAAGGAGCCCGGTTCCACTTTCACCTTCAGCGGCCAGTAGTCCACCGCTGAAGAGCCCCCGCAACCTCCGGTCCCGCGAGGTTGCGGGGGCTACCTCTTACCGAAGATCCGCTCGTACTGCGTGACGAATGCGGGCGAGTCGATCAGGAACGGCAGGTCGCTGCGGACCATGTGCCGGATCGCGAGCAACGCGACCGGCGCGTGCAACGGGCGGAAGTCCGGGTTCCACAACCCGCCCGCCTCGGGCGGCAACTGGTGGAACTGGCCGAGCATCAACCCGTCGGCAACGAAGTCCGGCTTGAGTCGCAGCTGCACCCCGTCGATCACCTCGCCGACCGCCTCGTCATCGAGATCGGGGAAGGCGATCAGCACCGTCTTGAACTGCGCCCCGGCGCCCTCGGTCGGCTCGAGGGTGCCGAACCAATCCTTGTACCGCAGGACCATCTCGGCGACCTCGTCCGGATCGGGTGTCCCGGGATGGACCGCGACGCGGAAGAGGTCCTTGCGCAGTGAGGCGGAGACGAACGGGCAGACCGGGCCGCTGCGACCGAGATCCTCGTGCGGATTGGTCAGGTAGCCGCTGGCCCACTGCAGAATCGTGTCGACGGTCTCGCGGTCGGAGCTGTCGTCAGCGGGCAGATCGCTGCCGGAGTACAGATGCAGCGTCTCGTACGTCAACATCGTTCAGTCCTCCACTGCATCGGGTAGCTGTTGTTCGACGGTGCGAAGAGAGCGGGAGGCGAGGCCGAGCAACGACCACGCCAGCAGAAGTACGCCGGTGGTCGCGACCACGACGGCCATACCGCGACCGGTCCCGGTGCCGAAGACCGGTCCGAGGATCCGGGCGAGGCCGCCGCCCGCGTGCATCGGCGGCTCGAAAACCTTGTCCACCAAGGGCCCGGCGGCCAGATAGCCGAGCGGCATCACGACGCGGGCCAGCATCAGGATCGTGGCGAGCACCCGGCCGAGGAGCTCGTGCGGCACCTTCACCTGGACCAGCGCGAGCCAGTGCGCGTTGATCAGCGCCGCGCAGAACCCGACGCCGAACATGCCGGCGATCGGGAAGAAGGCGACCGGGCGCAACCCGATCAGGACCGAACTCACCCCGATCAGCCCGACGCCCGCGATCATCCCAGTGATCCGTTGCGGAGTACCGCCCCAGATCGCCATCAGGACGCCGCCGAGGAGCAGGCCGGCACCTTGGGCGGCGAGCACCAGCCCGAGCGTCGCAGTACTGCCGAAGGCAAGCACCATCGGCGTGGTGACGACGACCACGACGCCGCCGAGTCCGTTCGCTACCGCGAAGAAGGCGGCGACTGCGAGGAGGCCGCGGCGTTCGTTCAGGTAGCGCCAGCCGCCGACGATCTCGGTCAGCAGCGGCTCGTCGCGGACGTGGAATCCAAGGTCCGGGACCTTGACAACGGCCAGGGTTGCCAACGCCACAACCGATGTAGCCAAGTCGATCCAGAGGACGCCGCTGAGGTTGAGAGCCAGCAGCAGTACGCCGCCCAGAAGTTGTGAGAACAGCAGAGCCGCGGCGGTTCCTAAGCCGACCAAGCCGTTCGCCTGTCCCAGATAGCGCTTCGGGACGAGCTGCGCGACGGCAGCGAGATAGGCGGGTTGTCGGAAGGACGAGGTGACGGCGACCACGGTCACGAAGACATAGAGATGCCAGAGGGCCAGCGAATCGACCGCCAGTAAGACGATCAGCACGGCGGCCATCGAGAGGGCGACCAGGTCGCAGGCCATCATCACGCGTCGGCGGTTCCATCGGTCGGCGACGGCTCCTGCGAGGGGCGCGGTGAGGATCACCGGCACGATCGCGAAGGCCGCGATGGTCGCCAAGGCCGTTGCGCGACCGGTCTGCTGATAGGCCCAGACGCCCAGCGCGAAGGTCGACAACCCGGCGCCGATGAGCGAGATGAACTGCCCGGCGGTGACGGTGAGGAAGCCTGGCAGGTTCGCCTGTCTGGTCTTCTTCGGTACTGCGCCTTGGGGCGGTCTGGTGAGTAGCTCGGCGACCCGTGGATCGCGGTGGAAGAAGTGGCCTGCGCCGGGCAGCCCCACCAACTCGACGACCTCGCCGAACCGGTCCCAGTCGTGCACGCGCTCGGCCGAGAACCGGGTGGCATCGTCCAGGTCGCCGACTACGACGCGCAGCGGGCAGGTGAGTCTCGGTGTGTCGTCGGTGAAGGAGCTGGTGAAGAACAGTTCGCCCTGGTCGGCCTGATGCCGGATCGCCTTCGCCACAAAGGCGCGCTCCGCCGCCGGTGGATCCTCGCCGAGCCCACCGAGAACCCTCAGCGTGTCGGTGAGCATCCGGTCGGACTGACGTCTTCCGGGAGCAAGCCGGGCCAATGATCCCAGTACGCCGGGCAGCCGCGTGTTGGGGAAGGACGCACCGAGCACCACGGACTCGGGGACCTTGCCGGCTCGCTCGAGTCGTTGCGCGATGGCGACGGCCAGGGCACTGCCGACGCAGTGGCCGTAGAGCATTACCGGTCCGGGAACCTCTTCAAGGATTCTTTTCGCGCAGCGATCCGCCAACTCGGGGAGGGGGATCAACGCTTCGTCGGGTCGCGAGTAGTCGGTGCCAGGCGGCTGGACGGCGTACAGGGCCCAGTTCGCGGGCATCCGCCGCGCGAGGTCGGCGTACACGATCGCGCCACCGCCGCCGAAGGGTGCGCCGATGACCGTGAGTTCGGCGTCGGCGGTGCTGAGTTTGGTCAGCTTCTGCAGGACATCCGAGGCGCTGGGCTTGTCGACTGCAGGAACTCGGCGAGCGAACGGGCCGACGGATAGCGGAACAGATCGAGGACCGACAACTCCGGATCGATGGCCCGAACAGTCCGTACTGCGCGCAGCGAGTCGCCGCCGACGTCGAAGAAGCCGTCGTCGATTCCGACCTCGCAGCCCAGCACTTCAGCGAAGACTCGGAGAATTGCCGCTTGCTCAGGTGTTGCGTCCTGGCTTCTGATGCTTGCTGGCGGCAATGGTTCGGGAAGGGACAGCCTGTCGATCTTGCCGTTCGGGGTGGTGGGCAACTCGGTCAGCCGGACGAAGGTTGCCGGGAGCATGTAATCGGGCAGCGTGCCGCGCAGGTGCTCCCGGACTTCCGCATCGGTGGCCGTGAGCCCGACGACGTACGCGATCAGCCGGTCTTTCCAGACCTTGACGGCGGCCGAGACGATCTCCGGATGGCCGAGCAGGACGGTCTCGATCTCGCCGACCTCGATCCGGTACCCGCGCAGCTTGATCTGGCCGTCGGCCCGGCCGCGCACCTCTAGACGGCCGTTCGCGCGCCAGCGAGCCAGGTCGCCGGTGCGGTAGATCCGGCCGAAGTCGCTGGTCACGAACCGTTCGGCAGTGAGTTCTGGCTTGCCGTGGTAGCCGATCGCGACGCCGGCACCACCGATGCAGAGTTCGCCGATCGCACCGATTGGCACCGGTCGCAGGTGCTCGTCGAGGACGTAGATCGAGGTGTTGGCGATCGGACGCCCGACTGTGACATCGGCAGAGGTGATGAGCTCGCGGGTTGACCAGACTGTGGTTTCGGTCGGGCCGTAGAAGTTCCAGAGTTCACCGACGAGGGGGAGGAGCCGGACGGCCAGTTCGGGGGGCAACGCCTCACCGCCGCAGCCCGCGATCAGGTCCGGGTTGCCCTCCCAGCCGGTCTCGATGAGCACCTGCCAGGTGAGTGGTGTCGCCTGCAGATACGTCGTACCGGTGTCGCTCATTCGTCTGGCCAGTGTTTCGCCGTCTGCCGCGAGTCGTCGGCTGCCGATCACGAGCGTGGCGCCGACGGTCAATGGGAGCAGGAGTTCCTTCACCGAGAGGTCGAAGGACATGCTGGCGACCGACAGGATGGTGTCCTCGTCGGTCAGCCCGGGCTCTGTTGCGAAGGACGCCAGCAGGTTGGCCAGCGCGCTGTGCGGGATCACCACGCCCTTGGGGCGGCCGGTCGAGCCGGAGGTGTAGATGATGTACGCCGGGTCGCTGCCCTCCAGTTGAGTTCGGGTGCATCGGCCGGTGGGAGGTCCTCGCGCAGGTCGACGGTTGCCAGCCCGAAGGTCTCGGCGAATCCGTCCGTCACCAGGACGGTGGCGCCGGAGTCCTCGACCATGTACGCGAGCCGGTCGGCCGGGTACTCGGGATCGAGCGGCAGATAGGTCCCGCCGAGCCGGAGTACGGCGAGCATCGCTACCGACATCCGGACCGATCGCTCGAGCGCGAGTCCGACGATCGTGCCCTTGCCGGCGCCCAGGTTGTGCAGGTGGTGGGCGAGGGCGGCGGACTTGTCGACCAGCTCGGCGTAGGTGAGTTCCTCGTCGTCGTCCAGTACTGCGATGCTCTCGGGGTTTTGGTCCGCCTGGCGGATGATCCAGTCGGGAGCGAGGCCGCTCGGCAGGGTCGTCGTGGTGGCGTTCCATTCGACGAGGACCTGGTGTTGTTCGGCGTCGTCGCTGAGCGGGAGGTCGCCGAGCTTGGCTTTTGGTGCAGTGGTGATCGCGGTCAGCAGTGTGCGGAGGTAGCCAGTCAGTCGTTGTGCCGTGGAGCGGTCGAGGATGTCGCTGTTGTATTCCAGTGCTCCGTGGAGTGCGCCGTCGTCTTCGGTGAGGAAGAGCGAGAGGTCGGTCCTGGCGACTCCGGTGGCGGCGTCGACCGGCGTCACGGTGATGCCGGGGAGGTCGAGGTTGGCCGGCGGGGTGTTCTGCAGCACGAACATGCTGGTGAAGACCGGTGTGCGGCTCGGATCCCGTGGTACTTCGAGGGTGGTGAGGAGGCGATCGAACGGCATCGCGGAGTGCTCGAAGCCATCGAGCACGGTACGGCGTACCTGGTGGAGGTAGTCGAGGAAGGGGAGGTCGCGTTGCGGCTTTCCCCTGAGAGGCAGGCTGTTGACGAACATGCCGACGACGCGATCGAGGTCGGGGTGTTCGCGACCGGCGACTGCTGTGCCGACCACGAGGTCCTCGACACCGGCGTACCGGGCAAGGACTATTTGGTAGGCGGCCAGCAGGGTCATGAAGAGCGTGGCGTCGTTGGCGCGGCTCAGCTCGGTCAGCTTGCTGGTGAGGTCGGCGTCGAGGTCTAGCCAGACGGCGTCGCCTTGGTGTGTCGGGAGTGCGGGCCTTGGGCGGTCGAGTGGGAGGTCGAGGGAGCTCGGTGCGCCGGCGAGTTCTTTTCGCCAGAAGTCCTGGGTTTCGCTGTAGGACTTCTCCGCTTCCCATTGGATGTAGTCGTCGTAGGTGACGGGCTGCTCGTCGAGTGTTTCGCCGCGGTAGGCCTTGGAGAGGTCTTCGAGGATGACGGCGTTCGACCAGCCATCGCTGGCGATGTGGTGCACTGTCAGCAGCAGGATGTGCTCGGTCTCGCCGATCCTCAGCAGGGCGGCCCTGATTGGTGGCCCGGCTTCTAGATCGAACCCGCGCCGGAACTCGTCGTCGATCCGCTGCCTGACCTCGTCGCCCCGCAGATCGCTGACCGGCAAGGGAATCTCGGCGTCGCGCAGTACGACGGCCTGTGGCGCTCCGTCGACACTTGGGTACGCCGTACGCAGGATCTCGTGATGCTCGACGACCGCGTTGACCGCTCGCTGGAGAGCCTCGACGTCCAGCTCCCCGATGAGGCGGAACGCGCTCGGAAGATTGTTGACCGGGTTGCCCGGATCGACCTGGTCGAGGAACCAGTACCGCTGCTGCCCGTGCGACAGGTCGGTCGACTGGTGCTCGCGATGGACCAGTTCGGGTCCGTCGCTCCGCCGCAGCCCGTCGATGTGGTTGGCCAGAGCAACGATCGTCCGATGGTCGAAGAGATCCCGGACGGTCACCGCGACCCCACAGTCCCGCCGAAGCCTGGCCGCGGCCCGGATCGCCAGCAGCGAATGCCCACCCAATGCGAAGAAGTCCGCATCCGCCGCCGGAGCCCGGACATCCAGCAACTCCGCGAACACCGTCGCGACCCGGTGCTGTGTCTGCCCGCTCAAGGCCATGTGCTCGCCCGACAGGTTCGCGACCGGCGCGCTGAGCGCCGCGTGATCGACCTTGCCATTGGCATTGAGCGGCAACTCCGCCAGCGCCGTGACGGTGGCCGGCACCAGGTGATCCGGCAGCCGCTCACTCAGCCACTGCCTCAGTCCGCCGACCTCGCCCGCAGCTCCCACGAACGCGTGAAGCTTGCCCTCAGCCTCGAGTACAGCTGCGGTGTCGACCTGCTGATGGGTGGTGAGAACGGCCTCGATCTCACCAGGCTCAACTCGATGCCCCCGGATCTTGACCTGCCGATCCAGCCGCCCACCGAACTCAACAGTCCCGTCCGGCAGCCACCTCGCCCGGTCGCCCGTTGCGTACTTCCCTTCGAAGCTCTCGCCGCCGAGATACCCCCGCGCGACCGCAGGTCCGCGAACACAGAGCTCTCCCCAAACTCCCACCGGTTGCGGCTGCCCCTGCTTATCGAGAATATGCACAGCCGCATGCGCCAACGGCGTACCAAGCGGAACGGTCGCCGACCTCTCGCCTTCAGTCGGAATCTCGTACGCCAACACCCCAACCGTCGTCTCGGTCGGCCCATAATGATTGAGAATCCGCAGCCCCGGCTTCTCCCGCCTGATGCTGTCAACCAGCCCCCACGGCAACGCCGCCCCACCCAGCACCAACGCCTTGGTCGGCAGGCAGTTCGTCCCCATCAACGCCGATAAGTGCGAAGGCACAATCTTCAAATAGTCGACCTGATCAGCCGCGAACTCCTCATCGATCAACCGCAGCGTGCCGCCCCGCGACAACGCGGTAAACACCATCGAATGCCCAAGATCCGCAGCCAACGTAGACCGGACCCCATAACTGGCCCCGTCTTCCGCCTTGAGCCTCGCGGCAAAGGCATCCACGTAGGCAGCCAACCCGCCATGCTCAACAGCAACCCCTTTCGGCTTCCCAGTAGACCCAGAGGTGAAGATGACATAGGCCAGAGCATCTGACTGGGGTTCTGGGAGCGGACCGGTCTGCTGGTTGCCTATGGCATCGATTCCCTTGACTTCGGGGAGGTTGTTGAGGCCGACTGCGAGGGTTGCTCCTGCTGAGCTGAGGAGGGCTGCCTGGCGGGCGGGTGGGTGCGTGGGCTCGATGGGGATGTAGGCGGCGCCGGACTTGAGGATGCCTAGGAGGCCGACGACGAAGGTGGTGTCTCGGGTGGCGGAGAGGCCGATGAGGCTCTCTCGCCCTGCACCCTCGGCAAGGAGGCGCAGGGCGAGAGAGCTGCTGAGGGCGTCCAGTTCGGCGTACGTGAGGCTGCGGTCGGCAGCAGCGACGGCGATCCGGGTGGGCGCACGGCGTACGGTGTCGGCGAAGCCGGTGAGGATCAGGGGCGGGGTGCCGGCCATCGCCGGGGGAGCCAGGAGCTTGGTTTGCTCGGCTGGGGTGACGATCGGCAGCGTGCTGACCTTGGAGCTGGGGTCGAGAGTGAGGCCTTGGAGGAGCAGCAGGTATTGGTGGGCGAAGCGTTCGATCGTGGTGGGGTCGAAGAGTTCGGTGCTGTAGGTGATCGACGCCGAGATCGTGGGTCCGCCGAGGTCGGCGACCTCCATCGTCAGGTCGACCTTCGTCGCCGGTGCCTCGATCGTCACCGGCTCGACATCGAGGCCAGCGAGGGTGAGGTCTACCCGCGGGACGTGGGTAGCGCTGAAGAGTACGGAGTACGGCGGTCTGCCTTCTGCCGGATAGGGCAGCAGCGCGGCGACCTCCTCGAAGGGAGCGGCGGCATGCTCGGTTGCCTCCAGTACCGTGTTCCGCACTTGCCGCAGCAGCTCATGTCCGGTCGAGTCGGAGAAGTCCTTTGCCCGAAGCAACACGGTCTCGACCAGGCAGCCAATGACTGTGCGGAGTTCCGGCAACGCGTCCCGACCGCTGACCGGCGCCGCGACGGTGACGTCGTCGAGACCGGCCTGTCGCGCGCACAGGACCTGGAAGACCCCGACCAGACACATGAACGTGCTGACCTGCTCGCTCGCCGCAAGCGCCCGCAGCCCGGTCGTCAAAGCTTCGTCGAGCTGGAAGGAGTACTCAGCGCCCGCATCACTCGGATTCGCCGGCCGCCGATCGCTGGGCAGCTCAACCGGCCGAGGCGAGTCAGCCAACTGCTCACGCCAGTAGGCGAGATCGCCATCGGAGGACCGCTCCTGCTGCCAGTGCGCAACATCGGCGTACTGCGTCCCCGCAACCAGCGCCCCGCCACCGTAAGCAGCACCCAACCGATCGGCGATCAGCCCCATCGACCACCCGTCGGCAGCAATGTGGTGAACGCAGAGCAGCAGCACATGCTCGTCCGCCCCAACCCGGAACAGCGAAGCCCGGAACGGCGCCGCACGCTCGAGATCGAAGGGCCGACGTACCTCGGAGTCGAACTCCTGCAGCCCCTCGAACTCCCGCCACTCAAGCGCACCCGCCTCAGCCAGTACTGCGGCCGGCGTACCGTCCGTCGCCCGATAGAACGTGCGAAGCGCGTCAGCCGTCTCGACTACCGCAACCAACGCGTCCCGCAAGCGCGCGCTGTCCAACGACCCTCGCAACCGCCAGGCAACCGGCAATGTGTAGGCAGAGCTCTCCGGCGCGAGCTGATGAAGGAACCACAACCTCCGCTGCCCCGACGACAACACCACGGCAGCGTCCGCCGGCCGCTTCGGAATCCCGACCCGCTGGGGCTTCCTAGCCTTCGCCTTGGCCAACCGCGCCGCCAAGGCTTCGGCGATCGCATCGGTGGTCAGGTCCGCGCTCATGAAGATGCCCCCAGCAACTGTTCCAGAATCGCCTGTTCCACCACAGCGGCCAGCCGGGCCACGGTCGGCGCATCGAAGAGCGCCCGTACGCCGAGGCCGATCTCGAACTGCTCCCGCACATCGGCCATCACCTGCGCCGCGAGCAACGACTGCCCACCGGCCGCGAAGAAGTCGTCCTCCACCCCGAGCTCCGGTACGCCGAGCGCCTGCTGCCAGAGCTCGAGCAGCACCTCCTCCGTCACCGAGTCCGGCGGCCGCGAAGGTGATCGTGTCGCACTGGGCGCCGGTAACGCCCGCCGATCGAGCTTGCCGCTCGCCGACCGCGGCAACTCCGCCAGCTCGCCAACCGTCGCCGGAACGAGATGCGCCGGCACCCGGTTCGCCAGCCAGTCGCGGACCCCGGCCGCCCGCCCCACGACGTATGCGTTCAACGTCGGCCCGGTCACCGGATCGTCATGAACGAAGGCAACTGCCTCGTCGACCGCTGGATGACCAGCGAGGGCAGCTTCGACCTCGCCGAGCTCGATCCGGATCCCACGCAGCTGCACCTGATCGTCGATCCGGCCCAGCAACATGATCGTGCCGTCTTCCCGCCAGTACGCGAGATCGCCTGTGTGGTAACGCTTTCCAGGCCCGTACGGATCATCGGTGAACCGCTCCGCCGTCAGCTCCGGCCGATCGAGATAGCCCCGCGTGACGCCGACGCCGCCGATCAACAGCTCACCCGGTACGCCGATCGGCACCAACCGCCCTTGCGGATCGACGATCGTCACCCGTACGCCGGGGATCGGCTTCCCGATCGCCGGACGATTGCCATCGGCAACGCACTGATGCATCACCGCGGCGACCGTGGCTTCGGTCGGGCCGTAGGAGTTCACGAAGTGCCGGCCTGGCGTCCAGCGCCCGACCAGGTCCGCCGAGCAGGCCTCGCCGCCGACCGCGATCGCCCGGACGGTCGGCAGAGTGGCGTCCTCTGGCAGCGCCGCGAGGACCGACGCTGGGAGAACGAGGTTGGTGACCCGCTCGCGATCGATCAGCTCGACCAGGTCGGTCCCGGCGACCTCGTCGGTGCGGACAACGAGCGTCGCTCCGGCCGCCAGCGTCATGTAGACGTCCGAGACCGACACCTCGAAGCCGAACGGCACGAACTGGAGTACGCGGCTGTCCTCCGCGACGGCGAAATTGCGGATCTTCGCCAGGACTAGGTTGGTCAGCCCGCCGTGCTCGGCCAGCACCCCCTTAGGGCGCCCGGTCGAACCAGACGTGTAGAAGATGTGGACGAGGTCTCCCGCCGTGACCACATCCGCCAGCGGCTCATCGGACTGCTGGGCAGCCTTGGCCATGAGGTCTTCGTCGACGGTCACCTCGGCGCGGACGTCCGCCAGCATCTCCTCGGCCCGCGGCGCCGGAACGTCGGGTTCGATCGGCACATAGCAACCGCCGGACTTCGCGACGCCGAGCATGGCGACGACCGCGTCGACCGACCTGGGCAACCGTACGGCGACCGGGCTGCCGGGCGCGACGCCGTGGCTCCGCAAGAGCCGGGCGAGCTGATTGACCCGCTGCTGCAGTTCTCGGTAGGTCAGCTCGTCTCTTCCACAGACCACTGCGAGCTTGTCCGGCTGCTGATCGGCGACGAGCTGGTAGATCGGCCGCTTCTCCTCGAAGGCCTCCGGTCCCTTGCCTAGAGCAAGGAGATCTTCCTCGCTCCCCAACGGCAGGTCGGCAACAGCGAGGTCAGGATCGAAGACGGCAACGGTCAGCAGTCCCATGAGTTGGCGGTTGATCCGTTCGGCCGTCGATCTCTCGAACAGGTCGCCTCGGTACTGGACGGTCAGCGTCATCCGCCCGTCCACGGGCTCGACCAGCACGCTGAGGTCGAATCTGGCGTTGTCGCCATGCCACTCGCCGACCGACCGCAACGTCGCGTCACCCAGGCTGACCGGCCCGGCATCGGGCTGACCGACCACGAGCAACACATCGAACGGTGCCTCGCCACTGCTCCGGTCCGCCACGATCCGCTCAAGCGGAACGCCTTGGTGCGCGTGCGTTTCCAGCACCGTACTGCGAGCCCGCCGGACCAGTTCGCGGAAGGATCCGTCGTCGACCGCGAGCCGCAGCGGGACCGTGTTGACGAAGCACCCGACAACGTCGTCGAACTCGGACACCGTCCGATTCGCCATCGGTGCACCGACGACGATGTCGTCCTGCCTGGTGTGCTTCTGCAGCAATGCTGCAAGGGCTGCGAAGATCACTGTGAAGCGGCTGGCTCGTTCGGCGGAGGCCAGCTGGTCGAGTCCGGTCAGTACCTCTTCGGGCAGCGGGACCTGGACCGAACCACCGTGATGATCCGGGACTAGCGGGCGCTGGTGATCGGTGACCAGATCGAGGTGAGCTGGGGCGCCGGCCAGCTTCTGCTGCCAGTAGGCGAGTCCCTGTGAGAGCGGCTGACTTGCTTCCCAGGCGGCGACGTCACGTGGGGCGACCTGCGGCTGCGCGAGTGGGCGCCCGGAGTACAGGATCGGTAGTTCTGTCATGAGGACTTCGAGTGAGCGGGCGTCGACAGCGCTGTGGTGGATGGTGAGGAGGAGGCGCCAGCTGTCGTGGCTTCTTTGCGAGAGGACAGCGCGGATCAGGCGGCCGGTGGAGAGATCGCTGGCTGGCTGTGGATGCGCGGCTAGCTGGTCGTCGGTCTGGGCTTCCAGTACGTCGAAGGGGACGCGGTAGGCGGGGACGATGCGTTGGTACTGGCCGTCTGGGCGGGTCTCGATCGCAGTACGCAATGCCTCGTGGCGCTCGACGAGCTGGTCGAGTGCTGCTGCGAGGCGCTCGGGGTCTAGTTGGCCGTCGATCGAGTAGCGCATCCGGACGTCGTAGATGGACGGGTCGGCGAGGTACTGGTCGAGGAACCAGTAGCTGCGCTGTGCTGCTGTCAGTGGAGCCGTCTCGCCTGCTTTCTGCAGCTCTGCTTGGGCTGCTGCGGCGGGGAGTTCAGGCAGGGTGGTGGCGAGGTCGGCGATGGTGACTGAGCCGAGCATGAGCTCTAGGGAGAGGTCGCAGCCCCAGCGCTCGGAGAGTCTGGTGAGTACGCGCGTTGCGGCGAGTGAGTGACCGCCGACCGTGTCGAAGGGCTGGTCTACACCTGTCGGGCGGCCGAGGACCAGCTCCCAGATCTTGGCGATCTCGTGCTCTGCTTCGGTGGTCGGCGCCCGGCCTTGCGTCGGGTTGGGGTTGATGGCTCGGAGGGCGTTGCGATCGACCTTGCCGTTCTCGGTCTTCGGCAGTTCGGTCAGGGCGGTGAGGGTGGTCGGGATCATGTACGCCGGGAGGTGCTCGGCGAGGTGTGGGCGCGGGTCGATGCCTGGCTTGGTGGGCACGTAGAAGCCGGCGAGGCTGTTGCCTTGCGGTACTACGGCTGCGGCGGCGATGTCGGGATGTTCGCTGAGAACGACCTCCACCTCGCCGGGTTCGACGCGGTGGCCGCGGATCTGGATCTGGTCGTCGACGCGGCCGAGGTAGTCGAGCTCACCGTCCTCGCGTTGGGAGACGAGGTCGCCGGTGCGGTAGCCGTGCTCGGTGAAGCGTTCCGCGGTGAGTTCTGGTTCGCCGAGGTAGCCGAGGCCTACGCCTGCGCCTGCGATGAAGAGTTCGCCCGTTTGCGCTGGGTGTCCTTGCGCGTCGCGGATCTGCAGGGTGACGCCGTCGATGGGGCGGCCGATGGTCGGTACGCCGTCGCCGGGCGCGACGACCGCTGCCGTTGCGGCGACTGTTGTCTCGGTTGGGCCGTAGAGGTTGTAGAGGGTGAACGGCAAGGAGGCGGGTGGTCTTGCCGGCAGGCGGTCGCCGCCGGTGAGGAGGGCTCTCAGTGCTGACTTCGGCCAGGGGAGAGTGATCAGTTCGGCGGCGAGGACGGTGGGGGCGAAGGCGACGGTGATGCCTTCGGCGATCAGGAAGTCGCGGAGGGCGGTGGGGCTGAGCCGTTGCTCCTCGGTCGGGATGACGAGGGTTCCGCCGGAAGCCAGAGCGGGCCAGATCTCCAGCATCGCGGCGTCGAAGCCTAGGCCGGAGACGAACGACATCCGGTCGTCCTCGGTCAACTTGAAGGTGCGCTGGTGCCAGGCGACGAGATTCGACAGCGCCGAGTGCTGAACCTGCACCCCTTTCGGCCGCCCGGTCGAACCAGACGTGTAGATCACATAGGCAACCTCCTCAGGCCGAACCTCCGGCGCTCGCCAGTCGCCTCGCGAAGGCGACGCGGTCGATGAGGAGCCGGACGATGCGCTGGCCAGACCTGGCCGGAGTACGGCCTGGGGCTTGGCGGTGGTGAGGAGATACTCGCGCCGGGCGGCTGGGAGGGCTGGGTCGATCGGGAGGTAGGCGGCGCCTGCTCGTAGTACGGCGAGAGCACTGACCACGAAGTCGATTCCGCGGGGGAGCTCGAGCGCAACGAGCCCGCCGCGGGGCAGGGTTGCTGCGAGCGCATCGGCTTGCTGGAGCAGGTTCCGATAACTGAGAGTCTCGCCGGCGTGCGCGACGGCCGGAGCGTCCGCTCTCGTCCTGGCGAACGTGACAATGCTCTCGGCAAGTGTTTTCGGACAGGCGTCGACAGACCTCAAAAGTCCCCCTCGGACCCCGTTCGGTGAACCCCGAATCCCGCGATCGATGCTAGGCACGCAAAGTGATCCGGTGGGCCGAAAATCGAGAAACATCCCTTAAAAGCAAGGGTTTCTCTGCACCCCGGCAGGAGCTTTCGCTGACTCACTCGTTTGAACCACGGGCCGGGACGGCAGTGGTCCGTGGGCTTCGGCGGGGGTGTTCCGTGCAGTTCATCCAGGGTCGGGGGCGTGAGAGAGACAACAGCGGCTACCCATGGGATTCGGGGTGACCCAGCGTTAACCTGGTTCTTTCCTTACCCCTCGGGAGGACCCCGATGACGATCCTCGTTCTGATGGGGCCGCCCGGTGCCGGGAAGGGCACCCAGGCGGAGGTGCTGGCCGACCGGCTCGGTGTGCCGGCGATCTCGACCGGCGACATCTTCCGCGCCCAGGTCGCCGCTGAGACCGCACTCGGGCAGCAGGCCAAGGGGTATCTCGACGCGGGTGAATACGTCCCCGACTCAGTCACCAACGCGATGATCCGCGAGCGCTTGTGCGCCGACGACACCCGCTCCGGCTTCCTCCTGGACGGCTACCCACGCACCCTGGACCAAGTCGCAGTCCTCGACGAGTTCCTGGCCGGCCAGCAACGTTTCGTAGACGGCGTCGTAGTCCTAGACGTCCACGCCGACGAACTAGTAGCCCGCCTCCTCAACCGCGCCGCCGTCACCAACCGCTCCGACGACACCGAGCCGGTCATCCGCCACCGCCTGAAGATCTACGCCGACCAGACCCAACCCCTCATCGAGCTCTACGCCGCCCGAGGCCTGGTCACCACCATCGACGGCACCGGCGAAACCCACCAGGTAACCCAAAGAGTCCTAACAGCCGCCAGCACCCTCCAAGCCGGCTAACCCGAGCTACTCGGCCGAATTCCCCCACCACCCAACCCGCCCGATCTCCCGAGCATCAGACCGCCCCGAGCGACTCGATGCCCCGCGCCCCCGAAGTCGGCTGACCGGGCAACTCGGCCGGATCCCCCCGCCCTTCCGAGCCACCCGATCGCCGACCTGAACCCCAGACCACTCGATGCCCCGCCACCTGCCCCATCTGCCGGTCGACCTCCGTGGTCGAGGAGGGCGCGGAGGGGCTCAGCTCCTCCTGGCATGCTTCCCCACTGGTCTACCGATGGGGTAAGCGCACCAGGAGGAGGTGAGCACAGGTTGTCCGGCGGCATCCTCGCTTCGGACTCAGCTCCGCCGCTCCTCGCCGTGCCGGGCTCGGAGGGTGCTTGGGGTCAGGTTGTCAGCCGACGGGTTGGCGGGTGTAGGTGCGGGCTACGTCTACGCCGATGACCTCGGGGGTGCCGGCCGGGTCGGGGCCGAGGACCTTGGCGAGGGCCGGGCCGAGGCGTTCGGCGAAGAAGCGTTCGGCGTGTTCGCGGGACTCCCACAACGTGACGACCCGGAGTCCGTCGCCGGCCGACCCGACGTACCGGGCCTCCAACCCCTCCGGCTCGTGCCCCAGCTTGTTCATCACCTGGTCGAACTGCTCGATCGAACCGAACGGCGGGGTGGCGATAGCGATCCACTGCATGATGACGCTCCTCTGCTCAACTGTGCGGCCTGATGACCACAACAACGACGCTAGAAGCGGCTCACGCGCGACGAATCCGCCGAATCACTCATCTACCTACTCATCTGGTCCCGCGAGTGGTCCAGGTGGCGATCTGACTCCGAGTAGCGAAGCCGAGCTTGGTCAGGATGTGCTGGACATGGTTCTGCGCCGTCCGTTCGGAGATCACCAGCCGCTCAGCGATCTGCCGATTGGTGAGACCCTCCGCGACGAGTGCAGCAACCTCAGCCTCCCGGGGACTCAGCTCGCCCTCATCGTCGAGTCGGTTGAAGAGCCCCGGCAGCTGCTCGGCGTACGGACTCATCCCCAGCGATCTGATCAGCCGCGCAGCCTGCTCTGCCAACTGCTTCGCCTCCTTGCGGTCGTCAGCCCGCTCGGCCAACGCGCTCGCCAGATGGAACTGCGCCTCGGCGACAAAACCCGGCGCACCGGCCAACTCAGCCTGCCGTACTGCGATGCCGAGGTCCTCGATCGCCGCATCGACCCGACCCAGCGCCAGCTCCGCCCGGCCGATCGCCAACTCGGCCGGCCCCATCGACGCGACACCGTTGCCGACGGCATGCTCTCCGCGGAACTGCTGGAGCCGATCAACCAGTACTGCGAGATCGCCCTTCCGCCCGAGTCCCGCACACGCCAAAGCAGCGTAGACATAGCCCGGTAGATACGAAGAACACCGGCAACGACCAGCTCTCGATCGGACCGGCCCGCCCGTACGACGCGGCGGCCTCGTCCGGCAACCCCATGCACATCAGCAGATACGCCCTGGTGAGCAACGCCATCGTCGCGAACCGAGGCGGCGGATCGAAGCTCTGCCTCGCGAACTCGGCCGCATCCTCGGAGACGCCGACGTGCCCCGCGAGCGCGATCTGCAAGGCGAAGTACGCGCCGGTCGCCGGAGCACGCTCGATCACCCGCATCCGGTCGAATCCGCGCCGCGCGATCCTCGCGGCATCGGCGTACTGTCCTCGCGCCTGCGCGACACAGGCGGCGACCCGATCGTGATGCCACGCGCTCACCGGCCCACCCACACGATCCACGGCGACCTTGAGCACAGGTAGTTCTGCCGCAGCGGCAGCCAGCCGACCGCTCTCGATCAGCGCATCGAGCCGCCAGAGCTCACCCCACATCGCCGCCCGGGCGCTGTCGGTGCGCTGCGCCAGCTCGAGCATCTCGGTTGCCAACAGCAAACGTTCTTCCCGTCCAGCCGGTCCGGGGCATGCTTCCTGTCTTGCTCGCAATGCCTCGGTCAACGCCTGGTCGTCCTGCGAGGCTCGAGCCAGAGTCAGTGCTTCCTGGCTCAAGGCATCGAGCCGCTCCTGCTCTCCGTCGTAAAACGCCAAATGGCTGCGCTGCGCTGTCAACCTCGCTCGGAGAGCCTTGTCGGTGGTGACGGCGAGCGCGTCTTCGCAGAGGCGTTTGGCGGCGGCGTTGATCCCCGCGTCAGGCACCGCCTCGAGGATCAATGCCGCCTCCGCTTTCAGCTCAGGGC
This sequence comes from uncultured Actinomycetota bacterium, assembly GCA_963740725.1. Taxonomy (GTDB): domain Bacteria; phylum Actinomycetota; class Actinomycetes; order Propionibacteriales; family Kribbellaceae; genus Kribbella. Next base: position 169,664 of record CAVUFT010000023.1, read on the forward strand.
TCGGCGCTGCCTCCGCGGCGGCAGTCGCCGCTTTGACGCACTCCTGAAGATCCCCGGCTAGATAGGCCGCTCGACCGAGCGCGATCAGCGTCTGGCAGTCCCTTCGACCGTTGAGCGCAGCCTTGTACAGGCGGACGCCCTCTTCATACGCCAGCCGCCGTACTGCGTCATCGGCCGCGCGAACCATCCAGTCGGCCGCAACCGAGGGATCCCCGTACTGCGCTCGGTGGCGGGCGATGTCTGCCAGATGCTCGGACAGGTCGTCGGCATACCGAGCCTCCAAAGCCTCGGCGGCGCCGCGATGCCAGCGAGCCCGATCAGCCGTCGGGCAGGACGCCTCGACGGCATCCCGGGTGAGCGCATGGACGAACCGGTACTCGCCACCGCCGCCGACCCGGTCCACGAACCCATTGGCGATCGCCTCGTCAATCAACGGCAGACACTCTCCGACCGGGCACCCCAAGGTGGTCGCCAGCAGATCGACCTGGAAGTCCCGGCCGATGATCGCCGCCGCCTGAACCAGCCGACGGCAGTCCGCGGACACAGTCTGCAGCCGGGCCCCGACCAGCTCGAGCACGCTCCGCGGCGGACGATCCTGCTGCCAGCTCCCATTCGCAATCGCCCGAGCAACCTCCCGAACGAAGAGCGGATTGCCCCCGGTGACCTCATGCACCCTGGCGATCTGCTCTCTGCTTGCCTCCGGCAACTGCGAGCGGACGTCAGCAAGGTCGAACCCATGCAGATCAAGCCGCTCAGCGGACCGCGCCCGAAGCAGATCCAGGCAGCCCGGGAAGCCGGAGAGCCGGGGATGGAGCCGGAGCCGGGCCGCGGAGCGGGAGGTGGCGAGGGTTAGGACTGGGAGGTCGGGTAGTTGGTCGGCGAGCTGGCGTAGTACTAGGAGGGATGGGTCGTCGCCGCGGTGGACGTCGTCGAGGATGATCAGCAGGCCGCGCGAGGCGGCGGCGGTTCGTAGTACGTCGATCAGCTCTTCGTACAGCCGGAAGCGGTCCTCGGTGGCGGTCAGGACGCGATCCGGATCGAGGCTCAGGGATCTGAGGATCTGCCGCCAGGGCCAGTAAGGAGGGGCGCCCTCCGTCTCGACGCAGCGGCCCCAGGCGACGGCCACGCCGGTCGCCAGCGCCATCCCCGCGAACTCCTGTGCCAACCGAGTCTTGCCGATGCCGGCCTCGCCCACGCACAGCACCAGCCGCCCGGATCCGGCCCGGGCAGCATCCAGCCAACTGCCCAGCCGCTCGAGCTCGCGTCCCCGCCCTACGATCCCCATCCCGTCAGCATCCCTGCCCGCCCCGCGATAGGGAACCCCCGGCAGGCCGATTGTGAGTAGGCCGCGCGGGGGAGTCGGGCGAGGCGAAGACCTGTCCTGCGGCCGATGTTTGCCCAGGTCAAGGACTTCTAGCCTGCCAGTGACTCCGCGAGGAATGAGGAACTCATGCTGAGATCTACGCTACTGGCAATGGCTCTACTGCTCGGGCTGGGAGCAACGCCGGCCTCTGCAAGCGCCATCGCATGGCATGGCTGTAGTACTGGACCGGACGACGAGCTGGGCCGGCAACTGGACGACGTCGGAGCCCGCTGTGCTGAGGTGAGAGTCCCGCTGGACTACACCCACCCCGACGGGCGCACAATCTCCGTGGCATTGGCGCGCCGGCCGGCTACCGACCAGGCCCACCGGATCGGGACGCTCGTAGTCAACACAGGTGGCCCAGGCCCATCGCTAGACGGTGTAACTACAGTGCAGCAAGAGCTTCCAGCGCTTGCTGCGCGGTACGACGTGGTCGGTGTGGACCCACGGTTCTTCGGGCGCAGTACGCCGCTCGAGTGCGGGTGGCCGACCAACCTGTACATCCAGAGCGCCCAGTACTCGAGTCCTGACCGCGCTGCTTTCCGGCGCAGCGTCGCCGTGGCCAAGGAGCTGGCCTCGCGATGCAAGGGTTTCAGTGACCTGCTCCCATACGCGTCGACACGCAACATTGCCCGCGACCTAGATGCGATCCGCAGAGCGTTGGGGGAGCAGCGCATCTCATACCTGGGCTGGTCCTACGGCACGTACCTAGGCGCTGTCTACACCCAGCTCTTCCCGACTCACACAGACCGCGTTGTCCTCGACAGTGCGCTCAACCCGGACACGTATGGCGCCGACTGGACCCGCGATACAGCTCCTGCCGACGCAGCCGCGCTGGCGGACTGGGCGCGCTGGGCAGCCGGCCACCCGGAGTACGGGCTTGGCGCTACGAAGGCCGCCGTACTGCGGCAAGTGACCGAGATCGCCCACGCAGCCGCGCGCAAGCCACTCCGGGTAGGAGACTTCAGCATCGACGCGACCATGATCCCGGGCCTCCTGCTCACCGTGGACGACACGGACGCGTCGTACGCCGACTTCAGTGCCCAGGTCCGGGTACTGCGCGACGCGGCCAGGGGGCGAACCGTCACTCCGACACCAACCCTCGCCGACAAACTCACCCTCTACAACGATCCCTCGGTCATCCCCGACTTCGGCTTCAGCGCCTCGGTTGCGAACCAGTGCGCCGACCGCGCCGCAGGACGCGATCCGGAAACCTATTTCCGTGACATCCAGCAGCACCGGCGTACCGAACCGCTCTACGGCCCACTCGCCCGCGACATCGGCCCCTGCTCGTTCTGGCCGACCAGTCCCGCTGAGCCGGCCACGGTCATCCACAACAACCGCCCTGCACTCATCATCAGCGCTACCGGCGACCCAGCAACCCCGTACGCCGGACAGCTCGCACTACACCGCAAGCTACCGGCCTCGCGCCAACTGACACTCGCCAACGCGTTCCGGCACACGCTCTACCCAGCAGACCAGAACCCCTGCATCAACAACACAGCAACCCACTACCTGCTAACCGGCGACCTCCCCGCAGCAGACTTCACCTGCACCCGGTGAGTTCCCCGCCGCCCCCGGTCGCTTCCGGCCCGGGCCGACTGCCCGATCACTTCCGGCCGGGGCGGACTGCTCCGGCCTCGTAGGCCATCACCACCGCTTGAACCCTGTCCCGGATGCCCAGCTTGCCCAGGAGATTACTGACATGAGTCTTCACCGTCCCCGCCGACACGGTCAGCTGCTCGGCGATCTCCGCATTCGACCAGCCCCGCGCGACGGCGACCAACACCTCATGCTCCCGCTCGGTCAAACCCTCGAGCTTCGCCACGGCGTCCGGATCAACTCCCGGCGCCAGGTGATCGAGCAACCGCCGCGTGGTCGATGCGGCCAGCACCGCGTCCCCGGCATACACAGTCCGTACTGCGGCCAGCAGGTCCTCCGCCGGCGCATCCTTCAGCAGGAATCCACTCGCGCCGGCCCGGATCGCCGCCAGTGCGTGTTCGTCGAGGTCGTAGGTGGTCAACATGATCACCTTGGGTGCTCCAGGCAACGAAGTGATCCGGCGGGTCGCCTCGACCCCGTCCAGGACCGGCATCCGCACATCCATCACGACCACATCCGGCCGCAGCCGCTCAGCCTCCCGTACGCCGGTCAGCCCGTCACCGGCCTCGCCGACGACGACCAGGTCGTCCTGCGAGTCGATCACCAACTTGAACCCGGCCCGCACCAACGCCTGGTCCTCCACCAGCAAGACCCGCACCACGCCGGTCACAGCGGAATCCGAGCGCTCACCCGAAACCCACCATCGGCCAACGATCCCGCCGTGACCGAGCCGCCGTACGCGGCCACCCGCTCTCGCATCCCCACCAACCCCAGCCCAGGACTGCCCGTCGCACTGCCAACGGTGCCCCCGTCGTCTACCACCTCGACCTCCACCCGGTCCGCGTGTTGCCGGACCGAAACCTCAACTCTACAACGCGTTCCGGCGTGCTTGATCACGTTCGTCAATCCCTCCTGCACGATCCTGTAGACCACCAGTCCGACCCCTGCTTCCAGTGGCAGAGCGTCCATCGTGAGGCGGACATCGACCCCGCTCGACCGCACCCGCTCTACCAACGCCGGGATCTCGTCGACCCCTGGCTGCGGTTGCTCGGGTTCCTGCGACTGCCCCTCCCGGAGTACGCCGAGGATCCGCCGCGTCTCCGCCAGCGCCTGCCTCGCGTGATCTCCGATCGTCACCAGGGCAGCGTTCCCGGCGTCCGGGTCCTTCGCATAGCGCCCGCCATCGGCCTGGGCGATCAACACCGCCAGCGAGTGCGCCACGACATCGTGCATCTCGCGGGCGATCCTGGTCCGCTCTCTGAGCTCCGCCAGGCGATCGCGTTGCTCCCGCTCGAGCTCCAGCAACCGGGCCCGCTCGGCCAGCGTGGCGACCTGCCGTCGGCGTACCTGATGCAACGTCCCGAACGCCCACGCCGCCACCACGGTGCTCGCCATCAGCGCCCCCAGCAGGACATGGGACGACGCAGAGGTGACCAGTCGCGGCCAGGTGATCCCGCCCAGGACGGAGCCGATCAACCCAGCGGACACGCTCACGCGGCCGGCCCAGAGCGGCCCGTAGGCCGTCACGGAGTACACCGCGATCGGCACCGCCATGTCCGCGGGCACCATCGCGACCGTGTGCCGCACGGTCAGCCATTGCAGTAGCGCAGCCGTGAGCACCACGGCGGCACAGACCACGGGAACGCGCCGTCGCAGCATGAGCGGCACGGCCAGCAGCACGGTGAAGGCGAAGTAGCCTGCCTCGGCCTGCACGGCGACACCGATGCCCAAACAGAGGCCCGTCAGCAGTCCGGCTGTCGCTGTGTCGATCAGCGGCTGCTTGCGCCGTACCCAGCCTTCCACCCGCTCGCCAAGCACCCCGTCACTATATGTTCGCCGCGCCCGCTTGACCTCCCCCGCGCGACAGACCCGCCCTACCCCTCGGGACAGACCCGCCCCACCCCTCAAGACAGAGGCGCTTGAGTCCATCGGACAGACTTGGGCCGTGAAACGGGTCGGGCGTGTGCTGCGCCGAGTGTTGCTGGGGTTCCTGGTGCTGCTGGTCGTCCTGACCGGAGCCTCGCTGACGTACAACGCCTTCACCGGCGACCACGAGCCGCCGCCGGACGGGCTGAACTTCGTCGCGGCGGGCGACGTCAACACGCGGTACGAGAGCTGGGGCACTACGGGCAGCCCGATCGTCCTCGTGCATGGTGCAGCCGAGTCGGTCGACACGTGGTCGAAGCTGGTGCCGGTGCTGGCCCGCGATCATCGGGTCTACGCGTACGACATCACCGGATACGGGTACAGCGAGCGCAAGGCGCCGTACACGGTGGAACATCTCGCCGCACAGCTGCTCGGCTTCCTCGACGCCATGCACCTTGGTGGCCCAGGGCAACCACGTCCGCTGCTGGTCGGTCACTCTCTCGGCGCGGGCATCGCCGCCGAAGCCACGCTCGAGCAACCGAGCCGGATCGGCGCCCTGATGTTCCTGGACGGCGACGGCCTGCCGCTACCCGGCGGGCGCGGTGCTCCGCCGGTGCTCGTCAACCCCTACAAGACGAGCCTCCTGCGCCTGGTGCTCGGCTCGGACACCATCATCCGCAGGATCTACAACAGCGCTTGCGCCAAAGCCTGCCCCACCCTGGACCACGCCGCCATCGACCAGTGGACCCGTCCGTTCCGCCAGCCCGGCGCCGAACAGGCCCTCTGGCAGATGACCGCGAACGGCATCCCCGCCGTCTCTCCCGAGCGCCTGACCACCCTCCGCACCGTCAAAGTCCCCACCGCAGTCGTCTTCGGCGCCCTCGACACCCAAGGCGGCAACGCCACCGAAACCGCCACCCGCATCGGCGCCCCACCCCCCACCCTCATCCCCAACGCCGGCCACCTGACCCTCATCTCATCCCCCACCCAGGTCGCAGCAGCCATCAACACGCTCGCCGCCCGAACGGCATAGAAGCGGCCTGGCACGGTTGGGTGCCAGGCCGTTGGGTGCAGAGCGCCGGTGGTTTGCGGGCTGGGCCCCCTCGCCACAACACACGTGCGGCTGGGGGACTTCAGCCTTCGTTGAGGCGGAGGTTGGAGGCGGTGGCGGTGAGGACGATCGACTGGCCGTCGATGCCGGCCTCCTTCAGGGTGGCGCCGAAGGGGAGGCGGGGGAGGGCGATGCCCTGTGCGAGCAACGAAGTCACGGCTCGGCGGATGACCGACGGGACTTCGTCGGGGAGCTGCTCGACCATCAGCCGGATCTTGCCGGCTGCTACCTGCGGCCGCACGGTCGCGGTTGCGTCGACGCCGCGTACGTTGACGCTCGCCAGCAGCTTCCCGGCGGAGATCTTCAGCGACAACCCTTCGATCCCGCTGGCCCGGGCGGTCAGCTTGGTGAGCGCTCCCGGCGACATTCGAAGCCGTACGTCGGTGGTGTCGACGGTGACGACGCCGCTTGAACCGGTCAGCAACTCGCGCGGGACATGGATCCCGCTCATGTCGGCGGTGAGATCTTCGGCTACGACGGACGAGAAGGACGGTCGCTGCATCGTCACCGTGATCTTGGAGAAGTCGCCCTTGACGACCTGCGGCAAGAACCCGAACCCGCCGATCTCCGCGGACGTGTCGGACGAGCGTACGTCGTACCGGGCGGCCTCGGTCGTCGCCGCCTTCGCCAGCTGATCCTCGGCCAGTGACTCGCCCACCCGGTCCACGGCGATCAGCACGCCGGCCAGCAGCACCACGATGATCACGAACGCCTTCAGCCCCCGGCGACGCTTCTTGGGGCTCATCAGAATCTCCCGGGCATCGGCGTCGGCAGATCCAGGCGGCAGGCAGTCGTCATGCCGTGAGCCTATCCAGCAACGCTCAACCACCGCCCATCAGCAACGCCCAGCCGCCAACGCCCTGCCTCTATTTGATAGTCGTACGCCGTGCGTCCTGGTCGCTCGCGTCGCTCGGTTGACCCTGGACGATCAACCGCTCGGCGAACCCGGCACCGAAAGCCGCCAGCAGCAGGTTCGCCGCGTTGACGCTCGCCGTCTCCGCCGTTGCGATCGAGAACAGCCAGACGGTCAACCCCGCCACCCCACCGATCGGAATCCTCGACAACGACGAGACATTGGATCCCAGCTGCGCCAGCACATGCTCAGGCATGATCCCGGTCGACCGCTTGGCCGCGCTGATCACCGCTCCCAGTACGCCGAGCAGCGCCGACAAGATGCAGAGGAACGGCCCGGCAGCCCACTCCTTCGTGCCGATCCGGCCCGAGTACGTCGCCAGGATCGCGATCACAGCGAGAAGCACCGGACCACCGATGAGGATCAGCAATTGCTGGTAATGCCGGACGATCGCCAACCGCCAGTAATCGTTGGAGATTCCTTCGTTCCGGATTTTCATCGCCGCACCGACCGACTCGCGCAACGACGCCAGCTCCGATTCGCGCCACGAAGACGAGGAATCAGGCAACGCCTGTTTGACCGCCTTCACCCGCCATTGCGGAAGCCGGCCCGGTTCGTCGATCTCCGCCAGCAGCAAAGTGGCATGCAGTTTCAGTTCGTCGAGCCCGTACTCCGCGATCAGCTCCTGCTGGGCGCAATGGAAGTGATGCCAGGCGGTCTCCATATCGAGCCGCTCACACGCCTTTTCCGCTTGCTTGATGAGGGACCGGGCCGCCGATCGATCACCGGCCCGGTCCACCTCCAGGCGGAGTTCGGCGATCTCCGCCTCGATCCATGCCTGCCGCGGGTCCTTCCAGAACATCTTCGACCGCCGCCACCGCAGTGGCGCGTTCTCCGTCATTTGTTGCCCCTTCCCCCTGCCGCGCATTATCCGAACCGGAAATACCTAGCGTCAACGGCTCGGAATCCGTAACTATGCGGACAGAAGGAGAGGATTGCGGTGATATTCTTCCGCGAAATTCAGAGCTGTGCTTCGCCGCCGTCGACGAACAGCTCGCTGCCGGTGACGAAACTCGCCTGGTCGGAGGCCAGGAAGAGGATCGCATTGGCGATTTCGTCGGGATGCGCGAGCCGTCCGAGCGGAACGTTGCCGGCCAGCATGTCGAGCAGCCCCTGCGGCTTGCTGGGATCGGGTGCCAAGCCACTGAGTCCAGGCGTATCGGTCGGACCGGGCGCGATCGTGTTGACCCGGATACCCCGTCCCGTCAGCTCCGCGGCCCAGGTCCGGGTGAACGAACGCAATGCCGCCTTCGAAGCCGCGTAGACGCCGAAGGCAGGCGATCCCTTACTGGCCGCGGTCGAGCCGGTGATCACCACAGATGCGCCGTCGTTGAGCACGGGCAGCGCCTTCTGCACGGTGAAGACCGTGCCGCGAACGTTGATTCCGAAGGTCTTGTCGAAGCCCTCCGGGGTCAGCTGCTCCAACGTCGCGAACTCCCCACCGCCCGCGTTGACGAACAGCACGTCGAGTCCCCGTGCACGAGCCGTGATCGCCGCAAAGACCTCGTCGAGCTCGTCCAGGTCGGAGACATCGCTCCGGATCCCGGTCGCGTTCTCACCGAGTGCGGCAACAGCAGCTGTCGAGCTCGGCCTGGCGCCGCCCGGTGATGAAGACCTGCGCCCCTTCGGCGGTGAACCGGCGCGCGGTGGCCAGCCCGATCCCCGTAGTACCGCCCGTGATCAACGCTGTCTTCTTGTCCAGCTGTCCCATGATGATTGCCGTCCTTAGTTGGAGTGTTTGTTGGTGGTCAGCGACGGCAGCAGGGTCGCGAGCTCTCGCCATTGAGCGAGCTGCAGATCCTCGCCGCCGAGTACGTGGACGGCGACGTGGTCGGCGCCGGCCGCGAAGTGCTCCTGCAAGCGCCGGTGAATGTCGTCGACGCTTCCCCAGGCGACGGTCGCGTCGATCAGCCGATCACTCCCGCCGGGAACGAGATCGCCCTCGCCGAACCCGAGTCGCCGCAAGTTGTTCTGGTACGCCGGGAACCCGATGTACATCCCGATCCCTTCCCTGGCCGTCGCCCGGGCGCGATCCGCGTCGGTGTCGAGAACGACGGCCTGGTGTGGCGCGATGAATGGGTCCGGACCGATCACGGCTCGCTGGTTGGCGGCGTACTGGGGAGTGACCAGAAACGGGTGGATGCCCGCCGTACGGGCTGCTCCTAGTTCGACCATGCGGGGGCCCAGCGCGCCAAGCAGCCGCCGGCTAGCGGGTAGCGGTGGAGAGGCAGTGTCCAGTTCGTCGAGGTAGGCGCCCATCGAGTCGACCGGCTTGCCGAACGTCTGGCCGTGGCTCTCCGCCGAGCTCGAATTGCTGATGCCGAGCCCGACGACCGTGCGCGGACCGTACTTCGCGTCAAGTCGCGCGAGGTGGCCCGCGACCGCCTCGGCCGGTTGCCCCCAGATGCCGAGAACGCCGAGGACGACGGAACTGTGCGGAGCCGCTTCGAGGAGCTCCCCGGTGTCGTCGAACACCCCGTTGCCGTCCAGCCCCGGAATCCAGAGCGTCCGCAGCCCGAGCTCATCGAGCTCCGCGGCCGCATCCCGTACTGCGGGCCGGTCGGCCCCGCGGAGCTGCATGCTCCACACCCCGACCGGGCCGAGCGCCACTGCCAGGTTGCGACCTGTTGAGTTTAGTACCGAGCGGTTCATAACTCGAAGCTAGCATGACGCGACGCCGCGAGGCAAAGTTTCTAACCGATCGGTTTCAAACTGGGTATGCTGGGTGCCGACAACGAGGGAAGGACGCGTCATGGCTGGTGGACGACCGCGCACGTTCGACGCGGAAGCCGCCCTGGATCGTGCGGTCGAGGTGTTCTGGCGACAGGGCTACGAAGGCACCGCGGTGGCGGACCTGGCGACGCAGATGGGCGTCAACAAACCGAGCCTGTACGCCGTCTTCGGCACCAAGGAGCAGCTCTTCCAAAAGGTCGTCCAGCGGTACGCCGAACGCGAGATGGCCTACTTCCGCGATGCCCTGACGCAGCCCACCGCGCTCGAGGTCGTCCGTGCCTACCTCCAAGGCAACGTCACCGCAATGACCCAGCCCGACCGCCCCCAAGGCTGCCTCTCCATCCAAGGCGGCGTCTCGTGCAGCCCCGACAACGCCGGCATCTCAGAGTTCCTAGCCGCGAGCCGCCTCGGCGGCGAACGCGCCCTAGCCGGCCGTCTCACCCAAGCCCGCACCGACGGCGACCTCCCACCCGACGCAGACCCACTCGCCCTAGCCCGCTTCGTCATGACCTTCGCCGAAGGCCAAGCCGTCCACGCCGCCGCCGGCACCACCCCCGAAGACCTCCTGACCGCCGCCGACATCGCCCTCAAAACCTTCGAACTCGCGGCCGCCCCGCACCACCCCACAGCCCCCTAACCCGGCGTCGCCAAAGCCCCGATTACGCTATGCTTCGGCGAGTTGCGCCCCCGTAGCTCAGGGGATAGAGCAGTGGTTTCCTAAACCATGTGCCGCAGGTTCGAATCCTGCCGGGGGCACCCATGAAATTGCAGGTCGGCGGCCGCTGGGTCCAGGGGTGGCGAGGGAGAGTTGCCGGTGAAGAAGCCTGAGGCTGAGCCGGTGATTGCGCGGAACCGGAAGGCTGCCCATGAGTATGAGTTGGGGGAGTCGTGGGAGGCCGGGATCGTGTTGCAGGGGCCGGAGGTGAAGGCGCTTCGGGCTGGGCGGGCTTCGCTGGTCGGCGGCTTCGCGATGGTCGAGGAGCGGGAGATCTGGCTGCACGGCGTACATATTCCGCAGTACTCGCAATCCCGTTGGTTTGAAGGTGGTTCGCGGCGGAAGCGGAAGCTGTTGTTGCATCGGGTGCAGATCGACAAGATCGAGCGCAAGGTCAATGAGAGTGGGTTGACGATCGTTCCGGTGCTTCTGTACTTCAAGGACGGTCGCGCCAAGGTCGAGATTGCGTTGGCTCGCGGCAAGAAGACGTGGGACAAGCGGCAGGTGCTCGCTGAGCGCGAGGCGAACCGCGAGGCCGAGCGGGCAGTGAGTCGTCGGCTGAAGGGCCGCTCGGACTGATTGATCGGCGCGGGCCTCCGCTGAGTGATCGGCGCGGGGCTCGTCGAAGGGTTAGCCGACCAGGGCTCGGACGTTGAGGTGGCCGGCGATGGAGTCGTAGCGTTCGGCGTACAGGGTGGTGCAGCGGCCCGCCGTGCAGCCGGAGCCGGCGAAGGCCAGGCCGCGGATGGTTGCCGTGGTTGCGGACGGGCGGGTGTAGATCGGGCCGCCGGAGTCGCCGCTGACGATGGCGACCAGGCCGCTGCGGGTGGCGCGGATGACGTACGTGGTGCAGCCGTCGGTGTCGCAGTACTTCGCGCTGGTGGAGCGGACGGTGATGTTGCAGAGCGACGTACTGAAGGAGCCGGACTGGCAGATCTTCGTCCCGACGGCCGGGTCGCCGCCGCCGGTGACGGTGCGGGTGTCGACGCTGTCGCCGGGGCCATCGGTCCAGATCTTGGCGCCGTACGAGCTGCCGGACAGCAGGGACTGGTCGTAGTCGGGGTAGTTGGTCCGGACCGTCGTGGTGCCGTAGTAGTTCGGGCCGGAGCGCCAGACGGTGCCGACGCCTCCGCAGTGGCCGGCGGTGACCGTGCCGCGGGTGTTGCTGGCCTGGATGACGACCGAGAAGCCGGCGCTGCAGTTCTTCGTGGTCGAGGTGATCCTGGCGCCACCCCAGTGGCCGCCGGTCGCGGTGTCGCTGAGCCGGGTCGTCCGCTGCGGGCTGCCCGCGACGACCGAGACGCCGTCGATGCCGCGCAGGCCCGCGATGCTCGCGGCCGAGGTGGTGGCCTTGTCGTACTCGACCAGGATGTTCTCGCTGGCCGGGTCGAGATCGGCGGTGAACGAGGTCTTCGCGGCGTCGGCGGACCAGTTGCGGGCGCCGACCTTGTTCCACGCGGCGGCGATCGAGCGGGCGGAGCGGCAACTGCGCTCGACGGCCAGCATCTTCAGCCCGGGCTGCGGGACGTTCTTGGTCACGGCCGCCTGGTACTTCGAGTCGTCGGTGACCGAGTCGTCGAGGACCACCTTGTAGCCGGTCTCGGGTGAACCCAGGATGCCGACGACGCCCTGGCTCAACCCGTACGGCAGGCCGGAGGTGGGCCGGCCGGTGTTGGTCAGCGGCTCGATCGAGCGGACGGCGGCGGAGACCCCTTCGCCGAGCGCTTGGCCGAGCGGACGGGAATCGTTGGCACTGGTCGGCTGGGAGAGCCGGGCCGCGTCCTCCGACGTGGTGGTCGGATCCGCGTGCGAACAGGTGGCCGGAGCCGCCATCGAGGCGGAGGTGGGCAGCGTCGACACCGAGGCGACGGTCAGTGACAGCGAGCAGAGCGCGAGCAGCGGGACGGTTGCTGAGAGTCGCACTAAGCTCCCCAATCGGTGGACGGCCTCCGTGAATGGTCCGGGTCCGGACGACCCATAGTCAATAGCCGATCACCGTCCGCAAGCAAATTTGACTACCGTGTGCGAGCGTAGGTCGCAACTTCACGCCCGTCGCCGGCGAAGAACTTCAGCGTGGACTGGTCGGCGGTGATCCGCCGGGCCGCGGCCAGGACTGTGGTGTGCGGCACATTGCCGCATTCGATCAGCCGCTGACCCTTCGCGTGGCTGGTGAACTCGCCGCGCTGTCCGATCGTGAAGGTCCCGCCGAGGCTGTTGCAGCCGTCCGAGCCGATCCAGGTGCCGTCGGTGCGGAAGGTGAGCGTCGGGTCTTCGGGCCGGCCTTCCTTGAGGGTGCTGAAGCCGCTCAACTTCACTGGCCGCCAGGTGCCGGGGAGCGCCTGGGCGGCGGGGATCGCGGCGGCCGTGACCGGCGCCGGGTTGCTCGCCGCGGGAGCCGACGGCGGCGTGGCGGTGCTGCCGTGGTTGAGGCTGAAGCCGACACCAGCGACCACGGCGATCGCGGCGGCGGCAGCGCCGGACGCGATCCAGGTACGGCGTTGCGCCTGCCGTACGCCGGTGGTCGCGCGGCCGGCTAGGTCAGGGGCCAGCGGGACGGAAGCAGCCGCACGCTCGAACGTGGCGCGCAGGTCTTCCTCGAGTTCGGTCTTGCTCACGGCAACCTCTCATCAACACGGTGGGACTGCTGCGCCTTCCGAAGCGTGGCCAGCGCCCGGCTGGCGGTCGCTCGCACGGAGGACGGTTTGATGCCGAGCAGGTCGGCGATCGTCCGGTCGTCCATGTCCTGGTAGTAGCGCAGGACCAGGACGACCCTTTCCCGGGCCGACAACGTGGCGAGGGATCGCCAGAGGTGGTCGGAGTTCACGATGTCGGTGGCGGGGTCGGGCACCGTGTGGTCGGTGTCGATCTCGGCCGCCGGAGCCTCGGTGAAGGATCGGCGACGCGTCATCGACAGGTACGAATTGATCAGGATCCGCCGGACGTAGGTGTGCGGGTCGTCGGCCCGTTCCACCTTCCGCCAGGACCGGAACGCCTGCATCAGCGCGATCTGGGCCAGATCCTCCGCCCGCTGGTAGTCGCCGGAGACGGTGAAGCCGAGACGCACCAGTTCCTGTCCGCGCGCGGACGCGTACTCCTCGAAATCCACTCGCAACTCCCAGCTCGGGCGTACAACACCTCACACCTATTAGACGCAGTGAGCTACCCAGGGTGCTGCAACCTTTCACACACAGTTGCGTCTCACCCGTCGGACGACAGGAAGTCGCGAACCGCGTTTCGCCCGGTTGGATCGCTCCGGCTGCCCTGCACGCCGTGCCCACTCCCCGGTACGACGACCAGCCGGGCCTCGCGAGCGTGGTCCCGCTCCCAGGTGGCCCAGGCCGCTGGGCAGAAGAGGTCGTTGCTGCCCTGCAGGATCAAGGTGCGGGGGAGCAGCGTCTGACCAGCCGGGTACGTCGAGGCGCGCGCGGGCGGCCATCGCAGACAGCCGTCGACCATCAGCTGATTCCGCACAGTCGCCACGTCGTACGGGTAGAGCTGGGCTGGAGTCAGGCGAGCGAGTGCCGCCTTGAGGGCTGCAGGGCGATCCGCGATCGGCGTTGCGGAGGTTCCCCACGGGAAGCGGAGGTCCGAGCAGAAGGTCGCCAGGTGCAGCCCCGCCGACAGATCGTCGTACGCCGCGTCGCGGCTAGTCGCTTGCTGGAGGAGTTCCTTCAGGCCGGCGTCGTCGCCTTCCCGGGCGGCGTGCAGGGTCGCTGGGATGCCTTTGAGCGATGGGTTCACCGCGTTGAGGCTGAGGACCGACAGTGACTCGAGCATGTCGACGCCGCTGACTTTGTTGTGCTGTACGAGCCAGGCGAGGTCAGCCACAGGATCCGTCGTACAGGCGGCGTCTTGTCGGCAGGTGGCGGCGAGGACCGGGCCGGTCGCGGCCATCAGATCGACGCCGAACGGGCTGATGCCACCGTGCGGCACGACGGAGTCCAGCACGAGGGACCGGACGTGGTTCGGATACTTCAGGCCGTACTGCGCCGCGGTGAAGCTCCCGTACGACGTGCCGTTGAGCGTGAGGCGGTCCTGCTTGAGCAACTGGCGGAGGAGCTCGATGTCCTCGACAGTGTCGGGTGTGCCGTAGTAATCGCGATCCTGACCTAGTCGGTGGGCGCAGTCCTGCTCGGCACCGATCGGGGGAGTCAGGAAGTCGGAGCCGCCGATGGCCGTCTGCAGGGACGGGCAGTTGATGCCGGTTTCACCTGTACCCCGTTGATCCATCATGACTAGCCGATATTGATCAAGTAAGGATGGATCAACATATGTACGGACTCGCTGGAGGAGTCCGACTCCTGGTTGGCCGGGGCCGCCGGTGAGCATCAGGAGTACGCCGCGGGGTGCGTCGGCGTTGTCCGCTGCGACGACGGCGAGGTCGAGGGTCTTGCCGGTCGGCTGTCGGTGATCGAGGGGTACGCGCAACGTCGTACAGGTGAAGCCTTGGACGCCTGCGCAGGACTGTTGTGCTTCGGGCGAGCTGGAACAGGCGGCTGTGCAGAGCAGGAGCAGGATGACGATCAGCCGCATGCGGTCAGCGTGCAGTTGCTGACGACCTCTGACAAGACTCAGGCACCCGTCTTGCGGGTCGCCGAGGTGGCGACCCGCAAGACGGGCGGGTGACCCTGGCCCGGACGGCTTCGGGGGGCGCGTCCGAGGGAGGGTCAGCGCAGGCCGAGCGACTTGACCAGTTCGGGCGTGACCTGCCGCGGCGACGCGAGCTCGCCGGGCTTGCCTTGACCTTCCAGGGAAGTCGCTACCAGACGGCGGCAGCCGAAGACTTCGGCCGTGTACGAGAGCACACCGCGATCGTTGTCGGTGAACCGCAGCACGTACGTCGGGCCGAGTTCCTTGGTGCACATGTTCGGCTTCTTGGCCACGGGCTTCGCACTGTTGACCAGGTCGAACAGGGCGGTCGCCTGGGCCGCCATTCGCTTGGTCTGCACCGATGCGTAGGCCTGGCCGGTCGCCGTCGGGTCGTACTGGCAGATGGTCACACTGACCGGGTGGAAGGCGGATTTGGCCGAGCCCTTGCCCCAGATCACCTTGTCCGTGGCGGCTTTCACCGAGGCGATGGTGTCGGGGCAGTCCATGCTCGGCGTTCCGCTGGGGGTGGGCGGGGTGGCGGTGGGCTGGGTTGGGGTGCCGGTGGTGGTCGGCGTTTCGGTGGGCTGGGCACCGGGACTCGCGCTGTCTTCGGTACCGCAGGCGGCGGTGACTCCGAGGACGGCGACGACGATCGATGCTCCGATGAGGCCCCGTGTCCTTGATGCACTCACGACTCGGTCCTTCCGGGTTGGCAAGGAGTCCCATGATGCTCGACGCGCATCTCACTGGCCGTGTAGGTACTGTCACGGCGCGGCGTCTATCCGGTCACGAGCCGGATCGAGCCTCAAACGCAGCAGACCTGTAACGTCCGCGGCCTGTTCGGGGGTACGCGCCGGTATGGATGCGACGCCGGCTCCAGGGCGGGGGTGAGTCGGTCGGCTCACGTAATCTGGGGGTATGACGAGCCCGTACGAAGACGACGATCCGCTGCTGCCGGAGCAGACGCGTGACGACGACCCTCGCACCTGGGGCGAGAACCCGAACAGCGGTGACGACGATGACGAACGCATCCTCCGCGAGGTACCGCCCCACCACGGATGACAGCCACCCCCGCCTCGCGAGCCGAGGTGTTCCTCGTCCATGGCGGGCTGTGGGAGCCCATGGATGCTGCCCGCTTCTGGCGTACGCCGGGGATTGTGGCGGGGCTTGAAGCAGTAGGGCTCACGGTGAGCGCGCCCGACCGCCCGCGTCTGCCGAGTAGTTGGTCGCAAGAGGTCGACGAGCTTGGCGCGCTTCTTCCTGAGCGGCCGGTGACTTTGGTTGGCGCGTCTAATGGGTGCTCGGTGGCTGTGGGTTTGGCACTCGCCTATCCAGAGGTCGTTGGGCAGCTGGTCTTGGCTTGGCCGGCTACCTGTGGAGGCGCGTACGTCGATGAGAGGACGCGGGCGGGGTTGCTCGGGCTGGGTGCTTCCGAGGAGGTTGCCGATGGGCTGCTCGATGGGCAGACGCTGCGGGGCGTGGCCGATGAAGAGCTTGCTGGGTCGAGAATTCCGGTGGCGGTGCTGCCGTCCGTGCCGGAGAATCCGCCGCATCAACGCAAGACGGTTGACGCCTTGCTGGCGTTGATTCCGGAGAGTTGCGAACTGCCAGGCTGTCCTGAGCCGCCGGCGCCGGGTTTCCCGCCGCATCGGGAGGCTTTGGTGGACGCGATCGTGGCGTTCGCGAACCGATCCGGCTGACGCTTGCGTATCAGGTGGTCGAAGGGGGATTGGGCATGGAACTGAGGCCGTTCGAGGAACCGCACACGGCGCTGGTCGCTAGCTGGGCGAGTAGTGCGCAGGAGGTCGCGCTGCTCTCTGGGCGGGAAGAGTTCCCGTTCCCGGCTGAGTTGGTTGGAAGCTGGCGGAAGGTCGCCGACGACATCACGGCCTACCTGTACTTCGATGGCGCGGATCCAGTCGCCTATGGCGAACTGTGGTTGGACGATGAGGAAGACGAGGTCGAACTCGCCCGCATCATCGTCGCGCCGAACCTCCGCGGCCGAGGAATCGGAACCGCCTTCGTCCAGGCTCTGCTGCAACCGGCTCTCGCAGCCGGCTACTCGGACGTGTTCCTGCGAGTCCGCCCCGACAACGAGCCGGCAATCAAGACCTATCTCCGCGTGGGCTTCGAGCCGGTCGACGAGCAACTCGCCGCCGAATGGAACGAACCCCAACCCATCAACTACACCTGGCTCCAATACCCAACCAAGACCCAGGACTAGCGGTTCCGGTCCGATCGAGGCGAGGCGTCGCAGGTGGCACGCCTCGCCGGTGATCGAGGTGTCAGGGGCGGGTGCGGAGCGAGTCGCGGATCTCGACCAGGAGTTGCTGGTCGGTGGTCAGCGGCTCGGGCTCCGGCTCCTCGCCGGTGGCGGCCGCTGCGGCGCGACGGTCCTGGATCTTCTTCATCGGCACGACCAGGACGAAGTAGACGACGGCCGCGGTGAGGAGGAACACGATGATGGCGTTGATGATCGCGCCGACGTCGACGAGTCGACTTCTCGTTGCCATCCACGATGTGGAAGGCGAGGCCGTTGACGATTGCTGCCGCCGATGGAGGCGATCGAACGGAGGAGACCAGGTTGTCGACCACGGTCTTGACGACGGTGGCGAACGCGGTGCCGATCACGACCGCGATGGCGAGGTCGAGGATGTTGCCGCGCATGATGAATTCTTTGAAGCCCTTGAGCATTTCCGTGCCTCCACGATCGGGACCTGGTGAGGCCCTCGGCGTCCTATCCGCAAAACGTAGGACCATCGGGCGGTGCAGGCGAGGGACCGCGCCGGACGCGAACGGATCGCGTCGTGATGTGTCCGCAGAGTGAACGGGGGCTAGGGGGCCGAGTTTATGGAGCTTTCGGGGGTGCGGTGAGGGCGATGGTCAGGCGGGTGCTGGTTGTTGCCTGGGCCAACCGGGCGGCTGTTTCGGGGGAGACGGCAACGACTATCAGGGCGCCCGGCGTGCTGGTGGGAGAGGCTCTGGGGTTGGGCAGGGTGATGACTCGGACGTCCTCGGCCAAGAGGCCGGCTGAGGGTGTGGCGGTGCTCGTCGCGCCGTAGATGGCGATCTGGTCGCCGACGCGGAGGAGGGCCGCGATGTCGGCGTCGTCGAGGCGCAGTGGGTAGGCAACCAAGTCGGGGCCGAGTGTGCCGGGGGAGAGGAATCGGGCGTCCGTGAGTGGTTCGCCGGAGCGCACCGGGGTGGCGAGGATCCGTTTGGCGAGATCGGTGCCTGGGCGTAGTACGCCGGTTGGCACGACGTCGCGGGGGAGTTGGAGGGTGCGGAGGTCGCCGGATGACGGCACGGCTCCGCCGGGGAGATCGCGGGCCGCGGCGAGCACGGCGACGGTCGGTGGCGGCTCGGGGGAGACGGCGGCAAGGGCGAAGTAGACGGCCGCCGCCGCGGACAGGCCGGCGAGTAACCGGCGATGCCAGCGGACGGCTTTGCGGAGGTTGCGGACAAACGAGTGAGAGCGGGTCATGCCAGAGAAAGTACGAGTTTCGCCGGCAGGTCAGCCCCTGTTATCCACAGGGGCCGGAGGGGCTCAGGCGGCGCTGGTCTTGCTCGAGCTGCCCGACGAACCGGAGGAGCCCGACGAAGACGAGGACGACGACCCGTTGGACGAGGACCCGTTGGACGACGAGCCGTTCGAAGACGACCCGTTGGAAGACGACGACCCCGAGTCCGACGACGACGAGGAAGACGAAGAGGAGGAGTCACTCTTGGCGGCGGGCACCGTGCTGGTGCCGGTCGAGCGGCTGTCGTTCCGGTAGAACCCGGAGCCCTTGAAGACCACGCCGACCGCGTTGAAGACCTTGCGCAGCGCGCCGTCGCAGTTCGGGCAGACCGTCAGCGCGTCGTCCGTGAAGCTCTGCCGGACCTCGAGCGAGTTGCCGCACTCGGTGCACTGGTACTGGTACGTCGGCACGTTGATTCCCTTCAGGCCGCTGGCACTCCTACTACACGACTGCTAATAATGCGCCACGGGCCCGAAGTATTCCAATTTGTCCCGATCAGGGCACAGATTCCGCGCCACCCGACCGGGCAGCCGCGGAACCGGCAGGCTTGCCGGTATGGACCGGTTCCTGCAGGAACCTGCAAATCCTGCAACCCGATCCCCGCTTCAGGACGTCTTCCGAACGTGGGATCACTGGGATGGGGACCGGGTCGCAGCCTGAACCGAATACTGAGAGTGACTCCAGGGGTACTGATCTGGGCGGCAGCCTGCGTGCTGCTGGCCGGCTACGACACCCCGTGGGGCGCGATCCTGCTCTTCTCGCTCTACCTCGCCGCGGGCATCGCGCTCCCCGGAGTCCTGATCTGGCGGTGGCTGCGCGGCAACGCCGACGGGTTCGCGGCCGACTTCGCCTTCGGGACGGGCATCGGCCTGGCGCTCTCGATCTTGACCTACATCCCCGGTCGCGCCATCGGCGTACCGCTGCTGCCACTCGTCGTCCCCGCCGCCACCCTGGTCGCCTTCCTCGCAGTCCCGGTACTACGGACCAACTGGCGGACCCAGCGTGCTCCGACAAGAGCCTGGTGGGCCTGGTCGGTAGCGGCCGCCGCAGTACTCGGGCTCTGGGTGATCACCCGCAATGGCCTCGCGCTCGAGCCACTCGCCTTCCCCGACGCCGCGTTCCAGTACAGCGACATGTCCTACCAGCTCGCCCTGGCCGGTGAACTCAAGAACCACATGCCGGGAGAGATCCCCTACGTCATCGGCCAGTCCCTGAACTACCACTGGTTCCTGCATGCCGAGGTCGCCGCCACCAGTTGGCAGACCGGCATCGACATGGACCTGCTGCTCAGGCGCTTCTTCCCGATGCTGTGCGCCCTTCTGCCGATCCTCTCGGTCGCAGCCCTGGCCACCAGGCTCGCCAAGCGTTCCTGGGCCGGCCCACTGGCCGCGTGGCTCCTCCTGCTCGTCAGCAGCTTCGACGTCTATGGCTGGGGCGGACGCGAGCTGATCAGCCAGGCCCCATTCGCCACCGCTGTACTCATTTACAGCCTCACTCACGCCTTCGCGGTCGTCCTGGCCTTCCCAGTCGTCTGGCTGATCGTCTGCCTGCTCAGACACGACAGCCGAAAGGGAAACTGGGTCCTGCTCGCAGTAGGCATCGCAGCGCTGGCAGGAGCGAAGGCATCCTTCATCCCCATGATGGTCGCCGCGATGGTGCTGGTGATCGCCGTGCAACTCGTCACGGCCCGCAAACCAGACCGGACTCAAGTCGGGCTCGCCGCGATCGGCCTGCTGGCACTCGCCGTAGCCCAGGTCGCGTTGTTCAGTGCAAGCTCGTCAGGCATCGGCCTGTCGCCAGGCCAGAGCTTCCGAGCGCTCACGACCCAAGTGGGCTTCAGTAGCCACTACCGCAGTCACGCAGCCGCAGCAGTAGTCCTCGGTACTACGGGCGCCACGCTCCTGGTGTCCTGGGCGATCTCCGGCATCGGCATGGTCGCCTTCCTGCAGAAGCGCAGATGGCAGGACCCGGTAGCGGTCTTCCTGATCGGCTTCCTGGCCGCCGGCACAGCAGCCGGTGCCCTCCTGAGCCACCCCGGCTTCAGCCAGCTGTACTTCGTCCGCGCAGCCTTCCCCTTCGCCATAGCGGGCTCCGCCTGGGGCCTCACCTTGCTGTTCGACAAGGTCCGCTTCCGAGTCGCTCTGCCCCGCATGCTTCTAGCGGCAGCAGCAGGCGCAGTACTGGCCAAGATCCTCAGTGCAGCGACTCCTGACAGACCGCTGAAGACCCAGGGCGTTGCAATGGTCAGCCTGCAGGTCGTAGCGCCCTGGCTGATCGTCCTACTCGTCGCAGCCATCGTCACGCTCCTGCTGCTCCGAGCACCGGAAACCTGGAAGGTCCTTGCCCTGGGATTAGGCGTGTCAGTCATCCTCGGCGTGGTCGGCATCGCAATGCCGGACACCGTAGTGACGACAGCAGGCGACAAGGTGTGCGTCTCCGGTCCCGAGAAACCGGACTGCAGGCACACGAGGCGGCAGATCCCGGACGGCGGCGCGGAAGCTGCTCGCTACGTCCGCGACCACTCCGCGGTCACCGACCGGCTCGCCACCAACTCGCACTGCATGCCCGCGTACGACCCGGTCCGGTGCGACACCCGCAACTTCTGGCTGTCCGCGTACGCCGAACGCCGGGTACTCGTCGAGGGCTGGGCCTACACACCGACTGCCCAGAGCGGCAAGAACGCGACCAACGGCCCGTTCTGGGACCCGGAACTCCTCGCCCTCAACGACGAGGCGTTCCGAGACCCAACAAAGCTGGACCGCCTGTGGACGCAGTACGGCGTGCGCTGGCTGGTCTACGACACCAAGCTCCAAAGCCCACCACAGCAGCTGCACTCCAACTGGCGGTTCAGCGCGGGCACAGTCCAGGTCTTCGAGCTGTCCGCACCAACCAAGTCAGCTAGCTGAACGGCGTACGGAGAAGTTCCAGCAGCCCGCGATGACGTTCCGCACATGCACCAGCTGCACCGAAGGGTCGTCGAAGAGCCGCTTCAGCTCACCCTCACTCGTCCCCGGCTCGGCCAGTACGCCGTCCAGCATCGACCCGCCACCGTCATACGGCCGCAGAATCGCTCGCCGATCCAGGAAGTCCGCTGGGAATCCCTCGTCGACCGGACCCGGGCACTCGTCCAGATGGATGAACACGGGGCCGATCTCGGCGTACGGGCCGCCTAGCGCGGACGGCTGGTAGGCGATGAGCGCGATCTGCTCACCTTCAACAGACAAGCGGAGGCAGCAGCGCAGGGGTGCACCGGCGCCGGCGGTCTGGGCCACCAGCGGGTTGCCGTAGTCGTCGTGGCCGTTGCAGCGGATCCGGTCCAGACCGGCCGCCGGGACGGGGAGATATTCGAGGTCGCTGTTCATGGCCGTAGAACGGTCACGGTGCTGAACATGTGAGGCAGCATTTGGGGTGCGCCCCGGCATTCTCTACGGTTGGTCCGTGCGTCGCCTGCTTCGAGTCCTCATCATCGGCGGTATCGGCTTTGCCAGTTTGCTGCTGGTGGTGGCCGGTACCGGCATCTTCATCGTCCGCCATTCCTTCCCCGGCTACGACGGGTCGGTCGAGCTGACCGGGCTGGACGCTGACGTGGAGGTGGTCCGCGACGCCAACGGCATCCCGCAGATCTACGCCGACACCCCGGCGGATCTGTTCGCCGCCCAGGGCTACGTGGCAGCGCAGGACCGGTTCTACGAGATGGACTTCCGCCGTCACGTCACCTCCGGGCGGCTGGCGGAGCTGGTCGGCAAGGACGCGCTGGAGACGGACAAGTTCGTCCGCACGCTCGGCTGGCGCCGGGTCGCCGAGAAGGAGCTCGGGCTGCTCAGCCCCTCCACCCGGCAGTACCTGGACGACTACGCGCGCGGCGTCAACGCCTACCTGGACAAGCACTCGGGCTCCGGCCTCAGCCTCGAGTACGCCGTACTGTCGCTGAACAACGGTGACTATCGCCCGGAGCCGTGGACCGCTGCCGACTCGCTCGCCTGGCTGAAGGCGATGGCCTGGGACCTGGGCGGCAACATGGCCGACGAGATCGACCGGACCAAGCTCGCGGCGACGCTGCCGGAACGCAACATCAACAGCCTCTACCCGGCCTACCCGTACGACCGCAACGAGCCGATCATCGCCACCGCCTCGGTCGGCGAGGACGGCAAGTTCAGCACCGCACCGGTCGAGAACGAGGCCCGCCGCGGGATGCTGTCCAAGGACTTCCTGAAGTCGCTGGACACCGTCGAGAAGGTGGCCAAGGGCCTGCCGCAGCTGATCGGCCGCGGCGACGGGATCGGCTCCAACTCGTGGGTGGTCTCCGGCGAGCACACCACCACCGGCAAGCCGCTGCTGGCCAACGACCCGCATCTGGGCGCGACGATGCCGGGCATCTGGACCCAGGTCGGGCTGCACTGCCGCAAGTTCAGCCCGCAGTGCCCGTTCGACGTCTCCGGCTTCAGCTTCTCCGGCCTGCCCGGCGTGGTGATCGGCCACAACAGCGCGATCTCCTGGGGTTTCACCAACCTCGACCCCGATGTGATGGACCTGTACCTCGAACGGCTGGACGGCGAATCCGCCCTCTACAACGGCAAACTCGAGCCGCTGAAGACCCGGGTGGAGACGTTCAAGGTGGCCGGCCAGGACGAGGAGGAGAAGATCACCGTCCGGGAGTCCCGGCACGGCCCGATCATCTCCGACGTCGGCGACGACGAGCGGGAGACCGGTGAACTCGCCGCGAAGGGCAAGAGCCCGGTCCCGCTGGCCGTCGCGCTGCGCTGGACCGCGCTGACCCCGGGCCGGAGCGCGGACGCGATCTTCGCGATCGACCGGGCGCAGAGCTGGACCGCGTTCCGGACCGCCGCGAGCATGTTCGAGGTCCCGTCCCAGAACCTGGTGTACGCCGACCGCGAGGGCCACATCGGCTACCAGGCGCCGGGCCGGGTGCCGATCCGCAAGGCCGGGCACCGGTGACTGGCCGGTGCCCGGCTGGGACCCGAAGTTCGAATGGGCCGGCTACATCCCGTTCCAGGCGATGCCGACCGAGTTCGATCCGGACGACGGGATCATCGTCACCGCGAACCAGGCCGTCGTACCGAAGTCGTACAAGTACTACCTGACCGACGACTGGGACTACGGCTACCGCTCGCAGCAGATCCTCGACCGGATCCGCGCGGTCGACAAGCTGGACGTGAACTCGATGGCGTCGATCCAGCTGGACACCAAGAACCGCAACGCCGAGACCCTGGTGCCGTACCTGCTCCGGATCGCCATCAACGACGACTTCGACAAGCAGGGCCAGGACACGCTGCGCGGCTGGGACTTCACCCAGCCGGCCGACTCCGCGCCGGCGGCGTACTTCAACATCGTCTGGAAGAACCTGCTCGCGCTCACCTTCCACGACCAGATGCCCGAGTCGGCCTGGCCGGACGGCGGCTCACGCTGGTTCGAGGTGATGCGCACGCTCGTCGTCCAGCCGGACAACGGCTGGTGGGACAAGAAGGGGACGCCGCAGCGGGAGACCCGCGACGACATCCTGCGCGAGGCGCTGGTGGAGTCGCGGGCCGAGATCACCACCAAGATGGCGCGCGAGCCCGCGAACTGGCAGTGGGGCAAGCTGCACAAGCTGACCCTGACGAACCAGACGCTGGGCACCGGCGCACCCGGGCCGATCAAGAAGCTGTTCAACCGCGGCCCGTACCTGCTGGGCGGCGGCTCCTCGACGGTCGACGCGACCGGCTGGGACGCGGCCGAGGGCTACACCGTCACGGCGACCCCGTCGATGCGGATGGTCGTCGACCTGTCCGACTTCGACAAGTCCCGCTGGATCAACCTGACCGGCATCTCGGGCCACGCGTTCTCGTCCAACTACACCGACCAGACCGAGTTGTGGGTCAAGGGCCAGACACTGCCCTGGGCCTTCACCAAGGGCGCGGTCGAGGCGACCCGCAAACACACCCTGACCTTCAGCAAACCGGAGAAGGACCCGGCCGGCTAGCTGGTCAGGGCGGTATCGAAGGTCTGCATCAGGTCGGGGTTCATGGTCCAGAGAGTGCGCTGGGTCAGCAGCAGCGCGACGGTCTGGTCGGCCGGCAGGGTGTACCAGAGCGTGCCCAGGCCGCCGGCCCAGCCGTAGCGGTCGGGCAGTACGGCGAGGCCGAAACCCCAGCCGGCTTCCTGACCGAGGAAACCGGCAGCATCCTCGCGTTGCGGCTGGGTCAGGTGATCGGTCGTCATCTGCTCGATCGACTGGGCCGACACGATCCCGTCGCCGCCCGACGCGAGCATCCGGGCGAAGGCCGCGAAGTCGTCCGCCGTCGAGACCAGTCCGCCGCCGGCGTCGGGGAAGCTCGGTGGTGCCAGCCATTGGCTGCTCGCCGGGTCGTCGTACACCTCGTCGTCGGAGTACGACGTGGTCAGTCGCCCGGCATCTGATGCGGTGAACGAGGTGTCTTTCATGCCCAGCGGCTCGAACAGGCGCTCGGCGAGGAAGTCCGGCAGCGGCTGACCGCTCGCCCGGGCAATCAGTACGCCGAGAACGTGCGAGCCGGTCGCGTACCGCCACCGCTCACCCGGCTGAAACTGCAGCGGCAGCGAGCCCAGCCTGCGCATCCACTCGCCCGGCTCCAACGACGTCCGCGGCTTCGGTGGTCCGAAGGTTCGGATACCGAGGTCAGCCTCCGCCTTCTGCAGCGGCAGGCTGTCAGGCGCAGCGATCGGCTCGCCCAGCCCGAGTCTGAACGTGAGCAGATCCCGCAACGTGATCGCCCGCTGAGCAGGCACCGTCTCGTCGACCGGTCCGTCCGGCTGAGCAAGCACCCGCGGCGACGCCAACTCGGGCAACAGGTCGTCAACCGGTACGTCGAGGGCGAGGCGACCCTCGTCGACCAGGATCATCGCTGCGGCGGCCGCGATCGGCTTGGACCACGACGCCACCCGGAACAGGCTGTCCCGCTGCAACGGCTCGCCGTCGTACGCCATGCTGCCGAGCACGTTCACCCGGGTCTCGCCCGGCCGGCTGAGATGCGTGATCAGACCGGCGACCTCGCCGCGTTCGACGTACCCGGTCATCGCCTCGTCGAGACGGTCCGCTTCCGGCCAGCTGGTCAACCGAGGTCTCCGTTCAGGGGGACGAGCCGCGTCGGCGTGAGTGCCGCGGTCACCGGTTGATCGTGGGCGTCGGCCGGGAGCTGGTCAAGAATTTCCGTGTCGAAGACGGCCGCCCACACCGGCGTACCGGGGGAGAGGCGGGCGAGCGCGCGGTCGTACGAACCGCCACCACGACCGAGCCGTACGCCGTGCCGGTCCACCGCGAGCGCCGGGCAGATCACCAGGTCTGCCGTCGCGATCGCCGCCGAACCGAGGTCGACGGGTGGTTCCGAGAGGCCGAGTCGGCCGGGGACCAGGTCGGCCGCGCCGGGAGCGATCCCCCAGCCGAGATCGTTGTCGGCGTACAGGATCGGGAGCAGCACCTCGCGCCCGGCGGCCAGCAGCCAGTCGATCAGGGCGCCGGTCTGCGGTTCGGGACCCATCGAGACGTAGAGCGCGATCCGTTGCTGGGTGACGAGATGCTCACGCGCAGAGTCCAGCAAGCCCTTTCCCTTGGGCCGGGCGTTCCGGGCGGCAAGCAACGCGTGGCGCGCGGCCGTCTTGGTAGCAAACACAACCAGATCGTACGGATCAGAAACCCCTCGGTTACACGACTTCCCCTAGGGTGTTCGCTATGAGTGAGGCGGGGCTTCAGCAGGCACAGGAGAAGATGCGCGCGGCCGGGGCGGCCGAGGTGGCGATCAAGGTCTTCTCGCACTACTACCGGCTGCTCGAATCGGGCCAGCAGGGGACGATCCGGGAGTCCGAGATCGAGCCGGTGGGTGATCTTCCTCACCTCGAGCATCTGGACACCGATCCGGACGCGATGCGCGCGGCACTCGCCGAGACGGTGGTGATCAAGCTCAACGGCGGTCTCGGGACCTCGATGGGCGTCACCGGGCCGAAGTCGGCGCTGCCGGTGAAGGACGGGCTGACCTTCCTCGACATCATCGCCCGGCAGATCCTGAGCACACGCAAGCAGTACGACGTACCGCTGCCGCTCGTGCTGATGAACTCCTTCCGCACCAAGGACGAGTCGCTCGCCGCGCTCAGCGAGTACGCCGACCTGCCGGTGGACGGGCTTCCGCTGGACTTCCTGCAGAACATGGAGCCCAAGCTGCTCGCCGACGACCTCACGCCGGTCGAGTGGCCCGCGGACCCGGAGCTGGAATGGTGCCCGCCCGGGCACGGTGACCTGTTCACCGCGCTGGTCGCGTCCGGCACCCTCGACGCACTGCGCGAGCGGGGCTTCCGGCACGCGTTCATCTCCAACGCCGACAACCTCGGCGCGACCCCGGACGGCCGGATCGCCGCCTGGATGGCCGAGCACGACGTGCCGTTCGGCATGGAGGTCTGCCGCCGGACCCGGTCGGACCGCAAGGGCGGCCACGTCGCGGTACGTAAGTCCGACGGCCGGCTGATCCTGCGCGACAGCGCCCAGGTGCACCCGGACGACGTCGACTCGTTCCAGAACACCAAGCTGCACAAGACGTTCAACACGAACAACCTGTGGATCGACCTGGACCGGCTGGCCGAGCTGATGTCCGGTCACGACGGCATCCTCGGACTGCCGATCATCGTGAACCGCAAGACCGTCGACCCGGCCGACGCCTCCTCGCCGAAGGTGATCCAGCTGGAGACCGGGATGGGCACCGCGATCGAGACCTTCGAGGGTTCGCAGGCCGTGATCGTGGACCGCAGCCGGTTCAAGCCGGTGAAGACGACGAACGACCTGCTCGTACTGCGTTCCGACGTGTACCAGCTCGACGAGGCCGGCGACCTGACCACCACGCACGAGGGCGACGAGCCGTACGTCGACCTGGACCCGGAGTACTTCCGGATCCTGGCCGACTTCGAGGCCCGGTTCGCGGCCGGACCGCCGTCGCTGGTCCGCGCCGACCGGTTCGAGGTCCGCGGAGATGTTGCCTTCGGCAAGGAGGTTGTCGTGGTCGGCGATGTCGAGGTCGAGGCGGCGCCGGGACAGCGACGGGAGATCGAGGACGGGACCGAGCTGAGTGGATGATGTCTGGATCCGGCCGCTGGAGCCGTACGACACGGATGAGGCCGCGGACGTCTGGTGGGCTGCCCGGCACGCCGAAGGTGCTCAGCTCCCGCCGGCCATCCACTCGATCCAGGAGGTTCGGACCTGGTTCGCCGAGGTCCTCCTGCCGGACGCGCAGACCTGGGTCGCCCTGGACGACGGGCGGATCGTGGCGGTGCTGACGCTCGACGGCGACGACCTCGACCAGCTGTACGTCGTACCGGATGCTGCTGGGCAGGGGGTCGGGTCGACGCTGGTGGACCTGGCGAAGGACCTTCGACCGGGTGGGCTGGCGCTGTGGACCTTCCAGAGCAATGTCCGGGCACAGGCGTTCTATGCGCGGCACGGGTTCGCTGAAGTACGGCGTACGGACGGTGCTGAGAACGAGGAAAAGGCCCCCGACGTACGGATGGTCTGGGGCTCCCACCCGGAAAGATAGAGTTCCGTGGGTGAGACGCAGCGTTGACGAGCATCTTGAGGTCGTTCTCGGCAGGGTGAAGCCGCTGCCGCCGTTCGAGCAGCCGCTGATGGAGGCGCTCGGGCTGGTGCTTTGTGAGGACGTGGTCTCGCCGGTGAGCCTGCCCGGCTTCGACAACTCGGCCATGGACGGGTACGCCGTACAGGCTGGTGACCTCGCCGGGGCTTCCTCGGAGAACCCGATCACTCTGCCCGTGGTCGGTGAGATCGCCGCTGGGCGGAGTGAGCCGATCGTGGTGACCGCCGGGACTTGCGTGCGGATCATGACTGGGGCACCGATGCCGCGCGGCGCCGACAGCGTCGTACCGGTTGAGTGGACGGATGGTGGAGCCGCGACTGTGCGGATCACCGAGCAGCCACGCGTGGGCTCGTCCGTACGGCGTGCTGGGGAGGATCTGAAGGCCGGCGACAAGGTGATGGACGCGGATACCGTGCTCGGGCCGCGGCAGATCGCAGTACTGGCTGCTGTCGGGCGTGCTCGTGTGACTGTCCGCCCTCGGCCGCGTGTTGTTGTCGTGTCGACGGGTGCGGAGCTGCGTGAACCGGGGACGCGGTTGGGTGAGGGGCAGATCTACGACTCCAACAGCTACACGCTTGCGGCGGCGGCTCGGGATGCCGGTGCTGTTGTCTATCGGGTCGGGATCGTGGATGACGATCCGAAGAAGATCATGGACACGCTGTCGGACCAGTTGGTGCGCGCGGACCTGGTGATCACTTCGGGTGGGGTGAGCAAGGGTGTGTACGACGTGGTCAAGGAGGTCCTGACCAGGTTGGGCACGATCGACTTTCCTGAGGTCGCGATGCAGCCCGGGAAGCCGCAGGGGTTCGGCGTGATGGGTGAGGACGAGGTGCCGATCTTCACGCTGCCGGGCAACCCGGTGTCGGCGTACGTGTCGTTCGAGGTGTTCGTGCGGCCGGCGCTGCGGAAGATGATGGGCGCGATGCCTTATCGCCGTACGCCGGTGCAAGGGGATCGTGCTGGACGGGTTCGCCTCGCCGGCCGGGCGGCGACAGTTCGTCCGGGCTGCGGCCACCTCCGGCGACGAGGGGTGGATGGCCAGTACAGTCGGCGGGCACGGCTCACACCTGCTCGGCGGGTTGAGCCGGTCGAACGCGCTGATCGTGGTCCCCGAGGACGTCACCGCCGTCCGGGCCGGCGATCAGGCCGAGCTGTGGCTGCTGGACGAGGAGACCGGATGACCGACGACGCTGCGCGCGCCGCCGATGCCGAGCGCGCCGAGGCTGCCGGACGTGGGCTGACTCATGTTGATGAGTCCGGAGCCGCGCGGATGGTGGATGTGTCGGCGAAGGATGCCGGGGCTCGGCGGGCTGTTGCCTCGGGCAAGGTTCTGGTGAGTGCTGAAGTGGTCGCCGCGCTGCGGGGCGAGGGCGTGCCGAAGGGGGATGCGCTCGCGGTCGCGCGGATCGCCGGGATCATGGGTGCGAAGCAGACGCCTTCATTGATTCCGTTGTGCCACCCGATCGCGATCACCGGGGTGAAGGTCGATCTCACGGTGGCTGATGATGCGGTGGAGATCGTTGCCGCGGTCAAGACGACCGACCGGACCGGCGTCGAGATGGAGGCGCTGACCGCTGTGACGGTCGCGGGGCTCGCGGTGATCGACATGGTGAAGGCACTCGATCCGGCGGCTGTGATCACCGACGTACGGGTGGAATCCAAAGAGGGCGGCAAGACCGGCCACTGGGTTCGCCCGTGAAGGCGCTCGTGATTAGCGTGTCCAACCGGGCTGCCGCTGGGGTGTACTCCGACACGACCGGACCGCTTCTGGTTGAAGCGTTGGTTTCGTGGGGGTTCGAGGCGGACGGGCCGCAGGTGGTGCCCGACGGCGCGCCCGTTGGCGAGGCGTTGCTGGCGGCAGTCGCAGCGGAGTACGACGTCGTCTTGACCACCGGTGGGACGGGGATCTCGCCGACGGATGAGACGCCGGAGCGGACCGCCGCTGTGCTGGAGACGGAGATCCCGGGGATCGCTGAGGCGATTCGTGCTTATGGAGTGTCGAAGGGTGTGCCGACCGCCTCGCTGTCGCGCGGGCTCGCAGGGGTGGCGGGGAAGACGGTCATCGTGAACCTGCCTGGGTCGCGCGGTGGGGTCAAAGACGGACTGGTCGTGCTGGAACCGGTGCTGATCCACGCGGTCGACCAGGTCCGGGGCGGCGATCACCCGCGGACGGACACCGACTGATGGCCGTCGTGCACTGGCCGGTCGAGCTCCAGCACGGACCGGTGGGACTGCGCCCGCTCAAGGCGAGTGACGGGCCCGAGTGGAGCGCTGCCCGGCAGCGGAACATCAGTTGGTTGCGCCCTTGGGATGCGACTCAGCCGCCGGGTGCCGACGACGGTGCCCGGACGTTTCGGTCGATGGCTCGCGATTGGAACCGGCAGGCGCGGTACGGGCGGATGCTTCCGTTCGTCATCACTTATGGCGGGGCAGTCCGGACCTCGGTCCAAGTGGCCGCTGGTGGGGCAGTTGACGGTCTCGGGCGTCACCTATGGATCGGCGCGGTGGGCGAACCTCGGGTACTGGGTCGACGAGCAGTACGCCGGGCGCGGCATCGTCCCGGTGGCGGTCGCGCTCGCCGCGGACCACTGCTGGTTTACGCTCGGGCTGCACCGGATCGAGGTGGCGATCCGCCCGGAGAACAAGGCGAGTCTGCGGGTGGTGGAGAAACTCGGCTTCCGCTACGAAGGCGAACGGCCGAGGTTCCTGCACATCGACGGCGAGTGGCGCGACCATCGGATCTTCGCGCTGAACGCCGAGGAGGTCGGGCCGGGGCTGGTAGCACGGTTGCCGTGATCACACTGCGTGCTTATTCACACCAGTCACACGAGTCTTCTTGCGACACACCGGCGCACGTACCGGAAGTCGCCCTCCGCTGGTCTTAGCGTCGTCGCATGGGGACGACAGGGCTGATCTATGTGGCGATCGTCGCCGCGTGGGCTGCTTACCTCGTCCCGATGCTGCTGAAGCGGGGCGACGAGGTCAGCAAGCGCCGCTCGGCGCCGAAGTACTCGACGTCGGACGCACGCGTCCTGGCACGCAACAACGACGTCCAGTCGCAGACCAAGTACGTCGTACGGCCGGCTGGTTCCGGTGCCGCTGGTACTTCGAGTGCCGGTACTACGGGCGCTGGCAGTGCTGGCATTTCGGGCGCTGGTGCTCGGGTCTTCCGGGTTCGGGCCTTACCGGCTCGGGTCGTTCCGGGTTGGGCTCGGGACTTTCCGGCTCGGGTCATGCGGGGTCGGGTCATTCAGGGTCCGCTCTTTCGGGTTCCGGTTCGAGCTCTGGCTCGGGTGACTCCGGTGCCGGTTCGCATCGGGAGCCGGTGGGGACGGATTCGTCGCCGCCGGCACGTTATGTCCCGAACCGAGCCCGCCGGGTGGCCGCCATGCGCCGCCGGCGGGTGCTGTCGATCCTGACCCTTTCGCTCCTGTCGGTCACCGCACTGGCCGGCCTGGGGATCCTGCTGTGGTGGACCGTCGCGGTCCCGGCCACGCTCATCGTCGCGTTCATCGTCCTGACCCGGGTCCAACTCCGCCGCCAGGCCCGCGAGCGCGCCGCGATCGCTGCCGAGCGCCGTGCCCGCCTGGAAGCCCACCACGACTGCGGTCCCGCAACGGCCCCCGTCACGTCTCCCGACCACGAGATGACCGTCGAGGTGAAGCTCCCCGCCGAGCCCGCCGCGGAGCCGGCCGCCCCCGCGGAACCAGCTGCAGAAGGCCTCTGGGACCCCGTCCCGGTCACCCTCCCCACCTACGTGCATGAAGGAAAAGGCCCCAGCTCCCACGGTCCGCACGATCAACCTCTCAGAGCCGGAAGTCTTCTCCTCAGCCCGCACCGCCGACCCCGAGCCGGAGGCGGCCCCCGCAGTACCGGAGCCCGCCGCCCCCCTCGAAGAAGAACCAGAAATCCGCCGAGCAGTAGGCGACTGACCTCTCCTCGGGGCGACTGACCTCGCTCTCCGCGGGAGCGAGCCTCCAACCTTCAGCGAGCCGACCACCCACCTGGGTGGTGGGCTCGCTAGCTTCCCCCAGTTTCAGATCCCAAGCCTCCGCGTGTTAAAGTTTCGCGGTCGCAACGCACCACCGCGACCGCTCGGGGCTTTGGCGCAGTTGGTAGCGCGCTTCGTTCGCAACGAAGAGGTCAGGGGTTCGAATCCCCTAAGCTCCACCCACTCAGCAGGCCGGTCCACTGGACCGGCTTTTTGCTTGTACTGCGCGTGCGCCACGCTCCCGATCTCGCCGTGCACAGGTACTCCGGGTCGTCCTCCGTTGAGCTCGCCATCGAATCTCAGATGTACAGCGCCACTCGCCGAACCCCCGTACGACCTACCGTCTCGACCGGCCGGTCCGCCTCGTCCTCCCGTTCCGACTCGCCGGTTTTCCGTCAGGGAACCGGCGAGTCGAGCCGGGTGGTCGAGAGATCGCGGCTTGTCGAGCCGGGAAGTGCGACCGCCTGCGGCCGGTCGAGCCGGCAGGTGGGCCTGCGGCGGGTCGGGCCCCTGCGGCGGATCGAGCCAGGACGTGGGCATCGCGATCGGGCGTCGGAGGTCGGGGACAAGCGGTCGGCTGGGGCGGGGAGGCAGGAGCTGGTTCGGGGGTGGGGGAGCGGCCGGAGCAGGGAGCGAGGCGCGTGGGGCGCTTCGTAGTACGGGGGTGTTCGAGTTTGTTCGGGAAGCCGGACGGGGGCGGGGGTGGGGATCAGGGTGGGCGGATTGGTTCTCCCATCCCCTGAAGGAGACGTGTGATGGAGTTGACGGGCCGTTCTAGGCGGCGGGTTGTGGCGGCGGTGGCACTAGTTGGGGCGCCGGTCTCGGCGCAGCCGCAGCCGCAGTGGCAGCGGCCGGCATCGGCTTCGCCGTTGCCGCTTCCGGACCAACCGTCAGCGCAACCGGATCAACCATTGCCGCTTCCGGTTCATCCGGTACTGCGGCAGCCCACCGCCCGGCGGTGCTTCTCGCCGACGGCGACGACCGGTTGCCTAGTGGTATTGCTGCCGACTGGGTCACTTACGCCGATCACGTGGTGGTCGTCAACGTCACCAGTGAGAAGGAACTCCAGCCGACCCGGACCGAGACCGAGCGCGGCGAAGGCCTGATCGGTCGCAAGGTCGAACTGCAGGTCCAGAAGGTGCTGTGGTCCAGCAAGACCGCGGCGCCGCCTGCCTCGAAGTACTCGGAATACAACGCGACCGGCTGGGCCTTCAGTGATCACAAGGCGGCTGAGCGAATCCCGGTCGCTCTCCACGACCGTCCCCGACTGGAGACCGGCCACCAGTACGTACTCGCGATCGCTTGGGACGGTCCACGTTGCTCACCCGGCGAAGCGCCCGAGGCGGGTCGCTGGATGGGGCTCGGTGAAGGCTCGGAACTTCCCTTCGACGGCGGCGTGATCGGCCAGGGCGAGAACGACGGTCAGCCCCAGACCGTCGCCGCAGCCCGCACCGAGGCCGCAGAGGCCGGGGCTGTCGCCGACCTGGAGGACCAGTTGGCCGGCCACTCTGCGACTGACCTGATCGTCAAGCTCAAGTCAGCCACTTCCCGGACCAAACAAGTCCCGCTCCGGGCAGCCTGCTGATACATCCTCCTTGAAACCGGTCAGTCCAGCTGGGCTGACCGGTCTCAAGGCTGTTCGGAACTGATCAGGAATCGAGAAGTGTGGGTCGTGGAGGCGCGGATAGCGTGGTGGGTGTTGAGAGCTACTAGCTGAAGGAGTTTGGGATGAGCGGGACCGAAGGAATCAAGACCGTGTTGCACCCGGTGGCGGATCTGGAGAAGGCGAAGGCGGTCTACACCGCGTTGCTGGGGGCCGAGCCGTCGGCGGATTCGGAGTATTACGTCGGGTACGACGTCGAGGGGCAGCACATCGGGCTGGTGCCCGGGAGTAGCGAGGCGGGGCCGGTGTCGTACTGGCATGTCGCCGACATCGAAGCCAAGCTGGCCGAGGTGACTGCGGCGGGTGGGACGGTCAAGGATGCGCCCAAGAAGGTCGGTGGGACGCGGCAGGTGGCGACATTCACCGATCCGGACGGGAATGTCCTCGGCTTGCTGCAGGATTAGGATCGCGGGTCCGCAGGAGAGATGGGGAGACGATGAGTAAGTCGCATGTTGCTGACAGCCACGGTCTGATTCGCGTGCACGGGGCGCGGGTGAACAACCTGAAGGATGTCAGCATCGAGATCCCGAAGCGCCGGCTGACGGTGTTCACCGGGGTCTCGGGGTCGGGCAAGAGTTCGCTGGTCTTCAGCACGATCGCGGCCGAGTCGCAGCGGATGATCAACGAGACGTACAGCGCGTTCGTGCAGGGGTTCATGCCGACCCTGGCCCGGCCCGACGTCGACGTACTCGAAGGTCTGACCACGGCGATCATCGTCGACCAGGAGCGGATGGGGTCCGACCCGCGGTCGACCGTCGGTACTGCGACCGACGCGAACGCGATGCTGCGGATCCTGTTCAGCCGGCTCGGCAAGCCGCACATCGGTTCGCCGCAGGCGTTCTCGTTCAACGTCGCCTCGATCTCGGGTGCCGGTGCGGTCACCATCGAGAGCGGCGGCCGGACCACGAAGGAGCGGCGCAGCTTCAGCGTACTCGGCGGCATGTGCTCGCGCTGCGAGGGCCGCGGCGCGGTGAACGACATCGACCTCACCCAGCTGTACGACGAGACGAAGTCGCTCAACGAGGGCGCGTTGACGATTCCCGGCTACAGCATGGACGGCTGGTACGGCCGGATCTTCGGCGGTTGCGGGTTCTTCGACCCGGACAAGCCGATCAAGAAGTTCACCAAGCGGCAGCTCGACGACCTGCTCTACAAGGCGCCGACCAAGATCAAGGTCGACGGCATCAACCTCACCTACGAGGGGCTGGTGCCGAAGATCCAGAAGTCGATGCTCTCCAAGGACGTCGACTCGCTGCAGCCGCACATCCGCGCCTTCGTGGAGCGGGCCGTCACCTTCACCACCTGCCCCGAGTGCAACGGCACCCGGCTCAGCAAGGAAGCGCGGTCGTCGAAGATCAACGGGGTCAACATCGCCGAGGTCTGCGCGATGCAGATCAGCGACCTGGCCGACTGGGTCCGGAAGTTGAAGGAACCGTCGGTGGCCCCGTTGCTCGAGGCACTGGGTGAGGCGCTCGATTCGTTCGTGGACATCGGGCTCGGGTATCTGAGTCTCGACCGGCCGGCAGGCACGTTGTCGGGTGGCGAAGCCCAACGCACGAAGATGATCCGGCACCTCGGGTCGTCGCTCACCGATGTCACCTATGTCTTCGACGAGCCGACGATCGGACTCCACCCGCACGACATCCAGCGGATGAACGAGTTGCTGCTTCGCCTGCGCGACAAGGGCAACACGGTGCTGGTCGTGGAGCACAAGCCGGAGACGATCGCGATCGGCGACCACGTCGTCGACCTGGGACCGGAAGCCGGGAGCAAGGGCGGCGAGGTTGTTTACGAGGGAACCTTTGCGGGCCTGCGGAAGAGCGACACCATCACCGGGCGGCACTTGGATGACCGGGCTGCGCTGAAAGACAAGGTCCGTACGGCGTCCGGCGTACTGGAGGTTCGTGGCGCTGATACCCACAACCTGCAGAACGTCGATGTCGATATCCCGTTGGGGATCCTGACCGTCGTCACCGGTGTCGCGGGGTCGGGGAAGAGTTCGCTGATCCGCGGGTCGGTTTCGGGGCGGGACGGGGTGGTGTCGGTCGATCAGGGGGCGATCCGCGGTTCGCGGCGGAGCAACCCGGCGACGTACACGGGGCTTCTGGAGCCGATCCGGAAGGCGTTCGCGAAGGAGAACGGCGTGAAGCCGGCGCTGTTCAGCGCCAACTCCGAGGGTGCCTGCCCGAACTGCAATGGTGCCGGGGTGATCTACACCGATCTCGGGATCGTCGCGAGTGTTGCGGCTCCGTGCGAGGTGTGTGAGGGCAAGCGGTTCCAGGCGTCGGTGCTGGAGTACAAGTTCGGCGGCAAGAACATCCACGAGGTGCTGACGATGCCTGTCGCCGAGGCGGAGGCGTTCTTCGAGGACGGCGAGGCAAAGCTCCCGGCTGCGCACAAGATCCTCGACCGGCTTGCCGATGTCGGGCTGGGCTACCTGACGCTCGGACAGCCGCTGACCACGCTGTCCGGTGGTGAGCGGCAGCGGATCAAGCTGGCCACGCACCTGGGTGAGCAAGGCGGCGTCTACATCCTCGACGAGCCGACCACCGGCCTGCACCTGGCCGACGTCGAGAACCTGCTCGGGCTCCTCGACCGGCTGGTCGACTCCGGCAAGTCGGTGATCGTCATCGAGCACCACCAAGCAGTGATGGCACACGCCGACTGGATCATCGACCTGGGCCCCGGCGCCGGCCACGACGGCGGCCGCATCGTCTTCGAAGGCACCCCGGCCGACCTGGTCGCCGACGGAAGCACCCTCACCGGCGAACACCTCGCTAAGTACCTCGGCCGCTGACCGGGATGGAGCAGTCGCCCGAGTTCTACTCCCACGCAAGGCTGTACGACCTGATGTTCCCGGGCGGCGGCCCTGCGGTTGACTTCTACCGGGCCGAGGCCGATCGGCAAGGCGGGAGCGTCTTGGAACTCGGATGCGGCACCGGGCACAAACTGATTCCCATCGCGGCCGACGGGCATCCGTGTGTCGGCGTGGACTTCTCGGCAGAGATGCTGGCCGAGGCTCGGCGTAAGGCGGACGAGCGCGGTGTAGCGGTGGAATGGGTGCAGGGCGACATGCGGGCCTTCGAGCTGGGCCGCACCTTCGACTACGTGTTCATCACCGCCAACTCCCTCTTGCATCTGCAGGAGGCCGAAGATCTGGTGAGTTGCTTCCGGTCGGTGCGGAAACACCTCGCACCTGGCGGACGATTCGTCTTCGATGTCTTCAATCCGAGCGTGCGCCTCCTTGCCGATGCCGATGGCGTACGGCGTACCCGGGAGTCGTTGTCGTTCACGGATCCTGACCGCGGCGAGGTCAGCGTCGATGTCGCCGAGATCTACGATGCGTCCGCACAAGTCACCCGCGGGACGTGGTATTTCTCGACCGACTCCGAGCCCGACTTCGTCGTCGTACCGCTGGAGATCAGGAGCATCTTCCCGCAGGAACTGCCGCTGCTCGTCTCCCTGGGCGGCCTTCGGCTCGTCGAGCGCTTCGGCGACTGGTCCGGCCGGCCCTTCGCCGGGGATACCTCGCTCCAACTCTGCAGCTGCGAGTCCGCGTGATCGGCGGCGGGAGCAGAGTCTCGGTCGGTGACGGACGGTAAGAGTCTGACGGGCGGGGATGGGGTTGCGTACCTCGGTAACTCTCATCCCTGGGGTGAGGTGGATGAGCGTTCAAGGTCATGCGGTGGGCGATAGTCACGGTGGGCGACGGGTGGGATTCTAGAGGGGACGCCGGGGGGTATGTCGGGGGGGAAGCCGATCACGTGGGGGCGCGGGATCGGTTGACAGGGGCTCGACAAACTGGGCGTCCGGAGAGCGGTCGTGGGTGATGTAGTTCGTTCGAGGTCCTGGGAGGGCGCCTCGGGCGGCAGTGAGACGAATCCAGTAGAACGGGCTCAATCTGGTGGTGAGCTCGATAAGGTGGAAAGAGTCCCGCATCACCCGCGACCGCCGTTCTCCGTCCCGGCCATCCGTAGCGGCAATCCGCATGCGGTAACCCCCGATCGGTGAGAGAGTCGACGGGTGGAGGCCCCCGTCGACATCGCCTGTGACGAGTCCGGGTATGAGGGGGAGAAGCTGATCGGTGGCGTGACGGATGTGTTTGCGCACGCCGCGGTCCGGCTCGACGAGGAGAGCGCGGCGCGCTGCATCAAGGAGTTGCGCGAGCGAATCCGGTCGCCTGCCACGGAGTACAAGGCGAACCATGTACTGCGGTCCAAGCATCGGCCGGTGCTCATCTGGCTGCTCGGAACCGAAGGTCCGCTCCTCGGTCAGGCCCAGGTGCAGCTGGTCGACAAAGCCTTCTTCCTGGTTTCCCGGCTGGTAGAGCAGACCGGCATCGACGCCAATACCCTGTACGCCGCCGGCCGTAGTACGGGAGGACCCGAATGGGACGCCTTCCTCGCGGCCGCGAACACCCTTCTTCGCCTCAAGGAAGCTGAAACCCCGGTCGAGTCGTTCGACGAAGCTCTCGCGAACCTCGACCTCGACGGCCTCGGACCACTGAAACCCCCGTACGCCGACCAGGTGCGCGCCGCCTTGCTAGCGGACCACCGGGCGATCCCACCCCTGGATCCGCTGCTCCCCGCCATCGTCCGCGCGACCCAGCTCTGGGGCGACGGCCGGGTCGTCATCTCCCACGACCGCCAGACCACCCTGTCACCCGACCGGATCGCCCAGCTCAAGCAATTGAGCAACCTGCAAGACCTCGAACTGGTCGACTCCTTCTCCCACCCGCGCGTCCAGGTCGCGGACTTCCTGGCCGGTGTCGCGCGCAAGATCGCCTCGGACCAACTCAAGGGCACCGACGACGCCGAACTCACCACCCTGCTCCGCCCGTACGTCGACCCGCTGTCGATCTGGTCGAACCACGAGAGCCGACACCGTCTCATCTACTGATGCACGGTGTCACGCGTTGGACGTTCTTTGGCGCTTGCGGTCGCCCAGGCACGCACCTCGCGGCACTGGACGAGCGTCCACGATGCTCCGCATAACATCGAGGACGCTCCTCCAGCACCGCGATGCACGCACCTGACCACCGCAATCACTGAAACGTCCAACGGTGACACAGTTGGCAACGGAACGTGACCTCGGCATAGTTCAGACTGGATCTGAACACGAGGGGGTCCGCGGTGGTGGAAGCAGACAAACCAGCTCCGCTGCGGGTGGATGCCGAAACTGCCATCATCCTGCGCGAGGCTTATCACAAGATCGAGGCGCTCTACCGGGGCGACCACTACAACCTTTACAACTATGTACGCGCGGTGGTCGGCAAGATCGCCCGCGTCGATACCTTCTATGTCGGGTTCCTGCAGGGCACCAGCCGGGTGCGCTACCCGTACGGCTACGACTCGGGCAAATACGAGGAGCCGGACACCCATAACTTCGGGCCGAGCGGTCAGACCGCCTGGCTGCTCAAGCATCGCCAGACGTATCGCTACGCCTACGACAACGGCGTCGTACTGCGAGCCGGTCATATGTTCGGGGACTCGAAACGGTCGTCGGCAGATGTGGTAACGGTGCCACTCTTCCGGCCGGCTCCGTCCGGCGACGGCCAGTTGTTCGGCATGATCTCGATGCACAGCTACGAACCGGACACCTACGACGACAACGTCGTCCGCGCGTTCGAGTGGCTGGGCGGCGTCGTGGCCCGGGTGCTCACCCGCGAGGTCGAGGACCGCGACGCCCTTCGCCGGCTGCCCGCCGGCGACGATGCGCCGAACCTGCTCACCAGCGATCACGTCATGGAGTATCTGGCGCACCGGATCGGGTCGCTGCGGGAGATCGCGGGCGAGGCGATGGCGGAACCGGAGGCCGCGAGCCCCGTAGTACAGGAGTATCTGACCCGGTTGATCCAGTCCGCCGAGCAGATCCAGTCCGAGCTGGTCGAGATGATGCTCGAGACGGATCTGGGACCGGAGCAACGGTATGCGAGTCTCACCAAGGCGCAGCAGGGCGTCGCGGTGCTGCTGGTCGAGGGTCTGGACAACGATCAGCTGGCTGCGGAGCTCGGGATCAGCCTGAACACGGTCAAGACGCACCTGAGCGCGATCCTGAAGAAATACCAGATGACGACCCGCGCCCAGGTCGCCGACGACATCCGCAAATACCTAGCCCGCTAGCCAGTACGCCGTACGCGGCTCTCAGACGCCGAGTTGCTCCCTTAGCCAAGGTTCCGCGATCGGGAGGATCTTGTCGGCGTGCATGGCCTGCATGTGGTCCAGCCCTGGTAGGAGGTGGACCGCCCAGCCGCGCTCCTGCAGCCGGGACAGGTTCCTTTCGACGGCCCCGCCGATGCTGACGTAGGCGTTGCGCCAGCGATCGCCGTACTGGATGTTGTCGGACGTGCCCACGATGCAGAGTCGTGGGCACCGGACGTCGACGGTGTGGTCGTCGAAATAGCGCAGGTTCTGGTAGAGCGTGACGAACTGCTGCGTCTGTTCCTTGCTCATGGCAACTTCTGTCGAATCCCAGTCACCCGGCTCGACCGGCGTCTCCGAAGCCGGGATGCCCGCCATCTCATGAGTCGCTTCGGTGACCTGGAGCATCGCCTCGTACGGGCCGTCCATCGGCGGGAAACCGCCCATCACCAACGCGGTCAGACGATCGGTGCGGATCGCCAACTGGAGTCCGGCGAGGCCGAGCCAGCTGTAACCGTAGTACGCGAAGGTCTGTACTCCGGCGGCGTCGGCGATCGCGAGGAAATCGGCGGCCAGGTTGTCCGGTGTGAGAGTGGCCGGTTTCGGGTTTTCCTGGAGTTGCGTCTCGTAATCGAAGGCGATGACCCGGAAGTGCTCGCCGAACCCCTTGGTCAGTGAGTGACCCAGCGCCGGATCCGCGCCCCACGCCCGGAGTTGATCGGTCGCGGGTCCTTCGACGGCCGGCGCGGGGTTGACCGGCAGCAGCAGCGCGGGTGCGCCGGCCGGGCCGTGCACCTCGAACTCGATGCTGGTGCCGTCATGCAGGATCGCCGCCACAACATACTCCTTACGTTGTATAGTGTTTCAACCGTAACACTTTACGGCGTAAGGAGAAAAGTGGACGACGCACTGCGGACTCTGGAGCTGCTCTGGGGCAAGGCGCCGGCGCCCCGGCGAGGGCCGAACCAGAAGACCAGCGTGGCCGAGATCGTCGACGCCGCGATCGCGCTCGCCGACCGCGACGGACTCGCGGGCGTCACCATGCGAGC
This sequence comes from uncultured Actinomycetota bacterium, assembly GCA_963740725.1. Classification (GTDB taxonomy): domain Bacteria; phylum Actinomycetota; class Actinomycetes; order Propionibacteriales; family Kribbellaceae; genus Kribbella. The sequence continues at coordinate 210,529 of CAVUFT010000023.1, forward strand.
CGTCGGCAGCGAACTCGACCGTACGGCGATGTCGCTCTACACCTACGTTCCGGGCCGCGAGGTGCTGATCACCTTGATGCACGACCGAGCGCACGCCGAGATGCCCAGCCGGCGCCGGCTCAAGGACTGGCGCAAGGCGGTGCTCGCATGGTGCCGGGACCTGCGCGAACTGTACGTCCGTCATCCCTGGTTGCTGGAGGCGTCGCAGGCCCGGCCAGGCTTCGGGCCGCACGAACAGGACGTGCTGGAGGATCTGCTGCGGATCCTCGCGGACCTCCCGATCGAGATCCGGCCAACAGTGACCAGTGCGCTCTACAGCATCGTGCGCGAAGCGGCCAACCGAAAGATCGAAGTACAGGCAGAGGCGGCGAGGGGAGCCGAGTGGTGGGCTCAGAAGGCCCAAGCACTTCACAAGGTCGTCCCGGATTTCGCCGAGCGCTACCCGGAGGCCACCGCGATCGCCCAGCACCAGTCGACCCAGGGCTCGCAACCATGGATCAAGGCCGCTGAAGAGGCGTTCACCGGGTCCATCACCCTCCTCCTGTCTGGTCTCGGCTGAGAGGGATTACGGATTTACTTGAGGGGTTGAAGAAAGTCGGCGGAGGGGTGAAGGTTACTTTTACGAATTATTCCTCCGCCCAAGGAGTGTGCAAGTGACGTCCGAGCATCCGTCTCGCAGGACCTTTCTGGCGACCACTGGTGGGTTGCTGGCCGGGTTCACCCTCAGTACGACGCTGCCGGCCGAAGCCTCGGCCAAGGTCGAGGCTGCGGCCACCGACCTCGCGTTGTACCGGCCCGTGACCGCCTCCTCGACCGCGTACGCCGCGACGCCGCCGCAGTTCGTGGTCGACGAGCTGGCGCTGCCCGGTGTGAAGGGCTCCGGCTGGCGGGCCGCGAGCGCCGACCCGCAGTGGATCATCGTCGACCTGCAGGCGCAAGCTGCCGGGTCGAGGCGGTCACGCTGACCTTCGAAGGCAAGGCTGGCGACCCTGCCTTCGACTTGTCCGGCGGCAACCCGTACGGCCAGACGCAGGGCCACGAAGTCCTCTCCAGTTCGCCGCTGGACTTCCGCGTCGACACCTCCACCGACGGTACGACGTGGCGCACGGTGCACCAGGCCACGAACAGCCCGGGCGGGCAGGTCGAGGTCCGCTGCCCGACGCCGGTCAACGCCAGGTACGTGCGGCTGACCGGCACCAAGCAGGCCAACGCCAACCCGCTTGGCCTCAACGGCTTCCAGGTGTTCGGCACTGCAGTGGCAGCCGTCCGCCTGCAACCGGCTGGACCTCCTGGGGCACCCACCACGGCACGCCGCCGGCACTGAAGGCTGGCTCCGACGGCACGGTCCCGCTGGAGTCCGGCTGGTCCCTGACGATGGACGACTTCGCGGCTACGCAGGACGGCGCGGCGCACTGAGCCAGGCCGGTCAGGACACCTCCACCTGGCTGCCGGCCGCCGTCCCGGGCACGGTGCTGGCGACTCTTGTCGAGCAGGGGCACTTCCCCGACCCGGTCGGAGGGCATGAACAACCTCGAGATCCCGGAGGCGCTCAGCCGGCACCGCCTGGTGGTACCGCCGTGCCTTCGACCTCCCGAAGGGCTTGGACGCCAGTGCGGGCCGGCGGATCTGGCTCGAGTTCGACGGGGTCAACCACCAGGCCGACGCGTGGGTCAACGGCGTACAGGTCGGAACGCTGAAGCGCCGTTCGCCCGGGCTGCCTTCGAGATCACCGCCGCGCTGCGGGCGAAGAACGCGGTGGCGGTGAAGATCACCCCGATGCCGCACCCGGAAGTGCTGGTGACAAAGGCGATGCGGGGCAGGCGTTCGTCCAGTCCGGCAAGCTCTACCAGGATTCGCCGACGTTGCTCGCGGCATCCGGTTGGGACTGGATGCCCGCAGTACGGGATCGTGCCGCAGGCATCTGGAACCACGTCCGGCTGCGGTCGACCGGCGAGGCCGTGGTCGGGGACGCGCGGGTGGTCACCAAGGTCCCGAGTATCAGCAGGGCGACCGTGGCGATCACCGATCCCGGTGAAGAACGTGGCGACGGCCGACCGGACCGTTATGGTGAAGGCTTCGTTCGACAGCAACACCTTGGCCAAGACCGTCACGATCAAGGCCGGCGAGACCGCGCAGGTCGCGTTCGATGTCGTGACCGTCAACAATCCCAAGCTCTGGTGGCCGAACGGGTACGGCGCTCCCGATCTGCACAAGTTGACGGCGACGGCGATGATCGGTGGGAAGACCAGCGACAGCCGTACGACGACCTTCGGGATCCGCGAGTTCGGCTACAGCTACGAGATCCCGATCGTCATCGACCCGGCGACGAACAGCGCGACCCAGACGGTCGATTTCGCCCAGCAGACGGCGAAGTTCGTCCGCATCCAGTGCGGCCGTCGCGCGACGGGTTGGGGCGACTCGCTCTGGACTTTGTCGATCAAGGACAAGGCCTCGCCGGACGTCGATCTGGCCCGAACCGGTACTGCGAGTGCTTCGTCCGACGACGGCAATCCGGCCTCCAACGCGATCGACGGCAACGCCGGGACGCGGTGGTCCTCGCAGTACAACGACAATCAGTGGATCCAGGTCGACCTCGGTCGAAGCGAAGTCGTTCGACCAGGTCGTGCTGGTCTGGGAGACGGCGTACGCGCTCGACTTCGTCGTACAGGTGTCTGCTGATGGTCAGCAGTGGACCGATGTGCAGGCGGTCAGCAACGCGCCGGTGCCGTTGAAGATCAGCGTCAACGGGGTGCGGGTGTTCTGCCGCGGCGGCAACTGGGGCTGGGACGAACTGCTGCGCCGGATGCCGCCGGAGAAGATGCGTGCGGTGATCGGCATGCACCGGGACATGAACTTCACCATGATCCGCAACTGGATCGGATCGAGCACCCGGGAGGAGTTCTTCCAGGCCTGCGACGAGAACGGGATCCTGGTCTGGAACGACTTCTGGGAGGCAGGCGAGTTCTCCGACAACCTGCCCGGGTACGGCGAGATCGCGCGCGACACCATCGTGCGTTACCGGACCCACCCGAGCATCGTGATCTGGTGCGGCGCCAACGAGGAGCACCCGCCGCCGTCGATCCATGCCGCCATCTCCGCAGCGGTCGCCGAGGAGGACGACGAGATCCTCTACCTGCCGGATTCCGCGGCCGGCTTCGTCTCCGGGCATGGTCCGTACTACTGGGTCGATCCGGTCAAGTACTTCGACAAGAACACCTACGACACCTTCAACTTCGGCTTCCACACCGAGATCGGGATGCCGACCATCCCGGTCGTCGAGTCGATGCGGAACCTGGTCGGTGCGCGACGATCCGGGCTGGCCGATCGGTACGCCGTGGTACCACCACGACTGGTCGACGCATGGCAACCAGCACCCCGAGACGTACCTCGGCGCGATCGACGACCGGCTCGGTTCGTCCAGCGGGCTGGAGGAGTTCACCCGCAAGGCGCAGTTCGTGAACTACGAGAACATGCGGGCGATGTTCGAAGCCTGGAACGCGAATCTCTGGGCGGACGCATCAGCTCTGCTGCTCTGGATGTCACACCCGGCCTGGCACAGCACGGTCTGGCAGACCTACGACTACGACCTCGACGTCAACGGCACGTACTACGGCGCCCGCAAGGGATGCGAGGCGATCCACGTCCAGGCCAACCAGAACAACTGGAAGGTCACCGTCGTCAACCACACCAACACCCCGGTGACGGGCACGGTCACAGCTGACCTCTACGACCTCAACGGCTCACACCTCGGTACTACGCAAAGCCAAGCGCTCGGCGTCACCGCGTCGAACAAGACCGACGGTTTCACCGTTGCCTTCAGCACCGACCTCCCGGCACTCCACCTGCTCCGCCTGAAGTACACCGATGCCCAAGGCAGCCTCCTCTCGGAGAACACCTACTGGCGCTACCGCGAGGCCACGGACGTCCAGCAGCTCAACACCCTCCCCAAAGGCCGCCTGAACACCAAGACAACCACCACCAAGACCAACCTCACCGCCACCATCCGCAACGACGGCGAGACAGTCGCCCCGATGATCCGCCTCTCCCTCCGCGGCCGCGACAACGAGCGAATCCTCCCCGCCACCTACTCAGACAACTACTTCTGGCTCCTCCCCGGCGAATCCCGCACCGTCACCGCCACCCCCGGCCCCGGAGCCCCAACCCCCACCACCCTCAAACTCCTGGTCGACCCCTACAACCACTGAACCCTGAGCCCGACCCCGAGGTGTTGTCCGCGGACCGAATGGTCGCCGCGGGGCAGCAGTTCGGAGGCCGGGTGTTGTGGCCGGTTGTTGAGCGTTTGATGTACCGACGGACAGGTAGTGCACCCCGAGACGGTGTACACGCGCTGCTGGTTCACGCTCGAGCGCACTAGTTGCCCTCGGCTACCTCCTGTCCGTCGGTACATCAACCCCCGGAACTGTGCGCGCATCCGCCCGTTTCGGCCGGTCTCGCCCCGCACCGGGGCAGTCCCGGACCGGCCGGCGAGATGTCGGGCCATCGGTGTGCCTAAACCCTCGTGTTGCGGTTACCCACTGGTGTGCCGATGGGGGAACCACGCCAAGAGGAGCTAAGCCCTCATCGCGACGTTGCAGGCCTTGCGGCTTCCCCGACCAGGGAACCTCGCACAACTCGGCGGGGGTTCGGACATCATCTCGGGGGTTCAGCCACCATCTCGGGGGTGCCGGTGAGGACGCCGGGGTCCTGGACTCCGCGTCGGGGGTCCTGGACAAGTTGTTGGGTGGCCCAGCCTCCGAGTTGGTGTCAGTGACGCCGCGAGGTCAGTCTTCGGGGTGGTCGGTGGGGTCGGTGAGGGTGATGTTCAGGGCTGAGGCCATGGCTACGGTGACGGCGAGGGTGTCTATGGGGGAGGTGTTGGCGATTCGGGCGCCGGCGAGGCTGGCTATTCCCTTGGTGTCTTCCCAGCGGCAGTCGATGAAGGTGGCGCCGGGGGCTCGGGACTGGGCGAACTCGACGGCGGTGAGGTCGCAGCGGCGGAAGACGGTGCCGGTGAGGTCGGCGGAGACGAAGTCGGCGTTCTGCAGGCGGCAGTCGGTGAACTCGACCTTGGTGAATTTCGCGAAGCGGAACGAGCTGAAGTCGAGGACCGAATCGCGGAACGTCACGTGCTGCAGCGTGAGGGCGGGGCCGGCGAATCCGGTGAGGCGGGAGGACGTCACCGCGAGACGGGTCCCCGAGGCGTCGGACCAGCGGGCGTTGGCGAGGTCGCAGTGATCGAGGACGACGTCGACCAGGATCGCCTTCTCGAGCTCGGATCCGCCCAGTTTGCACTTCGTCAACCGGCCGCCGCTGATCTCCACGAACCGCGCGACCACATCGCTCAGATCCTGCTCGTCGAGGATGACGTCGGTCAGCCGGTCCTCGTCCTCCAAGCCGTCCGGCCCGACCTCGTAGACGTCGAGCTGCGCCCGGAGACGAGGTACGGCGATCCGGACAGCAGGTTTGCGGGCAGCCATCCAGCCACCTTAGTGCTCCCGCGCGGCGTCATCCGTAGAGACGGCGGTACTGGTCGACCGCGCCTGGGTGGAGGTCGGTGGGGGCGGTGACGACGAGGGACTGGAGGTTGAGGAACTGGGCGCCGACGGCCGAGGGTGGGACCAGGTTGCTGGCGCGGCGGACGAGGGTCTCGACGATCCGGCGGGCCGATGACGACGGGAGGTCCGGGCGGCAGAGCAGCAGGTTCGGGATACCGATCACGCTCACCGGCGCCGTACCGCGATACACCCCGGCCGGCACCCGCACGTCCTGATAGACCGGTCCATAGGTACGCCGTAACGCAGGCAGCCAGCCGTCGAGCGGGATCAGCCGCAGCGGAACGCTCCGGCTCAACTTGTCGAGCGCGGAGGTCGGCACCCCGCCGGACCAGAACATCGCGGTGATCTCGTGCGCGGCCAGCGCCTTCGTGGCCTGCTCCAGCAGCAGTTGGTCGGCCTGGCAGGCGACAGCAGCGGCGGTCAACACACGACCAGCTGTCACGACGGCACCCGACCCGGCTGCTCCGGTAGAAATTCTGGTGCCGGCGAGATCCTTGAGCGTTTTGTACGGGCTGTCGGCGCGGACGACGCATTGCAGATAGTTCTCGTAGACGCGCCCCAACGAGGTCAGCTGCGGACCAGGTGTCAGCCCGTCGGCGAGGCTGAGCGCGATGTCTGTCTGGCGGGCGAGCAGGAGCCGCACGTTCTCCTTGCTCCCCGTTGTCGGCCGTACGACGACCTCCCGCGCGACCCCAGCCAGCCGAAGCTGCGCCGCAAGCAGCTGAGCAAACTCCAGATAGAACCCGCCGACCTCACCAGCAGCAATAGTCAGCCGATCAGCACCGCCATCACGCTTGCAACCGGCCAGCACCACTGCAGCACCAGCAGCCAATAAGGCCCGCCGCCCAATCATGTTGCCTCCAGCAACCGGATGGTCGCGGTCAGACCAGAGGGCTGAGGCGGGACAGCTCCAACCGTCCACCGATCGCAAGAGCTGTCTGTTCGGCAATCGCCAGCCCCAGCCCGGTCCCCGGCCCGGCCGCGCCGCCTCGCCAGAACCGCTGAGTGGCCACCGCAAACTCCTCCGCAGGAAGACCCGGCCCATCATCCGACACCGTCACCTCGAGGACGCGCCGCTCCGCGCCGCCGCCGCCGAGCGGGTCAGCAGCGGCCACGCCGCCCGGAGGCGCCGCGGCGCGCAGGCCGCCTTGTGGGGCCGAGCCCGTATCCACTCGTCTGCAAGCCAGTACTACGGTCGCTCCGCGGCCCGCGTACTTGATCGCGTTGTCCAGCAAGGCCCCGACGAGTTGCCGCAGGTCGTGTTCTCCGACAGCGGCGACGAGTTCGCCTGAGACCCGTAGTACGAGATCGATGCCCGCCGACTCCGCGGCAGGTCTCCAGATCTCTAGCTCCTCGGTCAGCACCGGGCCGACCAGGCACTCCTCGGGGGAGAAGGACAGCTCGTCGGCGACTCGGCTCTCCAGTGCTGCGAGTTTGAGGAGATCGCTCAGTACGTCTTCCAGTCGTTCGAGATCGTCCTGTAAATGAAGGAATCCCGGGCTGGTCGGGTCGCGCAGTTCAGGGGCGAGAGCGTCGATGCGCAACCGGATCGAGGCCAGCGGGTTTCGCAGCTGATGCGACGAGTCCGCCACCATCCGCCGTTGCATGTCGATCGATCGCTGCACCGTCGCGCCCATCACCTCGACGGATCGAGCGAGCCTCCGCAGCTCCGGTGGACCACTCGCCTCCAGCGGCTGGTTCCAGGTTGCAGTCCGGCCGAGCTCGACCACCGCATCCTCGAGCTGCTTGACCGGCCGGATCACCCAGCGCGCAGCCTTCGACGCCATGAACAGCAACAGCAGCTGGGCAAAGACAGCGGCCGCGCAGATCAGCAACCACAGTCGGCGTACGTCGCCGATCGCCCGCGAAGTGTCGACCGCCAGCACCACCGCGCCCTCCGGCTCATGCGGTGATCCCACCGGCGTCGCGATCAGTCGGCGCGACGAACTCCACGGTCGCAGCGCGTCGATCGTGAGCTGCGGCAGATCCCGAGCGGCGAGATCAGCGACGGCAGCAACGCCCGGAGAGGCAGTCGTCATCCCTCCGGTCGACACCATCACCTTGCCCGAAGGATCCGTGACGACCACAGCCTCGCCGTACAGCTCCTGATGTCGCTCGGCCTCGATCTGAACGCTGCTGTAGTCGCGGTCGGCGGCTGACCGATCGGCGAGCCCGGCGAAACGATCAAGCGCCGCACTGCGAGTCACCTGCAAGCGCTGTGTCTGCGCATCGGAGACAGCCATCAGGAACGGCGTCACCAGCGCCGCCAGCAGGACGAAGGAGACGACCGCGAGCACGCCCATCAGCCGGGCTCTCATACTTCCAACCGGTAGCCGAAGCCGCGGATCGTGGTGATCAGCGGCTTGCCGAGCTTCATCCGCAGCTGGTGCAGATGGACGTCGAGTGCCTTCGACTTGGTCAGGAACGTGTCGCCCCAGATCTCGTCCTGGATCACCTCGCGGCTGACCGCCGTACCGGCCCGACGGGCCAGTACGGCGAGCAGGTCGAACTCGATCGGGGTCAGGTGCAGCAGTTCGCCGTCGACGGTCACCTGCCGTGGGCCGTAGTCGATCCGCAGCGCCGCGGACTCGTGCCCGGTGGCGTCCGGTGCGGTACGGCGGCGTCGGCGTACCGAGGCATCGATCCGCGCCAGCAGCTCGGCGAGCCGGACCGGCTTGGTCAGGTAATCGTCGGCGCCGAGCCGGAGGGCGAGCACGACCGAGCGTTCGTCGTCCCGCGCGGTCAGCACGATCACCACGACGTCGTCGTCCACCTGGCGGAGCTTGCGGAGCACCTCCAGGCCGTCGAGGTCCGGCAGGCCCAGGTCAAGCAGGATGACCTGGGCCTCGGAGTGCCGGAGCAGGACGTCGGCGCCGCAGCCGACCCGGCTGACCACGTGGCCGTTGGCCGTCAGGACGTCCCGCAGGGCACGCCCGAGCTGCTCGTCGTCCTCAGCGATCAGAGTGCGCATCGTGTCATTGTGCCGGTGCGGGCCGCCGGTCCTGCTCGGAAGAACCGGACTTCTCGCCCAGATGCCGGCCGCGCGTCTCCGACATCGTCAGGTAGACGATGAGACTGATCGCCGCACAGGCGCTCACGTAGTAGTAGAAGGCAGACTCGTGACCCGCGTTCTTGAGCCACAGCGCGACGTACTCCGCCGTACCGCCGAATACGGCCACCGTCACGCCGTACGGCATGCCGACGCCCAGCGCGCGGATGCTGGTCGGGAACAGTTCGGCTTTCACGATCGCGTTGATCGACGTGTAGCCGGTGACGACGACCAGACCCGCGAGCATCAGGAAGAACGCCGCGACCGGGGTCGCTGTCTCCAGGGCGGTGAGCAGCGGCACGGTGAGCAGGGTGGTGCCCACGGCGAAGAAGATCAGCAACGGCCGGCGCCCGACCCGGTCGGAGAGCATCCCGCCGAGCGGTTGCAGCAGGACGAAGACCAGTAGCGCCAGGAAGTTGATCCAGGTGACTGTCGTCTTCTGCAGTCCAGTGGTGTTCACCATGAACTTCTGCAGGTACGTCGTGAACGTGTAGAACGCGACCGTGCCGCCCAGCGTGAGACCGACCACCGTGGCAACGGCACGCGGGTGCTTGGCCAGCTCCGCCAGCGAACCCTGCCGGAACCGGCGCGAAGCAGGCTGCGCCTCGAAAGCCGGCGTCTCGTCCATCGTCCGCCGCAGCCAGAACACGATGACCGCAGCGACCGCCCCGACCACGAAAGGGATGCGCCAGCCCCACGAAGCCAGCTCCTCTTTGGTGAGGACCTGCTGGAGCAGGATCTGTACGGCGAGCGCCACGAGCTGCCCTGCCGCCAAGGTGACGTACTGGAAGCTGGAGAAGAACCCTCGTCGCCCTTGCGAGGCGACCTCCGACATGTACGTCGCTGAGGTGCCGTACTCACCACCGACCGACAGGCCTTGCAGCAACCGAGCTGTCACCAGCAGCACGGGTGCGGCGATGCCAATGGACGAGTGACCGGGAGTACAGGCGATCACCAGGGAGCCAGTGGCCATCAGCGTGACCGACAGGGTCAGCGCAGCGCGCCGGCCGTGCCTATCGGCGTACCGGCCGAGCAGGAAGCTGCCGACCGGGCGCATGAGGAAGCCGACTGCGAAGACAGCTGCAGTGTTGAGCAGCTGGCTGGTCGGGCTGCCCTTGGGGAAGAAGACCGGCGCGAAGTACAGCGCGAAGGCCGTGTAGACGTACCAGTCGTACCACTCGACGAGGTTGCCCATCGAGCCTTTGAAGATGTTGCTGACGACTCGGCGGGAGTCGACGGCTGTGGGTGTGTTCATGACACCTCCAGGTGGGGTTGCCCGCCACTGTCCGAGCTACGGACGGTGGCGACAAGATCACCTCCGGCATCCTTACTTCGCCTTAAGAACGGCTGAAATGCGCGGCAGCACCGAGAATCGCCGAGTGCTCCGTGTCAGCCGTCGCGCTCGTGGGGAACGGGAAGACGGACTCGACCACGTCGAACGCCCCAGAAATAGATCCACCCAGTACTACGCGGCGCGCGCCGAACCGCCCCAGCCAACCGCCGAGCGCCTCAGCCAGTACGCCGAACGTCTCGAGGAGCACCTTCCGCGCTATCTCGTCCCCAGCACGCGCATGATCGGCGACCTCCTTCACACCCCAGCCCTCGGGCAGCTCGCCCGCGCGCTCGTCGTACCGGCGAAGGATCGCCCGGGCCGAGATCCAGTCCTCCAGCGGCCTGCCCCGGAATTCCGTGCGATAGAGCTCGCCGCCCGGAGGCACCGTGTCGCCGGTCCGCACGACCCGGCCGTCGGCGAGGAAGCCCGAGCCGATCCCGGTGCCGATCGTGACGCCGACGCAGCGGTCCTCTCCGCGCAGCTCGCCGGCGGTCCACTCGCCGACCGAGAACGCCTCCGCGTCGTTCAGGAATACCACTCGCTCGATGCCGAGCGCCTCGCGCAGACTCCTGCCGAGATCCTGTCCGTAGAGCGCGGCGAACTTGTCCAGCTGATAGTGGGCGATCCCGGTGTCGTAGTCGAACGGTCCGGGCAGTGCCACCACCAATCCACTTGCCAACGGCAACAGTCGGGCCGCGGTCGCCAGCGCCTCGACGATCGCTTCGGCGGACCCCTTCGAGTCCAGCGCCGCTCGCTGCGCGACCTCGACCTGCCAGCCAGACGGCCGCACCGACGCCGCCGTCACGTGGCTCCCGCCGACCTCCAACACCGCCACAACTTCGGACTCACCCATCCGTCCATCATCCATGACCTGTCCTCCGGCCCGGTTGCGTGCCTGGGGCAAACTGTTTGACATGGAGATCACGGTCGACGGAGTCAAGGTCACCTATCACGTCGCGGGGAGCGGGCCGGTCTGTCTCGTCCACTCGGGTGGGCCGGGGATCCACTACGAGTATCTGCGGATGCCGGAGCTCGAGAAGCACCTGACGATGGTCTACCTCGAGCCCGTCGGCACCGGGAATTCCGGGCTGCTGCCGGACGGTGACTACAGCGTCGCGCGGTACGCGTACTTCGCCGACCAGGTCGCCCAGCACCTCGATGCCGGGAAGGTGTTCTTCCTCGGCCACTCGCACGGCGGCTTCGTCGCAGTGCAGTACGCGCTCGACTATCCCGAGCACCTCGCCGGGGTCATCGTGTACGACGGGATGGCGTTCAACGGGCAGGAACTCGGCGAGGAGGCCTTCCGCCAGATCGAGGCGTACGCCGCACGCAGGCCGGCTGGGGATCCGCTGGCCGCCCAGGTGATCGCCGCCTGGACCGAGGAGACCGCCGAGGACCACGACAGCCAGCTGGACGCGCTCGGCCGGCTGCTGCCGGTGTACTTCAAGGACTACGAGGCGATCAAGCCCCAGCTCGTCGACTGGGAGCCGCTGGTCGACATCACCGTCGATCCGAATCGGCAGCCGGCGCCCTGGGACGTCCGCGACCGGCTCGGCGAGATCGCGATCCCGGTGCTGATCATCGTCGGGGAGTACGACTTCATCTGCGGCGAGAAGTGGGCCCGGCAGCTGAACGACGGAATCAAGGGCTCCGAGCTGGTGGTCCTGCACGACAGCGGCCACTTCGGTCACCTCGAGCAGCCCGAGGCCTTCTACGCCGCGGTCACCAGCTTCACAGACCGCGTGAAAAGTCCGTAACCGTTCCCGGAACCAATATCGCCTTCCTACTCGTAGAGGGTGTGGAACGATGGACAGAGCGTTGTCCGCCCCGACGATGAAGGTGAGCGGTTGTGCGTGCCGAGACGAATGCCACCTCCGCAGTCGTGACGCTGAGCGTCGCGGTCGCGGTGGCCGGACACGTCCTCGTCTCCGGCGGCGCCATCCCGCTCGCCGTGGTTCCGCAGCTGCTCGCACTCGCCGGCGCTTGCTGGCTTCTCGGTGAGTTCCTCAGCGAAGAGCTTGCGGTGGTCGCCCTGGCCGCGATCCAGCTCATCGTCCACTTCACGCTGAACTCCTCTCACCAAGCTCATGGGCACGACATGTCGATGCCGATGGCAACCGAGCCGATGCACATGACGGTCAGCGGCACGCTGGCGATGTCGGTGGCCCACCTGGTCGCTCTGCTGGCCGGGGTCGGAATGATCGGCCACGCCCACAGTTGGGCTCAGCGCGTACTACGGATCCTCACGCGGCTGATCCCCGAGCTACCCAGGGTCCTCATCGTCGTACCGGCGATCCGCCGGATGCTGACCGTAGTACCGGAGCCGCAGCTCGCCCAGCGCTGGCTGAACTCGAACGGATCGCGGCGCGGACCGCCGTACGGACCGGTGTCACTCGCCTTGTCCTGACCGGTCGCGGATCACCCGTCGACCGGGTGAAACTCCGTGTCCCGTGAGAGGTTCCACAGTCATGCCCAAGAGATTCGTACTCCGCGCTGCCGCGATCGCCGCGGCATCGGCGCTCGTCCTGGTCGGCGCCGCCACGTCGGCCTCGGCCCACGTCACCGTCTCGTCGCCGGACGCCAAGCCGGGCGGCTACGCCAAGCTGGTGTTCCGGGTTCCGAGCGAGTCCGACACCGCCGGCACCACCAAGCTGGTCGTCTCGTTGCCGAAGGATCACCCGTTCGCCAGTGTCGGCGCGCAGGTGAAGGCCGGCTGGAAGGTCGAGAAGACCAAGGAGAAGCTGGCCGCGCCGGTCAAGGTCGGCGACGTCACGCTGACCGAGGCGATCACCACCGTCACCTGGACGTCGGTGCCGGGCAGCGTCGGCGTCCCGCCGAACGACTTCGACGAGTTCGCGCTGTCGGTCGGCCGGCTGCCCGAGGGCGTCGACTCGATCAGCTTCCCCGCAGTCCAGACGTACAGTGACGGCGAGGTGGTGAAGTGGGAGGAACTCGCCAAGGACGGCGCAGACAAGCCGGAGCACCCGGCGCCGGCGTTGAAGCTGACCGCCGCGATCACGCCGGTGGCCGCAACGACCAACGAGACGAAGTCCGACTCGGACAACCTGGCCCGGATTCTCGGTGGCGCCGGGTTGCTCGTCGGTCTGATCGGTCTCGCGTTCGGGCTGCGGCCGCGGAAGACGACGCCGTAATCGTGCGTCGACTCGCAGCCTTGCTGGTGGCGTCGCTGCTCGCCCTGGTGGTCTCCACCGGGGTGGCGGCGGCGCACGCCAAACTCGAATCCATGACGCCGGCCGACGGTTCGTCGATGGCGGCGCCGCCGACGCAGGTGGTGCTGACGTTCAACGAGCCCGTCGGCAGTACCGGCGCCCAGGTCCAGGTGAAGTCGCCGACCGGGAACAACGTGTCCACCGGTGACATCCAGGTGATCGACAACAAGGTGACCCAGCCGGTCGGCGCGATGATCGAGGCCGGGAAGTACACCGTCGACGCTCGGATCGTGTCGGCGGACGGGCACCCGATCACGGTCTCGGCCAGCTTCACCGTGACGCACGCCGGGCACGCTCCGGGCAGCGTCGTGACCACTGGCCAGACCCAGCCGGTGAAGGACAACTCGAACATCGTGGTGATCGTCGCGATGGTGCTGGTGATGCTCGTGGTCGTCGCGCTGGCGATCGTGATCGTCCGCCGCCGTCCCGCTTCATGATGAGGAGGTACCTCGGCGTCGGGATGGTTGCCGCAGGCATCGTCGCACTGGTGGTCGCCCTGCTCGCCGCGGGTGGTGCTCCGAAACCGTTGCCTGCGGGGCTTTCCGGCGCCAGCATGCCGGTGTCCTGGGCCTTGCCCGTACTACGGTTCGTGGCTGATCTCGCGGCGATAGCGTGCGCCGGTGCGTTGCTCGCGGCCGTGGTGCTGCTGCCTTCCGAGGGTGGAAAGCTCGCAGTACAAGGGCTTCGGGCGGTTCAGGATGCCGCGATCGCCGCCGGAGTTTGGGCGGTCGCGAGTCTCGGGGGACTGGTGGCCACCGCGTCGGTGATCCTCGGCGTACCGCTGTCTCATCTTGGTGAGCACGCTTCGCTGGCCGGCGGGCTGAACCAGGTCAGGTCGTTGGCGGTCACCATCGTGCTGACGGCGATTCTCGCTGTGGTGCTCAGTGGCTGTCGCATTGTCGGTACTGCGAGGGTGTGCCTCGTGCTGGCAGCGGCTGCGTTGGTCGGGCCGTTGCTCAATGGGCATGGGGCGATCGAGCGGACTGCTTTCTGGTCTGTGCTCGCTACTGCCTCGCTCGTTGTGCATGTGTTCGCGGCGACCGTGTGGATTGGTGGGCTGGGCGCTCTGCTGCGCTACACCCGGGAGCGGGCGGCGATCGAACGGTTCAGCGCGTTGGCGTTGATCTGTGCGGTCTCTGTCGGGGCCACCGGATTGCTGACGGCCGAGATCCATCTGGGCGGGCGCGACGACGGCTGGGGGCTGATCACTCAGTGGGTGACCAGCGGCTACGGGGCGTTGGTCTTTGCCAAGGCGGTGGCGTTCGCCGCGCTCGTCTGCATCGGCTGGTGGCATCGCCGGGCGACGCTTCCTGCGCTCGCGGACCGGCCGACTGCCTTCTGGCAGCTCGCAGCAGGCGAGATCGTGCTGATGGCGGGACGGTCGGGCTTGGCTGTCGCCCTCTCGCGCACTCCTTGATTCCACACCCCCTTCGCTTTCCCTTCCCTTTCTTTTTCGCTGGACAAACCACCTAGGTGATATGTCAACGACTGCCGGTAGAATGGGTGAGATGGCGGAGACTCGGTGGCTGGATGCGCGCGAGGCGCATCTTTGGCAGTCCTACCGGGACAGCTATCGCGAGCTGCACAGCGCGCTGGAGACACGGCTGATCAGGAACTCGGGGCTGTCCGGGGCGGACTACGCCTTGCTGCACCCGCTCTCGACCGCCGATGAAGGGGTACTGCGGACGCGCGATCTCGGCCGCTCGATCGGCTGGGAGCGGAGCCGGTTGTCGCACCAGGTCAGCCGGATGGAGAAGCGCGGCCTGGTCACCCGGGAGGAATGCGAGTCCGACGCCCGCGGCTCGATGGTCCGCCTGACCGCTGCCGGCCGCGCTGCTGTCGACGCCGCCGCGCCGGACCACGTCGACGCAGTACGGACGTATCTCCTGGACAAGCTCAGCCGTGAGGAGCAGGACCTCCTCGCCGGACTGCTGGACCGCATCCTGGCGGACCTCCCGTACCGGGATCTGTGCCGCGCGGATTCATCCGACGACACCTGCCCCGAAGCCGCAGCCGAAGCCGCGGCCGAAGCCGCGGCCGAAGGCGCCGGAGCCGCCCGAACCACTGCCGGAGCCGCCGCCGCTGCCGAGGCCGCTGCCGGTGCCGCCGGAGCCGTTGCAGGGGCGGCCGGGCGCTGATCCGTCAGTAGCTGCCTTTCAGGATTCGCTGGAACTTGTTGGCGATGGTCTTCGGGGTGAGCTCGTCGCGGATGTCGAGCAGGTAGGACAGCGGTGAGCTCCGGCGGACGGACTCGCGGGCCGCATGGACCTGCCACCAGGCGGCGCCCATCCCCGCAACAGTCGCGACCGACATCCCGATCGTGCTTCCTGCTCCGAGGCGGTCCAGCCCCAGGCTCGCCAGCGGGGGAGTGGCCAGGGTTCCGGTGACGAGCATCGTCCGCACAGTGTCCAGTTTGTGCAGCCGAAGGCCTCGTTCGAGTCTCTGCAGCGGCGCCTCGACGGTGTCGCGGACGTGGTCGGCGAAGGCGTCGAGCTTGCGCTGCCCGGGCGGCAGCGAGGTGATGGCGGCCAGCTCCTGGCTCTGCGCCTCGACGAAGGCCCGGAAGTCGGCCAGCTCGGCGCCCAGGTTCTTCCGGCAGCGGATGATCTGCTTGGCCGATACCGCGCCCAGTGCCTTCGGCCGAACACACTCCAGCGCGAGCATCACGTACTCGTCGACCGCGGCCGGTCGGTCGCTGGTTCGGCCGATCATCAGGTCGAGCGCCGAGGTGACACCGTCGTTGGGCGCTGCGACTCGGAGATCCGTCTGATCGGTCAACGGCTGCAGGTCCAGGTTGCTGCCGATCTCGCTGGCCAGGGCCGACATATAGGCAGCTGCGAGGGTCGGGTGTACACCGATCCACCGTCCGCTGAGAGGAAGCATCGGCCCGTACTGCGCCAAGCCCGCGCGGTGCAGTTTGTGGACTTCGCTGAAAGAGAGCTTCATGCTGTGCAGCCAGCCAAGGGCAGGATCGAGCAAGTCGATCGGTGGTGGGCCGAAGGGAGGTCGGCTGCCGAACTCGGCTTTCGCCCGGGCCGTGCTGTAGCTGTCCAGGGCGTCCGCGTTCTCGAGCAATGTCGTGAAGAACTCATGCGAGTTCTCGATCGGATCCACGGCACCGAGCAAGCCCGCCCGGCGGAAATCCCGCGCGGTCCGGCTCTCCTGCGTCGGGTAGTCCGGCGGGACGATGCGGTAGATGCGTGGCCAGTAGAGCATCGCCAGCTTGAGCCAGTCGTCGTCGCGGACCTGGACGTACGGGAAGTACAACCCGGCCTCGTGCATCGCCTTCCCCCAGTCCGTCTCTGCCTCGCCGCGACGATACCGCCGGGAGGCCGTGACTGCGAGTACTCACTGGTAGATGGCGGTGACACGCCGTCACGGCCGACGGTGGGCCGGGGGAGGCCGGAAGAATGAAGCACGTCCGTTCAGATGCGCCTGAATTTGACAACTATTTTCATTAACGGCAGGATTCGACCCGGCGACCACTCCTCGTCGGAGCCCCCTCACCGTGAAGGAAATGCGGATGTCCGAAGCTCTGAACAGACGAGGATTCCTAGGCCTGGCAGGCGGTTTGGCCGTCGCCGCGGTCAGTGGGTGCGGCTCGGGTGACAGCCCGGCGGCCGCGCCGAAAGCGGGTGGCCGGCTGCGCGCGGTGTTCGCCGGAGGCGGCGCCAAGGAGGTTCTCGATCCGCATCTGCAGAGCCTGTTCGTCGACATCGCGCGGCACAAGGCGATGTACGAGAAGCTGGTCGAGCTCGGTCCGGATCTGAAGCCCGTGCCGCGGCTCGCGAGCCAAGTGGGAGCCGGACGCCCAGGCCGCGACCTGGCGGTTCACCTTGCGCGACGCGACCTTCCACGACGGCAAACCGCTGACCAGCGAGGACGTTCTCTACAGCCTGGCCCGCATCGCCGACCCGACCGCGCCGGAGCGGGTGGCGCAGTCCTCGCTCGCCTCGCTGGACCTTCGTCGGTGCAAGGCGATCGACCGGCACACGGTCGAGCTGACCCTGGCCGCTCCGAACGCGGAATTCCCTGCCCTGCTGGCCGGAATCGGCACCCAGATCGTCCGGGACGGCTTCAAGGACCCGGCCAAGCCGAACGGGACGGGTGCTTTCAAGTTCACCTCGTTCGAGGCCGGCCGGTCGATGGTCGCGGCCCGCTTCGACGACTACTGGGACGGCGCCGCGAAGCTCGAGGAACTGCAGATCCTCTCGGCCGACGCCGAGGCTCGGGCGAACGCGTTGCAGGGCGGCCAAGCGGAGTACGCGAACGAGATGACCGCGACGTTCGCGCGAACCGCCGAGGCCGGGAAGACGGTCAAGATCGTGGCGGCGAAGGGATCGACGACCCAGGCATTCGTGATGAAGGTCGACCAGCCGCCGTTCGACAACCCTGACGTCCGGCTCGCCTTCAAGCTGCTTGCAGATCGGCAGCGATTGGTGGATGTCGTGCTCGCCGGCCGGGGCGTGGTCGGGAATGACCTGTTCGGCAAGGGATTCCAGTACTACGCGGCTGACCTCCCGCAGCGGGAACGGGATGTCGAGCAGGCGAAGGCGTTGCTGAAGAAGGCCGGCCTGATCGGCAAGGACGTGGAGATCTTCACCTCCGACGCCTCGGCTGGTTTCGTAGAAGCGGCCACGTTGTTTGCGGAGCAGGTTGCCGAGGCGGGGGTGAAGCTCAAGGTGACGACTGGGAGTGCGCAGACATATGCGAAGGACCTGCTCACCAAGGGCGCTATCGGGAGTCATCGGTCGGGTGCGATGCCGATTCCGCAGTACATCACCGATCGGTTGCTGACCAAGTCGCCGTTCAACGTGACGCATTGGCGGCGACCGGCCTTCGATGCCGGGTTCGCCGCCGCCCAGGTGCAGACGGACGAGGCAGTGCGCGCCGCGAAGTACGGCGTACTGCAGAAGACGTTGCGGGACGAGGGCGGGATCATCGCGTGGGGGCATCCGGACTTCCTGGTCGCGGTCTCGTCGAAGGTGCAGGGCGTGCAGGCGGTCCCGCCGAACACCCTCGACTCGGGCCGGTTCGACAAGGTGTGGCTGGCCTGAATGCGGTCGTACGCCGCTCAGCGGGCCTTGTTGGCGATCGTGCAGCTGGCTGTCCTGTCGGTGCTGGTCTTCGTGCTGACCGCGTTGTTGCCGGGCGATGCCGCCGACATGCGGTTCACCGAGACGCTGACGCCGGATCAGATCGCGCGATTGCGGTCGCAGCTCGGGCTGGATCAGCCTGCGCTCGAGCGGTTCGCGCACTGGTTCGGGAAGGTGCTGAGTGGCGATCTGGGGTCGTCGCTGATCAGCGGTGGGCCGGTGCTCGACATCGTGAAGGCGTCGGTCGGCGCGACGCTGGTGCTGACGCTGGCAACGTTGGCGGTCGTCGTACCGGCCGCGGTCGCGCTCGGGTTGCTGATGGGGACGCGGGAGAACAGTCGCGTCGATCGGGTCATCACGTCGATCACGCTGGCGTTGAGTGCGATCCCGGACTTCGTGATCGCCGTCGTGTTGGTGACTTTGTTCTCCCTGAAGCTCGGCTGGCTCCCGGCGACTTGGGTCGGTGGTGATGTGCTGGCTAGTCCCGTGTTGTTGGTGCTTCCGGTTGCGGTTCTGCTCGGGCGGACGGTGTGCCTGCTGTCTCGCCAGGTGCGCGCGGGCACGATCAATGCTTTGAATGCCGACTACGTCGTACAGGCTCGGCGGCTCGGCGTACCGCGACGCCAGTTGCTGTTGCGCCACGTGCTGCCGAACGCAGCCGTCCCCGGCGTCCAGGAACTCGCGAGAACCGGAGACACCTTGCTGGGTGGGGTCCTCGTAGTAGAAGCAATCTTCGCCATCCCCGGCTTCGCCACAGCCTTGGTCAACGGCGTCGAGACCCGAGACGTCCCGGTAGTACAAGGCCTGACACTCGTGCTCGCAGTCGCCGCACTGCTGATCAACCTCGGTGCCGACCTGGTCTGCAACCGCCTGGTCCCCCGAACAGAGCTCCTCCGATGAGCACGCCGCAGGAGTCCGCACCCGATGGCGGAGAGGTGGCGGGCTGCGCCCGGCGGTGGGGAGGTGGGCGGCGCCTCTGACGTCCCACCGGGTCGACGCGGCTGGAGTCCGTCGTCGGCCGACACCGGTGTGGTGTCTGGTGGGCTCGTGGTGATTCCCTTGGTGGTGGCGGTCTTTGGGCCGTTGGTGCCGGTGGATGCGGCGCGTGGGTTGCCGTATGAGGGTGGGGGTCGGCTGGGGACGGATGGGCTGGGGCGGGATGTGCTGCAGTTGTTGCTTGTTGGTGGGCGGACTGCGTTGGGGATGGCGCTGGGGGCTGTGGCGATCGCTTATGTGATCGGTGGAGTGATCGGGTTGGTGGCGGCGTCGACCAGGCATCGGTGGGTTGACGAGGTGTTGATTCGTCCGCTGGATGTGTTGTTGCCGCTGCCGTCGTTGCTGGTGATCAGCGTGGTTGCCGTCGGCTGGCGGGCTTCGCCGTTGGCGATCACGTTGGCTGTTGCCATGGTCAACGTTCCGACCGTGGCGCGGCTGGTGCGAGCGGCCGCGTTGGATGCGGCGAGTGGGCCGGTGGTCGAGGCATTGCGGATGCAGCGGGAGAGCTGGGTGGGGATCCAGCTCGGGTACGTCGGCCGCGCGGTGCTCGGTCCGGTCGCAGCCGACGTCGGCACCCGGATCACCCTCGCCGTCTTCCTCGTTGCCTCAGTCAACTTTCTCGGTCTCGGGCTGAGCCCGACCGCGCCGGACTGGGCGGTCAGCGTCTCCCGCAACCGCGAAGGCATCCTCCTCCAGCCGTGGGCGGTCGTCGCACCGGCGCTGATGCTGGTCGCCTTCACGCTCGGCTTCAACCTCCTCGCCGACCGCCTGGTCCACCGCACCCGCCGCCTCGCCGAGGTGCCCAGATGAACCCCCTGGTCGAGGTCCGCGGCCTGTCAGCAGTAGCAGGCACCGCCATCCTCGTAGACAGAGTCGACTTCAAGATCTGGCCCGGCCAGGTGACAGCTCTGGTCGGCGCCTCAGGCTCAGGCAAGACGACCTCGGCCCTCGCGCTGCTCGGTGAGCACGGTGATGGTGTGCAGCTCTCCGGTGAGGTCGAAGTCGACGGTGGTCAGCGTCCTTGGCGGTCAGTCGGTAGACGTTCGAGGGCGAGTGGTGGCGTATATGCCACAACACCCTGGCAGTGCACTCAACCCTGCAAGGCGGATCGGCGCTGTCTTACGGGAGCTCAGCAAACTGCACAATCCCGGCGAAGATGTTGTTCAGGAAGCTTTGCGGGCGGCGCAGTTGGAGGCTGATCGGGCGACCCAGCGGCGGTTTCCGCATCAGTTTTCGGGTGGGCAGCGGCAGCGGGTGGCGTTGGCTCAGGCGTTGGTGTGCCGGCCGAAGGTGTTGGTGCTGGACGAGCCGAGTACTGGGTTGGACTCGATTACCCGGTTGCAGTTGGTGGCTGAGCTCAGGGAGTTGGCTGAGCAGGGGCTGGGGATCTTGCTGCTGAGTCACGATCTCGACCTGGTTCGTGCGCTCGCGCAGTACGTGGTGGTGCTGGACGCGGGGCAGGTGATCGCCGCCGGCGGCACGGATGTTCTTCCAGCTGCAACACAAATCAGCTCGCGACCGGGAACCACCGGCGCCGCGGCACCGTTGCTCCAGGCAATGAACCTGTCCGCCTCGCTGCGTACCCGCGGGCGCGACCCGATCCTGCAGGAGGTCGATCTCGCCGTGCCGCCCGGTGGTTGCGTGGGCGTGGTCGGGCGTTCCGGCAGCGGCAAGACCACCCTCGCTCGTTGCCTGGCCGGCTTGCACGAACGCCAGACCGGCCGGATCACCCTGTCAGGTCAGGAACTTCCGGTACTCCGGAAGCGGTCCGCCGAGCAGGTCCGGCGGGTCCAGTACGTCTGGCAGGAGGTCCGCGGCTCCTTCGACGAACGCCGCCGCGTCGACGACCAAGTAGCCCGTACTGCGGAACGCCTCCGCGGACTCAGCCACTCGGAAGCCAAAGCCGAAGCCGTCGCCACCCTCGCCCGGCTAGGTGTCTCGGCGATGGTCGCAGCCAGACCGCCGAGTCAGCTGTCCGGCGGTGAACTCCAGCGAGCCGCACTGGCCCGTGCCCTGCTCGCGCACCCCGACGTGCTGATCTGCGACGAGATCACCACCGCCCTCGACGACCACGGCACCGCCCTCGTCGTCGAACTGCTGACCGAGCTGAAGAACGCCGGAACAGCCCTGATCTGGATCAGCCACGACCTCGCCCTGGTCGCCAGCCGTCTCCGACCACGTGCTGGTGCTGGACGCCGGCCGGGTGGTCGAGGAAGGACCACCGGCGACAGTGATGGCGAAGCCGGTCCACGACGTGACCCAGCGGTTGGTGAGGGCCGCCCAGATCGGCCGGGACGAGCCCGGATCGGCCGGATCAAAGATTCCGCTGACCCGGCGCCCGTAGTACCGGGTGCCCAGGCGCCCGGGGACGCGGCGACCGTAGTACAGGAAATGCAGCCTCCGCCCGTGCTGACCAGTTGTGCCGACACGAGGAGCGAAACGCAAGCATGAAGCCTTCCCGATTGCACGAACATCTGGCGGAGGCGATCAAGGATCCCGATCCGATCCGGGTCGGCGACGACCTGATCTGCCTGCGGTTCGAGACGATGAAGGTGTACTCCGCCCTCGGCGCGGTCCGCCACCTGCTCGACAGCGGCGCCGTCAAACCCGGCGACACCCTGATCGACTGCTCCAGCGGGATCTACGCGCACGCGCTCGCGCTCGCCTGCCACCGCTACGGGATGAAGTGCCACATCGTCGGCTCCACCACGGTCGACCGGACACTCAAGATCCAGCTCGAGATCCTCGGCGCGACGATCGAGCAGGTGCCGTCGTCGAACAACCTGCAGCTCGACCAGAACCTCCGGGTCCGCCGGATCGGCGAGATCCTGCGCGACAACCCGTCGTACCACTGGATGCGGCAGTACCACGACGACATCCACTACCTCGGGTACGCGCGCGGTCGCGGACCTCGTGGACGAGTTGGTGCCGACCGGCCCGCTCTGCCTGGTCGGCGGCGTCGGCACCGGCGCGTCGACCGGGGCGATCGCCGCGTTCCTGCGAGACCGCGGTCGCGACGTGAACCTGGTCGGCGTGCAGCCGTTCGGCAGCATCACCTTCGGCGCCGGGCACACCCAGGACCCGGAGATGATCATCGCCGGGATCGGCAGCTCGATCGAGTTCCAGAACGTGCGGCACGAGTTGTACGACCGCCTGCACTGGGTCTCCTTCGACTACGCGATGTCGGCGGCGGTCGACCTGCTCCGTACTTCGGGCGTGTTCGCCGGGCTCTCCGCAGGCGCCGCCTATCTGTCCGCCCTCTGGGAGCACCAGTGCGACAGCAGCCGCAAGCACGTCTTCCTGGCCGCCGACACCGGCACCCGGTACGTCGAGTCGGCTTTTGCCCGCCATGCCGACGCGCGCCCGATGGACTCGATGCGACCACGCGAGATCGACTCCCTGGACGACCTCGCCGTCCCGTGGTCAGCCATGTCCTGGGACCGGCGCGAGTCCGCCCAGTTCCACCACCAACAATTCCCATCTGCGACCCCGTCGCATTAATCTTGGCCGGGTGAGAAGCCGGCCAGTACCGTCCCCCGACCGCCGAAAGGCTGGCTGATCATGACCTCTGTCGCCGCCCTCACCGCATCCGTCCTCGCGGGAGACCGCGGCCCGGCGCCCTCTGAGTTGTCGGTGATCAGTGCGTTCTGGTTGCATCACACGACTCGGTTGCCGGGCGCGGACGTGACCTATCGGAACTACTACGTGCTGCTCCGGGTCGGCGAGGTCTTCGGCGCGTGTTCCTTCGAGGCGGGAGAGCTCGATCCTTCGTACTGCGAGGAGACCTCCGGCGTCTCGCTCGACAAGCTCATCGCCGACGCACCGCTGCCGGTCCGGATCGCCGCCCTCGATGCCTACCTGGCGTCCGTCGAGCCCCACCACGCCGCAGCCGATGCCGAAGAGATCGTCCTCCCAGCCGGTACGCCGGACGTTCGCGCGCGGGCCCGTGATGCCGCCGTCGCGGGTCTCCTGGAAGTCCGGCCCGGCACCAAGGTCGCGCTGATCGGCGTGGTGAACCCGTTGGTCGACGCGATCACCGAGCGCGGCGGAATTTGTCTGCCCTGCGATTTCAACCTGACCGTGACGGCGTCCGGGTTGCCGGTTTCCCGCGACATGACGGAAGTTATCGATGCCGCCGATGCTGTCGTGGCGACCGGAATGACCTTGAGCAACGGGAGTTTCGACATCCTGCTCGATCGTTGCCGTCAGCAAGAGAAGCCGCTGGCGGTCTATGCTCAGACCGGCGCGGCGGTGGTGCGCGCCTTCCTCGGCTCCGGCGTCACCGCCCTGTCCGCGGAGCCGTTTCCCTTTTCCCAGTTCAGCTCCCGCCCGACGAGCTTGTACCGCTACCACTCCCAGGACGGAGACCCACGCACGTGAGCAACTCACACCCTCGCAGGCCACGGCGGTGCCCGGGGATCTGCGGATGGCCAGGCGGTTATGGCCGTTCCTGCTGGCCTCGACGGTCAGCCTGATCCCGTTCACCGTGTTCGGCATGTACCTGGTGCCGATCGCGGCCGCGGCGGGCGGGAACGTGGCGGAGATCGGCGGGCTGCGGGGGCTCGGCGGACTGGCCGCGCTACTCGTCGGGGTCGCGCTCGCGCCGCTGATCGACCGGCTGGCCCGTGAGCTCGTTGCCGCAGGAGGCCTTGCATTATTGGGGATCTCGGCGCATTGGGTGCTATCGGCAACGTCTATTGCGCTGGCCGCGTTCTGTCTGTTGATCGGGGCCTCGACCTCGATCCTCGGGCCGTCGATCGGTGCCGCCGCCGCGGACAGGTTCAAGTCGCCGGCCGCGGCGGGCCGGGCGGCGACGCTGGTCTCGGCGACCACGTCGATGATGGCGATGCTGGCTGCGCCCGTCCTCGCCGTACCGGGGCTTGTCTGGGGCTGGCGGGGAAATCTGCTCGCCGCGTCGGTGATCTCGCTGGGGTTGTCGGCGGCGTTCTTCTGGCGTGGCCGGGGGCGGAAGGGGCCGGTCCGGGCCGAGCGAGTCGGATACGTGGCGACGTACCGGGCCTTGGCGCGGATCCCCGGGGCGCTCCCGTTGCTCGCGGTGGCGTTGCTGCGGACTGCCGCGTTCATGGGGTATCTGGCTTATCTGGCAGCGTTCTACGACGACAAGTTCGATCTGGCGCCCGGGTGGTTCGCGCTGGTCTGGTCGCTGAGTGGCGCGTCGTTCTTCGTCGGCAATCTCTTTGCTGGGCGCTACCTCGCGGCTGAGCGGCCATGGATCGCGCCGGAGAAGTTGCTGGTGCTCGGCGTGAGCGTCGCGCTGGTCAGCGTGACGGCGTTCTACTTCTCGCCGACGCTGCCGTCGACGTTGGTGCTGACCGCTCTGATGGGCGCGAGCCACGCGACAGTCGCCGCGTGCGTCACCACCTTGCTCGTACGGCGAAGCGGCGATCTGCGCGGATCGGCGTTGGGGATCAATGCCGCCGGGATGAGTCTCGGGGTCTTTCTGGGTGCCGCGGTCGGCGGACTCGGTCTCGGGCTCGGGGGTTACCCGGGTACGGCCCTGGCTTTCGCCATGATCACCCTCCTCGCGCTGTTTTTTGCGTTCCGGGTGCGCCGGTAGGAGGACTATCGTTCCGTCCTATGGAAAACCTGCCCGAGCCACAGAACCCGCATGCGCATCTCCGCGCCTCCGACACCGATCGCGACCAGGTCGTCGAGGTACTGCGGGACGCGCTGATGACCGGGCGGCTGACGCAGGACGAGCATGCCGAGCGACTCGAGCAGACGCTGAAGGCGCGGACGATCGGTGAACTCGAGCCGATCACGCAAGACCTCGCCGTACCGGGACAGGCGTATCGGCCGGCCGCTGCGGCCGTGCCGTCGAACAGCCCGGTGCCGATCGAGGAGCCGGCCAATCCGCAGGACAGCTTCGAGACCGTGGTCGGCATCTTCGGCGGCGGCGAGCGCCGGGGCCGCTGGCGGGTCAAGCGGCGGACCAATGCCCTGTGCGTCTTCGGCGGCTACGACCTGGACATGACGGACGCGATCTTCGAGGGCCGCGAGGTGACGATCTGGGCGTTTGCGATCTTCGGCGGCGTCGACATCACCGTCCCGGACAGCGTCAACGTCCGCAACGAGGGCGTCGGCATCTTCGGCGGCTTCGCGGCCCGCGGCGGCGACGACCCCGACCCGAACGCCCCGACCGTCATCGTCAAGGGCCTCGCCCTCTTCGGCGGCGTCGGCGGCCAAACCAGCTCCCGCCGCCACCGCAACAGGAACAGGGCCACGGCCGACTAGGTCACTGAGCCGGCGGCCCGGCGAAGTCGATCTGATACTCCGGAGTCATCGACCCAGCACCTCGGGGTCCTGTCGACTGACGAACGCCGTCCGAATCGGCTGGCGCAGGTACTGACAGTGGTTCTTGGTGTCGACGTACACCTTGACCCGCTGGATCTCGGGCAGTTGGCCACAGCGCAGTTCTGTTCCCTTGGTGTGGACTCGGTCCAGCAACCTGCTGTAGACCGCCTTGGCGTAGCAGGACTCCCTCGAGTGGGCTCAGGAAGTAGGTCACCCATCGGCGAAGTGCCTGGTTGGAGTTGGGGTCTGATCCGCACGATCCAGCGGACGTTCAGATTGCGATAGCGTACTGAGCACTGGTCTGCGCGTCCGGCTGAATGACCGGGCCGTCTCCTGGGCACTCGACCGGGCCGGCGGCTTTGTAGCCCGCCAGTCGTCGGTCTTGTCGATCAGGTCGAACATGATCTGCCGGGACGGTGACATGAAGCGTCGCTGTCCGCCTGCCCTGATCGTCCTCGTCTCCCTTGAGCGGCGGCTGCGCCCGGTCCGGTGATCTTGACCGGCAGACTCCCGGCCGAGCACCTTCGGTGCCGGGTCCCTTCGGCGTCGGTGTTGCGAGGTTGTGGGGCTGGTCGAAGGCGGGCCTCGTCCCCAGCGGCGGGCGTGTGTCGGCTGGAGCACCCGGTACCGAGCCGGGCGAGAACGATCAGGGCAACCGTGGCGACGCGCATGGAACCGAAGGTAGGCAACCTGAGCCGACCACGGCGGGTGCTGACCGGTTCAGGTCAGATCCAGGATTTGAACCACATGCGGTTGAGCCAGGCGGAGTGGGGGAGGACCTTGTCGGTCAGGATCGGCCAGATGTAGGCGAAGTTGAGGACGACCAGGACGACGAAGGCGCCGACCACCGCGCTGCCGATCAGGCGGCGTGGGGTGGAGGTCTGCAACGCGGCTCTGGCCGGGCCGAGGATCTTGCCCAGGACCAGGGACAACGCGATCACCGTGAACGGGATCATCGTCACCGCGTAGAAGAAGAAGATCGGTCTGTCGTCGAAGGCGAACCACGGCACCCAGCACGTCACGATAGCCGACGATCGGTACGCCGAACCGCCAGTCCCGCTGGCCGATCCAGAGCACCAGCGGCGGCGAGCAGCGCCAGGGCACCGCCCCACCACAGCAACGGCGTACCGACTGCCGAGATGACCGACAGACAGTTCGTACCGTTCGTGGCGTTGCAGCCGGGTTGCCCGGGCTTGATGTCGTTGACCGCGTCGAAGCCGATCGGGCGGGCGATGATCGGCCAGCCCGCCGGGTGCGACTGGTACGGGTGGGTGGCGTTCTTGATGTAGTCGCCGGTGTGGAAGGCGAGCACTTCCTGGTGGTAGTGGATCAGCGACCGGAAGTCGTCGGGCACGACCTTCATCACGCCGTGCGCCGGGTTCTTGGACGCGTAGTCGTGGTCGTAGGCGTTGTCGTGCAGCAGCCAGCCGGTCCAGGTCGCGGTGTAGGTGATCCCGGCGACCAGCACGATGCTCAGGAACGCGGGCAGGCCGTCGACAACCGCGGACTTCCAGAAGCGCATGCCGTACGCCGATCATCCGGCGCGCGCCGAGGTCCCAGGCGAAGGTGAGCAGCCCGAAGCCGGCGATCACCCAGACCGCGCTCCACTTGGTGCCGAGCGCGAGCCCGAAGCAGACGCCGGCCGCGATCCGCCACGGACGGAACAGCAGTCAGCCGGCCGATCTGCCGGCGCCCTCGGACTTGCTGGTCGAGCGAGTCGGCGCAGCCGGCGGCGGGTCCAGTCGCGGTCGGCGACCAGGCAGGAGATCGCGGCGACCAGCCAGAACGCGAGGAAGATGTCGAGCAGGGCGACCCGCGACATCACGAAGTGCAGGCCGTCGACCGCGAGCAGCACGCCCGGCGATGCAGCCGATCAGGGTCGAGCGGGTCATCCGGCGGACCAGTGCGGATCAGCAGCAGCACGGTCAGCGTGCCGAACAGGGCCGGCATGAACCGCCAGCCGAAGGTGTTCATCCCGAACAGCTGCTCACCGGCGGCGATCATCCACTTGCCGACCTCGGGGTGCACGGTCAGGCTCGGGGTGTCCTTGAAGACGTCCAGGTTGCCGGCCAGGATCGCCTTGTCGGCGGCCCCTTCCGGCTTGTCGATGAACTGCAGCGCATACCCGTACTTGAGCAGCGAGTACGCGTCCTTGGCGTAGTACGTCTCGTCGAAGACGAACTTGACCGGGTTGCCGAGGTTCCAGAACCGCAGGATCGCGGCCATCGCGGTGATCGCCAGCGTCGCGATCCAGCCACCCTCGAAGTCCCGCGGCATCGGCGGGTACAACCGCTCCTTCAGCGGTGGCAGCCGACGCCCCCGTACGTCGCGCCCGAGCGTCTCCCGCGGCTCGGCGCGGCGTCGCGGTGTCGTCATCGATCACGGCAGTCACGCTGGCCATGGTACGGAGCCCCAGGGCGACCGCGTCCCGACACCACCCCGGGGCGGCTGCGAGGATGGTCCAGTGACCGGGCGATTGGTGTTGGCGGGGACTCCTATTGGGGACTTTTCGGATGCGTCGGCGCGGTTGCGGCAGGTGCTGGGCGAGGCGGATGTGGTGGCCGCGGAGGATACGCGGCGGCTGCGGCGGCTGACGAGCGAGTTGGCGATCACCGTCACCGGGCGGGTGGCGAGCTTCTTCGAGGGGAACGAGCGGGAGCGGACGCCGGAGCTGGTCGCCGCGCTGATAGAGGGGCAGACGGTCGTGGTGGTGACCGACGCCGGGATGCCGAGCGTGTCGGACCCGGGGTACCGGCTGGTGGCGGCGGCGATCGAGGCGGGGATCCAGGTGACCGCCGTACCGGGGCCGTCGGCTGTGTTGACCGCGCTGGCGTTGAGTGGCTTGCCGGTGGACCGGTTCACGTTCGAGGGGTTCCTGCCGCGGAAGTCGGCCGAGCGGTCGAGGCGGTTCACCGAGCTCGCCCGGGAGCAGCGGACGATGATCTTCTTCGAGGCGCCGCACCGGCTGGCCGCCTCGCTCCAGGATCTGGCCGACGCGCTCGGCAAGGATCGGCGGACGGCGGTCTGCCGCGAGCTCACCAAGACGTATGAAGAGGTCAAGCGCGGTACGGCGGCCGAGTTGGCCGAGTGGGCCGCCGACGGGGTTCGCGGCGAGATCACCATCGTCGTCGCCGGCGCGGACCCGACCGGCCCGGGAGCTCGGTCCCGAGGAGCTCGCGGCCGAGGTCGCCGCCGACGAGGAAGCCGGTACGCCGCGCAAGGAGGCGATCTCTGACGTCGCGAAGCGGTACGGCGTACCGAAGAGGACCGTGTATGACGCCGTACTGGCTGCCCGGGACCCTGGTAAAAGCACTGGCCCGGCGCACTACGCTTGAGCCATGCCCGAGAAGTCCTTCTATGTCACCACCCCGATCTACTACGTCACGGCCCCGCCGCACATCGGCAGCGCCTACACGACGGTGGCCGGGGACGTCCTGACCCGTTGGCACGCCCAGCGCGGCGAGCGCAAGTGGTACCTGACCGGTACCGACGAGCACGGCGAGAAGGTGCTGCGCAGCGCCGAGGCGCAGGGCATGTCCCCGCAGGCGTGGACCGACAAGCTGGTCGAGGAGTCCTGGAAGCCGGCCTGGGTCGACGTCGACATCGACTACGACGACTTCATCCGGACCACCGAGAAGCGGCACACCGAGCGGGTCCGCGACTTCTGGCAGACGCTCTACGACAAGGGCGACGTCTACAAGGGCGAGTACGAGGGCCTGTACTGCGTGGGCTGTGAGGAGTTCAAGCTCCCCGCGGACATCCGGACCGACGAGGACGGCACCCAGCGGTGCATGATCCACGGCACCGAGCTGGAGACGGTCTCGGAGACGAACTACTTCTTCCGGCTGTCCGCGTACGCCGACAAGCTGATCGAGCTGTACGAGTCGCAGCCCGACTTCGTCGCGCCGTCGAGTGCGCGCAACGAGGTCATCTCGTTCGTGAAGCAGGGGCTGCAGGACCTGTCGATCACCCGGTCCACCTTCGACTGGGGCATTCCGGTGCCCGTGGGACGAGGACCACGTGCTGTACGTCTGGATCGACGCGCTGCTCAACTACGTGACCGCGGCGGGCTACGGCACCGACCCGGAGCGGTTCGAGGAGCTCTGGCCGGTCGACGTGCACCTGGTCGGCAAGGACATCCTGCGGTTCCACGCGGTGATCTGGCCGGCCATGCTGATGGCCGCCGGGCGTCGCCGTACCGAAGCAGGTCTTCGCGCACGGCTGGCTGCTGGTCGGCGGCGAGAAGATGAGCAAGTCGAAGCTGACCGCGATCGCGCCGAACGAGATCACCGACCACTTCGGCTCCGACGCCTTCCGGTACTACTTCCTGCGCACGATCCAGTTCGGCTCGGACGGGTCGTTCTCCTGGGAGCACCTGAACGCGGTCTACACCTCGGAGCTGGCGAACGGCCTGGGCAACCTGGCCAGCCGGATCGCTGCGATGGTCGGCAAGTACTTCGACGGCGAACTGCCCGAGGCGACCGATCACGGCCCGGCCGAGCAGGCGCTGGCGGACAAGCTGGCCGAGGCGGTCGCGACCGCTGACAAGGCGATCGACACGCTCGCCTTCCAGGAGGCGTTGACCGCGATCAACGACCTGGTCGGCGCGGTCAACGGCTACGTCTCCGAGCAGGAGCCGTGGAAGGTCGCGAAGGACGAGGCCCAGCGCGCCCGGCTGGCGACCATCCTCTACACCTCGGCCGAGGTACTGCGCGCTGTCGCGGTCCTGCACAACCCGACGATGCCGAAGACGGCCGCCAAGCTCTGGACCCTGCTCGGCGCCGAGGCCAAACTCGGCCCGCTCAAGGACCAGCGCGTCCAGGACGCCGGCACCTGGGGCCAGCTCCCGGCCGGCTCCGTCCTGGTCAAGGGCGACGCCCTCTTCCCCCGCCTGGCCGAGGTCGAGGCGTAAGAATCTTCTGACCATCGGGAATACCTCCGCTGCGGAGACGATTGATCCTTCAAGTAACATAAAACTTGAAGCGTCAACTCATCTCCAGCGGAGGTTTCTCATGGAAGCGGTCGTCTACGAAGAGTTCGGTGGCCCCGAGGTCCTGCAGACGCGGGTCATCGACGAGCCGCACGCGGGTCCCGGCGAGGTCCGGATCACGGTCCGCGCGGCCGGCGTGAACCCGTTCGACTACAAGCTGTGGCACGGCTACCTGCAGCCGAACCTGCCGGCCTCCCTGCCCGCAACGCCGGGGTTCGAGGTAGCCGGCGTCGTCGACGAGATCGGCGAGGGCGTCACCGACTTCGCGATCGGCGACGAGGTCGTCGGCTGGTCCAAGACCGGTGGTTACGCCCAGTTCGCGGTGGCCGGTGCGATCGCCAAGAAGCCTGCGAACCTGTCGTTCGAAGAGGCCGTCGCGCTGCCCGTCGCCGGTGAGACCTCGGCCCGCGCGCTCCGCGAACTCGGCGTGAAGGACGGCGAGACCCTCCTCGTGCACGGTGCCGCCGGAGGGGTCGGCGCTGTGGGTGTCCAGCTCGCGCTGGCCCTCGGCGCGACCGTGATCGGCACCGCCTCCGAGGCGAACCACGAGTACCTGCGCTCGCTCGGCGTCATCCCGGTCCTGTACGGCGAGGGCCTGGTCGACCGGGTTCGCGCAGTCGCACCCCAGGGCATCGACGCTGTCTATGACGTCGCCGGAAAGGGCGCTCTCCCGGACTCGATCGAGCTCCGCGGTGGCACCGACCGCATCGTCACCGTCGCCGACCTGACCGCCGCCGAGCACGGCATCCCGTTCTCCCAGGCGCCCGGCGACCCGGTCCAGCAGGCGGCGGGACTCACCGCCCAGCTCCAGCAGGCCGCCGACGGCAACCTCAAGCTGAAGGTCGCCGAGACCTTCCCGCTCGCCGAGGTCACCAAGGCCGCCGAGATCTCCGAGTCCGGCCACGTCAACGGCAAGCTCGTCCTCAAGCCCTAATTGCGTCGCTGCCGACCGAGGGTCAGCTTTACAGTCGGCCGCATGACTCACGTACTGGCAGCTGTTGCTTGGCCGTACGCCAATGGACCCCGGCACATCGGGCATGTGTCGGGGTTCGGCGTTCCTTCCGACGTCTTCAGTCGGTACCAGCGGATGGCCGGCCACGACGTGCTGATGGTGTCGGGCACGGACGAGCACGGCACGCCGATCCTCGTCCAGGCCGAGCGGGAAGGCGTGTCTCCGCAAAGAGCTCGCGGACCGCTACAACCGGGTCATCGTCGAAGACCTGCACGGCCTCGGACTCTCCTACGACCTCTTCACCCGTACTACGACGCGCAATCACCACGCCGTCGCGCAGGAGCTGTTCCGCACCATCCACCGCAACGGCTACCTGGTCACGAAGACCGCGATGGGTGCGATCTCGCCCTCGACCGGCCGCACCCTGCCGGATCGCTACATCGAGGGCACCTGCCCGATCTGCGGGTACGACGGTGCGCGCGGCGACCAATGCGACAACTGCGGCAACCAGCTGGACGCGATCGAGCTCCGCAACCCGCGCAGCCGGATCAACGGCGAGACCCCAGTGTTCGTCGAGACCGAGCACTTCTTCCTCGACCTCCCGGCGCTGGCCGACAAACTCGGTGCCTGGCTGCAGACCCGGACGGACTGGCGGCCGAACGTGCTCAAGTTCGCCACCAACCTGCTCGACGACGTCCGCCCGCGGGCGATGACCCGGGACATCGACTGGGGCATCCCGGTCCCGCTGCCCGGCTGGGAGGAGAACCCGAACAAGCGCCTCTATGTCTGGTTCGACGCCGTCATCGGCTACCTCTCCGCCAGCATCGAGTGGGCCCGCCGGACCGGCGACCCCGACGCCTGGCGCGCCTGGTGGTGCGACCCGAGCGCCGAGTCGTACTACTTCATGGGCAAGGACAACATCACCTTCCACGCCCAGATCTGGCCCGCCGAACTCCTTGCCTACAACGAAAAACCCGGCCGGTACGGCGTACTCAATCTCCCGACCGAGGTGGTGAGCAGCGAGTTCCTCACCATGGAGGGCAAGAAGTTCTCCTCGTCGCGGCAGGTGGTGATCTACGTCCGGGACGTCCTCGAACGCTACGGCCCGGATGCCCTGCGGTACTTCATCTCGGTCGCCGGTCCGGAGGCGCACGACACCGACTTCACCTGGGCCGAGTTCGTCCGCCGCAACAACGACGAGCTGGTCGGCACCTGGGGCAACCTGGTCAACCGGACCGCCTCGATGATCGCGAAGAACTTCGGCGCGATCCCCGGACAGGTGGCGCTCACCGACGCGGACCACGCAGTACTGGCAACGGGTCGGCAGGCGTTCGCGATCGTCGGTGAGCACCTGCAGCGGCAACGGTTGCGGCAGGCAATCACCGAGGCGATGCGGGTCGCCGGCGACGCGAACCAGTACCTGTCGCAGCAGGCGCCGTGGAAGGAGTCCGATCCGGAGCGGAAGGGGACGATCCTGTCCGTCGCCGCCCAGCTGGTTGCCGACAGCAATCGCCTGCTCGCGCCGTTCCTGCCGCACTCGGCGCAGCAGGTGCACGAGGCGCTCGGTGGCACCGGCACCTTCGCGCCCGGACCGGAGATCCGCGAGGTGGCCGATCTGGACGGCGGCCCGGGGTATCCGGTGATCACGGGCGACTACTCCGCGCAACCAGCGTGGGCGTCGCAACCCGTAGTACCGGGCACGAAGGTGCCGGTGCCGACGCCGATCTTCACCAAGCTCGCGCCGTCGGTGGTCGACGAGGAACTGGCCCGGCTGGTTTGACGCTTTCTTACAAGAGGTACCGGGAGGTCACGACTAGCGTCGGGGGTATCAACGAGAGGTTGGAACCATGACTGGCTATGTAGCCACTGCCGAGGCCGAGATCAGCGCGTCGCCTACCCAGGTCTGGGAGGTGCTGACGGACCCGGAGCAGATCAAGAAGTTCATGTTCGGGGCCGAGGTGAAGACCGACTGGCAGCCGGGCAGCCCGATCGTCTGGCAGGGCGTGTACGAGGGCAAGGAGTACGAGGACAAGGGCGAGATTCTCGAGGTCGAGCCGGGCCGGCTGCTCAAGGTGACGCACTACAGCCCGCTGACGGGTCAGCCAGATGTGCCCGAGAACTACCACACGCTCACCTACGAGCTGGCCGAGCGCGGTACCTCGACGCACCTTTCCCTCAGTCAGGACAACAACGCCAGCGAGGAAGAGGCCGAGCACTCGCGCGGGATGTGGGAGATGCTCGTGAACGGCGTCAAGGAGGCCGCCGAACGCGGCTGACCGAACTTCTGTCGCGTCTCGGGCATCATTACCTGTGATGACCGGCGCGACGGGGGTCGGCGGGGCGCTGGACGCCCGGCGCGATGCCCCAGCAACGACCCGGCCAGGACCGCAGCTCGGGCTCGGGCTGGCGGGGTACTGGTTGCTGGTCCCGCTCTTCGCGGTCCTGTTGCTGGCCGCCGTCGGCGACTCCGGCGGCGAGACCATCCGCTTCTTCATCACCTGGCTGCTCGCCGTCCTGCTTCCGGGCACGCTGCTCTGGCGGGTGCTGGCCGGCGGGCGCTCGGTGACCCAGGACCTCGGCTTCGGCGCGGTCCTCGGCCTCGCGTGGCAACTGGCGATCTGGGCGATCTGTACTGCGATCGGCCTGCCGCTGCTCCAGTGGCTCGCCGTCGGCCTGCTCCTCCTGACCTTCGTGCTGGTCCCCGCGCTGAGACCTCATCTCGGTCTGCGCGGTACGGCGCCCGCCCCGCCTCGCTGGTGGCACGCAGTCCTGGTGGCGAGCCTGATTCTGGCCGTACTACGTACCGTCGCGACCCTGCTGCGCCCGATTCCGCTGCCGCCGGAGGCCGCGACTCGCAACCAGGACTTCTGGTACCAGCTCGGGCTGGTGCACATGCTCTCCGACCACATCCCGCCGCCCGATCCCTCGGTTTTCGGCGAGCCGCTGATCTATCACTGGTTCGCCTCCGCCTCGATCGCCAGCGGATCGGTCATGTCGGACGTCGATCCGCCGCAGGCGTTGCTGCACCTGTGGCCGGTCACGATGGTGATCACGCTCGTCCTGGTGGGCTGGGCCGCCGGCGAGGCACTCAACGACCGGAAATGGGTCGGCCCGGTCGCCGGGTTCCTGGCCGGAGTACTGCCCGGCTGTCTTCAGCTGGCGGAGACTCCACTGGTCAACCTGGCGGGCTCGCAGGTCGTGCAGTCCCCGACCGGGACGATGGCCGCGGTCGTCCTGCTGGCGCTCGTCGGGCCGACGATGCTCATCATACGGCGGGAGGCCGGTCCCGGCGCGTGGGTCGCGATGGTCCTGCTCCTCGGGCTGGCCGCTGGGACGAAGCCGACCGTACTGCCGCTCATGCTGGTCGGCTGCCTCTTCGCGGCAGTCTGCGACTGGCTGGCGGAGCGGCGACCGCCGTGGCGTCTGATCGTCCTGAGCGGCATCGTCGGACTCTTGTTCCTGCTGTCGTCGTTCACCCTGGTCGGCAGCGCGCAGGGCAGCAAGCTCCAGCTCTTCGCCTCCTTGCGGGTCCAACCCTTCTATCAAGCCGTGACCGGCGACAGGTCCTACCCGGCCACCGGTGGCTGGATCGTCCCGGCCGCGGCCGGCGGCGATCCCCGGATGATCCTGTTCGTCGTCATCCTGGTCGTCTGGTACCTGGCGATCGAGGCGCCGAGGTTGTTCGCGTTGCTGGGCCTGACGAACACCCCGGTACGACGGGATCCGGCGTACTGGTGGTTCGGGGGATCTGTGGCGGCCGGCGGCGGAGTCACCTTGGTGCTCTCGCAGACCGGCTATTCGGAGTACTACTTCCTGTCCGGTGTCCTCGCGCTCGGCATGGTCGCGGTCGTTGCCATCGGCGCCGATCTCGCCCGGCGGGCGGATGTGCTGAGCCTGGTGGTCACGGCGTGGGCGGGGATTCTCACCGCGAGCGCTCTCTATCTCTTCTGGCCCACGAACCCCGGCACGAAAACTGTCGCGGACGCGGCTGCCGGTCTGCTGGCGCCCTTCGGGATCCTGGCAGCGGTCGGAGTGCTGGTCATTCTGCTGGTCAATCGGGCGCGAGGCGTCGCGGCTATCAGTCTGCAGTTGATCGTGCTGACGATCGCGGCCGGTCTGCCGGCGCAGGTGGCCGGCCTGGGCAACGGGATCCAGAGCATGGCGAAATCCCGGCCGGCTCCGGACGAGACGGGCCGGACCTATCTCACCCGGGACGAGCAGGACGCGATGTTGTGGCTGCACAAGCACAAGAAGAAGGACGAGGTCGCGGTCACGAATGTGTTCTGTCTCCCCGCGCGGTACCGCCCGAACTGTAACGACGACGCCTACTGGGTGTCGGGGCTGAGCGGTGTACAGCTTTATCTGGGCGGCTGGGCTTACACACCGGCGAACCTCGGCGCGGTCAGCGAGGCCAGCTTCCTGAAGCGGCCGTCGCCCTGGCCGGATCGGTTGAAGGACAGTCTCAACGCCATCGAGCGTCCGACGCCGCAGTTGCTCACCAGACTTCGGGACAAGGTCGGGGTGGACTGGATCGTCGCCGACCTGCGGGCCGGACCGGTGTCACCTGCGCTGGAGAAGCTCGCAGTACCGGCCTTCAGTAATAAGGACATGCGGATCTACCGGCTTAAGTAGGCTGGTCCTCATGTCTACCGACAATGTGGAGGTCGATCGCCCGACACGGGAACGTGCTGCCATCGGAGAGGACGGGCGGTCGCGGGACCGGACCCGGCCCGCGGTACCGGACCCGTTGCCGATGAGTGTGGTCGACGCGCACTGCCACCTGGACATCGCCGACGGCGAGGACGGCGCCTGGCTGGGTGCCGCCGAGGCGATCAAGCTGGCCGCGTCGGTCGGCGTGACCCGGATCGTCCAGGTGGGGTGCGACCTGCCGGGTGCGGTCTGGGCGGTCGAGGCCGCCGAGCAGTATCCGAACCTGATCGCGGGCGTCGCGCTGCATCCGAACGAGGCGCCGCGGCTCAAGGCTGCCGGTGAGCTTGATGGTGCGCTGGCCGAGATCGAGCGGTTGGCGAAGTCGTCGGACAAGGTTCGCGTGATCGGCGAGACCGGGCTGGACTACTTCCGGACCGGGGAAGATGGCCGGGCTGCCCAGCACGAGTCGTTCGCCGCGCACATCGAGCTCGCGAAGCGGCTGGACAAGACGCTGATGATCCACGACCGGGACGCGCACGACGACATCCTGGCCCTGCTGGACCGCGAGGGGGTGCCGGAGCGGGTGGTGATGCACTGCTTCTCCGGTGACACCGAGTTCGCCCGCAAGTGCGTCGAGCGCGGGGCGTTCCTGTCGTTCGCGGGCGTGGTGACGTTCAAGAACGCGCAGTCGCTGCGGAACGCGCTCGCGGTGACGCCGCTCGACCGCGTGCTGGTCGAGACCGACGCGCCGTACCTGACTCCGTCGCCGCACCGGGGGCAGCCCAACGCGTCGTACCTGATCCCGCACACGGTCCGGAAGATGGCCGGCGTGCTGAACATCTCGGTCGCCGAACTCTGCGAAGCCCTGTCGAACAACGCGAACCGGGCCTTCGGCGGAGCCTGGTAGCCGGCGCCGATGATCCTGAGCGACGACGACATCCGGGAGCACTTGGATGCTCGGAGCGCCGTCGCGTGGATGCGCGAAGCGTTGTTGGCGGCGCATGCGGGTCGGCTGCACACGCCCCCGCGGGTGAGCACGTCGCTCGGTGCGGGACGGCTGGTCTTCACCACCGGCGCGCTGACAGGGGAGTGGTACGGGTATCGCTCCTACGACTCCTTCGCTAGCGTTCCTGGCGCTCAGGTGGTGGTGGTGCACGACTGGGTGTCCGGCGCCGTCCGCGGTGTTGCTCTTGGCAACGAGCTGGGGCCGCGCCGGGTCGGCGCGATCGGCGCCGTCGCGGTCGATGCGCTGGCGGTGCCGACCGCTTCGACGCTCGGGCTGGTCGGGACCGGGACCCAGGCCTGGACCCAGCTCTGGGCGATCTCGACCGTCCGTCCGCTGACCTCCGTCGCCGTTTTCAGTCGGGATACCGTACGCCGGAACGCCTTCGCTGCAAGGGTTTCCTCGGAGTTGGGGCTGTCGGTGACGCCGGTCGGGTCGGCCCGGGAGGCGGTCGAGGGGCGCGACCTGGTGGTGCTCGCGACGGACAGTCCGGTGCCGGTCGTCGACGCCTCGTGGATCAAGGCCGGGGCCTTCGTGACGACGTTGGGACCGAAGCAGTTCGGCCGGGCGGAGTTCGGGCCGGACCTGGTGGCACGGGCGGACGTGGCCGTGACCGACTCGCTCGCGCAGACCTCGGCGTACGATCCGCCCTTCGTTCTGACCGGGACCGTGCAGCACGATCGGCTGCGGAGCCTGGGGGCTGTGCTGGCGGGGGATGCGGTCGGACGGACCTCGGCTGACGAGACGGTGATCTTCTGTTCGGTGGGGCTCGCGGGGACGGAGACGTACCTGCTGGCCCGGCTGATAGACAGGCTGCATGGAGTTCAGTGAGGTGGTCCGGCGGCGCCGGATGGTTCGCAACTACGACCCCGACCGGCCGGTTCCCGTGGAGATCCGGGAAAGGATCCTGGAAAACGGTCTCCGGGCGCCGTCCGGCGGATTCAGCCAGGGGTGGGCGTTCCTGACCCTCGAAGGCGACGATCGGGAGCGTTATTGGTCGATCGCGGCCGAGAATCCGGACGAGAAGTATGTGGAGTGGATCACAGGGCTGCGCCGGGCCCCGCTGCTGATCTTCGCCTTCGCGCACAAGGACGCGTACCTCGACCGGTACACCGAGCCGGACAAGGGCTGGACCGACCGCGACGAGGCGCACTGGACGGCGCCGTACTGGTACATCGACACCGGCATGGCGGCCCTGCTGATGCTGCAGACGGTGGTCGACGAAGGCTTGGGTGCTTGCCTTTTCGGCCCGCCGGCCGAGAAAGTCGGCCGGCTGAAGAAGGAGTTCGGCGTACCGGACGGCTTCGATCCGATCGGGGTCATCTCGATCGGCTACCGGGCCCCCGACAAACGGTCGCCATCGCTCAAACGAGGCCGTCGCAGTACTGCCGAAGTGGTCCATCGAGGGCACTGGGGCTTGCACGCTGAGTGAGTGGGCCATTACACCTTTTTGCGTTAATTCGGCGAGGGGATTGGCGCTCTCGGAACTTCTTCGTTACTGTCTCGTGATGTTGGCCGGGATCGGGGAAGGTCCCGGACAGCACGCCCCTTAGGCGTTGACCGTGATGGCCGGGCCCTGTTATCCCGGAGTTCGCGGCCCTCGCCAGTGCTGTCCCACCCCGTGCCCGGGTAGCCCTACCTGGGAGCTTTAGTGCGCAAGTCCATCATCGCGGCCGTCGGTGCGACGGCTGTGTTCGCCGTCGTGGGCGGCAGTGTGGCTTATGCCGACAAGAGCAAGACCGTGAGTCTGTCCATCGACGGGCAGGTGCAGAAGGTTCACACCTTCGGCTCCACCGTCTCCGATGCTCTGAAGGCGAAGAAGATCCAGGTCGGCGAGCGCGACCTGGTGGCTCCGGCCCTGGATGCCAAGCTCCAGGACGGCCAGGAGATCGCGGTGCAGTACGGCCGCCAGCTCATCGTGAACGCCGACGGCACCAAGAAGACCTTCTGGACCACGGCAGACAGCGTGGACGAGGCACTGGCCGATCTGGGCCTGCGGTACGACACCGCCGCCGTCTTCTCCACCAGCCGGAGCGCCGCGATCGGGCGTGAGGGCCTGGAGCTCGACGTCCGGACGCCGAAGGTCGTGCAGTTCGTCCAGCGCGGCAAGGTCGTCCAGGTCAAGTCGATGGCGATGAACGTGGCCGAGGCGCTCAAGAGCGCCGGGGTCTCGTACGACGCCGACGACCGGATCACCCCCGGCACCGCCGCCGTGCTCAAGCCCGGCACGGTCAACCGGATCACGATCGTCAAGGTCGACGTCAAGACCGTCAACGGCGTCGAGCCGATCGCCTTCGGCAAGAAGGAGACGAAGTCGGCGACGATGACCGAGGGCGACACCAAGACGACCGCCAAGGGTGTGGCCGGCCGCAAGTCGGTCAGCAAGATCCTGACGTACGTCGACGGCAAGCTGATCAGCACCAAGATCGTCACCAGCAAGGTCATCACGGCGCCGGTCGACGAGCAGGTCACGGTCGGCACCAAGAAGGCCCCGACCGGCGACACGCCCACCACGCCGAGCGGTGGCACCGGCGCCTGGGACCGGATCGCCGAATGTGAGTCCGGTGGCAACTGGTCGATCGCCAGCGGCAACGGGTACTACGGCGGCCTGCAGTTCGACCACGGCACCTGGATCGCCTACGGCGGTGGCGCCTACGCGAACAACGCCAACGGTGCTTCCAAGGCGCAGCAGATCGCGATCGCGGAGAAGGTCAAGGCCGACCGCGGTGGCTACGGCGCGTGGCCGGTCTGCGGCAAGCGAGCCTAGCTTTTAGTGCGAGACTGGCCCGTGTGACCAGCGCTGATTCATCCACCTCCGCCGGACCGAGACTTCTCGGTCCGGCGGAAGTGCGTTCACTGGCCGCCTCGCTCGGGCTGCGGCCGACCAAGCAGCGCGGCCAGAACTTCGTCATCGACCCGAACACCGTTCGCCGGATCGTCCGCGCCGCCGGCCTCGGTCCCGACGAGACTGGTGCTCGAGGTCGGTCCCGGTCTCGGGTCGCTCACGCTGGCCCTGCTTGCCGAGGGCCACCGGGTCACGGCGGTGGAGATCGATCCGCTGCTGGCCTCGGCGCTGCCGGGGACCATCGCCGAATATGCGCCCGGTCAGGCTTCCGCGTTCCGGGTCGTGCTGGCGGACGCGATGACGGTGTCTGCTGACGAGATCGGCCCGGTCGAGGCGTGGTGGCCAATCTGCCGTACAACGTCTCCGTGCCGGTCCTGCTGCATCTGCTCGAGATCGCCCCGACGATGCGGCACGGCCTCGTCATGGTCCAGTCGGAGGTCGCGGACCGGCTCGCGGCACCGCCCGGCTCCCGGACGTACGGCGTACCGTCCGCAAAGGCCGCCTGGTACGCCGAGGTGCGGCGCGCCGGGCCGATCGGGCGGAACGTGTTCTGGCCGGCTCCGAACGTCGACTCCGGATTGGTTGCCTTCTCCCGTCGTCCTGCGCCGCTCACCACTGCTTCCCGCGAAGAGGTGTTCGCGGTGATCGAGGCGGCGTTCTCGCAGCGTCGCAAGACGGTCCGCTCGGCGCTGGCCCGGTGGATGCCGGACCGGGCGCGGCTCGACGCGGTGTTCGAGGCCGCCGGCATCGATCCGACCCTGCGCGGCGAGATGCTCGGCATCGAAGACTTCGCCCGAATCGCCGGCGCCGCCACTTCGGAGCAGTGACGCGCAGTACAGGCAGTGAGGTGGGTTTTCGCCTAGGGTTTGGGCCGTGCCACCAAATGCCCAGGTCACGGTGCGGTCGCCGGCCAAGATCAATCTCGGTCTGTCCGTCGGTCCGCCACGCCCGGACGGCTTCCATCCGCTCGCCACCGTCTACCAGGCCGTTGCCCTGTACGACGACGTCACGGCGACCCTGCGCGACGACACCGCGATCACCGTCGAGGTGGTCGGCGACTTCGCCGTCGACGTCCCGACCGACGACTCCAACCTCGCGGTCCGCGCGGCCCGGATGCTCCAGGTCGAGTTCGACGTCGAGGAAGGCGTCGACCTGACCATCCGCAAGACCATCCCGGTGGCCGGCGGAATGGCCGGCGGCTCCACCGACGCCGCCGCGACCCTGGTGGCCTGCAACCGCCTCTGGGGCCTCGGCCTCGCCCAGGCGGAACTGGAACGCATCGCCGCAGAACTAGGCAGCGACGTCCCCTTCTGCCTCGTCGGCCACACCGCCCTAGGCCGGGGCCGCGGCGAACAGGTCACCGAGGTGATGTCCCGCGGCACCTTCCACTGGGTCTTCGCCATCGCCGACGGCGGCCTCTCCACTCCCGCCGTCTACAAGGAACTCGACCGCCTCCGGCCCCTCCGCCGCGTCGAGCCCCCCGAAGTACGCCCAGAACTCCTGTCCGCCCTCCTGTCCGGCCAGTCCGCAGCCCTAGCAGTTGCTCTAAGCAACGACCTCCAAGCCGCGGCCCTCTCCCTCCGCCCCGAACTAGCCGCCACCCTCCAGTTCGGCCTGGACCAAGGCGCCCTGGCCGCCATGATCTCCGGCTCCGGCCCCACCTGCCTCTTCCTCGCAGCCGACAGCCGCCGAGCAGTAGACCTAGCCGTAGAACTAGCCGAATCCGACCTCTGCCGAATGGTCCGCCAAGCAGAAGGCCCAGTCCCCGGCGCCCGAATCCTCCCAGCCCCCATCAACCGGTAGCCCTTCAAGGTGGCCTGAGGCAACGAAGAGATCTAGTCGCCTTCCTCGTCGGGCTTCTCGTCCCGGCGTCGTCGGAGTGGCAGGTCGGGGATGCGGCTGGAGAGCTTGCCTGTTGCCGACTTGGCGCGGTCGAAGGTCTCGTTGCCGAGCCGCTTGGCCGCATCGACGCCGTCTGCACCCGTGCCGAGCGCCTTGTCTCTCACCTCGGTGGCCGCCTCCGCCCACCGGCGCGCTTCCACCGACTCTCGACCGCGCTCGATCCCGAGCCGTCCGTCGAAGTCAGCGATGGCGGTCGCGACGTGGTTGCTCGAATGCACCACATCGCGCGACGTGCTCGGATGCAGCAGGACCTTTGTGTTCGCGGCGCCGGCGGCCGCGTCCATCCGGGCCATCAGACTCCCGGTGCTCCGTGAGATGAGCTCCAACCGGTTGTTGCGGGCAGCCCGCAGCGCGAGGCGATGCCGGTCCAGCTCGTCCGGAGAAGCGTCCAGCACACGGTCGAGCTCCAGCACGGCCAGCGCGTCCTGCAGTTGGAAGCAGCGGGCCAGGACGGCGAGCCACTCCTCGACCTTGGACTCCGCTGCCTTGGATGCCTTGGCGAGCTCACCGAGCTTGGTCTCACGCTCCAGCTTCTCCGCGAGCGCATCGAGCTGACGCAGCACGTACGCCTGAGTCCGCATGATCGTCATCGCGGTGGCCTGCACCTTCGACCAGGTGACCTCGGAGACCCGGCCCACCTGCTCCCGGATGATCATCGCCTCTTCGATCACGAAGTCGATCCCGATCATGTCCGCGAACACAGCGTCCTTCTGGGCGCGGAGCACGTCGTCGACCTTCTCGTCGATCGTGGCGAGATAGTCAGTGATCTCATCCATGGCTTGCTGCATCGCAAGCTGCGCCATGATCCCGGCGGCACCAGCCAGAACCGCCGGGTTGGTCAGCAGCGCTCCAGGGCCTTTCGCGAATTGGACGAATCCTTTGACCTGGCCGTGATTCCCCTTCAGTACTCCGGTGCTGAAGCCGGTCTGGGAGTTCTTCCGCAGGCCATGTTTCTGGACAAGCTGCGCGGACTCCTTGGTCAGCTTCACCCAGCGGCCGGAGTTGGCGGCAATCTCGGAACCTGCCTGTGCGGCCGCAGCCCCGGTACTGAGGACGGAACCGAGCCGTTGCAGTCCGAGATCCTTCGACGGCAGTCCCTCGGAGACGAGGAACCTCTCGACGGCCGTCGGATCCCCGATGACCGCCAGCCCATCGCCGTCGCTGATCAGCTGAATCTCGTCATCCATCGTCGCTCCTGAAATGCTGGCAGGGAACGCGTAGCTTCGCAGTTGAGAGCGGCGAAGTCGAGGGCCCCAGCGATGGCCTTCCAGGTTGGCGCCTCGGGCTCCTGTCGAGGGGCTCGTCGTTGGGTGGAAACAAGTTGTGCGTATGTGCAAGTTTGTTTCCACTCAAGGCCGCCCCGCGGGGCCGCTCTCGGAGCCAGGTCCGCCGAGCGAGAGCGGGTGCCAATAACGCAGGCAGGTGCGACGCGGGAGTGCAGGGCCCGGCTCGGCGACGCGTGGGGTGTTCCGTAGTACTAGAGGGTTTCGGGGGATGGGGGTGCTAGGGAGTCGTCGACCTGTTCTATGACTGAGATGCCGGTGGAGCCGTCTAGGCGGTGCCAGTGTTCGGTGAGGGTTAGGGTGCCGGACTCGTCGTAATCGGGGACGCTGGTGACTTGGCCGGCGGTGACGGAGCCGTCGATGCCTAGTTGGCAGTAGGTGGCGGTGATGGTGCCTGAGGTGTCGCAGGTGCCGACTAGACGGCCGAAAAACAGCTTTCCGCCGCCGAAGTCGGCCCAGATGAGGTTGCCGTTCTGGTGGTAGTGACCGGTGGGGGCGCCGGGCGGGATTGCCGACGGGGCGGAAGATGCGGTCGTTGTAGTCGGGGGCGTCCATCAGCTCACCGCCCGGTCAGGATCTGCAGGAGCGCCTCCACACCGGGCGCACTCGCTGCCAGACCAGTCAGAACAGCCCGTACTGCGAGCGCCGGGTCGAAGCCACGCGGCTTCAAAGCAGCCATTCCCCGCGTCACGTCCGCCTCGGCGAGTGCAGCCGGCAACGGGTGCTCGTGGGCTTCGTCGTGCGCCGGTACCGAAGCACGAGCCGCGTCGAGCAGCGGCCGCACGTACGCCTCGAACTCGCGGTACGACGACAGCGTGAAGTTGCTCGCGAACCGATCCGGCCGATCCCACGCCAGGTAAAGCCGCACCACATCGACATCTTCG
Source organism: uncultured Actinomycetota bacterium (assembly GCA_963740725.1). GTDB lineage: Bacteria > Actinomycetota > Actinomycetes > Propionibacteriales > Kribbellaceae > Kribbella. The sequence continues at coordinate 254,612 of CAVUFT010000023.1, forward strand.
GAAGTCAGGAAGTCGTTCGCCCAGATCGCGTGATTGCGACTAGTCGAGAACTTCGACCCATCCAGCGTGTAGAACTCGTTCACCTGCGCCCCGCCGATCGACTCGGCCCGCAGCCCGGCCGCCAGATACAAAGCCGGCCAGAACAGCGCGAAGTAGAACCCGTTGTCGATCCCGTTGAAGTGCCACAGCGCATCCACCTCGGACAAGGCTTCGCTGACAGCCTCAAGCCCAAGCGAACCAGGCTTGATCCCCTGCGCAACCCCGTGCATCGTGCTCAGACCGACCTCGGCATACACCTCCAGCCGCAGCCCCTCATGCGGCCCGACACCGGCCAGACCCCAGTTGGTCGGATAAGCAATCGGTACGTCGGGCAGCCGGTGCTCCAGGTAGTGCGCGACGATCTGCCGCGCGCGGTCCGGGAGTTCGGCGCGAAGCCAGACCTCCGTGAGCCGGTCCCGGTAGTCCTCCATCGGCAACACCGGCACCGTCGCGAGGAACGGGCGAGGCTCTCCGCCGCAGCGATTGCACCGCGGATCCACAAGGTTCTCGGCCGAGGTATACCCGCCGCACCCTTCGCACCCACCACCGGCCGCTTCCGACCCGCACCAGGCGCAGGTGCCCACGACGTACGACTGATGCAGAGTCCGGTCGCAGTCAGCACACGCGAGCAAAGTGAGTTCGCGAAGAGGGAAGCGCCCGGCATGGGTGAGGTCGGCGGCGAGAGTGGTGACGCCGCGCTGGTAGTCCTCGCTCTGCGGGTTCAGGAACACGTCGTACTGGATTCTGGCGGCATCCAGCGCGGCGATGATCTCTTCGCGGAACGAGGCGGCCAACTTCTCGACGTCGACGCCTTCGCGTTCGGCCCGGGTCAGCACCCAGTTCTGGTGGACGTCGAATCCGGCCGTGGTGACGACGCGTTCGCCGCGGGCCCGGGCAGCCCGGGCGGCGATGTCGGCGGCCAGGTACGGGCCGGACAGATGACCGACATGCATCGGTCCGTTGGCGGTGGCCGGCGGGACGATGACAACGGTGACACCGGTTCTCGTGGAGGTACTCATGAAACTCCTGTCCGAGGGGCGTTCGGCGCGGCAACTCAGTCGGTCACGGTGGTCACCGACGCGGTCGCAGTCCGCGAGATTACTCCTCCGCCAAGGCCTCAGCCAGGAGGGAAAACCCTTGAAAACAAGGCCGAATTCCCAGATCCGGCAAACGATCGTTTGATTGCGGCGGTAATCCCAGGAAAAGCCTGGCCCGACCCGGCAAACCGTCGGTACTGTCCGGGACACCCAACTCGACGGAGACCTCGATGACGTTGACCAACGCGTACCTGGACGCCGCCGCGGACCGTGGCCTGACGGCCGGTGAGGTGCTCGCCGCCGTGGCTGACACCGTTGCCGACACCTCGTACGGCGGTCGCTCGCTGACCCGCCCGGTGTTCCTCGAACACGAGCCGCTCGCCGAGCTGACCACCGACCTCGAGGTCCTGTTCGCCGCCATCACCGGACTCCCGGATCGCTTGTACGGCGGGGATCTGGCGGCCTTCGCCCGAGCCGTCGGGTTGTCCGACCTGCAGGCGCGAGTCGTCGCCCGGGGGAGTGGCAAGACCCCGACCAGGCTCTGTCGAGCCGACATGTACCGCGACGCACGAGGCTTCCACCTCCTCGAACTGAACACCGGCAGCGCCCTCGGCGGACTCGACAACGCGATGCTCAACCGGGCGATGCTCGAACTGCCGTTCATCAAGGAGTTCGTCGAGCAGCACGACCTCACCTTCGAGGACACGATGGCCGAGCTGGTCCACACCATCGTTGCCGACGGCAAGCTCTCCGATGAAAAGCCTTTCGTAGTCATCGCCGACTTCCCGGACAGCTACCCGGAGCTCGAACAGCAACTCCACAAGGCCGCCGCCGAGCTTGCGACGTACGGCGTGGACGCCACCGCGTGCTCGGTGGACAGCCTCGAACTCCGCGACGACTACCTCTGGCTCGAGGGTCGCCGCGTCGACACGATCTACCGGCTGTTCATGATCGAGGACCTGCTCAAGCCCGGCGCGGTCGAGCTTCTCGAGCCCGTACTACGGGCCGCCGAGCTCGGCCACGTCTCCATCTTCACCACGATGGACGCGGAGCTCTACGGCAGCAAAGGCGCTCTCGCCCTCGTCTCGGACGAGGCGAATCGCGAGCTCTACAACGAGAAGGAGCTCGCCAGCCTCGACCGGATCCTCCCGTGGACGAGGATGGTCAAGCCGGGACCGGTCACCGTCGACGGCGAGCAGCGCGACCTGATCGAGTACGCCCGGGCCGACCAGGCACGGCTCGTGCTCAAGCCGACAACCTTGCACGGCGGTCAAGGCGTAGTGCTCGGCTGGCAGACCGACGAGGCGAGCTGGGCGGACCAACTCGAGGCCGCGATGGAGACGCCGCACATCCTGCAGCGAAGGATCGACCCGTTGCCGGAACTGTTCCCGACCGACGACGGTGTCGAGCAGTGGGTGCTGATCTGGGACGCGTTCCTGGTGGCGAACGGCTTCGGCGGTCTACGGGTCCGGGGTTCCCGCGACCTCGACGGCGCGGTCGTCAACATCGGCACCGGTGCGACCGGGACCTGTTGCTTCCACGAGCGCTGAGTCGAGGCGCCGGAGGCTCACCAGCGCGGCAGCACGCCGTACGCCGTCGTCGTAGTACTGCGCGATCTCGTAAGCATCCGTGTAGTGCTCGACGGCGGATTTGAGGTCGCCCATCGCCTCGTGGGCGTGGCCGAGTTCTACCAGGCCCTCGGCCAGGCCGACCTGGTTGCCGAGGGCCTCGAAGCCCTCGACGCAGCGCTGGAGGTCCGCCGCCGCGAGGTTCGGTTGGCCGGCCTTCAGATAGGTGATGCCGGAGCGCAGCAGGGCGATCGACAGCGCCCGCTGATGTCCGTGCGAGCTGCTCAAGGCGATGCTGCGATCGAAGCAGTCCCGTTCCTCGTCCGTGTGGCCGAGGTTGCCGTGCAGCTGACCGAGGTTGATCAGGGCGGTCGCTTCACCGGTCGGGTCGCCGAGCTTGGTCGAGCAATCGAGTGCGCGCGAGGCGAAGGCGATCGCTTCTTCGTAGTCCTCGGCCTGTTCGAGCACGTGGCTGAGATTGGTCAGCGCCATCGCGAGGCCGGGCAGATTGTCCAGCTCCTCGAACAGTTCCAGACTCCGCTCCAGCGAAGCGACCGAATCGCTGTAGTCGCGCGAACCGTAGAGCGCGACGTCCGACAGCACGAGCCCGAAGTCGTTGCGGAGGATGGCTTCCGCCCACCGGTCTCCCTCCGCCGATCGCCACCTCGACCGCGGCCTGGATGACACGCAGCCATTCGAGCCAGTGCCCGCGCGTGATGTAGAAGGCGATCAGCCCGATCGCGAGCCGCAGTACGGATCGGCGGGGGACGTCCGGCGTACCGGCTGCCTGGTTGACCAGAGCGACCAGCTGGGCCCGTTCCCGATCGAGCCAGCCGAGCGTCGCGCTCAGGTCGTCCGGGCTGGGCAGCAAGGCCCGATCCGTCGGCCGGGGATCGAACCAGGGCGCCCGGCCGGAGTTCGGGTTGCCCAGTTCGACGCAGTGCCAGGCGACGGCCGCGCAGAGGTCGACCATCCGGGTGATCGCGGCGGCGCGGTCCGCGGGATCGAAGCGTTCGGCTCGCTCCCGGGCATAGGTCCGGAGCAGATCATGCAGTCGGTAGCGGCCCGGCGCGGAGGCTTCGAGCAGGTGGAGATCGCAGAGTTGTTCGAGCAGGACACTCGCGCGGCGCTGCGGCAGATCGAGCAGCCGTGCCGCCAGATCGACGGAGAACTCGTCGACCTGGGCGATCCCGAGCCGGTCGAAGACCTCGGCGGCCTCCAGCTCCACCGGGTTCGTACTGCGTTCCAGCTGCCGCATCGACAGCGCGAAACTCGCCCGTACGCCGTGGTCTGCGCGGCTCAGTTGGTCCAGCCGATGGTGTTCGTCGGCGAGTAGGCCCGCCAGGTGTGACAGCGGCCAGGCAGGCCGCGTCGCGAGTCGCCCGGCGGCGATCCGGATCGCGAGTGGCAGGTAGCCGCAGGCGTCGAGGACTGCCTCGGCCGCGGCGGGATCGGCGTCGACGCGTTCCGCCGAGGCGATCCGGCGGAGCAGCTCGAGGCCCTCGGACGGGGGCAGCACGGCGAGCCGTAGTACAGGGAAGGCGACGCCCGCGAACTCGCGCCGGCTGGTGATGATCACGCCCGAGCCGCCCGTGCCCGGCAGCATCCGCTGGATCTGCTCGGGGCTCTCGGCGTCGTCGAGGATCAGCAGCACGCGGCGCTCGGCCAGCAGCGACCGCAACCGGCCGGCCGCGAGGTCCGGATCGCGAGGCACCTCGTCGGGTGGCAGGCCGAGACCGCGCAGCAGGTAGGTGAGGGCGTCGGCCTGGCTCATCGGCTGGCCGGAACCGTGGCTCTGGAGGTTGAGGTAGAGCTGACCGTCGGCGAAGCGATCCAGTACGACGTGGGCCGCGCGGAGGGCGAGGGCGGTCTTGCCGACGCCGCCCATCCCGACCACCGCGGCCGCGACGATGCCCTCGTCGGAGAGGGTCCCGATCAGCTGCTCCAGCTCCGCCGCGCGGCCGGTGAAGTCGGCCACCGGCATGGGCAGCTGGTACGGCGTGGGTGGTGCCGTGGCCGGCGCTTCCTGCCGCGGCGCGCGGGGCCGGGCGGCCGCGGCGATGAAGGTGGTGCGCGCCCGCGGCGGCAGGTCGAGCGCGTCGGCCAGCGCGGTCACCGTGGCGCGGCGGGGGAACTGGCGGATCCCGCGCTCCAGCGCGCTGACCGCCTGGGCGCTCATCCTGGCCCGCTCGGCCAGCATCTCCTGGGTCAGCCCGGCCTTGCGCCGATGCCGGGTCAGCAGCCGGGCGAACTCCGCGCTGGTCCCCTCCCCGATCGGCATGGCCTAAATCTAATCGCCTCCGGACGACCCCGTTGTTAGTCTGACCAGAAGTCCTCGAGCGAGAAGGAGTCAGAGATGCGCCAGGTGTCGGTCTACGCCATCACTTCTGATCGCATCGACGCACCCGCGAGGACTTTTGAACACCCTGACGATGGGCATTCTGGCGCATGTTGACGCCGGCAAGACCAGCCTGACCGAACGCCTGCTGTACGCCGCGGGCGTGATCGACGCCGTCGGCCGAGTGGACGACGGAAGTACTACCACCGACTCGATGGACCTCGAGCGCCGGCGCGGGATCACCATCCGCTCGGCCGTGGTCTCCTTCGAGCTCGGCGACCTGACCGTGAACCTGATCGACACCCCGGGTCACTCCGACTTCATCGCCGAGGTCGAGCGCGCACTGTCCGTCCTGGACGGCGCGGTGCTGGTGATCTCGGCCGTCGAAGGAGTCCAGGTCCAGACCCGGCTACTGATGCGCACCTTGACCCGGTTGCGCATCCCCACCCTGCTGTTCGTGAACAAGATCGACCGGATGGGAGCCCGGTACGACGGGTTGCTGGCCGACATCGAGCGACTTCTCACCCCGGCGGCGGTGCCGATGGGCGCCGTGCGCGACCTGGGGACGCGCGCCGCGCAGTACGAGGGATTTCCCCTTGTGCACAAGGAACTTGGCGAATCGCTGGCCGAACGCAACGACTCGTTCCTGGCCGGGTATCTCGAAGACGACTTGACCGAGGATGACTATCGGCGGGAGCTGGTCGAGCAGGTGCGCCGGGCGGAAATGCATCCGGTGTACTTCGGGTCGGCGATGACCGGCGTCGGCGTACCGGAGCTGATCTCCGGCATTCGCGAGTGGTTGCCGCGCGCCACCGACAAGGCCGGATCGACCCTTGCAGGCCTCGGTTTTCAAGGTGGAGCGCGGAGCAGCGGGGGAGAAGATCGCGTCTGCCCGGATCTTCGCCGGTGAACTCCACGCGCGCCAAGTGATCGACGTTCATCGCGGATCGTCAACGTATGAAGCGAAGCCGACCTCGCTGCAGGTGTTCGAGCGCGGCGCGACGACCGTCGTCGACACCGCGGAGGCCGGCCGGATCGTGGCGCTGCGTGGGCTGAAGGAGATCCAGATCGGCGACCAGCTCGGCAAACCGGCCGCGGGCAATGGTCACCTTTTCGCACCACCGACCTTGGAGACGGTGATACGGCCGGTGCACGGCGCGGATCGGGCGAAGCTGTTCATGGCCCTGCAGCAACTCGCCGAGCAGGATCCGCTGATCCAGGTGCGCAAGAACGAGGAGCTCTCGGTCAGCCTGTACGGCGAGGTCCAGAAGGAAGTGATCGCAGCCCTGCTCGAGAGCGAGTACCGGCTGTCCGTCGAGTTCAGCGAGACCACGCCGATCCATGTCGAACGACCGATCGGAACCGGCAGCGCACAGCGCGAGGGCGGCGATCCCGACAACCTCTGGCCGGCCTCCGTCGGGTTCCGGGTCTCACCGGCGCCCCTCGGTACAGGCATCGACTATCGCCTCGAAGTCGAGCTGGGCGGGCTGCCGCGGGCATTCCACACCGCGATCGAGGAAACCGTGCGGCAGACCTTGCTGCAAGGGCTCTACGGCTGGGAGGTCGTGGACTGCCGCGTCGACCTGATCCACACCAGGTACTTCCCTCCGGTGACGGCAGCGGGCGATTTCCGGCGGCTGGTCCCACTCGTGCTGATGCAGGCGCTGCAAGAGGCAGGAACCCGCGTCAACGAGCCGGTGAACCACTTCGAACTGGACCTCCCGTCCGACGCGGTCTCACCGGTTCTCGGCAAACTCGCGGAAGCTCTGGCGACCGTGCAGAACAGCTTTGTCGGGCAGGGAGAGGCGCGACTGACGGGAACGATTCCAGCCGGCCGCGTGCACACCTTCGAAGCCCAGCTTCCCGGCCTCACCCACGGCGAAGGCATCCTGCTCACCACCTTCGACGCCTTCCGTCCCGTGCTCGGCGTACCGCCTACCCACCCGCGCACCGATGGCAACCCGCTCAACCAGAAGCAGTACCTGCTCCACCTCAACCAAACGTGAACCAGACAACCCATTGCGTCATCATCCGAAGCTCGTGATCAAATCCCCAACGGGTTCCCTGGTGTTCAGGTGGCCGTCCGGCCGTGAACACCCGACCGGACAGGCACCAGGGGCCCACCAAACTTCTTCCCCCGGACAGCAGCACTAGGCTGTGCGGGACATGGCAGCTACTCCCGCACCTAATCTGGTCAATCTGGAAGCCGTTTCGAAAGGCTTCGGTACCCGCACCCTGCTCGACGGGGTCAGTCTCGGCGTCGGCCGGGGTGAGCGCATCGGCGTGGTGGGGCGCAACGGCGACGGCAAGTCGACCCTGCTGCGGCTGCTGGCCCGCCGCGAAGAGGCCGACAAGGGCCGCGTCACGCAGAACCGGGACCTCCGGCTGGGGTACCTCGGCCAGAGCGACGACCTCGATCCCGAGATGACCGTGATCCAGGCGGTGATCGGCGACGCCGAGACCTACACCTGGGCGGCCGACCCGCAGGCCCGGTCGGTGATGGAGCACCTGCTCGGCGGCATCGACCACGAGGCCAAGATCGGCACCCTGAGTGGTGGCGAGCGCCGCCGCGCCTCGCTTGCGCGGTTGCTGCTCACCGAGGTCGATCTGCTGATCCTCGACGAGCCGACCAACCACCTCGACATCGAAGCGGTGAACTGGCTCGCGCAGCACGTCGTCGACCGGGCCGGCGCGCTGATCGTGGTGACCCACGACCGGTGGTTCCTCGACGAGGTCTGCACCGAGACCTGGGAGGTCCAGGGCGGCCAGGTCAGCTCGTACGAGGGCGGGTACGCCGCCTACGTGCTCGCCAAGGCCGAGCGTTCCCGCAACGCGCAGGTCGTCGAGGGCAAGCGGCAGAACCTCATGAAGAAGGAGCTCGCCTGGCTCCGCCGCGGCGCACCGGCCCGTACGGCGAAGCCGAAGTTCCGTATCGAGGCCGCGAACGCCCTGATCGCCGACGAACCGGCTCCCCGCGACAAGCTCGCGCTGGCCCAGCTGGCCACCTCCCGGCTCGGCAAGGACGTCTTCGACGCCGAGGACGTCACCCTCAAGTTCGGCGACCGGGTGATGCTCAACCACGTCACCTTCCGCCTCGGCCCGTCCGACCGGATCGGCCTGCTCGGGCCGAACGGAGCCGGCAAGACGACCTTCCTCAAGGTGCTGACCGGACAGCTCGCCCCCGACATCGGCCTGGTCAAGCAGGGCAAGACGGTCCGGATCGCGAATCTGTCCCAGACCCTGGAGGATCTCGACGGCTCGGTGACCGTGCTCACGCACATCAGCGACATCCGGCGGACGGCGGCGCTGGCCGGCCGCGGCGGCGAGATGACCTCGTCGCAGCTGCTCGAGCGGTTCGGGTTCACCGGCGACAAGCTGACCACCCGGATCAACGACCTGTCCGGTGGCGAGCGGCGCCGGCTGCAGCTGCTCCGGATCCTGCTCGACGAGCCGAACGTGCTGATCCTCGACGAGCCGACCAACGACCTGGACGTCGAGACGCTGACCGTGCTGGAGGACTTCCTCGACAGCTGGCCGGGCGTGGTCGTGATCGTCACCCACGACCGGTACTTCCTGGAGCGGGTCAGCGACATGGTCTACGCGATCATGGGCGACGGCCAGGTCCGCCACCTACCCCGCGGCGTCGACCAGTACCTCGACGAACTCGAAGCCGGTACTTCGCCGCGCCGCGTCGTCGCCGCGTCCGCGAGCGCCGCGACGGCCGATGCTGCCCCGGCCGCGGCGGCCACCAGCGACGCCGCGTCCGCCGTACCGGCTGCTGCGCCGGTTGACGCGGCGACAGCCAGGGCGGCGAAGAAGGAGCTGAACCGGATCGAGCGGCAGCTGTCGAAGCTGACCCACAACGAGTCCAAGTTGCACGACCAGTTGGCAGCGAACGCGAGCAACTACGAGCGGCTGGCCGAGCTCGACACCGAGTTGCGCAAGATGGCCGAAGAACGCGCCGAGCTGGAAACCGCGTGGCTGGAAGCGGCCGAACGGGCGGAATAGCCCGCATTCCGAAGAATGTATACAAGATCAAATCATCGCGCGCCGGCGGTATGCTCAGCCGGGCCGCGGGAGTTGCGGCATACCCTCCCATCCCCTGTGATCAGGAGGGTATGCCGCCTCCCAAGGGTGAGCGGGCCCCGTGCCCGCCGATGTTGTCCGAGCCCCGAGTCCCGGACACCATCGGCAGGCTTCGGCGGACCACCTCTTGCCGCCGAAGTCACCGTGATGTGAACGCTTTGTAGTCGATCAGGTACCGACAGTGAGACCCTAGTTGGGCCGGTGACTCAGTGTCGATAGTCGTGCGCTACAGCAGTCTCACGATCTCGTTGCAACTAGCAACGATCGGTGACCGCATTAAGTGACGCGCCGTCTTTTCGGATTATTCCGACCGAATTCCACCGGGTTAGTTCCGTCGCGTGCGGAAAAGTCTTTCAGTGGCTTTCTTCGTCGAACGGGCTGACCAGTTCGCGCAGTACCCGGGCGATCTTCTGCTGGTCGCGTTCGCTGATGCCGCCGAGCAGTGTGCGCTCGTGCGCCAGCAGGTCGGCCATCGCGGCGTCGACCGAGTCGCGGCCGGTGTCGGTGAGCTGGACCAGGACGCCACGCCGGTCGCCGGGATCGGGGAGCCGCTCGACCAGGCCGCGCGCGGTCAGCCGGTCCACCCGGTTCGTCATCGTGCCCGACGTCACCAGGGTCTCCTTGAGCAGCCGGCCGGGGGAGAGCTGGTACGGCTTGCCGGCCCGGCGAAGAGCAGCCAGTACGTCGAACTCCCACGACTCCAGGCCGTGCGTCTCGAAGGCCTGGCTGCGGGCGCGATCCAGATGCCGGGCCAGTCGGCTGACGCGCGACAGCACCTCCATCGGTGCGACGTCGAGATCCGGCCGTTCCCGGCGCCAGGCCTCGATCAGCCGGTCGACCTCGTCTCTCATGGTCCTCAGAGGTATTCCATCAAGACTCTTGACATCAAGACAACTCGCAGGAGTAAAGTATCTCGACGTCAAGATATCTCTGTCGGAAGGAGTGGCCGATGCGGACCTCACCGGTCTGGAGCCCGAAGCAGTACGGCAAGTTCGGCGACAAGCGCGGCCGGGCGTTCGACGACCTGGTCGACCGGATCGATGCCGATCAGGTGCGGCGGGTGGTGGATCTGGGCTGCGGTCCGGGCAATCTCACCGCGACGCTTGCTCGACCGCTGGCCATCCGCGACGATCCAGGGCGTCGACAGCTCGGAGCCGATGATCGAGGCCGCGGGGGAGTACGCGACCGATCGGCTGAGCTTCGTCGTCGGCGATCTGCTGGAGTGGACCGCCGAGCCGGGATCGCTCGACGTGATCGTCACGAACGCCACCCTGCAATGGATCCCGGAGCAGCTCGACCTGCTGCCCGGCTTCGTCCGTGCGCTGCGACCGGGCGGCTGGCTCGCGATCCAGATCCCGGGGAACGGCGACGCGCCCTCGCACGCGATCTTGCGCGAACTGGCGGCGAACGAGCCGTACGCGCAGTACGCCGCGGACAGGTCGCTACGGCCGGACGTGCCGGGCCCAGCGGAGTACATCGAAGCGCTTACTGCCGAAGGCTGCGTAGTGGACGCGTGGGAGACGACCTACAACCACATCCTGCCGGGGGAGAACGCGGTGCTCGAGTGGGTGAAGGGGACCGGCGCGCGACCGGTGTTGCAGTCGCTGCCGGATGATCTGCGGGCGTACGTTCGAGACGGAGTACGGGGCGCGGCTGGCGGCGGCGTACCCGCAGAAGTCTTACGGGACCGTGCTGCCGTTCCGGCGGATCTTCGCGGTTGCGCAGAAGGAAGGCTGACCGATGCGGCTCGATCATGTGCAGGTCTCTTGCCCACCTGGCGGTGAGGAGGTCGCGCGGGCCTTCTATCGCGACGCGCTCGGGATGACCGAGCTGGAGAAGCCGCCGTTGCTCGCGGCGAGGGGCGGCTGCTGGTTCAAGGACGGTACGGCCGAGGTGCACGTCGGGGTCGAGGAGGAGTTCCGCCCGGCCCGAAGGCGCATCCGGCGTTGGCGGTCGACGACCTGGATGCGTCTGGCGGAGAAGCTTGCCGGGCTGGGCTATCCGGTCAAGTGGGACAACGAGACGATCCCGGGCCGCCGGCGTTTTCACACCGCCGACGGCCACGGGAACCGCATAGAGATCGTTTAGATTACTCGGTGGCGAGTGCGCCGGCCGGGGCTACCTTGGCGGCGCGGCGGGCCGGGAGGACCGAGGCGAGCAGGCCGGCGACGGCGGCGACCAGGGCGATCGTGACGAGCATGCCGACCGGCAGCGCGTACTGCACCGCGCCGCTTGCCGTCCGGCCGCCCATCAGCGCCGCCGTACCGGTCCAGCCGTAGAGCCAGGCCGAGCCCGATCCCCAACCCTGCCGCGACGAGTGCCATCAGCAACGACTCGATGGCGAGCATCCCGCGGAGTTGGCGCCTGGTCAGACCCATCGCCCGGAGCAGCGCGTTCTCGCGGGTCCGTTCGAGCACCGACAGGCTCAGCGTGTTGCCGACCCCGACCAGTGCGATCAGCACGGAGACACCGAGCAGCCCGATCCCGACGATCAGCAGCACGTCGAAGATCTTCGTGTACGACGTCCGCTCGGCGAGCCCGCCCGCTCACCGACAGGTCCTTCACCGTCGGCAGGGACTCCTCCACGGCGTCGATCACGTCCGAGCCGTCCGCCTTCGGATCGGAGGCCAGCCAGTAGCTGACGACCTTCGCGGTCGGCGCGATCTTCTGCAGGTCGGCCACGTTGATCGTGATCGGATGCAGCCCGGTCGCCACGTAGCGCCTTCATCGTCAGCTTCTGCTTGCCCGAGACCAGCGTCAGCGGGGATCCGTCGCTCAGCTTGAGCATCTTCATCGTGGAGTAGTCGAGCAGTGCCGTCCCCGGCGTCTTCAGCTTCGTGACGAGGTCCGGGTTGTGGATCACCGCCGCACCGGCGACCGGGTCGATCCCGGACACGTTGACCTCTTCCTGACCGGCCTTCACGGTGGCGCTCCGGACCGGGACGACCTGGGTGATGCCCTTGATGTCGTGCAGCTGCTGCTGCCCGCTGGCCGGCATCGGCTCGCTGTAGGTCTCGACCATCAGGTCGACCGGGTACTGGTCGTCCATCGTGGTGTCGAACGTCTTGCGGACCGACGCGATCCCGACACAGGTCAGGCTGATCAGGGTGACGCCGATCAGCAGCGCGGACGTGGTGGCAGCGGTCCGCTTCGGGTTCCGTACTGCGTTGCCGACCGCGATCCGGGCGGGGACCCCTCCGCCCCGCGCCGGGAGCGCGCCGAGCAACCTGACCAGCGCGGGCACCAGCAGCGAACCGATCGCCAGGATGCCGACGAACGAGACCACGCCGCCGCCGACCCCGACGAGTACCCGGTTCGAGTGCGCGCTGAGGGCGAGCAGCCCACCGCCCCCGGCGATCAGCAGGAAGCCGAGGATCAGCCGGACCACGCCCGCCTTCGAGGCAGCCACGGGTGCGGTGTCGGGACGAAGCGCAGCCAGCGGTGCGACCCGGGTCGCCCGCCGAGCCGGTACGACGGCCGCGAGGATCGTGGCGATCGTGCCGAGCAGCAACGGGAAGATGACCGAGGCCGGGCTGAGGTGCAGGTCGATCTTCGGGATTCCCCAGTCGAACTGGCGGGTCAGGGTCAGGCCGATCGCCGACAGGACGACGCCGAACACCACCCCGATGGCCGAGGCGGCCAGACCGACCACGGTGGCCTCGGAGAGGACCGACGAGAACACCTGGCGACGTGACGCGCCGACGCAGCGCAGCAGCGCCATCTCCCTGGTCCGCTGGGCGATCACGATCGTGAAGGTGTTGCCGATCACCAGGCAGGCGACGAACAACGCGATCACTGCGAACATCCCGAACACCCCACCGAGAATGTCGATCCCGTGCGTGAAGCTCTCGATCTCGTGGGTGATGTAGCCCTTGCCGGTGTAGACCTGCAGGTTGTTGCTGACGGCACCGGTCAGCGCCGTTACCAGCTGGTCTTCAGAGACGCCAGGCTTGGCGGCGACCCGGATGTCGGTGATGTAGCTCTCGGGTTCGAAGATCTTCACCGACTGCGCGGTGGCCACGGCGTTCGCCGTACCGACTGAGGATGAGTCGTCCAGCAGGCCGACGACCGTCACCGTGTACGACTTGTCGTTGTAGGTGGTCAGTCTCAGCTTCGAGCCGATCGCGACCTTGTGCTTCGCGGCGAGCTTCGTCGGCAGCGCGACCTCGAGCGAGCTGTCCGGGAGCCGGCCGCTGGTGGCGATCGGACCGGAGATCTTCGAGGTGTCGTAGCGAGCCTGGACACCGAGCGAGTCAGGCCGGACCTTGTCGGCCCAGGAGATCCGCATGTACGCCGTAGTGGTGGCGACCACCGAGTCCGCCTGCGGCACCTTGCGTGCCGCTGCCACATCCTTCGCGGAGATGCTCGCGCTCTGCGGCGAGATCACCGCGTCGACGCCGCCGTACTGCTTGCCGATGGTTTCGTCGATGCCGTGCACCGCGGATGCGTGTGTGGTCATCGCCAGGGTGCCGAAGCCGACACCCAGCACGATCGCCAGACAGGCGGCGATCAGGCGGCCCAGATGGGCGCGCAGGGAGGAGAGGATCGAACGTCGCACGGTCAGGCCCCCAGCTGCCGCAGCGCGCCGAGCACGGTCTCCGGGGTGGGCTCGAGCAGCTCGCCGGCAAGCTTGCCGTCGGCAAGCATCACCACGCGGTCGGCGTACGACGCCGCCAGCGGGTCGTGCGTCACCATCACGACGGTCTGACCGAACTCACGGACACTTCGCCGCAGGAAGCCCAGTACTTCGGCGCCGGAGCGCGAATCCAGGTTTCCGGTCGGCTCGTCGGCGAAGACCACCTCGGGGCGGCCGACCAGCGCGCGGGCCACGGCGACCCGCTGCTGCTGACCGCCGGACAGCTCGGACGGGCGGTGGGTGAGGCGGTCCTGCAGGCCGAGTACGTCGATCAGCGTGGTCATCCACTGCTGGTCGGGCTTGCGGCCGCCGAGCTCGAGTGGGAGCAGGATGTTGTCCTTCGCCGACAGCATCGGCAGCAGGTTGAACGACTGGAAGACGAAGCCGATCCGGTCCCGGCGGATCCGGGTCAGCTCGGCGTCCGGCAGCTGGGTCAGCTCGGTCTCACCGAGCAGGACCTGACCGCCGGTCGGCGTGTCCAGGCCCGCCAGGCAGTGCATCAGCGTCGACTTGCCGGAACCGGAAGGGCCCATGATCGCGGTGAACCGGCCGACCCCGAAGTCGACCGACACCCCGTCGAGCGCCGCCACCGCGGTATCGCCGGATCCGTACACCTTGCGCAACTCGTGCGCCCGGATCGCCGTCCGGTCTGCGACGTCCTGCGGCAAACGGCCGAGCGGAAGCTCACCGGTCTGGATGCTCATCGTTCTCCTCGAAGCACTAGGAACGAGACGTTCTCGCCCACACTCCGAAAAGGTAGTGATCAGCAACTGCAGAAGAGTCGGACCAGGGAATGGACTCCACGTACGACCTGAGTCGTACTACGGCATCAGTTGCTCGCTTTGACCAGGCCGGTTTCGTAGCCGAGGACTACCAGGGCTACTCGGTCGCGGAGGCCGGTCTTGGCGAGGATACGGCCGATGTGGGTCTTGACGGTTGCCTCGGACAACGTGAAGAGGGTGGCGATCTCGGTGTTGGAGAGACCGCGCGCGACCTCGACGAGCACCTCGCGCTCGCGGGCGGTGAGGCTCGCCAGGTCAGGGCGCTCGATCTCCTCGTCCGGCAGCGATCCGGCGAAGTGCTCGAGCAGGCGCCGCGTAGTACTGGGGGAGACGACTGCGTCGCCGGAGTGCACCTGCCGGATCGCGGAGAGGAGATCGGCCGGTGGCGTGTTCTTCAGCAGGAAGCCGGCCGCGCCCGCCTTGATCGCCGCGAACGCGTACTCGTCCAGGTCGAACGTCGTCAGCACGATCACCCTAGGGGCCTGCGGCAACGACTGGAGCTGCCGCGTCGCCTCGACCCCGTCCAGCCTCGGCATCCGGACATCCATCAGTACGACGTCGCTCGCGGTCACCTGGAGCTTCTCCAGCGCCTCGCCGCCGTCACCGGCCTGACCGACCACCCGCATGTCGGCCTGCGAATCCACCAGCATCGTGAACCCGGCCCGGACCAGCTCCTGGTCGTCCACGAGGAACACCCGGATCACACCGTCTTCGACAGGTCCGGTCTCGGTCACTGATCTCCTCCAGCAGGCAGGTTGTAGGGCAGCCTGGCGATCACTTCGTAACCGCCGCCGACCTTGGGTCCGGCGTTCACCGTACCGCCGGAGATCGAGGCGCGTTGCCGCATCCCGATCAGGCCGTGCCCCGGATCGCTGCCCGGCGCCAGCCCGGCCCCGCGGCCGTCGTCGGTGACCACCACGGTCAGCATCTCGCGCCCGTAGTCCAGCAGCACGGAGGTGTGCGCCCGCGGCCCGGCGTGTTTCAGCGTATTCGTCAGACCTTCCTGCACGATCCGGTACGCCGTGAGGCCGAGCAGTGCGGGCAGATCGCGCGGTGTCCCGGTCACCTGGTAGTCGACCGAGAGCCCGGTCTGCCGAACATTGTCGATCAGCTCCGGGAGCGACGAGATGCCCGGCTGCGGACGGGGCTGGTTCGGATCCAGCTCGGGCTGGGCGTCCTGTTTCAGCAGGCCGAGCATCTTGCGCATCTCGGTCAGCGAGGCGCGGCCGGTGTCGCCGATGGTGGCCAGCGCCTTCTTGGCCTGCTCGGGCGACGCGTCCGCGGCGTACAGGCCACCGTCGGCCTGGACGATCATGATCGACAGACCGTGCGCGACCACGTCGTGGATCTCCCGGGCGATCCGGGTCCGCTCGTTCGAGACGGCGAGTTTGGCCTCGCGATCGCGGTCGTGTTCGAGCTGGGCCGCGCGTTCCTCGAGTTGCTGCACGTACAGGCCTCTGGTCCGGCGGCGTTCGCCGAAGGCCCAGACCCCGAAGACGACCGCGCCCAGCGACACCATCATGGTGAACTGCTGTTTCCAGTCGTTGCTGGTGTTGTAGCGGGCGGTCGCCATCAGGACGCCCATCCCGCCGACCACCAGGGCGATCCGGCTGAACCGGACCGCGCCGTACACCGAGATCGCGTAGAGCGCGACCAGCAGGCCGGCGTTGCCGCCTTGCAGGGGTACGCCGATCAGCCACTGGAAGACGGCGACCGCCGAGACGCCGAAGAAGACGAGCTCGGGATGGGTACGGCGCCAGATCAGCGGGATCAGCATCGCCAGGCCGAGGATGCCGGCGAAGTGCTCCTGGGCGAGGGAGATCAGGCCGAAGAACATCGTCAGGGCACCGGCGAACAGCAGGTCGAACGCCTTGCTCTTCGCCGACACGTCGCGCGCGGCCAGGATCCCCGTCATGCGGGTCAGGGTACGGCGGTTCGCCGCCCGCCAAGTCATGCCACGGGCGGAATTCGCCGTCCTACCGTGGTCTTGTTACCCAGGCTTGTTACTTGTGCGGCCTGGTGGACAGCGTGGGTTTCGCCTCGAGGCCGGAGAGGCCGTTCCAGGCGAGGTTGACCAGGTGTGCTGCCACATCAGGCTTCTTCGGGCGGCGTACGTCGAGCCACCACTGGCCGGTCAGCGCGACCATGCCGACCAGCATCTGCGCGTACATCGGGGCGAACTTCGGATCCAGGCCGCGGCGCTTGAACTCCTCGGCCAGGATGTGCTCGACCCGGGTCCCGACGTCGCTGAGGATCGAGATGAACGAACCGGTGGAGCTGCCGACCGGCGAATCGCGAACCAGGATGCGGAACCCGTCGGAGGAGCTTTCGATGTAGTCCAGCAACGCGAGCGCGGCCTGCTCGACGAGTTCGTGCGCGCGACCCGCGGTCAGCGAGACCGTCACGGTGTCGAGGAGCTTGCGGACCTCGCGATCCACGACTACGGCGTACAGGCCCTCTTTGCCGCCGAAGTGTTCGTAGACGACCGGCTTGGAAACCTCGGCGCGGGCCGCGATCTCCTCGACCGAGGTCGCCTCGAACCCCTTCTGGGCGAACAGGCCCCGGGCGATGGTGATGAGTTGTTCACGGCGCTCCGCACTCGTCATCCGGACCCGGGTGGAGCGTCGTGGCTTGGGTTCCGTCACTGATGCCACGCCCTGAAGATCACGTCAGCATCATGCCGTACTTCGGTCTCGCGAGGTGGGAGATTTACGGCGCCCTCAGGCTGCCGCTCGGTCTGCGGCGGTCACCCGCCTGGCTTCCAGACGCTCTTGGACCGGCCAGCGGACGTCGGAGACCCAGCCCCAGCGCTCGAAGAACCAGATGGTGCGGGCCGAGGTGTCGAGTTGGCCCTTCAGTACGCCGTGCCGCGCGCAGGTCGGGTCGGAATGGTGCAGGTTGTGCCACGACTCGCCCTGGCTGAGGATCGCCAGCCACCAGACGTTGCCGGACTTGTCCCGGCTCTTGAACGGCCGGTCGCCGATCGTGTGGCAGATCGAGTTGATCGACCAGGTGACGTGGTGCAGCAGCGCGATCCGGACCAGGCTCGCCCAGAAGAACGCGGTCAACGCACCCTCGATCGACCAGGACCACAGGCCGCCGATGATCGCGGGGGCCAGCAGGGAGAAGAGGACGAGAGTGGGGAACAGCTTGGAGACGCGGACGATGTCGCGGTCCTTGAGCAGGTCTGGCGCGTACTGCCGGGCCGGCGTCTGCTCGGTGTCGAACAGCCAGCCGATGTGCGCGTGCAGGAAGCCCTTGGTGAGAGCTTTCAGGCTCGTGCCGTACTTCCACGGGCTGTGCGGATCACCGTCGCGATCGGAGAACTTGTGGTGCTTGCGATGATCGGCCACCCAGCGGACCACCGGGCCTTCGATCGCAAGCGAGCCGGCGATCGCCAGCGCGTACTTCAGCGGCCGGTTCGGCTTGAAGGACTTGTGGGTGAAATACCGGTGGAAGCCGATCGAGATGCCGTGCCCGGAGATCGTGTAGAAGATCACCGCGAGCACCACGTCGTGCCAGCCGAGGAAACCACCCCAGGCGATCGGCACCGCGGCCAGCAGGGCCAGGAACGGGATCCCGATGAACAACGCCAGAGCGATCTGCTCCCAGGCGCCTTTCTGCTCACCGCCGAGCGTGCCCTTGTCATCGAACTCGTTCGCCTGCTGAGCGCCGGTCGGCGCCTCCGGTGCGGCAACTGGAGTCATGGCGTATCCCTCGTGGAGTAGGACGGGTTACCTACGCAACCGTAACCTACGGCTCCGTAGGTAAGGAACCCCTTCGCGTGTCGACTCAGCCACATGGCACACTGTTCCGGCGTACACCGCGATCCCCTGTGGGGTAATCGGCAGCCCGCGAGACTTTGAATCTCGAAGATCTGGATCGAAACCAGGCGGGGGAGCAAGTACAGCCCGGCTCGGCCTTCCGCCGAGCCGGGCTTCTTTGTTCCCCCACGCGCCTCCGCCAACCCGGGAGTTTCGCACCCACGCGCCCTGCGCTCTCGCTCCTGCGTCGCTCGGCTCCGGGTGCTCCCACCCACCCCCAAACCGGCTCCTTCGTCGCCGACGCCGCTCCTACGTCACGGCTGAGCGGTCTGCGGCTGAGGTGACCTGCCGTGTGACCGCCGACGTTCGGTCGGGCCGGCGTGCTCCCACCCAGGTCGGTCCGGGTCATGCTCGCGTCGAGGTTCCATCAGCAGGCCGCAAGCAGCGTTTGTTGCGCTAGGCGCTGCTCAGCGGCGGATCAGCCGAAGGTACGAGAGAGACGCCGTCCCATCGGCCAGGTCAACTCGAGCCTCCGGCCCGATATGCCCGCTGCTGGGCTCAGCGATCGTGGACCTATCGATCCTCACCACAACAACGGAGCCCACGATGAGAACGCGTCAAGCCACCACACTGGACGACCAGCCGATCTCGGTCAGAGCCAAGCTCGCCGCAGCGTGGACAAGCTTCATGTTCCTGTACGCCTATGTGGACATTCTCAACTTCTTCACGCCCGGTGTCATCGAAGACGTCCTCGACGGCAAGGTCTTCGAGTTCGACCTCTCCCAGACCTTTTCGGCCACGGCGCTGACTCTCGTGGCCATTCCGATCCTCATGGTCGTGCTGTCGACGACGCTGCCCGCCCGGGCGAACCGCATCGCGAACCTCATCGTGGCCTCGCTCTACGTCCCGGTCACGGCGTTCAACGTGGTGGGCGAGTCCTGGCTGTACTTCTACGGCCTCGGCATCGCACTGGAATTGGTCCTTCTCGCCCTCATCCTGCGGTACGCCTGGACCTGGCCCCGCACCGCACCGTCGGCGACCATGGCGACCAGCCCGGACCACGAAACCGTTCCCGCCCAGCCCCAAGCGTGAACCCCCAAACCGGCTCCACCGGAGATATCCGGCCACTGATGGGTTATTCGCCCACTGCCAGGCCTATTTCGTGTCAGCGGACGAACACCGCGTCAGCAGCCGGACCGGGTCGGCATCGAATCCGGAGGACTATCGGTGGCGCCGAGTCGAGGGCCCGCTGTCCCGATCGACAGGCAATGAGCGCTGGAACACGGGCGGCCGTGACTCGGCTGAGCGTGCGCTGCGGGGGTCGGACCGACTATTTCCTGTCGATCGGGATGTGCGCTCAGCCGCGGGCGCACCATGGAGGGTGTGAAGATGCGGCGGGTGCGGCTCGATCGGGAGCATCGGGAGTTCCTCGTGATGCGGACCCTGTTGGTTGTTGTTGCTGGGCCGACTGGGGTGCTGCTCGCGAGGGCGGCGGTGGCTTCTGAGGATGGTGGTGGGTGGGGGCTGTGGTTGGTCGGGGCGATCCTCTGGCTGCTCGTTTCTGGGGGTGTGACGGCCGCGATCTGGTGGCGGATGGCCGCCGGTGGTGATCACTAGCATTCGGGGCTATGCGGATTGAGGAGCCTGGGGATCTTGAAGTGGTGCGGGAGTCTTATGACCGCGTCGCTGACAACTACGTTGAGATGAAGTTGGGGGATCTGACGGCCTATCCGTGGTTGCAGGTTGCGGTGGATGGGTTTGTGGGGGCGGTTCGGGGGTTTGGGCCGGTGTTGGATGTGGGGTGTGGGCCGGGGACTGTCACCGGCTATCTGGCTGAGCGAGGGCTTGAGGTTTCTGGGGTGGATCTGTCGCCGCGGATGATCGAGCATGCTCGGCGGGATCATCCTGGGCTGCAGTTCGAGGTTGGGTCGGCTACTGAGTTGGAACTCGCGGAGGCTTCGCTGGGCGGGATTCTTGGATGGTGGTCGTTGTTCAACCTGCCGCGCGACATCCTTCCCGCCGTACTGCGGAACTTCGGTCAGGCGCTGGTTCCGGGCGGGCACCTGATCATCGGGACCCACCAGGGAGACGGTGAGATCGCCCGCACCTCGGCGTACGGGGGAGTGCCGGTGACGTGGACTACCTATCTGTGGCAGCCCGAGCAGCTCTGGGCGCTGCTCAAGGCGGCGGGGCTTGATCCTGTTGCTGAGTTGCGTGTCGCCGAGAGCGTGGCCGGGGTTCCGTCGTTGGTTCTCGTTGCGCAACGGCCGGTCAGAGTGGGTGGACCAGAAGTGTTGTGAGGATGCTGGCTAGTACGCCGGCGGCGAAGAAGAGGATGTTGGAGTAGAGGGCCTTGCGGTCGGCGCGTTTGCCGTGGGCTTCGAGGGCGGCTGTTACGGCGCGGAAGATTTCGTCGTTCTCGACCGGCGGCTTGGTCCGGTGCGGGGCGGGGCGGTAGGACACGTCGGGGTCGGCGGGCACCGATCCGCCGCGTGGGGGGATGGCGCCGGTCGGGCCGCCGGTGACGGGGAGGCGGCGTGCTTGCCGGGCGGTGATGGTGCCGGCGGCCACGGCGCCGATCAGCAAGAGAAACACCAGGAGCAGGGCGGCGGTATTCACCCCGAACACTTTAGGTGACCGGGCGGATCAGGGCAGGCGGTGCGGAGGGCGTAGGCGATCCGCTGGACCCTGCGGCTTCGCGTGGTGGCGACGATCGAGCGGACGGGGAGCGGCTCGCGGCGGCCGCGGAGTTCGAGTTGCAGCTGGCAGACGCGGTCGGTCGAGAGGCCGTTCCAGCCGTCGTACGGCGTGGCTCGGGCCGTCAGGATGTCGGAGCGAGGGATCCGGCGGGTGGTGAACCAGGAGCGGGCGACGACGTGGTCCGGTGTGATGCTCAGGCCTAGGCGGACTGCGCGGGCGATCGCCGCCAGGAGCACGGCGAGGAAGACCCAGCCGGGCCACTCCGGTTCGCCCGAGTCGATGGTTGGGTCGAGAAGGCTGCCGAGGGTGACGAGGGCGAATAGCACGAACACCGCAGTACAGAAGGCTCGGTAGTAAGGCGTGTTGAGGTTAGACATCGACGGTGAGGCGGAGGGTGAGGATGTCGCCTTCGTCGATTTGTTCGGCTTTGCGGACCCAGGCTTTGAGGGGGACGACGTAGGCGCCGTCTTTGGGGAAGAGGGCGGTGGTCCAGGACGTGTTGCCGAGTTGGGCGGTGACGGGGATCATTCCCCAGCCGTAGCTGACTGCTGTCGAGGTGGCCTCGAGTTGGCCCGACTCGTCCTCCGGCACGGTCACGAAGTACCAGGGTGCTGGTCCTCGCCAGAACCAGACTTCGCCGGTGAACTCCACATCCATGTGCTCAAGATAGAAGGTCTCGGTTTGACGAGCGGGTTTGTTTGTGGATCTGGGGTGGGCGACTATTGGGCGGGGCTGGGTGTGGGGGCTGGGCGAGAGGGCTGTGATGGTGGGGTTGTGGGCGGCGGGGCGGCGCTGGGTTGCTGCCGCCTGGCCGGGGGTGGTCGCCGCGCTGGTGGTGGGCGGCAGTCTCTGGCTTGCCGTCACGCCGGGACCCCGGAACCTCGACCTGAGTGCGGCCGCGATGAGCGGGCCCACCGCGGAACAAGTGCGGCCGAGTGCGACCGGTGACCTGGATCCCCGGTTGGGTGCGGCGGTGGACGCGATCCTCGCGCGCCGCGGGATCGCGGTGAAGACCGGCGACGTGAACCTGTTCCTCGCCGACGTCGCGCCCGAGTTGCGGGCCGAGCAGCGCCTGCTGTTCCAGAACCTCCGCGCCGTCGGCATGCTCGTCACCTACCGGCGCGCCGAGGTGTGGACCGATCCTCTTGGCCGTACGCCGGTTCGGCCTCGCCACCGGCACCTTCCGGGTCAGCATGCGCTACCAGATCTTCGGCGCCCGGCTCGCCCAGACCGCCACCGACGTGGGCTACACGTACACCGTCCGCGACGGTCACCTCGTGCTGGTCGCCGACGACCATCTCGACCAGGCGATCGGCGCCGGGCGGCAGCCGTGGGACTTCGGCCGGATCGCCGTGGTCAAGCGGAAGAACGTCCTGGTGATCGTCGACCAGGGCCAGGTCGCCCTGGCGCAGCGGCTGGCCGACCAGACGGTCCGTACGGCGAAGTCGGTCCGCAAGATCTGGAAGGGCTACCTCCAGGTCGTCCCGGTCGTCGTCGCGATGCGCGAGCCGACGGTGCTGACCGAGTTGCCGCCGATGCTCCCGGGCGACGAGCCGGCCCGGATCCAGCCGATGCCGAGCCCGGGTCCCGACTCGCGGCCGGTCGGTGGGTACGTGGTGATCCGCCCGGACGCGATCGCGACGTTCGACACGGCCAAGGAGGCGCACGCGCTGGTCCACCTGCTCGCCGTACGGCTCGGCGACAGCACCCCGCGCTGGCTGGCCGAGGGGATGGCGCAGTACGCCGAGAACCTGCAGGTCGTCGCGGCCGGCCGGGCCCTGGAGATCGCCAACGCGCGGACCGAGATCAACCGGCGGGTGATCGGAGACCTGACCCGGCTGCCCGGCGACGACGAGTTCTCGACTACGGACAGTTACGACATCAGCTGGATCGCGGTCGAGCACCTGATCAAGCAGATCGGCCTGAAACCGGTCACCGAGTACTACGCGCAGGTGGCCCGCCGCGGGTACAACCAGTTCGCCCGTGAGCGGCTGATGAAGGAGTACACCGGCTTCACCGAGACCACCCTGGTGGAGTCCCTGCGCAGCGTCGCGGGCTGAGCAAGTACCCTTGCGCAGGCACCCCGTTTCGAGTGCCTCGCCCGAATTCGCAGGGAACTCGAGGAGAAGACCGCGTGACTTCCCATCGTCCTGCGGTGGTCATCGTGATGGCCGCCGGTCAGGGGACCCGGATGAAATCCGCGACCCCGAAGGTGCTGCACGAGATCGGCGGGCGCAGTCTCGTCGGGCACGCGGTGGTCACCGCCCGTGCACTCGCGCCGGAGCATCTCGTCGTCGTGGTCGGTACCGGCCGGGAGCAGGTCGAGGCCCATCTGGCCGCGATCGACCCGGACGTGCGCACCGCCGTACAGGAGCAGCAGCTCGGTACCGGCGACGCCGTGCGCGCGGGGCTGACCGCAGTACCGGAAGGCTTCGAAGGCGAGGTCATCGTCACGTCGGGTGACGTGCCGCTGCTGACCGCCGACACCTTGCAGGAGCTGGTCGCGGAGCACGACAAGAGCGCGAACGCGATCACCGTGCTGACCGCGCGGGTCCCGGACCCGACCGGCTACGGCCGGATCGTCCCGGCCGAGGACGGCAGCGTCGCCGGGATCGTCGAGCACAAGGACGCCACCCCCGAGCAGCGCCAGATCGACGAGATCAACGCCGGCATCTACGTCTTCGACGCGGCCACCCTGCGCGACGGGCTGAGCCGGATCAGCACCGACAACGCGCAGGGCGAGCTGTACCTGACCGACGTACTCGCGATCGCGAAGCGCGACGGCAAGCGGGTCGGCGCGTTCGTCACCGAGGACGCGATGCAGACCGAGGGCGTGAACGACCGGGTCCAGCTGGCCACCCTCCGCGCCGAACTGAACCGCCGGACGCTCGACACCCTGATGCGCTCCGGCGTCACGATCGTCGACCCGAACACCACCTGGGTCGACTCCACGGTCACGCTCGCGCAGGACGTGACCCTGCTCCCCAACACCCAGCTGCACGGTACGACGACGGTCGCCACCGGAGCCACGATCGGCCCGGACACCACGCTGACCGACATCCAGGTCGGCGAGAGCGCGAGCATCATCCGCACCCACGGCTCCGGCGCGGTGATCGGCGCTGACGCGACGGTCGGCCCGTTCGCCTACCTCAGGCCCGGTACGACGTTGGGCGTGAAGGGCAAGATCGGCACCTTCGTCGAGACCAAGAACGCCGCGATCGCCGACGGCGCGAAGGTTCCGCACCTCACCTACGCCGGGGACGCGACGATCGGGGAGGGCGCCAACATCGGCGCCGGCACGATCTTCGCCAACTACGACGGCGTCAACAAGTTCCACAGCACCGTCGGGCGGTACTCGTTCGTCGGCAGCAACTCCGTCCTGGTGGCGCCGGCCGTCGATCGCGGACGGCGCGTACGTCGCGGCCGGGTCCGCGGTCACCGAGCCGATCGGCGCCGGCGAGATCGCGGTCGCGCGCGGCAAGCAGCGCAACATCCGCGGCTGGGTGGCCCGTAAGCGGGCGGGCACGAAGACCGCGAAGGCGGCCGAGGCTGCTCAGGCAGCAACCCAAGCGGCAGTAGATCAGACGCAGGCAGCAGCGCAGGCGGGCAAGCTGAGCGACACTGGCGAGAAGGCCTAACGGGAGGCATGACCATGAGCGGCATGAAGCGGACCACCGAGAAGAACCTGATGGTGTTCTCCGGCCGGGCACATCCAGGCCTGGCGGCGGAGGTGGCCGAGCAGCTCGGCGCCGGCCTGGTGCCGACGTCGGCGTACGACTTCGCCAACGGCGAGATCTACGTCCGCTTCGAGGAGTCGGTGCGGGGCTCGGACGCGTTCGTGATCCAGAGCCACACCTCGCCGATCAACGAGTGGATCATGGAGCAGCTGATCATGGTCGACGCGCTGAAGCGGGCGTCGGCCAAGCGGATCACCGTGGTGCTGCCGTTCTACGGGTACGCCCGGCAGGACAAGAAGCACCGTGGCCGCGAGCCGATCTCGGCCCGGCTGATGGCCGACCTGTTCAAGACCGCCGGTGCGAACCGGCTGATCTGCGTCGACCTGCACACCTCGCAGATCCAGGGCTTCTTCGACGGTCCGGTGGACCACCTGATGGCGCTGCCGATCCTGTCGGACTACGTGCGGGACAAGTACGGCGACCAGCAGCTGGCCGTGGTCTCGCCGGACGCCGGCCGGATCAAGGTCGCCGAGCAGTGGTCGGCCCGGCTGAACAACGCGCCGCTGGCCTTCATCCACAAGACCCGCGACATCGACCGGCCGAACGAGACCGTCGCCAACCGGGTCGTCGGTGAGGTCAAGGGCCGGGTCTGCATCCTGGTCGACGACATGATCGACACCGGTGGCACGATCACCAAGGCGGCCGACGCGCTGATGGCCGACGGCGCCGCGGGCGTGGTGATCGCCGCGACGCACGCCATCTTGTCCGGCCCGGCCGTCGACCGGCTGAAGAACTGCCAGGCGATGGAGGTGATCGTCACCAACACGCTGCCGATCGCCGAGGAGCGCAAGTTCGACAAGCTGACCGAGCTCTCGATCGCCCCGCTGATCAGCCGCGCGATCCGCGAGGTCTTCGAGGACGGCTCGGTCACCAGCCTCTTCGAGGGCCGCGCCTAGGCCCGACCGGCCGCGCGCCAGGCGTAGTACGCCGTACCGATCGATGCAGCGGTCATCGGTACGGCGGTCAGCAGCCCGGCGACCCCGTTGCCCGGGATGACGAAGGTCAGGATGGTCGTCAGCCAGAGCAGCGGGATCCAGCGCGGTACGGCGTGCGAGCGCCAGAGCCCGACCGACTGGATAACGGTGCCCACGGCAACCATCAGTGAGCCGGTGATCATCGCGAAGAACAGATGCAGCATGTCGTCGGCAGTGGCATCCATCACTGCGGTCCCGGCGGTCTGACCGACGGCTGGTGAGGTGGCGAAGTAGTACGTCGCGGCCCATCCTCCGACGCCCACGGCGTACAGGGCGGTGCCGATCCACATCACCGCGCCGCCGGCCGTCGCCCAGGCGGCGCCGCGACGGCGTACGAGCAGGACTGTGGCCAGGGCCTGGGCCGGGACGTTCAGGACCAGGTTGGCGCTGAGGAAGACCAGCAGCATCCACCAGCGATCGCGGAGCGGTTGGATATCGGCGTACGAGTAGGTCTCGCCGCCTCCTGCCGGGGACGGCCAGAGGAGGCCGCCGGGGAGGGCCGCGACGGCGGTGATCGCCAGGACGAGGCTGACGAAGCCGACCCGGCGGCGGGTGACCGGATCCGAGACCGGTGTGAGCTGGGCTGTTTCGGTAGACATGGCTGGAACCTCCGAAGCGTGGTTTGAGGTCTTCAGGGAACCGCCGGCCGGGGGTGCGGCACATCGGAGCGGGCGCGGAACCGGATCTCCGTGCTGGCTCGGAGCCTTTCTGAAAGGTTCGGACTTACTCTGACGGCATGCGGTGGCCGCGGTGGGGTCTGCTCGGCGCCTGCCTGCTCGTCGTCGTGGCGATGCCGGTGGGTAGCGTCTGGCTGCTGCTGACGCATCCGCTCGGTCCGCACACAGCGCGCAACTACCTCGCGCTGGGCACGGTGAGCGCGGCGATCACATTGCTCGGGCTGCTGATCGCGTTCCGCGTGCGCGGGAACCTGATCGGGCCGTTGCTGTCGTGGGCCGGCGCTTGTGCGATGTTCCTGTCGGCGAGAGACGTGTACTACGGGGTGGCGGTCGCCGATCCGGGCGGAGTGCCGTTGGACAGCCGGGTGGTCGCGGCGCTGGACGAGTCGGGCTGGTGGCTGTTCGTCGCGGTCGCGATGGTCCTGCTCCACTTCCCGGATGGGCGCCTGCCGGGGCGTCGCTGGCGCGTCGTGCCGGTGCTCCTGGTGGTGCTTTGCCTGGCGCACCAGGCGTTCAGCGCCTTCGCGAGCGCGCCCTTCCCGGCGCCGCTGCAGGATCTGCCACGGCCGTTCGGGACGCCGTCTTTGCTGGTTCGGGTGCTCAGTGAGGTCGTCTTCTGGCCGATGCTCCTGCTGCTGCTGGCGTCCGGGGTCTCGTTGTTCATCCGGTTCCGGCGGTCGACCGGCCGGGCCCGGGCGCAGCTCAAGTGGTTGTCGCTGGCGGGGCTGGCTGTGGTGATCTACCCGTTCATCTGCCTGACCGAGATCCTCGTCAGCGGCCGGACCGGGCTGGTCTCGACGGTCTTCGGCATCTCGGCACTGATCGCGCTGCCGGCTTCGGTGGCAGTCGCGATGCTGCGGCATGACCTGTACGACGTGGATCGGGTTCTCGCCGACACGGTCACCTACGCGATCGTGACGGTGGTGCTGCTCGGCACTTATGCGGTGAGCGCGCTGACACTCGGGCTGTTCCTCGGTCAGGGTTCTGCTTCCGCGGCCGCTGCGGCGACGGCTGTTTGTGCGTTGGCGCTGACCCCGCTGCGGGCGCGGCTGCAGCGCGTCGTCGATCGGCGGCTGTATCCGCCGCGCCGGGCCGCCTTACTGGCGATCGAGGATCTGCAGCGCCGGATTCACACGGAACAGGCGCAACCGGAGGAGCTGGAGAAGGCACTCCGTACTGCATTGCGCGACCCCTCGCTGCGAGTCGGACTGCTGATCCCGGGGGCATCGGGCTTCGTCGATGCCGCTGGTACGGCGGTTGCTGCCGCAGGGGGTGTCCCGGTGATGCTGGGTGGCGCGCAGATCGGCGTACTGGCATCTGGGGTGAGCGGTCCCGCAGTACTGAAGGCGGTTGCTGCTGGGGCGGCGAGTCTGGTCGAGGTGACTCGGCTGCGGGCGGAGTTGGCGTTGGCGTTGCGTGAGGTCGAGGCGAGTCGGACGCGGCTGGTGCAGGCCGGTGACGCCGAGCGGCGGCGGCTCGAGCGGGATCTGCACGATGGGGCTCAGCAGCGGTTGGTCTCGCTGGGGATGGCGATGCGGCTTGCCCAGCGGCATCTCGACGACGGGTCTGTGGATGTGAACGGACTGCTCGATCAGGGGGTGGCGGAGTTGGCTACCGCGATCGCTGAGCTGCGGCAGATCGCGCACGGGTTGCGGCCGACGAGTCTCGATGATGGGTTGCATGCGGCGTTGACGGCGATCACGCAGTCGCTGCCGATCCCGGTGCAGTTGCATATCCCGGCGGAGCAGTTGCCGGAGGATCTGGCGACTACCGCGTACTTCGTAGCGGCGGAGGCGGTGACGAACGCGGCGAAGTACTCGCAGGCGACCTCGATCGCGGTGCGGGTGGCGCGATCGGGCGACGACGTCCGGATCCGCGTGGAGGACGACGGCTGCGGGGGAGCGGTGCCGCGCCCGGGTTCGGGTCTGAGCGGCCTGGTCGATCGAGTGGCCGCGGTCGGTGGCTCCCTGTCGATGCACAGCCCCGCCGGCCGCGGAACCACGGTGGAGGCGGTGCTCCCGTGCGAGGGGTGATGGCGTCCCGATCGACAGGCAATGGCCCGGGCCTTCGCTGGGTCTCACGCTCAGGGCGACGGTGGGTGGAGCGGTTTCGCGGGCTATTGCCTGTCGATCGGGACGCCCGACGGGAGGTCCCATGCGCATTGTGATTGGGGAGGATTCTGCGTTGTTCCGGGAGGGGTTGGCCCGGCTGCTGGATGATGCGGGGCACGAGATTGTGGGGCGGGCGGGGGATGCGGATACGTTGATGACCGTCGTCGCCGAGACGCTGCCTGATCTGGCGGTGATTGATATCCGGATGCCGCCCGACAACACGGACGATGGCGCTCGCGCGGCGCGTCGGTTGCGGATCACGCAGCCGAAGATGGGGATTGTGCTGCTGTCCCAGCATGTTGAGACCCGGCATTCGGTGGAGTTGGTCAGCACGGGCGGCTTCGGGTATCTGCTGAAGGACCGGGTGCTGGATGTCGACCAGTTTCTCGACGCACTGACACGTGTCGCGGCTGGTGGTTCGGCGCTGGATCCGGAGGTGGTCGGGCGCCTGATCGGACGGCCGCATCGCGACGATCGGCTCGCGCCGCTGACGCCGCGGGAGCGGGAAGTGTTGGCGCTGATGGCCGAGGGGTGCACGAATGCGGGGATCAGCCGCCGTCTGTGGCTGAACGAGCGCACGGTCGAGACCCACGTCGGCAGCATCATGGCCAAACTCGGCCTCGTCTCGAACCCCGAGGACCATCGCCGGGTGCTCGCAGTACTGACCTATCTTGGTCAGCACTAGTTCCCCTCTCCACGCTTTCCTTCCTTCCCTTCTCATCCTTTGTCAGGAGCCTTGGAAATGCGGATCGCTGTCTTTCACCCGGGGGCTATGGGGTCCAAGCTCGCCGCGCAGTTGGTGGTCGCGGGGCATGAGGTGCACTGGGTGCCCGAAGGGCGTAGTACGGCGTCCGTGGAGCGGGCCGAGGCAACGGGATTGATCGGTACGCCGTTCGCGGAGGCGGTCGGATCGGCGGAGGTCGTGCTCTGTTCGTGTGCTCCTCAGGGAGCTCTGGAGATCGCGCGCCGCGTTGGTGCGGAGGGATTCGACGGGCTCTACGTCGAGGCGAACCCGCTGTCGCCGAAGTCGCTCGCTGCTGCTCAAGAGGCGTTGCCCTCGGCAACCTTTGTTGATGCGGGAGTGGTCGGGCCGCCGCCGGTTGGTGGACCCTCGCCGACCCACTTGATGCTGTCCGGTACTGCGGCTGCGCAGGTGGCCGGGCTCTGGTCGGGTACCGCCGTGACGCCGATGGTCGTCGGGGATGAGCCGGGTGCGGCGAGCGCGGCCAAGTCGGCGTACGCGTTCTACAACAAGGGCAAGGCGGCGCTCGCCGTGCTTGCGTTCGAGCTGGCGGCGAAGCATGGCGTGACCGATGCGTTGGTGGCTCAGCAGGTCCGAGGTGACGCCGGGTCGCTCAAGGATCCTGCGTCTGGCGGAGAATCTGACCAGCGTCGCCTGGCGATGGGGTCCGGAGTTCGACGAACTGGCCGAGACCCTGGACGACGCCGGCCTGGAAGGCGATGCAGCCCGAGCACTCCGCCAGGTCTGGACGCGCTTGGCCCAGTAGATCGCCCCGGCGACGGCCCGCAGTACGGGGGTCAGTAGGTCGGCTGGCCGTAGTCGCGGAGTACGAAGGGCGGGAGCAGGTCGATGACTCGGGTCATGACCTCCAGCCGGGCGAGTGTGTCGGGGATGGTGAAATGGCCGCCGCCCCAGGTGACCAGGGCGTTGCCGGAGAGCTGCCATTCGAGGCCGGGGTTGTGGAGCATCCACTCCATCATGCGGGGATGCAGTACTGCGGACGCGTACCGCTCGTCGGCGCAGTTGACCCGGAACGCGTCGTTGAACGCCTTGCTCTCGAGCTCGATATCGCGCCCGCCGAAGATCCGCCGGAACTTCGAGTCCATCGTCAACCGCAGCGGCGGCAGCGCGACCGGCAGGTTGAGCGCGACCACGAACACCCGGTGCGTGGTCGTCGTGGTCTGACCGTCCGACCCGGTGGAGGTCGTCGTGTAGCTGTAGTCCAGCGCGCACACCCCCCGCCCGCGGAAGTCACCCGCGAACATCTCCCCGGGCTTCCCCCGCTGATAGATGCCCGCAGCAACTTCTACCAGCCAGGGATTCGGCGGCGCCGGATACCACCCGAGCTGCATCGCCGCCTGCCCCCGAGCCTTCAGGAAGTCGCGATGCTTGACCGACTGCCAGATCGCCAGCGCAATGACCGCCGAGAACCCCAAGACGGCGATGAGCCCCACAACCACAAACCCCGAGAACATGCCAGGAACCTAACGGATCCACCGGTCCACCGCAGGTCAACATGCGCTGGTGCGCCCGGCTGCAGCCTGGGGGCTAGCGGATGCGTCTGGCGATGGAAGGCTCTACTGGGCCGTTGTTGAAGATGCCGGCCAGGGCTTCTACGCCGTCTACCAGGCGGGGGCCGGGGCGGGCGAAGTAGCCGTTGGCGTCTACTGCCCAGACCGGTACGCCGGGAGGTAGGACGTTTCGGTCGAGGAGGTCGCGGGTGAGGTCGGCGGCGCTGTCGAGGTCGAAGCCGCAGGGGGCGGAGACGATGACGTCGGGGCGGGCTGCTTCGATCGCGGGCCAGGTGGTGCGGACGGAGCGGACGCCGGAGGTGCCGAGGACGCTGATGCCGCCGGCGTACTCGATCATCTCGGGGATCCAGTGCCCGGGCGCGAACGGCGGATCGGTCCACTCGAGCAGCATCACCCGGGTGCTGCCCTGGATCCGGACCTTCGCGAGGCGCTTGCGGAGATCCTCGACGAACCGGCCGGCCGGGCGCCCGATGGCGTCGCCGATGGTCTCGATCGAGTCGAACACCTCGTCGAGATCGTGCGGATCGGTGGTGACGACGTCGGCCCGGCAGCCGAGATAGGACAGCGCTTCCTCGACGTCGTCGACATCGATCGCGCAGACCGCGCAGAGGTCCTGGGTGATGACGAGCTCGGGATCGAGAGCGCGCAACGCATCCCGGTCGAGCTTGTAGAGGTCCTCGCCCGCGGCGACCATTCGCCGCGAACTGCGGCATCGATCTCGGCCGGCGTCAGACCCTCCGGAAGATTGGTGGTCGAGACGATCTGCCGTTGCCGTGCCTCTGCGGGGAAGTCGCATTCGAACGTCACCCCGAGCACGTCGTCCCCGGCCCCGAGAGCGAAACAGATCTCGGTGGCCGACGGCAGCAAGGAGACGATCCTCATCCCTAGACCCTACGACGTAATCGTTCTCACGCGCAGGTTGGAGAGCGTCGGTGAGGGCGGAGGTGGATGGTGTGGAGGGGGATCGTTCTCACGCGCAGGATGACGAGAGTCGCGTGGGAGAGGTGGGCGCCACCTCTCCCACGCAGTACGGGTTACGGCTGGACGGTGAAGGTGTAGGTCTTCTGACCCGTGGTGATTGCCGTGCCTCCGGCCGTGGTGGCGGTGGCCTCGAAGGTGACGGTGTAGGTGCCGGCTGCTTCGAAGGCCCAGTTGGCGTGGGCGTGGGTGTTGATGGCGATCGCCCGCGTGTCCGGCAGGCCGTTGCCGCTGTCGAACCAGACAGTCGGGCTACCGAGTGAGCTGGTGGTGTAGACGCTCACGTCAGCCGGTCCGCTGACCGAGACCAGCTTCACGTTGAGCGGTGTTGCCCTGCAGCGCGCCGCTCGGCACACCCTCGGTGTTGAAGCCCGGCCAGACGATGCTGCTCACCTGCGTCTGCGGCAGGATCCACACCGCCGAGCCCGGCGTACCGAGGAACGAGTACGCAGTACCGGACGGCACGGTCGTCTTGCTGGCCGACACAGCATTCAGTACTACGTCCGCCGGGTTGCGGTCGACGTTCGGCGTCACCGTGCCGTCGCGCAGGTCCAGCGTGAGCGCGGAGCCGGTCCAGTCGACGTCTACCGCATCCACGTGACCCTGGGAGATCGTCGTGAGGGCGTGAGCCGGTGAGACCGAGAGCAGCGTGACCAGCGCGGCAGTAGCGGCGCCTGCGAACACCCGGCCCTTCACGCGTGCGACCTTGAAGGTGTAGGTCGCGACGGCGGAGGCACTTGTTGCCAGTGGCAAGTACCGTGCCACTGACCTTGACTTTCACCTTGTAGGTGCCCGCTGCCTCGAACGCCCAGTTGGCGTGCAGGTGACCGCCGGCCGAGGTGTTGATCCGGTCCGGCAGACCGTTGCCGCTGTCAACCAGCACGGTCGGCGTACCGAACGCGTCGGTGGTGAAGACGCTGACGTCTGCCGGGCCGGTGACGCCGATGACGTCGACCTTCAGAGCGTCGTCCTTGAAGACACCGGGCGCGATCTCCTCGGCGCCGATCCCGGGCCAGAGGAGCTCCGGGTCCTGGACCTGGGGGAGCACCCAGGCGCGGGCGCCCGGCGTACCGAGGAAGCTGTACTGCGGGTCGTCGGGTACGGCGATCTCCGAGCCGGGCTTGGCGACCAGATTGACCTCGGACGGCGCGTACTCGACGCCGTGCTCCTCGTCGTGCACGTGCAGGTCGAAGGCGCCGTTCTCGAAGGCGATGCCGATCACGTCGACATGGCCTTGATCGAGGATGACCCTGGTGGTGGCGCTGGCTGGGACTGCCAGACTGGACAAAGCGAGCAGTGCCACAGCGGGCAAAGCTATTTTTCGCATGACTTTCCTTTCACGGACGGGCGGGAACTGAAGCCGTTGCAGGAGTACTGCGACGGTGGCTGAGGAGGCCGTGCCGGGGCGCGAACACCCAGCAGGCGATGAAGACGGCGGTTGCCGTCAGCACGATCAATCCGCCGGCGGCGAGGTTGAGCGCATAGGAGAGGTAGAGGCCGACCAGGCCGGAGAAGGCGCCGATCAGCGGAGCGATCAGCATCATCCGGCCGATCCGGTCGGTCAGCAGGCGCGCGCAGGCGGCCGGGGTGATCAGCAGCGCGAGGACCAGGATGTTGCCGACGGCCTGGATCGAGATGACGATCGCGATCGTCACCATCGCGTACAGCGCCATGTCGAGCCAGAAGATCGGCAGGCCGACCGAGCGGGCGGTCTCGCGATCGAGGCCGACGGTGACGAACTCCTTGTGCAGGGCGCCGCTGATCAGCAGCAGGACTGCGCCTGCGACGGCGACCGTGAGGACGTCCGCGTCGCTGATCCCGAGGATCGAGCCGAACAGGAACGACTCCAGCGAGCCGCCGTACCCGGGCGCCGTACTCATCACCACGATGCCGAGCCCGAACGCGGCCGCGAAGAACACGCCGATCACGGTGTCTTCCTTGAGCCGTCTGTTCTGCGAGAAGACCGCGACGGACAGGGCGGTGATCAGGCCCGGCGACGATGCCGCCGAGGACCAGGCTGGTGTGCAGGACGAACGCGATCGCGATGCCGGGGAAGACGGCGTGCGCCACCGCGTCGCCGATGAACGCCATGCCGCGCAGGGCGACGTGGCTGCCGATCACGCCGCAGACGACGCCGGACATCAGTACGACGAGGAACGCGCGTTGCATGAACACGTGCTGCCACGGCTCGGTGAAGAACTCGATCATCGGGCGACTCCCAGGCTGTGCAGCAGTTGCTCGGACCGGGCGACCCCGAAGGCGCGCAGCCAAACGGCGGGATCCCGGAGCTCGTCGGGCGGGCCGTCGGCGATGACCGTTTCGTTCAGCAGGCACAGCCGACTGCAGGTGTCCGCCGCGGCCGGCAGGTCGTGCGTGGTCATCAAGATCGCCGTGTCCTTCGGCGGTCAGCTCCCGGAACAGCCGAGTGAGAATCTCCTGCGTCGGTACGTCGAGCCCGGTGAACGGTTCGTCGAGCAGCAGCAACCTCGGCCGCAGAGCCAGGGCCCGAGCGACCAACACCCGTTGCCGCTGCCCACCGGACAACTCCCCGATCGGTCGCCTGTGCAGGTCGCTCAGATCCACCCGCTCCAACGCCTCAGCCACCGCCGCGCGATCCTCACCCCCAGGTCGCCGCAACCACCCGATCCGATGAGTCCGCCCGGTCATCACTGCCGTCCGCACATCCACCGGGTAATCCCAGACAAACTCATGCCGCTGCGGCACGTACCCCACCGCCCCCCGAGCCTCCCGCGGCGTCCGCCCCTCAACAGCAATCACCCCGGCACTCACCGCCACCAAGCCCAACAACCCCCGCAACAAGGTCGTCTTCCCAGCCCCATTAGGCCCAATCAACCCAACCTGCTCACCAGCCGTCACGGCGAGATCCACGTCATGCAGCACCAGCCGCCCACCAAGCTCAACCGCAACACCTTCGATCTGGAGAACACTCATGCTCGCCTCCGGCGGATCAGCACAAAGACGCCGACGACCAACAGAACAACCGCACCGGAAATCCAAAACCATGGAATCTGGTGGTCCGCCTTTGAATTCACAACAGCTGTTGTTGTGAAGGCTTCTTGGGGGTCGCCTGGGCCGGCGTGGAGGCGGAGGGAGCGAGTGTCGGTGACTGTGGTGCCGTCGGTGAGGCGGGCTGTCATGGTGATGGTCGAGGTGGTAGGTGCCGGGGGCGGCGAAGGTCCAGTTGCCGTGGACGTGGGTGTTGGCGTCGATGCCGGTCTCTTGGGGATAGGGCTTGCGGCTGTCGAAGACGGGGGCCGGCTTGCCGAAGTCCGAGTTGAGGAAGAGGGTGAAGGCGCCAGGGCCTTCGACTCCGTTGAGTTTCCAGGTGACCTCGCGATCAACGCGCGCCGCGACTTCTGGGTCTTGGGTGTTCCAGCCGGGCCAGACGACGCCGGGTTGCTGGACCTGCGGGATCACCCAGACCTTCGCGCCCGGCATACCTAGGAAGGCGTAGGAAGGGTCGGACGGGACCGACACGACGGCGGCGTCGGATGCTTGGACGACTACCTTCTCCAAGGGCCGCCAGACAACCGGATCCGCGGTGTCGTCGCGCAGCTGGATCGTCCACTTGCCGTCGACGAAGCGCGGGCCGAGGTCGACGTGACCGTCGGCGATCACGACCTGCTCGGTCGGTGGAACACCAGCCGGAACAATTGCTACCGGCAACAAAAGGGCGAGTAGCAGCTTCATTTCGGATCCCCCAGGCAGAGCAGTAGCTCGTCGGCGTTGTGCCGCATCATCGCGACATAGGACCGGGCATGGTCGTCGAACGAATCGCCGTAGATCGAGCAGACCCGCACCCCGCGATCACGCGCGACCTGGGTCAGCACGGACGCCCGCTGCGCGAGATTCGGCTCGGTGAAGACCGCCGGCACCTTCAGATTCCGGATCGTCTCGGACAGCTTGCGCACCTGGTCGACACTCGGCTCCTGCGCCGGATTCGGTACGACGAAGCCCGCGACCTTCATCCCGTACGCCGAAGCCAAATACCCGAAGGCGTCATGCGTCGTGATCAACTGCCGCCGATCGGCCGGGATCTTCGCCAGCTGCGTTCGCACATACGCATCCAGCTCATCGAGTTCTCGAAGATAGCGAGCCGCGTTCTCCTGAAAAACCTGCTTCCCGTCCGGATCCGCGCTGATCAACGTGTCGCGCATCAGCTGCACATACGCCTTCGCATTGGCGACGTCCTCCCACAGATGCGGATCGATCTCGCCATGCACGTGCTTACCCAGCACCGCCTGCGGCAATTGATGAATCTGCGCCCCCGACGTACCGAGAAAGGCAAATCGCGGATCGTCCGGCACGGTCTCCAACGCCTTGCCCGGTACGTCGATGACGACCCGCCCAGCCGGTACGACGGACTGCTCGGCCCCGACGCGCTTCGCATCGGAGTACGCATAGACCTGACCGGTGTCGAGGTCGACGGTGAGATCTGTATGACCGTCATCGAGGACCGTCGCTACACCACCATCAGCTGGCTTCACCTGATGCGGCTCGACCCCGACCGCGAACGTGAAGGTGCCTTTGCCGAGCGGTGCGCCGGTGTCGAGCTTCCCTTCGAGTGTGAGGTGATAGACGCCAGGCTTGGTGAATGCCCAGTTGAGATGGGTGTGCGCGGCCGGCGGGAGCGTCGTACTGTCGGCCGGGTTGCCCGAGTCGAAGTACAGGTCAGGTTGGCCGAGCGACTCGGTGAGGTAGGCGATCAGCTTGCCCGGGCCGTCGATCTTGGTGGCGGTGAGCTGGACGGACGACGTACGGGTGGCGCCGCGCGCCTTGCCCGAGCCGCGCACCCGCAACCCCAGCCAGAGCACGTCGAGCCCGATGTCCTCCACCAACGGGATCACGTGCGCGCCGTACGACTCAGCCGCCTCCGCGAGCGACACGTTCGGGGTGTCCTTGGCCGCGTTGGCATCGATCGTCTTGATCAACGCCTGCGGTTCCAGCAGCAGGTGATTGGTGAACGTCACGTCCGCCTTCGCCACCCGCTTGGCATCCGCCGGCGTCGGCTCATAGGAATGCGGATCGCCACCCGCCGGCACCAGCGAGCGACGCCGACACCCTATCCCCACCGACCTGCTGCACCAGATCAGCCAGAATCTCGGTCGTCGTGACGACGTCGCAGCTTCCCGTCGCGCCCGCCGCAGCCCCGCGCACCACAACCACTGGCCAGTACTACGAACGCCAGCGCCGCGGCGGCCGCCCGCCTGCCGCGCCTCACGCGTCACCCCGCCGACGCCGAGTAGCAACCAGCGCCACAACCCCAGCCACGACAAGCCCAGCCCCACCGGCGATCCACCCAGCGCCAACTCGCCCCCGGTAGCTGCCAACTTGCACCCCCCGCAGCCGTGACCTTCGCTCCGGCGGCCACTTGGTGCATGACCTGAGCGTTTTCCGCGCGAGATTCACTCAACCGGGGCACAAGGTCGGCCGCCGAAGTCCGGCCGGTGCCGGTGTAGGCGGAGGTGTGGCGTTGGTGGTGGTGCCTACTACGAAGGTGAGGGTGGAGGTGGTGGTTGAGGTGGCTCCTGTGGTGAGGGTGGCTTTGTGGGTGAAGGTTGCGTGGTAGGTGCCTGGTTTGGTGAAGGACCAGTTGCCGTGGGCGTGGGTGCCCAGGGGGATGCGGTAGGTGTCCGGTACGCCGTCGCCGGAGTTGAAGATGATCTTCGGGCGGCCGAAGGAGTCGAACTCGAAGACGGCCAGGTTGCCGGGGCCGGTGACGCGGTCGAGCCGCCAGTCGACGCCGGTGGAGAGTTGGCTGCTCGAGAGCTCCTCGGTGTTCCAGCCGAGCCAGACGACGCCGTCCTTCTGCGTCTGCGGGATCTGCCAGAGCGGCGCACCAGCCGGCCCGAGGAACGCGAACGCTCCACCAGGTGCCCGCGTCTGCGCCGCGGCAGTCAGCTGGATCGTCACCTTCGCCGGATCACGCCACACCGGCGTACCGGGTTTCGTGCCGTCCTTCACCCGGAGCCGCAAGCTCCCCGCCCTCCAGCCGTACGGCGTAGTCGGCATGCCCGTTAGACAACGCCGTCCGCGTCTGATCACCACCCGGAGCGCCCGGCGAATTGGTGTTGCCCGGTGAGGTGGTGCCGCGGGCTGAGTTGATGCCACCCGGCGAGCTGTTGGCGATCGTTCCGCCAGCCGACGGCGTGCTGGTGGTGACGCAGGGCGGGAGCTTGGCCGACTGGTTCTCGATCCGGTCGCTCCTGGGTGGTGGATCGGAGCTGTGGGTGGGCGTGGGGCTGGGAAGGGGCGCGGCCTGCGTCGGGGTGGCGGACGGTTTGGTGGTAGGCGTGGTCGCCGGCGGCTGGGTGCGTCGTCGGCGGCGGACCGGTCGGCGTCGAAGTCGGGGGAGTTCCAGGGGGAGTGGTGGAAGGCGTCCCCGGCGGAGTGGTGGGCGGTGTTCCCGGCGGGGTCGTCGGAGGAGTGCCGGGTGGTGTGGTCGGGGGAGTGCCCGGTGGTGTTGTCGGCGTCGACGGTTCATACGGGCCGACTACGAAGGTGTAGAGGACGGGACCTGAGGTGAGCGGTACGCCGGTTGTGGTGGTGGCTGTGGCCTGGAAGGTGAGGTGGTAGGTGCCTAGTTGGGTGAAGGCCCAGTTGGCGTGCACGTGTCGTCCGATCGGCTGGTGGAGTACGCGCAGGGCCGGGTCGGCCGCGCTGAACAGCCGCTGCGCCGCCCCCGTGAAGTCGTCGTAGTTGAAGAACACCTCGACGTTCCCCGGCCCCGACGACGACAGCAGCGTCAGATCGACCGAGTCACCCGCAAGTACCCCCGGCGCGATCGTCTCGGTGTCCCAGCCCGGCCAGATCAGCTCCGGATCCTGCGATTCCGGCGCGATCCAGACCGAATCACCCGGCTGACCCAGAAAGGCGAACGCCGGCAGATCGGGCAGCTCGACCCGCGGCCGACCCCTTGTCCTCCAGGTTGAAGATCAGCCCGGCCGGGTCGGCGACGCGGTACTCGCCCAGCCCGATCCGCGTGCTCAGCCCGAGCGAGGTCCCGTCGTACGTCGTGTGCAAGGCGTCGGTGTGGACCGCCCGCAGCACCTCGGGCGGCTCCGCGGCGTACAGCGGAACGAGGGCAGGAGCAGGAAAAACAGCGTCAGGACGGCGAGCAGGGCAGGCCGAAGACGGTGGTGAGCGGCGGTCACCGAGGTCCCCCAGAAGTCGGATGAGAAGCGAACGAGCAGCACTTTATCTGAATCGACAATCATTTTCAGTAAGGTGCCCGGAAACTACCCGGCACTGGAAAGTCACCTCCGAAGAGCCCAGACGGTACCTCTTGACCAGATTTCACGTCTGGGCGTAGTGGTGGGTAGACTGTTTTGGTTGCCTCGGCGAGGGACGCCCCCCGGACTAAGTCCTTCACAAGACCTGGCGGGCGCGGCTCCGTGATCGACGCGGTGGTTCGTTGCCTGACGCCTGTTCGGGAGTCAAGACGCGCCCGCTGAGGCCAGCAACCGGTTCCACCACTGACAACAGATCACCGCAACGCACTTGAGGAGTTCATCTCGTGGCCGAGGTCAAGATCCAAGCCGAGTCGCGCACGGAGTTCGGCAAGGGTGCTGCCCGCCGAATCCGCCGGGACAACAAGGTGCCCGCCGTTCTCTACGGCCACGGCACGGACCCGGTGCACATCACGCTGCCCGGTCACGACACCATGCTGGCGCTGAAGACCGCCAACGCCCTGCTGCTGATCGAGGTCGAGGGCAGCGAGAGCCTGCTCGCGCTCCCGAAGCAGGTCCAGCGTGACCCGCTGAAGGGCCACATCGAGCACGTCGACCTGGTCATCGTGAAGCGCGGTGAGAAGGTCCAGGTCGAGATCCAGGTGCACGTCGAGGGCGACGCGGTCAGCGAGACCCTGGTCGTCGTCGAGAGCCAGACCATCCTGGTCGAGGCCGAGGCGACCCACATCCCGGACGGCGTCACCGTCTCCGTCGAGGGCCTCGAGGCCGGCGCCCAGATCCACGCGTCCGACCTCAAGCTGCCGGCCGGTACGACGCTGGCCGTCGAGCCGGACACCCTGGTCATCAACGTGACCGCGGCCCAGACCGCCGAGCAGGCGGACGCGGAGCTGGCCGAGGCCGAGGCCGAAGCGGGCATCGAGAAGGACGCGCCGGCCGACGAGCCGGTCGCCGCCGCGGCCGAGTAGTACAGGACTCACCTCAAGCGCAGAGCTTCACATCAGGAAGGGCCGGGATTCGTGGCGGACGACGTGTGGTTGGTCGTCGGGCTGGGGAATCCCGGCCCTTCCTATGCCAAGACCCGGCACAACGTCGGCCAGATGGTCGCCGACGAGCTGGCCGCCCGGGTCGGCGGCGGCTGGAAACAGCACAAGCAGGCCAAGGCCGAGGTGGTGGAGGCGAGGGTCAGCGGGATCCGCACGATCCTCGCCAAGCCCCGGTCGTACATGAACGAGTCCGGCGGTCCGGTCTCCGGGCTGCTGAAGTTCTTCAAGGTGGAGCCGGCCGCGCTGGTGGTCCTGCACGACGAGCTCGACATCGACTTCGGCGTACTGCGGGCCAAGTTCGGCGGCGGCGACAACGGGCACAACGGACTCAAGTCGTTGCGGAAGTCGCTGGGGACGGGTGACTACTATCGGTTGCGGTTCGGGGTGGGCCGGCCGCCGGGCCGGCAGAGCCCGGCCGACTTCGTCCTGAACGAGTTCTCCCCGGCCGAGCGCAAGGACCTGCCGTTCGCGGTGGACCGCAGCGCCGACGCGGTCGAGTCCCTGCTCACCGACGGTCTAGAAGTCACCCAAGCCAAGTACAACTCGTGACAAGTCACCCAAGCCAAGTACAACTCGTGAGAGTGGTAACCAAGTGAAGCTGGCTGGTCTGGTCGACACCCTGATCACCGATCCGGTGGTGGCCGAGGCCGTCCGTGATGCCAGGACGGAAGGCGTCACGACGCTCGACCTGAGCGCTCCCGGTTCGATCCGCCCTGTCCTGATGGCCGCGCTGGCTGCTCATCAGGGCGCCGACCGCCCGGTGCTCGCGATCACCGCGACCTTCCGCGAGGCCGAAGAGCTCACCGAGGCACTCCAGTGCATGGTCGAGCCCGGCACGGTCGCCTACTACCCGGCCTGGGAGACCCTGCCGCACGAGCGGCTGTCACCCCGTTCCGACACGGTCGGCCGCCGTCTTGCCGTACTACGGAGGCTCGCGCACCCGGATCCCTCCGACGAGACGACCGGCCCGATCAAGATCCTGGTCGCCCCGGTGCGTTCCGTCCTGCAGCCGCAGGTCGCCGGGCTCGCCGATCTCCGCCCGGTCCAGCTGCACGTCGGCGACACCGTCGACCTCGAGGACGTCGTCGCGCGACTGTCCGGCGCGGCGTACAACCGGGTCGACCTGGTCGAGCGGCGCGGCGAGTTCGCGGTCCGCGGTGGCATCATCGACGTCTTCCCGCCGACCGAGGAGCACCCGCTGCGGGTCGACTTCTTCGGCGACGACGTGGAAGAGATCCGGTACTTCGCAGTCGCGGACCAGCGGTCGCTGGAGATCGCGCAGCACGGGTTGTGGGCTCCGCCGTGCCGTGAGCTGCTGCTGACCGACGAGGTTCGCGCGCGGGCCGCAGTACTGGCCAAGGAACATCCTGAGCTTTCCGAGTTGTTCGAGAAGCTCGCCGAAGGACATGCCGTCGAGGGAATGGAGTCGCTCGCGCCCGTCCTCGTCGACGACATGGAGCTGCTGGTCGACCTGATGCCGGCCGGCACGCACGTCGTGGTGAGCGACCCCGAGCGGGTCCGGGCTCGCGCGCACGACCTGGTCGCGACCAGCCAGGAGTTCCTGGAAGCCTCGTGGGCGGCCGCTGCCGGTGGTGGCGACGCACCGATCGAC
This sequence comes from uncultured Actinomycetota bacterium, assembly GCA_963740725.1. Taxonomy (GTDB): domain Bacteria; phylum Actinomycetota; class Actinomycetes; order Propionibacteriales; family Kribbellaceae; genus Kribbella. Next base: position 296,179 of record CAVUFT010000023.1, read on the forward strand.
CTGGGCGCGGCGGCGTACATGTCGCTGGCGGACGTTCGGTCGCACGCGCTGGCCAAGGGTCTGGCGTGGTGGAGCATGTCGCCGTTCGCGGCGGCGCCGACCGACGCGCCGTCGGACCTGCGCGACTCGATGGGCGAGCGGATCTCGATCGACATCGACACCGAGGTCGGCGCGGTCCGCAGCCGTCAGGTGAACGCGCACGAGGTCGACCGGTACCGCGGCGAAACCGCTGCTGCTGTTGAGGATGTGCGCGCCTGGTTGCGGGACGGCTGGCGCGTCGTCTGCGTCACCGAGGGGCACGGCCCGGCCCAGCGACTGGCCGAGGTCTTCTCCGAGGCGGAGCTGCCGGCCCGGACCGTCGAGTCGATCGACGGGGTGCCCGAGCCGGGCGTCGTGCTCATCTCGCAAGGCGCGCTGGATCAGGGATTCATTGCCGAAGGCATCAAGTTCGCAGTACTGACCGAGAATGACCTTGCCGGGCAGCGATCTGCGGCCGAAAGGCGCTCGCAGCAACGGATGCCGAGCCGCCGCAAGAAGGCGGTCGACCCGCTGGAGCTGGCGCCCGGCGACTACGTCGTCCACGAGCAGCACGGTGTCGGTCGCTACGTCGAGATGATGCAGCGGACCGTTGGAACCGGTGCACAGAAGGCCACTCGCGAGTACATCGTGATCGAGTTCGCGCCGAGCAAGCGCGGACAACCCGGCGACCGGCTGTACGTGCCGACCGACCAGCTCGACCAGGTCACCCGGTACGTCGGTGGCGAGCAGCCCTCGCTCGACAAGATGGGCGGCGGCGACTGGGCCAAGCGCAAGGGCCGCGCACGCAAGGCGGTCCGCCAGATCGCCGGCGAGCTGATCAAGCTGTACGCCGCACGTCAGGCGACCAAGGGGCACGCGTTCGCGAAGGACACGCCCTGGCAGCGTGAGCTCGAGGACGCCTTCCCGTTCGTCGAGACGCCGGACCAGTTGGCGACGATCGACGACGTGAAGCGCGACATGGAGCGCGTCACGCCGATGGACCGGATCGTCTGTGGCGACGTGGGTTACGGCAAGACGGAGATCGCCGTACGGGCTGCTTTCAAGGCTGTTCAGGACGGTAAGCAGGTCGCCGTACTGGTGCCTACGACTTTGCTTGTGCAGCAGCACTACGCGACCTTCGCTGAGCGGTACGCCGCGTTCCCGGTGAACGTGGCGCCGCTGTCGCGGTTCCAGACCGACAAGGAGGCCAAGGCCACCATCGACGGGCTGGCCGACGGCTCGGTCGACGTGGTGATCGGGACGCACCGGCTGTTCAGTGGTGAGGTCGCGTTCAAGGATCTCGGGCTGGTCGTGGTCGACGAGGAGCAGCGCTTCGGGGTCGAGCACAAGGAGCAGCTGAAGCAGCTGCGGACGGCGGTCGACGTACTGACCATGTCCGCGACGCCGATCCCGCGGACGCTGGAGATGTCGATCACCGGCATCCGGGAGATGTCCACGATCGCGACGCCGCCGGAAGAGCGGCACCCGGTGCTGACCTTCGTCGGTGCCTACGAAGAGGGCCAGGTGACCGCCGCGATCCGGCGCGAGCTGCTGCGTGAGGGCCAGGTCTTCTTCGTCCACAACCGGGTGAACACGATCGAGAAGGCAGCCGCCCGGATCCGCCAGCTGGTCCCGGAGGCTCGGGTCAGCGTGGCGCACGGGCAGATGCCGGAGCACCAGCTGGAGCAGGTCATCCAGGGGTTCTGGGAGAAGGAGTCCGACGTCATCGTCTGTACGACGATCGTCGAGTCCGGTATCGACATCTCGAACGCGAACACCCTGATCGTCGAGCGCTCCGACCTGCTCGGGCTCTCGCAGCTGCACCAGCTCCGCGGCCGGGTCGGTCGTGGCCGCGAGCGGGCGTACGCGTACTTCTTCTTCCCGCCGGAGAAGCCGCTGACCGAGACCGCACACGACCGGCTCGCCACTATCGCCCAGCACGCCGACCTCGGGGCCGGTATGCAGGTCGCGATGAAGGACCTCGAGATCCGCGGCGCCGGCAACCTGCTCGGCGGCGAACAGTCCGGGCACATCGCGGACGTCGGGTTCGATCTGTACGTCCGGCTGGTCGGCGAGGCGGTCGCGGAGTACCGGAACGACGGCTCCGAGGAGGACGACCGTCGCCGAGGTGAAGATCGAGCTGCCGATCGACGCGCATCTTCCGCACGACTACGTTCCGTCGCAACGGCTGCGACTCGAGATGTACCAGCGGCTGGCCGCAGTACGGGATGCCGACGGGATCGCGGAGCTGGTCGAGGAACTGCACGACCGGTACGGCGACATCCCGCAGCCGGTGCTGAACCTGATCGAGGTGGCGAAGTTCCGCAACCACGCCCGTACTGCGGGGCTGCAGGACGTCACTCTGCAGGGCAATCTGATCCGGTTCGGACCGGTCGACCTGCCCGATTCGAAGGTGCTCCGGCTGAACAGGCTGTACCCGAAGAGTCTGGTCAAGCCGCAACTGCGTACGATCCTGGTGCCAAGACCTGCCACCCGGCCGGTCGCCGGCCAGCCGCTCCGCGACCAGGAGTTGCTGCAGTGGTGTACGAGACTGATCGACGATGTGATCGCCGAGCCCGTGGGGGCTAAGGCCTGATGCTGGAGGAGAGTCCGTTGAGCAGAAACCTCGTCAAGGTGACGGGCGTACTGGCTTCGGTGGTGCTGCTCGGCGGTTGTGCTGCGGGCACCCACCCCGGCGCCGCGGCTACGGTAGGCAAGACCGAGATTTCGGTGACCGACGTCGACAAGACCTCCCGGGCGGTGAGCGCGGCGCTCGGGCAGCCGTTCACCGCGGATGTCGCGCTCAACAACCTGGTGAACAGCGCGCTGGTGAAGCAGATCGCCGACCAGCGGTCGATCACGATCACCGACGCCGAGGTCGCCGAGGCGATGAAGTCGGCGGTCTCCGACCCGGCGATCTACGACAAGTTCGCCAAGGACCCGGTCGCGAACAGCTTCCTGCACAACTTCGCCGTGGCCGGGATCGGCACGATCAAGCTCGGCGGCGGCACCGGACTCAAGGACCCGAACGCGCAGCAGGCCCAGCAGGCCGGCCTGACCATCGTCAAGGACGCCTCGAAGAACATCGCCATCGACATCGCGCCGCGGTTCGGCAAGTGGACCGACGCCGGCATCGACGGCAAGGTCTCCGGCTCCCTCTCGACCCTGTCCAAGCAGACCGAGGCCAGCACCAGCAAGCCCGCCGACCCGAACGCCCAGGACCCGAACGCCCAGGACCCGAACCAGCCGGCCCCCGAACCGCAGGGCTGATCTCCCTCCTGTGACCGGCTCCATCAAGGTCGTCCTCACCAGCCCCCGAGTAGCTCCCGGCCTCCTGACCCGCCCCGCCTGGGCAGCCTTCGACGAGGCCGACGAGGTCCTCGCCGCCTCCGGTACGCCGGCCGGCGGCGAGGCAGCCTCCGGGACGCCGATCAGCGGGGACCCGGGCGGCGAGGTGTCTCGTGCGCTGACCGAGCGGCCGGATGTGCAGGCGTTGATCGGCTCCGGCTACATTGTCGGGCTGGTCGACGGGGATGCTCACGACCACTGGGCCCGGTTGACCTCCGCCGCTTCTTCCGGCGCACGCGTGGCCTGGCTGGTTGGCGACGACGGCGAGCCGGGGCTGCTCCGGTTGATCGCCGACGCGCTGCACCGCGCCGCGGAGACCGGCCCACAGCCGGAGTACGAGGTCGAGATCGTGCACGGCTCGTACGACGTACCGGGAGCGCGGCTGATCGACCTCGTGCGCGTGATGGACCGCCTGCGCAGCAACTGCCCGTGGGACCAGGAGCAGACGCACGAGACCCTGGCGAAGTACCTCCTCGAGGAGACCTACGAAACCCTCGAAGCCATCGACACCGGCGACCGCGACCACCTCCGCGAAGAGCTCGGCGACCTGCTGTTGCAGGTCGCCTTCCACTCCCGCATAGCCGCCGAGAACGGCGAAGAAGGCTTCACCATCGACGACGTAGCCGCCGGCATCGTCGAAAAACTCATCCGCCGCCACCCCCACGTCTTCGCCTCCGTCGAAGCCGCCGACGCCGCCGCCGTCGAGGCGAACTGGGAAACCATCAAGGCCGCCGAAAAACAACGCACCTCGGTCCTCGAAGGCATCCCCCTAGCCCTCCCCGCCCTGGCCCTCGCGGACAAGGTCCTAGGCCGCTCCGCCAAGATCCACCCCTACGAACCTCCCACCACCCCCACCCTCGGCGACAAACTCCTCCTCCTCGTCCAAGAGGCCCGCGCCGAAGGCATCGACCCCGAACAAGCCCTCCGCACCGCCACCCACGCCCTCGCCGACCAAATCCGCACCACTGAATCCGACCAGTAGCCCACGCTCGGGATCGAGCCGGCCGAGCTGCGGGAGCTCGTGTTCGAGGCGCCGGACGGCGTGCTGCTGAGCAGATTCGTGCCTGCGTACGCGATCGGCGTTGTGGAAAAGGCGGACGCGGTCCACTGAGCCTGGTGGTCTGGAGGCTAGGCTCGGGGCTGACATCAGGTGTGAACAGAGGAGTAGATGTGGCCACCATCGAGGCCGTCGGCGCTCGCGAGATTCTTGATTCCCGCGGCAACCCCACTGTCGAGGTCGAGGTTCTGCTCGACGACGACACCGTAGCCCGGGCGGCAGTGCCCTCCGGCGCTTCCACCGGCCAGTTCGAGGCCGTCGAGCTGCGCGACGGGGACAAGTCCCGCTACGGCGGCAAGGGTGTCCAGAAGGCCGTCGCGGCCATCCTGGAGGACATCGACAAGGAGATCGTCGGGTACGACGTCCACGAGCAGCGGCTGATCGACCAGGCCATGCTCGACCTGGACGGCACCCCGAACAAGGCCAAGCTGGGCGCGAACGCCATCCTCGGCGTCAGCCTCGCGGTCGCCAAGGCCGCCGCGGAGAGCGCCGGCCTGGACCTGTACCGCTACGTCGGCGGCCCGAACGCGCACGTGCTCCCGGTCCCGATGATGAACATCCTCAACGGCGGTTCGCACGCGGACAGCAACGTCGACGTGCAGGAGTTCATGATCGCCCCGATCGGCGCGGCGACCTACTCCGAGGCCCTGATGCAGGGTGCCGGCGTCTACCACGCGCTGAAGGCGGTGCTGAACGAGCGCGGCCTGTCCACCGGCCTCGGCGACGAGGGCGGCTTCGCGCCGAACCTGCCGAGCAACCGCGACGCGCTGGACCTGATCCTGGTCGCGATCGAGAAGGCCGGCCTGCAGCCGGGCAAGGACATCGCGCTGGCCATGGACGTGGCCGCGAGCGAGTTCCACACCGACGGCGTGTACGCCTTCGAGGGCGGCAAGAAGTCGTCCGACGAGATGATCGCGTACTACGCGGACCTGGTGGCGTCGTACCCGATCGTCTCGATCGAGGACCCGCTGAACGAGGAGGACTGGGCCGGCTGGATCAACCTGTCCGGTCAGCTCGGCGACAAGATCCAGATCGTCGGCGACGACCTGTTCGTCACCAACGTCGAGCGGCTGCAGCGCGGCATCAACGAGAAGGCCGCGAACACGCCTGCTGGTCAAGGTGAACCAGATCGGCTCGCTGACCGAGACGCTGGACGCCGTCGACCTCGCCCACCGCAACGGCTTCACCTGCATGATGAGCCACCGCTCCGGCGAGACCGAGGACACCACCATCGCCGACCTCGCGGTCGCGACGAACTGCGGCCAGATCAAGTCCGGCGCCCCGGCCCGGTCGGACCGGACGGCGAAGTACAACCAGCTGCTCCGGATCGAGGAAGAGCTGGACGACGCAGCCCGGTACGCCGGACGCTCGGCGTTCCCGCGTTTCAAGGGCTGACCGAGCTAAGGTTCTTGGATGTCCTCCCGCCGGGATCCAGGTGCACGGCCTGGCTCGCGACCAGCGAGTCGCAGCCAGTCGCGTCCACCTGCCCGCCGGGACGCCCACCAGCCCAAACGCCGTACGACGGGGACCCCGGCCGGCCCGGTCCGGACCCGGGGCTCCCGTAATCTCACCGGCCGGGCAGCCGTCGTGCTGCTCGTGCTCGGTGCGCTGGTCGTCTCGTATGCGCAGAGCCTGCGGGTCTGGTTCGACCAGCACCAGCAGATCAGCGCGCTGCAGCAGGAGATCCGCGATCGCGAGAAGCGGGTCAACCAGCTGGACGACGAGATCGCCCGCTGGAACGACGACGCCTATGTTCGCGCCCAGGCCCGGCAGCGGCTCGGCTGGGTAATGCCGGGCGAGGTCGGCTACCGGGTGATCGGTGCCGACGGCAAGCCGGTCGGTGCGCCGCCGGAGCCTGCCGGCCCGACCGATCCGACGGCCGACAAGCAGGACCCGACCTGGTACACGAAGCTGTGGGGCAGCGTGCAAGGCGCCGGCAAGCCGGTCAAACCGGCCACCCCGCCGCCCGCGAAACCCACTCCGAAACCCATCCTCACCCCCAAGGCCAATCGGTGACCTCAGCAAGCGCAGGCGAATCCAGCACCTCGGACGAGAGCGGGCGTGAGGTGGGAGGAGCCGGCAGCGAGACGGGGGTCAGCGCTGCTGACCAGGCGGCGGTGAGCGCGCAGCTCGGCCGTACCGCTCGCGGGATCCGGTCAATCGCCCATCGGTGCACGTGCGGGCTGCCGGATGTCGTGGAGACCGAGCCGCGGTTGCCGGACGGTACGCCGTTCCCGACCACCTTCTACATCACGTGTCCGCGCCTCGCGTCCGCCATCGGGACGCTCGAGGCCGGCGGGATGATGAAGGAGATGACCGAGCGCCTCGCGGTCGACGAGGAACTCGCCGAAGGCCTACCAGGCGGCGCACGAGTCGTACCTCGCGCACCGCGAATCGATCGAGCACGTCGCCGAGATCGACGGCATCACCGCCGGCGGCATGCCCACCCGCGTCAAATGCCTGCACGTCCTGATCGGCCACTCCCTGGCCGTCGGGCCCGGGCGTGAATCCGCTGGGGGACGAGGCGCTCGCCGCGCTGTCGGACTGGGGCCGTCGCGGTCCGTGCGTGGCCGCAACGCCGGATGCGGCGAGCGTCGATGCGGCTCCGGAAGCGGCGGGCGTTGCCGCCGCCTCGGCCGACGGGCGGAGCGGGCAGGCGCCCGACGCCGAGCGGCTCGATGACTGACGCGCTTCGCGTCGCGGCGATCGACTGTGGGACCAACTCGATCCGGTTGCTGATCGCGGACTATGCCGACGGGGTGCTGACGGACGTCGATCGGCAGATGCGGGTGGTCCGGCTCGGGCAGGGGGTCGACTCTACGGGAGCGTTCGCACCGGAAGCCCTACAGCGGACCTTCACCGCAGCCTCGGAGTACGCGGCTTTGATCCGTACTGCGGACGTGGCGCGCGTCCGCTTCGTCGCGACCTCGGCGGCGCGGGACGTGAGCAACCGGGACGAGTTCTTCGCCGGGATCGAGAAGCGGCTCGGTGTCGTGCCCGAGATCATCTCCGGTGCCGAAGAGGCCTCGTTGAGCTTCACCGGTGCGACCGGGGGACTTGCGACCATCGACGTACCGGGGCCTTATCTGGTCGCGGACATCGGTGGGGGATCGACCGAACTCGTGCTGGGCGACGCTTCCGGGCGTGATCGCGGCGGAGTCGCTCGACATGGGATCGGTGCGGATGACCGAGCGGTATCTGGCGTCGGATCCGGCGACGATCGAGGAGATGACGGCTGCGACCAGGGACGTCGACGCACTACTCGAGTCCTGCGCAGTGCCGTTGTCCGAGGCAAGGAGCTTGGTGGGCGTGGCCGGCACGGTGACTACGGTCGCGGCGGTTGCTCTCCAGCTGACCGAGTACGACCCCGGAGTGATCCATCACGCGCGGATTCCGGCGGCGACGCTGCTCGACACCACGTCCTGGCTGATGGGGTCGACCCGGGCGGCGCGTTCCGTAGTACCGGCTATTCATCCTGGGCGGGTCGATGTGATCGGGGCCGGGGCGCTGATTCTGCAGCGGTTGCACGATCGGCTGGCCGACAACCTCGTGTACGACGAGTTGCTGGTCTCCGAGCACGACATCCTCGACGGAGTCGCGTTGTCACTGGGCTCGGACGCCGTCTAGCGCAATCTGGAGGACGCGGTCGCGTTGCTCCTCGTCGACGAAGCCGGCGCCGGTGAGGCCGCTGACCATCCGTAGTACGTCGTCGAAGCTGGTGTCCTTGCGTGCTTCGCCGGCTTCCTGGGCTCGCTCGAACAGCGGCTCGCCGGCCTGGTACATCGCGTCGCGGGCGTTCTTGAACATCTCCGAGTCGCGGTTGAGCGCCTCGTAGATGGCTCGCTTCGTGGCGGCGTACCCGACGAAGCGCTGCAGCCAGGTGGTGAGTGCCTCCCAGGGCGGCAGGTCGGCGACCTGGTCGGCGGCTTCGCACAGCTCCTCGACCTCGCCGAAGTAGACGCTCTCGAACAGATCCTGACGGGTCGGGAAGTTGCGGTAGAGCGTGCCGATGCCGACCCCGGCCTGGCGCGCGATGTCCTCCAGCGAGGCGCCGGCGCCGTGCTCGGCGAACGCGTCCCGGGCGGCGGCCAGCAGGGCGTCGAAGTTGCGCCGGGCATCGGCCCGGTTGCGGGCGCCGGGCGGCCGCGCCGAGTCGCGTCCGCGGGTTCTCTGTCATCTCCACCACCCTATCCAGCTAGTACCGGAGGCATCCCTCCGATATAGTGGAGGCATGCCTCGACTTTACCTCGGGGCCTTCCAACTGTCCTAAGGGACCTTCTCCACGCGTACACGCATGTCTTCACCAGGTTTGATCCTGGCCGTCCTGGGGTCGGCGACAGCGGCCTTCTCGATGCTGCAATCGCTGGTCAATCCCGCGCTGCCGATCATCCAGCGCCAACTCCACACCACACCCGCCACCGTGACCTGGGTCCTCACCGCCTGGCTCCTCTCAGCCGCGGTAGCCACACCCTTGCTCGGTCGCATCGGCGACCTGGCCGGCCGTGTCATCGAGGCGCTGAGTTGGCGCTGGCTGTTCTGGATTCCCTTGCTGGTGGTGGGTCTGGCGTTGCTGGCCGCCGTTCGGTTCATTCCTGAGTCGGGCGCGCGGGGAGCCGGCCGGGTCGACTGGCTCGCGGCGGTCCTGCTGTCCGGCTGGCTGGTCGCACTGCTGATCCCGTTGAGCAAGGCAACCAAATGGGGCTGGGCTTCTGGCTGGACGATCGGGCTGTTCTTGCTGGCGATCGTGCTGCTGATGGCGTGGGTCGCGGTCGAGCTGCGGTCGCGCAATCCGTTGATCGACATGCGGATGATGCGGTTGCCTGCCGTGTGGACGACCAACCTGGTGGCGTTGCTGTTCGGAGCAGGGATGTTTGCTGCTTATGCCTTTGTTCCGCAGTTCCTGCAGATCCCGCGCTCGACCGGCTACGGCTTCGGCGCCTCGGTCACGCGCGCGGGACTCCTGATGCTGCCCATGCTGGTAGCGATGGCGATCGCGGGCTCCATGAGCGGCCCGCTGGCCTCCCGCGTCGACGTCAAAGCCCAACTGGTACTGGGATCCGTCTTCAGCCTGGTCGCCTCGATCGCCTTCGCCGCCTTCCATGCCGCGTCCTGGCAGGTCGCCCTGGCCGGGGCGTTCTTCGGGATCGGCATCGGCCTCGCCTATGCCTCGATGACCAGCCTGATCGTGCAGAACGTGCCGCGGGAGCAGACGGGCGCGGCGAGCGGGATGAACGCCAATATCCGCACGATCGGCGGCTCGATCGGTACTGCGGTGGTCTCGTCGATCATCACCGGACATCTGCAGACCGACGGTCTCCCGCTCGAAGCCGGCTACACCGACGCCTTCGTCGTCATCGCCGGCATCGCGGCGGCGGCCGTAGTACTGGCTCTGCTGGTGCCTGCGAGCCGTCGCCTAAAGTTGCAGGATGCGACTGCCGCACCCGTTGACGGGGGAGCTGTTCGAGAGCCCAGTACCGCCAGGGACCGGGTGGCCTGAAGATCCGGCTTCAGCCGGTACGCCGGTTGCCGGCTCTGCTGCTGACGTAGCCGCGCTGGCCGACGACCTGCCGGCGACGGATGCCCTGGCGGAACTCGACGCCAGGGTCTCCGTCTGCCGCGCGTGCACCCGGCTGGTGGAGTGGCGGGAAGAAGTTGCTCTGAGCAAGCGAAAGTCCTTCGCCGACGAGCCGTACTGGGGTCGGCCAATCGCCGGCTGGGGTGCTTCGTCGCCGCGGATTCTGATTGCCGGCTTGGCTCCCGCGGCCCATGGTGGCAACCGAACCGGTCGGGTATTCACTGGTGATCGATCGGGCGACTGGCTCTTCGCTTCGCTCTATCGGGTAGGTCTGGCTTCTCAACCCACGAGCACCCACGCCGGCGACGGTCTCCACCTGATCGGCGCTCGCATGATGGCGGCGGTCCGCTGCGCCCCTCCCGCCAACAAGCCGACCATCGAGGAACGCGACACCTGCTCTCCCTGGTTCCACGCAGAACTGGAACTGGTGCTGCCGTCGACCCGCGCGATCGTCTGCCTCGGCAAGTTCGGCTTCGACGTCCTCCTCAACGCCCTCCAGGCCGTCGGCGGCTCCGTCCCCCGTCCCCGCCCCAAATTCGGCCACGCGGTCGGAGTACGCCGTACCGGGCCCGTACGGCGAGGTCACCGTCCTCGGCTGCTTCCACCCCAGCCAGCAGAACACCTTCACCGGCAAACTCACCGAACCCATGCTCGACGCCGTCTTCACCCGAGCCAAATCCCTAGCCGACTTGTAGCCCCGTCGCTGGCTTGGAGCTGCAGGTTGGATTCCTCTAGCTGGAAGTCGTGGGGGTTTCTGCCCAGGAGGCGAGCAGTTGGAGTCGTTCGGCCGATGGCGAGCCGGGTTCGGCGGTGTAGACCAGGAGAACCAGTCCTGGCTCGGCGGTGATCGCGAGTTCTTCGTAGGCGAGCGTGAGTTCGCCCACGACGGGATGGTTGAACCGCTTGGTGCCGGATCCGTGGGTGCGGACGTTGTGGTCGGCCCACAACTGGCGGAAGGTCTCGCTGCGGGTGGAGAGTTCGCCGACGAGGTCCTGGAGACCGCGGTCGTGCGGGTCGCGGCCGGCCTCGGCGCGCATGATGCCGACGCACATCTGCGCGAACAGCTCCCAGTCCGGGTAGAAGTCCCGCGAGGCCGGATCGAGGAACTGGAACCGGGCCAGGTTCGGTGTGCGGCCGCCGTCGCCGATGACGGGTGAGTAGAACGCCCGGCCGAGCGTGTTCGTGGTGAGCAGGTTCTGGTGCGGATCGCGGACGAACGCGACGCCGTCCTTGATCGCGTCCAGTGCCCATTGCAGGCTGAGCCGCGACGCGGCCTTGCCCGGCGTACGGCGGCGCGGCCGGCCCGAGACCGGGATCCCGTCGGCGGCCCGGGCCAGGTCGAACAGGTGGGCGCGTTCGGTGTCGTCCAGCTGCAGCGCCCGGGCGAGTGCGTCGAGTACGCCGGTGGACGCTCCCGCGATCTGGCCGCGCTCGAGGCGGGCGTAGTACTCGACGCTGAGTCCGGCGATCGTCGCGACCTCGCTGCGGCGTAGACCAGGCACCCGCCGGGCACCGGTGGCGGGCAGCCCTGCCTGGTCCGGGGTGATGCGGGCACGGCGAGTGGTGAGGAACTCGCGTACCTCCTGACGGTTGTCCACGACTCCGACCCTAGCCCGCCGGCCAGCGGTGACAAGGGCATGAAGGATGCCCTGTCAGTACACCCATCGACAGTGACTTCTTCCCCGGCAAGCCGACGGCTTCACTGGGAAAGTGCCCCCATTCGGAGGGCTCGTTGACGAGGAGGAGAAGCACGCGATGCGCCAGGTTGTGATGTACGGCCCCGGGAACGTTCAGGTCGAGGACCGCGCGGACCCGAAGATCATCGAACCGACCGACGCGATCATCCGGCTGTCGGCGACCTGCATCTGCGGCAGCGACCTGTGGCCCTACCGCGGCGCCGAGCCGGTCGACCACCAGGTGATGGGCCATGAGTACGTCGGTGTCGTCGAGGAGATCGGCGATGAGGTCCGGACCATCAAGGTCGGCGACTTCGTGGTCGGCTCCTTCTGGGCCTCGGACAACACCTGCGAGATCTGCCAGGCCGGCTACCAGGCCTACTGCGTGCACCGCGTCCTGATGGGGACCCTCGGCACCCAATCCGAACGGGCCCGCATCCCGCTGGCCGACGGCACCCTCGTCGCCACCCCGGGAATGCCCGATCCGGACCTGATTCCTTCGCTGATGGCGGCTTCCGATGTGCTCGGCACCGGCTGGTTCGCCGCGGTCGCTGCCGAGGTCGGACCGGGTAAGACGGTTGCGGTCGTCGGTGACGGTGCCGTCGGCCTGCTGGGCATCCTGGCGGCCCAGCAACTAGGCGCGGAACGGATCATCGCGTTCAGCCGGCACGCCGACCGCCAGGCCTTGGCCAAGGAGTTCGGCGCCACCGACATCGTCGAAGAACGCGGCGAGGAAGGCGTGGCCCGGGTCAAGGAACTGACCGGTGGGCTCGGAGCGCACTCGGTGATCGAGGCGGTCGGCACGCAGGAGGCGATGATGCAGGCCATTCACTCCACCAGGGCGGGTGGTCACGTCGGATTCGTCGGCGTCTCGCACGATGTCGCGATCCCCGGCGACGAACTGTTCATGGCCGGCGTCCACATCCACGGCGGCCCCGCCCCGGTCCGGCAGTACCTGCCCGAACTCGTCCAGCTGATCTGGGACCGCAAGATCAACCCTGGCAAGGTCTTCGACCTGACCCTGCCCCTCGACCGGGCTGCCGAGGGCTATCGAGCCATGGACCAGCGCACCGCCACCAAGGTTCTGCTCACGGTCTGAACCGGCCGTCACGCCCTTGCCCCCGGACGCCGATCGGCGTCCGGGGGTTTGCGGTTGTGTACCGGGTGGCGGGACGGATGGTGGAGTTACTGGTTCCCGGCGGCGGGAGGCCGCACGATAGGGGTGGCAGGACCCTCGAACGGGGGAGATTCCGGTGGGTGAGATCACTCGGAAGAGGGCTTGTGAAAGTTTTCACGAGCGCAGTATCCTGAAGTAGACATGAAGTTGGAGAACCACTCAGGGAGAGTGAACCGGATGACAGCCCAGGTACCGCACATCCTCGTCGTCGGGGGCGGTTACGTCGGGATGTACACCGCGTACGGCCTGCGCAAGGCCGCCCGGCGCGGCAGGATCCGTGTGACCGTGGTCGACCCGCGGTCCGTGATGACCTACCAGCCGTTCCTGCCCGAAGCGGCGGCCGGCTCGGTGGAGCCGCGGCACGTCGTGGTGCCGCTGCGCAAGACGCTCAAGGGGTGCCGGGTCGTCACCGGCCGGGTGACCGGCATCGACCACGCGCACAAGGTCGCGAAGGTGATGCCCGAGGAAGGCCCGGACTACGAGCTCGCGTACGACCAGATCGTGGTCGCGCTCGGCTCGATCGCGCGCACGCTGCCGATCCCCGGCCTCGCCGAGCAGGCGATCGGGTTCAAGAACGTCGAAGAGGCGATCGCGCTGCGCAACAAGGTCCTGGACCGGCTCGACGTCGCGTCGTCCCAGCCCGATCCGGAGCTGCGCAAGGCCGCGCTGACCTTCGTCTTCATCGGTGGTGGATACGCAGGTGTCGAGGCGTTCGCGGAGCTCGAGGACATGGCCCGCTACGCCACCCGGTACTACGACAACATCAAGCCCGAGGACATGCGCTGGGTGCTCGTCGAGGCGACCGGCCGGATCCTCCCGGAGGTCGGTGAGGAGCTCGGCAAGTACACGGTCGACCAGCTCCGCAAGCGCAACATGGACATCAAGCTGGAGACCCGGCTGGAGTCCTGCGAGAAGGGCCACGTCGTACTGAGTGACGGCGAGGAGTTCGACGCCGACACGATCGTCTGGACGGCCGGCGTGAAGGCCAACCCGGCGCTCGCGATGACCGACTTCCCGCTGGACGAGCGCGGCCGGCTCAAGTGCCTCCCGAACCTGCGGATCGAGGGCGAGAACGACGCCTGGTCTGCCGGTGACAACGCGGCCGTCCCGGACCTCACCTCGGACACCGGCGCGTTCTGCGCCCCGAACGCCCAGCACGCCGTCCGCCAGGCTCACCGTCTCGCCGCGAACATCCTCCGCGTCGTCGACGGGCAGCCGCCGCAGGACTACAAGCACAAGTACGTCGGCTCGGTCGCGAGCCTCGGCCTGCACAAGGGTGTCGCCCAGCTGTACGGCGTGAAGGTGAAGGGCTGGCCGGCCTGGTTCCTGCACCGGACCTACCACGTCTCCCGCGTCCCCACCTTCAACCGCAAGGCCCGGGTCATCCTCGACTGGACCCTCGCGCTGTTCTTCCGCCGCGAGGTCACCAGCCTCGGTAGCCTGCAGACCCCCAACGACGAGTTCCGTCGCGCGGCGGGCTCCAAGTAAAGCTCAGTAATCGATGGGAGCGGTGCCCCAAGTAGTGGGTGCCGCTCCCAATCCGACGGTGATCCGGCCGCCGTTCAGGATGAACGATTCCGGCAGCCAGGACTCGGACCGAGCCTTGCCGTTGAGCGTCAGCGATTGCACGTACTGGTTGGCATCCGAGGTCGCCGGCGCCTCCACAGTCAGCCGTACGCCGTTGCTCCGGCGCAGCTCGACCTTCGGGAACAGCGGGCTCCCGACCAGCAACTCCGCCCGCCCCGGCGTCTGCGGGAACAACCCGATCGCGGCGAACACGTACCAAGCGGACAACGTCCCCAGATCATCGTTGCCCGGCAGCCCGCTCGGCCCGGTCCCATAGACGGTGTCGACGATCTCGCGGGTTGTCGCCTGCGTCTTCCAGGCCACACCGAGCCCGTTGTAAAGCCACGGTGTGTGCAATCCAGGCTCGTTCGTCGGGTCGTACCGGAGGGCACTTCCGCCCTTCACCGCCCAGTTCCCGGCCGCATCATGGAAGAACCCGTCCAGCCGCTGGACAACTGTGGGGCCCATCGCCTCTCCGAGCCCGGATACGTCCTGCGGAACCATCCAGGTGTACGTCGCACTCGATCCCTGGGCGAAGCCGACATCGGTCGATGGGGTGAAGCCGGGCTGCCAGGTGCCGTCGGCCTTCCGCGCCTGCTGGTATCCGGTCGCCGGGTTGAAGGTGTTCTTCCACCAGCTCCCACGGTCTTGCAGAGTTGCCGCCTCTGGCCTGTGGAGCCTCGTTGCCCACTGTCCAAGGGAGAAGTCCGCCAGCGAGTTCTCGAGCGTCTCGGCGGCCCCGCCCCAACAGTGGCAGGCATCCTGCGGTGCGTAGTGCTTGGCCAGATAGGTGTTCAGCGCCGGTCGTTGCCCAGTGCATTGCCCAGGGCAACCACCGTCGTTCTCTGCCTCGGCGTTCTGCACGGTTGCCTGCTTGAGGAGCGACTCATAGGCGCCCTCTTTGTCGAAGTTGTTGACGCCCATCGCCGCGAAGGTCGCCAGCGTGGGCGCTGCCGGATCCCCGGTCATGACGTGGGTGGCGCCGTTGTTGTGCAGCCAGCGATCCCAGATCCCGTTGTTTTGCTGGGCAAACTGGTACATCGACTGCGGCGAAGTCGCCCGCGATGTCGGGCTTCAGCAACGCCAGGAGCTGGATGTGCGCGCGATACTGATCCCAACCAGAGAACGTCCCGTACTGCGCTTGCTGGCCGGCCGCGAGTCGATGGATCGCCTGGTCGCTGCCGAGGTACTGGCCGTCCACGTCGTTGAAGATGTTCGGCTGCAGCATCGCGTGGTACAGGGCGGTGTAGAACGTCGTCCGTTGTGCCTCGGAACCGCCGGTGATCCTTGTGTTCTGCAGCTCGTTCTTCCAGGCGCGGTAGCCGTCGGCGGCGATCCGGTCGACCGTTGCTCCCGGTCGCAGTTCGGCGGCGGTGTTCAGTTCGGCACCGGCCAGGCTCACGTACGAGATGCCGATCCGCATCCGCACCTTCGATCCCGGCGCGAAGCCGACGTACCCGCCTGAACCGCGGCCGGCCCGATCTGCGCCGGTCGCATAACCTTCGCCGCCGGTGGTTGTGGTGCTTCCCGGTGACAGCGTGCTGTCCTTCCAGGTGCCGTTGGCAACGATCGGCTGGTCGAAGGATGCGGTGAAGTAGAGGCGGTAGTAGGTCTTGCGGTTGTTGATCCCGCCGTTGGCGCGGCGACCGCAGAACGCGCCGGTGAGCACCGATCCGGTGACCTTGCGGTGGGTCGGGTCGATGGTGATCTCGGCGTCCTGGCTGCCGTTGAGCGAGTTCGACGTACGGAACAACAGGTTGGCCGGTTTGCCTGCTGGGAAGGAGAAATCACCGACTCCGGCTCTGGTGGTGACTGCCAGATCGGACTTCACGCCGCTGTCGAGTGTGACCGTGTAGCGGCCGGGTTTCGCGACCTCGTCGGCGTGGGTGAAGTTGCTCGCGTACTTGGCGTCTTTGGTGTCCGCGGTCGGTGAGGAGTCCACCTCCCCGGCGTACGGGAGGATCGGTACGTCGCCGGCCGCTCCGGGGTTGCAGCCGGCGCCGTTCACGTGGGTGAGGCTGAAGCCGCGGATCCGCGTCGTGTCGTACTGGTAGCCGTTGGCCGCCCCGGTGCTGGTCTGATCGCCCCGAGTACTCGTCGGACTCCACGAAATCATCCCAAACGGCCGAACCGCCCCCGGCCAGGTGTTCCCGTCCCGCGCAGACCCGATCAACGGATCGACATACGCCGCCGGATCGGTCACCGGCGCGCTCGCCGGGCTCCCCGCGCTTCCCGCGGTTCCCGCGGTTGCTGTCGCGAGTTGTGCTCCGGTCGCCGAGGCGGCGCCGGTTGCGGCGGCTGAGGGTGGGAGAGCTGGAGCGAGGAGGGTGAGGGTGAGTCCTCCGACGAGCAGGCGCGAGGGGACGTGCAGGCGCATGGGTAAGCCTTCCGAGGGCGGGGCGGATTACCCCACGCTAAGGGGAAAGGGTGACCGGCGGGTGGCCTACGGGTGTCGGGTTTCGTCCAGGAGGCCGGCGTCGTGGGCGAGGAGGGCGATCTGGACCCGGTTGTTGAGGTCGAGCTTGGTGAGGATCCGGGAGACGTGCGTCTTGACCGTGGGGACGCTCAGGTAGAGCGTCGCGCTGATCTCGGCGTTCGACTTGCCCTCGCCGACCGCGACGGCGATCTCGCGTTCCCGGTCGTTCAGTACCGCCAGCCGATCGGTCGCCTTCGCCTTGCGCTGGTCCTGACCGGAGTCCGCGACCCGGCTGATCAGCCGCTTGGTCACCGCGGGGGAGAGCACCGGCTGGCCGTTCACGACCCGGCGGACCGCCTCGACGATCTCGGCCGGCGGGGTGTCCTTGAGGACGAACCCGGCCGCGCCGGCGCGGAGCGCCCGGAGTACGTGCTCGTCGGCGTCGAACGTGGTCAGGATGACGACCTCGGGCGCGCCCGGCCGGCGGCGGAGCGTCTCGGTCGCGGTCAGGCCGTCCGTCCCCGGCATCCGGATGTCCATCAGCACGACGTCGGGGGAGAGTTGGTCGATCAGCCCGGTCACACCGCTGCCGTCGCCCGCCTCGCCGACCACCCGGATGTCCCCGGCGCCGCCGAGCATCAGCTTGAGCCCGGCGCGGAGCAGGGGATCGTCGTCCACGATCAGGACCCGAATCGTCATGCGGGCCACGGTATCCAAGCGGCGAGCCGGAAGTCGCCCGCAGGGGTCCGGCCGTGTTCGAGTCGCCCGTCGACGAGGGCAGCCCGTTCGGTCAATCCGCGGAGCCCTTGCCCGTCGCCGGTCTGCCGATGCGGCGCCGGGTTGACCACCTCGACCTCCAACCCGTTGCCCGGGGCACCGATCACGCGGATCCGGACCGGTTCGCCCGGTGCGTGTTTGAGCGCGTTCGTCAGGCCTTCCTGGACGATCCGGTACGCCGTACGGCCGACGTGGTCGGGAAGGATGCCGGGGGCATCGAAATCGAGTTCGACCGGGAGACCGGCTTTGCGCGAGTCCTCGACCAGGATCGGCAGGTCGGCGAAGGTCGGCTGGGGGAGTTCGCCGACGGGCGCCCGCAGTACGCCGATCACTTCTCTGAGGTCCTGCAAAGCCTGATGGGCGCTGGCGCGGATGATCTCGGCGGCGCCGCCGACCTCCTCGGCCGAGGCATCCGGGCGGTAGGCGAGGGCGCCCGCGTGGACGCTGAGGAGGGACAGACGGTGACCCAGTACGTCGTGCATCTCGCGGGCGATCTCTTCGCGGGCTCGGAGCTGCGCCTGCTGCGCCTGGAGTTTGGCGACGGTCTCGGCGCGATCGGCCCGGTCTCTGAGGGTCTGCAGGAGTTGGCGGCGGGAGCGGATGTAGAGCGCCCAGCCGACGACGGCCGCGTAGAGCGCCAGGGAGAAGCCGATGGTGATGCCCCAAGGCTCCGCCTTCTGGCGTACCTCGGTGTAGATGACGATGCTGACGATGTTCGCCAGGAAGACCCAGAAGGTGGCGCGGAGCGGCCGATGGATCGTCACGGTCATGACGAGGATCAGGGTCGCCGCGCCGGCCGCGTCGGAGTACGTCGTGAGCACGGCCGCGAGGATCGCCAGCTGCACCGGCCAGCGGCGGCGGAACCAGAGCAGGCAGCTGAGCACGATCCCGCTGACGAAGTCGAGCGCGAGCAGGCCGGACGAGATCGGGTCGTGCTCGCCCGCGTCGTACAGGAGGATGCTGCCCAGCAGAGCCGCGATGAAGACGAACGTGTCGACCACCCAGTCGCGGCGGCTCCGCCTGGGATGTCCGGTCATACTGCCGACGATAGTGGGCCCGAGGGGGTGTTCGAGGGCTTGAAGGCGGTCCAGATACCGAAGTAGCACCGGGCCGAGACTTTCGGCCAGGTAGGTTCTGCGCCATGAGTCAGCTCGCAGTCACCGTCATCGGTCCGGACCGCCCGGGCATCATCGCCGACGTCACCGAGGCCCTGGCCGGCACCGGTGTGAACCTCGAGGACTCCTCGATGACGCTGCTGCGCGGCCACTTCGCGATGATGATCGTCTGCGCCGGCGACTTCGAGGCGGTCAAGGAGGCGCTGGAGCCGCTGCGGGGCGAACTGGTGATCACGGTTCGCCAGATGGGGCCGGAACTGGCCCACGCGGCGCATCGGAGCGCCGTACATGCTGAGCGTGCACGGCGCGGACCGGCCTGGCATCGTGTCGGCCGTCACCCGGATGATCGCCTCGGTGGGCGGGACCATCACGGATCTGACCACGCGGCTGAGCGGTGCGCTGTATGTGCTGACGGCCGAGGTCGAGATCCCGGCCGCGCGCGGACCTGGAGCTGCTCCAGCGGGCCCTGGAGATCACCGCGGAAGAGCTCGGCGTCGGCGTCACGTTGCGCCCAGCCGAGAGCGACGACCTGTGAACAACCAGCTCCTCGAGACCTGGACTCCAGCCCAACTCGGCCTAGCCGGCGACGTACTGGAGGTGATCCGCGCCCCGCACCCCGTCCTCGCGACCGAGGGCGCCGAGGTGGATCCCATGGACCCGGTGATGGTCGCCCTGGCAGCCGACCTCGTCGCCACGATGCGCGTCTCACCCGGCTGCGTAGGCCTGGCAGCCCCTCAAGTCGGCGTAGCTGCACAAATGTTCGCCCTGGACGTCACCGGTCACCCGAAGACGCGCACCTGCCACGGCGTCTTCGTCCTCTGCAACGCGACGGTGATCGAAGCCACCCGCCAGGAGAAGGCCCGCGAAGGCTGCATGTCCGTCCCCGACCTCACCGGCGACGTCAAACGAGCCACCCGCCTGACCGTCCGCGGCACCCTCCCCGGGACGACGGACCCGATCACCCTCACCACCGACGCCTTCGAAGCCCGAGCCATCCAGCACGAGCTCGACCACTGCGCCGGCAACCTCTTCCTGGACCGAGTAGCAGGCGCCCACGCCCTCTACCCCCGCAAGGTCTACCTGTAACAGCCCCACCCCGGACCGCCAACACTGTCCAACCCGCCCTTTTCGCCCTCGCACCCACCGCCGCACGCTCAGCTGGACGGCGCCAACCGACGTTAGTCAGTGGCGAGCGGTCCACCCCGCGTTCCTTGTATCGTCATCCCCTGACGTCGGCCCGGGTGGCGGAACGGCAGACGCAGCGAGCTTAAACCTCGCAGCCGAAAGGCATACGGGTTCGAATCCCGTCCCGGGCACCTGGTGATCTCCTGTGCGCGGGGAGGCAGTAGAGGTCAGAAATAGGCCTCTACCGGCCGTAGCGTCGACGGCATGACGATCAAGGTGTTGGTGACAGGTGCGACCGGCATGGTCGGTCGCGCGGTGATCACGCGGCTCGTCGGTGCGGGCGTCGCCGTACGGGCTTTGACGCGCGATCTTTCGAAGGCTCAGTTGCCCGAGGGTGTGGAGGTTGTCCAAGGTGATCTACGGATCCTGCGAGCGTTGGGCGGCGTTAGAGGGCGTTGACCGTCTCTATCTCTTCTCGGTGCCGGAGACGGCTGCTGAGGTTGTGGCGCTTGCCAAGCAGGCAGGTGTACGACGGATCGTGGCGCTGTCGTCGGCCGCAGTGACCGTCGGTCTTGACGCCTACCACCACCGATCGTGGAGCGAGCTGTGGAGGTCTGGGCTCGATTGGCCGCACTTACGGCCTGGCGAGTTCATGACGAACATGGCGCAGGTGTGGGCGCCTGTCGATCCGTGCTGAGCGCGTTGTGCGCTACCCCTTCGCTACGCAGATCGCGTACCTGGTGCACGAGGCTGACATCGCAGATGTCGCCGTAGCGGCACTGCTGGAAGACGGGCATGTGGGAAAGGCCTACACGTTGACCGGGCCGGCAGTGATCACCTATCGGGAACAGGTCGAGGCCATCGGCGCTGCGCTCGGCGAGGAGGTTCAGTACGAGGAGGTGACTCGTGAAGAGGCACGCGAGTTGCTGAAGGCTCAGGGAGGTTTCGCTGCGGAGAACGCGGACGTGCCTGGGCTTCGTCGACTACGGCGGTGCGGACACGGACAGCGCAGGTGAAGACGGCGGGTGGGATCAGGAAGTCGACTATGCGGCTCTGCTCAAACCTGGCCCGGTGTGCAGGAGGCGACCGGGAAGCCGGGCCGCACGTTCGCCGAGTGGGCTCGCGATCACGTCGAGGACTTCCGCTAAGGCCTTGAGAAGCAGTCGAACAGGTGTCCCTCGAGGTGCCGCACCACTCAGTGACCGGTTGGTCGTCGAACCAGCGCTCGCGACGGTAGTCCGTGCGTGGAGTTGACCGAGCGGTTGCGGGGCGACTCGGGGGTGGCGGGTTCACGAAGTACCGGTTGGGCATAACGTCGCGCGGCGCGATCCGGAGCGTCTTGCGGGCATTCTTGGGGCGCTGGCCGGGGATCGATAAGGGCAGGACTTTGTATACGGGTGAATTAAGGCGGTAATGGGGCAATGGCCCGACTGGGGTTGCCAGTCGGGCCATTGCCGGGTGCGGAATTAGTGCTTGGCGGGGGTTGAATTCGATTTAGGGAATTCGGCGCCGGGTGGTTCAGTAAATCTTGAGCGAGCTGGCGGTGTCGCCGCCGCCGTGGGCCGCGGAGCTGCCGGCCGGCATATCGTGGCGGGTGCCGTTGAAGCTGGCGTCGGTCCACCAGCGGGCCAGGTGCGAACCGCGGTTCGCCCAGGACGACATCTCGTCGTTGAAGCCGTAGTCGCTGAGGTGGGCGATCGACGTACCGGACGCGCTCCACTTGAGCATTCGGCCGGAGTAGCTGCCGTCCTGCCACAGGCAGACCCAGCCGGACGGGCAGTCGCCGAAGGCGGCCGGACCCATCGACACGTCGACGCCGCCGGGCATCCGCATCCAGCGGCCGTCGGCGCTCAGCTGTCCGCCCTGGGCGGTGAGTTTCTGGGTCAGCGACGGCTGCGCCGAAACGGCGGAAGCCGGCGAAAGAGCGACGGAGAATGCGGCGGCGGTGGTCGCAGCCAAAGCCGCAGCAATTCGGATCTTATTCATGGGGCGGTCTCCTTCTGAGGGGCGGTTTCTAGCAACAGATAGTGCGCCGAAGAAGACTGTCCGTCAACAACTCACGGAGAAACTCAATGGTTCGTTATTTAATGACCCTCAATGTTTCGAAAACATCCACCGGCCGTTGGTGGGCACTGTCGCGAGGGTCACAGGGGCGTGAGAAAGCGGACAGAGTCGGGGTGGAAGCGTTGATTCCGGGGGCGGGGCGCGCGTCAATGGTGGTGTGAGTACCTACCGTGGTCAGGTGTTGACCGGGGCCGTGCTGGGGCCGTTGGTGGTTTGTGCGGTGCTGAGCCCGTTCCGGGACAGCTTCGACAACGCGAACGCGGCTTTGCTCCTGGTGCTGCTGATCGTCGCCGTCGCGTCCTTCGGGATCCGGCCGGCCGGTGTGGTGGCGGCGGTGTCGAGTGCGGTGTGGTTCGACTTCTTCCTCACCGTTCCGTACAACCGGCTGACGATCAACGACGGCAACGACATCGAGACCACGATCCTGCTGGTCGTGATCGGCGCGGCAGTCACCGAGATCGCGATCTGGGGCCGTCGGCAACAAGCTCGGGCGAGTCGCCAGAAGGGCTACCTGGATGGGGTTCTCACCGCATCGAATGCCGTCGCGCAAGGCTCGTCCACCGAAGACCTGATCGAGCAGGTGAAGGCCGAGCTGGTCGCAGTACTGCAGATCGATCAGTGCCGGTTCGTTGCCGGCGACAAGCGTACGAACGCACCACAGCTCAACCATGACGGTTCGGTGTCGCGCGGCGGTCATCCGCTGAAGGTCGAGCGCGACGGACTGCCCACGAACGCAGAGATCGAGCTGGTCGTCCAGCACGCCGGTACTGCGAAAGGCCGGTTCCTGCTCACCGCGGCCGCCCGCATCACCCGCCCCGACCTAGAACAACGCCTGGTCGCCGTCGCCCTAGCCGACCAAGTCGGCGCTGCCCTAGCCGCCCAACACGCAACCCCCTGACTGGCCTGCGGGAAGAACCTCTCCCGGGTGGCCACCGGCTCCGGCGCCGTACCTGCCCATACAGGTACGGCGCTGCTCCGGTTCTGCAGCCGGTACTCCGCGCGCGGGGCCGTTTCGGGCTCTGGAGAGTGCGGCGCGCCGGGGTGGGTGGTTGGGGGTGTGGGGGATGGGTGAGGGTTGGGCGGTGATGGATGAGGAGATTGGGCAGCGGGCGGTGGGGATGGCGGTTCGGGCTGGGTTTCTGGTGCCGAAGGTGGTGGAGGCGCAGTCGGATCGGGAGGGGCGGTACGTCGTACTGGTGCCTCGTAGTTCGGCTGGCGTGGTGATGTATGTGACGCCTGAAGGGGCTGCGTTGTCGGGGAGTGTGCTGGATCTGGTGTTTTTGCAGGAGTACGTGATGGTGCAGTTGGGGTTGGTCAGGCATCGGAAGGTGCTGCCGCTGGTTCTGGGGGTGCCGATCGTTGGGCTGGGGATTCTGTTGAGCTTCTTGGCCGGGCCGGTGGTGGCGATCGTGGTGACGTTGCTGGCGATTCCGGTGGTGTGGGCCGGCTATGAAGCTGTCTGGAATCGGGGGTTCATGCGGCGGGTGGATCGGCGGCTTGCTGAGTTGATGGGGGCTGAGGTGTTCCACGCCGCACTTCGGCAATTGGCGGAGAGTAAGGGGTGGCCGCGGAGCTTCGGGTGGCTCTACCAAGGGGCTATGCCGCTGCCTGCGGAGCGCCTCAATTGGGTCTAGAAGGTTGGGGTGCGCAACCGTTTGCGTGGGCTTGGTTCCGGTTGGGGAACACCTAACTGATCCTCAGGCGTTGTTAAGGGTGGGCCCGTAGTATCTGAGCACGGCCCACAGTGGGTCGACAGTTGGGTCATCTGGAGGATGGCATGCAGAGGAGCAGTAACCCGGTGCTGAACCGGTCGAGTGCGTTTGCGCCTGGCCAAGGCCAGGCTTACCCCGGGGCGGCTCCATACGGCCAGCCCGGTCCCTATGGTCAGCCAGGTCAGTACGGCGGACCCGGTATGCCGCCCCAGCAGTACCAGGGCGCGCCGGCGGCCAGCCGTCCCATGACGCTGGACGACGTCATCGTGAAGACCGCCGTCACGCTGGGTGTGGTCGTCGCGGCCGCCGCCGTCGCGTGGTGGACGGTTCCGACCCGCCTGGTGACGCCGGTGTTCCTCGCCGGTGCGCTGGGTGCGTTCGCGATCGCGATGGTGCTGTCCTTCTCGCGCAAGATCAACCCGGCCCTGCTGATGGCTTACGCGGTCCTCGAGGGTGCGTTCCTCGGGATCGGCAGCAAGTTCATCGCGAACTGGGTCGGTGACCCGACGATCGTCGTCCAGGCCGTGCTGGCCACGATGGTGACGGCGGGGCTGACGCTCGCGACGTACAAGTACTTCAACATCAAGGTCACACCGCGGTTCACCCGGATGGTCGTCGTCGCGACGATGGGCTTCGCCGGAGTGATCCTGATCAACCTGGTGCTCAGCCTGTTCGGCATCGGAACCGGCATCTCCGGCATGGGCCCGCTGGGTCTGCTGTTCGCCGCGATCGGCGCCGGCCTGGCGGTGTTCAACCTGATCCTCGACTTCGACATGATCGAGCAGGGTGTGCGCGCCGGAGCCCCGCAGAACGAGGCCTGGCGGGCGGCGTTCGGTCTGACCGTCACGCTGGTCTGGCTGTACTGGAACCTGCTGCGCATCCTCGCGATCCTGCGCGGGAACTAGCACGCCAGTAGTTACTAGCCACTAGCAACAGCCCGGCTCCTTCAGGTGGAGAAGCCGGGCTGTTGCCGTTCCCCCACAAGATTCATGCCGTACTACGCTGCGCCAGCGCCTCGGGTTGTGTTGTGGTGTGGGGGTTCGTGCGATCCCGTACTACGAGAGGCGGGTGGCTGGGAATCCCTTTAGACGCAGAGAAAGCCTGCCCCTCCACCTGAAAGGGCAGGCTTTCTGCTGAAAGATTCTCCGTTCGGCTCGTCAGCCCATACGCCGGTGCGCTTTGACCAGGTCGTATTCGTGGACGATGGCTGTGGCGTGCCCGTGAGCGAGGGCGTACTCGCTGGAAAGCCATCTCACCCTGTCGTCGAAGCGCAGGAACGACGGTCCGTCGTTCATCAGCCTGAACCACTCGGTCATCTCACGCCCGGTGCACTGGGGCACCTTCTCCACCAGACGTTGGTGCGTCTCCTCGGAGTGGTTAAGGCCCATCTTCGCCTCCCGTCAGCGGGGTAATGCGTAGTTATCGACTGTGCACCAGGAGAAGGCTGCAATCAAGCCCCTCTTCATGAAAGTCATCGCTCAGCGGACGCGCAATCTCCCAACAGGCACGCTTCCCGGCTATCCGTTGTCTGTGGTTGGGGTGAGGGAAAGCGTGGGGGAGGGCGGACGCGCAATCTCCCAACAGGCAGGCTTCCGGGCGGTCCGTCGCTCGTGGTTGGGGTGAGGGAAGGCGTTGTGAGGGGCGGACGCGCAATCTCCCAACAGGCAGGCTTCCGGGCCGTCCGTCGCTTGTGGTTGGGGTGAGGGAAAGCTTGGTGGGTGGGGTAACGGCGCAGCGCCTCGTCTTGCCTGGTTGGGGAAGACGAGGCGCTGGCGGTGATTCGAAGGGCTACTTGCCGGCGGGGACTGGGGTGGTGGGGAGGTCTTCTTCGGAGTCGATGCGGTCGACCTCTGGGTTGGGGTGGCGGCGGCGGTGGCGGAGGTGGACCCAGCGGCCTCGGGGGCCTCGGTCGTCGCCGGCTACCTGGGCTGCGGCTACCTCGGTGCCGGCAGTACGAGCTGCCTGTACGGCGGCTTCGGCGATCGGCAGCACCGCTTCGCCGCGGAAGGATTCTAGGTTGGTGAAGGACTCCGTCCCGACGCCGACGGCCGCGGCGACCGAGGGGAGTAAGGCGGCAGACGCAGCGGCGTAGCCGGTGACGGAGGGGTGGAAATTGTCCGGTCCCCACATCGACGGGTTGGTCCGGAAGGCTTCGCTGAGCAGCGAGCCCATCGAGACGGTTCGGCCGCCGGCTTCGACGACCGCGATCGTCTGGGCCGCGGCCAGTCGCTGGCTCCAGGTTCGTGCCACCTGGCGCAGCGGCGGCATGATCGGCCGGACGACCCCGAGATCCGGGCAGGTTCCGACGACGACCTCGCAGTTGGCGGCGCGCAACCGGCGTACGGCGAGATCCAGCAGCCGGACCGAGGCGGACGGCGGCACCTGGGCCTTCACGTCGTTGACCCCGATCAGGATGGCGGCCACATGCGGCCCCTCCAGCAGCGCGGTGTCCACCTGCCCGGCCAGATCGACCGACTTCGCGCCGGTCTTCGAGACGTCGACCAGCCGGACCGGTCGCTGCGCGAGCTCGGCCAGACCGCTCGCCAGCAGGACGCCGGGAGTCTCGTCGGGGGAGGAGGTGCCGTATCCGGCGGCACTCGAATCGCCGATCATGGCCAACGTGATCGGATGTCCTGGATAGCGGCCGTACAAGCCGTCGCCCCGGGTGGGGTAGTACCTCATCGGCCCGATCAGCCGTTTGGCGTACTCAGCCTCCGCGCTCAGTACGCCGTACAGCATCGCCCCGATGAGTCCGAGCCCCCCGCCCCCGAAAGCTGCGGCCTGGGCCAGTCGCTTTGCGGCCCGGGCTTTACTCATGCGTCAAGGATTACACGCTGTGACGCCGAAGCAAGCGAAATAGGGGGATCGCCACGCTGTCCCATACAGTGAGATTCGTGCGCTACTCAGAATCTCACTCCTGGACCTGGTCGGAAACACCCCGCTGGTGCGGCTCACGAAGACGACCGACGGTGCCAAGCCGCTCGTGCTCGCCAAAGTGGAGTACTTCAACCCCGGCGGCTCGGTGAAGGACCGGATCGCGGTCCGGATGATCGAGGCCGCGGAGGCCTCCGGCGAGCTCAAGCCCGGCGGCACGATCGTCGAGCCGACCTCCGGCAACACCGGCGTCGGGCTGGCGATGGTGGCCCAGGCGAAGGGCTACAAGTGCGTCTTCGTCTGCCCGGACAAGGTCAGCGAGGACAAGCGCAACGTGCTCAAGGCGTACGGCGCCGAGGTGGTCGTCTGCCCGACCGCGGTCGCGCCGGAGCACCCGGACTCGTACTACAACGTCTCCGACCGGCTGGTCCGCGAGATCGAGGGCGCCTGGAAGCCGAACCAGTACGCCAACGTGAACAACCCGATCTCGCACTACGAGTCGACCGGCCCCGAGCTCTGGGAGCAGACCGAGGGCAAGATCACCCACTTCGTCGCGGGCGTCGGCACCGGCGGCACGATCAGCGGCACCGGCAAGTACCTCAAGGAGGTCTCCGGCGGCAAGGTGCAGATCATCGGCGCCGACCCGGAGGGTTCGGTGTACTCCGGCGGGTAGCGGCCGGCCGTACCTGGTCGAGGGCGTCGGCGAGGACTTCTGGCCGGAGACCTACGACAAGAACATCTGCGACCGGATCATCGAGGTCTCCGACGCGGAGTCGTTCGCCGTCACCCGGCGGCTGGCCCGCGAAGAGGCGATGCTCGTCGGCGGCTCGGCCGGGATGGCGGCCGCCGCGGCGATCCGGCTCGCCAAGGAGCTCGACGACCCCGACGCGGTGATCGTGGTGCTGCTGCCGGACGGCGGCCGGGGTTACCTGACCAAGGTCTTCAACGACGACTGGCTCGCGCAGTACGGGTTCCTCGCGCACTCGCGGCAGGGGACGACGCTCGGCGAGGTGCTGGCCGGCAAGGACGGCAGCATGCCGCCGCTGGTGCACACCCACCCGCACGAGACGATCGCCGAGGCGGTCGAGATCCTGCGCGAGTACGGCGTATCGCAGATGCCCGTCGTCCGGGCGGAGCCGCCGGTGATGGCGGCCGAGGTGGCCGGCGCGGTCTCGGAGCGGACGCTGATGGACGCCCTGTACTCCGGCAAGGCGCGGCTGGCCGACATCGTCGAGCTGCACATGGACCCGGCGCTGCCGTCACTCGGCGCGGGCGAGCCGGTCGCCAAGGCGGTCGAGCTGCTCGAGGGCCGCGACGCCCTGATGGTGCTGGACGACGGCAAGCCGGTCGGCGTGCTGACCCGGCAGGACCTGCTGGGCCACCTCTCGATCGACTGAAGGTGAGCTAGCGGTCGACGACGGTGGGGACGATGGCGATCAGGACCGTGACCAGGATGCCGAGCACGATGCCTGCTGTACCGAGGATCTGAAGGATTTCCATACTTCAAGAGTCCTTCGGGAAGTGCGGCCGGACATCGGTCCGCGGACCTGTCCTCAGCTCATCCCGGAGTCGCAGCCTGTTGCCGTAGGCTCCTACTTTTGTTGCTTAGAGCAAGAACGCGAACGTCCGCAGAGCCAGGGGGAACAGGCTCTGCGGACGTAGGTGTCCGGACGTCGGCGCCAGGAGGGCCGGACGTCGAAGGTCAGCGGTCGACGACGGACGGGACGATGGCGATCAGGGCGGTGATCGACGACACCGCCGACGATGGCGACTGCGCTGAGGATCTGGATCAGGTTCATGCCTCAAGATTGCCGCGCGGCGGGCAGGTATCACATCGGTCCGAAGGACCCGTCTTCGGCTCATCCCATGGTCGTACGCCGCGACCCCTGAGTGCTCATCCTCCGGTCGTCCGGGAGAACCCTGGCTAGCGGGCGAGCACGAAGTCGGCTCGGGTCCAGCCGGCGGGTCCGGCGCCAGTAGCTGACGGTGAAGTCGGGCCAGATGTCGGAGTTGCGGCCCTGGTCGTCGAGGTACCAGCTGTTGCAGCCGGACTGCCAGACGGTGTCGTCGAGCTCGCCCTGGACCTCGCCGACGAACCGCTCCTGCGCCTCGTCGCGGACCTCGACGGTACGTCGCGTTGCGGCGCCGGAGCAGGTCGAGCGCCTGCATCACGTACCGGACCTGGGCCTCGATCATGAAGATCATCGAGGAGTGGCCGAGGCCGGTGTTCGGGCCGACCAGCAGGAACAGGTTCGGGTAGCCGGCGACCGTGATGCCGAGGTGGGCGCCGATGCCGTTCTGCTTCCAGGTGTCGGCCAGGTCGACGCCGTCGCTTGCCGAGGATGGGGATCCGGGTCAGGTTGCCGGACACGTCGAACCCGGTGCCGAGCACGATCGTGTCGCACGGGTGCTCGACCCCGTCGGCGTCGTGACACCGGTCGGGGTGACCCGGCTGATCGGCTGGTGATCAGGTCGACGTTGTCGCGGGCGAGGGCCGGGTAGTAGTCGTTCGAAAGGAGGATCCGCTTGCAGCCGATCTGGTAGTCCGGGGTCAGCTTGCGCCCGCAGTACGGGATCCTTCACTTGCTTGCGGAGGTGCCGGCGGGCCTGCAGTTCGAGGCCTTTCATCAGCTTCGGGTTGCCCGCGAGACCGAGCGCCGCGGGCCTCCAGACCCCAGAAGATGACGTTGCGGATCGCGCGCTGGCCGGCCGGGAAGCGCTCGTGCAGGGCGCGTTCGCGCGGCGCCGATCGCGCGGTCCGGCTTCGGGGTGATCCACGGTGCGGTGCGCTGGTAGAGGTCGAGGTGCGCGACCTGCTCGGCGATCCGCGGGACGAACTGGATCGCGGAGGCGCCGGTCCCGATGACGGCGACCCGGCGGCCGGTCAGGTCGTGGTCGTGGTCCCACTGCGGCGAGTGGAACGTCTTGCCGGTGAACGTGTCGAGGCCGGGCAGGTCGGGGAGCTTCGGCAGGTGCAGGTTGCCGACGCCGGTCGACCAGGGCTTGCGTCTCGAGGGTCTCGTCGCCGTTGATCGTGACGGTCCAGCGCCCGGTCGCCTCGTCGAAGGCGGCTTCGGTGACCTCCGCGCCGTACCGGATCTTGTCGGCGATGCCGTACTTCGTGGCGCAGTGCTTCAGGTACGCCAGGATCTCGTCCCAGGGCGCGAACATGCGGGTCCAGCGCGGGTTCTGCTCGAACGAGAACGAGTAGAGGTACGACGGGATGTCGCACGCGCAGCCCGGATAGGTGTTGTCCCGCCAGGTGCCGCCGAGGCGCGTCGGCCTTCTCGAGGATGACGAAGTCCTCGCTCCCGGCCTGCGCGCAGCTTGATCCCCATGCACAACCCGGCGAACCCCGACCCGACGACCACGACCTCGGTCTGCCCCATAACCGGAAGGTTACTTGCGAGTCACGTCGTTGTCAGCCGGTGGAGGATTTCGCCGGCGTTCGGCAGGACCAGGGTGTCGGGGTCGTTCTCGTACTGCGTGAGGTCGAACTCCGCCGGGTCGAGGTAGTCCAGGTTGGCAGCCCGTACTACGTGCTCGGGGATGCCGGTCGCGAGCGTGACGTCGACGCGGCAGTGCTCGCCGCTCGCCGGGTCCCAGGTGCCGGCGCCGCGCAGGTGGGTGGAGTGCGCCAGGACGCCCCAGTGGAGGTCGCGGAACTTGTCCCACTGGCCGACGAAGTAGTCGCGGCAGTGGTAGCCGATCTGCTCGATCTCCGGGTGCATCGCGGCCAGTTGGGTGACGTGCGGCGCGTAGAGGATGACCTCGCCGCCGTCGGCGACGATCGGCTCGACCTTGTAGAAGCCCTTCGCGGCCGTCCAGATGTCCTGGTAGCGCGAAGGCATCAGCGAGACCACCCGGCGTACGGGCTGGTCGAGGTAGCGGACGTGGGTCTGCGCGGAGACCTCGGCGGCCGCTTGCCAGGAGGAGACGGTGTCGCCGAAAGCGACGGCGTGCAGGGCGTTCGTGCCCGACTGGGCGACGACGCTGAAGCGCGAGCTTCTCGGCCGGGATCAGCGCGGCCGCTTCGTCGATCAGGGCGCGGACCGGCGTGATGCCCGGCGTACCGATGATGTCGGCGCTGGTGATCAGCGCGCCGAGCCAGTGCGACAGGTCGATCACCTCCTGACCGGCGACGCCTGGGAAGAAGTACTTGTTGCCGCCGGAGAAGCCGACCACCTCGTGCGGGAAGACCGGGCCGACGACCAGCGCGACGTCGTGCTCGACGACCGCGCGGTTGAGCCGGACCTGACGCTCTCGTGCAGCAGGCCGCCGGAGATCTCGGCGATCCGGTCGGCGCCGATCGTGCCGAGCTCGGCGAACGTCTCCGGCTTCCACCACTCGTGGTTGAGCACGTCGTACTGAGCCGCCGAGGTGCGCGGTCAGCTCCGCTCGCGACATCTCCGCGTGGGTGCCCAGGGCAACCAGCACGGTCAGCTTGGAGACGCGACCGGTCAGCGCGCTGGTGGACGGCCGACAGCAGCAGCGGCAGCGGACAGCTGCGGGTCGCGTCCGGCACGATCACGCAGACGCTGCGGCCGTCCAGCGGCGACGCCGGCCAACTGCTCGCCGACAAAGGCGCGGACCTCGTCCTCGGCCAGCACCTGACCGGGCCCACCAACCACCGCAGCTCGCGAAGCGTCCGTGATCGTCATTCCGCCAGCCTAGTAGGCAAACGGTTGCCGCAGCTCGTCAGCCTGCCGTAAGCGATGAGCCCGTTGACCGGAATGGGCGCTGGGAGCACTCTCGGAAGAGTCCACTGGGGAACAGCTAGTCAAGGGGGAGTTCCCATGTCCGAGACGATTTCACGTCCGGTGGGGTTCGGGGGAGAAGTAGTTCGGCCCGGCGATGCGTCGTACGACGAGGCCGATCGGTGTTCAACGCGATGATCGACAAGAAGCCGTCGATGATCGCGCAGTGCGAGTCGGCCGCGGATGTCGCCGCGGCGGTCCGGTACGGCGTACGGCAGGGGCTCGAGATCGCCGTCCGCGGCGGCGGCCACAGCGTCGCAGGGGCAGGGGTGACCGAGGGTGGCATCGTCGTCGACCTGCGGGCGATGCGGCAGGTGCAGGTCGACCCGGAGGCGCGGATGGCGCGCGTCGAGGGTGGCGCCACCTGGGCCGACGTCGACGGCGCGTGTCAGCCGCATGGTTTGGCGACCACCGGCGGCCGGGTGTCGACGACGGGCGTCGCCGGGCTCACGCTGGGTGGCGGGTCGGGATGGCTGGAACGGAAGTTCGGCCTGGCCTGCGACAGCCTGGTGTCGGTCGAACTGATCACCGCGAACGGTGAGCAGGTGACGGCTGACGAGACCCAGAACGCCGAGCTGTTCTGGGCGCTGCACGGTGGCGGCGGCAACTTCGGAGTGGCGACGGCGCTGACGTTCAGGCTCCGGCCGCTGCCGGTGATGACCGCGGGGTTGCTGTTCTGGCCCGCCGAGGCCGGTCCGGAGGTCATCCGCACCTACCGCGATCTGTACGCAGCCGGCGCGCCGGAGGAGCTGGGCGGCGGCGTGATCTACCTGACCGGCCCGCCGGAGGACTTCGTGCCGAAGCACCTGCAGGGGCAGCGGCTGGTCGGGGCCGCGGCCTTCTGCGCGGCGACCGAGGCGGAGACCCGGGAGCTCTTCGCGCCGATGTTCGCGCTCGGCGCCGGCCGGCGAGATGGTCGCCGAGATGCCGTACGCCGCGTTGCAGTCGGCGCTCGACGATCCGCCGGGATTCCGCAACTACTGGTCGGCCGAGCATCTGAGCGAGTTCCCCGACGAAGCGGTGACCGCGTTCTGCGACCGTGCCGCCGACATGCCGCACCCGTCGCCGTCGCAGCAGTTGGTCGCGCCGTGGGGTGGCGCGGTGGCGCGCGACGCGGACACGTGGCCACTGCCGCATCGGAAGGCCGACTGGGTGATCCATCCGTTCGGCCTCTGGCAGGATGCCGCGGACGACGCTCGAGGCATCGCGTGGGCCCGCAACCTGTGCCAGGACATGGCGCCCTGGGCCACCGGTGCGGTCTACCTGAATTTCATCGGCGACGAAGGACACGACCGGGTGGTCGCCGGGTTCGGCAAGGACAACTACGACCGGCTTGCGCGGGTCAAGGCCGAGTTCGACCCGGGCAACGTCTTCCACCTCAACCAGAACATCCGGCCGGCCTGAAGAGCAGGGCAGCATTGCTGAGCAGGCGTCCGGGCGGTGGCGCTGGGTCGCCGGGTTGGCGGCGCTGGACCGTTGACCGCGCTCGGGTGGGGCGGCAGCATCAGGGGCGCCTGGGGTGGGCTGGTGGCAGGGGGAGAGTCGATGGCCGGTCGGCCGATCGAGGGGTTTGGTGGGGTGTTGGTGCGGCCGGGCGATTCGCAGTACGACGCTGTGCGGGTCGTGTTCAACGCGATGATCGACAAGCGGCCCGCGGCGATTGCGCTCTGCGAGTCGGCCGCGGACGTCGCGGCTGCCGTCCGGTACGGCGTACGTCAAGGGCTCGAGATCGCGATCCGGGGCGCCGGGCACGGTGTCGCCGGGACGGGCGTGAGCGACGGTGGGCTGGTCATCGATCTGCGCAAGATGCGGAACGTCCAGCTCGACCCCGACGCGCGCCTCGTCCGGGTCGGTGGCGGGGCGACCTGGTCCGATGTCGACGGCGCCTCCTGGCCGTATGCGATGGCGACCACCGGCGGCCGCGTCTCGTCCACCGGCGTCGCCGGGCTCACGCTCGGTGGCGGTTCGGGATGGCTCGAGCGGAAGTACGGCCTGGCCTGCGACAACCTGGTGTCGGTGGAGCTGATCACCGCCGACGGGGAGCTGGTGATCGCCGACGAGACCAAGAACAGAGAGCTGTTCTGGGCGCTGCACGGAGGCGGCGGCAACTTCGGCGTCGCCACCGCGCTGACGCTCAGACTGCATCCCCTGCCCGGGATGACGCTGGCCAGGCTGTTCTGGCCCGCGGACGCCGGTCCGACGGTGATCCGCGCCTACCGCGACTTGTTCGAGCAGGGCGCGCCGGATGAGTTGGGTGGCAGCGTGTTCTTCGCCGCCGCCCCGCGGAAGGACTTCGTGCCGACGTTTTTGCAAGGCCGCCCGGCCGTGGGGGTGACGGCGACCTTCATCGGATCCGCTGCGGAACTGCGCGAGGCCTTGGCGCCGGTGCTCGAGTTGGCTCCGGACGGCATGATGCTCGCCGAAATGCCGTACGCCGAGGTCCAGTCTGCGCTCGACGACCCACCGGGCTTCCGGAACTACTGGTCCGCCGAGCACCTCGCATCTTGGCCCGACGAGGCGATCGACGTCTTCAGCGCCCGAGCCGTCGAGATGCCCTCACCGGAGACCTCCCAGCAACTCGCCTGCCCGTGGGGCGGCGCGGTAGCCCGGTACGCCGACAAGTGGCCGCTGCCGCATCGCAACGCGCCTTGGGTGGTGCAGTCGTACGGCGTCTGGTCCTCGCCGGCCGACGACGCGCCCGGGATCGCCTGGGCGAAGAACGTCTGCGCGGATCTGCGCCCGTACTCGACCGGCGCCGTCTACCTCAACTTCATCGGCGACGAGGGACACGATCGCGTCGTCGCCGGCTATGGCAAGGACAACTACGACCGGCTGGCCCGGGTCAAAGCCGAGTTCGACCCGGACAACGTCTTCCGCCTCAATCAGAACATCAGACCAGCCTGAATTAAACGGCCTTCGCAATCGCAATAGACCCTGCGAGGCGCTCGCCGGCTTCGTAGATCATGTACTCGACGCCACCGTCGGTGCCGAACGCCGGCGCCGCGCAGCGGCCGTTGTCGGGCGCACCGGCGAGCGGTGCGTGGAACACACCGAGGTGGTTGCGCTTGTCGAAGTTGCTGCCCACCTCGGTGATCCGCATCGACCCACCCGCTTCGATGTTCGTGTGGTAGATGACGTACGTCGAACCGTTGCGCTCGGCAACCGTCGGGGCGCCGATGTTGGTGGCGCCGACGTCCTGCGGATTGATCAGCGGCGTCTGCGAGAAGGTCCAGTTCCGCCCTTCCGGCGACCAGCCCCAGCCGATCGAGCGGCGGTTGGCGGTCGTGTTGATCATGAAGACCATCACGTAGCGGGCGTTCTTGGCCGGCAGATCGTGACGGAAGACCCGCGCGTACGACGTTTCGGTGGTGCCGGCGGGCATCATCGAGGTCGAGAGGACCACCTTGTCGTAGGTGAAGTGGATGCCGTCGGTCGAGCGGGCCAGCCGGGTGGTGGTGTTCTCGCCGTGGAAGTACATCCACATTTCGTTGACGTCGTCGTTCCAGAGCGCATGTGGCGAGGAGACGTGCGAGACGTTGTAGTACGGCGACCAGGTGCGCGCGATGATCGGGTTGTTCTGGTACTCCGTGTAGGGGCCGCCGAGCGAGTTGGAGTAGGCGAGGCAGAGTCCGCCGGGGGCGTCGTGCGGCGCGTAGTACAGGTAGAAGCGGCCGAGCGCGTTGGTGATCCGGCCGACGGTGCCGCGGACGCTGGGGAAGATGAGTTCGCCGGTCGGGTTGTAGCGGCAGGTTCGCCTTGTTGAAGGCGACGCGTTGGTAGGCATAGTTGGGGAATCCGGCCGGCGCCGCGTTCGCAGTACCGGTCAACGGGAGGCCGGCGGCCAGACCGAGGCCGAGTCCGGCGGAACCTCGGAGTAGGGTACGGCGGCTGACGGGCGGTAGGTTCGTCATCTCGGATCCTTGTCCTCGGGGGCGGCTCGATTGCGAGTCTGGGATCTCCGGATTGCGAGAGTCAATAAGCTAATCCGTATTAGCTAAGGTGATTACATGGCTGAGAGCGCCTAGGCAGGCGGATATCGCTGCGGCGGCAGGGGTTTCGCAGACGACGGTTTCGCTGGTGTTGTCGGGGAACACCGACGGGGTGCGGTTGTCCGAGACGACCCGGCGGCGGGTGCTCGCGGCGGCCGAGGAGCTCGGGTACGTGCCGGATCCGCTGGCGACCCGATTGGCCTCGTCGCGCAACCACATGCTCGGTGTCTACACCTTCGCGTCGGCGTTCCCGACCGATGTGGACGGGTTCTACTACTCGATCCTGGTCGGCATCGAGGAGGAAGCGGCCGCGCTCGGCCAGGACTTGGTGCTATTCACCGGGACCGGCGGTGGCGACGCGCGAGCACACGACCGTACCGCGATCAGGCGGACCAGGATCGCCGACGGCTGCCTGTTCTTCGGCCGGCATGTGCCCGAGGAGCCGATCGAGTGGTTGCTCGGGAGCGACTTCCCGCTCGTGTACGTCGGGCGGCGCGACGAGTTGGACGGGCGGATCCCCTTTGTGGGTGTGGATTACGTGACCGCGTCGGCGGCTGTGGTCGAGCGACTGGTCGGGCTCGGGCATCGGGAGATCCGCTATCTGCGGTCCGATGACGACGCTCTTTCGTCGACGGATCGGGAGCGTGGGGTACTCGCGGCGGCGCAGAAGGCTCGGCTGCGGACGCGGCGGATCGTAGTACGGGGGTCTGTTGATGTTGAGCTGCTGCGGCAATGGGTGGCTGACGGGGTGACGGCGGTTGTTGTTGAGGAGACCGACGCGGGGGACTTGTCGGCGGCGTTGTTCTCGGCGCTGGCGGCAGCTGGGCTTTCGGTGCCTGGGGATCTCTCGGTGGCTGCGTTGGGGCGGCCTCAGGAGCGGCCTGAGGTGAGTGGGTTCGAGGTGCCGCGGCGGGAGTTGGGGCGGCGGGCGGTGCAGGTGCTCGTCGATCAGATCACGGCGTCAGGACCGCGGGTCGTCGATCAGGTCCTGCTCGACTGCGTCCCCAATGTCGGGAGCACTCTTGGATCGCCTTGACCACTGGATGAGGACGACCGCGATGTAGATGACTGGGCCGAGTGGCGCCGCCCAGATCCGGAAGAAGGGCATCCGGCCGGTGACTGCGGTGACAAGGAACAGTCCGGCGAAGGTGATGAGGCCGGCTGCTGCGCCTCGGCGTCTGGACTCGAGCGGGGTGGTCGGCAGTGGGCCGACCTGGCGATCAAGAGCGGCGCCCAGTGCGGCGACCATGATCAGACCGGCGAGACCGAAGACCAGGCCGCCGGAGGCACCGCCGAGGATGATGGCGAACGCGCTGGCTCCGGTGTAGGCGCCGATCGCCAGGACGAAGAGGACCGTGCCGCTGGCGAGCTGGGCGATCAGACGGGCCTTGAGGTCGACGCCTTCGGCCGAGCGGACGACGTCATCGGGCTCGAAGAAGCGGCGGACGGTGAAGTAGAGGCCGACTGCCGTGATCGCTGCGATCGCCACCATGACTGCTGTGAGCAGGATGGAGGTTGTCGGTGAGATGAAGCGCCGGACGTCGCCGCCGCCGAAGTCGCAGGTCGCAGTCGGTGGGAACCAGTGGGTCACCACTTGGACGCCGCCGCTGTCCGGGCGCTGGAACCTCAGCGCACAGTCCTCGCTCGCGTCGAACCAGTTCGGCATCAGGAAGCCGACCACAGTGGTCCATACCGTGAGCGCTAGCAGGCCCACGGTCAGCAACCACCCGGCTCTCTTCTCCATCCGTCCACCCTCTCACTTGTTCGGGATCGTCCGCGGCGGGTACCCGTGTCGGATGAACGACTGGTTCCTGACGGCCGACGAGCGTGGCAACCCCGCGACCTGCATCGATCGCGACGGCTCGTGGACCGACGGGAACTTGGTTCGACCGCTCGTGCACGGGGCGGTCTACTTCCAGCGCCTGTACGACGAACTGTGCGCGCTGCGAGGCCGGCGATCGGGTCTACTTCACGGATTGGCGTGGGGATGCCGACGAGGCGCTGTATCCGGACGGGCCGACGGTCGGTCGACGTGTTGTGCGACCTGGCGCGGTCGGGCGTCGAAGTACGCGGGACTGCTCTGGCGGTCGCATTCGGATCACCTGTCGTTCAACGCGCAGGAGAACCAGTTGCTCGGGACCGAGCTCAACGAGGCCGGTGCGGAGGTGCTGCTCGATCAGCGGGTCCGGCGGTTGGCGTCCCATCATCAGAAACTGTTCGTGATCCGGCATCGGGGTGATGCGTCGCGGGACGTGGCCTTCGTGGGCGGGATCGATCTGAGTCACCAGCGCCGGGACGATGCCCGGCATCTGGGGGATCCGCAGCAGGCGCCGATGGATGCGCGGTACGGCGATCGGACGCCTTGGCACGATGTTGCTCTGGAGATCCGCGGGCCGGTGGTTGGTGATCTGCTGCGGACGTTCGTGGAGCGGTGGGACGATCCGCATCCGCTGGACCGGCGTACGCCGTACCGGATTGCTGTGCAGCGCAAGGCGCGGATGCCGCGGCATCCTTCTTCGCTGCCTGAGGCGTTTCCGGATCCGCCTGTGGCCGGGCAGCACGCAGTACAGGTGTTGCGGACCTATGGGCACAAGCATCCTGGGTTTCCCTTTGCTGTTAAGGGCGAATACAGCATTGCGCGGGCTTATCAGAAGGCGTTCGCGGCGGGCTGAGCGGTTGATCTATATCGAGGATCAGTACTTCTGGTCGTCGGTATGTTGCCGAGGGCATCTGTGATGCGTTGCGACCGGTCTGCTGAGTTGCGGGTGATCGCGGTGGTGCCGCGGTATCCGGATTCCGATGGGCGGTTCACGGGGCCGCCGGCTCGATATGCGCAGCTGCAGGCTTTGGATGCCTTGCGGGCTGTCGCGCCGGATCGGGTTGCT
This sequence comes from uncultured Actinomycetota bacterium, assembly GCA_963740725.1. Classification (GTDB taxonomy): domain Bacteria; phylum Actinomycetota; class Actinomycetes; order Propionibacteriales; family Kribbellaceae; genus Kribbella. The sequence goes on from CAVUFT010000023.1 coordinate 334,310, forward strand.
GTGTACGACTTGGAGAACGCTGACGGCGTACCGATCTATGTGCATGCGAAGGTCTGTGTGGTGGATGACGAGTGGTTCACGTGTGGGTCGGACAATTTCAACCGGCGGTCGTGGACGAATGACAGTGAGTTGACCTGTGCGGTGGTCGGCGGAGGGGCTCGCTGCTTCGCTGCGCGCTGAGCTCTGGGAAGAGCATTTGGGGGCTGCGCCTTTGCTTGATCCGGTGGAGGGGTTTGCGCAGTGGGCGTCTTCCGCGGCCGCCTTGGAGAGTTGGCATGCAGGGGGAGGGGTGGGGCCGCGTCCGGTGGGTCAGATTCGGCGCCATCGGCCCGCGCCGGTGCGTGGCGGTGGCTGCTTTGTGGGCGCGGGTGCTCAACGACCATGTCTACGATCCGGACGGGCGGCCGCGGGGGATGCGGCGGCGGGGTGAGTTCTGAAACCTGTTCGACAGTGGGTGTTGGATGGGTGCTGTGAAGATGCATGCCGACGAGGTCGAGATCGACGAATCCCTCGTACTGCGGTTGGTGGCGGCACAGTTTCCGCAGTGGGCCGGGTTGCCGGTGCGCGAGATCCCGTCGAGCGGGACGGTCAATGCGATGTACCGGCTGGGTTCAGAGCTGACCGTTCGGTTGCCGCGGATCGCCGGTGGGGTTTCGGACATTGCTAGCGAGTGGGAGTGGTTGCCGCGGCTTGCCGGGTTGCTGCCGGTGTCGATTCCGGAGCCGGTGGGGCGTGGGGAGCCGGGGGAGGGGTATCCGTGGATCTGGTCTGTGCAGCGGTGGATTCCTGGGTCGGTGCCTGCGTCTGGCGATCGAGGTCCTGGCACGGGATCTGGCTGCCTTTGTGCAGGCGTTTCGACGTATTGACTTGCCTGACGGGCCTTCGGCTTATCGGGGTGGGCCTTTGGTCGAGCAGGATGACGAGACCCGGCGTGCGTTGAAGCAGCTGGAGGGGTGGATCGACACATCTGCGGCGACTAGTGCTTGGGAGTCGGCGCTGGCAGCTTCGGGGCCGGCGTCGTGGGGTTGGGTGCATGGGGATCTGATGCCGTCGAACCTGCTGGTTGCGGACGGGCGGTTGGTCGCAGTACTGGACTTTGCTACTGCTGGGGTTGGCGATCCGGCGTGCGATCTGATTCCTGCTTGGAATCTGTTGTCGGGGTCGGCTCGGGCTGTGTTCCGGGAGGCGTTGGGGGTTGACGACGACACCTGGAATCGGGGGCGGGGGCGGGCGTTGTCGATGGCGCTGATCCAGTTGCCGTACTACCGGGACACGAACAAGGGGATCGCCGCGAACGCGCAGTACGTGATCGATGAAGTGCTGGCGGATGTCGGGTCGGTCGGGCCGCGGTTGCGGATCGAGCGGGTGGACAGCGAGGCATTGATGCTCGACTGGCAGCTGGTGCACAACGAGATCATTCCGACGGATCCGTTGTCGCTCGAGGAGGTTCGCGAGCGGGTGGGGCGGAACGTGCTGGAGGTCGCTTATGACGGCTCTGAGCTGGTTGGTTGCTCGACCGTTCGGCCGCCGTCTGCTTCCTCGGCGGCTACGGTGATTGCGCGGATCCTTCCGGCGTACCGGCGGCGTGGCTTCGGCGAGGTGCTTTACCGGCGGGCGCTGGCTCGTGCCCGGGAGCTCGGTGGAGACTCGGTCGAGACGATCATTCTGGCTTCTAATGTTGAGGGATTGGCCTTCGCCCAGTCCCACGGCTTTGTCGAATTCGAGCGTGATCTGCTGCCTGGGCAACACGATTCCGTTTGTTGCGTTGCGTCAGAGCGGTCCCTGGTAGCACTGCTCCACGCCGTAACGACGTGAAGCCGGCTCTTCTGAGAATCGGGGCCGAGGTGGTGATGCGGCCCTTCACCAGGGCGAGGGTTGCGCCTTCGACGGATGCCCTGGAGGCAGCGTGCTGCCAGGAGTGCTCGGTAGGCGCCGCGGCCGCGGGCTTTGGCGAGGACCGCGCCGCCCCAGAGGCGCACCACGTCGTCGCCCATGGTGAAGCCGGCGGTGCCGATCGGCTGGTTGTGGACGTAGGCGAGGTAGCGACCGGTGGCGGGAGCTGTGATGGCCTTGGCCGCCGCGTCGCTCTCCTGCTGGAGTTGCGTAGCGGTGGGTGGTGCCCAGTCGAAGACCTCGGCGTCGATCTGACCGGCCTGGTAGATCAGGTCGGGGGTGTTTGCCGGGCGGACGTCGATCTCGGTCGGCGGATTGATCGCGGCTTTGATCTCCTCGACGCTGCTGAGTTCGCGCGCGAGGATCTCGACGGTCTCGACCAGCTCGAAGCCGTTTCTGATGAGCGTGTCGGCGGTGTCTTCGGGCTTGGTGTGGGGCTTCACCCACCAGCGCAGTACCGGATTCGTACCGCGGGCGCGGTCGCGGACCTCGGCGATGAGTTCGTCCAGCGGGCGCTCGGTCACGGACCACTGGACGCTGGTGCGATCGGGGAAGATGGTGAGCCGGTAATCGTCCTCGATGTAGTCCCGCGCGTCCGGCGGAATCCAGGTCCAGTCGTTCGCTGCTTTCAGCACCCGCTCGCGCATTATTGATCCTCTAGCCGTTGCCAGCTGTGCCGGGAGATGAAGGTGCGCCGGCCCTGCGCCCACTCGGACAGCGCATCGGCGATCTGATCCATCGGAACCCCGGTCGCCTGAAAGTGCTTGCCCGCCTCGCGATACTCCAGCACCAGCGTGCCGTCGTTGTTGCGGGTCTGTGCGTAGGTGTCACCCTTTCCCACGGTCACGAAGCCGTCAGGCCGACGAAGCTCGTTGAGCAGGAAGGGGAACCACAGGGCAGGCATCGAAACCTTCCCCTGCTGCGTGGTGACGGCTAGGGCCTCACCGTTCCCGCGCAGGACGCCCTGGTTCGCATCGAAGCAGACGAGCCCGTGCTCCGCCGCGAGCCGCGCAGCACCCTCGGACACCTCACCGGCCCGGCTGTAGACCATCGAGAGGTACACGATCGGCCCGGAAGCGTTCTCGATCAACGGCCCGCCCGACCAGGGACCGTCCTCTTGGTTCTCCGGCCACTTCTCCACGAGCGCCTCGACATACCCCCGGATCGCCGGATGCGCCCGCCGCGGCGACTCCACGAAGTACCGCTCATACAACCCCTCGAACTCCTCCGCCGCCCCCTTGTCATCCCCCGGCACATCCCCTTCCCACACCGCCACGTCATAACTCACAGCGCGCCCTGCCCAAGCCCGACCCGCTCCCTGACCGCATCCAAACGCTCATCCACGACCCGAGTCTGCCCCACCAAACCGACAAACCCCGTTATCCCCTACAAAGTCGGTGCCCCCAACCGGAACCGGTCGGGGGCACCGACTTTCAGGACATCACTTCTTGATAGGCGAACTGTCTCCAGAACCTCGCAACTTCACAATGATTCCGATCACCACCAAGGCAACCATTGCGGCTACCCCGATGAGCCCCATCAGTGGGCTGTGGATCGCACCGGCAACCACCAGGAAGATCACGATGCCTGCCAATGAGATGCCGTACCACTCGCCGATGTTGTTCCGGTCGAACAAGACGAGGTTCAGCAACACGGCCCCCAGGAAAGAGCCGATCGTCCACCATGAATCGAGGACTCTGGTCACCAGCCGCGCCAATCCCTGTCTCTGTAGGACTTGTATCCGAGGCTTGCGTTGGCTCCTGTCCAGAACGAGGTGGAGTATGGGTGCCGTCGCCACGAGTGGACCCAATGCTTGGCGTGTCTACGGAGACTCAGGCGATGCTTCCAAGGAGCCCTGTGGCTTCCGTACTTGCGGATGCTTCTCGCGTGGTTGCGCCACTTGGACAGCTTTCTGATCTTGAAGAATCGGCCGGCGCCTCCCCACCTGGCTGCCCGGAACCTTGTAGTGACGATATCAAGTCCGGCCTGCCACGCGGCATGCTTCCAGGTCTCACCGCCGGTCGCAGCGTTGTAACTGTGCCAGGCGACGCTCGCGCTGGCGGCAGCGATCGCGGCGCCCAAACACAGACCGGCCGTGCCGACCACACAGGCCACCGCTGCGACGACACCGGCGACCTGGGCCACCTTCTTCAGCCAGCCCCACTTGTTCCCATCGAGATCGAACGAGTTCACGGGGTCGGTGGGGTACGCGTACGCGTTCGCGCCGCCCCCTGGTTGCGGGTCAGTTGCGGTGAACAGCCCCGTGGCTGCGTTGTACAGACGAGCCCCCATCAGGATCAGACCGGCACCGGAGGTCGCCCGCTGCTTGGCGCCGAGCCAGCCGTAGTCGAGCGTGCCAGTGGACGTGCTGTTCCCCGCTGAGGGATTGCCGTACTCGTCGTAGCTGCTCCAACCGTTGAGAGAGGTTGCCGGCTGACTCGAAGTGGGTAGGTCGACGGTGCTGACCACGTCTCCGTGCGGGTTGTTGATGGTGAGGTCGGCTGAGCCGGACTGATCAACAGTCAGCGCCAGGTCTCCGCCGATCAACTCCGCATACCGGGTGGTCTCGGTTCCGGTGGTGGCCCAGGTCGGATTGTCTGAGGTGTCGGTGTAGTGGCGCACTGTGGCGGTTGAGCCAGTGCTCGTAGTGACCGTTTCCAGCGAGCGGCGGTCAAGGGCGTCGAGGGTGAAGGTTGTCGTCGTACCGGCTTGGGCGATCGAGCGGGGAAGGTCGTCGTCGTAGTAGCCCAGGGTGACGTTCCCGTCGGCCGGCTTCGGTGCGTCCGAAGCAGGCAACGTCGTCGTACGACCCAGGAGGTCGTAGGTGTAGTTGCCGGAGCCGTTGGCGCCGGTGACCGGGCGGTCTGCCGAGTCGAAAGCCCGGTTGGTCGCGGTAGCTCCGGCGGCGGTGCAGGATCCGTCGGAGGCCGGACCGGCGGTCGACTTGGTGAGTCGGTTGTCGTTGCGGTCGAAGCCGTAGCTACGAGTGACGCACCCGGGGACCTGGGCGGGGTCGGTGACATCGACGCCGGTGGTTGCGGCGCTGCGGTCTTCGGCCTTGACCAGGCGGCCCAGGCTGTCGTAGCTATAGCCACGGTCGTAGCCGACGGCGTCACCGGGGGCATCCCCGACCGAACCGGTGAAGGCATTGCCGTCCGGGGTCCATTCGTGGACGATCCGGCCGTTGACGTCGTTGTCGACTGACCAGGACAGCCAGGGTCCGTCCGGATCGACTGTGGTGGAACCGTCTTCGTTGGTACTGGTGACCTGACCGGTGTAACGCAGCCCGGTCGGCTCACCGGCATTGTCGATATCGGTGTACTGCGTGATGCCGCCCGGCAGCTTCTGCGTCGTCATGGCGCCGTCGGCGTCGTAGGCACCGGCCGATGTCCAGGTCGACCCGGCGGTGCTGACCTCGACCTTGGTCGCGAGACCCCGGCGCTCGGTCTTACCGGCGGCATCGGTGCCGTCATAGGTGTAGCGAGTGCTGCCGTTGGAATCGGTGACGGTGGCAACCTGGCCACTCGCGTCGTACGCGGTGGTGGTGGCTGCGTCGCCCTGTGGTTGGTAGCTGGTCTGGCGTCCCCAGGCGTCGTGCCCAGTGGTGACCGTCGTCGTTGTGCTGTCGGCAGCGGTCGCGGTGACCACCGTTGCCTGGCCGGTGGCGGCGTCGTAGGTCGTGGACTTGGCTGTGTTCGGGGTCGAACCCGCCAGGCCGGTGACGGTGGTCTTTGTGCTGGTGATGAGACCGTCGAGTCGATAGGTCGTCGTGCTGGTTCGCGTGACTGCGCCGGAGGTTTCGGTGACCGTCTTCGGAGCCAGCAGGTAGTTGAAGTTGCTGTTCGTAGTTGTCGGCAGAGTCGGACCGCTCGACGGAGCGGCGGCCGGGTAGACCTTGCAGGTCAGTCCGCCCCATTGCGGCTTCAGACCACACTCGGGGGCAGCCGAGTTGGCGGCTGCCGTGTAATAGATGGTCTTCGTGGTGCCGGCGTCGGCGCCGTTGGAGGTCGGCTGCCGGCTGTCGATGACGCGGCCTTCGGCGTCGTAGCGGGTGACCGTGACCACGTCGCCGGTCACGTCATTGCGGGGCCCGGCCGGGTTGGCGTCGTTGGTGGTCTTGCTTGGCTGGCCGAGGGCCCAGCCGGACGGGTCACCGCTGACGGCTGGGTCGTAGTCGGTGGTGCTGCGGGTGAGTGGTTCCTCGGTCCCCGTGCCTGGATCGAACGTACCCGTGGTGACAGTGGTCGCCAATCGATAGGGCAGACCGGTGGCGGGGTTGATGCCGGAGTTGGGGGCCAGTTCGTCGAAGTCGGTGTGGGTGTGGGTGCGGACCCACTTCGTGCTGCCGTCCTTGACGGTTGCGTAGCGCGATGGTCCGTAGGCGTCCGTCACCAAGGTTCCGGCCGGGGTGACGACGGCGTCGCCGGCAGCGTTCTTGATGTCGGCGTTGTAGACGTTGACGCTAGCCAGTTGATCGGCCGACGCGCCTGCCGGTACTGCGTTGTCGATCACTTTCCGCAATGCGCGTTCGTCGAGTCCGCGTGTGACGTTGCCGAGTTCGTTGTAGTCGGTTGAGGTGTATTGCCAGTCACCTGCGCCGTACTTCGCGGTGTTGACGGTGTAGCCGGATGCGTCGGTGTACTGCAGGTCGGCATACTGCCAATCGTCAGCGCTCGGCGTACCCGAGACGGGGTGGTCTGGCCCGAAGATCGCGAATCCCTTGGTCGGTGCCGCCTTCTGGTTCCACCTGGCGACGGAGCCGGCCGTCAGGTCCGGCAGCCCCGCGCCGGACAGCGGTACGTCGTACACGTACTGCGTCAATGTGGCGGTCCCCCCGGCAGGATCGCCGGCTGGGCGGTCGCGCTTGACCGTGTCGAGCTTCTCGCGCTGGTCGACGGTCACGTAGTTCAACTGGTACGGCGTTTGTCCCGCGGGCTTCACCGAGGTGAGGTGATCGGACGAGTTGTAGGTGTACTCGGTGGACAGGTTCGACCGCGGGTCGGTGACCTTGATCAGGTGTCCGGTGCCGTCGTACGTATAGGCAGCGACCTGGATCGAGTCCATTCCGGCGCCACCGGACTTGTCCGGGTTGTAGATGTCCATCCAGGTCTCGCTCAACCGGGTCTGGCTCGAACCGATGAGCGTGTACTTGAAGTGCAGCGCACGACATCCAGGGGCCATACCGCTCAACGGTTGCGCCGGGTTGTAGGCGGTGCAGGTGACGCCCGGTCCGGTCGGTGCGAGGATGCGCACGACGCGGCCGTCGGTGTCGTAGGCGTACGTCGTCTTTGTCGCGACACCCGGTTCGCCGATCGTGACCGGCCGGAACACTGTGGGCTTCGTCGGGAGTGGTCGCTCCGCCGGGTTCCAGGTGGTGACGGTGCCGTCGTCCTCGATGTAGGACAGCACCGGCGCCGCAGTGGTACCGGTGATGGTCAGCTTCGAGCCGTCGACCTCGGTGTCCTCGTCAGCGGGCACCCAGGTGCCGGCGTCGAAGACATCCGTCGTACGGCGTTTGCCGGTCGGCGAGGTGTAGACCAGGGAGGTCCCGTCACCGTCCACCAGCGCGATCGTGCCGTCGATGCTGGTCGAGTCGATCACTCGCCAGCCGGCCGCACCGGCCTCGGCGCCGTCGAACTCGGCGACCCAGCCCGGACCGAACGCGCCGTCGATGTTGTTGGTCGGCGCGGAGTAGGTCGAGTGCGATCGCGAGATCGACAAGTCACCGGTGTAACCCGGGACGGAGACGTCGGTGGTTTCAGTGTTGAACTCTCCAGTCCAGAGAGCAACCTGGCCAGGGCCTGCCGGCGCCGTCGGGAAACCGTTGCCGAAGGCATGCGGTACGCGCTGGATTGTGGTGTTGGGGGTTTGGGACCAGGTGCATTGTTCGGTGGTGCCGTATTTGAAGCAGACCTGGACGTCGAGGAGGACCGGGACTCGGTCGTTCAATGTCGTCGGCTGGATGCCGGCGGTGTTGGGGTCGGAGTCTAGGAAGGCGTCGACCTTTGCCGTGGTGCTGTCCCATTGGGTGTTGACACTCACGCCACCGGTGCCGCTGTCAGTCACAGTCAGGGCGGTTGGGTCTTCGTTCCAGCCGACGAGGTCATCGGCGCTGCCGTAGCCGGAGATGCGCCACTTGACCTTGGCGGTCACCGAGGAGGCGAGGCCCTTGGGCGGGCCGGCCGCTGTGACGCGGACCGTGCTCATCGTGGTGGTGCGCGGGTTCGCGGCCGGCGAGGTCAGTGAGGTGCCGCCCCAGCCGAACTTGTACGTCGCGTTGACGACAGGGTGCCGGCCGGCGTCTGAGCCTGGACGACGATGCGTGTGCAGACCCGGGGTGTTCTTGCTGAAGGTGACCGGGAACTTGGCGACGTTCGGGTCGCTGGACGGGGTGATCTTGATCTGGCCTGCGGCGCCGCCGGTGAAGTTCGTGGCGGGCTGCTTGCCGTCGACGATCAGCCGGAGGTAGCCGGGGGCGTTGAAACCGGAGCCGGTCGCGGTGACCGTGCAGGTGACGTCCGCGGTGGGCGGGTTGTCCTGCCAGGAGTCGTTGTTGTTGTACGGCGCCGGGCACGACACCGTCGGCTGCGCCGGTACTGCGGCGCCGGTGCGGAGGCGAGTGTTGTAGCCGACCCAGGGCCCGTCGACGCGGCCGTCGTTGGCCTTGACGCGGACGTAGAGCTGGGTGTCGTCGGGCAGGGTCTCGGCTGGGCGGCAGCCGGCGACAGTGCCGGAGGCGTAGACGTGGGTGGTGCAGGTGCCCTTCAGACTGAAGGTGTCACCGGAGCCGGTGTAGAACTCGTAGATGTATTTGACGGTGTTGCCGTCGGGGTCGGTGGCCTTGGTGGTCACCCACGGGTGCAGGTTGTTCGTGTAGAGCCACGACGTGGTGTCACCCGGTGCTGCGTAGGAGACGGCGTCGGTCGGCGTCACGGTTGCGGGCTTGGCCGGGGGACGGTTCCAGGTGATCCCGATGACCGGGTCCTTGGAGCCGGTGGTGGAGTAGAACTCCTTCCAGGAGTTCGCGTCCGCCTCGTTGGCCGCGACGAGGGCGAGGCCGCCGACGGTGTAGGACGCGGTCGACCACGCCTTGGCCAGCGGGGTGATCGGGATGATGATCCGGCCCCCCGGGCAGGCAGCTGGAGAAACCCTTCGCGGCGGACAGGGAGCCGTAGACAGTGCCCAGCTCGGCTTGTTGGCCCACCGGGTCGCGGTCGTGGCCAGCGTCAATGTCGAGCGGACGTTCACGACCGACGGTGTGCAGGAGGCTGAGGTGTGCTGCCAGATGTTCAGCCACGACGACACGATGTCCTTGCCCTTGAACGGGGCGGTGTCGAAGTTCAGGAACGACCGCGCGACACCGGTCGGGGTCTTCCCGACCCGGAGTTCGGTGTTCGCGGACTGGTCACCGGAGACGTCTGATTGGACGAAGGTGTCGAAGTTCGCGTACGTCGCGCCCGAGGCGTAGGTCGGGTCCACGGTCACCGGGAACTGCCGGGCCGGATCCAGGAACCATTTCGCGTCCGGAGCGATCACCAGCGTCGCCTTGCCCGGCGACACTTGCTCGACGGTGACCTTCACCGTCGTCTTGTTGACCGGTTCGCCGTTCGGGCCCTTGGCGGCGTCCCACATGTCACCGACCGGGATCGTGGACCGGACGACGTTCTTGGCGTCGACGAACGCGATCGAACCGTCCTTCTGCGGCTTCGCGGTCAGGCCCTTGGTGCGTAGCGGGATCCGCCATACCGGCGCCGTCGTCGGGCGCTGTTTGACGATGAAGTCGTTTTCGAAGCCGTTGCGGCGGGCGTCCAGGACGAGGTCGACGCCGGGCTGGACTTCGGCGTACGTGGCCTTGGTGCCGTCCAGGGTCGGTTCGGGGAGCTTCCAGGGCGAGACCCACTCGACGGTCTTGCCGGGGCCGGAGTCGGCCGAGGCGAACACCTGGCCCGAAGCAGGGTTGCGTTTGCCCAGGCGTAGGCCGTGCTGCTGAGCGCGAGGCGCTACAGAGCCGTCGATGCCCTTCTGCAGGGTCAGATCGACGTCCTTCCAGGCACCTCCGGACTTGAAACGGATCGGGGCCGCATGGGCCTCGGTCGTCATCGTGCCGTCCGGGTTCGACCACGTGGTCGAGGTCTCCGTCCGCATCGACTCCACCTCGACCCGCGAACCCTGCGAGCGGGCAGTCACCGCAGCAGAGACCACGTCCGGACGGGACGTCACCTTGGCTGGTGGTGCGGCGACCGGCTTCGCGTCGGCGACGGGTGCGGCGTTGGCTTCGGTGGCTTCCATTCCGGTGGCGAGGAGGGCCAGCGAGACGAGTGCGGCTACCGCCCCTCGAGGGACTTTTCGTAGCCGTGGTGATCGGGCAAGTACGTTCACAGGGCAACCCCTAGTGTCGCGCCGACCGGGACAGCACGACGACCGGGCAGGGACGTCGTGAGTGTCGGCGATGCAACCATCGCTCCGTGGATCAGCGCCTGTTACCCAAATTGCCACTTGTTGCAGCCGGCTCTGCAACAACGTGCAACGGCGCTTGACGGACGCGCCGCGAAGATCTACTAAACGTTGCCTAAAGCAACGTTGGTCGATCCAGAGGACGATGCCGGTGAGGTGGCCCCCCTCGCGGCCCTAGCCCTTCTCTCCCTCCTCGCCGGCCTCATCACCCGGCGCCTCCGAAGCTCTGGAAGATTTGTTGAGTAGAGGTCAGAAACTGGCCGCTACCTTCTTTAAGCTCGGGGTATGACTACGAACGAGCAGGGGCTGACTGGTGAGCGGGCTGACATTCTTGAGTTTCTTGGGAAGCACCGTTACTTCTTGCGGCACACCGCGCAGGGGCTTACTGATGAGCAGGCGAACACTCAGAGCACGGTGAGTGCGCTGACGATCGGTGGGTTGATCAAGCACGTGACTGCGGTGGAGCAGAACTGGGCTGATTTCGCGCAGGCGGGTGGGAGCAAGTCGGAGGAGCCTACGGAGTTCACGCCCAAGATGATTGCTCGGTGGGAGAACCAGTTCCGGCTGACCGAGGGCGAGACGCTGGCCGGGGTACTGGCGGAGTACGAGAAGGTCGCGGCTGCCACGGATGAGCTGGTGCGCACGCTGGATCTCGAGACCAGTTATGAGTTGCCAGCAGCGCCTTGGCAGCCGCCGGGTGTGTTCTGGACGGTGCGCCGGGTCTTCCTACACGTTACGGCGGAGACTGCGCAGCACGCCGGTCACGCCGACATCATCCGCGAGTCCATCGACGGTCAGAAGACGATGGGCTGAGCGAGTTGGCCCGTACGACGTACGCTCGGCGCGGGCTGAGCTCGCTTTCCGGTACGACGTACGCTCGGCGGGGGACCGAGCGTACGGAGGCCTATGTACTCGCCAACCGCAGAAGCCATCGCGCACGCCTTCGCGCTCGGGCAACCTGCACGTGAGCTCGTACTGGTGAGACGTGGTGATACCGACGCGTGGCGGCTCGACACCGAGCAGGGGAGCTACCTCCTCAAAGGGTATTGGCCGACGACCGGTGGACAGTTCGCGGACGGTGGGCTGATTGATCAGCTCGAGGTCGCGATGGCTTTTGAACGCCGTGCGCTCGAAGCCGGCATCGACATGGGTGAGCCGGTCTCGCCGGTGAATCCCTTGCTGGGTTGGGTTGCCAGCCTCAATGACCGGCTGTTCCGGGTGTATCGATGGGTCGATCACCGAGACCTTCGGCCGGAGGACGACATCGCCGACTGGCTCGGGCGGACGATGGCGCAGGTACACCAGTTGCAGCCGTTGAGTCGGATCGGCTTACCGGACTGGTGGCGGGCGGCCGTGCAACCGCGGGAGAGCTGGGAGGAATGGTTCGCGGAGGCGCACCGGCGTACGAAGTACTGGACAGCATTTGCCTTTGAGGCCTTGCCGCGGATCCTCGAGTTGTCGGCGCGGATCGAGGCGGCCTGTGAAGTTGCCTCGGACAACGTTATGACGCATGGCGATTTCAAGACCCACAACGTGCTGAAGACGGAGACCGGGCAGGTGCTGGTCGATTGGGACAGCGTGCGCGTCGATAGCGCAGCGCTCGAAGCTGGTCGGGTCGCCTACATCTTCGGCGCCGGCGAAGAGGAACCGATCCGGCGAATCCTGAGCGCCTACACGAACGCAGGCGGAGAAATCAGTTGGGTAGGCGATGATCTCTTTCTCAGCGTGGCGAGGCGCGATCTGCAGGGGCTGTTCGAGTGGGTCCAGGTGTCTCTCGACCGGATGCCGGCGCCTCGCTGGATGGAGGACAGCGAGGCGATCGAACGCAGCATCGGGGAACTCTTGCTCGAACTTCCCAGCAAGCTGGATCGTCTGACGGACCTGGCGAGGAAATTCTGAGGACGTGGCGGGCATCGACGGGCTAGCGTGCGAGGGTCGGCCCAGCTGAGGAGAGAAGTCATATGACGGAGTACGCGATCAGGGCATTGCGGGACGGCGATCCGGAGGTCATCTCGGCGGCGCTGAGCGAGCTCGGGTGGAACAAGCCGGTCTCGCAGTACGAGAAGTACCTCGCGCAACAGGCCGAAGGTTTGCGGAGTGTGCTGGTGGCGACGGTCGACGACGAGTACGCCGGGTATGTCACGGTGAACTGGACCTCGCCGTACGAGCCGTTCGACGGGATGCCGGAGGTCCAGGACTTCAACGTGCTGCCGAAGTTCCGGCGCCGGGGGATCGGCTCCGGTCTGATGGACGCCGCCGAGGCTCTCGTCGCCGAGCGATCGGATGTCGTTGCGATCGGCGTCGGCCTGTACGCCGACTACGGGACTGCCCAGCGGATGTACGTACGCCGTGGCTACATCCCCGACGGCCGCGGCATCCTCTACAACCTCCAGCAGGTCCCGCCCGGCGAGATGGTCCGCAATGACGACGACGCCATCCTGATGTTCAGCAAACAGCTGCGACCATGACCAGGTACCTCTATCTCGCAAGGCATGGGGAAGCACGACCGGACCAGAGCGGCCTCACCGCTAACGGTCGACGCCAAGCCGAGCTCCTCGGCCAACGCCTCCAGGACGTCCAGTTCGCGGCCGTCCATCACAGCCCGCTCCCGCGAGCTGTCGAGACCGCCCAACTGCTCGGCCTCAACGTGCCGCTCCAGAGCTCCGAGCTGGTCGGTGACTACATCCCGTACCTGCCGACCGCAGCCGAACTCCCAGCCGACTCGGCCGACGACCTGCTCAACTTCCTCGGCCAGTTCAGCCCTGAGGAGACCGCTGCGGGCGCGGAGCTCGGCCGCCAAGCCATCGAGCGCTTCACCGGCCCAACAGACGAGGACCAGCGCGAGCTAGTTATCACCCACAACTTCCAGATCGCCTGGTTGGTCCGCCACGCCCTGGACGCACCCCCCTGGCGCTGGCTGACCCTCAACCACTGCAACGCCGCCCTCACCGTCCTCCGCTACACCCCCAACCGCCCCTCCACCGTCGCCTTCTTCAACGACATGAGCCACCTACCGGCCGACCTGCAATGGACGGGTTTCCCACCTGACCTCCGGTAACGCATGCGTCGCAGGGTGGGCCTATTAGCGATGTGAAGGAACTCGTAGAACTGGCCTCTGCGGCAAGGGACGGCGATGAGGCATCCCTGGACGCGTTGATGGTTGCAGCCCGTCCGCTGATGGTGCGCTGGGCTACTCGCTTGGTCGACGACCCTGCCACCGCCGAGGACGTAGTACAGGATGCGTTGATCGAGATCCATCGCAGTGTCGGTGGCTTGCGGGAGCCTGAAGCTGTGGCCGGCTGGCTGCACCTCGCCGTACGCAAGCATGCCGATCGGCACCGCCGCCGGCGTCACCCGTTGCAGCACTTGGACCTGCTAGCGAATGCAGCTGTCGACCCGGCTGATGCAGCCGAGCACTCCGAGGACCGAGCTCTGGTACGGCGTGCGCTCGCTGCCGCGACGGACTCCGACCGGCTGTTGCTCGTACTGCGCTACTACGGCGGCTGGCCCGAGTCCGACCTCGCAGTACTCCTCGGCATTCGCGGGGGAGCAGTACGCAAGCGCCTGTACGACGCCCGCCGCCGCCTGCGTGCCGAGCTCGGCGCCGGGCGGTCCACCTTTGTTGCTGACCCTTGGGAGAAACTCATGACCGATGTACGCGCTCTGCTGGGCGCCATGTACGACCTGGACGACCCGATGCCCGCCCTGCCGCCTGGCAGACCACCACTGTCTCGCCCTAGCTCACCAGAGCGACTGGCGACCGGTCTGAAAGTTCTCGACACCCTCGTACCGCTACCGAGAGGAGGTGTCGTCGACCTGACCGGTCCGGTCGCTACTGGCCACCTGGCTCTCATTGCTGAGGTCCTGCACAACCTGGAAGGCCCCGCTGCCTTGGTAGCTGTCACCTTCGCCGAACGCTCACCGACGGGTGCCTCACCCAGACTCTGGAAGCTTCTGGACGCTCAGGCCCCTGCAGCTGAACACACTGCTGTCCTCTGTGCCCCACCAGGCCGAGAGACCGAAGCGGTCGCTCTAGCAGGCAGGTTCGCCGCCTGGCTGGCGCACAGCGGAGCGACTGTGCTCCTAGCAGTCGATGAGACCGTCGCGGATCGCACCGGCCCGGACCTGTTCACTGGGTCCGTCGGACTCTGCGACAACTCGCCCGGCGCAGTCACCGGCATCCGTGTCGCCGCCCAGGGCCCGAACGCCGCACCGTCGGCACCCTGGCCCGCCGCAGACACCGAAGTACGACTAAGCACTGAAGAGCTTGTCACCGGCCACTTCCCAGCAGTCGACGTCCTAGCGTCCCGCTCGACACTACTGACCGGCGACGCACTCTCCTTGGATGAACGCTCCGCCGCCCAAGAAGCCCTAGCCGCGCTAGCCCGCGCCGCCAACATCCGCGCCTACCTGACCCAGCCCCTCCAGGTAACCCAAACCACCCTCTCCACCGAACCCGTCCCACCCCAAGAATCAATCCCAGCCCTACAACGCCTACTCACCTGACTGCGCGTCAGTCGTCCTGTTCTGGGTCGTACATGAACTTGCGGACGTCCTGAGCGCAGCGGCAGGCGGCGGCGGTTTTGGCGGCCCATTCGAGGGCGTCCGCTCGCGTGGGGGTGTTGACGATCATGACCCCACCGATGAGTTCCTTGCTCTCCGGGTAGGGCCCGTCGGTGATGGTCCCGTCCGTGTCGACCAGCGCGTGCTCGACGTCGCCGTTGTCGTACATCAGCCCACCGGCGAACACGAACACCCCCGCGTCCTTCGCCTCCTGCACCACCGCATGGGCCGCCTTCCCCACCTCAGGAAAGTCCTCCTCGGCGATGTGATCCATCGCCCCCTTCTCAAACGAAATCAGGTACTTCGGCATCTCACCACTCCTAGCTCCGGCAACCTCTCACCCGTACTACGAACAGCCACCCCACGATCCGACAGCCTCGTGCCAGAAACTTTAGCCACGGGAAATCGCCATGAGCCGTTCTTCGCCAGGGACGCGAAAAATGGCGAGCGCTGGCGGTGTGGGAGGTGCCAGGATGCTGGGATGGTTACGCGCGCGTTGAGCTTCGGGGCAGTGGCGGAGGCGTACGAACAGTTCCGGCCGGGGTACCCGGCGGAACTCCTCGATCTCGTTGATGGAGTACGCCGGTGAGCCGATCCGGACCGCGCTCGAGATCGGCGCCGGGACAGGCAAGGCAACGCGCGTCTTCGCGCAGGGAGGGATCGCGGTCACCGCGACCGAGCCTGACGCGGCCATGCTCGCCGAGATGCGCAAACACATGCCCGCGAACGTCACCACCGTGCAAGCCACGTTCGAGGACCTGCCGCTGGATACGTCGTACGACCTGGTGTACTCGGCTGCCGCGCTGCACTGGACCAACCCCGAAGGCCGCTGGGACCGCATGGCCGCACTCGTCCGACCGGGTGGCGTGTTCGCCTCGTTCGGCGCACCGATCCAGCTGGCCGACCCAGCCCTCAAGGAGGCCGCACGCGCAGCACGCGCGCCGTACCTGGAGGACGACGGCGTCCCGTCACCCGACGGCACCCCCGCGGACCACCCGATGCAATGGCCCGGCACAGAACTCCAACAGTCCGAGTGGTTCACCGACGTCCAACAGAAGGTCATCGAACGGCGCCTGACGATTACCGCCCACGACTACATCGGACACCTATCAACAGTCTCGGCCTACGTGATGCTGGACCCCGCCGACTCGAGACCAGGTCTTCCGCCAAACCCTCCAGGCCCTCCCCGAAACCGTGGAACTCAACACCGACATCCACGTCCACCTCGCCCGCCGCCTGTCCTAGGGCCGTCCTCCGCAACTTAAAGCCGTGCCTCCGCATCGTGCTGGGTGAGAGCCCAGGAGGCCCGCAATGAATCGTCCGTTCCGACTACTCACACTTCTAGCCATGGCAGCCGCCGCGGTGCTCGTCCAGGTCGGTACGGCGGAGGCCGACGACTGGGTGTGCCCGTTTCCCGTCCTCAACGACGTCTACGCGTACCAGGACACACCCGAGGCGACGATGCTCGTCGGCCGCGTCGATCCCGGCGCAGGATGTCCGACGAGCGGGATCATCAGCAGAATCGACGGCAGCGAGCAGTACACCGTTGATTCCGGCTACTTCCAACTGCCGCTCGATGCCCGATCCGGCGAGTGGTACCTGTCCTCCTTCACCTTGGAGGACGAGACCCGGACCTTCGAACCGATCGCGCCGTACCTGGTCAAGGTGCTCAACCTCACCAGGATGACCTCGACAACGCCGGCGGTGACAGTTGGCTACGGCGAGCAGATCGAGGTGTCCGGCGTGCTTGAGGGCTGGACACCTGCCACCGGCTGGCAGCCGATCGCCGGTCGTGAGCTGTCCGTCACGACCGGAAACGAGGTCGACGGACATCTGCCGGTGCCGACAACGACCGACGAATCCGGTGCCTACGACTTGAGCGTGCGCGTCTTCCTCAGCTATGCCGGCAGCGCTGTCTTCGCCGGGGACAACAGGTGGCTTGGAACCTACGCCCCCGCCTCCACGGTGGTGCATGGTCTGGTCAGCGTCCACGTGAGCGACCGGACGCCTGGCGTCGGTCAGCGAATCCACATCACCGGCAGGGTGGCTCCGGCATCCGCTCCGGTCTGGCTCGAGCAGCGGATCGGTACGGCGTGGGTGAGGGTGACTCCCGTAGTCACCTCCGGGACAGACGGCCACTACCGACTGTCCTATCGCCCCACTACCCGAGGACCACAGCGCTACCGGGTCTGGAACGACGGGTCAGAACGCGGCGAAAACTATGCGGTGGTTCAGCCGTACTACAAGGAGTTCAAGCTGACCGTGCACCGCTGAGACCGTGCTGTCCCGACCGACTCGAGTCCCTACTGGGACCCGTCGGTCGGGACACCGTCGTCGCGCGAGCCGAATGTGATGCCCCATCGCGGGATGTGAGGTGGGGTGGGGCTACGCGTCAGCCGGCTGGATGCGGCTGGGCCAAACACCGCGCCCCACGCGACACGGATTGGATCCGCATCGCGTGGGGCCGCTAGTGGTCGGGTGGGCTCGACACCCCATCGTGCGATGTCAGTGGGGGTGGGGCTTAGACGTCGGCGGGGAACTTGACGCCGGTGTTGCTGTGGCAGCGGTAGCCGTTGGGGTTTTTGCGCCAGGTACTGCTGGTGGTAGGCCTCGGCGTAGTAGTAGGAGCCGAGGGGGGCGATCTCGGTGGTGATGTCGCCGTAGCCGAGGGGCTTGATGACGGGGGCGTATAGGTCGCGGGTGCGCTCGGCCTCGGCGCGCTGGGCGTCGGTGGTGTAGTAGACGGCCGAGCGGTACTGCGAACCGAGGTCGTTGCCCTGGCGCATGCCCTGTGTCGGGTCGTGGGTTTCCCAGAAGACCTTCAGCAGGTCGGTGAAGGTGGTCTTGGTCGGGTCGTAGACGACGCGGACCGCCTCGGTGTGACCGGTGCGCCCGGTGCAGACTTCCTCGTACGACGGGTTGGGGGTGTACCCGCCCGCGTAGCCGACGGCCGTCGTGTAGACGCCTGGCTGCTGCCAGAAGATCTCCTCGGTGCCCCAGAAGCAGCCCGTGCCGAACCAGACTTCCTCGAAACCTGTCGGAGCGGGTGCGGTCTGCGGCGTACCGAGCACGATGTTGTCCGCCGGTACGGCGTATCCGGGGTCCTGCCGGCCGGGCAGGGCGGCCTCGGGCTCGACCAGTGCTGTGTTGCGCTTGAAGAACGACATCTCACGCCTCTCGCAGAGTGACTTACATACTGACTCAACGCCCCCACCAGGGCGAACCTTCCCCCCACCGATTACGGCACGCTCACGCGATCGACCGGGGTAGCCGGAGAGACCGGGGGATCGCGGGGGCGGGCTGAGGCGATCTAGGGGAGTTCAGGCGGATCGCCGAGGAGTTCACGCGATCCAGGGGACCTCAGGCGATCATCGCCGCCGTACGGCGTACCGGGGCCCCGCCTCAAGCCCCGCGTACGACGAAGCCAGGCGCTGTACTGCGTCGCGCAGCGTGTCTGCGTCGAGGGTGTATGGCAACCGCAGGAAACTCTCCAGCCCGCCGTCCGGCGAGAACCGTGACCCCGCCACCACCAGTACGCCGTTCCGCTGGGCGACCCCGACCAGACTCGACCCGACCGGCGCAGGCAGCTCGCACCACAGCGACAACCCGCCGCCCGGCACCTCGAAGCGCCACGAAGGCAGCTCCGACCGCAAAGCCGCAGCCAACGCATCCCGCTGCAAAGCCAACCCAGCCCGCCGCTCAGCCAGAACCCCGGAGCGATCCGCCAGCAACCGACAGACCACCAGTTGCTCCAGCACCGGCGCCCCCAGATCCAGCGACCCCCGAGCATCGAGGATCCGCGAGACCAGCGCCTCCGGCGACCGGATCCACCCGATCCGCAACCCGCCCCAGAACGACTTGCTCACCGACCCGACCGTGATCACCCCGGCCGGATCGAAAGACGCGAACGGCGGCGGCATCTCCTGCCCGTCCAGCGACAACTCGAACAGCGTCTCGTCGATGATCGCCGTAGTCCGAGCCCGGGCAAACGCGATCGCCAGCCGCTGCCGATCCGCCGCAGACATCAACCACCCGGTCGGATTCTGGAAATCGACCACCATCCACGCAGCCCGCGGCGACGTCTGCCGAATCGTTGCCTCCAGCAAAGGAAGGTCCCAGCCGCCCGGACTCATCGGTACCGCGACCACCCGGCAACCGCTGCGCCGGATCGCGTCCACCGAGTTCGGATGGGTCGGGCTCTCGGTCAGCACCCGGTCGCCGATCTGCGTCATCGCCCGGACCACGATCGAGGTCGCGGCCAACGCCCCGGCCGTGATGATGATCTGGTCCGCCGAGGTCGGCAGCCCACGCGCCTCGTACGACGCCGCGATCGCCGCCCGCAACTCCGGCAACCCCTGCGGGTGATACCCCGGCGTCGCCAGATGCCGCGGCAGATCCTCGAGCGCCTCGGCGACCGCCGTACTGATCCCCGGTACTGCGGGCGAAGCCGCGCAAGTGAAGTCGTACAGCCCATCGGTGTCGATCCCCGGAGCGTGATGCCGGCCCAGCTCGGGCTCGACCTTCGACGGCAGCGACGTCACGCTGCCCGACCCGCGCCGGCTGGTCAGGTAGCCGCGATCACGCAGTTCCCGGTACGCCGAGGCGACGGTGGTCCGGCTGACTCCGAGGGCGTCGGTCAGCTCGCGTTCGCTCGGTACCCGCGCGCCCGGCATGATCCGGCCGTCCGCGATCAGCAGCCGGAGCCGCTCGGCCAGAGCTCCGGTACGCCGGTCCGCTGGCGTCCGACCAGTCACCGAGCAGGCCGGAAAGGGTGCTTGCGGGGAGATGTTGCCCTGTCATGCAGTCCACTATTGCCCAATTGGCTATCGAACACCAGGCCAATCGGCCGCAGACTTGTCCGTGTGACCGCCACTGTCGAAGCCCCACGCGCCCTGGCCGCCGCTCAATCCGATCCAGCAACTCAAGGCAGGCCACCTGCCGCGCCGACTCGTTCAGCTGTATCTCGGGCTGACCCTGTACGGCGCGTCGATGGGCCTGATGATCCAGGGCAACCTCGGCCTCGACCCGTGGGACGTGCTGCACTCCGGCATCACCAAGCACCTCGACGTCAGCTTCGGGACCGTGGTGATCGCGATGAGCTTCGTCGTGCTGCTCGCTCTGGATCCCGCTGCGGCAGTGGCCGGGGCTGGGCACGATCAGCAACGCCATCGTGATCGGGCTGGTGACCGACCTGACGCTGTCGACGGTGGACGCCCGGACGCGCTCTGGCTGCGGATCGTCTTCATGGCGAGCGGAATCGTGGTGAACGCGCTGGCCGGCGCGCTCTACATCGGCGCGCAGTTCGGGCCGGGTCCGCGCGACGGGCTGATGACAGGCCTCGTACGGCGTACCGGGCTCAGCGTGCGCCTCGTCCGCACCACGCTCGAGGTCACCGTCCTCGCGATCGGCTGGCTGCTCGGCGGAGTCGTCGGCTTCGGAACCGTCGCCTACGCCCTAGCCATCGGCCCCCTCGTCCACTTCCTGCTCCCGATCTTCACCGTCAAGTTGCCCCCAGCAACCAAATGAACTTGCGTCCACCGGGCTAGCCGCGAGCCGCCCTCCCGGACGCAGGAAGCGGGAGCCCGTTCCGCAGGGGTGGACCGGGCTCCCGCTGTCACTCGTTGAAGAAGGTTTTAGCGTTCGGTTTCGGGGCCGGGGCGGTGTTTGCCGCCGGTGGATTTGGCGGGCTCGTTGGGGTTCTGTTGGCCGGGGGTGCCGGTGGTCTGGGTGGTTGGGGCCTTGGTGACGGCGCCTCGGGCGTCGGCGGTTCCTTGGAGGGCCCAAGCGGGGTTGTTGGCTTTGTCGGCCGCGGCTGCCTGGGCGGTTGGGGTGCCCAGTCGCTGGTCGGCTGATTGGCCGAATTGCTGGATGGCGGCGTTGAGCTCGTCCCAGTTCTTCGCAGTACCGATGGCTGCGGCCTGCTCGCTCAGGACCTTGACGTCCTTCGGGCTGACCGTCCGCTGCAGTGCCGGGTCGGTCCGGAAGGCGTCGAACGCCGCCCGCGCCGCGTTGGCGCGGACCGACGTGTTCGTCTGCTTCTCCTGGAACCAGCGCGACACCTTGCCGACTGCGTTCTGACCTGCCGCAACCGCCTGGCGCCCGGCGTCAGCAATCCCGCGACCGGCAGCCGTTGCCCCGTCGATCGCGCGGTAGGCGACACCGGTCGCCGCGGCGGCGGTCCACTCGCCGGCATTCCGTACGTTGTCCAGCCCGCGCTGCCCCGACTCCGTCACCCGAGCCGCCACGTCCTGACCGCGCTCGACCGTCCGATCCACCACGTTCTGCCCAGCCGCCACCGCGCTCTGCCCAAGCGCCGCCGTCCGGTCCACCGCCGACTGACCAAGCGCCGCCGTGCGATCAACCGCCGACTGACCCAGGGCCGCCGTCCGATTCACCGCCGTCTGGCCAAGCGCCGCGGTGCGGTCGACCGCTGTCTGGCCTGCCGCCACGGCACCTTGGCCGAGGGCGCGGGCGCCACTTGCCAGCCGCTGGGCGTAGTCGCTCAGCCGCGCGGCCGTCCGTTGCGCACTCTGGATCACCCGGTTGGTCGCGTTGTAGATCGGTCCGAGCGCCTGATGCGTCTGGATCGAGCGCTGCAACGCCTGCTGCTGCCGCGGATCCAGATTCGCCAGCCACTCGAGCGCCTGCTCGCGGTTACCTTGCTGCCACATCCCAGGACCCTGGTGCGGTGTGCTCATCAGAAACTCCCTAGTCGATGTAGACGGCGTAGTTGATCCCGACCGACGGCGTTAGCGGATCGCGCGTCGGCGTAGTACTGAACAGCTGCAACTGAGCCCCCGGCCGAACCCAGACGGCCAGATGCCGCCGATCCGCCCCAGCACCCGGCCCCCACTCATCGAGGAACCCCGGGTTGCCCACCGAAGTACCGACGTACGAAGGCGACCCCCACGTCTTGACCGCCAGCTCCAGATGCTCCGGCCAGTGCGCATCCAGCCCGGCCTCGGCCTCGGCGATGTCGTCCGGCCCGATCTCGTACGCCGACCACCCGCTCGTCCGTACGTCGGCGAACGCGAGCCCGTCGAACACGATCATCGTCACCCCACGCCGGGTGGTGAACCCCCAGGAGGCCGCCTCGTCACCGATCGTCTCGCCCGGCTCCAGGTCCCACGGCTGCCACCCGGTCGCAGCCATGACCCGCTGCACCAGGGCCCGAACCACCGCCTCGCCGGTCTGATCCGAGTCGGGACCGGCCACAGCGGTCCAGTCCGGAACCTCCGCCAGATCGGCCATCGCCAGCGCGTCGTCGTCCAGCGGCCTGTCCTGCGTCTTCATCGGTGCGTGAACCCCTTCGAGCCCAAAGTGACAGCTGTCCCACGGAACGGTAGGCCTGAACCGGGGTCATCAGACCAGGCCGTACGCTGGTCCGGTGACCTACGAACACTCCTACGGCTTCGAGACGCTCGCCATCCACGCCGGGAACGAGCCCGACCCGACCACCGGCTCGGTGGTGCCGCCGATCTACGCGACCAGCACCTACAAGCAGGACGGCGTCGGCGGACTGCGCAACGGCTACGAGTACTCCCGGTCGGCGAACCCGACCCGGACCGCGCTCGAGGAGTGTCTGGCCGCGATCGAAGCCGGCACCCGGGGATTCGCGTTCGCCAGCGGCCTGGCCGCCGAGGACACCCTGATCCGCTCGCTCTGCGTGCCGGGTGACCACGTCGTCTTCCCCGACGACGCGTACGGCGGCACGTTCCGGCTGTTCTCGAAGGTGCTCGGCAACTGGGGCGTCGAGATGACCCCGGCCGCGGTCACGCACCCGGAGGCGATCCGCGCCGCGATCCGCCCGGGCAAGACCAAGATCGTCTGGCTGGAGACGCCGACCAACCCGCTGCTGAACGTGGCCGACATCGCCATCGTGGCGCAGATCGCCCACGACGCCGGTGCGCTGCTCGTGGTGGACAACACCTTCGCCTCGCCGTACCTGCAGCAGCCGCTGGAGCTCGGCGCCGACGTCGTCGTGCACTCGACCACGAAGTACATGGGCGGTCACTCGGACGTCGTCGGCGGTGCGCTGATCGTCCGCGACGCGGAGCTGATCGAGAAGATCGCCTTCCACCAGAACGCGATCGGTGCCGTCGCCGGCCCGTTCGACTCCTGGCTGGTCCTGCGCGGCATCAAGACCCTCGGCGTCCGGATGGACCGGCACAGCGACAACGCGGAGAAGGTCGTCGAGTTCCTGCAGCGGCACAAGAGCGTCAGCTCGGTGCTCTACCCGGGCGTCGACGGCCACCCCGGTCACGAGACCGCGGCCAAGCAGATGAAGCGCTTCGGCGGGATCGTGTCGTTCCGGGTGACCGGTGGCGAGGCGCACGCGCTGGACATCTGCAACAAGGCCGAGGTCTTCACCCTGGGTGAGTCGCTCGGCGGCGTCGAGTCGCTGATCGAGCACCCGGGCAAGATGACGCACGCCTCGGTCGCCGGTACGCCGCTGGAGGTCCCCGCGGACCTGATCCGGCTCAGCGTCGGCATCGAGACCATCGACGACCTGCTCGCGGACCTCGACCGCGCGATGTCGTAAGTGCCTGCTTTTGTGGCGGTCGACTTCGGGTCGACCTTCACGAAGGCGATCGCGGTGGACGCCGGCTCGGGCGAGCTGATCGCCCGGGCCGAACACCGCACCACGGTCGACACCGACGTTCTGGACGGCTATCAGGCCTGCCGTACTGCGTTGCTTGCTGTCGACAAGAGCCTTGCCAAAGCCGAGGTGCTGGCGTGTTCGAGCGCGGGCGGCGGGCTGCGGATCGGTGTCGTCGGCAACGAAGAGCTCGTCACCGCCGAAGCGGGTCGTCGCGTCGCGTTGTCGAGCGGCGGCCGAGTGGTTGCCGTGGTCAACAACGGGCTGACGGCAACTTCCTTGAAGGCGTTGCGGGCCGAGCGGCCCGACGTGGTCCTGCTGCTCGGCGGCACGGACGGCGGCAACTCCGCCGTACTGGAGAATGCGGCAGCCGTGCTCGCGAAGTACAAGTGGCGTCGTCCAGTGGTTGCTGCTGGCAACATCGAGGCGCAGGATGCGATCGGTTCACTCCTCGGTGCTGCGAAGGTGCCGCATGTGTTTGCGGACAACGTCGTACCGGAGATCGGGGTGTTCGCGCCGGACAGCGCGCGGGCCGCGATCCGGGAGATGTTCCTGGCCCACGTCATCGGCGGGAAGAACCTGTCGCGCGATCCCGGGTTCGCCCGGATGGTCCGCGCCGCCACGCCGGACGTCGTACTGCGCGGTGTCGAGGTGCTCGCGTCGCTGCACGGCGATGTGGCCGTGGTCGACATCGGTGGCGCGACGACCGACGTCCATTCGGTGATCGAGCTCGACCCGGAAGACGCGAACCTCGGCCGCGAGGTGGTCGCCACGCACCCGGTGACGCGAACGGTCGAAGGCGATCTCGGGATGCGGTGGAGCGCAGTACCGGTAATCGCCGCCGGCATCGAGGCCGGGCTGATCCCCGACGATCCCGTACTACGGAACGCGGCGTCGCGGCGGCATGACGATCCTTCTTTCCTGCCCGCTTCGGCCGACGAGACGGCGTACGACGAGACGCTGGCCCGAGTCGCCGTGACGGTGGCGTTGCGGCGGCATGCTGGGCGGCAGCGAGTCGTCTTCGGGCCGGGTGGGCGCGTGATCGAGCGGTCCGGGAAGGATCTGCGCGAGGTCGATCTGCTGGTCGGGTCCGGGGGAGTGCTGCGGCACAACGGTCCTGAACTCGCTGCGCGGGTGCTCGGCGCGGTGGCGGCCGGTGCTCAGGAAGAAGGCTGGCTGGTGCCTTCGGGAGCCCGGACCTGCGTCGATACGGACTATGTCCTGGCCGGTGTCGGGTTACTCGCCGACGTTGCGCCAGTAGCGGCGGAAGGTCTCGCGCGGCGAGTGGGCTCGGAGATTCATGGAACCGTTGGGAGCGGGCACTAGTCTCAGCAGGACCGAGAGGCGGAGGTGCCATGAACAAGCCGGACGAGCCGGTGGGGCGGGACGACTCGGCCGAGCTGCCCGAGGATGCACGGGACGCGGCCGACGAGCCGAGCGGTCGGCGGGACGACTCGGTCGGTGTGCCGGATGTCGGGCGGGACAAGGAAAGTCCCGGTCGCGGACAACGACGCGGCCGAAGGCGTCAGCGACACCGTCGTACCGGAGGACGAAGCCGGCGTGGTGATGCCGTCCAGCCGGGGGCCGGTCGACGTCGGGGTGACGCCGGGCATGCAGATCGCGAGTGCGTGGGCCTGGCGGTTCCTGGTGATCGTGGCCGCGGTCGTGGTGATCGGCTACGGGCTGCAGTACCTGTCCGAGGTCGTCGTACCGGTGACTGTCGGCGTCCTCCTGACCGCGCTGCTCGTCCCGGTGACGAACGCCCTGCACCGGGCGCGCCTGCCGCGCGGACCGGCCGCCGGAATCACGGTGGTCGGCACGATCGCGCTCGTCGCCGGTCTGCTGACGCTGGTCGGTACTCAGATCGCGACCCAGTTCGACCAGCTGTCGACCCAGGTCGGCGAAGGTGTGCAGAAGCTGCGCGACCTGGCGAAGGTCAACCTCAACGTCACCGACAAGGACATCACGGACTCGCTGAACAAGCTGAAGGACACCGTGATGCAGGGCGGCGCCCTCGGCCAGCGAGCGGCCGAAGTCGGTACTACGGCGACGCACGTGGTCGCCGGGCTCTTCATCTCGCTGTTCTGCTTGTTCTTCTTCCTCTACCAAGGGCCCCAGATCTGGGCGTGGCTGGTCCGGCTGTTCCCGCTGCAGGCTCGGGAGAAGGCCGACTCGTCCGGCCGGAAGGCGTGGGTCTCGCTGACCGCGTTCGTCCGGGCCACCATCATCGTCGCCGCGGTCGACGCGGTCGGGATCTCGATCGGCGCCGCGATCCTCGGGCTGCCGCTGGTCAGCGCGATCGGGATCCTGGTCTTCGTCGGCGCGTTCGTCCCGGTGGTCGGTGCGTTCGTCAGTGGCATCGTCGCGGTACTGGTCGCACTGGTTGCCAAGGGCCCCGTTGTCGCGATCATCATGCTGGCGGTGGTGATCGGCGTACAGCAGCTCGAAGCGCACGTGCTGCAGCCGTTCCTGCTCGGGCGTGCGGTGAGCGTGCATCCGCTGGCGGTGATCCTCTCGATCGCCACCGGGGTGGTCATCGCGGGGATCGTCGGTGCGCTGGTCGCAGTACCGACCGCTGCTGTGCTGAACACGATCGTCAATCATCTGGCCGGCAACGACGTCGATCCCGAACCACCCAGACCGCTGCCACCGCTGCCACGCCGGAGACCTCATCCGGCCGCTTCGTCCGAGGCCGCAGAATAGACAACAGCCGCCCCCGGGAATCCCGGGGGCGGCTGTTGTTTCAGTGCATCAGCCCATCGAGGCGGCTGCCGCTTCCAGCTCGGCGTTCTGCTCTTCCTCGGACTTCGGGCCGTCGTTGCGGCCGGCCAGCCGCTGCTCCGGGGTGATGATCGCCAGGACCAGGGCGATCGCCAGGAACGGCAGCGAGACCAGGAACACGTCGTCCATCGCGTTGACCAGACCGGACAGCGCCCAGCCCTTCATCGGCTCCTTCAGGCCGTGCAGCGCCTGCACGCTGTTGGCGGCCTTGGCGAGCGGCTCGACCATGTTCTGCGCCGTGGCCGGGACGATGTCGCCCAGGTGGACCTTCAGGCGACTGGTCAGCACCGCGCCGTACACGGCCGTACCGATCGCGCCACCCATCGAGCGGAAGAAGGTCATCGTCGAGGTCGCGGTCCCCATGTGCTGCCGGGGCACGCTGTTCTGCGCGGCGGTGACGGTGATCTGCATCGACAGACCCAGACCGGCGCCCATGACGAACATGTAGATCGCCAGGTGCCAGTACGGCGTGTGCAGGCCGATCGTGGACAGCAGCACCATCGCGCCGGCGACCAGGACCGCGGAGATGATCGGGTAGATCTTGTAGCGGCCGGTCTTGCTCATCAGCTGACCGCTCGGGATCGAGGCGCTGAAGATCCCGACGATCATCGGCAGCAGAGCCAGACCCGACCGGGTCGGCGACAGGTCCTTGACCGCCTGCAGGTAGAGCGGCAGGAAGATCAGCGCACCGAACATCGCAAAGCCCAGCAGGAACGCGAACCCGGCGTACCCGGAGAAGATGCGGCCCTTGAACAGGTCCATCGGGATGATCGGCTCGGAGACCCGCAGTTCGACGAGGACGAAGGCGACGGCCAGCACGACCGCACCGACCAGCAGGCCGATCGTGGTTCCGCTGCCCCAGCCGTTGCTCGGTCCGCTCCAGGAGACGGCCAGCAGCAGCGAGGTGACGGCACCGGTGACGATCGCGGCACCCAGGTAGTCGATCTTGTGGCTGCGCTTCACGTGCGGCAGCTTCAGGACGGCGGCGACGATGCCCAGGGCGACCAGGCCGATCGGCAGGTTGATCCAGAAGATCCAGCGCCAGCCGGGACCGTCGGTGAGCAGACCGCCGAGCAGCGGGCCGGCCACCGAGGACAGACCGAAGACGGCACCGAAGTACCCCATGTACTTGCCGCGCTCGCGCGGCGGGATCACGTCGCCGATGGTGGCGAACGCGAGCGACATCAGACCACCGGCACCAAGACCCTGGACGGCCCGGAAGCCGATCAGCTGCTCGATGTTCTGCGACAGCGCGGACAGCACCGAGCCGCCGAGGAAGGTGACGATCGCCGCGATGAACAGCGGGCGGCGGCCGTACAGGTCGGAGATCTTGCCCCACAGCGGAGTGGAGGCGGTCGAGGTCAGCAGGTAGGCCGTGACGACCCAGGACAGCTTGTCCAGGCTGTTGAACTCACTGACGATCTGCGGCAGCGCCGTACCGACGATGCTCTGGTCGAGCGCGGCCAGGAACATGCCGGCCATCAGGCCGCCGAGGATGATCAGGATGTTGCGGTGGGACAGATAGGTTGGTGCGTCGGGCGCAGGAGACGCGCCGCCAGTCGTAGCCGGCTCGGTGGTGCTCATCGGGTGTTCTCCACGTTCTTTTCGGTGTTCTGGTGCGCTGCCGCTGCCGCGGCCCAGCCCTTGTCGGCCCAGGCTTTGCCGTCGCCGCCGCGCTCGTCGACGATGTTGGTGACCCCGTCCGCGAACCGGGTCATCAACTTCTCGAAAGTCTCGATATCGGAGTCGGTCCAGCCCTCCATGGCCTGGGTCAGCAACTCCATCCGCCGCTTCGCAGCGGCCTCCCACTCACTCGTGCCCTGCTCGGTCAGCTCGACCCGGAAGGCCCGGCCGTCGTCGGGATCGACCGACCGCTGGATCAGGCCGGCCTGCTCCAGGGCCCGGACGTGCCGGCTGGCGGTCGAGGCATCGATCTCCATCCGGGCGGCCAGGTCGGACAACCGCAGTGCGCCGTTGCACCGCAGGACGAACAGCACCAGGTGGGCACTGTGGTCGATCGTGTCGCCGGGTTGCTTGGACTTCAGCCGGCGACCGATCCGCGTGAATGCGTGCAGCACGCCCTCGACGGGGGTCTGCGGAGCATACGGATCATTTACATGCATGGTGCAAGCATATACATGCTTGCGTGATACACGCAAATGAGTTTCCGATCTTGTCGAGCGAGCGGCAACTCATTAACCAGAGGTGACGGGGAGGTTACGGAGAGTCGGCAAGGTCCCCTCTTCCTCCTCTTTCCTTCCCTTCGGTTGAATAGGCGCATCCCAACCTTGGAGGAAACGCATGCAGCAGGTGGCGGTGGTCACGGGTGGCGGGTCCGGACTCGGGCGGGAGATGGCGCTGGCGCTGGCCGCGGCCGGGTTCGACGTGACGGTGACCGGGCGGACGCTGGGGAAGCTGGCGGAGACCGCCGTGACCGGTCAGCAGGTGGCGGCGGTCGGGGCCGCGGGAGTCGGGACGGTGCGGGCCGCAGTACTGGACGTGACCGACGGGTCCGCAGTACGGGAGTTCTTCTCTTGCTTTGGAGCGCATCGACCTGCTGGTGAACAACGCGGGCACCGGTATGCCGGCCGCGCCGATCGAGGACGTGTCCGAGGAGGACTGGCGAGCGGTCGTCGACACCAACCTCACCGGCTCGTTCCTCTGTGCCCAGGCCGCCTACGCCTTGATGCTGCGGCAGGAACCTTCTGGCGGCCGGATCATCAACAACGGCTCGATCTCCGCGCATGTGCCGCGCCCGCAGGCGATCGCCTACACCGCTTCGAAGCACGCCATCTCGGGGCTCACCAAGAGTCTTGAGCTGGAAGGCCGGCCGCACGGCATCACCGCGACCCAGATCGACATCGGCAATGCGGCCACCGCCATGACCGAGCGGATGGAACAAGGCGCGCTCCAGCCGGACGGCACGATCAAGGTCGAGCCCACCTTCGACCCGCGCACGGTGGCCGATTTCGTGGTCCAGATCGCTCAGCTCCCCACCTCGGTAGCCGTCCCGACGCTGATGGTGATGGCCGCCGGGATGCCGTACGCCGGCCGCGGCTAAATCGACAAGAAACTGTCTGGAGGGGCGTCTAGGGTCTGGGGTGTGACGGGACAGGTGGAGGCGCTGGTTCATGCGCGGGGGCTGCGGAAGTCGTACGGCGACTTCGAGGCCGTCGCGGGGATCGATCTGGACGTGTGGAAGGGCGAGGCCTTCGGGTTCCTCGGGCCCAACGGCGCCGGGAAAGTCCTCCACCATGCGGATGATCGGGGCGGTCTCGCCGGTGAGCGGGGGAGTGCTGCGGATCCTCGGGCTGGATCCGGCCACCGAGGGGCCGGCCGTGCGGGCCCGGCTCGGGGTCTGCCCGCAGGACGACACCTTGGACACCGAGCTGTCCGTGCAGGAGAACCTGACCGTCTACGGCCGGTACTTCGGGCTCAGCCGGGCCGAGTGCCGCGAGCGGGCGGCCGAGCTGCTCGAGTTCGTCGCGCTGACGGACAAGGCGAAGGTGAAGGTCGACGAGCTGTCCGGCGGGATGAAGCGGCGGCTGACGATCGCGCGGTCGCTGGTGAGCAAGCCGGACCTGCTGCTGCTCGACGAGCCGACGACCGGGCTGGATCCGCAGGCGCGGCACCTGCTCTGGGACAAGCTGTTCCGGCTGAAGCAGGCCGGCGTCACGCTGATCATCACCACGCACTACATGGACGAGGCCGAGCAGTTGTGCGACCGGCTGGTCGTGATGGACGGCGGGCTGATCGCGGCCGAGGGGTCGCCGGCGGAGCTGATCCGGGACTACTCGACCCGAGAGGTGACCGAGCTGCGGTTCGGTCCCGAGGTGATGTTCGCGGATCACGACGCGTTGGCCGGCAAGGTCGAGGACCTGGCCGAGCGCATCGAAGTACTGCCCGACCGGCTGCTGCTCTACACCGACGACGGTGAGCGGGCGGTGGCGGCCGTGCACGAGCGCGGGTTGCAGCCGGCCGCAGTACTGGTACGCCGGTCGACGCTCGAGGACGTGTTCCTGCGGCTCACCGGCCGGACGTTGGTCGACTGATGAGCGCCGTCGCGATCGAGAACGGGCGCAGACAGTTCGACTACTGGGTCACCGTCTACAAGCGGACCTGGAAGGGCAGCCTGGTCAGCAGCTTCCTGCTGCCGCTGCTCTACCTGGCCGCGATGGGCATCGGCCTCGGGTCGTTCGTCGACGCCAACGGCACCGGCGCAACTCGGCGGGATCAGCTACCTGCAGTTCATCGCGCCCGGCCTGCTCGCCTCGACCGCGCTGCAGATCGCGGTCGGCGAATCGACGTACCCGGTGATGGGCGGAATCAAGTGGCAGAAGTTCTACTTCTCGATGATCGCGACACCGTTGCGCCCCGCCGACGTGATGTACGGCCAGCTCGCCTTCATCGCCTTCCGGGTGCTGACCACCTGCACGGTGTTCCTGATCGTGATCGCCGCCTTCGGTGGGCTGCGGTCGCCGCTGGGGACTGCTCGCGTTGCCGGTCGTGCTGCTGGTCGGGATGGCCGCGTCGGCACCGGTCTGCGCGGTCGCGACCACGCTGGAGAACGACTCCGGCTTCGCGATGATCTTCCGGTTCGGCGTGGTGCCGGCGTTCCTGTTCTCCGGCGCGTTCTTCCCGGTCTCGCAGTTGCCGGACTGGATCGAGTGGCTCGCCTACCTGAGCCCGCTGTGGCACGGCGTCGAGCTGTCCCGCGACTTGAGCCTGGGGACGGTCGAGTTCTGGCCGGCGCTCGGCAACCTCGCCTATCTCGCCGCCTGGTTCGGGATCGGCACCTGGTTCGCGGTCCGCGGCATGACCCGGAGGTTGATCAGCTGATGGCGACTCTCACCGCCCGGGTGATCCCGGTACCGATCCGCCCCGGCAACGGCCGGCAGATCGTCGAGCGGAACTTCCTGGTCTACCGGCGATCCTGGGTCGTCTTCGTCTCCGGCTTCTTCGAGCCGGTCTTCTACCTGCTCTCGATCGGCATCGGCGTCGCCAAGCTGGTCGGCGACTTCACCCTGGCCGACGGCACAGTGATCGGGTACGCCGCGTTCGTGGCACCCGCGATGCTGGCCAGTTCGGCGATGAACGGTGCCGATCTTCGACTCGACGTACAACATCTTCTTCCGGATGAAGTACGCGCGACTCTACGACTCGATGCTGGCGACACCGCTGCGGCCGTGGGACGTGGCGACCGGCGAGGTCACCTGGGCGCTGCTGCGCGGAGCCTGCTACTCGGCGATGTTCCTGCTGGTGATGCTCGTGATGGGGCTGATCGAGTCGTGGTGGGCCTTGCTCGCGCTGCCCGCGTCGGTGCTGATCGGGTTCGCGTTCGCCGGTGCGGGGATGGCGCTGACGACGTTCATGCGGAGCTGGCAGGACTTCGAGTTCGTCCAGCTCACCACGATGCCGATGTTCCTGTTCTCGGCGACCTTCTACCCGGTCGAGACCTACCCGGCCGCGATCCGCTGGCTGGTCGAGATCACCCCGCTCTACCAAGGCGTCGCGCTCGAACGCGCCTTCACCACCGGCGCCATCAGCTGGACCCTGATCATCAACGCGCTCTACCTGATCGCGATGGGCACCCTCGGCATGTACGTCGCCTCCCGCCGCCTCGGCAAGCTATTGCTCAAGTGAGAGTGAGGGCGGTGAAGAGGAGGGCTGCGGAGGTGGCGCCAGGGTCCTGGTGGCCGACGCTGCGTTCACCCAGGTAGCTGGCCCGGCCTTTCCGGGCGAGCATTCCGATCGTGGCATCGCGTCCACTCTCCGCGGCGCGCTGGCCGGCCCGGAGTACTTCGGCCAGCTCGAGTCGGGCGAATGCCGCCGCTTCGATCGCGTCGATGGCGGGCGCGAGGGCGTCGTACATGGTCTTGTCGCCGGCCTCGGCGCTTCCTCTGGCCACGACGCCGGCCAGCCCGGCCCGGAGTCCCCGCGCGAAGCGGCGGCTGTCCAGGCCGGGATCGTTGCCCACGGCATCACCGAGGTACAGGAAGAAGGTGCCGAAGAGTGGGCCGGCCGCACCGCCGACCTTGCTCACGACCGTTCTGCCGACCTGATCCAGCAGGGCGGCCGGGTCGCCTTGCGGGGCGAGCTCGAGTTCCGCGATCACCACGCGGAATCCGCGCTCGAGGTTGGTGCCGTGATCGGCATCGCCGATCGCGGCATCCAGCCCGTTGAGCTGTTCCTTCTGCACACTGACCAGCCGTCCGAACTCGCGGATCCAGCGCGACAGCATCGCTACGCCGAGGTCGTCGGGTCCGATCAGGTCGTGCGGCCCGGTGATGTCGTGGGGCACGGTCAGCCTTCCTGCATCGACGCCGCCTGGACAACTGCCGGCTGAGCAACCGCTACCGTTGCCGCCGACCGGTCTGCGGCGGTTCGGGACAGGGCGAGGAAGGTCAGACCGGCCAGCACGCCCGCGCTCAGTTCGGCCAGCACATAGACCGGCAACTGACTGAACTCGACGTGTCCGCCCGCGAGTTGCTGGACCAGCATCGGCCCGACCGTGCGGGCCGGGTTGATCGAAGCGCCGGTGGCGGGCGCCACCGGGATGATCGCGCCGAAGACGACCAGGCCGATCGCCAGCCCGGCGAACCCCGGCGCCGCCTTCCGGTGGGTCACGCCGAAGACCGTCAACACCAGGATGAAGGTCCCGACGAACTCACCCGTGAACGCCTGCACCGCGCCGACGCCCGGTCCGTACGCCGCGACGCCGAGCCCGAGGTCGCTCGCCTTCGACCCCAGGACGCCGAGAATCGCCGCGGCGCCGAGGATCGCGCCGGCCAACTGTGCCGCCAGATACGCCGGCACCCTGGACCAGGGGAACTTGCCGGTGGCCGCGAGGCCCACCGTCACCGCAGGGTTGATGTGGTTGCCGGAGATCGGACCGAGCGCGTACACCGTGGCGACGACCGCGGCCGCGAACGCGAACGAGATCATCCCGAGGTCGGCCATCGTGAAGGGTGCCGAGCCGTTCACGATCAGCGTCGCGGGCACCGCGCCGACGCCGACGAAAACCAGGATGGCGGTGCCGATCAGCTCGGTGGCGAGCCGTTGCGGCAGGTTGTTGTCGTCCATGGAAGTCCCTCCGGGATGGGCCCCGAGACCGATGGTTGGTTTTCGAAGAACGTTCGACATCGTCGAACGTAACTCGGAAGGTACGCCTGTGGTTCACTGCTGTAAAGAGTTGTTCGCTCTACTGAGGGGTTCTCGATGATCCAGTCCGTCGACCGGGCGATCCGGATACTCGGAGTGCTGCAGGGCGCCCGCCGGCTGAGCCTGTCCGAGCTCGCCGTCCGGCTCGACCTACCGCCGTCGACGGCGCACGGGATCCTCAAAACCCTGCAGGCGCACGGCATGGTGGTGCAGGATCGCGACTCGAACCGATACCAGCTCGGACCGGCCGTGCTCAAGCTCGGCAACGTCTACCTGGACACGCTCGAACTACGGTCCCGGGCCGTCACCTGGTCCGAGGAGCTCGCCCGGCGGAGCGGTCACGCCGTACGGACCGGGGTGCTGACGTTCGACGAGGTGGTGATCATCCATCACGAGCCGAGGCCGGACGGGAGTCGTCAGATGCCTGAGGTGGGGATCGTGATTCCGGCGCATGCGAGTGCGCTCGGCAAAGCCTTGCTGGCGTTCCTGCCCGAGCAGGCCGATGAGCTGCTGGCGGGGGAGAAGCTTCGGAGCATGACCTCGGAGACGGTGATCGATCCGGTCGTGCTGAGGAAACAGCTCGACGAGGTGGCGCGAGATGCGCTGGCGACCGAGAAGGAAGAGGCCGTGCTGGGTGAGGCGGGCGTCGCGGCGCCGATCTTCGACGCGTCGGGCCTCGCTGTCGGCGCGATCGGCATCGTGCTCCCCGCGGTGGACTGGGCCCCGACCGACGCCACCTTCGCCGCGGTCCGGGAGGCTGCCCGCAACATCTCCAGGGAACTCGGCGCCAATCGCTGGCCAACCCCACCCAGCTGAGCCGGCTCTGCTCTTTACAGCTGGATGAACCGCTGTCTATGCTCCGAAACTCATTCGACATTATCGAATGATATTCGGATCAGCACTGAAGGAGTGGTTCATCGTGAAGAAACTCATCAACGACCCGGCCGAGGTCGTTCCCGAGATGCTGCAGGGGTTCGCGGTGACCAACCCGGGCATCACCCTGCTCACCGACGGGGTCGTCGTTCGTGCCGATCACGCCGTACTGCGGGCTCGCGGTCAGGTGGCTCTGGTCTCCGGCGGAGGCGCGGGCCACGAGCCGGCGCACGCGGGATACGTAGGCCCGGGAATGCTGACCGCCGCGGTATCGGGTGACGTCTTCAGCTCGCCCTCGGTGGACGCCGTGCTGACCGCGATCCGCGCCGTCGGTGGCCGGGGCGGTGTGCTGCTGATCGTGAAGAACTACACCGGCGACCGGCTCAACTTCGGCCTCGCCGCCGAGCTCGCCCGCACCGAAGGCCTCCAGGTCGAGATGATCGTGGTCGCCGACGACGCCGCTCTGGCCGCGGACGGGGACAACGCCGGCCGGCGTGGCCTGGCCGGCACCGTGCTCGTCCACAAGATCGCCGGTGCCGCCGCGGAGGCTGGGCTGCCTCTCGCCGCGGTCAAGCAGGAGGCGATCGAAGCCGCGGACTCGATCGCGACGATGGGCGTGGCCTTGTCGGCGTGCACGGTCCCCGCCGCCGGCAAGCCGGGGCTGGAGCTGGCCGCGGACGAGATCGAGTGGGGTCTCGGCATTCACGGTGAGCCCGGCATCGAGCGCGGCGCGCTGCGGCCGGCCGACGAAGTCATCGACACGCTGCTCGGCCGGCTGGTCGCAGATCGCGGCATCACCGCCGGAGATCGCGTCGTCCTGCTGGTGAACAACCTGGGCGGTACACCGACGATGGAACTCGGCATCATCGCCCGGCGCGCCGTCACCTTCCTTGCGGAGCAGGGAATCCAGCTCGAGCGTGCCTGGGTCGGGAGCTTCCTCACGGCTCTGGAGATGGCAGGGTGCTCGTTGTCGCTCGCTCGGATCGACGACCAGCTGCTGGCCCGCCTGGATGCGCCCGCAGAGACGATGGCCTGGCCCGCCTCCCATATCGGCAGGGTCGCCCGCGAGGTACCGACCCCTCGTCCGGATCAGGAAATGGTTGCCGAGCACAACATCCCGGTCGACGAGGACTCGCCACTGTGGCAGGCGGTCGCGGCCGTTTGCGCGAGGCTCATCGAGACCGAGCAGGAACTGACCGACCTCGACCAGCTCGTCGGTGACGGCGATCTGGGGATCAGCCTCGCCCGCGGCGCCCGCGCCATCCTCAGCGACAGGACCCGGTACGACGGGACGGACGACGCCGCCGTGCTCCGCGGCATCGCAGGCACCGTACGCCGGACGGTCGGCGGCACGTCCGGCCCGCTGTACGCGGCGCTGATTCTCCGGATCTCGGCGACCCTGACCGCAGGGGAATCCTGGCCCGTCGCCTTCGAGGCAGGCGTCGGGGCGATCTCCGAACTGGGTGGTGCCCGGATCGGCGATCGGACCATGCTCGACGCTCTGATCCCGGCCGCGGCGGCGCTGCGTACCGGAGTACTCGATGACGCTGTCGCGGCAGCTAGGGCGGGGACCGACGAGACCGCCGAGATCCTGGCCCGGCGCGGGCGGTCGAGCTACCTCGGGGATCGCGTGCTCGGTGTCGTCGATCCGGGCGCCGAGGCCGTGGTCATCTGGCTCGAGGCGATCCGCTCCGCCGTCGAGGTTCCGGTCAGTCAGTGAGGAGACGGCGGATCCAGCCGACGCCGCCGCCGTCGATCATCGCTTCCCGGCTCGGCCCGCTGAGGTACTCGAGCAGGTGGAGGTACGACATCAACTGGTACAACGAGCCCAGTTGCTCCGCGAGCACGAGTGCCCTGCGCAGGTCGGACGGGGACGCGAACTCGTCCCACTCAGCCAGATACGCCTCCGTCAGCCGAGGATCCAGCGAGATCTCCGAGCGCCTCTCGATGAACGTCACCAGGTCGAGGAACGGATGCGCCAGCGCTGCATCGGTCCAGTCGAACGCGAGCACCCGCCCATCCCGTACTGCGAGGTTGCGCGGATGCAGATCGCCGTGCAGCAGCGTCTCCGGTACGCCGATGTCCGCGAGCTCGTTGATTGCCTCGCGCAACCGATCGGCGTGACCCGGCAACCGGTCGCGCTCGGCCTGGTCGAGCCGATCGGTGATCGTGTTCGGACCGAAGAGCCGGTCGATCTCCCCTTCGAGAAGCGCGAGCGGCCGGTCGACGCAGCCGAATTCCAGCAGCCGCTCCGGCGACTCCGCGTAGCTCCGCTGGAGTCTGGCATGCCCGCGCATCGCCGCGATCCACACCTCCACGTCGGCCTCTGCGGTCAGCGGCGGACCGAGATCCGGCAACAGCATCCAGACCCGGTCCTCGTCGATCGCTAACGGGGAGACGACCTGGCCGGGTCGCCCGTCGGACAAATGCCGCAGCAGCCGAGGTTCGTGCGCAAGCAGCAAAGGAGGCGAGTTCCCCCGAGCGGCCGTGATCGTGCTGGAGTGTGCGACCGCCTTGAAATACACGTCTCCCGCGGCGGTGGGACAACGCAGTACGTTCGACAATCCCCACGACCGCACCTGAACCGGTACGCCGGTACGCGGCGATCCCGCCGCGTCCAGCTGCTCGTCGATCCAAGCGAGCGCCTCGGCGTACCAGCCGGGTTTCGTCCAGGCAGGCGTCGCCGGCTGATTCGCGGGCAGGCCGAGATGGATCCGGGCCGCCTTGACCAGGGGGTCGTCGAGGACGGTCCTCCACTCGCCCGCGGGCGTGCCTGTGTTGATGAGTAGATAGTCGATCCGATCGGTTGCGCGATCGTCGTCCAGACAGATCAGGACGTAGCCGTCGATCCCGAGCTGGTCGTGGAATTCCCGCAGCGGCGCCTCGACATCCGTGAACGACACATCGGACGTCACGATCTGAGGCAGCCCGGACGCCGTCACCAGGACACCCTCACCATCCGCCTGCACCACGACTGCTCTGACCGTCGTACCGGACACGCCCCCCACCGATTTCTTCGAGAGCCCGCATCGTAGGCGGCAGAGGCAGTCCAGCACACTCGGTTTACGGTTGCGCACTCTGCGGAACCGGTCGGTCGCGGTCGGCGTCCGAAGCGGCATGATCCGATTCGTCCGGAAGACCATCGTTTCCTTCCGCCGGGCGCAGACGGTGCTGATCAGGCTGAAGGCGCCGTCGCAGCCGTTGCCGGGGGGCCGGCAGCGATGGATCGAGGAGTCGATGCAGTGGCTGGTGGCGGAGTTCGGCCGGGAGGTTCTGTTCCGGCCGATCGTGATCCCGGCCGAGGTCATCCCGCGCGACTACGACGGTTCTGAGCAGGCGGGCCGCGTGTTGTGCGAACAGATCGCTCGGCGGATGGACGTGCAGCCCGAACGCATCGACCTCGCCTTCGACCTGATCGATGAAGGGCGGCCTGCGAGGGGCCCGGTGCGGATGACCAGGCAGCGCAGCGGTGAGTGGGCTCGGGGCGAGCAGCGCAATCGGATCCGGCTCGCACCGGAGCTGATGGCCGATCCGGTCGCGTTGGTGGCGGTGTTCGCGCACGAGGTCGGTCACGAGTTGCTGCTCGGCGCCCGACGGGTCGAGGTGACTCGACCGGACCATGAGCCGCTCACGGATCTGCTCACCGTCTTCTACGGACTCGGGATCTTCACAGCGAACGCGTCCTTCGAAGTACGGCGGCATCCCAGTGGCCGGGGCAAGCAGCCGCTCGCTCGTGGATATCTGCGGGAGGATGCGCTGGCCAAGGCCATGACGCACTACGCGTTGCTCCGCGGCGAGCGACACCCCGTCTGGCGCAAGCAGCTGGACCGCGCGGTGCGCGTCGTAATGTGACCGCGTGACGATCAGTGCAGCCGAGATTGCCCGGGCAGCGGATCTGCCGGTCAGTTGGCCGGCGCCAGGGCTGTTGCTCAGGTGACGAGGTTGCGGAGCCACCAGGTGGCGCCGCGGATCATCGAGGCGCTGCTCGGGCCCGAGATGTTGTCGGCCAGGTGCAGCGACGTCATCACCTGGTGCAGCGCGCCGAGCTCCTGCGCGAGCTCGAGCGCGCGGCGTAGATCGGTCGGTGATGCGTACTCCTCCCACTCGGCCAGGTAGGCGTCCCTCACCCGCGGATCCAGCGACACCGGCGAACGCTTGTCGAAGAACGTCACCAGGTCGAGGAACGGATGCGCCAACGCCGCATCGGTCCAGTCGAACGCCAGCACCCGGCCGTCCCGTACGGCGAGGTTGCGCGGGTGCAGGTCGCCGTGCAGCAACGTCTCCGGTACGCCGATCGCCGCGAGCTCGTTGATTGCCTCGCGCAACTGTTCGGCCCGCTTCGGCAATGCGGCCCGCTCGTCCGGTTCCAGCGCCTCGGTCGCCGGGTTCGGTCCGAAGAGCCGATCCAGCTCACCATCCAGTACGGCGAGGCGCCGGTCGACGCAGCTGAATTCCAGCAACTTGTCCGGCTGGTCGGCGTACCCGCGCTGCAGTTGGGCATGCCCGCGAATCGCCTGGATCCACACGTCGACATCGGTCTCGGCGGCGAGCATGGGTGCCGAGATCCGGGAGCAGCATCCAGGCGCGCGGCGTCGTCGATCGCGATTGGTTCGGGAACGAGGCCAGGCCGTTCGTCGGCGAGATGCTGCAACAGCCTGGGTTCGTGCGCGAAGAGCAGCGGCAACGCGTCGTCGCTCACCGGCCGGATCGTGCTCGAATGGGCAATCGCCTTGAAGTAGACGTCCCCCTTCGCAGTGGGACACCGCAGTACGTTCGACAAACCCCACGACCGCACTTGAGCCGGTACGCCGGTCCGCGGTACCCCGAGGTGGTCGTCGATCCAGGGCAGCGCTTCGGCGTACCAGCCGGGCCTGGTCCAGGCCGGCGTGACCCGGGCGTCCGCCGGCAGTGCCAGATGGTTGCGCGCGGCAAGGACCAATGGGTCGTCGAAATCCGCCACCCAGCTCGCGTTCTCGGGCGTCTCGCCGGCATTCACCATCAGATAGCTGGGCGCTTCGTCGAGGCAGGTCAGCACGTACGCCTCGATGCCGTGCTGGTCCCGCAGCGCCTGGACCGGCGCCGTCGACATCCGGAAACCAGAACTCCTCCGCAACGTCGACCTGCGGTAGGCCGGAAGGCAGGACGAGAATCGCTTGATCCTGCGGGCGGATCACTACGGCAGTCACGGTCACACCAGGACACTATGCGGTCGGACCCAACGCCACACCTGAATTGAGGCTTCGCCGGTCGTAGGGTGGGTGGGTGACGATCAGTGCGGCGGAGATTGCTCGGGCAGCGGATCTGCTGCATGACGTGGTGGCGCCGACGCCGCTGGAGTACTCGCGGTGGTTGAGCGACCTCGTCGGTGGCGACGTCTTCCTCAAGTGCGAGAACCTGCAGCGGACCGGGTCCTTCAAGCTGCGCGGCGCTTATGTGCGGATGGCGCGGCTGTCCAAGAAGGAACGCGCGCGTGGGGTTGTCGCCGCGAGTGCCGGGAACCACGCGCAAGGCGTTGCGCTGGCTGCGCAGTTGCTGGGGATCAAGGCGACCGTGTTCATGCCGCACGGTGCGCCGATCCCGAAGGAGAAGGCGACTCGCGCTTACGGGGCCGACATCCGGTTCGTCGGGATCTCGATCGACGACTGTCTCAAGGCGGCGCGCGAGTTCGAGGCCGAGACCGGTGCGATCCTGATCCACCCGTTCGATCACGTGGACATCGTGGCCGGGGCGGCGACCGCCGGGCTGGAGATCGTCGAGCAGTGCCCGCAGGTGCGGACGGTCGTCGTACCGACGGGTGGTGGCGGCTTGATCGCCGGGATCGCCTCGGCGATGCAGCGCGACGGGATGCCGATCGAGGTCGTCGGGGTGCAGGCGAAGGGCGCCGCGGCGTACCCGGCCTCACTGCTCGCCGGCGAACCGGTGCAGCTGGAGAAGATGGCGACGATGGCCGACGGGATCGCGGTCGGGCTGCCGGGGACCGTGCCGTTCGCGGCGATCCAGCAGTATGTCAGCGAGGTGCTGACGGTCGGCGAGGATTCGTTGTCCAAGGCCCTTTTGCTGGTGCTGGAACGCGCCAAGCTGGTGGTCGAGCCGGCCGGTGCCGCCGGGGTGGCGGCGGTGCTGGACAACCCGAAGCGGTTCAAGGCGCCACTCGTGGTGGTGCTGTCCGGCGGCAACATCGATCCGCTGCTGTTGATGCGCGTACTACGGCACGGTATGGCCGCCGCTGGTCGCTACCTCTCCTTGCGCGTGCGCATCCCGGACACTCCGGGCGGGCTCGCGACCTTGCTGGCCCGGCTTGCCGAGGTCGAGGCCAACATCATCGAAGTACTGCATGAGCGCATCTCGGAGACGCTGAATCTCGACGAGGTCGAGGTTGCGCTGCAGTTGGAGACCCGCGGCGACGAGCACCGCGAACGGGTCCTCGCCAGTCTGATCGGGAACGGCTACACGTACACGTTGAACTAGTTAGACAGTCGGGTCGCAGGTCTTCACCAGCGGGGCGTGCAGTCGCTCGGCCAGGACCCGCTGATGCGTCGGCTGCGCCTCGGTCTGCAGGAGTGAGCCCTTGGCCGTCATGCAGACGCTGACCGCGCGGCGGTCCTCGGGGCACATGTTCCGCTCGACCAGCCCGGCTGACTCCAGCCGGCCGATCACCCGGGACAGCGCGCTCTGGCTCAGGTGCACCGAGCTCGGCGATCTGCTGCACCTTCGCAGACTGGTCGGGGAGCTCGGCGAGCCGCTCGAGCACCTCGTACTCGCTCATGCCCAGGCCGTGGCCGGCTTGCAGCTCACGGTCGAGCGCACAGGTGAGGTCCGCGTGCCGGGCCAGGATCTCGCGCCATCTCGCGGACGTCGGCGCTGATCTCACCAGTCCCAGCGCTGACCTTCGTCTCGGTCATGGAGGGGACGTTATCATGCAGACGCATTCAATGCAAACGCATTTAATGCCTAGACATTAGATGCACATGCATGCAATGCTCTCTTCTCGTGACACAGACAACGCACACCACCTCCGGCCCGCCTGACCTGGGACGCACGCCTGTGGGGCGCTCTCCTGGTGGTCTGCGGCGTGATCTTCCTCGACGGCCTGGACGTGTCCATGGTCGGTATGTCCCTGCCCGTCCATCGGCGCCGACCTCGGCGTCTCCCTCTCCTCTCTGCAGTGGGTCGTGACCGGCTACGTCCTCGGGTACGGCGGCTTCCTGCTGCTCGGCGGCCGGACCGCCGACCTGCTCGGCCGCCGCCGCGTCTTCCTGATCGCGCTGGCCGTCTTCGCCGTGGTCTCGATGCTGAGCTCGCTGGCGACCAACCCCGAACTGCTCATCGCCGCGCGGTTCGTGAAGGGCATCGCCGCCGCGTTCACCGCGCCGGCCGCGCTCTCCATCCTCACCACCACCTTCCACGAGGGTCCGGACCGGAACCGGGCGCTCAGTATCTTCACCACCTGCGCCGCCAGTGGCTTCTCGCTCGGCCTGATCCTCGGTGGCCTGCTGACCGAGGTCGGCTGGCGCTGGACCTTCCTGATGCCCGGCCCGGTCGCGCTGATCGTGCTGCTGTTCGCGCTCAAGCTGATCCCGAACAGCCCGCGGGAAGAGACGTCCGGCGGGTACGACGTACCGGGGGCCGTCACGGTCACCGCCGGAATGCTGAGCCTGGTCTTCGCCGTGGTCGGCGCCGAAGGGGCCGGCTGGGTCTCGCTCCGGACCATCGGATTGTTCGTCCTCGCGGCCGCGCTGCTGTCGGCCTTCGTCTGGATCGAGACGCACACCAAGCACCCGCTGGTCCGGCTCGGCATCCTGCGCAAGACCAACCTGCGGCTGGCGAACCTGGCCATCATGACCGTGTTCGGTGCGTACGTCGTCCTTCCAGTTCATCGGCACGCTCTACCTGCAGAACATGCTCGGCTGGTCCTCGCTCGAGACGGCGCTGGGCTTCCTGCCGGCCGGCCTGCTGGTCGCCTTCCTGTCGCCGAACGCGGGCAAGCTGGCCGACCGGATCGGGACCGAGCGGATGGTCGCGGCCGGGATGGTGCTGTTCGTCGTCGGGTACGCGCTGTTCCTGCGGATCGGTCAGACGTCGAACTACACCGCCACGGTGCTGCCGACGATCGTGCTGATCGGCCTGGGCTTCGCGATCACCTTCCCGGCACTGAACATGCAGGCCACGAACGGGGTGGACGACAACGAGCAGGGGCTCGCGTCCGGTCTGTTCAACACCTCCAGCCAGGTCGGCGGCGCGATCGTGCTCGCCATCACGACGGCGGTCATCGGCAGCCAGTCGCACGGCGTCACCTCGCCGAGCGGGGTGCTGGCGGCGTACAAGCCGGCCCTGGTCGTCATCACCGGGATCACGGTGCTCGGGCTGC
Organism: uncultured Actinomycetota bacterium; assembly: GCA_963740725.1. Taxonomy (GTDB): domain Bacteria; phylum Actinomycetota; class Actinomycetes; order Propionibacteriales; family Kribbellaceae; genus Kribbella. Next base: position 377,002 of record CAVUFT010000023.1, read on the forward strand.
TGCTCGGCCTGCTGGGTCTGCGGGGGCTGAAGGCGCGGCGGGCACTCGCCGCGACCGAGGCGGCCGAACTCGAGGCCGTCCAGGCGGAACTCGCCGAGGAAGAGATGTCCCCGGCAGCGTGAAAACAACCGGCTCGCTGGCTTGAGCCGTTCTGATAGAGGTACCGCAGTGCGGGTCCCGGGCTACTCCGCCGAGACCCGCACTGCTGTTTCCCAGGGTCGGACGGGAGAGTTCGGGGGCATCCCCGATTGGTTTGGACCCGTCCGGGTGCTGAAGTGGGTGCATGAGCGATCAGAGCAATCAGAGCGACTACGACCGCCGGGTGAAGGACATCCTCGACCGGGTCGCCAAGGGCCACCTGTCCAGCGACGAAGCCGCGACCCTGATCGCTGCCGCCACCCCCACCCCCCGCCACGCCACCCCACCCCCCACCGACGACGCCAGAAACCGGTACGCCGTCCGCGGACGGCCGACCGCGGCAGATCCCGCTGACCCGGCCGACCCGGCGGAGCCTGGTGATCCCGCCGACAGCCCGTCCGCTTCCGTCTGGGCCGAGGTGGTCGACTCCCCGGACGTCGCTGACGCATCAGCCCGCCTGCGGCTCCAGCCGCGCCGAGTGCGCGCCGCGGCGCCGAGCGCACCTTCTGCGCCGGAGGCGCCGAGCTCGCCTTCCGCGCCGAGCGACACTTCCGCTTCGAGCGCTCCTGTTGAGGAGCGGGTGCAGGACAGTGTTGTTGATGATGGGCCGGTGGAGGACGAGAGTCAGCACAGTGATCTGGTTGTTCCGCCCGGCGTACGGCGGGTGACGATTCGGGCGATCGGGCGACGGGTTCGGTTGATCGGGGAGTCGGCGATCACCGGCGTTGCCGTGGACGGTCCGCACGTGATCAAGCGGGACGGGGACACCCTGGCGATCAGCAGTGAAGGGGACATGGGCGTCTCGATCGACGGGTTCAGCATGTTGCGCAACCCGACCGATCTGAAGTCGCACGTCAACGGCCTCGCCAAAGAGCTGTCGATCCGCGTCAACCCGATGCTCCAGGTGGAGATCGAGGTCACCGGCGGCAGCGTCACCGCCGAACGCCTCCCGGGTCTGTCCCGCGTCCGCGTCACCGCCGGTACTGCGAAGGTCACCGACGTCGACGGCCCGATCGACCTGCTCGTCCAGGCCGGTACGGCGACCCTCGACGCCCAGATCACCAAGGGTCGCTCCCGGGTCCGGGTCGAGTCCGGCGCCGCCAACGTCACCCTGCGCCGAGGCTCCGACGTACGCGTCCACACCGAAGCCCAACTCGGCCGCGTCTCCTGGACCGGCGCCGTCAGCGGCCAGTCCAAGGATGTCGAGATCGGCCGCGGCCGCGCCGCCCTAGACGTAGAGGTCCTGGTCGGCTCCGCCCAGATCACCTCCGACTGATCAGCCTGCTGTCTGGCTCCCACCCACGAGCCAGACAGCAGAGCTCTTACCGCGACCGGTCGTGTGGGACTCCCAGTCCGGTCGCTGGGGCCGTTGACGCTCTCCGGCTGGGTTGTCGCGGCGGTGGGAGGCGCTGGTCACGATCCGCTCGGGCACCGGTGGCGTCGGCCATGCTCACCGGGCAGGGCGCTCGGTGCTGGGTGCTGCTTGCTGTCCGGGTCGTTTGAGCTGAACCGCAGCGGACGCTCGGGTGCCAGGCGGGGAGTTGGCTGGGGGATGGGTGGTGGCTGAGCTGACAGGGGTCCGGGCTGCGATCGTTCGGGTGATGACCTCCTGGCGGAGGGAGTCGCGGAGGTGGCGGATCGTCGGGTCGGCGGACAGCGGGATGCCCGACTCGACGGCGTCGGCGATGCGGGTCAGCCAGATCGGGTCGAGCGGCCGCCCGGCGATGGTGATGGCGTCGAGATCCGACGACGGTTCAGCTGTCATCGGACCAGCGGCCGGGGTAGATCTGGCGGAGTAGTGGGGTGTACTGAGCGATCGCGGCAGTGACTGCCGAGTGGTTGCGTGGGTCGAGGGCCTTGCGTTCGGACACATAGCGCGTTGCCTGGTTCTGCCATTTCTGCAGGACGGCAGGGTCGGGGTCGGGCTTGGCGCTCTCGGCTTCGGCCTGAGCCGCGCACCAGCCGATCAGGTCGCCGAACACGTCCTCGGCTACCTCGTAGTCGACTCCCTCTTGCAGGCTCGGAGCAGGCTTCTCGTCGGGGATATCCGTTGTCACGAAGGTCCTTTCGTCGTCGTGCACTCATCGTAGGGAATCGTGACCGGTCGGTGGGGCGGGTTCGAGCGACCTGTGGACAACCATGGTCAGGCGACCGGTTCCGGGATCTGGCGGAGGGTTCGGAGGGGAGAGAAGACGACGAAGGCGGCACCGAGGAGCGCGCCGGTGCCGCTGATCCAGAGGGTGGTGCGGAGGGTGAAGGCAGTCGCGAGGACGCCGCCGAGGAGACTGCCGATCGGGGCCACTCCCCAGGCGACGAAGCTGGTGGTTGCGCTCACCCGGCCCTGGAGTTCGGGCGGCGTAAGGCGCTGCCGGATGCTCGACTGGAGGATCGCGGAGACGATGATGCAGACCGCGGCGAGCAGCGTCGACCCGACGTACCAGAGCAGTCCCCAGCCCGGCCCGGTCAGCGCCTGAAGCAGGAACGCGACCCCTAGTCCGACGCTGGCCAGCAGTAGCGCGCGAGCATCACCGAGCCAATTGCTGAGCCGTTCCGTGAACCACGACGCCGCCAGTGCCCCGAGCAACCCGGTCATGCTGAGCAGGCCGATCGTGCTGGGGGAGAGGTGGATCTCCCGGACCAGGAAGACGATCATCACGGCGCCGTTCGCGGACTGGAAGAGGAACGTGCTGGTCGTGTTCAGCGTGATCGGCCGGAGCAGCGGATGCCGGAACACGTAGCGCAGACCGTCCCCGATCTCCCGCCGCAGATCCGGGCGCTCGGTGGGCGCCGGCCGGCCTTCCGGCGTACGGATGGAGCGGAGCCATAGTGCCGACCAGACGAAGCTCAGCGCGTTCAGTCCGAGGGTGACGGCTGCAGTCAGCCACTGGACCAGGAAGCCTCCGGCCCCGGCCCCGATCACGGCAGCGACCGAGTGATTGGCCGCCAGCTTCGCGTTGGCCGGTAGTAGTTGGTCCGGTGTGAGCAGCCTCGGCGGGTAGGAGCTGTGCGCCACGTCGAAGAGAACTGTCAGAAGGCCGGACAGCGCCAGTACGACGTACAGCTGAGTCAGGCTCAGTACGCCGAACCAGGCGGCGACCGGGATCGACCCGTACAGCGCTGCCCGGCCTAGATCCGCCCAGACAAGCACCGGCAGGCAGCGGATCCTGTCGACCCACGCACCGGCGAACAGACCGAGCAGCAACCACGCAGCCGTCTCGCATGTCCGCAGCAGCGACACCTGCAGCGTCGTGGCGTCCAGTGTCAGTACTGCGAGCAGCGGCGCCGCCGACATCGCCAGACGGCTGCCGAGCTGGCTCAGCAGGTCAGCGATCCACAGCCGGCGGAAATCGGGGTGGCTCAGAATGCTGGGCTTCATCCGCCGACCGTAAGCCGCAAAGTTGAGCCCTGTCGACTCAATGTCAATAAAGTTGAGTCCAGGAGACTCAGCTTTGAGCTGTGCCGCAAAACCCGTCGAGTTCTGTCGGTGGGATCCGCCAGGATGACCTGCATCACAGTTCTGGAAAGGGTGGGTGGCTCGGATGGCCGCAATCGAGGCGACCGGCCTCGTGAAGACGTTCAAGTCCAGGAAGAACACGGTCAAGGCGCTCGACGGGATCGATCTGGAGGTTCCCGAAGGCAGCGTGCTCGGCCTGCTCGGGCCGAACGGCGCGGGCAAGACGACGGCGGTCAGGGTGCTCACCACCTTGATGGCGCCGGACGCGGGCACGGCCGGGTGCTCGGGCACGACGTGGTGAAGGAGGCGGACACCGTTCGCGGGCTGGTCGGGCTCTCCGGGCAGTACGCGGCGGTCGACGAGCTGCTCACCGGCCGGGAGAACCTCTGGATGTTCGGCCGGCTCTACCGGCTGAGCAGCAGCCAGGCGAAGCAGCGAGCCGACGAGCTGCTCGAGGTCTTCGACCTGACCGAGGCGGCTGATCGGATCCTGAAGACGTACTCCGGCGGTATGCGGCGCCGCCTCGACCTGGCCGGCTCACTGATCGCACATCCGAAGGTGCTGTTCCTGGACGAGCCGACCACCGGGCTGGATCCCCGGAGCCGGCTGGACCTGTGGCAGATCATCCGCGACCGGGTCAGCGAGGGGGTCACGATCCTGCTGACCACGCAGTACCTGGAGGAGGCCGACGAGCTCGCCGACAGCATCACCGTGGTCGATCACGGCTCGGTGATCGCCCGCGGTACGGCGGACGAGTTGAAGGCGAAGGTGGGCGGCGAGCGGATCGAGATCGTCGTACAGGATCCGGACGAGACCTATCGCGCGCTGGAGCTGCTGACCGCCGCGTTGGAGGTCACCGATCCCGACGCGACCACGCTCGACAAGCACAATAAGCGGCTCACGCTGCCGGCGCCGGGTGGATCGGGTGCGCTGGTGTCGGCGATCCGCGCGCTCGACGGCGCCGATATCCGGATCGCCGACATCGGGTTGCGGCGTCCCACGCTGGACGACGTGTTCCTCTCGCTGACCGGGCACTCGGCCGAGGACGAGACATCTCAACAGGACCGACCGAAGAGGGGGCAGTGATGAGTGCCACCGGTACGCCGAAGGTGAGCCCGTTCGGCCGGGCCTGGACCGATGCCTGGGTGCTCGCCTGGCGGAGTCTGAAGCGGATCCCGCGGACGCCGGACATGCTGATCTACGCGACGATCCAGCCGATCATGTTCGTGCTGCTGTTCGCGTACGTCTTCGGCAACGCGATCCCGATCCCGGGCTTCCCCGGCGCGCGGGCGTATCGCGAGTTCCTGATGTCCGGGATCTTCGCGCAGACGATGGCGTTCGCGGTCGCGTCCGCCAGTGTCGGGCTGGCCGACGACATGTCGAAGGGACTGATCGACCGGTTCCGGTCGTTGCCGATGGCAAGGTCCGGGGTGATCGCCGGGCGGGTGATCGGCGACGTGGTCTTCAATGCGTTCGTGATGCTGATCATGGTGATCTGCGGCTTCATCGTCGGCTGGCGCTGGCACAACGGGATCGGGCAGGCGCTGGCGGCGTTCGCGATCCTGCTGCTGTTCGCGTTCGCGATGCTGTGGGTGGGTGCGCTGATCGGGTTGTCGGTGGGTGGTCCGGAGGTGGCTGCCTCCGCGGGGCTGATCTGGCTGTTCCCGTTGACGTTCCTGTCGAATGCCTTCGTCCCGACGCCGAACCTGCCGGGTGCGCTGCAACCGGTCGCGGAGTGGAACCCGATCTCCTCGATCGTCGCTGCCTGCCGGCATCTGTTCGGCAACCCGTCACCGTTCGCGAGCCCGGACGGTTTCCCGGCGCAGCATCCGGTCTGGCTCAGCCTGATCTGGTGCGCGGTGATCATCGGCATCTTCGCCCCCTTGGCGGTGAACAAGTACCGCCGGGCAACCTCGCACTGAGCAAACCGGCTCAGGTGCTGGGGGAGAGGTCGAGGAGTTGCATCAAGGTGGTGGCGTCTCTGGGCGCCATCACCTTCGCGTCGTTGTCGAAGTACACGAAGACGTCGTGGTCTGTTGCCCAGCCGCGGATGCGTTTCGCCCAGTGTCGAAGGGCTTTGTCCGTGTAGCCGCTGGTGTAGAGCTCCTCGTCGCCGTGCAGCCGGACGTAGACGAAGTCGGCGGTGACCTGGTCGAAGACCGGCCAGGTGCCTGCGGTGTCCGCGATCACGCAGGCCACGCCGTGCTTGCGAAGTAGCTCGGTGAAGGCGGGATCGGCGAAACCGGGGTGGCGTGACCTCCATCGCGTGCCGGAGCGGGCGATCGGCATCGGTTTCGGTGAGGGCGCGACCGTCGAGGCGCTCGTCGTGCTTCGCGGCAAGCGCTGCGGCCTCGCCCGTAGTACGGGGGAGTGCTGCCAGGAACTGGTCGACCACGTCGGCCTCGAAGGGCAGGTTGGCCGGGGTCTGCCAGAGGATCGGGCCGAGTGTCGGGCCGAGGCCGAGCAGGCCGGAGGCGAAGAAGTTGGCGAGCACGGTGTCGGCGTCGCGCAGCCGCTTCATGTGCGTGATGAACCGGCCGCCCTTGAGCGAGAAGACGAAGTCGTCCGGCACGCTCGCCCGCCAGCGCTGATAACTCTCCGGCCGCTGCAGCGAATAGAACGACCCGTTGATCTCGACCGAGTTCACCTGCCGCGACAAATACTCCAGCTCCCGCTTCTGCGCGAGCCCCTCGGGATAGAACACCCCACGCCACGGCGGATAAACCCACCCCGAAGTACCGACCCGAATACCCACAACGCTCCCAGTCTCCCGACTTCCAGAATCCCACTCTGCCGCACAAGCCCCCGCAGAACGCCTCAGGCGGCCCACCCAGCGGCACCTTCGGACACCAAACTGCGGTCGCGGACAGGTAGTGCCATGTCCAAGCCCGCACTTTCTTGTCCAAGCCCGTGAGCGTCTCTGCAGTTGACCGGAAAGCAGAGCGCCCCGGTGATTGCTCACCGGGGCGCTGGATGCTGGTGGGGTCAGCCGGTGAAGGGGACCGCGGCGACGATCTCTACGGTGACGTCCTTGCCGTTCGGGGCGGCGTAGGTGGCCTTGTCGCCCTTCTTCTTGCCGAGGATCGCCGAGCCGAGCGGCGACTGCGGCGAGTAGACGTCGATGTCGACCGACGCGTCCAGGGCCAGCAGTTCGCGGGAGCCGAGCAGGAACGTCTCGACGTCGTCGTCACCGGCGAACTTGATGGAGACCTTCATCCCGGGCTCGACCTTGCCGCCGGCCTTCGGGGTCTCGCCGACCCGGGCCCGGCGCAGCATGTCCTCGAGCTGCCGGATCCGCGCCTCCATCTTGCCCTGCTCGTCCTTGGCGGCGTGGTAGCCGCCGTTCTCCTTGAGGTCACCCTCGTCGCGGGCGTCGCTGATCCGCTGCGTGATCTCCGCGCGGGACGGGCCCTTGAGATGTTCGAGCTCGGACTTCAGTTGGTCATAGCCATCCTGTGTCAGCCAGACAACGCTTTCCTCGTCAATCTTCTGCGTCATGGGCTGCTCCTTGTATCGATGGGATGGACAGGAAAATGCCGTTGGCCGCCGTCGTCGACGGCGACCAATCCACTGAGCCTAGCAAGATCGGGCCCGGAACCCCACAGTTCAACGCTAGTTCACCCGTCGCGCAAACGTTTGCGCGCCACCGAAGGCAATCGTTTACCCCGCCTGGATCAGGGATCGGGGCTCAGTGCGGCCGATGAGCGTCCGCAGTAGTGCATCCGACCAGTACTACCGCCGTCGCGTCCCGCTGGGTCGTCAGCGTCGCATCCAGGCTCTGCCGGCGCGGAGAATCCGCCGGAACGGTCACCGTCAGCTCGCCGACGATCGAGAAATCGGCCGCCTTGGCCTGCAACCGGCAGGACGCCTCGACACTCTTCGACCGGTCCACCTGGATGGTCGCGGTCGCCGACGTCGGCGAGTCGATGGTGAAGCCGATCATCCGCGACGACACCGGCGGGTTGGACTGCACGAACGCCACCCAGAGCAGCCAGGCCAGGCCGGTGAGCGCCAGCACGCCGATGATTCCCAGCACCAGTGGACGGCGGCCACGCGCGCGTCCGTAACGGGCGTCCAGGTCGGTTGCGGATGGGTCGGTCAACGGTTCTCCTCGGGCTTGGAGGACCATTGTGACTTGTGACCGAAGATCTCCGTCTGCTGCATGTCCATGCTCACCCCGATGACGAGTCCAGCAAGGGCGCCGCATCGACCGCGAAGTACGTCGCCGAGGGCGTCGACGTGATGGTGGCCACCTGTACCGGTGGCGAGCGTGGCTCGATCCTGAATCCGAAGATGGACCGCCCCGAGGTACTGGCGAACATCAGCGAGATCCGCCGCCGGGAGATGGACGCGGCCCGGGAAATCCTCGGCATCCGGCAGGAATGGCTCGGCTGGGTCGACTCCGGCTACCCCGAGGGCGATCCGCTGCCGCCGCTACCGGAGGGCTGTTTCGCCTCGCTCAAGGTGGAGGTCGCGGCGGCCCCTCTGGTGAAGCTGATCCGCGAGTTCCGCCCGCAGGTGGTCACGACGTACGACGAGAACGGCGGCTACCCGCACCCGGATCACGTGATGTGCCACCAGATCACCGTCGCCGCCTTCGAGGCCGCCGGTGACAAGGACGCGTACCCGGAGCTCGGTGAGCCGTGGCAGCCGCTGAAGCTGTACTACCACCACACCTTCCACCGCGAGCGGATGAAGGCGCTGCACGACGCGATGGTCGCGCGCGGCCTGGAGTCGCCGTACGCCGAACGGCTCAAGGACTGGAAGCCGGACCCGGAGAACGAGCGCCGGATCACGACGCGCGTCGAGTGCGCCGAGTACTTCGGCGTACGGGACCGTGCTCTCCTTGCGCACGCCACCCAGATCGATCCGGACGGCGGCTGGTTCACCGTGCCGCTGGAGGTTCACCAGCAGGCCTGGCCGACCGAGGACTTCGAACTGGCCCGCAGCCTGGTGGAGTCCGAACTGCCCGAGGACGACCTCTTCGCGGGGCTGCGCTGAGGGCGGGACGGCGACGGTGAGACACTGGCCGGGTGACCGCGATGACCCCACTTCTAACGACCGGGCTCCCGATGACCGAGATCGACCCGAACTCGGTCAAGCCGGGCTGGGTCGCGCTGCTCATCGTGCTCGCGCTCGGTGCCGCCACGGTGCTGCTCTGGCGCAACATGGGCAAGCAGCTGAAGCGGATCGACTTCGATCCCACCGACGGACAGCCGTCGGCCGAGGCCGGGACTGTGCCCGGCCGAGTACTGTCCGTAGACCAGCCGACCACGGACAGCTCAGCGGACCAGGCTGGCGCTGCCGCGCCGGAGACGACTGACCCGGAAGCCTCGAAACCAACTAGGTAAGGGGATTGTCACGAGATGGTGTCGTGACGTGGCACTTTTTCGCGACCCCCCTATAGTGAGCGCGTGTCGAACCAAGGTGCCGAGGGCGGGAACGCTCTGTGACCGCGACCCGCGCCGCCCGGCATCGCGTGCCCGGACGTCTGGTCGCGGGTGGCGCGAGTGCGGTACTGGTCGCTTCCGTCGCGCTGGTGATCGGGCTCTACTCCGCCGGTAGTGAGCCTCAGGACGCCGGGATCGGCGGTCCGAGCCTCTTCGTCTACTGGCTGCTTCCGTTCTTCCATCTCGTCTCGACGCTGGCCACGGTCGGCTGCGCCGGCGCACTCCTGGCTGCGGTCGTGCTGCTCCGCACGGACGGCGGCCCACTCGGCGTACAGGGCCGGCGGGCGGTGCGGGACGCGAGCAACTCGGCGATCATCTGGGCGGTCGCGGCGTTCGGTGGGGCGGTCATCACGGCTGCCGTGCTCACCAACACCCGGGTCGATCTGCTCCGGCTGAAGCTCGACGACGCGCTCGGCGTACCGGAAGTGAAGTCGCTGCTGATCACCGGCATCCTCGTCGTCGCACTCGCGATCGGGGTACGCCGGGTGCAGACCTCCTCGGCAGCGGGACTCGGAGTGCTGGTCGCGATCGCGGCATTGGTGCCGCCGGCTCTCACGACCTACCCACGCAACGAGTCGTACGTCGTACTCGCGGGCGCGGCCCTGGTCATCCACGTGATCGCCGCGACCACCTGGGTCGGCGGACTGGCCGGCCTGGTCCGCTACGGACGAGCCAGCCGGCAAGGGCTCCCGCTGGTGCTCGAGCGGTTCAGCCAGGTCGCGCTGGCGTCCTCGATCGCGGTCCTGGTGAGCGGCGTGATCAGCGCAGCCGGCCGCCTCGCCGCCAAGGGCGGAGGTTTCGGCTCCGCCCTCGACGTCCTCACCTCCGACGCGTACGGCGGCCTGCTGCTCGCCAAGACGCTGGCCTTCATCGTGCTGATCATCGGCGGCTGGTTCCACCGCCGCCGAGTGATCGAACGAGTCGACGAATCCAACATCGTCTTCTGGCAACTGGTCGGCGGCGAACTGGTCGTGATGGCCATCGCCATCGGCCTCTCGGTCGCCTTGGCCCAGACCGCCTGAGCGACCGTCCTCGCCTTCCCGGCAACCACCGCCGCCCCAGCGACCAACGGCTTCAGTAATTTGACGTAGGTCCTGTCGCGTCAGAGAGTGCTGAGGTCGATCTCCACAGAGAACGGCACAGTCGCCTTGACGGTGCCCGTGAAGACCTCGCCGTCACGGTAGACACGGCTCGCTGGGTCCAGGACGTAGGTGTACACAAGCGGTACGCCGGTAGTGGCCTGCTCCACACGCCAATAGAAGGCGATCCCCGCCTTCGCGTACTGATCTGCCTTGACGACCCTGTCCGTAGTCTCTGAGCCAGGCGAGACGATCTCGACGAGCAGCAGCACGTTCTCTGGCCGCATCGGCAAGCTGTCGATGGCGGCCGCTCGATAAACCACGACGTCCGGCCGGCGATTGGTCAGCGGGACCTCCTGCAATCGGACATCGAAGTCGATATCGGCATTCCATTCCGGACCTGCGCCGAGCTCCAGCCCGTGCGCCAGAAACCGAGCCAGTCGGTTGTGCCGTACGGAAGCACTCGGGGTCACAACGACCATCCCGTCCACGATCTCGATACCAGTGCACTGCTCGGCGGACCAGGAGTCGTATTGCTCCGCTGTGATCTGCAGGTGCATCCATGCCGGAGCGATCATGTCAGCGGTCACGGCGTACCTCCCCTGAGTCTGCGACGGGCATTCATGCTGGGCTCAGCTTACCTGGGGGTTACGGCTCGGACGGCGATCCAGCTTGCGAATTGACGCTGTTCAGGCCGGGGATGGGAAACCAGAATCTCAGCTGACACGCGATCTGTCACTCGCTGTCACCTCTTGTCGTAATGTTCCTATGACACCTAGATGAGAGGAAGACGGGGGGAAGTTCTGTGCCAAGTCAGCTTCGAGACCTTCGATACTGACGACGAACTGGCACTCGATCGTCTGACGACCGACTTGGGAGCTGAGCTTTACGAGTTCGGTGAGGTATCGAGACCGCGTCTGGACCCCCGTGTCCGGTGCCAAGGGCACCGGTGAACTGGTGCTGGCGACGCTCAATGTTGCTGACGAGCGTCGACCCGACGCAGATCGAGGCGATGGTGAGGGTGTTGACGCGTTTCGCCAGGCGCAATGACGGTCGCCGGGTGCACGTGCGGATCGCGGACAACGAGCTGACGATCGATCGGCCGTCCGGGCAGCAGGTTGATGCGCTGGTTGCCGGGTTCCTGTCAGCCGTCGAGCGACGCAAACGCTGATGGGCAGATACGCGCTGCTAGCCGGTACGAGCATCTATCACGACCGCGGCCTGCAGAACCTACCTGGCGTCCGCCACGACCTGGACCAACTCAAGGGTCTGCTGGATCAGGAGGCCAGTTCGACAGTGTCGATGTCCTCTCTGACCCGGGCCGCGACCAGCTCGCTGGGACGATCGAGGCGTTCTTCCAGGCACGGAAGCTCGGCGACCTCGCCCTGTACTACTACTCAGGTCACGGACTGGTCGCCTAGGACAGGGCGGCTCTCTCTCTTCTTGGCGGCGACAAACTCGACCACTCAGGGCCCATTTGCACGCGGGCGCGGTCGACGCCGATGGAGTTTTTCGCCACTGCCTCAACACAACTAGGGCACAGCACAAGGTGATCGACATGTCGCAACCCGATCACCTGCCGACCACCCGGCGGGACCTGGAACCCCGGCGCGCTGTTCCCGCCGGACCGGTCTGACCCGGTCGCGCCTCGGTTCGGCTTCCGTGGCCGTGGCGCCCGAGCCGGGGCAGGATTCGGGTGGTGTCAGGGTTTACGCGCGATACCAAGTACTACGGCGACCGGTTGAAGTACCGGGGTCTCCCATAGTAGCCAGGAAGTTTCGGGCGGATTTGCCTGATCTGCAGTGATGGGCGGTTGCGCGCCGTCTGGTTTGGAGCCGTTGCGCCAGAACTCGTACAGCTCGCCGCGACGCGAGCATCCCGCCGGGCTCGGCAGGATGGATGAGGCTGGCTGCTTCAACGCCTTGCCGGCTTGGGAGCGGGTCCGGCGGAGTCGCGGATGACCACGTGGGTCCCCATCATGGTGTGCTGACTCATGGCGTGCCGGTCCCGGTTGAGGGCGTGGCGTACGGCGGTCCGGCCGAGTTCTTCGTAGTCCACGTGAACCGTGGTCAACATAGGTGTGAGATCGGTGGCAAGGGGGATGTCGTCGTACCCGACCACGGAGATGTTCTCGGGCACTCGGAGGTCGGCTTCTCGCAGGGCGACAAACACTCCGCTCGCCACGACATCGGTCGCGGCGAAGATGGCGGTGAACTTGCGACCGGTGGCGAGTAGATCTCGGGTGGCGCGGTAGCCGGATTGGCGGTCGAAGGTGATCGCGGCTGTCTGCTGCGACGGCACCGGTAGGTGGTGCGCGTGATGCGCGCGCTCGAAGCCGCGGAGGCGTCCGTCAATGGTGGTGTGGCCCGGTTCGCCGGCACCCATGAACACGATGTCGCGATGCCCGAGGGAGATGAGGTAGCTGGTGATGGCGTAGGCGCCGCCTTCGTTGTCGTACTCAACCACCGTCGCGGGTACTCCGGGGCCTAGCGGCGGGCGGCCGCACAGCACCAGGCGGGAGCCGGACTTGTCCAGTGCCCGGGCGATCCGAGTCATCCGGTCGACGTATGCCCGGCCGTTGTTGCCGCCGCCGACCAGGACCACCGTCTCGGCCTGCTGCTCGCGCATCAGTTCGATGAGTTCCAGCTCGCGTTCGGGATCGCCGTGGGTGGTGCAGACCAGGCACAGCCGGCCCTCTGCGGTGGCCTGCTGCTCGACGCCTTGACCGACGTAGGCGAAGGAGGGGCCGACCAGGTCGTGGACGATGAAGGCCACGGTCTTGGTGCCGGCGCCGCCCAGGGCCCGAGCCTGGGCGTTGATGACGTAGTCGAGCTCGCGGACTGCCTTCATCACGCGTGCCCGTGTCGCGGTCGAAACAGGGTAGTTGCCGGCAAGCACCCGGGACACTGTGGTGGCGGACACACCCGATGAAGCAGCGACGTCCTTGACGGTCGGACGGTCCCCCGACGTCGGTTGTCGTGCCACCAAGGCCCCCTTCGGACATGTGGAATTGTGGTCCACGATAGATCAGGCGACCCGGTCCAGGTCGGAGGCCGCGATCGCGTGCGCGAATGGACGGCCGGCGAGGATGTGTTCGAGCTCGTCGATGATGCAGTCGCCCATGCGGGCCAGCTCGTTGCCGTGCGAGCCGGCGATGTGCGGCGTCAGGAAGACGTTGGGCAGCTCCCAGAGCGGCGAGCCGGGCGGCAGCGGCTCGGGGTCTGTCACGTCGAGTACGGCGTACAGTCGGCCGGCTTGGAGGTGTTTGATCAACGCGTCGGTGTCGACGAGTTCGCCGCGTGCGGTGTTGATCAGCGTCGCTCCGTCGCGCATCAGCGCGAGCTGTTCCGGGCCGAGGAGTCCGTGCGTTCGGGGGGTGGCGGGGGCATGCACGCTGACGATGTCGCAAGTCCGCAGCAACGTGTCCAGCTCGACCAGTCGGACATCGAGCTGGGCGGCCGTGGCGGCGTCGACGTACGGGTCGAACAGGTGCACGTCGAGATCGAACGGACGGAGCAGTTCGATGACGCGCCGGCCGATCCGCGAGGCGCCGATCACGCCGACTCGGCGGCTGTAGTTGCCCACTCCCGCGTGCACCTCGGCCAGGGTGAAGTGCCGGTCGGCGTGGAATCGGTCGCGTAGACCGAAGACGTTCTTGCCTGCGAACAGGATCGCCGCAAGCGTGTACTCGGCGACGGGTACGGCGTTCGCCGAGGCTGCTGAGGTGATGGCCAGGCCGCGTTCCCAGCAGGCAGGGATGAGGTGCGCCTTGACCGATCCTGCGGTGTGGAGGATCGCCCGGAGCCGTGGCGCCCCGTCCAGCACCGCGGTAGTGATCGGCGGGCATCCCCACCCGGTGATCAGGAACTCGGCCGAGGCGAGCGCGGCTCGGATCGCGTCGGTGTCGAACCGCTCGGCGACGACGGTCTCGTCGATCTGCACGAATCGCTGCAACCGGTGCATCGACCGCGGCGGGAACAGGTCCGGTATGTAGTGCGCACCAAGGGCGAAAAGTGCCGCGGGCCGGTCAGCCACGGGCTCCTCCGTTCTGGATAGAAGACGTGAACTACGGTGAGTGTGAAGTTGCCCTGGTCAACGAAAGTAGATTCATTTCAGGCTGCCGAGCGTGATGCCGGAGCGCCAGTAGCGCTGCATGGCCAGCATCAACGCGACGATCGGGATGAGTGAGACGATCGATCCGACGATCACGAGTCCGGTCAGGTCGACGGAGCGGTCCATCTTGATGTTCAGCCAGGAGTAGAGGCCGAGCATGACGGTCCACTTCTGTTCGCCGCGCAGGAAGACCAAGGGGCCGAAGAACGAGTTCCAGGAGCCGACGAAGCCGAGCAGGAAGATGGTAGCCGAGCCGGTTGTCATCAACCGGGCTCCGATGGTGATGAAGGCGCGGTACTCGCCGGCGCCGTCCATCCGGGCCGCTTCGAGCAGCTCGGGCGGGATGGCGCCTTCGGCGTACACCTTGGCCAGGTAGACGGAGAATGCGCTGAAGAAGTGCGGCAGGATGATCGCCCAGGGCGTGTCGACGATGTGCAGTCGGGTGTAAAGCAGGAAGGACGGGATGGTCAGCAGCGCACCCGGGATCAGAAACGAGGCGATGATGCAGCCCATCAGTACGGCGCGGCCGCGGAACTGGTACATGGCCAGGGCGTAACCGCAGGCCACGCAGATGACGGTCATGCCAACGGTCCCCACGACGCCGTAGACGAGGGTGTTCGCCATCCAGCGCAGGAAGATGCCGTCGTGGTAGGTGAAGAGCTGGCGGGCGTTGTCGAAGAGGTGGAAGTCGGCGAACCACAGGCCGTTGGTGGTGTAGAGGTCGCTCTGGTTCTTGGTCGCGGAGACGATCAGGAACCAGACCGGGGCGACCGAGTAGATTCCGAACAGGACGAGGCCGGTCCAGACCAGGCTCCTGGAGAGTCGGGACGGATGGTGGCCGGCCGGCATGTCGTCGTCGGACCGACGCCTGACCGTAGCTGTAGTGGTCATGTGGGGGACCTGTTCGTCAGTTTGTAGAAGACCGCCGAGACCAGGCCGACCACGAGCGCGAGCACGATCGACAGCGCCGCGGCGTAGTTGAAGTCGCCGACCGCGAAGGCCTGGTTGTAGATGGTCATGATCGGGGTGAAGTCCTTGGTGACGGTCTCCGGTGTCATCGAGCGGAACAACAGTGGCTCGCTGAAGATCTGCAGCGTTCCGATGATGCCGAGAACGCTCACCATGACGAGCGAACGTCGTACGTACGGGATCTTGATCGACCAGGCGATGCGCCACTCGGACGCGCCGTCGACCCGGGCGCTGTCGAAGATGTCCCGCGGTACGGCCTGCAGAGCGCCGTACACGATCAGCATGTTGAAGCCGACGCCGCCCCACGCCATCAGGTTGCCGACCGATACCCAGATCAGCGCACTGCCGTAGAAGTTCGCGTCGATCCCGAACAGCTTGAAGAACGGCGTGAGCGGACCGACGGCGGGGCTGTAGAGATAGATCCAGATCAGTGTCGCGACGATCCCCGGGCACATGTAGGGCACGAGCATCGCGATCCGGAGCCTGCCGGCGACGCGTCTGCGGACAGCGTCGAGCAGCAGCGCCAACGTCAGGCTGGTGAGCTGGATCACCGGGATGACCACGATCGCGAACAGCCCGACCCGCCACATACTGCCCCAGAACTTCGCGTCGTGCAGGGCGCGGTCGAAGTTCTCCAACCCGCTGAACGCGACGGTCTTCGCCCCGAAGCCGAGTCCGGAGCTCTTCGAGCTGTAGAGGCTCTTGCTCAGCGCCATGATCACCGGAACCACAGTGAAGACCACGAATCCCGCGAAGAACGGCACCGTGAACGACGCGCCCTTCAGCCCGACCGTACGTCGCCACCGCCGGCTCGGAGAATCGATGGTCCCGCTCTGCTCCGCCGGCGATGTAGCCGACGGTTTCTGCTTCAGATCCAGGGACATCCGCACTCCTTCTCGGCGTGGACGGGTCAGCTCGCGACGTTGACGCCCTTGGCCTTCAGGTCGTCGACGGTGAACTTCTGCATGTTCTCGAGCAGTTGCCGGAAGGTGATCTTCTTGGTGACGGCCTGCGCCCACTGATCCTGCAGTTCCTTGAAGACGCCCGTGTAGTTCGGGCCGACCACCCAGTTGTCCACGCCGGACTGAGAGGCCTTGAGGATGACCGGCTTCGCCTCCGACCGGTGGCTGCCGAACAGCTTCTGCGGCACCGCGGCATCGACCCACGGCGACGGATCGGGCATCGCGCCCGGCCAGGCGTAGGAGCCGGTGGCCTTGTCGAAGGTGGCGTCGATTGCGTCCTTAGTGGTGTTCATCCAGACGCCCACCTCGCTGGCTTCCTTGAGGTGCTGACATCCCGTCGGCACGAGCAACGCGCCGCCGTGAGCCGGGGTGGCGAACTTCGTCGCGCCGGCGAACTGCGGCAGGTCGACCGGCTGCCAGTTGCCGATGGTCTTCTTGAAGTTCAACTCGTAGTTGGTCAGCTGCCAGGTGGAGGTCGGCAGCGAGACCATCCTGCCCTGGTCGAAGTAGGCGATCAGGGCCGGCCGGTCCTGGTAGGTCTGATTCGCGACCAGGTTGTTGTCGACCAGTTGCTGAAGAATGTTGGCGGAGGCAACAGACTCGGGCGACAGGAAATCGACCTTCCACGCGTCATTCTGCGCCGAGTACCAGGTGCCGCCGGCCTGAGTGACCAGGTTGACGAGCGTGCTCGGGTCCTCACCGGCGAGGTTCATCACCTGGACGCCGTGCGGCTTGAGCGCCTTCCCGGCCGCGATCATGTCGTCCCAGGTCTTCGGCAGCGGTACGCCGTACTTGTCGTAGGCCGCACGGTTGATCATCATGAACGTCGGCCCAGTGCCGGTCGGAATGCCGAAGTACCTGCCCTGCACCTGCGCGCCCTTGAGCGAGGCAGGGTAGAACTTGCTCTCCGCGGGCTTCAGGTAGTCGGTCACGTCAGCGAGCAGGCCCTCCGCCAGCAGGGCCGGCACGTCACCGAAATTCTGCGCCAGACAGGGGATCCGGCCTCCGGCCGCGACCGCGTTGCGCAGACCGGTCGCGGTGGTCTGAAGGTCCGCCTGCTTGACGAACTTGACCTTGATGTCGGTGTGGGTGGCGTTGAACTTGTCCACCACCGGCTGGGCGTCCGCCCAGGCCCAGTACTCGATCTCGACCGGGCCAGAGGAAGAGGACTTCTCACTGTCGTTACTGCAGGCGGCTGCGGTGGCGGCCAGGCACAGGGCGGCGAGGCCGGCCAGTACAGCACGACGGCTGGTTCTGGGCATGCGCGTATCTCCAGGTGAGCGGGGGAACTCTGCGGTCTGCCCGGTATGGGCGGCATCTCATAGTTACCGATTTCTAGGAAGGTAGGAGATGAAAGCCCATATGGTCAAGGCCTTGTGTACTTGCCGTGTGATCTGGATGGTGCCTACCGTAGAAATCGGTAACTACGATCGCCATCCAGGGAACTCGCCCGGCGCATTCGCCCAGCGCTCTCTGGTTGTCGGCAAGGTCCTCCTTCGAATCCTCCGCCCAGGAAGAGGTGTTCTCTGTGAATCCGAACCCAGCCGCCGCCAGCGTCCGCGGCCGGCGACTCGGCGCATTCGCCACTGTGCTCCTGCTCGTCGCCGGACTCCTCGTCGCGGCGGCCCGGCCAGCCGCCGCCCAAGAGCGCGCGGCGTGTGCCGTGACGTTCCAGTCCACCGTCAGCGCGCAGGGGTTCGTCCACCCCGGCGTCGGCCTGACCGAGCCAATCCTGGACAACGCCCGCCGGCAGATCGCCGCCGGAGCCGAACCCTGGACCTCGTCGTTGCATGCGATGCAGCAATCGTCAGCTGCCGGGACCGGCGTGACGTCCTCCAACCGGAGCAGCGCCGACCCGACCAAGCCCGGCTCCGACGCGTTCAACAGCCAAGGCTTCAACGGCCGCTTCATCGCCGATGGCCTCAAGTCCTACACGCAGGCAGTTCTCTACGTGCTCACCGGTGAAGAGGTGTACCGCAAGAACGCCCTCGACATCATCCGCATCTGGGAGCAGATGGACCCCGCAAAGTACGAGTACTTCACCGATGCACACATCCACACCGGCATCCCCCTGAACCGGATGGTCTCCGCCGCCGAACTGCTGCGCTACACCTCGTGCGCCGACGAGGCGCACCCCTGGACCGACGCTGACACGCGGGCGTTCACCGACAACCTGGTCGTCCCGGTCATCGAGACCTTCCAGAACGACAACAACCACTTCATGAACCAGCACAACTATCCGCTCATGGGCGCGATGGCCGGCTCGATCTTCATGGACGACACCGCCCTGTACAAGCGGTCGGTCGAATGGTTCACCGTCAACGCCACCGCGAACGACCAGGGCTTCAACGGCTCGATCGCGCGGCTCTTCCGATGGGTGGACCACGACGACAAGACCGGCAAACCGATCAAGAACCCTCATGTCCAGCACGCCGAGATGGGACGCGACCAAGCCCACGGCGGCGGCGACCTCACCAACGCGGCGATCATCTCCCGCATGCTCCTGGCACAGGGCACGAAGGTCGACCCCGTCGCCGGCACTCGTCTCCGCCGCCCCGAACGCAGTGGGCCCCTACGAGTTCCTCAACGACCGGATCCTCGCCGCCGCCGACTACTTCTGGCGATTCATGCTCGGCTACGACACCTCGTGGACGCCGATGGCCTACGCCATCTCGCCCGACGGCACCATCCGCGACACCTACAACCACATCTCGAACAGCTACCGCGGGCGATACAACACCGCGAGCTTCTGGGACATCTACTATTACTACGCGTTCACCCGCGGCAAGGACTCAAGAAGCTCGCGCCGCACCTCGCCGAGGCGTACGCGAAGCGCAACGGCCCGCTGTTCTACTACGGCGGCGTCCTCAACAACGCGTGGGACAACGTGGACGGCGGCGGCGACTCCTGGCTCTTCGCGCCCGCCTCGACGGCCGGGCAACCCGTCCCGCCCCTGCCCGACAGTCCGACGATCCTCCAAGTCGAGAACAAGTACACCCGCCTGTCCGGCGACGTCGAGCACGGAACCGACGGCGACACCGGATACGTGCGGATGTCGACCGCGGGCCATGGCTCCGAGATCGCCTATCTCAGCGGATCGAGCAACAAACAACTCCTCGCCTTCCGGGTCCGCACCGACGGCGAGGTCCGGCTGCGCCTCGACCGCCACGACGACCGCACGATCCTTGCGCCGGACACCGGCGGCGAATGGCGGTACGTCACCTACCCGCACCCCATCGGCGACATGCTCTTCATCCAGGCCACCGGCGACGACGCGACGATCGACATCGACCACCTCAACACCAACGCCGCCGCCGAACTGACACCGCCCACCTTCGACGACACCTCGACCGCCCGCATCGTGAACTGGAAAGGCGCGACCGCCACGGCCGACCTCTCCGCGCACTACGCCGGCACCGGCAACCTCGCCTACACGGCCCGGGGATTACCCGCCGGGGCCACCCTCGACACCTCCACCGGGCAACTGACCTGGAAGCCCGCCGCAGCCGGCTCCACCACCATCGCCGTGACGGTCTCCGACGGCACCACCGTCGCGAGCCACTACGTCGTACTCGCCGCCGCCCACAACCGCACCGCCGCGCTCACCCTCGCCCAGCAGGGCCACGACAAGGACGCCGTCTACGTCTCCGACACCAAAGCCACCTTCGACCGCGCACTCACCACTGCCCAGGCCCTGCGCAAAAAGGGTGCGGACGACGAGTACCTCGCCGCGCTGGCCCACCTCGTGACGGCGGTCGACGGTCTCGCCCTCGTATCCCCGCACACGGCCGTGGACGGCAGCCTCGACTATCCCTCGCTCGTGATCACGTCCACGGCCGGGGCCAACATCGGAAACCTCGTCGACGGCGACAACCAGACGGGAACCGGATACCCCCAGGCGGTCAACCTCTCGCACACCTTCGACTTCGGGCCTGACTTCCGCGTCTCGGCGACCCGCTTCGGATTCCAGAGCAACATCTTCGCCGACCGGCTCGCGAACTCAACCGTCTACGGCTCGAACGACGGCAAGAACTGGACCCGCCTGACCCCGGGCGTCACCCAGTTCACCCAGGACTTCAACACCCTCGACGTCGACCCAGCTCTGCGTGACGCACAATTCCGCTACCTCAAGGTCCAGCTGCTCAAACCCCTGCCGGACGTGCTCTACGGCATCGTCCGCAACCTGTTCGAGATGACCGAGTTCCACATCTACGGTCAACGGCACGAGATCGGCAACCTGGTGAAGTCGACCTCGATCACGTCTGCTCAGGCGATCGCGGGCAAGATCATGACCGGCGACACCGTCGACGTCTCAGTCACCGCGAAGAAGCCGCTTCAGCAGGTCAGCGTCACCGTCCAAGGCGTGACGGTGAAGGCAAGCTCGGCGGACGGAACCAACTGGACCGCCTCGGTCAAACTCGACTACGTGTCAGCCGGCGATATCCAGGTGGCGGTCGACTACCTCGACGCCAACGGCAAGGCAGGACCGACCGCGTACGGAACCACCGACGGATCGAAGCTCTATATCGCGGGCGACCCCGCACACTTCATCGACGTGGCCAAGCTGGCCACTGTCACCGCCTCTGACAAGCAGTGGCCGGGCACCGGACTGGGCGCCGACGAAGTCGGCTACTTGCTCTTCGACCGTAACCCCGACACCTACAGCGATCTGAACAGCGGCCCCGGCGCCTACTACGTCATCGACTTCGGCCCGGAGAAGACCATACGACCCGAGGAGATCCTGCTCCTGCCACGCGCCAGCCACCCACAGCGAGCCAACGGCACTGTCCTGCAGGGATCGAACGACGGCCAGACCTGGACCGACCTCACCAAACCACTCGCCGGAGCCGTCGCAAACACCTGGAACGACCAGACCACGTCAGGCGAGAACCACTACCGCTACCTGCGGATCTACAACGCCACAAGCTGGTACGGCAACCTCTCGGAGGTCGAACTCTACGGCGACACCAACTAGTAGACAGACCCTTAGTCGAAGGCGCGAACGACCGACGCGGCTGCCCTGCGGCCTCCTGCCGTGTCCGCATGCCGTCGATTCGTAGAGACGTTCCGGAGGACGTGCAGGAGGACGTGAAAATGGTTGACCTGGCGCCAGCGGGGCCGGGTCAACCAGGGCCGGCTCGGGCCAGCGGGCAGCCGGCGGGCGTCGAGGAATCGCTGGGCGACGTCGCGGAACTGGTGTCCTGGGAGTACCGGTTGCCGAACCGTTGACGTCAAACATCATACGAGTAATGTTTCCACCGCCTCGTGCGCCTTGGCCGCTCATCTGGCATCAGCTGGAGAGCGAGGTCAGGCGTCTCGGCCGCTCGCAGACAGCCGGATCCTGGTCGGCTCCGCGACTGTCGACACGCCGGTGACTCAGATGTCAGGGGAGCGGGGAACCAACCCAAAGGAGCAGAGACGTGACCGATCATGTTTCCCGCCGTAATTTCCTCCACCTTTCCGGCGTGGCCGGCCTCGCCGTAGCAGGTGTCGCATT
Source organism: uncultured Actinomycetota bacterium (assembly GCA_963740725.1). Taxonomy (GTDB): domain Bacteria; phylum Actinomycetota; class Actinomycetes; order Propionibacteriales; family Kribbellaceae; genus Kribbella. The sequence continues at coordinate 398,664 of CAVUFT010000023.1, forward strand.
CGAGGCCGGACCGGCTGCGGCGAGTCAGTACGCGACGGACGACGCAGACTCGCTCGCCGCCGCGACGAAGTACTACGTTTCTCCGACGGGTAACGATGCCCACCCCGGGACGATCGACAAGCCATTCAGAACGCTGCAGCGCGCGCGAGACGTCGTTCGCACCGTGAACCGCAACATGAGAAATGACATCCACGTGTATATGCGCGGGGGTGTGTATCCGGTGAGCGAGACGATCGAATTCCTGCCGTGCGACTCAGGCACCAACGGCCACCGGATCATTTATGCTTCGTACAAGAACGAAACGGCGATCCTGAGCGGCGGAGTCCTGGTCACCGGTTGGACTCGACACACCGGGAACATCTGGAAGGCGTCACTCGATCGAGACGACAAGCTGCGTGCGCTTTACGTCAACGACAAGCGAGCCTTCATGGCGTCGAAGACGATCGGTTCCGTCGGCGGCTACGGCACATTCAACGTCACCGCCGGCCAGGCACCGTGGGCGTGGGAATCAGGTACTCAAGTCGACGGAACAAAGTATGCTATGGCAGACCTGCCGGCCATCTCCCGCAATCAGGAAGATGTCGAAATCGAGACGGCGACCACCTGGACCACGACGATCGTCGGAGTTCGCGAGGTCACCACGAGCTCGGACGGCAAGAACCGGGTCGCTCTACTTCAGCAACCCGGCGGGGCCATCGCACAAGGCGCATTCAACGGCAACTTCCAGGCCGGCGGGAGCCACAAGCTCATGAATGCCTACGAGTTCCTGGACACGCCTGGCGAGTTCTACTTCGACAAGACGGATCGGGTGCTCTATTACTGTTCGGACAGTTCCGAAGACATGAGGGCTGCGGAGATTTTCGCGCCGAACCATGTTTCCACCGTTCTGAGGTTCGCCGGTGCGTCCACGACAAGCCGGGTGCGGAACATCACGTTCTCTCGCCTAACTGTCGAACACTCCGACTGGAATCTCGTCGACGTGGCAGGATCCGTGTTCAAGCAGGCGCAGCAGGGCAACCTGGGCACATTTGCCTATGCGAAGAAAAACTTCCATGTCTACTCTTACCGCAATGTCGAGGTAACGCCCGGCATCGTAGAGCTCCAGAACGCCGAGGAGATCGTTCTGGAGTACAACCGGATTCAACACACCGGCGTCGACGGGATCAACATGATCAACGACGTGTCGAGCACGAGGTTGATCGGAAACCATACAAACGATATTGCAGGATCGGCCATCACGGTTGGGCATCCTCAGCATGTCTACATCGGCGACTACACCCCGACCAATGGTGAGAAGTACCCAACCGGAGTCGAAGCAGCATGTAAGAACATCGAGGTAGAGAACAACTACATCTATGACAGTGGCGCCTTGTTCAAGGGACACAGTGCCGTATCGGTGTTTTTTGCCGACAGTTTGTCGGTGCAGCATAACCGGATCGAGAAGGCTCCGTGGGCCGGTGTCACGCTCGGCTGGGGATGGAAGGATTTCGACGGATCGAAAACCTCCGTTGTGCCGGGCAAGCCGACCGCCACGGCAAAGAACAACATCGTCAGCTACAACCAGATCGTAGACACGATGCAGGACCGGAACGATTCCGCTCCCATCTATACCCTCGGCAATCAGCCAGGAACCATCATCGGCAACAACTATGCGCAAGGAGTCCGGGCGGGCCACACGTACGGACTTCACCCTGACGAAGGCTCGGCATGGATCGAGTACCACGACAACGTGCTGAGCGTGGATCAGAACGTCGCGTGGGTCATCAATTCCGGCACCTGGGGGCGTCAGCACGACTTGAAGATCACGAACACCTACGGTCCGGTCAACAAGATCAACGACAAGAACGTGCCGAACAGCGTCATCGAGGACATTCACGTCTATGGCGACTATGTTTGGCCGGTGCCGGCCTACTCCATCGCGGTGAACTCAGGGCTTGAGGACGAGTATCGGGGGCTCATCCCTGCTGATCAGCTGGCGTTGCCGGATTACGTCCTACCGGCGAGCACCTTTGTCGATACGAACGTGTCCGAGATTCCGGTACGCAGCACCGGCGATGCGGCCACGGTGATCTGGCTGGCGCCGTCAGGTACGACCCACTTCGCCGTCGGTGACTCGATGACCAAGGCACGCGGGACATCGACCTCCATAGCCGTTCCGATGACACCTGGCGACTACCGGCTCTACGTTGTAACCCACCACGGTACGCAGCGACCAGCTGAGTCGAGGTCGCTCGTCAGACGCCAGCAGGGCAGTGGTGCGGGAATCTAGCGCTTGCTGTGTACGACCTGAGTTTGGTCACTTGGGTTAGTGCCTGAGGCGGTGGGCCGTGATCTGGTCGAGCAGGGCTTGCTGCTGGTCGGGGATGGCGGGTGGGATGGTCTGCTGGGCGCCGTTGCTGAGGATGGTGGCCGAGCGCAGGGGTCGTAGCTGCCGGATGACGTTGCGGATCGCGAGCCCGGTTCGCTGTTGGGTCTCGCGGGACACGGCGAGTGCGGTGAACACGATGGTCAGGTGGGCTTCGATGGCGTCTTGGGTGCGGACGAACATGGGCCGTGCGCGGAGGTCGGTCTTCGACATCCGGAACGACTGCTCCACGCGCCACAGGGGCGGTTTCCAGCGATCGACGCAACACTTGCTCGATCCTGGAGGACGTGTTGTCTACTCGTCGTGTCGCCAAGGGGCCTGGTCGTCGGCCGCAGTCGGCCAAGCGTGAACAGTTCATGCGTCTGCTCGCGAAGGGGTGGACGGTGGCGGCGGCGCGCCGTCAGGTCGGTGCCAGCCGATCGACGGGCAACCGCTGGAAGAACGGCTACAACCTGTATCGCCGCGGCGAGCTGGTCGGATTCGTGGCGGCTTTGGATCCGGTGGTCGAGCGGACCATCTCGGCGCGATTCCTGTCAGCTGAGGAACGTGTAGAGATCGCCGATCGGCTGCGGGCGGGTGAATCGATTCGGGCGATCGCGGCCGCGCTGGGCCGCGCTCCTTCGACTGTCAGCCGGGAGATCCGTCGCCATGGACGCGGTGATGGCGTCTACCGTCCGTTCGAGGCACAGCGTGTCGCGGCAAAGAAGCGGGGCCGTCCACGCCTGCTGCGGGCGCACGCGAACAGGGTCTTGCACAATCAGCTTGCGGTGCTGCTCAAGCAGCGGTGGAGTCCGCAGCAGTACTTCGCGCGAGCTGCGCGCGAAGTACCCCGACGATCCGGCTATGTGGCTGTGTGCGGAGTCGATCTATCGTGCGATCTGCCAGCCCGGATCGACGTTGACGCGCCCGCCGATCGTGCGTGCGCCAAGACGGTCACCGTTGCGGACAGGGCGTGATCATCGGCGTGCACAGGTCCGCAAGGGTCAACGGCGCAAGCGTTTCAACGCCACGATGCTGTCCATCCACGACCGCCCCTTCCCGCCAGAAGACCGGTCCGAGACTGGACACTGGGAAGGCGACCTGATCGTCGGGCCGGCGCACCGCTCAGCGATCGGCACCCTGGTCGAACGCCAGACTCGCATGGTCAAACTCATCCACCTCGAGCGCGGCGACTCCATCTCGCTACACCGGGCGCTGGTGCGGGATCTAGCAGGTCTGCCGCCGCATCTACTGCGCTCGATTACCTGGGACCAAGGCACCGAGATGGCAGCCCACGAGAAGATCGCCGCCGACCTCGGAGTGAAGGTCTACTTTTGCGACCCCTGCTCACCGTGGCAGCGGCCGAGCAACGAAAACACCAATGGCCTTCTCCGCGACTACTTCCCCAAGAGCGCCGACCTCTCACTCCACTCCCGAACTGAACTGCTGCGCGTCGAGAACGAACTCAACCGCAGGCCCCGAGCAGTCCTCAGACACCGCACACCAACCGACCTCTTCGCCCAGCTGCTAGCCTCCCCGAACCACCCACGGTCCAAGAAATTCGTCCGGGTTCTCAAAACCCACGACCTGCGCGGGTCGATGGGCCGGGTCGGAGCCTGCGGCGACAACGCCGCGATGGAGTCCTTCTTCGCGCTGCTGCAGAAGAACGTCCTGGACCGGCAACGCTGGACCAGCCGGCACCAGCTGCGGCTGGCGATCGTGTCCTGGATCGAAACCAGCTACCACAGAAAGCGCCGGCAACGCCGCCTGGGCAAACTCACACCCATCGAGTTTGAGACAATCCAACCCGTCGCACTCGCGGCCTGAACCACCAAACCCCGCGAGTCAACTGAACTCGGGGCAGTCCCTATCTAGTACAGGGCGCGGTCGGCGTAGCGGGCACCGTGGAGCTGTCTGATTGCGTCGAGGACTTGTCCGCGGCTGTTCGCGCCGCCGGCTAGGATTGCCAGCTCTATGTCGTCGGGTTCGGCGAGGAAGTCGTAGGCTGTGCAGTTGCTCGCTGAGCTCGTTCAGGCTGGGTGGTGGCACGGCGAGTAGGCCGATGCTTTGTTCGTCGAAGTCTGTGGCTGTCCGGGGTTGGCGCCAGAGTGCGGGGTCGTAGGCGGCCGCGCCGGAGACTGGGGACCAGATCGTTGGTGGCGAGGCCAGACCGTACTGGTCGACCCAGTTCTTGAGTACGGCCAGGCGACGCACTGCGGCGCGGTCGAAGGTCGAGTGGGGGCTGTTGGTTGCGATCCATACCAGGTCGTAGACATCGCGGGCGGGTGTGCGCCGGGTGAGGCGGGCGATCTTTCGGCCATGTTCTCCGTGAGTGCCATCACTGGTAGAGCGGTGGGCAGGTTGTAGGCGTCGTGGATGGCGAGCCGGATCCATCCCCGTTCGTCGGGTGGTAGCCACGGGGTTGGTCCGATGTCGAGTTTGGTCGTCAGGTTGCCGACCCCGCCGAACGGTGTGTCGTAGGTAACTTGGGGCCGTCTGCGGTGGTCGTCGACGTGGTAGTGGAAGCCGTCGTTCTCGAGACCGTCGATCTCACCGCGTAGCAGGTCGGACACGACGGTTGGGTCGTCGGCGGGGTCACGGACCGAGAAGTCGAGATCGGTGGAAAAGCGTCCTGCGTTGCCCGCGTAGAGCTTGCGCAGTGCGGTGCCGCCTTTGAGTACGAGGTGCTCGAATGTGGCTTGTTCGTGCAGGTGTGCGAGCAGGAGATCCTGTGCAACGTCGATCAGGGCCGCGTTGCGACCGCCGGGTCCCTGAGGGGTGTGACGTGCCAGCCAGCCAGTGGTGATGCGGCTCATGTCGCCTCTGTGAGTTCGCGGGGGTCGAATGGCAGTAGGCCGTCGGCCACGTTGAAGCGCTTGTCAAAGCGCCGGGTGACTCGGTCGCGGCCAAACCAGGTCACGTTGTTGGGTTTGGTCGGTTGCAGCAGGTCCGCTGTCTTCGGCGCGACGCCGCTGAGTAGATAGGCAAGTCGTGGGCGCACGGTGGTCGGTCGCCGGTGCAGTTCCTTGTCCAAATCGTTGACCGGGGACCGCTCGGCGAGGTCGGGGAGCGCCTCGGCGAACGTGGTCCAGTCCCGCACGCCGCCTGGCTTGGTGGCCAGGTGAGCCAGGATCGTGGCTGGCTGGTGGACCGGAAGTTGCTCGAGGGTCGCTGGGGTGAGTCGGGCGGAGAAATGCACGACTCGCATGCGCTGCTTGAGTGAGTCGGGGACCACTGTGTTGACCGGTACTGCGATCTCGTGGCGATCCGGTGCCCGCTCGGCCAGTCCGTGGAGCCACAGGGCGCTGCCCAGGGCAACTGTCGCTGAGTCGTGACCAGCTAGCATCGCCGCCCGCAAGTCGATGAACGGGTCGCCGTGGCCGTAGGGTCCGGCGTGCGCACCGGGAGCGAACTCGTACACGCCGCGTTGCCCGGTGGGTAGTAGCCACCCTGCCTCGCGCAGCCTACCGGCGAGCACCTTCGCGGGCGTCCGGAGCCCCGCCTCCTCGGCGAGGCGGGCAAGGTCGTCCATCCTGACCAGGGTGAGTTGACGCAGCTCCAGGTCAGCGACCAAATGGGCAAGGCCCCGCGACAGGGTCCGCGCAGGCACTGTCATGAGAACCTCCCAGGTAACTATTTCGGATACCAAGGTACCGCGCGTGACAGAACTGTCAAGCGGTGCCCGCAAGTAATCAGATCCGATACTTTTAAGCGGGCTGTGACAGTGACGGCAAGGTCTCCTGAAGTGCATGGTCATCCCGACCGTCCTCGCTAGGCTCGGGCAGGTAGTAGTGCGCGGACGATTGAGATCTGAGCCCGAAAACGTGCCTGATGCATCAAAGTGATGCATCTATCACTGGAACGGAGTGACACCCATGGTGAACCGTTTGGCGAACGCCACGAGCCCGTATCTCTTGCAGCACCAAGGGAATCCGGTGGACTGGTACGCCTGGGGTGAAGAGGCTTTCGCCGAGGCCAAGCGTCGCGATGCACCAATTTTCCTCTCGGTTGGTTACTCTGCTTGTCACTGGTGTCATGTGATGGCTCATGAGTCGTTCGAGGACGAGGAGACGGCGCGATACCTGAATGAGCATTTCGTCTGCATCAAGGTGGATCGGGAGGAGCGGCCTGATGTGGATGCGATCTATATGGAGGCGACGGTTGCGATGACCGGGCAGGGCGGCTGGCCGATGTCGGTGTTTCTGACGCCGACGGGGGAGCCGTTCTTCTGCGGGACGTACTTCCCGGCCGAGCCGCGGCACGGGATGGCGACGTTCCGGCAGGTGCTGGAGTCGCTGACCGAGGCGTGGGGGAGCAAGCGGGGGCAGATCGACGAGATCGGGCGGTCGGTGGTCGAGCAGCTCGGCTCCCGCAGCCATCCCGCGGGTGGCGAGGTGGATCTCGAGCGGGCGGTCGGGCTGTTGAAGGTCGACTTCGATCCGGTCGATGCCGGGTTCGGGCGGGCGCCGAAGTTCCCGCCGTCGATGGTGCTCGACTTCCTGCTGCGTCATCATCGGCGGACCGGTTCCGAGGACGCGCTCCGGATGGTCGCGGAGACCTGCGAGCGGATGGCGCGCGGCGGTATGTACGACCAGCTGGCCGGCGGGTTCGCGCGGTACAGCGTCGACGGGCAGTGGGTCGTGCCGCACTTCGAGAAGATGCTGTACGACAACGCGCTGCTGCTCGACGTCTACACCCAATGGTGGGCGCTGACCGAGGAGCCGCTGGCCCGCCGGGTCGCAACCGAGACGGCCGACTTCCTGCTCGCCGAACTCCGTACGCCGGAAGGCGGTTTCGCCTCCGCGCTCGATGCGGACACCGAGGGTGAGGAAGGCAAGTACTACGTCTGGACGCCCGACGAGCTCCGCGAAGCACTCGCCCGCCGAGGACGCCGCCTGGGTGATCGAGCTCTGCGACGTCACCGGCACCTTCGAGCACGGCACGTCCGTCCTGCAACTCCGCCAGGACCCCGACGATCCCGACCGGTGGGACAAAGTGAAGTCCGTACTGCGGGACGCGCGCGCCCGGCGTACCTACCCCGGCGCGCGACGACAAGGTGGTTGCCGCCTGGAACGGTCTGGCCATCACCGCGCTGGCCCGGGCCGGCGTAGTACTCGACAACCGGCCTACGTCGAGCGCCGCGACGACGCGGCCGGATTGGTCCGGGAGCTGCACCTCGACGAGACGACGGGAAGCTCCGAAGGACGTCGCGAGACGGAACCGCCGGCACCGCGTACGGCGTACTGGAGGACTACGCCGCGTTCGCTCAGGCGTGTCTCATCCTGCTCGGCGTGACCGGTGACGCGAGCTGGTTGAAGACCGCAGAATCCCTGCTGGAGCGGGTACTCGAGCAATTCGTTGCCGATGGCTCCTTCTACGACACGGCCGCGGATGCCGAGGCGCTGGTCTGGCGACCGAAGGATACGACGGACAACGCCAGCCCGTCCGGCGTATCGCTTGCGGCGGAAGCCTTGACGACGTTGGCCTCGCTGACCGGATCGACCCGCTACGAGACTGCTGCCGCACAGGCACTGACCGCTTCGGCCGCGCTCGCCAACCGGGCACCGCGGTTCGCCGGGAGAGCTCTCGCAGTCGCCGAGACACTCGCAGCCGGGCCGCTGGAGATCGCCATCGCCGGAACCGACGCCGAGTTGCTGCGGGTCGCGATCACGGATTCGCCATGGGGAACCGCGGTCGTCCAGGGCGAGCCGGGACTCGACGTACCACTGATGGAAGGTCGCGGACTGCGAGACGGGCGCGCCGCGGCGTACGTGTGCCAGAAGTTTACCTGTCGCTTGCCGGTCGTGTTGCCGGAAGACCTTCGCCATGCGTTGCGCCCCGTGCACCAAGCCTGGGCGAAGTGCGGGTTTTCCCTGTCATTTCGGCAGAATCGCTTGACGTTCACGCCGGTTGGGGACAGAGTCCTCCTTCAGTCGGATGTAACAGAACTCGCACGTCCTGACACACAGTGTCACAAGTAGGCAGTGGCACTGCTGGGCCAGGAACGTCCGGCGTCCCCAATTGAAGCGGTCGCTGCGCCCAAACAGCGACCACAAAGCGGTCGCTGCGCCCAACAGCGACCACACCGTGAGGAGATGTTGTCTTGAAACGACTGACATCAGCAGGGGCGGTGGCCATCGTCGCAGCGGCTGGACTGGCTGCCACCTTCACCGGCTCGCCCGCCGGAGCCGCCACCCGTACGGCTCCACTGCCGGCATCCGGCTTCAACCAGCCGGCCGCCGTACAGGCCGAACAGGCGCTGACCGCGCAGACGGCCGCAGCGCTCGGACTCGCCAGCGGCGAGGTGCTCAAGGTTCGCGATGTGGTGAAGGATGCCGACGGCACCGAATATGTCCGCTACGACCGGACCTTCAACGGTCTCAAGGTCGTCGGCGGTGACCTGATCGTGAAGCGCACCGGCACCGGTGCGATCAGCAAGGTCAACTACAACCGCGGCGCCAGCAAGGTCGGCGTCGCCTCGACCAAGCCGACGCTGTCGCAGGCGGCCGCGCTGGCCAAGGGTGCAAAGTCGGCGGACTTCAAAGCCACCGCCAACAAGGGCGCGCTCGTCGTCTTCGTGACGCCGACCAAGCCCGTGCTGGCCTACGAGGTCGTCACGAGCGGTGTCAAGGCCGACCAGACCCCGTCGGTGCTGCACTCGTTCATCGACGCCAAGACCGGCGCGGTGCTGGACCCCGACGACGAGATCAAGACCGGTACCGGCAACTCGATGTACTCCGGCAAGGTGAGCATCGGTACCTCGGGCAGCTTCAGCCTGAGCGACCCGAGCCGCGGTGGCAACAACACCACGGACCTCAACGGCAGCGACCTCCGGCAACGGCACGATGTTCACCGACCCCGACGACACCTGGGGCGACGGCACCGCGTCGAACCGGCAGACCGCCGGTGTCGACGCCCACTACGGCGCCCAGCTGACCTGGGACTACTACAAGAACGTCCACGGCCGCAACGGCATCTTCAACAACGGCCAGGGCGCCCGGTCCCGCGTGCACTACGGCAACGCGTACGTGAACGCGTTCTGGGACGGCACCCAGATGACGTACGGCGACGGCTCGGGCAACACCCACCCGCTGACCGCCATCGACGTGGCCGGTCACGAGATGAGCCACGGTGTCACCGAGGCGACCGCGAACCTGAACTACTCCGGTGACGCGGGCGGCCTGAACGAGGCCACCTCGGACATCTTCGGCACGCATGGTGGAGTTCTACGCCAACAACTCGACCGACGTCGGTGACTACCTGATCGGCGAGAAGATCAACATCAACGGCAACGGCACGCCGCTGCGCTACATGGACAAGCCGTCGAAGGACGGTGCCAGCAAGGACTGCTGGACCACCAGCACCGGCGGGCTCGACCCGCACTACTCCTCCGGCCCGCTGAACCACTGGTTCTACCTGGCCTCCGAGGGCACCGGCGCGAAGGTCGTCAACGGCGTCTCGTACAACAGCACCGCCTGCGACGGCTCGACCTTCACCGGTGTGGGTCGCGACGTGGCCTCGAAGGTCTGGTACCGCACGCTGAGCACCAAGCTCAGCTCGGGCAGCACCTACAAGGACGCCCGCGAAGGCGCGATCACCTCCGCCAAGGAGCTGTACGGCGCCGATTCGGCCGAGTGCAAGGGCATCCAGTCCGCGTTCAACGGCATCTCGGTCCCGGCCGGTGCCGCCGCCTGCGGTGGTACCACCGAGCCGCCGGCCGGCGACAACAAGCTGCTCAACCCGGGCTTCGAGTCCGGCGCGACCAACTGGACCGGTACCAGCGGCGTGATCACCAACAGCGCCTCGAAGCCTGCTCGCACCGGTAGCTACAAGGCCTGGCTGCAGGGCAACGGACGCTCCAGCACGGAGAACGTCGGCCAGTCCGTCGCGATCCCGGCCACCGCGACCGCCGCGAACCTGTCGCTGTGGATCCAGATCGACACCGCCGAGACGACCAGCTCGACCGTGTACGACACGGTGAAGGTGCAGATCGTGGACGGTACGACCACCACCACGCTGGGCACGCTGTCCAACCTGGACAAGAACTCGGCGTACGCCCAGAAGACCTTCAATGTCCTTGCCTACAAGGGCAAGACCGTCACCGTGAAGTTCCTCGGGTCGGAAGACTCGTCGCTGCAGACCAGCTTCGTCATCGACGACACGGCTCTGACCGTCAGCTGATTTTCCCTTGCACGAAAGCACGTGTCCCAACGAAACAAGTCGCTGCGCCCATTCAGCGACCACACCGTGAGGAGTGCTGTCTTGAAGAGAATGACATCAGTAGGGATCGTCGCCGTCGTGGCGGCGGCGGGCCTGGCCATCGCGCCCGCCGGAGCGGCTGTTCGCTCCGCTCCCCTGCCCGCTTCCGGCTTCAACCAGCCGGCCGCCGTCCAGTCCGAGCAGGCGCTGTCCGCGAAGACCGCGGCCGCGCTCGGCCTGGGCAGCGGTGAGGTGCTCAAGGTCAAGGACGTCGTGAAGGATGCCGACGGGACGGAGTACGTCCGCTACGACCGGACGTTCAACGGCCTGAAGGTGGTCGGCGGTGACCTGATCGTGAAGCGCACCGGCGGCGACACGATCAGCCAGGTCAGCTACAACCGCGGCGCGAGCAAGGTCGGCGTCGCGTCGACCAAGCCGACGCTGTCGCAGTCCGCGGCGCTTGCCAAGGGCGCCAAGTCGGCCGGCTTCAAGGCCACCGGCAACCAGGGCACGCTGGTCGTCTACGTGACGCCCAGCAAGCCCGTACTGGCCTACGAGGTCGTCACCACCGGGGTCAAGGCCGACCAGACCCCGTCGGTGCTGCACTCGTTCATCGACGCGACCACAGGCGCGGTGCTGGACTCCGACGACGAGATCAAGACCGGCACCGGCAAGTCCATGTACGCCGGCACGGTCACGATCGGTACGTCGGGCAGCGCCCCCAACTTCGTGATGAAGGACCCGGGGCGTGGCAACAACTACACGACGGACCTGAACGGTGGCACCTCTGGTGCAGGCACCACCTTCACCGACGCCGACAACACCTGGGGTACCGGACTGGCTTCGAACCGGCAGACCGCCGGCGTCGACGCGCACTACGGTTCGCAGCTGACGTGGGACTACTACAAGAACGTCCACGGCCGCAACGGCATCTTCAACAACGGCCAGGGCGCCCGCTCCCGCGTGCACTACGGCAACGCGTACGTCAACGCCTTCTGGGACGGTACCCAGATGACGTACGGCGACGGCTCGGGCAACACCCACCCGTTGACCGCGATCGACGTCGCGGGCCACGAGATGAGCCACGGCGTCACCCAGGCCACCGCGGGCCTGAACTACTCCGGTGACGCGGGCGGCCTGAACGAGGCCACCTCGGACATCTTCGGCACCATGGTCGAGTTCTACGCGAACAACCCGACCGACGTCGGTGACTACCTCATCGGCGAGAAGATCAACATCAACGGCAACGGAACGCCGTTGCGCTACATGGACAAGCCGTCCAAGGACGGCCGCGGCAGCCAGGACTGCTGGACCACCGGCACGAAGAACCTGGACCCGCACTACTCCTCCGGCCCGCTGAACCACTGGTTCTACCTGGCCTCCGAGGGGACCGGCGCCAAGACCGTCAACGGCGTCAACTACAACAGCACCTCCTGCAACGGCACGACGTTCGCCGGTGTGGGTCGTGACGTGGCCGCCAAGGTCTGGTACCGGACGCTGAGCACCAAGCTCACCTCGGGCTCGAACTACGCGGCCGCACGCAACGGCGCCATCACCTCCGCCAAGGAGCTGTACGGCGCAGGGTCTGCCCAGTGCCTGGGCATTCAGCGGGCGTTCGCTGCTATCAACGCCCCGGCAGGCACCGCAGTCTGCTAACACCCCCTGGACCCGGTGTACGGCCTCGCCCAGGCTGTACACCGGGTCCGTCCTTTGTGAGGCAAAGGAGTACCCGCCCATGCTCAAGTCCCCCCTGTACGGCGTACTCGGCGTCGCCCTCGTCGCCACCGCTGTACTCGTCCCCGCCTCGGCCGCCACCGCGGTCGACTCACCCGACATCTCCGTCACCAACACCAAGGCGCACCTGGACCAGCTCCAGACCATCGCCAACAACAACGGCGGCAACCGCTACACCGGCCGGACCGGCTACCGCGCGTCCGCCGACTACGTGAAGGCCAAGCTCGACGCGGCCGGGTTCACCACCACGCTGCAGTCCTTCTCGACCTCGGCCGGTACGTCGTACAACGTGATCGCGGAGTGGCCGCAAGGTGATGCGAACCATGTCGTGATGACCGGTTCGCACCTGGACAGCGTCAGCGCCGGTCCGGGGATCAACGACAACGGCAGTGGTAGCGCCGGTGTCCTGGAGACCGCACTCGAGTACGCCGCGAGTGGTCAGGTCCCCAAGAACCGGTTGCGCTTCGGCTTCTGGGGAGCTGAGGAGCTGGGCCTGCTCGGGTCCAAGTACTACGTGAACAACCTGCCCTCGGCGGAGCGCGCGAAGATCGAGCTCTACATGAACTTCGACATGATCGCGTCGCCGAACCCGGGCTACTTCATCTACGACGACAACGCGGCCGGCAACGGCGCGCGCGACGACCTGAAGGCGTACTTCACCAGCAAGAGCATCCAGACCGAGTACATCGACGTCCAAGGACGCTCCGACCACGCGGCGTTCCGTTCGCTCGGGCTGCCGACCGCAGGCACCTTCTCCGGTGCCGAGGAGATCAAGACCTCGGCCCAGGCGACCAAGTGGGGCGGTACGGCGAACCAGGCCTTCGACGCCTGCTACCACCGGTCCTGCGACACCAACACCAACCTGAACCTGACCTCGCTGGACCGGCAGATCGACGCGATCGGCCACATGGTCTGGAACTACGCCCAGAAGGACTACGGGACGACCGTCCCGCCGACGGGTGACAACCTGCTGCTCAACCCGGGCTTCGAGTCCGGCGCGACCAACTGGACCGGTACCAGCGGCGTGATCACCAACAGCTCGTCGAAGCCGGCCCGGACCGGTAGCTACAAGGCGTGGCTGCAGGGCAACGGCAGAACCACCACCGAGAACATCGGCCAGTCCGTCGCGATCCCGGCCACGGCCACGGCGGCAGCGCTGTCGTTGTGGATCCGGATCGACACCGCCGAGACCACCACCTCGACGGTGTACGACACGGTGAAGGTGCAGATCGTCGACGGCGCGACGACCACCACGCTGGCGACGTACTCGAACCTCAACAAGAACACGTCGTACGTGCAGAAGACCTTCAATGTCCTTGCTTACAAGGGCAAAACGGTCACGGTGAAGTTCCTGGGTGCAGAGGACTCTTCTCTGCAGACCAGCTTCGTGATCGACGACGTGGCGCTGACGGCGAGTTAGGCCGGTTTGCAGTTCTTCGAGGTGGCCTCGGCCAGCAGTTTGCCGACCGGGGCCACCATCGGCTTGACCTTCGGGTTCTCCAGCCGGGCGAGTCCGCCACCGGCCGAGACCGCGATGATCATGTCGTCGGGGTGCTCGACGGTCGGCTTCGTCGCGCCGACGGAGGCCCAGTCGACCTGCTCGACGGCCGCGATCACCGAGTCGAACAGGCCGGGTCCAGCTTGCAGCGGAGCGGGTCCTGGCCGCGGCGGCTGACGCTGGCGAAGCCGTCGGCGCCGAGCACGACCCGGTCGTCGAAGCCGGCGAAACCGCCGCTCCTGGTGACCGTGAGTCGGCATCGCCTGGATGTCCGCGAGCTGCTCGGTGCGCTGGTCGGCGTACTGGGCGCAGGGGTCGTCGACGTGCCGGCCGGGGGTGTGGTCGGGCTGCCGCCGGAGTTCGTTTCGTCACCGCATCCGGCCAGAGCCAGGGCGGTGGCGACTGCTAGTACTACGTACCGGATGTTCTTCACACCCTCATGCATACCCGTGCGCGGGGTGATGGGATCGTTCGTGCATGGGCTGGTACACGAATGTCATCCGGTCGTTAGGGCACCGACCGCTGGTTCGCCACTGTCGGTCGCACTGCCGTACCGGTCGATCGCTGGCTGCAACAAAGGACCGGGGGACGTGTCACCATCCTCGGCCGATCCGCCTTGCCGACTTTGCTTCTGACGACTCGTGGCCGCAAGTCCGGGCTGCCCCGGACCGTGCCGCTGATCTACGCGCCGGACGGTGACGGTTTCGTCGTCACCGCCTCCAACTGGGGGCAGGAACATCACCCGGCGTGGTCGGCGAACCTGCTTGCCTCCGCCGAGGCCACGGTGGCGCTGCCGATGGCGGCCGCGAGGTCCAGGTCCGCGCTGTCTTGGCCGAGGGGCCAGAGCGGGACCGGGTCTGGCCGCTCGTGACACGCGTCTGGCCGGCGTACGACACGTACGTCGTACGCAGCGGCCGTGATCTTCGCGTCTTCGTGCTGACGCCTAGCTGATCGTCTTGACCAGGTCGACGACCGCGCGCGTCGAGCCGGACGCGTTCGTCGAAGAGGCCTTCGGTGGCGGAGTCGTTCTTGCCGAACAGCTCCAGCGGCAAGGCGGTGAAGGCCGCCCGGCACATCAGCGACCCCAGGTAGCCGTACAGCACCTGCTCCTCGGGCACGATCATCCCGTCGGCGGCCAATCCCTCCATGAACGCCGGCACGATGACCCGATGGACGGCAGGCAACGCGTCCGGCGACAGTTCGCCCGCGTGAGCCAGCCCGATCAGGAGCTGTCCCAGGTCGAATCCGACCGCCTGCGGGCAGTCGAAGCCCCAGTCGATCACCACGAACTCGTCCTCGTTGTCCTTCGGCACCAGCAGGTTCTGCGGACTCGCGTCGCCGTGCTGATACGTCTGCGGCAAGGCATCAAGTGCATCCAGTACTGCGGGGAGCCGGGCGCCGAGTTCGAGCAGCTCGTCCCGCAGGCCGTGGTCGCCGCTGTTGCAGACGGCCGCCGCCAGCATCGGGTGCCGCCAGGTCTCCTCGTCGGCCAGCCCGGGCAGCGCGGCCATCATGCACGCGCCCGTTGGTGTAGTAGCGCAGACCGATGCCCGGCGTCTCGATTTCCCCGCGCGGAAGGAACGGCTGCACCAGATGGACCTGCCGCCGCGCCGACAGCCGCCCGAGCAGGTACGCCGCCCGCTCGAACCGCTCCATCGGCCAGCACCCCGGCACCTGGTCGACGTTCTCCATCCACAGCACGGCCCGGTCGTCCTCGTACTCGACGATCCGGTACGCCGTCGGCAGCCGCAGCCCGTCGGGAAGGAGGTCGGCGATGCCGCTGCGATGGACCGCGATCTCGAGCTGCCAGGGCATGTTGTCGATGAAGTCCTGGCGGGCCGGCTCCGGGACGACGTGGAGCATCGGCCAGTGCCGGACCGACTGGAGCTTCTTGACGAAGCACGACCACTCGACCTGCTCGCCGCTGGGCAACATCGCCGTACCGAACAGCCGGAGCAGGTCCTCGGTGCTGGGCGTTCCGATCAGGTAGTCGACCGGCTCCACCCGAGCAGCCGTGGGCCGCGCGCCGGGCTGGCCGGTGATCGCCTCGACCAGCTCGGTGAGCTGGACGCTCGTCGAGTGCGTCCCGGCCGAAGGGTGCGAGTGCCTCGGTGAGGCTTGCGGTGCCGATCATGATTTCCCCCGTTGGCGTCATCCCCGATGCTGCCGCCGCACCCTTCAGCCAGCCTTCAGATCGCGACTCGCCGATGAAGTAAAGCAGCCTTACTATTGGGATAGTAAAGTGGCTTTATGACTTCCGTCAACGCCTCGCTCGGTCAGCTGGAGCCGCACATCGCGAACCTGCTGGGGGTGGTGCTCGGGCGGCTGCGCGACGAGATCCTGGCGGATTCCGGGCAGGAGTTCCCGGGGTTCCGGGTGTCGCACTACCGGCTGCTCGAGCTGATTCCCGCCGGACGGCGCGCGGATCACCGATCTGGCCGAGCTGGCGGCGATGACCAAACAAGGGCTCGGCCAGCATGTCGACTACCTGCAGGAACGCGGGTTCGCCGAGTCCGAGCGGCTGGCCACCGATCGGCGGGTCCGGCTGGTACGGCGTACGCGCAAGGGGGACGAGGCGATGGCGTTCAGCCGCGCGGCGATCGACCGGGTCGAGGAGGCGTGGCAGAGAGAGCTCGGCACGGAGCGGTACGAGCAGCTCCGGGCCATGCTGATCGAGTTGAGTCAGCCCGCCGGTCAGCCGGCTCGGTAGGTGGCGATGCTGACGGCGATGTAGTGGCAGATGAAGGCGGCCACCGTGCAGGCGTGGAAGATCTCGTGGAAGCCGAACCAGAGCGGCGACGGGTTCGGCCGCTTGGTGCCGTAGATGACCGCGCCGATCGAGTACAGCCCGCCGCCGATCGCCAGCAGCGTGACGACCGCGGCGCCGCCCAGGTGGTAGAAGTCGTCCATCCAGAAGATCGCGACCCAGCCGAGCGCCAGGTAGATCGGCGTGTAGAGCCAGCGCGGGCGCGCCGACCCAGAAGATCCGGAACAGGATGCCCAGCAGGGCGCCGCCCCAGACCATGCTGAGCAGCAGGACCCGGTCGTTGCCGCGCAGCAGCACCATCCCGAGCGGGGTGTAGGTGCCGGCGATCAGCAGGAAGATGTTGCTGTGGTCGAGCCGGCGCAGGATCGCCTCGCCGGTCGGGCCCCAGTAGAACCGGTGGTAGAGCGCCGAGATGCCGAACAGCAGCATCGAGCCCAGCGTGTAGACGGCGGCGGCCCAGCGGGCGCTCGCGCTCGGGGCCAGGCAGATCAGCACGATGCCGGCCGCGGTGGCGAGCGGGAAGGTGCCGGCGTGCAGCCAGCCACGCAGCTTCGGCTTCAGTGGCGTCAGCACGTCGGACAGCCGGTGGCCGACTTCAGGGGAGGTGGTGCTGCTGGTCGCGGACCTGGCCGTCATCGCCATCCTCTCGAGCGCGTGGGCAGAAGGCTACCTACGCAACCGTAACCTACGGCTCCGTAGGTTCAATGGGTCGTAAGGATGAAATGTAGGCGATCTCACCGGCCGCCGGAAGCCTCGCGCCGGAGTGTCCGACGCACGAACTCCGGCGAAAGTTCGATGTCACTTCTGACCTCATCTCAAGCGGGCGTTTGTCGGCTAGCCTCGTAGGCGAGCATCTCGAGGAGATCAACTGCCCATGCGGACACCTGGCAAGCAAAAGCTGCGCAACGCGGTGTACGGCCTGTACGAGCGCCGGCTGGCGAAATCGCTGTCGCCGGACCGGATGCCACGCCACATCGGCGTCATCATCGACGGCAACCGGCGCTGGGCCCGGGCCACCGGCGATCCGGTCTCGCGCGGGCACGAGGCGGGCGCGAACAAGATCACCGAGTTCCTCGGCTGGTGCGACGAGGTCGGCGTCAAGGTGGTCACCGTCTGGATGCTGTCCACCGACAACCTGACCCGGCCGGCCGAGGAGCTGGAGCCGCTGCTGCGGATCATCGAGCAGACGGTCGAGGAGCTCACCTCGATCGGCCGCTGGCGGATCCATCCGGTCGGCGCGCTCGACCTGCTGCCGGGCGCGACCGCCGAGGTCCTGAAGGGCGCCGAGGCGGCCACCCAGAACGTCGAGGGCATGCTGGTCAACGTCGCGGTCGGGTACGGCGGCCGCCGCGAGCTGGCCGACGCGGTCCGGTCGCTGCTGCTCGAAGAGGCCGCCAAGGGCATCTCGATCGAGGAGCTGGCCGAGCGGGTCGACGTCGAGCACATCGCCGAACACCTCTACACCAAGGGCCAGCCCGACCCGGACCTGGTCATCCGTACGTCGGGGGAGCAGCGCCTCGGCGGCTTCCTGCTCTGGCAGAGCGCACTGAGCGAGTTCTACTTCTGCGAGGCGCTCTGGCCGGACTTCCGGCACGTCGACTTCCTCCGGGCGATCCGGAACTACGCCCAGCGCGAGCGCCGCTTCGGGACGTGAGTGCTACCGGCTGCTCGCCGCGTCCGCAGCGGCGGCACGTAGTACGGCGGCGTAGGTAGTAGGCGTAGGTCGCTGCGCCCAGTGCAGCGCCCCAGACGACCCAGAGGGTGCCTGGCAGGACCATGCCCCAGGTGTTGTCTTCCTGGAGGCGGATGTTCATGAGGCCGGCCGGGATGAGTACTACGGCCACCAGCGACGCCGGGACGATTGCCAGCGCGGGCGGGATCCGGCTTGCCGGCCTTGAACCAGATCCAGCGCGGGTAGACCTCGCCCCAGCGGTGTACGAGGCCGTGCGTGAGGATGCTGCCGCCGATGGCCATCAGCGCCATCAGCAGGCCCAGCTCGAGCATGTCCGGGCGTATCGCGCATCATCTGGCTGGAACTCGTCGGTGATGCCGAGTGGCCAGCCGAAGTACCAGGCGATCCGGGTGATCTCGTACGGGACGTTGGCGAGGACTGCGATGAGCACGGCGCGGCGTCCCCAGTGGAGTGCGCCCCGTGGTGTCTGCCAGTGCTTCTGTGGGTTGTCGCCTCGTCCGCAGCTCAGGCAGAGGTTGCTTGTGCGGCGATGGTGGGCCAGTGCGGTGGCTGCCCAGAGCAGGCCGCCGACGAACATCAGGATGAGGTTCACCCGGTGCCAGTAGAGGATGTCGCCAAGGCCGTCCTGCTGCCCTCTTCGTGCGGGTCATCGCTATAGCTACTGCTGCTCCCAGGAAACCGACCACGGCAATCACCGGCGCCACGATGTGTGCGGGAGTGCCTTCCAGCAGCGAGGCGGTCGAGTGGTCGTCGTCCACCTTGGCGAACGGGTAGTGCGCGCCGCCGGTCGCCCAGTAGACACCCAGTACGCCGTACGTCAGAGACCAGATCGCTGCTGCGTAAGCGGACCAGGTGGGCCAGGAGCGAAGTGTTGCTTTGAGCATGAAGTCAGGGTGACGCGGCAACCCGCAGTACCGGCTCCCTCTACTGAGCGAACACAATCCCTCACCCGGGGGAGTCTCTCCGCCGTCTTCCTTCGCTGCGCACCAAAGGTGTAACAAGCCGTTAACCCCGCGGGCTGGCGTGTCGGGCTGCGGGGTTTGCGGGACGGACCTACTCTCGGTGGTGACGGTCGGAGGGGAAGCCGGCTGTCCGGGAGGCCCGATCAGATGAGACTCGACTGCTCGCCGGTAGCCCCATGAGGGGCCGAACGGAGTGCCCGAGACCCAAGGTCTCATTCTCGCTGATTTCCGGCCACGTGCAGCTGCGTGGGCGGAGGGAGTCTGCACCAGATCTCCGGGCCCGGACCCGGTCCAACACCTAACCACTGGTGGACCGGGCGTGGTGCACGCTGCGGTCCGAGAGGACGTGCGACATGGCTGCCACCCACGCCAAGGCGTCAAACCCCTCATCCACGCCGGACCAGCGCACTTTCGTGCTGGACACCTCCGTGCTCCTCTCCGACCCGCATGCGATGGCGCGGTTCGACGAGCACGAGGTGGTCATTCCGGTCGTCGTCGTCACCGAACTGGAGGCAAAACGGCATCATCCTGAGCTCGGCTACTTCGCTCGTACCGCATTGCGCCTGATGGACGAGCTCCGGATCAAGCACGGTCGGCTGGACGCACCCCTGCCAGTGGGGGAGAAGGGTGGAACGCTCCGGGTCGAGCTGAATCACACCGACCCGAACGGGTTGCCGGCCGGTTTCCGGCTCGGCGACAACGACAGCCGGATCCTCGCGGTGGCCTGCAACTTCAAGGCCGAGGGCCGCGACGTCACGCTGGTCTCCAAGGACCTGCCGATGCGGGTCAAGGCGTCGGCCTGCGGGCTGGCCGCCGAGGAGTACCGCGCGGAGCTCGCGCTGGAGTCCTCCGGCTGGACCGGGATGGCCGAGCTGGAGGTGCCGACCAGCGACGTCGACTCGCTCTACGAGGACGGCGTACTGGACATCCCCGAGGGCCGGGACTTCCCGACCCACACGGGACTGGTGCTGCTGTCGGAACGCGGCAGCGCGCTCGGCCGGGTGATGCCGGACAAGCGGATCCGGCTGGTCCGCGGTGACCGGGAGGCGTTCGGCCTCCGCGGCCGGTCCGCCGAGCAGCGGGTCGCGCTCGACCTGCTGCTGGACCCCGACGTCGGGATCATCTCGCTCGGCGGCCGGGCCGGTACCGGGAAGTCGGCGCTGGCACTGTGCGCGGGCCTCGAGGCGGTGATGGAGCGGCGGCAGCACAAGAAGGTCGTCGTCTTCCGGCCGCTGTTCGCGGTCGGCGGCCAGGAGCTCGGGTACCTGCCCGGTTCGGAGTCGGAGAAGATGGCGCCCTGGGCGCAGGCCGTGCACGACACGCTGGGCGCGCTGACCAGCGGTGACGTGATCGACGAGGTGATGGACCGCGGCATGCTCGAGGTGTTGCCGTTGACCCACATCCGCGGCCGCTCGCTGCACGACGCGTTCGTGATCGTGGACGAGGCCCAGTCGCTGGAGCGCAACGTGCTGCTGACCGTGCTGTCCCGGATCGGGGCGAACTCGCGGGTGGTGCTCACCCACGACGTCGCGCAGCGCGACAACCTGCGGGTCGGCCGGCACGACGGTGTGGTCGCGGTGGTGGAGAAGCTGAAGGGCCACCCGCTGTTCGCCCACGTGACGCTGACCCGCTCGGAGCGGTCGCCGATCGCGGCGCTGGTGACCGAGATGCTGGAGGACGTGCAGCTGTAGAAAATTCGTCTCCGCCGAAGCCTGTTCTGTAAGGCAAAAGTAAGACTTTTGCGGTACCCGGTGCGGCCACACGCCATGTGGCCGCACCGTTCATTGTGACCTGCTTGTGATCACGGTCTGTTTAGGCCAGAGTATGTTCCTGTTGCAGCCGACGGGGGTCGGGTATCTCGGAAGGACAGATGAAAGCGAAGCGCTCCGTCGCGATCCTCGCAGTGAGTGGGATCGTCGTCGTCTCGGTGGTCGCAGGACTCGATCTCTTCAGCTCCCCCGGGAGCGATGCCGCGTCGGACCCGGTCTCCGGGCGCGCCGAACTCGCCGTACTGAACAGCGAGAAGGCCAAGGCCGCGAAGGCACCGTCGGCCAAGCCGCAGACCGCGGAGGAGCAGGCCCTCGAGGTCAACCGGCTCCGCAACCAGATCGAGGCCGTCGAGGCCGAGCGGAAGGCCGCCCAGGACCAGTCCGACCTCCGCCAGAAGGCCAAGAACGCGGCCCTCGCCCGGTACAAGGCTGCTGCAGAAGACCGACAAGAACTCCCGCGAGGAGCGCGCCAGCCGCGACGCCGAGCGGAAGAAGATCTCCGGTACGCCGAAGGAGATCGCGATGAACCTGCTCGCCGGACCACGGCTGGAAGGCGAGCCAGTTCAGCTGCCTGGAGAAGCTGTGGAACAAGGAGTCCCGCTGGAAGGTCAGCGCGGACAACCCCATCGTCGAGCGCGTACGGCATCCCGCAGGCCCTTCCCGGTAACCGGATGGCGGCCTACGGCGCGGACTGGCGGACCAACCCCGTCGTCCAGATCAAGTGGGGCCTCGACTACATCGAGAACACCTACGGCTCCCCCTGCAGCGCCTGGGGCCACTCACAGGCCAAGGGCTGGTACTGAGTAATTTCTCCCCGTGACTGAACTGGCACGGGGTGTCAGCGAGCGGGGCGAGCTGGTACTGCGGCGCCGCGCCGATGATGGTGCGGTTGAGCTGCGCGTCAACGGTGTGTTCGTGATGGACGACCGGGAGACGTCCAGCGAGGAGTTGCTGGCTTCAGTGGCGCTGGCCGGTGCGCCTTCGCGGTTGCTGGTTGGTGGGCTGGGGCTCGGGTACACGGTGCGGACGTTGCTGGCCGACTCCGGCGTACGGGAAGTCGTGGTCGCCGAGATCGAGCCGTTGCTGGTGGAGTGGATGCGGGACGGGGTGGTGCCGTCGGTGCTCGACGATCCGCGGGTGTCTGTGGTGGTGGGCGATGTCCGTGAGGTTGTTGCTTCGTCTGCACGCGGGGGCTCTGGACGGGATCTTGCTCGATGTGGACAACGGGCCGGACTTCCTGGTTTATGAATCGCAATGCTGAGGTCTACGAGTCGTCGTTCCTTGCTGTGTGCAAGGACCGGCTGCGCGCGGACGGCGTACTGACTGTCTGGTCCTCTTCGGCCTCGCCGGCGCTGGAGGACGCAGTACAGGCTGTCTTCGGGCACTGTGAGGTCAAGCCCGTGCCTGTGCAGCTGCAGGGGCGTGCGGAGACGTACTACGTGTATCAGGCCAGCTCGTAGTCCAGGGTGAGTCGCGGGCCCTGGTCGTCGTGCTCGAAGAGGACCGTGCCGGTCAGGCCGGCGAGTCCGCCGGTGGCGGCCACGATCTTGCCCGGTGAGGCGTCCTGGTCGGCGGTGGCGCCGTGCAGCATCACGAACTCGCCCTCCTTGCCGTTGAGGGTGCCGGTGAACCGCTCGACTGCCGTGTACGCCGCTGGGCCGGCTTCGGTGCCGACCATCAGCAGCTCCGCGGCGCTGGTGCCTTGCAGCTCGCCGCCGGTGAAGGTCTTACCGACGGTGGCCCGGCCAAGGCTGATCTCGCCGGACTCGTCGTACGCCGACTGGTCCCACTTGGTGATCTCGAAGGCCTGAGTGAACTTCATCGGCACTCCCTTCGTGTCGTGCGTTGTCCACAGTCGTTCTACCAGTCGCTGGGGACAGGTCCGGATCGACGTACTCTGCAGGTATGGGTGACAACGTGGAATTCAGGATCGAGCACGACACGATGGGCGAGGTCAAGGTGCCTCGGGACGCGTTGTGGCGGGCGCAGACCCAGCGTGCGGTGGAGAACTTCCCGATCTCCGGCCGGCCGCTGGCGCCGGCGCTCGTGCACGCGCTCGCGCAGATCAAGGCCTCGGCGGCGGTGGTGAACGCGGAGCTGGGCGTGGTGGACGGCCGAGCAGGCGGCGGCGATCGTCGCGGCGGCGGACCGGGTGGCGGCGGGCGAGTTCGACGCCGAGTTCCCGATCGACGTGTTCCAGACCGGGTCGGGCACGTCGACGAACATGAACGCGAACGAGGTGCTGGCGACGCTGGCGACCCGTTCGTCGGGCGCCGAGGTGCACCCGAACGACCACGTGAACGCGAGCCAGTCGAGCAACGACACCTTCCCGTCCGCGATCCACGTCGCGGCGACCGCGGGCGTCGTCCAGGACCTGTTGCCTGCGCTGGAGCATCTTGCGGAATCCCTGTCTCGTAAGGGATCCGAGTTCGCCGAGGTGGTGAAGTCCGGCCGCACGCACCTGATGGACGCGACGCCGGTGACGCTGGGCCAGGAGTTCAACGGCTACGCCACCCAGGTACGCCGCGGCGCCGAGCGGGTGCGCGGGTCGCTGCCCCGGGTCTCCGAGCTGCCGCTGGGCGGGACCGCGGTCGGCACCGGGATCAACACGCCGCCGGGGTTCGCGGCGAAGGTGATCGCCGAGCTGAACCGGCGTACCGGACTGGAGCTGACCGAGGCGGTCGACCACTTCGAGGCGCAGGGTGCCCGGGACGGGCTGGTCGAGTTGTCCGGGCAGCTGAAGACGATCGCGGTCAGCCTGACCAAGATCTGCAACGACCTGCGCTGGATGGGATCCGGGCCGCGCGCCGGGCTCGGCGAGATCTCGCTGCCCGATCTGCAGCCGGGGTCGAGCATCATGCCGGGCAAGGTGAATCCGGTGATCTGCGAGGCGACGCTGATGGTCGCGGCGCAGGTGATCGGCAACGACACCGCGATCACGGTGGCCGGTGCCGGCGGCAACTTCGAGCTGAACGTGATGCTGCCGGTGATCGCGCGCAACCTGCTCGAGTCGATCCAGCTGCTCGCCAACACGTCGCGGCTGCTGGCCGATCGCTGCGTGGACGGGATCACCGCCAACGTCGAGCACGCCCGGGCGCTCGCCGAGTCGTCGCCGTCGATCGTGACACCGCTGAACCGCTACATCGGGTACGAGAACGCGGCCGCGGTGGCGAAGAGCGCGCTGAAGCAGGGCAAGACGATCCGCGAGGTCGTGATCGAGAACGGCCATGTGGAGAAGGGCGATCTGACCGAGGCGCAGCTCGACGCGGCCCTGGACCTGCTCTCGATGACCAGGCCCGGCGCGTGACGGCGGCCGAGGCGTCGCAGGACGTCAAGTACTGGCAGCCGGGCACCACGATCGAGTGGGTCTACGAGGGACGCGGGCAGCACAGCGAGTTGCCGAACGTCCGGCCGATGACGGTGGTTCAGGATGACGCTGACGGGCTGGTCGCCTGGCTCGCGCCGGGGACGCCGCTGATCAAGCCGGTGCTGGTCGACGGGCGCGAGTTGCGGCATGCCGGGCCGGTGCGGATGTTCGTCGACGAGCGGGTGCTGAAGCTCGACGTCTGGCGGGGGACCGGGATCCTGAAGGTGTCACCGACCGGGAAGCCGTGGTCGGTGTGGCATTTCTGGGCGGCCGACGAGACCTTCCTCGGCTGGTACGTGAACCTCGAGGCGGAGCACCGTCGCGATGCCGACGCGCGGCGGACGTTCTCGGTCGACTACGTGCTGGATCTGTGGATCAATCCGGACCGGACGATCGAGTGGAAGGACGAGGACGAGCTGGAGGGCGCGGTGGCCGGTGGGCGGTTCACCGCGGAGGAGGCTGCGCGGATCGTGGCGGATGCGCACGCCGCAGTACGGGAGATCGAGGCGTGGGGGTCGCCGTTCGCCGATGGGTGGCAGGACTGGCGGCCGGATCCGCACCTGCGGCTGCCGGAAGCGCCTACCGGATTCGCCGTGAAGCACATCGCGGAGGAGTTGTTGGGGTGAGCTCCGGAAACGAGTAGGTCACGGGTGGATCTTTCCGGGCGCAGCGGACTTACCTTGGGCTTATGAACACCATCGAACTGGACGACGAGGAGCTGCGCATCCTGCGGTCGGCTCTACGGTCCTACCTGCAAGCATTCGGCCACAACGAAGCCGACCTCCTCCGAGCCGCCAAAAACCTGATGCGCAAACTCCCCGACCCAGCCACAGCCACAGCCGTTGGCTGACCGCTGAGCTAACTACGGGGGCGGACGGTGAGGGGGACTGGCTTGGCTGTGTCCCCGCTCCAGCGCCGCCGAAGGCGGCGTTGTTAGCTTCGGGGGCGGACGGTCAGGGGGACCGGCTTTGCTGTGTCGGTGAAGAAGTCGTTGCCCTTGTCATCGACTACGACGAAGGCGGGGAAGTCCTCGACCTCGATCTTCCAGACCGCTTCCATGCCCGAGTTCGGCGTACTCGATGACGTCGACGGACTTGATGCAGTCCTGCGCCAGCCGGGCTGCGGGGCCGCCGATCGAGCCGAGGTAGAAACCGCCGTGCTCCTTGCACGCCTGGGTGACCTTCGCCGAACGGTTGCCCTTGGCAAGCATCACGAAGGATCCACCGGCCGCCTGGAACTGGTCGACGTACGCGTCCATCCGGCCGGCCGTCGTCGGGCCGAACGAACCCGGACGCATAGCCCTCGGGCGTCTTGGCCGGCCCCGCGTAGTACACGGCGTGGTCCTTCAGGTACTGCGGCATCGGCTCGCCCGCGTCGAGGCGCTCCTTGATCTTCGCGTGCGCGATGTCCCGCGCCACCACCAGCGGCCCGTTCAGCGACAGCCGCGTCTTCACCGGCAGCTTCGACAGCTCCGCGCGGATCTCGCTCATCGGCCGGTTCAGATCGATCCGTACGACGTTCGCGTCGTCATCCAGGTGCTCGTCGGTGGTGTCCGGCAGGAACCGCGCCGGGTCGCGCTCGAGCTGCTCCAGGAACACGCCCTCGGCGGTGATCTTCGCCAGCGCCTGCCGGTCGGCCGAGCAGGAGACCGCGATCGCGACCGGGCAGGACGCGCCGTGCCGCGGCAGCCGGATCACCCGGACGTCGTGGCAGAAGTACTTGCCGCCGAACTGCGCGCCGATCCCGAACTGCTGGGTGAGCTTGAAGACCTCCTCCTCGAGCTCCACGTCGCGGAACCCGTGCCCGACCGGCGAACCGGTCGTCGGCAACGCGTCGAGGTAGTGCGCCGACGCGTACTTCGCGGTCTTCAGCGCGAACTCGGCCGACGTCCCGCCGACCACGATCGCGAGGTGGTACGGCGGGCAGGCCGCAGTACCGAGGGAGCGGATCTTCTCGTCCAGGAACTTCATCATCCCGGCCGGGTTGAGCACCGCCTTGGTCTCCTGGAACAGGAACGACTTGTTCGCCGAGCCGCCGCCCTTGGCCATGAAGAGCAGCTTGTACGCCGGGTTGTCGCTGCCGGGCGTCGAGTAGAGCTCGATCTGCGCGGGCAGGTTGGAGCCGGTGTTCTTCTCGTCCCACATCGTCAGCGGGGCCATCTGCGAGTAGCGCAGGTTCAGCTTGGTGTACGCGTCGTACACGCCGCGGCTGATCCACTCCTCGTCGACCGCGCCGGTCAGGACGCCCTCGGACTTCTTGCCCATCACGATCGCCGTACCGGTGTCCTGGCACATCGGCAGCACGCCGCCGGCCGAGATGTTCGCGTTCTTCAGCAGGTCGAGCGCGACGAACCGGTCGTTCCCGGACGCCTCCGGGTCGTCGATGATCCGGCGCAGCTGGGACAGGTGCGCCGAACGGAGGTAGTGCGAGATGTCGTGCATCGCCTCGGCGGTCAGCATCTGCAGCACCGCGGGGTCGACCTGCAGGAAGTTGCGGCCGCCGGCGGTGAAGGTGCTCACCCCTTCGGTGGTGAGGAGCCGGTACTCCGTGTCGTCGGCCCCGAGCGGGAGCAGGTCGGAGTAGGTGAAATCGGCAGACACCGGGCGTACCTCCAGGCAAGTGGTCTGAGCCCCACCAGCGTAAGTCTGTCGTTGCTCGCGCTGTAGGTAAGGGTTACCTAGCTTCACTTGAAGAGTCAGGGTCGATCTAGGGGACTTCTCGGGGGTTCAACTCATCCCGGGATGACCGTGAGCGAGCGTAGGGTTTTGCCGTGGCTCAGGAAGACGAGGTACCCCAGCAGCAGGATGCTCCGCGCCCGCCGACCGGTGACGAGTTGGCGTTGCGCAGACGGGTCTCGGACCTGGAACGCGAGGACGTCGCCGACCGCCTCCGCGAAGCCGCCGGTGAGGGCCGGCTGAGCTACACCGAGCTCGAGGAACGGCTGGAGACCGTGTACGGCGCGAAGACGTACGGCGAGCTGATCCAGATCACCTCCGACCTGCCGAACGGCCTCGTCGTACCGAACGCGGCCGCCTCGACACTCACCCCGCAGTACGTGCCGGGTCCTTCGACGGCGCCGACGATGACCGTCTTCATGTCCGAGCAGAAGCGCCAGGGCCCCTGGGCACCCCCGCAACGCCAGGAAGTCAACGCCGTCCTCGGCGACGTGACCCTGGACTACACCGAGGCCCACCTCCCGTACGACGAGATCTACATCGAGGTGAAGTCGATCCTCGCCGACGTGAAGATCCGCGTCCCCCAAAACGCCATCGTCCACCTCGACAGCAACCCGGTCCTCGGCTCCGTCTCCGAAGATTCCACCGGCTTCGGCGGCACCGTAGACCCCGCGACCGGCCCCCCAAAGATCTTCCACATCCAAGGCACCGCCATCCTCGGCGAAATCAAAATCAAACGAGGCCCCCGCCTAACCAAACGCCTCCGCCTCACCTGATCGTCCCGCGATCAGTCGATTACGCGTAGTGATCAAAGTGTTATAGCATCTCTGCTATGACCTGGGGTACCGTTGAACTCGAGGCCGAGGTAAGAGAGTGGCTCGAGGGTCTTCCCACTGAGCTCTTCGCGAGAGCCGCCTTCTCCATCGACCTTCTTGCCGAGCGTGGACCTTTGCTCGGCGAGCCACATACGAAACAGCTCGATGGGAAACTGCGTGAGCTGCGGTTCTGGCTCGGTCAGGATGCGATGCGGATCAGTTACTGGATCGCAACTGATCGGCGGATCGTTCTGCTGACGGTGTTTCGCAAATCGAGGGCGCGAGAGACCCGCGAGGTCGACAGGGCTCGGAGAGCCTTTCGCCGGTGTGTCGAGAACGCGCACGCGATGGCTGAGGAGGTTTGGGATGGCTGACGGTCGACAGAGTTGGGATGGGCTTCGGCGGGAGCGGATGGCGGAGCCGGGGGCTGCGGAGGCGTATGACGCTGCTCGGCGGGCCTTCGAGTTGGGTGTGGCGGTGCGTCAGATGCGCGAGGAGCGTGGCTGGACGCAGACCCGGCTGGCTGAGGCTGCGGGGATGACCCAGTCGGCGCTCGCCAGGTTCGAGGCCGGTGGAACCGTGCCGACGATCGCCCTCCTCGAGCGAATCGCACACGCGCTCAACACACACCTGGTAGTCAAGTTCGACCAGGGCAACTCGGCTGCCTAGGGCTGGTCTGCGTCGAAGGCTAAGGGGCTGGCTGGGGCGGGCTGTCTGGTGGTGGTGGTGTTGCATCCGAGGTGCGTTGGGTGTGGAGGGCTCGGAGCCAGGGGGCTAGGGCGTTGAGGTCTGGGACGTTGTCCTGGGGGATGGTGATGGGGCGGGTGCGGCGGTTGGTGGGGCGGATCTGGATGGTTCGGGCGCCCGGGAGGCCGGCTGGGTCGTCGATGGTGGCGATGAGGGACCAGCGGAGGCTGCGGACCCGGGTGATGCCTGCTTCGTCGATGGTGACTGCTGGGCGGTTGGTGATGAGTTGCCAGACAGTGAGGCCGGTGCCGTAGACGAAGGCGGCTAGGGCCGTCAGGCGTAGTACGGCGAGGGTGCCGGACAGGCCGTCTGCGCGGAGGTGGTCCAGGTTCGTCCAAGCGGACAGCACCATCAGGAGCCCGAATCCGGCCAGCCTGATCGCCAGGCGGCCGCGGCGTGGCAGGAACACCACGCTGCCCTTCGACTCCAGTTCGGCGGACCAGGCGTCCGCAGTACTCATCCCCACGTCGCCCTGTGCTCGGCCGCGGTCGGCGGGTCTGCGCCGTGCCGGGTGCAGGTGATCGCGGCCGCCTTCACCGCGTAGTCGACAACGTCGTACAAGCTCTGCTCTGTAAGGCCTTCCAGCCGTACTGCGCCCAGCAGGTCGCGCGTCTGCAGTCCCGCGATCAGCGCCGACATGAACGAGTCACCGGCGCCGACCGTGTCGACCACATCAATCTTCGGCGCAGCGACCTCGACTCGTGCGTTCCGGCTGACACCGATCGCGCCCTCGCCGCCACGGGTGATCACGACGCACGGACGTCCGGTCCGCAGTCAGCAGCTCGGCCGCGATCTCGTCCGGAGACAACCCGGGCCGCAGGAACTCGCAGTCCTCGTCGCTCAGCTTCACCAGATCCGCGTCAGCAGCCAGAGCCCGTACTGCGGCCCACGTGCTCACCGGATCGGGTGTGATCGTCGGGCGCGCGTTCGGGTCGAGCGTCACCGTCACTGGCTCCGCCGCGAGCGACGAGAGGAACCGGCGGATCGCATCGGCGCCCGGTTCGAGCACGGTCGCGATCGACCCGGTGTGCACGGCCGGGCAGCCGCGCGACAGCGACAACGCGGGCAGATCCCAGGTGATGTCGAACTCGTACGACGCGACGCCGGCCGCATCGAGTTTCGCGGTCGCCGTACTGGTCCGGAAGCTCGGGTCCACCGAGCCCGGCGCGAGCTGGACCCCGTTGCCGAACAGGTGCGCGCCCAGCTGGTCGCCGTACGGGTCGGTGCCGAACCTCGTGACCAGCTCGGTCGACAGCCCGAGCCGGGCCAGACCGACGGCGACGTTGGCGGGGGAGCCGCCCGGGGTCGCCTTGCTGCCGTTCTTCCCGCTCCGGCCGTTGCCCGAGCCGCTGCCGTTGCCCGGACTGCCGCCGGAGTTGTTGGCCGGGCCGCCGCTGACGATGTCCACGAGAGCCTCGCCGATGACGAGGACGGGTGCCGTCATCGGATGACGAGGTTCCGGTCGCGGGCGTCGAGGGGCCGGGCGGGGGGCGTGCTGGCGTCGCTCATGCCACGGATCGTAGCCAACGGCCGACCTCGTTGATCGGCCGAGTTCGGCCTCAGGAGACACTGGTGCCATGAGCCCGACGGATTCCGAGTCGACCCACGCGCAGCCCGGTGCCGAGGAGAACGTTTCCCCGGAGCAGGCCGAGCGGGCCCGGGCGCGCGCCGAGGCGATCGCGTTCCGCGAGCTGAACAACGCGAACCGGGCGAAGGCACGGACGATGACCAACATGGTCTGGGCGATGCTGGCCTGCCTGATCGTGGTCGCGTTCCTGGCGATCGTGACCTGGCGGCCGAAGTCGGAGAAGGTCCGCGCGGTCGAGTACACGGCGCAGTTGCAGGATGCGAGGAAGCTGGCGCCCTGGGTGCTCGGGCCGGCGCCGATGCCGGCCGGCTGGGCCGCGACCAGCGTCGAATTCAAGGCTCCGGAGCAAAGCCCGATGACCTGGCATCTGGGCATTGTCACCGACCAGAAGAAATACGTCGGGCTGGAACAGTCGAATGTTACCGGCAAGAACTTTCAGACCGACAAGCTCGGCAAGACCGCCGATGACGGTACGTCGACCGTGGCGGGCGTGGTCTGGCAGCGGAAGACCTTGCTGGACAGGCATGATGAACATGCGCTTGTTCTGATCGGTTCCGGTGCGACGACGATCGTCACCGGGAATGCCGGATATTCCGCACTTGAAACGTTTGCCGCCACATTGCGCTGATTGCTCGAAGTTATGCACCGTTGACATTACGGGCGCCGCGTTGTTCGATCAATGGGATCGGATTCGACGAAGGAGCCCTCCATGGTCACCCCCTGTTCTCGGCCCGCGGGTTGAGGCAGCCATGTTCGTCACGGGGCTGGTGCTCGCCGCCGATGGGTCGCCGGGGCTCGGCGTGCCCAAACAATTGCTGTCCTACCAGGGCGAAACGCTGCTCGGGGCCTCGCTGGACACCGCGCGCGACTGCGGGTTCGACCAGCTGATCGTGACGCTGGGTGCGGCGTCCGAGCAGGTTCGCGAACGCGTCGACCTGGACGGCACGCGGGTGGTCGAGTCCCCGCACGCCGATACGGGGAGCTCGTCGATCGTGCCGGCGCTCGACGTGGTCGACCGGCGTACGGACGGTCTGGTCGTGATGCTCGGCGATCAGCCGGGGGTGACGTCTGCCGCGGTCTGGTCACTCGTCGCCGAGGTTGCCACGCCCGTCGGAGTGAGCCGCTACGACAACGGCCGCGGCCATCCGTGCTTCTTCATGCGCGAGATGTTCGGCAAGCTCCGGGCCCTCCGCCGCGACCAGGACATCTGGAACCTGATCGACGACGGCCCGGCCCCAGTCACCGATGTCGATGCCATCGGCAACGTTCCCCTCCGCGTCGAAACCTGGGACGACTACCAGTCCCTGGTCTCCCAGTACGAGCCCCGCGGCGCCCCCGTCGTCCCGGCCCCCGCCGTCCACACCAACCGAAGCCGCCTCCACCGCCGCAGACGCCACCGCGAAGGCACCGGCCACTAGTCAGGCGGTGCCGGTGATTCTTAGGCCTGTTATGCCGGCGACTATGAGGGTGATGCAGGCGATTCTGGCGGGGGTCAGGGGTTCGCCGTAGAGGATGACGCCCAGGATCACCACGCCGAGGGAGCCGAGGCCGGTCCAGACTGCGTACGCCGTACCGACTGGGAGTCGGTCGAGGGTTCTGGACAGGAGGACGACCGAGATGACGCCGAAGACGAGGACGCCGGCGGTCGGCCAGAAGCGGCTGAAGCCTTCGCTTGGTTTGAGGCTGAGCGCGAAGGCGATCTCGAAGACCGCCGCCGCGACCAGCACCAGCCACGCCATCAGGCGGCCAGCGAACCGCGCTGGTGCCGCAGGGTGATCTTCGCGACCCGCTCGCCTAGGTACGCAGCGGTGCGCAGGTCGGTCTCCGGCGGCGCCTTCTCCGCGGACAGGTCGGCATCGGACTGGGCCGTCGCGCCGAGCCAGCTGCCGAGCCGGTTCAGGTCCTCGATGCTCGCGGTCGATTCGGCCCAGCCCGGGTAGAGGTCCAGGCCGACCCAGATCATCCCGTGCTGGGCGGCGAGAACCGCGAAGTCGACCAGGCTGTTCAGCTTGTCGCCGGCCATCGCCTTCGAGTTAGTGAACCCGGCCGCGAACTTGTCCCGCCAGCCGAGGTCGGCCGCCCAGACCTGCACGCTCGCCTCCGCGAACGTCTTGAAGACGGCGCTCGGGCTGCCCATGTAGGTGGGCGCGCCGAAGATGATCGCGTCCGCGGCATCCAGCCGCTCCCACAACTCTTCGGTCAACTCGTCCAGCGGAACCAGATCAGCGACGACACCCGGTACTGCGGACGCTCCCGCCGCGACGGCTTCGGCCTGGCGCGCGGTGTGTCCCTTGCCCGAGTGGTACGCGATAGCGATCCGAGTGCTCATGGTGCTTCCTCCCAAGTCGTTAGCGGACTACAGTCCGTCTTATGGAAGACAGTAGCGGACCGCAGTCCGTTTCACAATCGGCGCTGCCGTTGCTGGATGAACCACGCCCGGAACGGGCCGATGCGCGCCGCAACCGGCTGAAGGTGCTGGAGGCCGCCGAGCGGCTCTTCGCGGAGCAGGGCGTGAAGAACGTGTCGCTCGACGCGATCGCGTCTGCCGCCGGCGTCGGGAAGGGGACCGTGTTCCGGCGCTTCGGCGATCGCGCGGGACTGGCTGTGGCCTTGCTCGATGAGCGTGAGGTGGAGCTGCAGGGCAAGATCCTGAGCGGACCGCCACCGCTGGGACCAGGTGCTCCGCCCGTCGCGCGGGTGACCGCGTTCCTGGATGCCTATCTGGACCTGCTCGATCGTCACGTCGAGCTGTTCATCGACAGCGAGAACGCCTCGGACGGCGCGCGGTACCGGATCGGCTCGTACCGGCTATGGCACCGCCACCTGTCGATCCTGATCGCCGAGGCGCGACCGGAGCTGGATGTCGACTACACGGCTCACTTCATCCTGGCCCCGCTAGCCGCGGACCTGCACAACGCCTTACGCACTGAAGGTTTCGACCTCGACCGGATGAAGCTGAGTCTCCGTGGTCTGGTGACGAGCTTGCTAGGCCCCGCATAGCTCAGACACTCGGGGCGACGCCGGGCGTCGCCCCGAGTACGCCGTACTAGGTGGTGCTGCAGGGGTTGTTGTTCAGTGTGAAGGTGGTCGGTGCGCTGTTGGCGCCCGGAGAGTTCGCGTTGAAGCCGATCTCGACAACGGCTCCGGGAGCCACGGTGCTGTTCCATGACAAGGAGGTCGCGCTGACCGAGGTACCGGTCTGCGTCCAGGTCGCGCTCCAGCCGCTCGTGACGATCTGACCGCTCGGGAAGGTGAAGCCGAGCGTCCAGCCTGCCAGCGCCGTCGTACCGGCGTTGGTGATGCGGACCGTGCCGGTGAACCCGCCGCTCCAGTCGTTCGTCCGGTACTGGACCGAACAGGAGCTGGTCGACGGGCCCGCAGCCGTCGTGGCTGTCAGGGCCGCGGAAGCAGCTGAGACATTGCCGGCCTGGTCACGCGCCCGCACGGTGAACGAGTACGTCGTCGACGGTGTCAGCCCGGTCGCGGTGTAGGCCGGGGTGGTCGAGGTGCCGACGAGAGTCGTGCCGCGGTAGATGTCGTACCCCGCGACGCCGCTACCGTCGTCGGTCGATGCCGTCCAGGTGAGCGGGATCGACGTCGACGTCGTGGTTCCGGCGGTCAGCGCGATCGGCGTACTCGGTGGCGTCGTGTCGACCGGACCCGGTCCGCCAGTTGCCTCTGACAACGAAATGCCCGTGGTGCTGCCGGCGCCGCCGAGCCGGACCTGGTGATCGAGGCTGACGAACTTCGTGCCCTGGGTCCACAGAGCCGGCTTGAGCAGCGCGTACTTCGCTTCGTCCCAAGTCGCCCAGTCGTTGTTGAGCAGGCCGCCGGTGTCGCCGGAGTTCGGGTTCAGCACCCAGAAGGTGTGATGCAGGTGCTGCTCCTTGATCAGGTCGCGCAGTGCTGTCATCCACTTCTGGTTCCGGCCGCCGTCCATGAAGCCGCCCCACTCGCCGATCAGCAGGGGTGCGATGCCCTGCTTGTGGATGTAGAGCCAGTTGGGGTCCCACACGTCCCGCTCGAGCGTGGTCCGGTTCCAGTCGCCGGTGAACCAGGGCTGTTCGTAGACGAGCGGACCGTAGTCGTGCGGCGAGTAGACCAGCTGGTCCTGGTACTGGCCGAGGTTGATCGGCTGCTGGGCGACGCCGCGGAGTTGCCCGCCCCACCAGTTGCTGTACCAGTCGTCCTTGTTCTTCGAGGTCCAGGAGACGCCGTCCTTGGGGTAGACCTCGGTGCCCTCGACGAAGATCAGCAGGTTCGGGTTGATGGCCAGGATTCGTTGCGCCGCGGTCTCGGCGAAGTGCTTGAAGTTGGTCGGGTCGGTGGAGTTGTCCCACTTCGCGAACAAGGTCTCGGACCACTGGCCGTGGGGCTCGTTCTTCAGGTCGGCGCCGATGATCGTGTCGTTGGTCTTGTACCTGTTGGTGACCCACGACCAGGCCCGATAGACGTTCTCGGTGGTGATGGATCCCTTGTACCACAAGGGATAGACGTGGCCGGCGTTGTCTGCCTCGGCGCTGTGCAGATCGAGGAAGACCTTCAGTCCGTACTGCTCACAGAGTGCGAGGAAACGGTCGAACACCTGCAGGTTGTTCAACCCGGCCAGGTCGGGATTGACGCTGGTGTTGACGTTCGGCGACGATCGTCTGGCCGTTCGACCATTCGAGCAGCAGTTGTGCCGAGATGGGGATCCGGACCACGTTGAGCCCGCGATCCGCCATCGACTTGGTGATCTGCTGCAGGTTGCCCGACCACAGGCCGTGCAGAACCCGTTCGCTGGTGTTGAAGCCGAACCAGTTCGTGCCGGTCAGCCAGACCTCCTGGCCGGCCTCGTCGACGATCTTGTTGCCCTGGGCATGCAACCAGTCCTGGACGGGCACAGCCTGGGCCGCGGGAGTTGTGGACGGTTGGGACACCAGTGTGCCGGTGAGAAATACGGCTGCCGCGAGGGCCGACAGCAGGCGGCGCGCGGTTGACGATATGGACACGAGAACCTCCTGGAACGAGGGCGGGGCCGGTCGTGGCTCCTGCCCGAAGGGCAGGGGCCGGAACCACGACCGGCGGTTCCGAGGGTGGTCAGCCGATGGTGCAGGGCTGACCGCCGACCGAGAACGCGGTCGGTGCGTTGTTGACGCCGGAGTGGGCGCCGTTGAAGCCGATGTCGACACTCGCTGCGGGGGCGAGCGTCTCGTTGCCCTGGCCCGGGACGGCGGCTGCTGTCACGGTGCTGCCGGTCTGGGACCAGACGGCGTTCCAGCCTTGCTGGACCGTCTGTCCGTTGGCGAAGGCGAAGGTCAACCGCCAGTTGGTCAGCGGACTGGTCGAGGTGTTCGTCAGCTTGATCGACGCCGTGAAACCGGTGTTCCAGGTGTTCGCGGAGTAGTTCACCTTGCAGCTGCCCGGCGGCGGGTTGGTGGTGCCGGTCGTCGTCGCGGACAGGGCAGCGGATGCGGCGGACACGTTGCCTGCGGCGTCTTTGGCCCGAACCGTGAACGAGTAGGCGGTATTCGCCGTCAGACCGGTCGCGGTGAAGCTCGCAGTAGTGGAGCTTCCGGCGAGCGTCGTACCGCGGTAGATGTCGTAGCCGGTGACTGCGACGTTGTCGGTCGAGGGCGTCCAGCTCAGCGCGACCGAGGTGTCGGTGATCGCCCCGGCCGTCGGAGCGCGGTGGGTACCGACGGTGCCGTCTGGTCGGCGGGCGGGGTGCCGCCGCCGTTGATCACCGGGTACGCATTGCGGACCAGTTCGACGAACTGCGCCTCGAACCAGTGGCCCGCCAGCGGAGCGCCGGGGGAGGCGCCGGTGAGCTGGTTGCCCGAGCTTGGGCGACACGAAGGTCGGGTCGCACATCCGGTCGAACCGTTTGCCCTCGTCGTTCGGGATGTCGGTGGACGCACCGTCGGACTCACCCGGGGGCTTGATCCAGACGAAGGCGTCGAGGTGCGACGCCGTTGGCCGGCCGGGCGTGGCCTGCGGACGCTCGCCGATCCCGGCGCCGAGCGGGTTGCACCAGGCGCCGCGGTGGTTGCGGCGGTCGACCCGGGACTGGTTGACGTAGGTGTTGAGGTCGGTACTGGTCGAGGTCGGCCGTCGGACGGGCGGCGCCACCCCAGCCGTTGCGGGAGGTGTCGATCAGCATGCCGATGCCGGCCGGGAACCCTTCGGCGACGAGCAGGGTGTGCAGGTGCGCGGTCCAGTCGAGCTCGTCGAAGTCGAAGTTCCATTCGTAGAAGGACGACGAGCGGATCGGCGTGCCGTTCAGCGTCAGCGAGGAGTCCGGCAGGTACGGCTCGGTCAGTGGGGTGGTGTTGGCGGTGTTGGTGACGAAGCCGTCGACCGAGGCGAAGCCGGCCTGGGTGGTCCGGGCCACGTCGGCGAACAGCTTGGCGGACGGAGCCGGCGTTGCTGTCCCAGCCGAGCCAGCCGGAGTGGCCGCGTCGATGTAGTTGTAGACGTTCGGGATCGCGTGCAGCTTGTCGAGCGCGTACTTCACGCCCGTCCCGGTAGAACGGCGCGGCCTGCTGGCAGTCGGGCTGCGAGATGTTCGTGACCAGGTTCGGCAGCGAGTCCGGCTCGATCGTCGCCGACGATCCGCAGGCTCTGGTACTTCGGGTCGGACGAGCATCGCCGCGATCGGGTCGATGTACTCGGTCTTGTACCGCGCCAGGCCGGCGTCGGTGGCCGGCAGTTCGCCGTTCGACGCGAGCGCGTAGCAGTCGCGGCCGGGCAGGTCGTAGATGACCAGGTTCACGACCAGCGGCGTACCGGACTGCTTCTGGGCAGGGCGTTGTCCAGGTGGAAGCGCAGGCCGTTGCCGTCGGCGTTGCCGGCGATGGCGCTGATCCGGTCCATCCAGACGGCGGTCGGCTGCTGGTCCCGACCGTCCGCATCTTCGCGGCGAGGGTGGCGTCGCCGGCCCGGGTGGCAGCGCCCTCGACGGCTGCCGCCCAGGTGGGGTTCACGTACTGCGTGGCGCCGGCGTACGGGTTGTCGACGTGCGGCTCGGCGGCGCTCGCGCTGGTCGTGATGGACAGCGGGACAGAGCGATCGCTGCTGCTGCGGTGGCCGCTAGCAGTGCGTCGGGGGATCTTCGAACACACGTGCCTCCATGGGGCGTTCGGCGTGCTGGGCCCCTCCCGGAGGGGCCAGCCGGGCCGCCGCGGAGAGTCCGTGGCGACTCGGCGAACATCGCACACGGCGCACGTCCGCAGGCATGGGGTTAAACGTTTAGGCACGGCCGTTACCACTGTACGATGAGAGCGTTCATCGGGGCGCGGTGCTGCCGCGGACGGCGAGGCCGCCGATCGGTTCGACCCAGCCGTGCTCCGGTCGCCCGTCGAGCACCGCCAGTACTGCGCGCCGACCGCGGTCCCGAGCTCGCGCGGGCCGAGCGGCAGGGCGGTGATCGACGGCGTGGCGAGCCGGCAGAGGGCCGAGTCGCTGCCCGCGATGATCGACAGGTCCCACGGCACCTGCGAGCCCGAGCGTCGCGCGACGTCGAGCGCGGCGACCGCCATCTGGTCGGAGTCGTAGCACGATCGCCGACGGCGGCGTCGGGCCGCCGTGAGCAGCCGCCGGGTCGCCACGGCGGCCTCCTCGGCGGTGCCGCCGGTGGCCTCGTGGATCAGCACGCCGCCGGCCGCGTCGAGCACCCGGGTGAGCGACCTCCAGCCGGATCCCGGGTGCGGTGCAGCTCGGTCGGACCGGTCACGACAGCGACGTCGCCGATGGCCGAGTTCCAGCAGGTAGCGACCCGACGCGCGACGAACGCCTCGGCCTCGTCGAGCCAGACCGACGCCAGCCCTTGCAGCCGACCTGCGCTGACCAGTACGACGGCCGGCGCGCGCATCCGCCGCAACGCGTCGACCCGCGGGTCCCGGCGTCAGCACGTCGGTGCACGACCATCACGTCGAACCGGCGCTCGGCCCACCACTTGCGGTACGTCGCGACCGCGGCCTCGGGGGAGTCCACGAGCTGGAGCAGCAGGGCGAAGCTCGCGCTCGGCCACGACGTCCTGCACCGCGGAGACGAAGTCGAGGAACGACGGTCGCATGAGCCGTCGGCCCCGGCCTGCCGGGTGAGCACGAGACCGACCGCGCGAGGTCCGGTCCGCAGCGAACGCGCCGCCGCGTTCGGCCGCCAGCCGAACTCGTCGGCGATCCGCAGGACCCGTTCTCGGGTCGCGGCCGAGACGCCGGAGCGACCGTTGAGCGCATAGGAGACGACCGCGATCGAGACCCCGGCGGCCCGGGCGACGTCGGTGATCGTCGGGCGGCGCGCGGGTGCGATGCGGAGCTGTCGGGCGGGCAGGTGGGACCACAATTACCTAGTGTGTGGCCCGATGCGCCTGCAGCGCATCGGTTCGGCTGCGACGAACGTGAGGGATGCGATGGCTGGGAGCAGTGCGGCGCGACGGCTCGGACCGCGCGGTTGACGATCGGGGTGCTCTCGCCGGTGGTCGGTGGCTTCTACTTCGGTGCGCTGATCGCCGGCATCTCGCGGGCGGCCCGGCTGCGTGGGCATCGCGTCGTCGCCGTGCAGACCTATCCGGCCGGCCTCGATCGCGAGCGGTACCTGGACGAGCCGCTGGCCGAGGTTCCGGTCGCCCTCGATGCCGTCGACGGCCTCGTCGTCATCGCCAAGGCCGTTCAGCACGACCGGCTCGCCGCGGTCCAGAAGTGGGGCCGCCCGGTGGTGATGATCAGCGAGGACCAGACCGCCCTGCCCGCTCCGGTGGTGGTGCCGGACAACGCCGGCGGGATCGAGGCGGCGCTGCGGCATCTGCTCGAGCACGGGCACTCCAGGATCGGCTTCATCGGCAGCCCGGTGCAGCGCGACATCCGGGAGCGGTACGACGCCTACCGGACGGCGCTCGCCGGGCACGGGATCAGGCCCGGCCCGGGGTGGTTCTTCGAGACCGTCGACAACCACGAGCTGGGCGGTTCGCAGGCTGCAGCCCGGCTGCTCGCCGACGGCCTGCCCACGACGGCCACGATCGCGGCGACCGACCGGAACGCGATCGGCTTCATCCGGGCGCTGCGGGACGCCGGACTCGGGCTGCCGCAGGACCATGCCGTCATCGGGTTCGACCGGACCGAGACCGGAGCCCGGCTGGTACCGCGACTCTCGACGGTCGATCCGCACCTGGACCGGGTCGGTGGACTCGCGGTGAAGTTGCTGCTCGCGCGCCTCCGCGGCGAAGACGTCGCCGCGGAGGCGTACCGAACGCCGTCGACCTTGGTGATCCGCGAATCCTGCGGCTGTGGCGAGTCGACGGCACAGCTCGCGACCGGCGTCGATGATCCGCTGTTCGACCTCTACGGGTCGACGCCGGCCCGGTCCCGGCTGCACCGGCTCTCCGACACCGGCTTCGGCGGCCGGCCGCCCGCGATCGGGAGCATCGAGGCCGGCGACGACGGGGCTCGGGAGAGTTGGTTGCGAGCTGTCGTCGTACCGATCACCGCGGCCGCCGAGCATGGTTCGGTTCCGGCCGCGGTGCTGCTCGGCCGGCTCGCTGAGCTGACCTCCGCCCGGCGGCCGTATCCGGAGGCACTCGAACAATTCGTCGCCGCGGTCCGGGACCTGGAGACCGAACTGATGAGCACCTTGCCGCCCGGCTCGGACCGGTTGGCGACGCTGCGCCGGGTGACGACCGATGTCCTGCTCGCACTGACCAAAGGCTGCACCCGGCCGATGCTCGCCCGCAGCGGCTATCTGGAGCGGGCGATCGCCGACCAGTACGAGGTCGACCTGGACCTGTTGCGGGGAAGCGGTCCGGGTGCGCGCTCCCTCAGCTGGCTTCCCTCCGCCGGGCGTGGCACCGCCTGCCTCGGGCTGTGGGCCGGCCACGAATTCGCGCCCGGCGATCGCCAGATCGAGATCGCCGGCGTCAGCGACTCCTCCGGGATGTTGTCCCGCCTGGTCGGCACCCGCCTGCCTGCCAGCCAGTTCCCGCCCACGACCCAGTCCCGGGCGGGGAGCAGCGATCTCACCTTCGTGGTTCCGGTGACGTTCGGCGCGAGCGACTGGGGACTGCTGGCGATCGACGGCACGGTCGACACGAGGATGACCAGCGGCCGGGACAAGTACAACCACTGGGCGGCGCTGCTGGCGGTGGCCTTGGACCAGGAGCGGTTGATGTCGTCGTTGCACGATCAACGGCTGGCGCTGGAGGAGGCCGCGGCGCGGGAGCGAGCGCTTGCGGACGCTGTCCGGGCCAGCGAGGAGCGGTACGCGCTCGCCTCGATGGCAACCCAGGACGGTACCTGGGACTGGGATGTCTCGGCCGGCACCGTCTACTACTCGCCGAGGTGGAAGCAGTTGCTGGGCTACGGCGCGGACGAGATCGGCTCGTCGCCTACTGAGTGGCTCGACCGCGTGCATCCGGACGAACGGAGCGAGTTGTCCACGGCGATCGCTGCCCAGCTGGGTGGCGCCCGCAGTCCACTGGAGCTCGAGCACCGGGTGCGGACCTCGGCCGGCGACTACCGGTGGATGATGTGCCGCGCCGTGACGGTGCTGGACGATGCCGGCTGCCCGGCCCGGCTCGTCGGAGCCTTGGCCGACATGACCGAGCGGAAGGAACAGGAACTCGCCCTGCGCCGCAACGCGTTGCGGGACCCGGAGACCGGGCTGGTCAATCGGATGCTCTTCCTCGACCGGCTCGGCGCGGCCATCAAGCGGACCCGGCGGTCGGGAGACTACGACTGCGCCGTCGTCCTCATCCGCGTCGCGGCGGTAAGTGGGGAAGATCCTTCCGCCGCGCGGGCGGAAGCGTGGCGGGAGGTTGTCCAGCGGCTGCTGCAGGTCCTGGCCGACGGCGACTCCGCGGCGCGCCTGCGGCAGGACGAATTCGCAGTCCTGCTGGATGACGTCGGGCACAGCACGGCGCGGGTCGACGAACTGGTGGCCTCGGCGCGGTCGGGATGGGCCGCCATCGGGGTGTTACCGAGCATCAGGCCCTTCCAGGACGCCGACGAGGCGTTGCGGGCCGCCGACATCGACGTACTGCGTGCGCAGACGCAGCAGCTGTCCGACGTGGTGCCCCGCGCACCGGAAGTTCGCGGGGCACCACCGGTTCAGCGCAGCGACCAGGCTTGATTGGCCTGAGTTATGGACCCGTTGCAGTCGTAGATCTGAATCCCGGTGCCGTTGCCGGTGTTCTGGCCTTCCGCATCCAGGCACTTGCCCGACTGAGGGTTGGTGATCGTGCCGCTTGCGTTGACCTGCCAGTTCTGCGCGCCCGCGCCGTTGCAGGTCCACAGGCGGACCTGGGTGCCGTTGGCCGTCGAACCTCCGGCGACGTCGAGGCACTTGCCCGACTGAGGATTGACGAAGGTGCTTGCGGTCCGCGCCCAGCGTTGGGCACCGCTACCGTTGCAGTCCCACAGCTGGACGCGGCTGCCGTCGGCCGTCGCGCCGCCGGCGACGTCGAGGCACCGTCCGCTGCCTTGGCCGACGATCTCCTTCGCGCTGCTCCCGCCTCCGCCGCTACCGCCGGTGATGTCGGCCGAGAAGCTCGACACGGCCAGCCCGGTGCCGCCGTTCCAGGGCTCGAATCCGGCCTGGATGCTGGTCAGGTACCA
Source organism: uncultured Actinomycetota bacterium (assembly GCA_963740725.1). Taxonomy (GTDB): domain Bacteria; phylum Actinomycetota; class Actinomycetes; order Propionibacteriales; family Kribbellaceae; genus Kribbella. The sequence continues at coordinate 440,410 of CAVUFT010000023.1, forward strand.
GGAATCGGTGACCTGGGTCCGGGCATCGACGTCGCGGACGAAGTCCATCACGTTGAAGGAGAGGCTGGAGATGGGTGACGGCGCGACGTAGGAGACCACGTCGTTGCCGCCGTTCCAGCCCTGCCAGACCTCCCAGGTCCGGCCCGCGACGGTGGTGGTGCCGACCGGGCTGCCGACCGGACTGATCGGGCCCTGGCGGTTGAACCAGATCATGATCTCCATCTGATTGACGCCAGTCGTCTTCGGCGTCGGGTCGAGCCAGATGTCGTAGGCGGCGTCGTACGTGCCGCCCGTGTAGTTGTAGCTGATCGAGGAGTTCGCGCTGCCGATCTGGCTGACCTGTCGCGGCAGGTTCGTTCCCGGTGAGCAGTTGGAGTAGTGGCAGCCGACATAGATCGACGGATACGACAGCGGAGCACCGTTGGTGGGCGCGGATCCCTGCTGAGAAGTGATCTGGAAGCCGGACCCGGTGACGTTGATGCACTGCTCGGCGGTGCTTCCCCACCGGTTGTTCTGTACGACGTACTTGCCGCCGATCGTGGTGGAACCGAACTGCTCGCAGATCTGGGTGTCGGCCTGTGCAGGTGCGGCTCCCAGGACCGGAACAGCCACTAGCGCTGCGGCAGCGAGCAACAGTGAACGTATTTGCCTCATGGCGACCTCTTTCGCTGGCGGTATGAGTCAAGTCGCCGGCGTGGGTGGCTGAGCGCCTGCGGATTCCACCAGGAGGCCCGGGCGCCGGCCACTGCGGCGACACCGCCGAACCTCACACGGCAGGTCCTGCGCCCGGCATGGGGTGAAACGTTTAGGGCAACCGCGCGTTACCGCATCGTGACTATCTGCAGGGCCAGCCTCAGCTCGGGGAGATCGTTGAGGCTGGAGGTCGTCCGCGCCGTGGTTTCGGTGAAGCCGTAGCGGCGGTAGAAGGCGCGGCTCGGGCGTTCGCTTCGAGCACCCGAGCCACCGCGCGCCGTACAGATCCCCCTCCAGGCGGCCCGGACAACTAACTCCACCACTCCGCCTAGGTCAGTCAGGCTTCTTCTCGGTGTGGGCTGCTTGGGCTTCGGCTAGGCGTTTGCGGGCGCCGTCCAGCCATTGCTGGCAGGTGGCGGCGAGTTCTTCGCCGCGTTCCCACAGCGCCAGGGACTCCTCGAGGGTGGTGCCGCCGGCTTCGAGTTTGCGGACCACCTCGACGAGCTCCTCGCGGGCCTGCTCGTAGGAAATCTCGGGTCGATCGGCGGTCACTTGCTCTCCTTGGGACTCGATTGCACTTCCACGTCGAACCGGCCGTCGCTGACTCGCGCGTTCAAGATGTCGCCGGCCGACACCTGCCCGACTTCCCGTACTGCGGTCCCGTCGGCCAACTGGAGCACGGAGTACCCGCGGTCGAGGGTTGCCTTGGGGGACAGGGCTCGCACGCTCGCCAGCCGGTGTGCCAGGTCGTCGCCGGCCCGGTCCAGCCGGTGGGTCAGGGTCCGCCGGCTGCGGTCGACCAAGGCGGCGACCTCGTCCGAACGGCGTTGCAGGTCGGTCGTCGGGGCGGCCAGGGAAGGCCTGCTCCGGATCGCGGCGAGGGCGTGGGCCTCGCGATCGAGCCAGCCGGTGATCGCGCGGAGTCCACGCTCGCGGAGCAGCCGTACGCCGTCGAGCTCCTCGCGGACGTCGGGAACGATTCGCTTCGCCGCGTCGGTCGGGGTCGAGGCGCGCAGATCGGCGACGAGGTCGAGCAGCGGCGAATCCGGTTCATGACCGATCGCGCTGACGATCGGCGTACGGGCCTGTGACACTGCCCGGATCAGGCCTTCGTCGGAGAACGGCAGCAGGTCTTCGAGCGAGCCGCCGCCGCGGGCGATCACGATGACCTCGACCGATTCGTCCGCGTCCAGACGGCGCAGGGCGGTCATCACCTCGCCGGCTGCGGCGGGGCCTTGGACCGATGCGTACTCGACGCGGAAGGCGACTGCGGGCCAGCGGCGCTTGGCGTTCTCCAGCACGTCGCGCTCGGCGGCTGAGTCGCGGCCGCAGATCAGGCCGATCGTGTGGGGAGGAACGGCAACGGCTTCTTGCGGTGTGCCGCGAAGAGTCCCTCGGCGGCGAGTAGTTGCTTCAGGCGCTCGATCCGGGCCAGCAGTTCGCCGATGCCGACATGGCGGATCTCGCTCACCGCCAGGGCGAGTGTGCCGCGCCGGGCGAAGAAGTTGGGTTTCGCGTTGACCACGACGCGCGAGCCGTCGGTGACCGGTGGGTCGACCGCTTCGAAGACCCGGCGGTTGCAGGTGAACCGCAGCGAGATGTCGGCGTCGGTGTCGCGCAGGGTGCCGAACACGGTCGTCGTGCCGCGGCCGATCGAGACGTCCGTCAGCTGTCCTTCGACCCAGACGGCGCCGAGTTGGTTGATCCAACTGGCAATGCCGTTCGCAATCGTGCGAACGGCTGCAGGCGCATCCGGTGAAGTCTCCAAAGCCACGCCGAGACTCTACGGTGCCGCGCCGACAATCGCTGAACCCCTGTGGACAACGCGCCGGACGTCCTCGAACGCGGGTACTTTCTCTGATGTGCAGACCCGACCGCTGCTGCTGCTCGACATCGACGGACCGCTGAATCCCTATCGGGCGAAGAAGAACCCGCCCGGCTACGAACTCCACGAAACCCTCCCGTCATCACCTGGCCCGCTGACGCCCGGCAAGGCAGCTGTACGACGGCGGCGGTCCTGGAAGACGTCGTACGTGGCCGAGTGGGTCGGCGAGCGTTCGTTTGTCTGGGTCGACGACGAGGTGAACCGTCGGGACCGCGCCTACCTGCAGTCTCGGGACGGCCTTGGCCCACACCTACTGCACAGAGTGGAAGCGAACCGGGGCCTGACAGAGAAAGACTTCGAGCTGATTCGCGAGTGGGCCGGCGCGAACTGCTCCTGAGCGTTGCGCCGCAGCCTTGAGGGAGAGGCGGGAAAAGCCTTTGCGTGCGGGGAAGATGGGCCGCATTCTTGTGGCAGTGGAACACCTCCTAGGGGAGCCGCCCGGACAGGGCGGGCGGCTCCTTTCTTGCTGGAGGCAACTAGTTGTGCACCAGGGTGGCGCAGTCGGTAGCGCGTGCCCCTCACAAGGGTGAGGTCGCCGGTTCGAGTCCGGCCTCTGGTACTGGTGCGGTGGGGGCCGATTCCCCCCGACCCGATGATGTTTCCAACTGCCGGTTCCCCCCGGCCCGCATACGGTAGGCGTCACGCTCCGTGTCCGTCAAGGGCTCAATTACTTTGATGCAGTGCTGGCGGGCGATCCGTTTCGGCGTCGGCAGCGCCGGGCGGATCAGCCGATCGGTTGGTTGACAGGACTGGCTGGTTGGTTGATGTGCGGGGTGTGGGTGCTCGGCGAAGGTTGAGGTATTCGGCGAGGGAAGGACTCAGGTGAATACCTCAGCGGTGGTTGACGGGCAGTCGACGCGGTCTGCGTTTCGGGTGGTTCGTGGGTTGATCGGCGTCTATGTTGCGCTCAGCGTGGTGACGTTGGCGGCCGTGGTGGTGCTGCGGAACCATCACTCGATGGTGACGACGCCGGTGTGGGTGCGGACCAGCATCGTGGTGGCCAGTGCGTTGCTGATGGCGAGTTTTGCGGCGCGGGCGGCGCGAGGGTCCCAGCGGGCGTTCCTGCGGTTGCGGCTGGTGTCGGGGATCATGGTGGTGGCGATCGTGGTGATCATCGCGATCCCGGGCAGTTTCCCCGTCTGGTTGAAGATCGAGCAGGGTGTTTGTGGGCTGGTGCTGATCGGTGTCGTAGCTGTTGTCAACGGCAAGCATCTCCGCTCGGTGTTCGCCGCCAGGTAGCGTCGAAGGTAGAGGGAGGCAGGCGGATGACCTCGGTACTACGGGCGCCTGCCGGCACGCCTCCTGGTGGGCAGCGGCGGGGGTGGTCGCCGGTGGTGACTGTGCTGCCGTATGCGTTGTTGGGGGTGCTGGCCGGCTTCACCGCGTTCGTGGTGTCGGGGCCGGAGCTGCTGGTTGATCTCGGGCTCGTGGGGTTGGCGGCGCTGTGGATGGTGGGGCTGTTCACGTTGCGGCCGGCGTGCGAGGGAGCGGACGGCGGCGATGGTGCCGTACGTCGCGGGGTTGCTGGCGATCTGGGCGGTGCTGGTGGTGCGGGCGCCCTGGTTCGGGTGTTTCGCACCGGCGGCGTTCTTCATCGTGTTCCGGGTGCTGAAATGGCCGTGGCTGATTCCCGGGGTCGCGGGGGCGGCGGCGGTCGCGGGGACTGCTCAGGCGGCTTCGGTCGACAAGAGCACGGCGTACGGGCTGCTTGGGTATTTTGCGGTGCTTGCGGCCAACATCCTGCCGATGTGTGGGTACGCCTGGTATGCGTGGCGTGGCGCACGGCAGAACGACGTACGCGATCAGGCGCTGGCCGAGGTGAGTGAGGCCAACAGGCGGTTGGAGGCGACGTTGGCCGAGAACGCCGTGCTGCACCAGCGTCTGCTGGACCAGGCGCGGGAGGCCGGCGTACGGGATGAGCGGCAGCGGATGGCGCGCGAGATCCACGACACGCTCGCGCAGGGGCTGACCGGGATCATCACTCAGTTGCAGGCGGCGGAAGATGCCGATCGGCGCGAGTTGGCGGAGGCACGTCGACGCGGCGACGCAGCTGGCGCGCGACAGCCTGCAGGAGGCGCGGCGATCGGTGCACGCGCTGCGGCCGGAGCCGTTGGATGTGGCGGGGCTCGAGGCGGAGCGCTTGAGCGAAGCTGTCGCCGACGTCGCCGAAGGTGGTCGGCGCTGCAGGGGATCGCGGCTGAGGTGACGACAACCGGTACTCCGCGGCCGTTGCCGGCCGACGCCGAGGTGGCGCTGCTGCGTACTGCGCAGGAGGCGCTCGCCAACGTCGCCAAGCACGCGAAGGCGAGCCGCGTCGGCGTGACGCTGTCCTATCTGGAACACGAGGTCGCGCTGGATGTCCGCGACGACGGTCAGGGCCTTGGGCAACCATCGAGTGGAGAGGGTGGGTTCGGTCTGGTGGCGATGCGCGAACGGATCGAGGCACTCGCCGGAGAGCTCCAGCTCGAATCCGAACCAGGCGCCGGCACGGCGATCTCCGCCCGCATCCCGACCAAGGAAGAGAAGCCAGCATGATCACGTTGCTGGTGGTGGACGATCATCCGATCGTGCGGGACGGGTTGAGCGGGATGTTCGCGCGGGATCCCGGGTTCGAGGTGCTGGGGGAGGCCGGGGACGGGGCCGAGGCGGTGGAGTTGGCGATCAGGCTGCAGCCGGATGTGATTCTGATGGATCTGCGGATGCCGGGGATGGACGGGCTGGCGGCGATCACCGAGCTGGCTGCGCGAGGCGTCAAGGCGCAGGATCCTGGTGCTGACGACCTACGACACCGACAGCTACGTGGTCCCGGCGATCGAGGCCGGCGCGACCGGGTATCTGCTGAAGGACGCTCCTCGCGCCGAGCTGCTGCGCGCAGTACGGGCTGCTGCTGAGGGGCAGGCGGTGCTCTCGCCGTCGGTGGCGACGCGGTTGATGACCCGGATGAAGGCTCCCGAGGCGGGGCCGCTCAGTCAGCGGGAGCTCGAAGTGCTGGAGTTGGTGGCCGCCGGGAACACCAATCGGGAGATCGCCGCCAAGCTGTTCATCAGCGAGGCCACGGTCAAGAGTCATCTGCTCAATATCTACCCGAAACTCGCTGTCAGTGACCGGGCGGCTGCGGTCGCGGAGGCCTTCAATCGGCGTCTGCTCACCCCCAGGAGCGAGCCGTGAGACGTGCCCGGGCCGGTCGTGAGATGGACCACGGCCGCCGGGTGGTTCACCGACGGCCCGTACGATGGGGGTCGTGACTGCCCAGCCTGAGACCACTGTAAACCCGACCGCACTGAAGACCAAGCGGGTGCTGCTCGCGGCGCCCCGCGGGTATTGCGCGGGCGTGGACCGGGCCGTGGTGGCGGTCGAGAAGGCGCTGGATCTGTACGGTCCGCCGGTGTACGTGCGCAAGGAGATCGTGCACAACAAGCACGTCGTCCAGACCCTGCAGGCGCGCGGCGCGATCTTCGTCGACGAGACCGACGAGGTGCCCGAGGGCGAGACGGTGATCTTCTCCGCCCACGGCGTCTCCCCGGTCGTGCACCAGGAGGCGGCCGCGCGGCAGCTGAAGACGATCGACGCGACCTGCCCGCTGGTCACCAAGGTGCACCACGAGGCGAGGCGGTTCGCCGCGGTCGACTTCGACATCCTGCTGATCGGCCACGAGGGGCACGAGGAAGTCATCGGCACCAGCGGTGAGGCACCCGAGCACACCCACCTGGTCGACGGCCCCGACGACGTACCGAACATCGAGGTCCGCGACCCGGAGAAGGTCGTCTGGCTGTCGCAGACCACGCTCTCGGTGGACGAGACGATGGAGACCGTACGCCGGTTGCGCGAGCGGTTCCCGAAGCTGCAGGACCCGCCGAGCGACGACATCTGCTACGCCACCCAGAACCGGCAGACCGCGGTGAAGAAGATGGCGCCGGACGTCGACCTGATGATCGTGGTCGGCTCGCGGAACTCGTCGAACTCGGTCCGGCTGGTCGAGGTCGCCGTCGAGCACGGCGCCAAGGCGGGCTACCTGGTCGACTTCGCCGCCGAGATCGACGAGGCGTGGCTCGCCGGGGTCGACTCGGTCGGCGTCACCAGCGGTGCGAGCGTGCCGGAGATCCTGGTCCGCGACGTGCTCAGCTGGCTGGCCGAGCGCGGGTACGCCGAGGTCCAGGAAGTCACCACCGCGGAGGAGAGCCTCGTCTTCTCCCTCCCCCGCGAACTCCGCGCAGACCTGAAGGCAGCCGGCATGGCGACGACGGGCACCTCGGACCACGCCTGAGCGGATCTGCTACGGCTGGGCTGCCTGCACCGTGAAGTTCGTCGAGCGCACGATCTCCACCGGACCTGACGGCGTGCAATAGGTGACCTTGAAGCTGAACTTGTAGGTGCCCGCCTTCGCATACCTGTGGGCCTGCAAGGCCATGCTTTCGCTGCCGGAGCTGCTGACCTTCTTCATGGTCTTCGGCTGGTCGGGCTGTGGGCAGAAGATCCCGCCGAACCCGTCGTCTTCCACGTGAGCGCCGTCTCCGAACCAGTACTCGGTGCGCAGCAGGTTGTCCGTGAACTGAGGGCTGTTGATGACGGCGCCGTCTTCTTCGGTGACCGGTCGGAGCACAGCACCGCTGGGGGTGATGACCGGGGTGAGTTTGAGGGGATCGCCGGAATCGGGGACCGACTCGAACTTGATGGACAGCCGGTAGGGACCAGGTGGTGCCGTTACGCCGGGCGTGTTCGAGGACGACGGACTGTCCGAGTTGGTCGGGTCGCCGTTGGGGTCGTCGGTGTTCGAAGCCGGCGGGAGGGTCTGGGCCGAGCCGCCGATGGTCGGTTTCGGGGCGGCCGGGCTGGGGGTGGTGGTCGGGGGTGCGGTGACGACTGTCGTCGGGCCGGGGGTGTTGGTGAGTGGGGCCGGGGCCGAGTTGAGCTTGGTCAGGTTGCCGGCCGCGATGACGCCCGCGACGACGACTGCGGTGGCCAGGATGCCGGCGGTCGCCGTACGGCGGCGCTTGACGGTGCGGACGCGATCCAGGACGCCTTCACTCGGTACGCCGGAAGGCGGCGGGGCGTCGGCCACGAGGTGCTCGAACTTGCGCTTGAGTTCGTCGGTCATCTCTCAGCCCTCCTTTCGGGACGAGGCGATCGGCAGATCGCTGAGCAGGTGGTGTTCGCGCAGCCTGGCCAGGCCGCGGGAGATGTGGCTCTTGACGGTGCCGGTGGAGCAGCCCATGATCTGCGCGACCTCCGCATCGGGGAGGTCTTCGAAGTACCGCAGTACGAGGGCCGCCCGGGTCCGTTTGGGCAGCTCGGCCAGCGCCCGGAGCAGTTGGTCGCGGTCGTCGATGACGCCGTACTGCGAGGGCGCGGCCGACGGCTCGGGCAGCACCTCCGTTGGGGCTTCACCCTTCCACTTGCGGCGCCACCATTGGATGTTCGTGTTCACCATCACCGTGCGGGTGTAGCTCTCCAGTGCGGCCGCACTGCGCAGCGTCTTGCGCTTGAACCACACCTTCGCCAGTGAGGCCTGGACCAGGTCCTCGGCCTGATGCCATTCGCCGGTGAGCAGGTAGCCGAACCGCTGCAGAGCGGTGAACCGCCCGTCCACGAACTGCGCGAACTCCGCGTCGAGCCCTGGATCCATCGTCTTCCCGCCCCCCAGTCGTCATTCTCGGTCAGCTACTCCGATGAGCCGGGCGGGGCGAAAGGTTGAGCCGCTACTGCGACAAACTTTTGCCCAGGTAACCGCGAGCGATCATGGTGACCCATTGGTAGACCGCGTCCTCGGCCGGGGCCAGCGGGCCGGGACGGAAATGCGGCGACTCGGCGCCGCGCTGGACCGACTCGCAGGCGGCCCAGTCCTCGCGGTTCGTCACGTCCCAGAACTCGACCGCGTACGACGGGTCGCTCACCTCGGCCGGGAAGTACCAGGAACACTCGATCGCGGTGAGCCCCGGCGTCTTCGGTTCCAGCCGGTGCGTCATCACGTAGTCGGGGTGCAGCGAGATCAGCAGGTTCGGGAAGAGCCCGAGGTAGTTCACTGTTCGCGGATCGACCCCTGGCAGCGGGATCCCTTGGGACCGTCCATCGAGCGACATCGTCTCGACCCCTGGGCGCAGGTCCATCAGGCCGCCGACCCAGGCGCCGGGGAGGTTCCAGTTGTCGCCGGAGGTCGGCGGCGAAACCTTGCACAGCTCGGGATGGATCAGCGGGCAGTGGTAGCACTCGTGATAGTTCTCCACGATCGTCTTCCAGTTGGACGCGACTTCGTAGCTGTGCCGCGCCTTTAAGGTCAGCTCCTCCGGCCGGTACGGCGCGACCAGGTCGGTGAGCCCGCCGAGATGCTCCGCGAACTGCGGCGCCGTACCGAGTGCGTTCACGAAGTACCAGCCCTGCCACACCTCGCTCGGGAGCTCGACCAGGTTGTACGGCGCGGGGTCGAACGTCTCGCCCATCCGGGGCGCTGCCTTCACGGCGCCGTCCAGCTCGTAGGACCAGCCGTGGTACGGGCAGACGACTGCCTTGCGGTCGGCGGTTTCGCCTCGCTGCAGGAGTTCGTGGCCGCGGTGGCGGCAGGTGTTCGCGAACGCGCGGGGGCGATCTCCGAACGTGAGCAGCACGTTGACGTCGCCGACGACGGTCGCGCGATACGTAGTACCGGCTGCTAGTTCGTCGACTCGGCCGAGGCAGGTCCAGTGGGCTGCGAAGAAGTTCCGTCGCTCCCAGTCGAGGACAGCCGGGTCGGTGTAGGCCGCTTGGGGGAGCATGACTGATTCGCCGTGCGGGCGGAGGGTTGCTTCCAGCGCGACGGGATCGACCGGTGCGTTCGCCATTCGCCCACTATCGGCTGTGCCTTGCATAGAAGTCGAGCATCGTCTTCCCAGCCGTCCCAGGGAGTGTGCGTCAGTTCGACTTCGGTGCCGGCTTCGGTGCCGGGTTCGACGGGCTGGAAAGTGACCGTGACTCGGCCGGCTCGTTTCGGGTCGCTGCCCGGGTGCCAGGTGAAGCTGACCGACAGCGGCGGATCCCAGTCGGACACGGTGCCCCAGTAGCCAGTGGGTCCCTGTACGCCGTACTCGACGATCCGCCCGCCGACAGCGCCTTCGAACCGTACGCCGGTCGCCGCGCTCCCACCGATCGAGTGGGTCGCGAGCGGCCACCAGGTCGCCATGCCGGTGGTGAACAGGTCGAACGCCTGCTCCGGCGGCAACGGGACGCGCACTTTCTGCATGGGTTACATCTTGCGTTGTTTTACGGCCTGTTGCGGCCTGTTTGCGGCATGGGGAACCCCGGGCCCCGCGGGCAGCTGCCGGGACCCGGGGTTAGTCGAAGGGTTAGTTGAAGGGGTCGAGGGTGATGCAGGCCTGCTGCGGGTTGCCGTCGTGGACGAGGGACTCGTGAGTCGCCGACGTCGTCGAACGCGAAGCCGTACGCCTTGCCGTCGGCCATCTGCGCGTGGATCTTGCGCGAGTAGTGGTTGGTGACGTCGTCCTGGTAGAAGTTCGCGTTGTTGGCGTCCGGCTGGTTGGGGTTGATCAGCAGCGTCGACCGGTTGTAGCCGGCGCAGAGGGTGCGGGAGATCGGGCCGCGGACCAGGTCGTTCGGGGCGTCGAGCAGACCCGGCGCAGCCGAAGATGCTGGCCGAGTTCGGCTTCTGGAACGACGTCACGACCTGGCCGGAGCTGTTGGTGAAGTTCATGACGTTGCCCGAGACCCGGCCGAAGTACTTGGTGTTCGGCTGGTCGGTGAACGGCGTGACGGTCAGCGTCTGCGAGCTGTACTTCGACCAGACCCGGTTGACGTAGTCGTCCATCACGTTCGCGGGGCAGTGCGCCGGTCTCGACGCCGTACGGTGGGCGCGAGCGCGCGCAGTACGGAACCGTTGGGTGCCGTCTGGATCAGGTTCGCCCAGCCGCCGGGCTGGCCGCGCAGCGCGTTGAAGAAGTCGTTGTAGCCGCCGGGCTTGAGGTGCCCGGTGGTCTTGGTGCCGCCGCTGCCTGCGACGCCGACGGCGTACGGCGCGGAGAACATGTCGACCTGGGTGCTGTTGATCCACAGGCCGGAGTCGTTCAGCGTGTACTCGGTCCAGCTGAACAGGATGTTCGCGGTTCGGGTCGCTCGGGTTCTGGACCGCGGGCTGCACCAGGCCGCCGGTGGTCAGCTTGAAGACCAGCTTCTGGCCGTAGGAGAAGTAGACCCGGCCGGAGAACTTCGGCATCTGGATCGTGATCGACTGGCCGTTGCCGGGGCCGGCGATCGACGCGTCCGGCGCCGGGGTCGGCGGGTTGCCGCCGGCCGGCCAGGCGTGGAACGTGCCGTTCGCGTCGGCCCAGCCCTGCTGGCCGGTCGCGAGGTTCGTGCCGAGGTTGTAGATGTAGACGGCGTCGCCGCGGCCGGAGTTGTTGGTGATCTTCAGCGGGATGGTCGCCGGTACCGCTTGGACGCGGGTGCCGCGACGGTGGCGATGAGCCCGGCGGCGACAGCGGCCGCGGCGGCGAGGATCGCCGAACAGCTTCGGTTTGATTCGCACAACTCCTCCTCAGGTTTGTCCCAGTGCGAGAGAAGGCGGAGCACCGGCAAGCTCGCACGAACTGTCTGCGCTACCAGGCCGCAGCAGCTCCGCGGGCGGTCCTGATGGACCTGGAAAGCACCGGTGCCCACTGCTCAGCCGGTGAGGGACGGTAGACCACCGGTGGGGTGAGAGCGCTCTCATACGTTGGACGAGCGCCGCAGCCTTGTCAATGCCGACAGCCCTGGCGGATACCCGACGCCTGACATACAACCACCCGACAACTGGTACGCCAACCCGACCGTCGACAAGTAGGGTGCGGTTCAGCCGGTTTGGTCGAAGCCGGGGACGGGGTCAGCCGGTCTGCGTCGGCGGGAGGGCTGGGGTGTCGCGGGGGGTGCGGTCTACGGGCGGGGCCTGGGATCCAGCGGCGGGTCTGGGTGTCGGTTGTCGGCTTCGTCGAGGGCCAGGAGCTCGGGGGCGGTCAGGGGGCGGACTGAGGCCTCGATGGCTTCCATCGCCTCTAGCTCGGCTTCGGTGACGTGCAGGTCGCGGAGTTTGCGGGCGGTGGTGAAGACCCGGCTCTCGAACGAGCCGACCGTGCGGTTGTACGCGTCGACCGCCGAGGTGAGGGAGCGGCCGACCCGGCCGAGGTGGTCGCCCATCGTGCTGAGGCGTTCGTACAGTTCTCGGCCGAGCTCGAACACCTGTTGGGCCGACTCGGTCAGCGCCGACTGGTTCCACGCGTAGGCCGCCGCGCGCAGCGTCGCGATCAGCGTGGTCGGCGTCGCGAGGATCACCCGGCGCTCGGCGGCGTACTCGAGCAGGCTGGGCTCGACATCCAGAGCGGCGGACAGGAACGACTCACCGGGCACGAACAGGATGACGAACTCGGGCGTCGACGGCAGCCGCGACCAGTACGCCTTCGCGGAGAGCTGGTCGACATGCGTCCGCAGGTGCCGCGCGTGGGCGCGCAGCCGCTCCTCGCGGAAGTCGGCGTCGTCGCTCTCGGCGGCCTCCAGGAACGCAGCCAGTGGAACCTTCGAGTCGACCACCAGATTCTTGCCCTCGGCAAGTCTCACCACCATGTCCGGCCGGAGCAGCCCGTCGTCGGTCACCGTCGACGTCTGCTCGGTGAAGTCGCAGTGCGCGACCATGCCGGCCAGCTCGACCGTACGGCTTCAGGTGCAGCTCGCCCCACCGCCCGCGCACCTGAGGTTTTCGCAGCGCGGTCGACAGCGATGCCGTCTCGCGACGCAGCGCCTCGCCACTCATCCGTACTTCGTTGACCTGCTGGTGCAGCTGGCTCTGCCAGGCCGCCCGGCCCTTCTCCAATTGGTTGAGCTGGGCGTGCAACCGATCCAGCGACTCCTTGACGACCGCCTGGCCGGACATCTGCTGGCCGACCGAATGTCCGCTCCTGCGTCAGCTCGACCACCCGATCCTCGGCCGCATCGCGCTCAGCGGTGATCCGCGCCAGCTCGGCGCCGTCGCGGCCGCGGGACCAGAGCACGCCGAACACCGCGCCGAGCAACAGCCCGACCGACGAGGAACAGGAGCACCAACAACAGCGTAGTACCGGCCATGTCACAGACAGTGGCAGACGCCGCCGACAGTTTTGTGGATCGACTGTCGACGGCGCCGAAGCAGCGAGATCAGCAGTCCATCGCGGGGAAGGTGTAGCCCTGGGCCTTCAGCGATGGCAGCGCCTTGTCCAGCGCCGCGACGGTCTGGCCGCGGTCGCCGCCGCCGTCGTGCATCAAGACGATGTTGCGGCGTGTGGGCGTGCATGCATGATGTTGTTGTACGATCGCGTTCGTGCCCGGGCGGGCCCAGTCGCGCGGGTCGACGTCCCAGAGCACCTGCGACCATGCCGGCGGCCTTGATGTCGGCGCGCACCTTCGGGTTCGACGCGCCGTACGGCGGGCGGAAGCACTTCGACTGCGGACCGTCGAAGATCTCGTGGTGCCGCTTCGCCGCGCGTGATCGCGGTCAGCTGCGGGTGGGTGATCGAGTGGCTGCCGATGGTGTTGCCGTCGGCAAGGATTTGTTCGCGCAGGCCCGGGTGCAGCGGCCTGGTTCTTGCCGAGCTCGAAGAAGGTCGCGTGGGCGCCGTACTTCTTCAGCACCTGCAGGATCTTCGGCGTCCAGACCGGGTCCGGGCCGTCGTCGAAGCTGAAGAAGATGACCTTCTTGTTGCCGGCGGCGAGCGGCCGCGGTCGGATCGGCGACCGGCGTGCCGGAGTTGTTGTCCGGAGTTTTCGTCGGCGTGTCGGGCGGCTCGTCGGTGGGTCGTCGACGGCGGCGTGGCGTCGGACTCGGCGTACTGCTGCTCGCGGACGGTCGGCTTCGGCGGGCTCGAATGTCCCAGCGCGACGGCGAACAGCGAGCCGACGACCAGTGCGGCGGCAGCGGCGGTGCGCGATAACGGCAGCAAGCTTTCGGGACATGAAGCTCCCTTGCAGATCAGGCGGATGTTCCCCAGTTCGCTCCCCCTGGGCTGTCAAGGAGCTTTCACTCCAGATTGGTTAGCACCCACGTTGCGGAACTCGGTGTGAGCCTGGTTGGCATCGCCGTGTTGCAGGGAGATCTCGAGTCGCTCCTGAGTCAGGTGACCACGGTGTGACGGCACTCCGGGATTCACGATTTTTGCCTCCGTGCGGTCACACTTGCCGGTTCACTTGCGGCTGGGCTGTCGCGCTCGGTACATCAACGTGACTGGTCAGGGGAGGGCGCGATGGACGCCAAGGTGGTCTTCGAGACCGATCGGCTGGTGGTCCGGGACTGGGCCGAGAGCCGACGGCGACCGGGTGTTCGACATCTACCGGCGCTGGGAGGTGTCGCGCTGGCTGGGCGCCGATCCGCGGGTGATGACGCGACCGGGACGCCGCGTCGCGGGTGATCGAGCGGTGGAACGAGCGCAACGCCGACCGGTGTACGGGGTCTGGGCGGTCGAGGAGAAGGCGACGGGGGCGGTGGCCGGGACTGTACTGCTGGTACCGCTGCCGGCGGGTACCGTGAGCCGGGGCGCGGCGAGGTCGAGGTCGGGTGGCATTTCCATCCCGACGCGTGGGGGCGCGGGCTGGCGACCGAGTCGGCGCGAGGGGCGATCTCGCGGGGGTTCAAGGCCGGGCGTCGGCGGAGATCTACGCCGTCGTACGGCCTGACAACCAGGCGTCGCTGGCCGTCTGCCGGCGGCTGCGGGATGCGGCTCGCTCGGGCTGACCAAGCGCTGGTACGGCGCGGAGCTGGAGTCGTTCGTGATCTGAGGCCGTGCGGTACGGCGTACGGGCGCGCGGTTCGTCGTACCGGCTGTGGATTGGGGTCAGGCGGGGTGGACGCGTACTCTTGGCGCCCGTGGCACTCTCCATCGGAATCGTCGGGCTCCCCAACGCGGGCAAGTCCACGCTCTTCAACGCGCTGACCAAGAACAACGTGCTCGCGGCGAACTACCCGTTCGCGACGATCGAGCCGAACGTCGGCGTGGTCGGCGTACCGGACGCGCGGCTGGGCAAGCTCGCCGAGATCTTCTCCTCGGTCAAGAGTCCTGCCGGCCACCGTCCAGTTCGTCGACATCGCCGGCATCGTGCGCGGCGCGTCGGAGGGTGAGGGGCTGGGCAACAAGTTCCTCAGCCACATCCGCGAGTCCGACGCGATCTGCCAGGTCACCCGGGTGTTCCGCGACGACGACGTCACCCACGTCGACGGCAAGGTCTCGCCGGCCGACGACATCTCCACCATCCAGACCGAGCTGATCCTGGCCGACCTGCAGACCGTCGAGAAGGCGATCCCGCGGCTGGAGAAGGAAGTCCCGGCTGAAGAAGGAGAGCGTCGCCGTCCTCGAGGCGGTGCGCGAGGCGCAGAAGCACCTCGAGGCCGGTACGCCGATCATCGCGACGAACGTCGACCGCGACGCGATCCGCGAACTGATGCTGATGACCGCCAAGCCGTACCTGTTCGTCTTCAACTGCGACGCCGACGAGCTCGCCGACGAGGACCTGAAGTCCCGGATGCGCGAACTGGTCGCGCCCGCCGAGGCGATCTTCCTGGACGCCAAGTTCGAGGCCGAACTGGTCGAGCTCGGCGACGAGGACGAGGCCCGCGAGATGCTCGCCGAGATGGGCGTCGAGGAGCCCGGCCTGGACGACGCTGGCCCGCGTCGGCTTCGAGACCCTCGGCCTGCAGACCTACCTCACGGCCGGCCCGAAGGAATCCCGCGCCTGGACCATCAAGAAGGGCGCCACCGCCCCCGAGGCCGCCGGCGTCATCCACACCGACTTCCAGCGCGGCTTCATCAAGGCCGAAATCGTCTCCTTCGACGACCTCGTCGCCGCCGGCTCCATGGCCGCCGCCAAATCCGCCGGCAAGGTCCGCATGGAAGGCAAGGACTACGTCATGGCCGACGGCGACGTCGTGGAGTTCCGCTTCAACGTCTGAGCGCTTGTTCTGCGACGAAGTAGCGGCGTGCATGGGACGCTGTGGTGGTGGTTGCTGTTGCTCAGATCAATTTTGTCGTCGCGGATCTCGAACGGAGCCGGGCGTTCTATGCGCGCCTTGGGGTGTTGTTCCGCGCTCGGAATCGGCACGGGGAGGGCGACGCTGAGGCCTGGGTGTCGACGAACACCGGTGTCACCATCGTGTTGCATTCGACGGCGTTCGCTGCCTGGTGGGACGAATCCGCGCCACAACCGTCGCCGGGTGGTTCGCAGGTGGACCTGGAGCTCGATTCCGCAGCGCAGCTCGACGAGATCATCGCCGAACTCGTCACCCTCGGAACACCCCTCATCAAACCGCCAACCACCATGCCCTGGGGCCAGCGCTTCAGCATCGTCCTCGACCCCGACGCCCACCGCATCGGCCTCAAAGCACCTGTGCAGTAGGCGATCATGAGACATGACCGCCTACCTCTTCGAGTGCCTACATTGCGGGCTCCACCTCGCCTACTCAGACGCCAACTGAGGTTGGATGGCGACGTGACTGGGTCGAGTTCCGCTTCAGCGTCTGACGGCTTGTTGTTCCAGTTCGAGCTTCGTCCGGTGGCGGAGGTTGCGCCGTGGGGTAGGGAGAGCCCGAAGCTGCACTGGTTTGGGTTGACTGAGGGCTGGTATTGGGTTGAGGTCGGCGACGTCTGTTTGCTCAAGTTTGCTGCTGACTACGAGATCCCGTATGTCGACTACTACGTTGTCCGGCTGTGGGAGGACCTGCTCCAGTTGTTCCCGGCGGCGCTGGAAGAGGTTCCGGCCGATCTGGTGGGGTTCGTCGAGTCTGATGATCGTGGCTGGAACGAGGTTGAGTCCGAAGCTGGCGATGCTGCGATGGACTGGTGGTCGTCGCGGGGCGTGTACTTCGGGTATCTCCGGGAGCCGCCGAGCCTGCGATGCTGGCGAACCGGCGATCGGATCACGGTCGACTGGAGTGCGCCTGCCAACTTTGCTGAACCGCGGGCTCTGCGGACGACGGTCGCTGTTGCGGACTTCGTTGCTGCGATCGAGGAACTCGACACCGCATTGATGGCTGCTATGGAAGCTCGCGTTACCGAGGTCGAGAAGTCGTCGCCGCCTGGCATAGCGCTTGACCTCATTCAGTTGCGCAGCGAGCACCTCGACCGCGCTAACTGGCTGGACCGCGCCCGGTCGAGGCCTCGGCAAACGGACTGGATCGCCGTACGGGCAGGCGCCGTACAGCTGATGCCTTAACCGGAGGCGATGGTCAGAGGCCGAAGTGGGGGAGGGAATCCTCGTGGCCGGTGACTTTGGCGCTGGGGTGGGGGGAGTTGGTCCAGGTTTCGCGGGTCAGGCGGAGGCGGTCTGAGGTTAGGGCTTCGTTGCCTCGGGCATCTCGGGAGATGCCGTCGGGTTGGTAGCCGAGTTTGCGGGAGACGGCTTGGGACTTGTGGTTGTCCTGGAAGACCTCGGTGCGGGCGGCCTCGGCGCCGAGGATGTCGAAGGCCAAGGTGAGGAGGCCGACGCGGGCCTCGGTGCCGAATCCCTGGCTCTGGTAGGGCAGGCCGAACCAGGACGAGGTGGCGACCTCGCGGACTACGCGGAAGTCGCGCGCTCTCAGGGAGACCATGCCGATGGGATTGTCGTCCGCGAAGACACATAGACCGAGGTGCCAGTTGTCGGCGCTCCACTCGGCGAGGTCGGCCCAGTGCCCACGCAGTACGGAAAGGGCACGCTCCTGGGCTGTGCCTTCCGTCCACGGGGTGAGGAACGGGCGCTCGGACGGAAGGTGAATCCCGGCGCCGGCAACCTCGGCGACCTCGGCCAGTTCGACTCGTTCGGAAGCCGGAGAACCAGCCGATCCGTGGTCACCTTCAGCCGATACAGAGGCCAGATCTCAGAGAGCATGCGAGGAGTCTCACAACCCACCAGACCCAAGTCGAATCATTTCCGTACGGCGTTGGTTTTGAGTCTGAAGAGCATCATCTCGATCTGGTCTGGTGCGGCGTTTGCCTCATCCGCCCAGTCGGCCATGAGCTTGCAGTAGTTGGCGTAGGTGTCCGACCACCAAGCGGAGGTCGGTGAATCCGCCCAGGCTGATTTGCGCAGGTTTCTGGCGACTACAGCGTCGAGGATGAGGTTCTGGGGGATGAGGTCGGATCCACTGGCGAAGTACAGGAACTTCGTTGCGAAGGCTGCGCCGAGCCAGGGGATTCGGGGCTGTCCTTTGGGAGTAAGGAGGATCTCGTAGCAGATCTCTGATGACTGCCCAGACCTGGTTGCAGCCCACGCCTCACGGAGCAGACCGGGCGCGCGGTCGATGTTCTTCGCCAGCGCTGTCAGGCGAGGCGACAAGCGCGATGCTCTCGTTCCGAGTCCCCAAGCCAGGCTCAGATACAGCAACTGAAGCGCATTGGCGTCGGTGATGTCTTCGTCGGCCAACGTGAAGACATCATCTCTCTTGACCTCGATCGTGTCCGACGAGGACGCCAGTTGCCCGTCGGCCGCTGGGAGCGATCGCTTGTGCAGTTCCCTTTGCCATCTCTGTGGATCCACCGTGATCGAGTGATTCAGGAGGCACTCTCGATCGGGGATCTGGTCACGGTGATCTTGAGGGAGTGGGAATGAGACGTCGAGTGGCATGGGGTCATTCGAGCGGAAAGTCGGTTGGTGGGGAAGGGCGTGGGGTTTTAGGTTCGGGGGATGGTTGATGCGTTGTTTGGGGTGCCGCGGTTGGTGGGGGTTTATGACTCGTTGGAGGCTGGGCGGGGGGATCTTGCTGCCTATGTGGGGATGGTGGGGGAGTTCGGGGCTCGGTCTGTGTTGGATGTGGGGTGTGGGACGGGGGAGTTGGCGACGCTGTTGGTGGGGCTTGGGGTTGAGGTGGTGGGGGTGGATCCTGCGGAGGCCTCGTTGGAGGTGGCGCGGGGGAAGGTTGGCGCTGAGAAGGTGACGTGGGTGCATGGGGATGCGACCGGGTTGCCTGAGTTGCAGGTGGATCTGGCGGTGATGACGGGGAACGTGGCGCAGGTGTTTCTCGGGGATGAGGAGTGGGTCGCGACGCTGTACGGCGTACGGGCTGCGCTTGCTCCGGGTGGGCGATTTGTCTTTGAGACAAGGGATCCGGCGCGGGAGGCGTGGCTGGAGTGGAATCGGGAGGCGACGTACCAGCGGGTTGAGGTGGCTGGGGTGGGGGTCGTTGAGAAATGGACCGAGCTGGTCGAAGTACGGGAGCCGTTCGTGACGTTTCGGTCGGAGTACGTGTTCGAGTCCGACGGGGCGAGGCTGACCTCGGAGTCGACGCTGCGGTTCCGGAGTCGGGCCGAGGTCGGAGTCCTTGCGGGCAACGGGGTTCGCCGTCGCCGAAGTACGGGATGCACCTGATCGCCCAGGCAAGGAGTTCGTGTTCGTGGCGGAGCTTAGCGGTAGCCGTTGACGTATCGCCAGTAGCAGGTCCAGTAGCTGGTGAACTTGCGCTGGATCTGATTGAAGTACGCCGGGTTGTCCGGGTGGATTAGCCGTTGTGGTGGCGTGGGGGACAGCTTCTGTACTGCGGTGTCGGTCGGCTCGTTGTTGTAGACGCGGGTGAGTACTGCGATGCTCGGGTCGACGAAGACGCGCTGCGAGCTGATGGGCGACAGGCGATCAGGAGGCATTGTTGCGACGACCGCGGCGACGTCTCGACAGCGGTGAGAGTGGTGCGGCCAGGGTGCCGGGGCAGGGGAATGGTGCTCACCCGGCACCCTGACCTGTCAGGGGCCGCTGGGCGCGGTGGGGCGGCGGGGCCGGGCGTGAGGTGGCAGTTGCGCTCGTGGAGGTGCGCTGTCGCGATGGTTGCCGGGAGGCTCGGGGCCGTGGAGATAACTGTACGACCGGGGGCAAACGGGCTACGCCGCAAACGCTGCAGGGTAAGGGGAATCGCGCCGGAGCGTGGGCGAGTGGCGGCGGATGGTGAGGGGTGAGCGTTCGCTACTAAGGGGCCGCGACGGGTTGGGTGCGGTCTGTGGCGAGCTTCACGGCGAAGGCTGCCAGGGCGGTGCCGGTGACGTAGCGGTGGATGCGGGAGTAGAGGGGTTTGCGGGAGAAGAAGGTGGCGACGGAGCCGGCGGTGATGACGAAGATGGCGTTCATGATGACGCCGACCGCGAGTTGGGTGAGGCCGAGGAGCAGGCTCTGGGTGCCGATGTGGCCGCGGGACGGGTCGACGAACTGCGGGAGCAGCGAGATGTAGAGGATCGCGATCTTCGGGTTGAGGAGGCAGGTCAGCAGGCCCATGCCGAAGAGCTTGCGGGGGCGGTCGGGGGTGAGCTCGGACGGGGTGAAGGCGGAACTGCCGCCGGGGCGGAGGGCGCTCCCAGGCCAGCCAGAGCAGGTACGCGGCTCCCGCCAGCTTCAGGGTCAGGTAGATCTCGGGGACCAGCGCGAAGAGGGTGGCCAGGCCGGCTGTCGCGGCGAGGAGGTAGGCGAGGAAGCCGACGCCTACTCCGGCGAGCGAGGTCAGGCCAGCGCGCCGGCCTTGGACGACCGACCGCGAGACCAGGTAGATCATGTTCGGCCCCGGCACGATGACGAGTCCGAGCTCGACCAATGCGATCCCAACCAGCGCCTCACTACTGACCAGCACGATCCGTCCCCTGTCCTCGACTGAGCCTCGAAACTAACAGTCGCCGACAGCACCGCGCGGGGATATTTCCTCCAGTGAGATCGCGGGGGCGACGCGAGCCGAGCCGATGCCGCGGTCCGGCTTGCCCAGGCGGAACCGCACCCGGCCTTTCAGTACGGTGCCGGATTCGGCCAGTCCATCGACCAGCGGTTCTCCAGGGAACAGGGTGAACGTCCAGCGCTGGTTTCGCTCGCAGTCCGGTGGCGTCCGGCCGCATTGCAGCACCCGAGCACCCCACACTTGGCGAGTCATCAATCGCCGGGTGTCTTGGCCCGACACCGTGAAGTCCTCCGCCGATGCGTCGGTCACCTGGTGGTAGCTACCCATCGCAGGCCCATAACTGTCGGTCACGCTGGCGACCATGGTCCACTCGCGGTCGGTAGTCAGCAGGGTTCCGGCCGGCAACCGTTCGTCGTAGACGTCGCCGGCTTCCGCGCCGACTTGATCAGCCCGTACTGCGGCAGGCAGGGCCCCGCGAGTGTCCAGCAAACGAGCGGCGGGAACCAGCACCACGCCGTACCGGACCTCGTCGGCGAATCGCGACGTGCTGAACCGTTGCGTCAGTGCCCGAGTGGCCTCCTCGGCTCGTTGCCAGTCGTCGTGGTCGAAGGCATCGTTCAGATACTCGCGAGTGATCGCCGGCAGGCCGCTCGCCTGGACGAGCCCGGCGATCCGTTCGCATCGGGCCCATCCGCTCGCCGCCATCCGCCGTACTTCGTCCTCCTGGAAGCTCGTCATCAGAAGGCTGACGGTATTCGCGGGCGCCGACAGTTTTCGCTCGCGGCGGGCGGTCGGGCGCCGGGTGGCTGGCCTCTGAGCAGGGCCCCGCCGTAATTGCGTGGCGGGGTGCCCTTCACAATTGGTTAGCTAAGGTCCGTACGCCTGACGGTTTGTGAAGGAGACGGTATGAGCGACAAGCCCAGCGAGCCGGCGCAGGACGATCTGCAGAAGAAGTTCCGCGAGGCGCTTGCCAAGAAGAACAAGAACCACGAGTCGCACCCGGGGACCGGGCCGCGGCACGAGGGTGTTGGCGAGGCGCACAACGACAAGCAGAAGCGCCAGTTCCGGCGCAAGTCCGGCAGCTGATTCCGCCGCCCATCCATCCATTCCGAGCCCCGGGTCACCGCCCGGGGCTCAACTTTTTGCCCGGTGGGTTGCCCGGGCTTGGGGAGTGCCGGTGGATTCCCCGCGCGTCGGGTGTGCCGGTGGATTTTCGCGCACTTCGGGGTGCCGCTGAGTTTCCCGTACTGCGGGTCGCCGGTGACCGTCGGCGGGCGGGTTGGTGTGCCGATCGACAGGTAGTGCACCGCGGGACGGTGTACGCGCGACGCTTGGGTGCACTAGGTGATGGCTGATTGGTCCTGTCCGTCGGGACGTGGGTTCCTGGCGGTGTCGGTCGGTGGGGACGTCTAGTGTTTGCCGGGTGACTGTTCCTCTGCACTTTGCCGTCAAGACGCGGTTGGTCGGGTTGCTCGATCAGCTGGGCGAGGGTGCTGCGTTGCCGCCGGAGCGGACGCTGGCGAAGGAGTTCGAGGTATCGCGGTGGACGATGCGGCAGGCGATTCGCGAACTGGTCGCCGATGGGCGGTTGCGGGCGCGGCAGGGGCAGGGGACGTTCGTCGCGACGCCGAAGTTGATTCAGCCGTTGGCGTTGGTCAGCTATACCGAGGCGCTGCGGGCGCAGGGGCAGGTGCCGGCGCGCGAGGTGGTTCGCTTCGAGGAGATCGAGGCGGATGCGCTGCTGGCGGAGAAGCTGGGGATCGCGGAGGGCGCACCGGCGTACGAGCTGGAGCGGATCCTGTTCGCCGACGAGCAGCCGATCGGGTTGGAGACGACCTATCTGGCGGTCTCCCGGTTCCCGACGCTGCGTGCGGTGCTGCAGCCGACCGGGTCGCTGTATCGCTGCCTCACCGATGAACTGGGCGTTCGTTTCGGCGAGGGCGAGGAGATCGTCGAGACGGTGATCGCAACGCCGCGCGAGGCCGAACTGCTCAAGGCGACCCAGTCGTTGCCGATGCTCCTGCTACATCGCACGAGTCGCGACACGGACGGTCAGCCGATCGAGGCAGTCCGCTCCCTCTTCCGAGGCGACCGAGTCGGCTTCCGCGCCACACTTCGTCCCTAACACTCCCTTAACAGCCGGGCGGGCGTCGCTTCCTGTCTGCGGGTTAGGGAAGGCGAAGGGCGAGGAGAGTCCGTACGCCGGTGCGCCGGGCGGGCGTCGCTGCGCGCCTGCGGGTTAGGGAAAGCGAAGCGCGGGGTGGCGCCGTGCGGGCGAGCGGGGCGGTGCCGGGCCGTGATGGCGGCCGAAGGGTGTCCCGTACGGCGGTGTGCCGGACGGGCGTTGCTGCCTGCCTGCGGGTTAGGGAAGGCGGGGTGTGCGGGGTGGCGTCGTGCGGGGAGAGCGGGGTTGCGTCGGGCGGGCGGCGTTGCGTGCCTGCGGGTTAGGGAAAGCGGTGGGCGGGGTGGCGCGGTGCGGGGGAGCAGGGCGGTGCTGGGCGGAGGACGTCCTGTGTGGTGGTTGGGCGGGCTGTGCAGCTCCCTGCCTCGGGGGGTGGAGTTTTTGTGGGGTTCATCTGGTGGACAGGTGGGGGCTGGGTTGGCGTAATTGGTCCGGACCAATGTTTGGGGACGAGGTGAAGGAGGCGGACTGTGCGGGTTGTTGTGGTGGGTGGCGGGGTGTTGGGGACGTTTCACGCTTGGGAGGGGGTAAAGCGTGGGCATCAGGTGGTGCAGATCGAGCGGGAGGCGGGGAGTCGCGGGGCTAGTGTGCGGAACTTCGGGCTTGTTTGGGTGAGTGGGCGGGCCGATGGGGCGGAGATCGCGACTGCGCAGCGGGCCCGGGAGTTGTGGGCCGAGGTGCCGAATATCGGGTTTCGGGCGAGCGGGTCGCTGACGGTTTGTCGGACCGACGCGGAGTTGGCGGTCGCGAAGGAGGCAGCGAGTCGGAAGGATGCCGCCGAGCGGGAGTTTGAGTTGCTCGACGAAGAGGAGACTCGGCGCCGTAATCCGGCGCTCAAGGGCGATCTTCTGGGCGCGCTCTGGTGCGGACGGGATGCGATCGTCGAGCCGCGTGAGGTGCTTCAGGAGCTCAGGAAAGAGCTTGAGAAGTCCGGCAACTACCGGTTCATCAAAGGTCGCGAGGTGCGTGACGTCAGCACCGGCAAGGTGAAGGACGATCACGGCGACACGTATGAGGCCGACCTCGTGCTGCTCTGCACCGGTGCCTGGCACGGCGGGCTGATTCGCGAGATCGCCGGCGAACTCCCGCTCAGGAGGGTCCGCCTGCAGATGATGCAGACGGCGCCCCTGGCCGAAAAGCTCACGACCGCAGTCGCCGATGCGGACAGCTTCCGGTACTACCCGGCGTACGACGGCCCGGCGCTCGACGTACTCCAAGCAGACCCCGCAGGAACAAGTTGCCCAGAGCAACGCCATGCAGCTCCTGATGGTGCAGCGTGCGCACGGTGGACTGACGATCGGCGACACCCACGAGTACGCCGAACCGTTCGGGTTCGACGTCCAGAGCGACCCCTACGACTACCTGAAAGACACCGTCGAGGCGCTGCTCGGACAGAAAATGCCGCAGATCGTACGCCGCTGGGCCGGTGTCTACTCCCAGGCGACAACGCCCGGTGAGGTCGTCGTACGCCGCCAGCCGGCCCCCGATGTGCACCTGATCACCGGGCCGGGCGGTCGCGGCATGACCATGTCCCCGGCGATCGCCGAAACCACCTACACGGAGGTCGGACTGTGACCGAAATCCAGCTGGTAGTCCTCGACATGGCCGGTACGACGGTCGCCGACGACGGCCTGGTCGAGCAGGCGTTCACCACCGCGATCGGTGCCCAGGGCATCGAAGAAGGTACGCCGGAGTACGACGAGATGCTCGACCATGTCCGCGCCACGATGGGCGAGTCGAAGATCACCGTCTTCCGGCACCTGCTCGACAACGATGAAGCCAGAGCGCAGCAGGCCAACAAGGCGTTCGAGACCGCGTACGGCGTACTGGTTGATGAAGGTCATTGCACGCCGATCCCTGGTGCCGAGGATGCGATCCGCGCGATCCAGCGAATCAGGCGCGAAGGTCTGCCTGACCACCGGATTCGCCGAGACCACTCAGCAGCGGATCCTCAAAGCGCTCGGCTGGCAGAACCTCGCTGACCTGACGCTCTGTCCCGCGCAAGCAGGCCGCGGCCGGCCGTACCCGGACATGGTGCTCAAAGCCTTGCTGGAACTGAAAGCCGATGCCGTGGCCGCCGTGGCCGTGGCCGGTGACACCGCTTACGACATGACCACGGGAGTCCGGGCTGGGGCCGGAGTCGTCGCCGGGGTCCTCACCGGTGCCCACGGCAACGATCAACTCGTTGCCGGCGGTGCCACGCACGTCCTCGCATCAGTCCGGGACCTGCCCGGACTACTAGCCGACCGAAAGTTGGAGAAGTGAAGAGCGTCAAGAACAAGGGAAGGAAAGCGAGGGGAGTGGGTGGGCACCTGCTTGCCGGAGTAGCCCTGATCAGCGTGCTGGCTGCCTGCGGCGGTACCGGCGCAGCATCGACAGCTGGCTCGAGCAAGACCGTGACCGTCTACACCGCCGACGGGCTGGCCGACTGGTACAAGGCCCGGTTCGACAAGTTCACCGAGCAGACCGGGATGAAGGTCCAGATCGTCGAGGCAGGTTCCGGCGAGGTGGTCTCCCGGTTGCAGAAGGAGAAGTCCAACCCGCAGGCCGACGTGGTCGTCACGCTGCCGCCGTTCATCCAGAAAGCCTCGGCGGACAAGCTGCTGCAGCCGTACGCCGTACCGGGCAGCGACCAGGTCAAGGGCGTCAAAGGTCCGGACTACGTCGCGGTCGTCGACAACTACCTGAGCTTCATCGCGAACCCGAAGGCCGGTCAGCCGAAGTCGTTCGACGATCTGCTCAACTCTAAGTTCAAGGGAAAGATCCAGTACTCGACGCCGGGCCAGGCAGGAGACGGTACTGCGGTACTGCTCCTCCTGCAGCACCTGCTCGGCAAGCAGGGCGCGCTCGACTACCTCGCCAAGCTGGAGAAGAACAACGTCGGCCCGTCCGCCTCGACCGGCAAGCTGCAGCCGAAGGTGAGCAAGGCCGAGATCTGGGTCGCGAACGGCGACGTCCAGATGAACCTGGCCTCGATCAAGAACGACAAGTCCGCGTTCGCGCTGCTCTTCCCGGCGGACGCAACAGGCAAGCAGACGACACTCGACCTCCCGTACGTGATGGGGCTCGGCGCCGGTGCGCCGAACGCCGACGGTGGCAAGAAGCTGATGGACTACCTGCTCTCGCCCGAGGCGCAGCAGACCGCTTCCAGCGATGCGTTCGGCCTGCCCGCACGCTCCGACGTGAAGCCGACCGACGCGAACTTCCAGGCCGTCGAGCAGGCGATGACCGGTGTCGAGGTCTACAACCCCGACTGGACCGCGGTCCTCAGTGAGCTCGACGCGGACGTCGCGGCGTACACGAAGGCCGTGTCGGGATGACCGTCGAGCTCGAGGACGTGACGGTGCAGTTCGGCCGGACGGTCGCGCTGGAAGGGCTGAACCTCACGGTCGCCGCCGGCGAGACGGTCGCCCTGCTCGGACCGTCCGGCTCGGGCAAGTCGACCGCCCTGAAGGCGATCGCCGGGTTCGTCCAGCCGAGCCGCGGCCGGATCCGGCTCGCCGGGGTGGACGTCACCGACGTACCGCCGGCCAAGCGGGGGATCGGGGTCGTCGTCCAGCAGTACGCGCTGTTCCCGCATCTGCGGGTCGCCGACAATGTCGCCTTCGGGCTGCGGGCGGCCCGCAAGCCCAAGGCCGAGGTGAACCGTCGGGTCGCGGAGATGCTCGAGATGGTCGGGATGAGCGCGTTCGCCAGGCGGTTCCCGCGGGAGCTGTCCGGCGGGCAGCAGCAGCGGGTCGCGATCGCGCGGGCGCTGGCGATCCAGCCGCAGGTGCTGCTGCTCGACGAGCCGCTGGCCGCACTCGATGCGCAGCTACGCGCGGACATGCTGGGCGAGTTGCAGAAGCTGCGCCGCGAAGTACCGGATGTGGCGATCCTCTACGTCACCCATGACCAGGCGGAGGCGCTCGCGCTGGCTGATCGGATCGCGGTGATGCGCGATGCTCGACTTGTCGACATTGCACCGGCCGCGGACCTGTACGCCGCTCCGCCGTCCGCGTTCACCGCATCTTTCCTGGGCGGCGCGAACCTGCTGCCGGTTGAGCTCGCCGACGGCGAGGTAAGGGTGGCAGGGCATCCGGTACTGCGTATCGCGGCCGACCGGTCCACGCTCGAGGCGGTGGACGCGCCGACGGTAGCGAACACCGTTGCGCAGGGCAATCAGTTGCTGGTGATCCGGCCGCATGCGATCAAGCTGGGGGAGAACGGGATCCCGGGCCAGCTGGTGGCGGCGCAGTGGCGAGGTGCCTCCAGCCGCTTGACCTGCACGATCGACGGGCTTCCCGACGTACCGGTACACATCGACGTACCGGCTGACGGCCGGCTGCCCGACGTGGGATCGAAGGTCTCGCTCGTCTTGCCGGCCGAGGCATGCAGCCTGGTTGCGGCGGAGGGTCGCTGATGGCTTCGGAGGCGCTCGTCGTTGCCATGAGCAATGAGCCACGGACGGATCGGCGGGTCTGGAGTCGGTCGATCTGGCTGGTGCCGCCGCTGCTGTTGCTGGCCGGGTTGGTGATCTATCCGCTGATCCTTGTCGCCGGGCAGTCGTTCACCGGCGGGTTCGCGACCTGGCGGGCGGTGATCGGATCGGCCGAGTTCCGCGACGCGTTGGTGCGGACGGTGCAGATCGCGGTCTCCTCGACGATCGGCTGCCTGATCGTCGGCACCTTCCTGGCGGTCGTGATCAGCTTCGTACCGTTCCCGGGCGCGCGGATCGTGTCCGGGCTGGTCGACGCGATGCTGGCGCTGCCGTCGTTCCTGGTGGCGTTGTCGTTCACCTTCATCTACGGGACGGCGGGGATTCTCGGCTCGATCAGCGGCGGGTTCCTGACCTCGCCGTGGGCGGTGGTTCTGGCCGAGATCACCTTCTACACGCCGTTCGTGATGCGACCGTTGCTCGGGGCAATGGGCCAGATCCCGCGCGTGCAGCTGGATGTCGCAGCGAGTCTGGGCGGCGGTCCTTGGCGCGTACTGCGGACCGTCGTGCTGCCCGAGGTTCGTCCGGCGATGGCGGCCGGTGGGAGTCTGACCCTGCTGCTCACGCTGAACGAGTTCGGGATCGTGCTGTTCCTCGGTGCGCGCGACACGACCACGCTGCCGATGCTCGTGCACACCAAGGGGATCGTGATGTTCGACTACCCGGGCGCGTGCGTGATCGCGGTCGTCCAGATCCTGCTGTCGATCGGCTTGTACGTCGCCTTGCGTGCGGGAGTGGCCAGGTTGGGAGATCGTCGTGTTGCTCTGGACTAGGCCTGGCCGGTATGTCACCTGGATCGCGTTCGCCGTCGTGTTCGGCGTACTGGTGCTGGCGCCTTTCGTCGTGGTCGCGGCGGCCGCGTTCTCGGGGTCGTGGAACGGGGTGTTGCCGTCGACTTTCACCGGGGCGCATTTCGGTGAGGCGTTGTCGGGGGATCAGCTCGCGAGTTTGTCGGTGAGCTTGCAGACTGCGTTCCTGGGTGGGTTGCTCGCGGTGGTCTTCGGGACGTGGGCCGCGCTGGCGAGTCGGTCTGCTCCGGCGCCGGTTGCGCGGCTGACGGATGCGCTTCACCACCTGCCGATCGCCGTACCGTCTGTTGTGGTGGGGTTGAGCTTGCTGGTCGCGTTCTCGCGGCAGCCGGTGTTGCTGAACGGGACCAAGTGGATCGTGGTGATCGCGCATCTGGTGTTGATGGTTGCCTTCAGCTACGGCACGGTCGCGGCGGCTCTGCAGCGGACCGACGACGCGTTCGCCCAGGTGGCGGCGTCGTTGGGCGCCTCGCCGGCGCGGGTGTTGTGGAAGGTGCGGCTGCCGATGCTGCTGCCCGCGATCGTGTCCGCGGGCAGCCTGTCGATCGCGCTGTCGATGGGCGAGGTCGGGGCGACGATCATGGTCTATCCCGCGTCGTGGCGGACGTTGCCGGTGTCCATCTTCGCCCTGACGGATCGAGGCCAGACCTTCACAGCCGCCGCGGAATCGCTCGTGCTGCTCGCGGTCACCGTCGTACTGGTGGTCACGCTGGATCGGCTGCGGGGGCGGGCTGCGGAGAGATGAGGTCGGCGAGGCGGGCGAGCTGTAGCTCCCAGCCTTGCAGGTGACCGGCGGCGTCTTCGGCGTTGCTCAGTGCGGTGTGGCTGAGCAGCAGGTGGGTGCCGCCGTCGACCTCCGTCAACTCGACGCGGACCTCCGAGGAGTCGTCGCTCCCGTCCCACTTCCAGGTGAAGGCGAGTAGCCGCGGCGGCTCGACCTCCAGGTAGTGGCCGCGGACAACATACGGTCCCATCGTCACGACATACTCGCCGCCGACTCGTACGTCCGCCTCGACCTGGAGCTCATGGGCCGGATTCGGGCAGTACCACCGGGTCATCAGCTCCGGTCGCGACCAAGCGTCGTACACGCGCCCGATCGTTGCCGGAAGCACTCGTTCGATCCGGACGTCAGTGCTCATCGTCGCTCCCTCGCAACAGGTCTTCCAGTCGATCGATCGTCGTGTTCCAGTACGCCGTGAGGTCGCCGAGCCACGCCTGTACTTCGGAGAACGCCTCCGGGCGCAGCGTGCAGACCACCGTCCGCCCGACCTTCCTGCGGGTGACGAGGCCGGCGTCCACCAGCACCCCGACATGCTTCGTCATCGCCGGCAGCGTCACCCGATGCGGCGCCGCGAGTTCCCCCATCGTCGCCTCCCCCCGACTCAACCGTGTCACCACTGCCAGCCGAGTCCCATCCCCCAGCGCCGCAAACGTCGTCTCCAACACGAAGAACACTTCACCATCTGGTGAAGTGTTCTGTCAACCCCCACCCCTCCGACCAGCCCTGATCGCCGGCCTCCGCCCCGATTCCCCTTAGCTGGTAACAAACTTGCAGATAGCGATTGTTTGTTTCCACCCAACGAGCCCGCCCTACCGGCGGGCGGGACCCGGGCGCGCGGGGCTGGTGTGGTGGGGCGGGGTTTGGGGTGGTTAGAGCAGATCGGAGAGGAGGGTGGCGGCGGTGTGGGCTGCTGTGGTGGGGAGGGGGTGGTAGTCGACGGGGTTGGTGAGGAGTTTGGCGAGGGTGTCGGTCAGGGTGGTGGGGGTGCAGGCGGAGTAGGGGAGTTGGTGGCCGGCGTTGTGGCGATGCAGGCGGGCGGGGACGTGGAAGGTTTGCTCGAAGTGGTTCTGGAGGGGGACGTAGATGAAGGGGACTCGGGCGGCCGTGAGTTCCATGCAGGTGGTGAGGCCGCCTTGGGTGATGGCGATGTCGGCGGCGGCCAGGTGGTGGTGGAGGTTCGGGAGGTAGCCGTGGGTGGTGGCGCCTTCGACCGGTGGCAGTGATGCGGGGTCGATCCGGGGACCGGTGACGATGACGAACTCCAGGCCGGGGATCGCGCGCCGGGCGCGGGGGATGGCTTCGAGAACCTTGTGCAGCAAGGAGGTTCCGACGCCTGAGCCGCCGACGGTGACCAGACAGAGTTTGGCGTCGAGGGGATACCGGAGCCGGGTCCGGAGCGCCGAGCGATCGGCGGTCTCCGAAGCGTCGAAACCGGTGATGTACCCCGTGAAGTCGAAGTTCTCCGCGGTCCACGAGCGGATCGACGGCAGGCCCGGGCCGAAGCGTCGCGTCGACGATGTCCTCGGGATCGCCGATGAACAGCGAGCGGTCGCGGAGCCGCCGGAACCGGGCACGGTGCTCGATCATCTCCGCGTTGTAGTCGGCCGTCAGGGCTGCCTCCGCGGAACCGCCGGACGGCATCGGCAGCCAGCCGACGAAGTCCGTGATCCAGGCGTAGGCGAAGCGTTTCAGCTCCGGGTTCTCGTGCAGGAAGTAGTCGACTTCCCAGGCCTCGTCGCCGACCACCAGGTCGTAGTGCCGATCGTCGACCACGTCGGCGAAGGTCAGGAAGTTCGCGACCAGGAGCTCGTCCATCCGCCGGATCGCCTGGAACGCGTGCAGGTCGTGCTCATCGGCGTCGAACTCGATGTGCGTCGACTCGTTCAGCAGGTACGCCGACGCCGGGTGCACCGTCTCGCCCGCGTCCGCGAGCACACGCGTCACCGGATGCTGCGCGAGCCAGTCGATCTGTACGCCGGGACGCTGCTCCCGAAGCGCTCGGGCGATCGCGAGATCCCGCCGGGCGTGGCCGAGGCCGATCGGGGACGACAGGTAGAGCACCCGCTGGGGTCGATTCAGCGCGCGGGTCCACGTACGGCGTACCGGCTGTGGTGGTGAGACCTGCTCGATGAAGTCCTTGAGCAGGCGGTTGACCATCACCGGGTCGCGGGCGTTCGGTACGTGACCGCCGCCCTCGATGGTGATCAGCGAGCCGCCGGTCAGTTCCGCGAGCTTCACGCCTTCGGCCAAGGGCCGAATTTTGTCGTCGGCGCCGTGGATGACGAGGACGGGACAACGCAGCTCCGGTACGCCGGGGGCGCGGTCCTGGCGGGCGGATTCGGTGTCGACCAGGCGTTCCGGGCTGATCTCGTGGCCCCAGCCGACGCCGTCCTCGATCTGCTTGCTGGAGTGGGGCTCAGGGAACATCTCTTGGAAAAAGAACTGAAGGAAGTCGTCGTACCCGCCCTCGGTCCAGTAGTGCCGGTTGTACTTCGCCCACCCCTCGGTCGTCTCGTGCCGCGCTTCCCACGACCAGCGGATGCGTTCCTCCTGCGCCGGCACGAGTCCCGCGGCCGATCCGATGCAGACGACGCCCAGCGCTTGATCACCGAGCTCGTGGGCGACCTGCAACGCCCACGGCACGCCACGGGAAAGCGACACCAGAACACAGGTGCCGGTTCCCGTGGCGGCCAGGACGGCGAGGGTGTCCGCGACGAACTCGCTGTCCGCGTACGCCGATCCGCCCACCGGCGTACTCGACCGCCCCGTCGCCCGCCCGTCGAACGTGACGACCCGGAAATGCCGCGCCAGGTAAGCCACCTGCGCTTTCCAGATCCGGGAAGACACGATCGACCAGGTCGGCATCAACACCACCGTCGGAGCTCACCCCCCGACGAGGAAGGCGCTCCCGCTCCTGCGTTCTCGCTGTCGGTAGTGGTCGGCAGTTCTCCGCTGCTCCCCCTCGTGGCGGCGGTGTCGTAGACGCGGTAGGCGATCGTCACCCCGGCGCGCTCGACCGTCCCCTCCCGGTCGGCCGAGCGTGCTGGGCGTTGCGGCTTCATCTGACATGCGGCCCCCCTCGCTAGCACTGTGTCAGGGGCGGACTTCGTAGACCAGGTTGAACGGCGTCTCCGCGGCGACCCGGAACCGGGTGAAACCAGCAGCCGTGGTGACGTCGCGGATCCGGGCCGGACCAGCCTGGGTGCCGAGCGCGAGACCGACGTCCTGCGACAGCGACCCCGGCGTACAGAGCAGTGTCGAGAAGCCGTAGTACGCGCGACCGACCGGGTTGAGGTTGTCCTCGACCGTGTCGCCGGCCATCGGCTCGACGACCATCCAGGTGCCGTCGTCGGCGAGCGACTCACGCACCCGGCGCGCGGCCCCGACCGGGTCACCCATGTCGTGCAGGGCGTCGAATGTCGTCACCAGGTCGTACCCGCTTCCGCTGTACGCCGTGGCAGGCGCGACCTCGAACGAGATCTCGACCCCCGCCTCGGCAGCGCGCTGACGGGCGATCTCGATCGACCCCGGGTGGTAGTCGGATCCGACGAAGGTGGACTGCGGGTACGCCGAAGCCATCAGGATCGTCGAGGCGCCATGCCCGCAACCGATGTCGGCCACGCGCGCACCGCGTTCCAGCTTGCCGACCACATCGGTGAGCGCGGGCAGCCAGCCGGCCAGCAGGTTCGCGTTGTAGCCGGGCCGGAAGAAGCGCTCGCAGCCGTCGTGGACATCCGAATCCTGCTCGTGCCAGCCGATCCCGGCGCCGCTGCGTGCTGCCTCGATCGTCTGCGTGGTGTTGTGCACGGTGCCGAGCGCGATCTGGAAGAAGCCGGGCAGGAATGCCGGGCTGTTCTCGTCGGTGAGCGCGATCGCGTGTTCGGCGGACAGCACGTACTTGCCGTCGGCGTACTCGACGAACCCGCCCGCAGCCTGCGCGTTCAGCCACTCGCGGGCGTAGTGCTCGCTGGTCTGGGTCTTCTCGGCGAGTTCGGCGGACGACGTCGGTCCGGCGCCGGCGAGGGCGCGGTAGTAGCCGAGCTTGTCGCCCATCACGACCAGGCCCGCGTTCAGCGTCGCCCCCACCTCGTCGACCGCGCGGAACACGAACGCCATCAACTTGTCGCCATCGATCTGTTCTTCAACCGCAGTCATTCTCGATTCCCCTCCCTGGGTCTCTTGTCCCACCGACGCTAGGAGCAGCCGTCGGTGGTTCGCATCAGGTGCCCCACCTAGTCCTGGTGCCGCAAAGGGGTGGTGTGGACGTGGCAGGGCGGGCAGACTGCGGGGATGCTGATCGGGCGGGAGGCCGAGCGGCGGGTGGTCGGGCGGTTGGTCGCGGGGGCGCGCGTCGGCACCAGTGGGGTGCTGCTGATCAGCGGGGAACCGGGGATCGGGAAGTCGGCGCTGCTGGCCGAAGCAACGGCACTCGCCGCGGACTTGCGCGTACTCCGGGCGCGCGGGACCGAGTCGGAACGGGAGATCCCGTTCGGCGGTCTCCTGCAGTTGCTGCGGCCGGCTCTGGGCGAACTCGACCACATCCCGGCGCCACAGCGCGATGCGCTGGCCGCCGCACTCGCCCTCAGCACCACCGCCGACCGCCTTGCCCTCACCTCGAGCACCGCTGCCGAATCACTCGCCCTCAGCTCCGGTACCGCTGCCGACCCACTCGCCCTCAGCTCCGGCGCCGGTGCCGACCGGTTCGCTGTCGGCGCGGCCACGTTGAGCCTGATCTGCCGGTACGCCGAATCCGCGCCGCTCGCGATCCTTGTCGACGACGCGCACTGGCTGGATCGCCCGTCGGCCGAGGCTCTCCTCTTTGCAGCCCGCCGGCTCCTCGCCGACCCGATCGTCCTCATCATCGCCGCCCGCTCCAACGAACGCCACCCCTTCGCACAAGCCGACCTCCCCCACCTCGAACTAGGCGGAATAGACCTGGCATCAGCCCACCAATTGGTAGCCGCTCCAACCTCTGAAGGCCGGCTGCTGTCGGTTGATTTGGTGGCGATGTTGTATCGGCGGGTGGCGGGGAATCCGTTGGCGTTGTTGGAGTTGGCGAGTGATCCGGAGCAGTTGCAGCGGTTGTCTCCTGGAGTGCCGGTTCCGGTGCCTGCGTTGTTGGCAGATGCCTTTGCTGCAAGGGCTTCCAGGCTGAGCACTGCGGCTCGTACTGCATTGCTTGTGGCGTCTGTCGATGACGGCGAGCTAGGGGTGGTGGCTCGGGCGTGTGCCGAGCTGGAGGTGGATGTTGCGGCGTTGGGGGAAGCGGAGCAGGCGTCACTGGTGGTGATTGGTGATGGGAGGGTCGAGTTTCGGCATCCGTTGGTGCGGTCGGCGATCTATGCGAGTGCGGAGCCGGCGGACCGGCGTACGGTGCATCGGGCTGTTGCCGTGGCGTTGGGGCGGAACGAGGTTGATCGGCGTGCCTGGCACCTTTCCGAGGCTGTGCTTGGCGAGGACGACGAGGTTGCGGCGGCGCTTCAGCTGGCGGGGGATCACGCAGTCGAACGCGGTGCGCACGCAATCGCGGCGACCGCCTTCGAACGCTCGGCGCGGCTGAGCGAGGCGCCGCAGGAGAGCGCAAAGAGGTTGATTGCGGCGGGTCAGGCGGCGTGGTTCGCGGGGATGGCTGAGCGGGCGGACAGCTTGCTCGACGAGGCGTTGACGTATGAGCCGCCGATAGCGACCAAGAGTTGGGCCAACGAGCTGCGCGCCGACATCGCCGTGAAGTGTGGCTCACCAGCCCGCGCCCGCGACATCCTGCTCGCCGCGGCAGCCGAGACGCCCGACCCGGAGCTGGCGATCGGCCTGCTGAGTGACGTCGTCAACGCCTGCTTCCGGCTGGGCGACGCGGCGGTCGCGCTACAGGCGGCCAAGGACATCGATCGGTTGCTCTCGGCAACTGATCGGCCGGGCGTCAAGATCCTCGGTCTGCTCGCCAGCGGGATCGCCAAGATCTTGGCCGGGCACCCCGGGACCGAGCAGCTCCGGGAAGCCGTCGCCCTCGAACCGTCCGCCGAGCTGGAACGGGATCGCCGCCGGCAGATCTGGATGACGCTGGCGCCCCTGTTCCTCCGCGAGACCGGGACCGGTCGCGCCCTGCTGGAGGAGGCGATGCGCGAACGGCGGGACCAGGTCGCGGTCGGAATGCTGCCCGCGTTGCTGATGCACCTGGCCCGTGACGAGGCGACGACCGATCGCTGGGCGGACGCGGCCGCGGCGTACGACGAAGGGATCCGGCTGTCCCGCGAGTCCGGGCAGACCACGGAGCTGGCGATCTGTCTTGCCGGCCAGGCATGGTTGTCCGCGCATCGCGGCCGCGCCGAGGAGTGCAGGGCGCTGGCGACCGAGGCGATCGAGATCTGTACCGAACAGCAGATCCACATCGGGCGGGTCTGGGCGTTGTTCGCCTTGGGGGATCTCGAGCTCGGTCTGGGGAACCCGGCCGGCGCGCTCCCGCAGTACGAGCGGTTGGCTGAGGTGCTGGGTTCGCTCGGTGTGCTGGATCCGGATCTGTCACCTGCGCCGGAGCTGGTCGAGGTGTACCTGCGGCTCGGGCGGCCGGAGGACGCGGCGAGCGCTGCGCGGGACTTCGCAGTACAGGCTGAAGGGAAGGGGCAGCCTTGGTCGCTGGCGCGGGCGGCGCGGAGTCGCGGCGCTGGTTGCGGACGACGAGGGGCTGTTCGAGGAGGCGCTCGGGTTGCATCAGCGGACGCTGGACGTGTTCGAGACGGCGCGGACGAGACTCGCGTACGGCGGGTGGCTGCGTCGGGCTCGACGGAGAGTCGATGCGCGGACCCAGTTGCGGCTGGCGGTGAGCGACTTCGACCGGTTGGGGGCACCGGGATGGGCGGATCTGGCGGCGGCCGAGTTGAAGGCGACGGGGGAGACGGCTCGGCGGCGCGAACCGTCGACTGCGGATCAGCTGACTCCGCAGGAACGCCAGATCGCGATGCTGCTGGTCGACGGGCAGAGCATCCGGGCCGCCGCGGCGCGACTCTTCCTCAGCCCGAAGACGGTCGAGTACCACCTCCGCAAGGTCTACACGAAGCTCGGCATCCACTCCCGCACCGAATTGGCCGAGCAGCTTGGGTCAGGTTGATACATAGGGTGGTTGGTATGAGCGAAGGGACGGCTCAGGGCGTCGACTGGGCGTCTGCTGAGTGGATCGCCGAGGCCGGAGGGTGGCTCGACGAGCAACTGAGTGCGCGCGGGGATCGAGCGGGTTGGCGAGATTACTCAGCCGCGGCTCAAGCCGTGGGGGACCATTCTGCGGGCTGATACCGATCGTGGGCCGGTCTGGCTCAAGGCGCCGGGGCCGGCGACGGTGTTCGAGGTGCCGCTGTATCGGTTGCTGGCCACGGTGGTCCCTCGGTGGGTGCTCGACCCGATCGCCGTCGATGTCGACCGAGGCTGGGTGCTGCTGCCGGACGGCGGTCCGACGCTGCGGGAGCGGCTCGGCGGGACGGACGGGTTGTCGGAGGCGATGGTCAACGTGCTCCCGCAGTACGGGGAACTGCAGCTCGAGCTGATGCCGCATGCCGACGACCTGCTCGCGGCCGGCGTCACCGACATGCGCCCGGGCGTGATGCCCCAGCGACTGGACGAGGCGCTCGAACTGACCGGCCGGTACGCCGCCGAGCAGGGCGACGCCGCCGCCAAGGAGCAGCACGCGTGGGTGACCGGGCAGCGGGCCGAGTTCGCCGCGCGCTGCGCCGACCTGCCCGATCGGGCCAGCCTGGATCACAACGACCTGCACACGAACAACATCCTCGGCGGCCCGACCGGTCCGGTCAGGTTCTACGACTGGGGCGACAGCGTGCTCGCCCATGCGTTCTCGAGCATGTTCGTCGGGCTGCAGTCGCTGACCCGGTGGCTCGAGGTCGACCCCGAGGACGAGCTGGTACGCCGTCCGCGCGACGCGTATCTGGAGGTGTTCGGCAACCCGGCCGAGCTGCTCGCCGAGCTCGAACTGGCTTGCTGGATCAGCAAAGTCGCCCGGGCGCTGGTGTGGGATCGAGCACTGCATCAGGAGCCCGGGGAGTTCGCCGGAGCCCCATTGGAAACTCTGTCCTCCTTAAGAATGAATTCCTGGCTCGCTCCTGCCTGAACGGCTGTTGGCGGATTGGGTTGACCTTGACAGCGGATGAGAGGCTCTCTGGGTGACACAGTTGATGGAGGTCGTCCGACACCTGTTGAGTGTGGCGATGGCCTCGCACTGGCTGTTGCTCATCCTTTTCGTGGCCGCCGCGGTCGACGCGGTGTTCCCGGTCGTGCCCAGTGAGGGCATGGTCATCACCGCCGGCATGGCCGCCGCCGCGGGGCACCAGAACCTGCTGCTGGTGATCGTGGTCGCGATGGTCGGCTCGGTGATCGGCGAATCCGTCTGCTACTTCCTGGGGCGCGGCTCCGGCCCGGCGCTGCGGCGCTGGATGCGGCGACGAGATGCCCGGCAGGCGATCTACGAGAAGGTCTCGAACGCGCTGCACACCCGCGGCGGGCTGGTGCTGATGACGGTCCGGTACATCCCGGGTGCGCGGATGGTGGCGACGCTGACCGCGGGCGCCACGGCGTACTCGTTCCGGAAGTTCATCGTCTTCACCATCGCGGGTGTGACGATCGCCTACACGTACGTCGCGATGCTCGGCTACATCGGCGGCGACGCGTTCGCGCACGACTCGCTGAAGGGGCTCGCGTTCAGCTTCGGGCTCGCGGGCGTGATCGGTCTGGTGCTGGAGACGTCCCGCCGGATCGCCGGCCGGCGCAAAGCCGCCAAGCTCCCGGCGTAGCGGCCAAGATCACAGCCGGGTAACGATCAAACGACCGCTTTCGGGCCAAAGGTGTGTCCCGGCCCAACTGGGTCGCGCTCGCATGCGTCAGTAGAGACGTGGTGAGGCGGAGGACCGGAGTACTGATCAGCGCGGTGGTGGTGACCGCGGCGCTCATCTCAGCGTGCGGCGATGTCCCACTCGAGGGATCTCAGCCCAGCCCTTCGGCCAAGCCTTCGACAAGCCTCGGCACTCCTTCGATCACGCCGGGGACGCCCTCGCCGACCCCGACCGAGCCGGATCCTTCGAAGACGCTCACTCCCGGCGTGAAGGCGCCGAACGCGGCCCCGGTGACGCGGACCTTCCCGGCGAAGTTGCCGAACGGCAAACCGCCGCTCTTCGTGGTCGTCTCCTTCGACGGCGCCGGCGACCTCACGCTCTGGTCGCACTGGCGGCAGGTCGCCAAGCAGGTCAACGCGCGGATGACGTTCTTCCTCTCCGGCCCCTACCTGTATCCCGGCTCGCACCGGACCGACTACAAACCGGCGTACCAGAGCCCCGGCTCCTCCGACATCGGCTGGGGTGATCCGGACAAGGTCGTCCGCCGGGCCGCCGTCCTGCGGCAGGCGATCGCCGAGGGGCACGAGATCGGTACGCACGCGAACGGGCACTTCTGCGGCAAGACCGGGATCGACCGCTGGAACGCGGCGCAGTGGAACGACGAGCTCAAGGCCTTCGATCAGATGGTGATTCAAGGTCCGACGCTGGCTGCCGGGAAGCCGCTGGCCGCGCCCTTCGACCCCAGCACGGTGAAGGGGATGCGGACCCCGTGCCTGGAGGGCAACCGCCCGGCGTACCGGCAGGTGATGCGGCAGCGCGGGATGCTGTACGACGCGTCCGAGCCCGGATACATCGCGTGGCCGAAGAAGGCCGATGGCGTCTGGAACTTCCCGCTGCAGTCGGTGGAGCTCGCCGGGACGCACAAGAACACGCTGACGATGGACTACAACCTCTGGTACTCCCAGACCGAAGCACACGAGGCCCCGGCGGCGCATGCGCCTGCTTTGAAGGCTCAGGTGCTCGCTACCTACCGACTCGCACTCGGCCGATCGCGTGCCGGTGGCAACCCGCCGCTCTTCCTCGGCAACCACTTCAACCGCTGGAACAACAGCGTGTACTCCGATGCGCTCACCAGCTTCGTCCAGGAGACCTGCACTCAGCCCGACGTCCGCTGCGTGAGCAACATCGAGCTGACTCACGTGGCTGCAGAAGTACGGCGTACCGGCTAAGCGTCCTTGAGCAGCGTGTAGCCGAACGCGTTCTGCCAGGTGCCGCCCTCTTTGATGCGGCCGACGACGAGGCGCTGCAGGGTGGTGTCCTGCGGGAACTCGTCGAGCTGCTCGAGGTCGTGGCTGCGGAAGGTGAAGAAGATCGCGCTGTCCTGGGCATCACGCGGTACGCCGTACGGCGTGAAGCGTCGGCCGAAGCGGACCATGTTCGAGTCCTGCGGCAGGTTGTCCAAGCAGGTACGGGTCGAGCAGCCAGGAGCCGAGCGTCGCAGTCTTCACCGGGTACTCCGGGAAGTGCCGCGGGAAGAACTCACGCGCCTGCGCGAAGCTGTCGTCGACGGACTCCGGGGTCAGCGGGCCGGTCTCGGAGATGTGGACGCCGATCACCCACTCGCCCGGCTCGGTGCCGGGAACCGGGTTGCTTGTCCGGGACCTGGTGCAGCAGGAACTGCAGCCGGCCGAGGGCGTAGATCGCGCCGGTCCAGTGGATCGTCATCCACCAGTGCGTCTCCAGCCCGTACTCGCCGTTGGTCCGCCGGCTGACGTTCAGCTGCTGACCGAGATCGGCGAGGGTGGCCCAGCTGACCTCGTCGCTGATCCCGCGCTCGGCGTGGTACCGGCGGATGTCCGGCAGCGTCTCGAGGAAGGCCGCGACCGAGATCCGGGTGTCCTCGGGCATGGTCGGGCCGCTGCCCTCGCCGCTGAAGGCGCCGATCGCGCGGCGGATCTCCGAGGCGAGCTCGGCGACCACGACCGGGTCGGCCTCGAACTTCTCGGCGGCCTCCCGATCGGCGTCGGTGAAGCCCAGCAGGCGGTACTCGTCAGCAGTGGTCACCTGCTAACCGTAGCTGTCAGATATTTACGGCCCGCGCCGCCCGGCCGGAGGTCAGCCCGCGGCGGTGTCGATGTGCCGGGCGAGCACCAGGTCGTCGTCGGTGATGCCGCCGGCGTCGTGGCTGCTGACCCGGAAGGTGATCGTGGTGTACCGGATGTCGATGTCCGGGTGGTGGTTCATCGACTCGGCCAGCTGGGCCACCGTCGCGACCAGCCGGATACCGTCCAGGAAGGTGTCCTTCTTGACGCTGCGGACGAGCGCGTTCTCGTCGACCTTCCACTCGGGCAGGTGGTCGCGGACAGCTTGGTCGATCTGGTCATCGGTCAGCAGCTCAGCCATGCGCCCACTCTAGTGCTACTGGCTGGTTTGGTTGGTGACGGTCCGGACTCGGTGTGAGGCCAGCAGCGCGACGAAGGCGAGAGCGGCGCTCGCGGTGATGATCGTGCCGAAGACCCACGGGCCGGGGTCGTCCGAGGTGAGCGCGAGCAGGGTGCCGCTGACTGCCAGCGCGGTGGCGATGCTCATCGTGCCGGCCATCTGGGCGGCGCTCGAGTTGCGGCCGGAGTTGCCGGCGTCGGAGAGGTCGAGGGTGAGCACCGAGAGACTCGACGAGCTGAGGCCCATCCCGATCCCGGCGAACGTCCAGCCGATCAGCCCGATCCAGCCGGTGGTCCAGGCGAGCAACGAGGTGACGGCGAGGCCTGCGGTCATCAGGGTCAGGCCGATCCGTAGTACGGAAGCTCGTTGCAGGCCGTGGTCGCGGCCTTGCAGCCAGGATCCGAGGGCCCAGCTGACGCCGGTGATCGACAACGTGATGCCGGCCTTCGACGGGCTGAAGTCGTGCCGCAACGTCAACAGGAGCGGGAGATACGCGCCCGTCCCGGCAAACGCGGCCCCACCAAGACCCCGTACTGCGACCACGGCCGGGAATCCACGCCGCGCGACAAACGTGCCACGCGGCATCACCCGTACTGCGGCGAGCCCGAGCACCACCAAGCTCACCGGAATCGCCAGCCCGGCCGGGACCTTATGGGCCTCGAGTTGGTCACCCGCGAGCGTCAAGGCGAACAAAGCCACCGAGGCGGCGAATGCCCAGGGCAATGCGGTTCGCCAGGCTTCGAGTTCGGCGGTCTGCTTCTCGGTGCGTTCCGGTGCTGCGGTCTTCCTGGACATCCGCATCGCGGGCTGGAGCAGCAACCAACTCGGGACAAGCAGCGCGACCGCGCCGAGGAACACCCAGCGCCAGCCGAAGTGCTCGGTGACCACCCCGGTCACGAAGCGGCCCGAGCACCGACGGCAGGATCCACATCGCGGCGAACAACGAGAACATCCGCGGCCGGAGTACGGCGGGAAGTGCGCGCGCGACCAGGACCATCAGCGCGACGTCGAGCAACCCTTCGGCCAGACCGCTCAGCAGCCGGCCCGCGACCACCATCGGCATCGCCTGAGCTGTGCCGACGAGCAGTTGGGCGAGTGCGAACGCGATCGCGCCCGCTCGCAACGCGGGGATCGGGCCACGGCGATCGGCCCAGAGACCCGCGATCGCCAACGACACCAGGTAGCTCGCGTTCGGGGCCGCGTTGGCCAGGCCGAAGCTGCCGAGGGCATCGAACTCGCGGACCATCGTCGGCAGCGCAGTACCGACGGCCCGGTTCTCGAACGCGCCCAGCGTGACGAGCGCGATCACGCCGAGCACCAACGGTACGTGTGGTCCGCTGAACAGCTTGGGCGCGCGCTCTTCGGTCAAGGTCATGCCCGCCATCCTCAGAGTTCAAGCGGGCTTGAAGTCAACTCCGGGAGTCGGGCAATCGGAAGACGAGCACCAGCACCCGCAGTACGAGGACTGCGCAGATGACCAGGAGGTTGTAGGCGAAGAGCTGGTAGAGGGTGAGCGAGTTGGTGACCTGAGGGCCGCCGGAGGTGCCGAGGAGGAGGACTGCCATCAGGCCGGCGGTGGCGCCGAGGATGGCCAGCAGGGCCTGGTGGAGCAGGCCGGTCAGGTGGCGGCGGTCGCGTTCGTCGGCGAGGAGCCGGACGTTGACGCTCAAGCGGCCGGATTCTGCTGCGGCAGCGATCCGGTCGATTCTTCGCGGGAGGCGGCGCAGCATCGGCAGCAACGTGGCCAGCTCTTCGGTCGCCGTACGGCGTAACGCGTCGGGGGCGAGCCGGTCGGTGACGTGGGCCGCCGCGAACTGGCGCGATGCGGCAACGAGGTCGAAGCCGGGGGAGATGCGCGAGATCGTGCCCTCGATCGTCGCGAGGGCGCGGAACACGGCGGCCACCTCGGGCGGTACGCCGAGCTCGTGGGCGGTGATGATCTTGAACAGGTCATTGAACATGGCTGGGCCGAGGGCGGCACCGGCGCCGAGGTGACGCGCCATGAATTGGCCGACTGCGCGTTCGAGCGAGTGCTCATCGACCGTGTCGGGGCGGTAGACGATCTCCAGCAGCGCGTCGGTCGCGGCGATCGGATCGCCGTGGTCGACCGCGAGCAGGAACCGCTGCAGAGCCTCCCGGGTGGTCGGGTCGAGACGGCCGACCGAACCGAGGTCGAGCATCCCGATCCGGCCGTCGGTGAGGAGCAGGAAGTTGCCGGGGTGCGGATCCGCGTGGAAGACGCCGTCGATGGCGATCTGGCCGAGCAGGCAGTCGAAGAGCGTGCGGCCGAGCCGGGCCGCGTCGAGTCCCCGCTCGGCGATCGCTGCTGTCGCCTGGCCGAGCTGGATGCCGTCCAGCCGCTGCATCGTCAGGACTCGCTGGGTGCAGAACTTCTGGTGCAGCTCCGGTACGACGATGTCGTTGCTGGTGGCAACCGTATGGCCGGCCGCGACGCTGGCCATGTTGCCGGACTCGACGGTGAAGTCGAGCTCCTCGCGCATCGCGTCGGAGAATCCTTCGGCCAGCGCGCGGACGCCCATCGACCGGCCCCAGTCGGTGTTGCGTTCGAGCGTCCGGGCGAGCCGCTGGACGATGTCGAGATCGCGTTCGACGACCGAGGCGATGCCGGGGCGCTGGACCTTCACGACGACCTCTTCGCCGTTGGGCAGGCGGGCCGGATAGACCTGGGCCACGGAGGCGGCCGCGAGGGGTTCGGTGCTGAAGTCGGCGAAGACCTGCTGTGGCGGGGCGCCGAGTTCGTGGGTCAGGACCGCCTCGATCTGCGGCCAGGGAGCGGGGGAGACCTGGTCCTGCAGGCGGCTCAGCTCCAGCGCGACCGAGGCGGGGATGACGTCGCTGCGGGTCGAGAGGACCTGGCCGAGCTTGACGAAGGTGACCCCGGCCTCGTCGAGCGCCAGCCGGAGGGATCTCGCGAGATCTGCCTGCCCGGCGGCGTTCTCGCGGCCCGGCCGGCGGCGGCCGCGGAGGTAGGGGCCGAGCCCGTGCTTGATCGCGATCCGGAGGATCTGCAGGTAGCGCCTGGTGCGCGCGAGCCGGCCGCTCAGATCCCGCCGCAGATCACGGGCCCTGGGCAACGAACCGGTCGGGACCAGGACCTCGGCGAGGACCAGGAAGATCAGCCCGGTGAGCATGCAGCAGAGCGCGGCCAAGGCCGTCAGGGCGAGCGCCGCACCCTGCGAACCGGTCCACGGACCCGGCCCGGCCAGCGCACGGATCAGCGGACCGGCCATCACCAGCGCCAGCACGGCACCGATCGCCAGCCGCCAGAACCCGAACCGCACCCCGAGCAGCCGCTGCGCCGCCGGCACGAAGATCAGCATGAACAGGCCGACGTTGATCAGCCCAATCAGCACCACATCCATAGGCCTGACCCTAGGCGGTCCGGGAGTTCACCCACCTCACCCACGCGGGGGACGCACCCCTGACCCAGGCCGCGCGATTCCTTTGGTGGGCGCGCGAGGTCTACCTGTTGTGAGCCGGGATCTGCCGCGACTGCGGCGGGCGGAAACCAAGAGAGGGAGTCAAAGGTGGAGAACCAGCGAGAATCCGGGCCGACGTGGCCATTGCAGCGGGCCTTTGCCAGTACTCGGGGTGTGTTGGCCGAGGTCGGACCCGAGCAGCTCGACGCCGCGACGCCGTGCTCATCGTGGGATGTGCGGGCCTTGATCAACCACTTCGTCGGCTCGGCCCGGTGGGGCGCCTCCGTCGCCACGGGAGCCGGTGACGAGCTCACCGAGGAGGACTATTCGGCCGGCGACCTGCTGGCCAACTACGACGAGAGCATCAAGGTCGTGCTGGCCGCTTTCGGGGCGGCCGGCGTGCTGGAGAAGAAAGTCGAGCTCGCGTTCGGCCGGTTCTCCGGCGCGGAACTGATGGGCATGGTCGTCCTGGACCAGTTCGTCCATGGCTGGGACCTTGCCCGGGCCATCGGGCATCCCACGAACCTGGATCCCGAACTAGCCGGCGAACTACTCGTCACGGCCCGGGTCACGATCCTCGACGCCTACCGCGGACCTGAAGGCGAGGCCGTCTTCGGGCCCGCCCTCGAGGCTCCTGACGGTGCGGCGCCGGCCGACCGGCTGGCCGCCTTCCTCGGCCGCTCGCTCTGACCGGAGGGTAGTTTCGACCTGTGGTGGAGCTGAGGAATCTCGACAGCGACGCGTTCGTCACGGAGACCGAGCCGTTCCGGCGGGAACTGCTGGCGCATTGCTACCGGATGCTCGGTTCGGTGGACGATGCCACGGATCTGGTCCAGGAGACCTATCTGCGCGCCTGGCGTTCGTACGGCGGGTTCGAGGGCCGGTCATCTGTGCGTACCTGGCTCTACCAGATCGCCACCAACGCCTGCCTGACGGCGCTGGGGCATCACAGTAGGCGGGTGCTGCCGTCCGGTCTCGGTGGTCCGGAAGCGGACCCCGCGGCGGTCGCCGAACAGGCCGGACCCGAGGTCAGGTGGCTTCAGCCTCTTCCCGACGTACTCGTCAAACCTGATCCGGCCGAAGTAGTCCTCGCGCGTGAGGACCTGCGGCTGGCCCTCGTTGCCAGCCTCCAGTACCTGTCTGGCATGCAACGGGCTGTGCTCATCCTGCGCGACGTGTTGTCGTTCCCTGCCGCCGAGGTTGCAGTCGTCCTCGGCACCAGCACAGCAGCAGTCAAGAGTTCGCTGCAACGTGCCCGCGCCCGGCTGCGGGACCTGGCTCCGGTTGCTGACGAGATCGTTCAGCCCGCCGAGCCGAAAGCCCGAGCGTTGCTCGACCAGTACATCTCGGCCTTCCAGAACGCCGACGCGCCGGCCCTGGAACGCCTGCTCTGCCGGGATGCCACCTTGGAGGCAACACCATTCAAGACCTGGTTCAACGGCTGCAAGACCTGCGTACCGTATCTGCGGAGCCAGGTGCTGGGATCGCCCGGCGACTGGCTCATGCTGCCGACAACAGCCAACGGGCAGCCCGCCGCCGTGGGCTACGTCCGTGATGCTCACGGTGTCTACCAGGCGTACGGCGTCGTAGTGCTCACCGTCACCGACGTCGGCATCAGCAACATCTACTCGTTCCACCAACCCAGCCTGGCCACCACCTTCGGCTTCCCGCAGACAGTCGCCTGACGGACAAAAGCCGGTCAGCCTCGGGGAGGGGTAGCCCAGTGGTACTGGTGTTCCGGTCGACCGGTCGAGCCGTAGCGCAGGCTCAGTACTGCGCGGCCGTCGTCGGCGAGCGCGGCCAGGTAGCGCTGGGCCGTCGCCC
Organism: uncultured Actinomycetota bacterium; assembly: GCA_963740725.1. GTDB lineage: Bacteria > Actinomycetota > Actinomycetes > Propionibacteriales > Kribbellaceae > Kribbella. The sequence goes on from CAVUFT010000023.1 coordinate 485,364, forward strand.
GGGAGATGCCTAGTTGGGCAGCGAGGTCGGCCGCAGTACGGGGTTCTCCGGCTTGGCGTAGGGCGCTGGTGACCAGTCGGGCGGTGACGGGGGACTGGCCCTTCGGGGTTGGTGGGCGATCTGCCTCGTGCAAGGCGTCGACGGCTCGGTCTATGGATTGTTGGGTGAGTTCGGTCTGGCGATCGCCGAGGAGGGTGCGGTAGCGGACGTACGCCCGCAGGCGCGAGGTGAGTTGCTCCGAGCTGAAGGGCTTGATGAGGTAATTCAAAGCTCCTGCGGCGAAGGCTGCGCGGACTGACGTTGCCGATGAGTCTGCGGTGACCATGAAGATGTCGGCGTCGAGTTCGGCCGCGAGCTCGATCCCGGGCCGGTCGGGGAGGTAGCTGTCCAGGAGCACGAGGTCGGGTTGGAGCTCGGCGGCGAGTCGGAGTGCATCCGCCGCTGTGTGGGCGATTCCGGCGACTTCGAGACCGATGACCTGGGCAACGAACAGCGCGTGCACTTGGGCGACCCGGAAGTCGTCCTCCACCACCAACACGCCGATCACGGTGCCTTCTCCAGTACGTCGGGGAGTTGGGCGACGAAGACGGTTTCGGTGCCGTCGCAACCGGGATTGGACAGGGTGATGTCGCCACCGAGGCCGCGAGCGGTTTGGCGCGCGATCGCGAGACCGAGCCCTCGATCGGTGCCCCGGGTGGAGATTCCTTCGACGAAGATCGCTTCGCTCTGCTCGGGCGATACTCCGTCGCCGGTGTTGGCGACCGAGATCACGAGCCGCGTGCCTTCGGACAGCAGGTCGACTTCGACGCCACCTGGCCGACGGGTCGAGGCATGCGCAGCGTCCAAGGCGTTGTCGACGAGATTGCCGAGCACCGTCACGACCTCGACCGGCGCGACCAGCTTCTGCTGCACCCAACTTGCCTCGGACAACGTCAACGTCACGCCCAGCTCCGCCGCCCGCGCGGTCTTCGCCGCCATGAACGACCGGATCGTCGCCGATCGAACAGCCGGCGACTCGCTGATCGAATCGGCGTCCTGGAACTGGGTGACAGCCTTCAGATACTCCAGCGCATCGCCCTGAGCATCCGCCTGCAGCAACCCCAGAACGGTATGCATCCGGTTGGCGAACTCATGCCGCTGAGCGCGCAGCGCCCCCGTCATACTCCGTACTGCGTCCAGCTCGCTGGTCAACTGCTCCAGGTCGGTGCGATCCCGCAGCGTCAGCACGCTGCCCAGATCGCGACCATCGCGGCGTACCGGTCGGTGATTGGCCACCAGCACCCGATCGCCGGCCACCGTGAGGATGTTGTCCGCCCGATCTCCGTCCAGCACGGATCTCAACCGGGGTGGGAGATCCAGCTCGGTCAGCGACACCCCAGGCTGTACCGGACGGCCCAGCAACCGGACCGCCTCGTCGTTGCACATCGTCACCCGGCGATCGGTGTCGACGGCAAGCACTCCTTCGCCGATACCGTGCAGGACAGCCTCCCGCTCGCGGACCAGGTCGGCCAGATCGGCCGGTTCGAGCCCGAACGTCCGCCGCTTCAGCACCCGGGACAGCCAGGTGGACCCGCCGACGCCGAGCAGCAACGCGCCGACGGCGAATGGAGCTGTCGCGCCGAGCAGGTCCAGCAGCGCCTGCCGGATCTCGGCTGCATCGAAGCCGACGCTGACCTCACCGACGATGACGCCGGCCGAATCGCGGACCGGGACCTTGCCGCGCGCGGACAGCCCGAGCGTGCCGCGCTCGATGTTCACCACCTCCTGCCCGGACAGCGCTTCGGACGGGTCGGTGCTGACCGGCTTGCCGATCTGGTCCGGGCTCGGGTGAGCCAGCCGGATGCCGTGCACATCGGTCACCACGACGAACAGCGCACCCGTCGCTCTCGAAGCCTTCAGGGCGATCTGCTGGACCGCGGCCTGGTTGCCGGCCCGGACCAGGTCGCCCAGTTGCTGCTCCGCGGCGACCGTCCTGGCCACATTGAGCGCGCGCTGCTCGTACTGATGCTCCAGGCTCCGGTCGAGCAGCCACGCGACCAGGCCGAAGCCGATCCCGACCACCAGCGTGACCAGGCCGATCTGCAGCAGCAAGAGCTGCCGCGTGAAGCGCATCCCGCGCATTCGAGCCACCATCTGCCCACCGTAAACCCGGTCATGAGCGAAATGCGCAGAACGCGAACTATGGGGAATGGGCGGGTAACGACGGCAAGGGATCCGCTACCGCTCAGTCCTCCCTACCTTTCCAGCAACAGAGTTGTCATCCGCTGGTAACGCCGCGGCCGGCTCAGAGGAGAGGTTGGAGGATTCCATGACCTATCTGGTCGACATCGACCATGCGACCAAGCGGTTCCTGACCAGCGCGGGGACCGCCCACACCGCAGTACAGGACATCACCCTGCAGGTGAACGCCGGCGAGTTCGTCGCCGTCGTCGGGCCGACCGGGTGCGGCAAGTCCACCACCTTGTCGCTCGTCTCGGGGCTCGAGCCGCCGTCCGAGGGCAGCGTGACCGTCAACGGGCAGCCGGTCCGGGGGATCCCGGCGGGGGTCGGGTACATGTTCCAGGCCGACGCCATGCTGCCGTGGCGGACCGTCCTCGCCAATGTTGCCTCCGGCCCCCTTTGGCAGGGCAAGCCGAAGGCCGAGGCCGAGGCAGCAGCCCGGGACTGGGTCGCCCGGGTCGGGCTGGCCGGGTTCGAGGACTACTACCCGCACCAGCTGTCCGGCGGGATGCGCAAGCGGGTGGCGCTGGCGCAGACACTCGTCAACGAGCCGTCGATCCTGCTGATGGACGAGCCGTTCTCGCGCGCTCGACGTACAGACCAGGGCATTGATGCAGAACGAGTTGCTCGACCTGTGGTCCGGGACGAGTGCGGCGGTCATCTTCGTCACCCATGACCTGGAGGAGGCGATCACGCTCGCCGACCGGGTGGTGGTGATGACGGCCAGTCCGGCGCGGATCAAGGACACCTTCACCGTCGAACTGGACCGGCCGCGCAACGTGGAGGAGATCCGGATGACGCCCGAATTCATCGCGATCTACCGCGAAGTGTGGAGTTCGCTCTCCTCCGAGGTCGCGATCGCCCGACAGTCAGGAGCTTCCCGTGTTGCGTAAATCCCCCGCGCGGCCGGCCGGCCGCTCCGCAAGTGTCGTACGGCGGAAGCACAAAGCGGTCGTCTACTCGCTCCGCTTGCTGCTGTTGGTGGCGATCCTGGGCGGCTGGGAGTTGTCGGTCAGTCTGTGGCTCGACCCGTTCTTCTACTCCAAGCCCAGCCTGATCTGGGACAAGCTCGTCGTCTGGTTCACCGACGGGACCGCGCAGGGCTCCATCTGGGCGCAGATCGCCGTCACGCTGGAAGAGGCGCGGCCGGTTTCGTGCTCGGCTCGTTGGTCGGGGTCGTGCTCGGCATCCTGCTCGGCCGGGCGCGACTGCTCGCCGAGGTCGTTTCGCCCTATATCCAAGCCCTGAACGCCGTACCGCGGATCGTGCTGGCCGCACTGTTCGTGATCTGGTTCGGGCTCGGGATGGAGTCCAAGATCGCGACCGCGTTCGTGCTGGTCTTCTTCCCGGTCTTCTTCAACGCCTTCCAGGGTGCTCGCGAGGTCGATCGGAACCTGGTGAACAACGCGCGCATCCTGGGCGCCGGTCGGGCCCAGGTGCTCTGGTCGATCGTCGTACCGAGCTCGACGTCGTGGATCCTGGCGTCGCTGCACACCGCCTTCGGGTTCGCCCTGATCGGCGCCATCGTCGGTGAGTACACCGGCGCCACCCGGGGCCTGGGGCTGCTGATCAGTACCGCCCAAGGCTCCTTCGACGCAGCCGGCATCTACGCCGGAATGCTGATCACCACCGTGCTCGCGCTGCTGGCCGAGGTCGTCCTCGGCCTGGCCGAACGGCGGTTGCTGCGCTGGCGCCCACCGGCCCAGGCATCCTTCGCCGCCGCCATCTGACTTCCGCTAGGAGACTGTTGTGAAGATCCGTACTGCGCATTTCGCTGTCCCTGCCCTGGCCGCTGTCCTGGTGTTGACCGGCTGCCAGACCCAGAACAAATCCGGTACTGCGTCCGGTTCGGGCGGCTCGTCCTCGGACAAGGTGACCATCATGGTCGGTGGTGCCGCGAAGGTGATCTACATGCCGGCCAAACTGACCGAGCAACTCGGCTACTTCAAGGAACAAGGCCTGAACGTGGAGCTCGTCGACACCCCTGCTGGTGTCACTGCCGAGACCGCGTTGCTGGCCAACCAGGCCCAGGGGGTCGTTGGCTTCTACGACCACACGATCGACATGCAGGCGAAAGGGAAGTGCCTGCAGAGCGTGGTGCAGTTCGCGAATGTGCCGGGGGAGGTCGAGATGGTCTCCAAGGCCCAGGCTTCCACGATCAAGAGTCCCGCGGACTTCAAAGGGCGCAAGCTCGGGGTGACGAGTGCTGGGTCGTCGACCGACTTCCTCACGCAGTACCTGGCAGGTAATGCCGGAGTCGGTACTGCGGACTACACGACCGTGAAGGCCGGAGCGGACTCGACCTTCATCGCCGCGATGAACTCGGGCGGCATCGACGCCGGCATGACGACGGACCCGACCGTCGCCCGGTTGACCAAGACCGGCGAAGGCAAGATCCTCCTCGACCTCCGCACCGAAGAAGGCACCAAGGCAGCGCTCGGCGGTCTCTACCCGGCCAGCTCCCTCTACATGTCCTGCGACTACGTTGCTTCGCACAAGGACGTAGTACAGAAACTCGCCAACGCCTTCGTGAAGACGCTCGGTTTCATCACCGGCAACGACGCGGCCGCCATCGCCGCCAAGATGCCGGCTGACTACGCCGGCACCGACAAGGACCTCTACATCAAGTCGATCACCGACTCCAAGGGCATGTTCAACGCCAGCGGCATCATGGACGAAGCCGGCGCCAAGAACGCCCTCGCAGTCCTCGGCAAGTTCTCCCCGGCCGTCAAGCCCAAGAAAGACACCATCGACATCACCAAGACCTACACCACAGAATTCGCCAAAGCAGCCAAAAGCTGACAACGCCAACAACAGAAGAGGCAGAAGACAATGGGTGACGTGTACGGACGGACAGGAGGTGTCCCACCGATCGGTACGCCGACAAAAGCCGCCAAGAATCCGAGTGCGTACCAGCCTGAGGTAGGCGGCTGCCTGCGGCAACACTCTTTGCTTCTCTGTAATTCTTGTATGTTGAGGCGCTAGGCCGACCGGCGCCCCCGCGCTGACGTTCGCCAGCACCCAGTCTTCTATATTTCCTTCTTTCTGTCTTTGAGGCTATTCAGAAGCCTCTCGGAGATAAACAAAGAGTAGATAGATTGGTTGGGTGCCTGGCGGGCGTTGGCGTGCTGGCTGGGGGAGGCTTTCAGGTCCGGGGCCGGCTGCGGCGGCGGATCAGGCGGAAGTCAGCCTCGGTTGGCTGCGACCGCCTGAAGCCGCAGGCGACGACTCCGACGTCGGAGGTGCGGGGTGGGTGCCGGTTCTTGAGCGTTTGATGTCCCGACGGACAGGCAAAGCACCCCGACACGCTGTGCGCAGCTGGAGAGTTCACGCTCAGCTGCACCAGCTGCCGTCGGCTACTGCCTGTCGGTCGGGACATCAACGCCGAGAACGCCTGAGAAGACCTGCCCGGTAGGCCTGCACCCGATCCACCGCCTCAAGCCTGCCGGGGTCACCGTCCAACCGGCCGACTCGCACGGGGTCAGAACACCTTGTTGGGGGTCTGGACATGGCATTTCATGTCCCGGCACCCGACTTGGTGTCCTAGGTTCAGCGAGCACCGACAGCCGCCAGCAGTGACGGCAAGACCCGCCAGGGCGGTCGCCGTCAACAGACTTTGCACTGCGTCCTGCCAGGCTTGGAACCGGCCTCTGGCCAAGCCGGCACACCGACCCATCAGCCAGCCTGCCGACGCCCCCCAGGCACAACCTCTCTATCTCCTATTTTCCTTCTTCATGTCTTTTTCTCTTGTCTCTCTGCCTTTGTTCTTCGAAGGCTTTCGAATAATCCTCTTCTTTGATTTTCTTATCTCATGATTTTGGCGTTATTTCCTGTTCTGGCCTGTCTTGGGTTTTTCACCTGGTTTTGTTCTTGGGACGCAAAAGGCCGCCCGTAGCTTGGTGGCTGCGGGCGGCCTTCGGGTTGTGCGTACTACGCGTCGCGGCGGCGGATCTTGTTGCCTAGCCAGACGATGGGGTCGTACTTGCGGTCGGCGACTCGTTCCTTCATGGGGATGAGGGCGTTGTCGGTGATCTTGATGTGTTCGGGGCAGACCTCGGTGCAGCACTTGGTGATGTTGCAGAAGCCGAGGCCGTGCTCCTCCTGAGCCGCGTTCTGGCGGTCGGCGGCGTCGAGCGGGTGCATGTCCAGCTCGGCGATGCGCATCAGGAAGCGGGGACCGGAGAAGGACTTCCTTGTTCTCCTCGTGGTCACGGATCACGTGGCAGGTGTCCTGGCACAGGAAGCACTCGATGCACTTGCGGAACTCCTGCGAGCGCTCCACGTCGACCTGCTGCATCCGGTACTCGCCCGGCTTCAGGTCGGCCGGCGGGGAGAACGCGGGGACCTCGCGCGCCTTCTGGTAGTTGAACGAGACGTCCGTGACCAGGTCCTTGATCACCGGGAACGTCCGCATCGGGGTGACCGTGACGGTCTCGCCCTCCTCGAACGTGTTCATCCGGCACATGCACATCAGCTTCGGCATGCCGTTGATCTCGGCGCTGCAGGAGCCGCACTTGCCGGCCTTGCAGTTCCAGCGGACCGCGAGGTCCGGGGTCTGGGTCGCCTGCAGCCGGTGGATGACGTCGAGGACGACCTCGCCCTCGTTGACCTCGACCTCGTAGTCGTTGAGGTCACCGCCCTCGCCATCGCCCCGCCACACGCGGAACTTGGCCATGTAACTCATGCCGGCAGCTCCTCTTCGGTGAGGTACTTCTTCAACTCGTCCAGGTCGAACAGTTCGAGCAGGTCCTCGCGCATCGGGATCTGGTCCTTCTTGACCACGGTCACCCCGTCGCCGTCGCTCTGCAGCGAACAGACCAGCAGCAGCTTGCGCCATTCGGAGTTCATGCCCGGGAAGTCGTCGCGGGTGTGACCGCCGCGGGACTCCTCGCGCAGCAGCGCCGCCTTCGCGACACACTCCGACACGGTCAGCATGTTGCGCAGGTCCAGCGCGAGGTGCCAGCCCGGGTTGAACTGCCGGTGCCCCTCGACCGTCATCTTCGCGATCCGGCCGCGGAACTCGGCCAGCCGCGCCAGCGCCTGCTCGATCTCGTCGGCCTTGCGGATGATGCCGACCAGGTCGTTCATCGACTGCTGGAGTTCCTGGTGGATCGTGTACGGGTTCTCGCCACCCTCGAGCTCGAACGGCGCCAGCGCCTCGGCCGCGGCAGCGTCGATGTCGGCCTCGGAGATCTGCGGCCGGTTCTCGCCGAGCGACTCGACGTACATCGCCGCACCGGCGCCGGCGCGACGGCCGAAGACGAGCAGGTCGGACAGCGAGTTGCCGCCGAGCCGGTTCGACCCGTGCATGCCGCCGGCAACTTCACCCGCGGCGTACAGGCCCTTGACCGAGGACTGCGCGGTGTCCGGCTCGACCTCGACGCCACCCATCACGTAGTGACAGGTCGGGCCGACCTCCATCGGCTCCGCGGTGATGTCGACGTCCGCCAGCTCCTTGAACTGGTGGTACATCGACGGCAGCCGGCGCTGGATCTCCTCGGCGGGCAGCCGCGAGGAGACGTCCAGGAAGACCCCGCCGTGCGGCGTACCGCGGCCGGCCTTGACCTCGGAGTTGATCGCCCGGGCGACCTCGTCGCGGGGCAGCAGCTCCGGTGGGCGCCGGTTGTTGTCGGCGTCCTTGTACCAGCGGTCGGCCTCTTCCTCGGTCTCCGCGTACTGCGCGCGGAACACGTCCGGCACGTAGTCGAACATGAACCGCTTGCCCTCGGAGTTCTTCAGTACTCCGCCGTCACCACGGACCGACTCGGTGACCAGGATGCCCTTCACCGACGGCGGCCAGACCATGCCGGTCGGGTGGAACTGGATGAACTCCATGTTGATCAGGGTCGCGCCGGCCCGCATCGCGAGGGCGTGCCCGTCACCGGTGTACTCCCACGAGTTCGAGGTGACCTTGAACGACTTGCCGACGCCGCCGGTGGCCAGGATGACGGCCGGTGCGTCGAACAGGATGAACCGGCCGGACTCACGCCAGTAGCCGAAGGCACCGGAGATCGCGTCGCCGTCCTTCAGCAGCTCGGTGACCGTGCACTCGGCGTACACCTTGAGGTTGGCCTCGTAGTCGCCGGTGGCCTTGAAGTCCTCCTGCTGCAGCGAGACGATCTTCTGCTGCAGGGTGCGGATCAGTTCCAGGCCGGTGCGGTCGCCGACGTGCGCGAGCCGCGGGTAGGTGTGACCGCCGAAGTTGCGCTGGCTGATCTTGCCGTCCGGCGTCCGGTCGAACAGTGCGCCGTACGTCTCCAGCTCCCAGACCCGGTCGGGGGCTTCCTGCGCGTGCAGTTCGGCCATCCGCCAGTTGTTCAGGAACTTCCCGCCGCGCATGGTGTCGACGTAGTGCGTCTTCCAGTTGTCGTTCGCGTTCGCGTTGCCCATCGCCGCCGCGCAGCCGCCCTCGGCCATCACGGTGTGCGCCTTGCCGAACAGGGACTTGCACACGATCGCGGTGCGCTTGCCCTGCTCGCGGGCCTCGATCGCCGCGCGGAGGCCGGCGCCGCCGGCCCCGATCACGATCACGTCGTATTGGTGTCGTTCCAGCTCAGTCATAAGTGTGCGAGGTCCGTATCAGTTGATGAAGCGCAGATCGGAGAACCAGCCGGCCGAGACCGACATGATGTACGCGTCGGTGATGATCACGGTGAAGAGCGAGATCATCGCGTACGTGCCGTGCTTGGGGTTCAGCTTCGACACGAAGGTCCAGTACCGGTAGCGCAACGGGTGCTTGGAGAAGTTCTTCAGCCGGCCGCCGACGATGTGCCGGCAGGCGTGGCAGGACAGCGTGTACATCCACAGCATCACCAGGTTGACCCAGATGATCAGCGTGCCCAGGCCGATGCCGAAGCCACCGTCCTTGCCGTGGAACGCCTGCGTGCCGTCGTAGACGTTGAGCAGGCCGAAGACCAGCGCGCCGTAGAAGAAGTAGCGGTGCAGGTTCACCGCGGCGATGCGGGAACTTGCGCTCACCGTTGTACTTCTTGTGCGGCTCCGGCACCGCGCAGGCGCCCGGTGCGAGCAGCAGCGACCGCCAGCCCGCCTTGCGGTAGTAGTAGCAAGTGCCGCGGAAGCCGGCCAGTACGGCGAACGTGATGATGCTGAACGGGATGCACCCGGGGGAAGTCCCCGAACCACGTGCCCAGGTGACTCGAGCCCTCGACACAGGACGACGTCACACACGGGGAGTACAGCGGGGTCAGGTAGTGGTACGCATCGACCCAGTAGTACTTGTTCATGAAGATCCGGACCGTCGCATAGACGACGAAGAAGCCCAGGATCACGCCGATCCGCAGCGGCGCGAGCCACCAGCGATCGGTCCGCAGTGTCTTCTGCTTGATCTGTGCGCGACCCGGCGCGCTAACACCCGTCGCCATCAGGGTGCGCGCCGGTCAGGGGCGCCGAAGCCTTCGTGCTCCGCGTCGGTCCACATGGACGCGTCGTATTCCACGTCGGGGATCTCCTCGAGTTCCTCCGGAACTGGTCCGGGTCTGTGATGCGGGTCGGGAGGGCCGAGTTCTGCCAGGTCGTCGCTCAGCCTGGCCACGTCGGACACCAACCGGCGGACGCCGAGGGTGTCACCGTACTCCTGGCTGAGCTTGCCGACTGTGGTGTGCAACACCTCGAGAGCACGTTGCACCGCTGCCACGGTGCTGTTGCCGTCGCCCATACCGACTCCAGTGATGGTTTTGTCGCTGTAAGTATGGGCACACTTTGCCCCTGCTCGGCGCACAACGGAAGACCTGTCGGTACGGCGTGTTTCTTCTTAGGTTTACCTCAGTTGCCGATCGCCGACAGGTGGAGTAATGGAGTGAATCCGGCCTTCAGTACAACGAGATTCGCCGGTGGCGTCAGTACTTCGAACTGCCGGTGACCGGGCTCTTCTGAGGCTGCGCCGTACCCCTGCCACGACCATGGGAGCACCGATCCGCCGAGCACGAGCGCGGGCGATCCGTCGTACCTGATCATCGCGCCGTCAGGTAGTTCGCCCAGTTCGGCGACGGTGGTGCGTTGTCGGCGGGTGCGTGGTTCGACACGTTCCAGGTGCAGCTGCGCGTCCATCTCGGTGGCGCGCGGGCGGCTCGGCCAGACCACGCCCGGTGGCCCACGCACCGGCGTACAGGAGGAAGTCTTTGCGTCGGCAGTAGGCACATGGACGATGGCCGGCGGCTAGGGCGACGGCTTCGTCGAAGAAGAAGAGTGCGGTCCATCGTCCTGGTGGCATCGGGTCGCGTTGCACGCCCTTCCAGTCGAGGACGCAGCAGATCCAGGCCTTCGACTTCCAGCGGGTCGTGCCGAGTCGCCGGTCGACGTTGTGCAGCGAACCGCGGTTGCCCATCAGCAGACCGCGACCAGGCTCGGCCACGATCTCCTGGGTGGGCAACACCCTGTTCTGCAACGTCATGTCTGCATCGTGCCCCAGGACGCCGACACTTTCTGGGTCGGCGCTGTCTGGCACAGTGCTCACCCATGACGGACAGGCAGGTCGTGATCGGGGTCGCGGTGCTCCGGGCCGGACAGGTACTGGTGGCGCGCCGCGGCGGACCTGACGGCGGCTGGGAGTTCCCCGGCGGCAAGGTCGAGCCCGGCGAGACCGACGAGGCCGCCGGCGAACGCGAACTCGAGGAGGAGCTCGGCCTGCAGGTGTCGGTCGGAAAGTCCTTCGGCCTCGAGGAGCCGATCGGCGAGAAGTACTTACTACGCGTGTACTTCGCTGAGCTGGTCGCGGGCGAGCCGACGCTGCATGAGCACGACGAGATCCGTTGGGTCGATGCGACCGAGCTGGACGCCCTCGACTGGCTGGTCCCCGACCGGCCGTTCCTACCCGTACTACGTGAGCACCTGGTGTCCTGAGTTGAGCAGTTCCCGCAGAGGAGCAGCGGCTTGAGTGTTGTGCTGTTCGTGGATCGACAACGCGATACGCCACTCGCGACGGGCTTCGGGCAGTAGCCCCTGAGCACGACGGACTTCGCCGAGGCTCTGCCGGATGTCTGCTTCGCACAGCCAGTCGCCGTGCTGTCCTGCGATCGCCAGACCTTCGCTCTGGTACTCGACTGCTTCGTCGTAGCGGCCCTGTGCCATGCAGAGACGACCTAGCTCGTTCAATGCCTCTGCTTGCGAGATCGCCGCCCCTGCTTTGCGGTAGAGATCCAAGCTGTTGCGCAGAGCTTCGGCAGCGACGTCGTACTGGCCGGCCTCGCGGTAGGCGACACCGATGTTCTGCGCGACCATGCCGCGGAACCGTTCCTGGCCGGGCTCGATCAGGAGCTCCAGCGCCTCGTTGAACAGTCGCCGGGCGTCGTCGGCGGCATCGGTCTTCAGGTAGAGCATCCCAAGAGCCAGGCATGCCCAGGCAGCGCGCGGTGGGATCCCTAGTCGCAGTCCGATCTCGCGCGCGCGTTCGGCGTACGGGATGCCGGCGGCGATCCGGCCGGTGCGTTCCAGGACGTGGCTGAGACTGCTCAGACAGAGCGCCTGCAGGTTGCCGTCGCCGGATGCCTCGGCCGCGACGATTGCCCGCCGCAAGGGTTCAGTGGCTTGGTCGTAGTTGCCCAGCTCGGCATGCGCGGCTCCGAGGTCGTGGAGCACGAGTCCTTCGGCGATCCTGTCGTCACCGTCGGCGGCAAGCCGCAGTACGGCCTCGTTGGCCTGAAGCCATTCGAGCCAGGCTCGCCGGAGCGCGTAGTACGCGTTCAGGCCGACAGCCAGCTGTACTGCGAGGTCTGGATGATCGACGACTGCCTGTTGCAGCGTCGGGGTCAGGTTGGATCGCTCGATGTCGAGCCAGAGCAGCACGTCCGCCTGGCTCGTCAGGTCTTCAGCGCCTTCCAGCCAGGCGTTCTGCAGCCAGCCCTCCCGGGTCACGCCATGTCCGGAGTACTCACTGGCCTTCCAGACCACAGCGGAGAGGCGCTTGATCCACCGGGTCTTCGCCTCGGCCCGGTCTTCCTTGGTCAGCATCTGCTCAGCCAGCTCGCGGGCAGCGACCCGGACCAGGTCGTGCAGCCGGTAGCGCCCAGGGCCTGGCGTGTTGAGCAGGTGAACATCCACCAGTCGCTCTAGTACTACGACTGCCTCTGGCTCGGGACTGTTGGACAGTGCAGCCGCCAGTGCCGAGGTCAGGTCCACACAGTCGGACAGACCGAGCAGCGCGAACATCGTCACGGCCTGTACGTCGACAGGGTCGTCGCTGCCGGCCAGTTGCTCGATGGACAGCACCAGCGTGGCCCGTACGCCGGAGTCGTCGAGCTGCAACTCGTCCAGGCGGCGCCGACCGTCTGCCAATCGCTCAGCGAGGTGCGCTACCGGCCAGGTCGGACGGGACGCCAACCGGGCACCCGCCATCCGGATGGCCAGCGGCAGGCCACCGCATTGACGGACAACCTCGGCGCACTCCTCTTCCGGAGCATCCGGGCGCTCCGAGATGCGCCGGAGCATCTCCACCGACTCCTCCAGCGGCGGCTCACCCAGGTGGAACTGGCGACCGCCGAGCCCGGCAAGGCTTCGCCGGCTGGTCACGATGACGGCACAGCCACCCATCCCGGGCAGCAGCGGCCGGACCTGCTCCTGGTCGGACGCGTTGTCGAGCAAGAGGACCAAGCGGCGCGCTGCGAGCGCAGTACGGAGTCGTCCTGAAGCGGTGGCGAGGTCTGCGCTGGGGGTTTCGCCCAGGTCTTCCAGGAGGTAGGTCAGGGCGTCCAGCGGTTCCAGCGGCGGTCCGATGCCGAAGCCGCGCAGGTCGAGGTACAGCTGGCCGTCCTTGTAGTGGTCGGCGACCTGGTGAGCGGTGTGGATGGCCAGCGTGGTCTTGCCGATCCCGCCCATGCCGGTGATGGCGACTACGTGGACGCCGCTGCCGCTGGTCAGGTAGTTGGTGAGGTCGGTGAGCTCTCTGACCCGGCCGGTGAAGTCGCCGCTCACGAACGGCAGCTGCCGGGGCGAGGAGGCGGTGGCCGGCACGGCCTGCCGGTCAGGAGTCGTCTTTCCCCGGCGGGAGGCGGCAGCGACCAGGGCGGCGCGCTGGTCGCCGTCCAGGTGCAGCGCGTCGGCCAGGGCGTCGACGGTGCTGAGCTGTGGATACCGCCGGGTGCCGCGCTCCAGGGTGCTGATCGCCTGGACGCTCACCTTGGAGACCGCCGCCAGCTCGTCCTGGGTGAACCCGGCCGCGCTGCGGTGCCGTCGGAGCAGGGCAGCGAACTGAGATTCCACCCGTACCTCCCTCGATCGCACATTTGTATGGGTGAACTGTATGGGTTGTACCTGGTGGACCTGTCTGGCCCAGTCGAGAATTGACTCCGCTGGACAACTGGGGAGGAGATGTGGATGTCGGTTTACCAGGCTGTCCCTGCGGTGCGGATCGAGGATTTCGCGCCGGAGGTCGTCTGTGAGGTCTATGAGCTGGGATCGCACCGCCGGACTGCGGCCGCCGCGAGCGACCTGACCAATCGTCAGGTGCTGATCGGCCGGCTGATGGCGACCGGTGCGAAGGACGCCGCGATCGCGCGGCAGCTGGGGCTGTCGCTGCGCACCGTGCGGGCCGAGATCAGTGCGCTGATCGCCGGGCTCGGAGCGCGCTCCCGGTTCCAGGCAGGTTGTCTGCTGGTCCGCCGCTTCGGCTGAGAGCCGGCAGCCGGCGGGCCCGCTGACGGCCCCGCGAAAGTGTCTGCGCTGCGACGTAGGCTGGCCGAATGAGCGAGCTTCCCGACCGCCGGCTGCTGCTGGTACATGCCCATCCCGACGACGAGACCATCAACAACGGCGCCACGATGGCCCGCTACGTGGACGAGGGCGCGCACGTCACCCTGATCACCTGCACCCTCGGCGAGGAGGGCGAGGTCCTGGTCCCGGAGCTGGCCGACCTGGCCGCCGACAAGACCGACCAGCTCGGCAAGCACCGGGTCGGCGAGCTGGCCGCCGCGATGGACGAGCTGGGCGTCACCGACCACCGGTTCCTCGGCGGCGAGGGCAAGTACCGCGACACCGGGATGATCTACAACGACGAAGGCAACGCCGACGTCCCGCCGCAGACCCGGCCGGACAGCTTCTGGCAGGCCGACCTGGTGGCCGCGGCGAACGACCTGGTCCCGGTGATCCGCGAGCTCCGCCCGCAGGTCCTGGTCACCTACGACGAGTACGGCAACTACGGTCACCCCGACCACATCCAGGCGCACCGGGTCGCCACCTACGCGGCCGCCCTGGCCGCCGCCCCGTCGTACCGGGAGGACCTCGGGCCGGCCTGGGACATCGCCAAGATCTACTGGATGGCGATGTCGGAGGAGAACTTCCGCGACAGCCTGCGCCGGCTCCGCGCGTCCGGCGACACCACCACCTTCGAGGGGATGGACCCCGAGGGCGACTACCCGATGGTCACCCCCGACCGGCTGATCGACTGCGTGATCGACGGCGAGGGCTACGTCGACCGCAAGATGAACGCGATGAAGGCGCACGCGACCCAGATCACCGTCGACGGACCCTTCTTCGCCCTGTCCAACAACAACGGCCACCAGATCTGGGGCAGCGAGCACTACCGGCTCGTCAAGGGCACCGCCGCGCCCGGCCCGGACGGCCAGGAGCACGACCTGTTCGCCGGACTCTGACGGCCGGCGGCCCGCGACGATGGCGACCGTTGCCGAGCTGATCCGGCACTGGCGGGCCGAGGCGGGCCTGACCCAGGAGGCCCTGGCCGACCAGGCCGGGCTCAGCGTCGAGGGCGTCCGCGCGCTCGAAGGCGGTCGCCGGTTGCGGCCCCGGCCCGCCACCGTCCAGCAGTTGGCGGCGGCGCTGCAACTGGTCGAGCAGGACGCTCAGCAGCTCGAAGCGCTCGCCCGCCGGCAGGTGCCCGCGCCGGTCGATCAGCTGCCGGCCGGCATCGGTGACTTCACCGGCCGGACCCGGGAGATCGACGAGCTGCTCCGCTCACTGTCCCGCTCTGCCTCCGGTACGACGGCGTGCGGCGACCGGTGTCGCGCTCGTGTCGGTGGCGGGGATGGGCGGCGTCGGGAAGACCACGCTCGCCGTGCATACCGCCGGCCGGCTCGCGGAGGAGTTCCCCGACGGGCAGCTGTATGTCGCGATGGGTGGGCACAGCGACGAGCCACTGGATCCGCAGATCGCGCTGGGCCGGCTGCTCCGTGCGCTGGGCATTCCCGACGAGGAGATCCCCGACAACATTGAGCTCGCCGCGGCCCGGTATCGCTCGGTCCTCGCGGGCCGGCGGGTGCTGGTGCTGGTCGACGACGCGGTGAGCAGTAGTCAGGTCCGGCCGCTGATCCCGGGGACAGCGGGCTCTGCGGTCCTGATCACGAGCCGCCGGCAGCTGACCGACCTCGCCGGAGTGCGGCAGGTGCACCTCGATGTGTTGCCGATCTCCGATGCCGTCGAGTTGCTGGCCGCCGTGGTCGGTGACGGCCGGATCGAGCAGGAACCGCAAGCGGCGCGGGTCGTCGCGGTGTTGTGCGGGCAGCTGCCGCTGGCGCTCCGGATCGCGGGCACCTATCTGGCCGGCAGGCCCGGCCGTCCGGTCGCGGAGCTGGCCCAGGAACTCAGCAGCGAGGAAGCCCGCTGGTCGGTGCTCTCGGCCGACGACAACGGAGTACGGGCCAGCATCAGGCTCTCGGTCGACGCGCTGGCCGCGGATCCACGGCAGCTCGCCCAGACCGCCGCCCGGGCGTTCGCGGTGGTCTCGGTGCTGCCGGGGACCGAGTTCTCACTGCGGATCGCGGCCGCGGCGCTCGGGATCGGGCTGTGGGAGGCCGAGGACGCGATCGAGCACCTGGTCGACGTCAACCTGCTCGAGACGCCGGCACTGCACCGCTACCGGATGCACGACCTGGTCCGATTCGTGGCGCGCGAGGTGGCCCGGTCCGAGCTGGGGGAGACCGGCGTACAGGCTGTGCGGGAGCGGGTTCTCGCTGCCTATCTCGCCTTGGTGTGGCGCATCGACGAGCTGTCGGAGCCCGGTGAGCTGACCCAGAAGTGGCGCGCTCCGGAGTGGTCGGAGCCGGCCGCGGACCTGACTGAGGACGAAGTGGTCGAGCTGGTCGACGCCGACCGGGCCAACCTGGTGACCGCGGTCCGGGCCGCCGAGGGCGGGGCGGCCGAGCGACTGACGGTGATCCGGATCGCGGCCGGGCTCAACGCGTTCGGGCTCCGGCGGCGACGCTGGCTGGAGTGGCGGGAGATCGGCGAAGCGGCGGTCCGGGCGCTTGCCGAGGTGGACGACCAGGTGGCCGCCGCGATGATCCACTACGACCTCGGCCTGGTCTACGGCGAGTTGGAGCAGCCTGTCGCGGCCGCGCGGCACCTCGAGCGGGCGGCGCCGATGGCGGCCGCGATCGGTGATCTCCCGTTCGAGCGGGCCTGTCTGCTGAACCTGGCCCACGCGCTCGAGCGGGCGAACGACCTGTCCGCCGCCAAGGCGGTCGTCGAGCGGTTCAGCGCCACCCGGCCGGGTCCCGATCGCGCATCGTGGGGCGAACTGGTGCTGGGCATGATCGCCGGGAAGGAAGGCGACCACGCTGCTCAGATGGCTGCGTTCGAGCGTTCGGTCGCCCTGCTCACCGAAGGCGACGGGTCACCGAGAGACCTGGCGATGCGCTACCGGGTGATCGGGGAATCGCTCGAAGAGACCAGCCGGTACGCCGAGGCCGAGTCGTTCTACCGCAAGTCGCTGGCGGCCTACCGCGCGGAGAACAAGGAGCTCATGCTCGCCGAGATCCTGGGCATCCTGGGCCGGCTGCTGATCACCGTAGGGCGGTTCGATGAGGTTGCGGAGCTGTTCGAGGAGTCGCTCACGCTGGCCACCACCCACGAGTTGTGGGATTCGGAGGCTGCGGCCCGGGTCGGGCTCGGGCGCTGGCACGAGGCGGCGGGGAGATCGGGCCAGGCGCGGGACGAGTGGCGGCAGGCGCTGGCGATCTATCGGCGCTACGGGTCCGCCCGAGCGGACGAAGTACAGGCGTTGCTGGGGGACAGTGACAGGTCACACACGCCGAGTTGAGCAGTCAACCTTTCCGCAGCCTTAGGCTGCTGTGGTGACTCCGGATCCCAGTGGCAGCATCGCTCCCGGGGAATTCCGTACGGCGTTGGGCCGGTTCGGGTCGGGGATCACGATCATGAGCACCCTGCAGGACGGGGTCGCGCACGCGATGACCGCGAACGCGTTCACCTCGGTCTCGCTCGATCCGCCGCTGGTGCTGGTCTGCGTCGACAAGGGTGTCCGGATGCACGACGCGGTCCTGGACTGCGGGTTCTGGGCGGTCTCGGTGCTGGCCGACAGCCATCAGCCGATCGCGGAACGGTTCGCCAAGTCGGGGCGGGACCTGCTCAGCCAGTTCGAGGGGATCGGTACGACGCCTGGCCCCAAGACGGGCTGCTTGCTGATCGAGGGAGCGCTCTCCTGGCTGGAGTGCAAGACCTGGGCGACGTACGACGGCGGTGACCACACGATCGTCGTCGGCGAGGTTTTGAGCCTGGGTACAGGAGAGGTCGCTGACCCTGCGGCACTGATCTACTACGCGGGGCAATACCGGGAACTTCGGGGCAAATAAGTCTGCTCTGGTCCCGTAGACTACGGCGTCTGTCGTGTGGCAATTCGGGTATTTCGAGCAGGAGGACTCTGTCCGGTGGGGATCAACAAGCGCGCGGGCATCATCGCCGCGGCTGGCTTCGGTGTGCTCGTCATCGCCTACGGGGCCGCCTTCGCGTTCACCGGTGACAAGACTCCAGGGGACACGACCGTCCTCGGCATCTCGCTCGGCGGGCTGTCCAAGACCGAGGCCAAGGCGAAGCTGCAGGCCGGGATCAAGGACCGGCTGACGCTGCCGATCAAGGTGAAGGCCGGCGATTCGACGTACCAGGTCAAGCCCGCCGATGCCGGCCTCAGCCTGGACGTCGACGCGACGATCGACGCCGCCGGAGCGGGGCGCAGCCTCAACCCGGTCCGGATCTGGCAGGTGCTGACCGGCGGTGACGAGGTCGCGCCGGTGATCAAGCGCGACGACGAGAAGCTCAAGGCGGCCGTCGACCGGCTCGCCCAGCAGGTCAACCGGCCCGCGACCGAAGGCACCATCACCTTCGTCGACGCGAAGGCCGTGCAGCACGAGTCCGCCGACGGCCTGCAGCTGGACAACGGCAAGGCGACCGACACCCTGGTCGCCGGCTACCCGTCCGACGGCAACCCGCGCGACCTCCCGGTCGAGGTCAGCAAGCCCAAGGCCGGTACGGACGCGATCGACAAGGCGATGAAGGAGTACGCCGAGCCGGCGATGTCCGGGCCGATCCGGCTCACCGTCGGGGACAAGGGCGTCGACCTGAAGCCGGCCGAGTTCGCTCCCGCGCTGAAGCTGACCGCGAAGGACGGCGACTTCACCCCGACGCTGGACGCGGCCAAGCTGGAGCCGCTGTTCAAGGCCCGGTTCAAGCAGCTCGAGATCGCTGCCGAAGGACGCCACGATCGCGATCGTCGCCGGCAAGCCGCAGGTGGTCCCGGCGGTCGACGGCATGGTCGTCGCCCGCGACAAGGTGATCCCGGCGATCCTGTCGATCCTGCCGAAGACCGGTGCGGACCGGAAGGCGTCGGTCGGGCTGGCCCAGTCGAAGGCGAAGGTCACCACCGAGGCGGCCCAGGCGCTCGGCATCAAAGAGGTGATGGGGCAGTTCACCACCCACTTCCCGCACGCCACCTACCGGAACGTGAACATCGGTACTGCGGCCCGCCGGATCAACGGCACGCTGCTCAAGCCGAACGAGATGTTCAGCCTGAACAAGATCGTCGGCGAGCGGACCAAGGAGAACGGCTTCACCGAGGGCAACATCATCAACGGCGGCAAGTTCGTCCTCGACCTCGGCGGCGGCGTCTCGCAGTCGGCCACCACCACCTTCAACGCGGCCTTCTTCGCCGGTCTGAAGGACGTCGAGCACAAGGCGCACAGCGTCTACATCAGCCGCTACCCGGTCGGCCGCGAGGCCACCGTCGCCTGGGGTTCGGTGGACCTGAAGTTCCTGAACGACTCCGGTCACGGGATCTTCGTGCAGACCATCTTCACGCCGTCGACGCCGGGCCGACAGGGCACGCTGACGGTGAAGATCTGGGGCACCAAGGTCTGGGACATCACCGCGGGCCAGTCGGCGAAGTCGAACTTCCGCTCGCCGTCGGTGGTCTACAGCACCGAGGCCGGCTGCCGGCCGCAGGCGCCGACCGAGGGCTTCGACATCACCATCCACCGGTTCTTCGCGAAGAACGGCCAGCGGGTGAAGACCGAGTCCTTCACCACGAAGTACAACGCGGCCGACGACATCCGCTGCGGCCCGAAGCCGGGCACCCCGCCGTCCACCCCGGACAGCCCCGGCAAGCCGGGCGGCGGCACGCACCACCCGCCCCCCGACCTGAGCTTCAGGCCCGATGGAGTTCGTGCAGGTGGTCGGCGACGTCGTTGAAGATGTCCTCGCCGACCACCGCAGCCCTCCCGGCGGACCTGCGCCGGATCGATCCGTAGTACGCGGTCGAGCCGTACTTCGGAGCGTCGGCCCGTCCTTGTCCCAGGGACCGCTGCCGATGTCGAGCCAGACGCGCCCCCAGCGGGCCTCGTCGGCGGCGTCGCGGTCGTGGTCCTTGCTGGTCAGGATCAGCGCGAGCAGCAACGGCCCGTCCGAGCCGACCACCAGCACCGGGCGGTCCTTGCCGCGGTGGTGGTCCTCCTCGAACGGCACCCAGGTCCAGACGATCTCGCCCGGATCGGCGACGCCGTCGTCCGGGATGCGGGGTGTACTCGACCTGGATTGTGCCCTCGTAGTCACCCGCGTACTCCGGATGCTCAGCGACATGGTCTGCCATGGCCAGACCCTACTCACAACTTCGTCGCGGATGCCGTTCAACGGCTATGCAAGTACTGACACAATCCAGAACCGCTCTGCTCGCCGTACTGCTCACCGGCCAGTTCATGGCGAACGTGGACACCGCCGTCGCCAACATCGCGGCTCCGTCGATCGGCCTCGACCTGAACGCGTCGGAGGGGCAGGTCGCGCTGGTGGTCTCCGGGTACGTGGTCGCGTTCGCAGTACTGCTCATCACCGGTGCGCGGCTGGGGTCCTCGCTCGGCTACAAGCGCGTGTTCGTGCTCGGGCTGGCGGTCTTCACTGCGGCTTCGCTGGGGTGTGGGGTGGCGCCGGAGATCTACTCGCTGACGGTGGCGCGGTTCGTCCAGGGGGCCGGGGCGGCGTTGATGGTTCCGCAGGTGCTGAGCGGGATCCAGTTGCATTTCGCCGGTCGTGATCGGCTCCGGGCGCTCGGGTACTTCTCGATCGCGTTGTCGGGTGGGGCTGTCGCCGGTCAGATCCTGGGCGGGTTGCTGATCGCGGCCGACCTGTTCGGGACCGGTTGGCGGCCGATCTTCCTCATCAACGTGCCGATCGGGGTCGCTCTGCTGCTGGTGGCCCGGCGGGCGCTGCCGGCCGATGCGGTCGCTGGGGAGCGGCAGAGTCTGGATCTGCGGGGAGTGCTGACCTTGTCGGCTGCCGTCCTGCTGGTGATCGTGCCGCTGCTGCTCGGGTCCGAACGCGGCTGGCCCGCCTGGTCCTGGATCTGCCTGGCCCTGAGCGTGCCGATGGCTCTGTTCTTCGAGTACGGCGAACGCCGGGCCGTCTCGCGCGGTGGTCGTCCGCTGATCGCCCGCCCTGTACTGCGTAACGCTTCGGTCAGGGCCGGTCTACTGGCTCATGCGCTGACTACGGGCACCTACTTCGCCCTGCTGTTCGTCCTCGCGTTGTATCTGCAACAGGGACTCGGCAAGAGCCCTGCCTACGCCGGTTTCGCCATGGTGGCGTGGGTTGCTGCGTTCGGCGTAGCTGGCCCGGTGCTGCCGCGGCTGAGGCGTAGCTACCAAGGGATGCCGGTAGTCGGGTGCTTGCTACTGGCAACGGGCTACCTGGCCGTGCTGATCTACCTGTTGCTAGGCGGGCTCTCTGGGCCGCTGCTGTTCGGTCTACTCGCTATCGGCGGGCTTGGGCTGGGGATCAGCGCCAACACGCTGATCGGGGCGGTCACGTCGAGCATGCCCACGCAGTACGCGTCAGATCTTTCTGGGGTTGTCGCTACCAATGCGCAGCTCTCTGGAGCGCTTGGGAGTTGCTGTGGCGGGTTCTAGCTACGCATGGCTCGTCTCCGGGCACACGGCGCCGCAGTACGCGCTGAGCGTCGTACTGGGTGGGTTTGTCGTGCTGGCGGTGCTGGGAGCGGCTTCGGCTCAGCGGCTGGTGAGGTAGCGGTAGCGGTACGCCTCTGCGTAGCCGAGGCTCAGGTAGGTGCTGACGGCGGCTGTGTTGTCTTCAAGCACTTCCAGGTAGGTACGACGGCCGCCCTGCGCGCCGGACCAGCGAGCGAGCCCCTGCAGGACCGCCGTGGCGAGCCCTCTCCGGCGGTACGACGGGTGCACGCGGACGCCGTCGATGCCGAGCCAGTGGCCGGTCATGGAGCCACGACCGACCGCAGCGACCTTCCCGTCCTGACGGATCGAGGCGAAGGCCGCCTTGGGAGCGCCCTCCATCACCTTCGGAGCAGGCGCAGGCACGTCCCCCTCGAAGGCGGTTGCGTACCACTCGGCGTCAGGCTTGTCCTCAATCTCCACCTCGTACGCCGGTACGCCGTTCACCAGATCCAGCGAAGTATGCAGGACCAGGGCGTCCGACTGCCCCGGGCGCGACTCCACCCAGCCGTGCTGCCGGAACTCGGCGTCTAGCTCTGGTGCCCAGCCGAATCAGGGCCAGCGGAGGCAGGCCACGCTCGTCGTAGAAGGCCTCTGTGTGCTTCAAGGCGTCAGCGAGCGGCATCCCCGGGTCCCCGGCCGGCAGGAGCGAGTTGGCGCGGCCAGTCCAGCCCTCGGACGCCCGGAGCAACCACTGCCCGACGTACGAGGTCTCCACCGCGGGCCGGCCGAGCGCCGTGGTGAGGTAGAGCTGCTCCACATCGACGGGCCGGAGCACGAGCGGGGGAATCGGTTTTGCCGCGCTCACATCGCCGATTCTGACCGCGTACGGCGTACCGTCGGAGTGGCGGACAGTGAGCGAATCGGCGTCCAGCGACTGGAGAACGCCGAGCACATCGGTCAACTGGCCGCCCGGAAGCCGGTAGCGAACCACGACACGGTGGCCGATATCACGGGCGCTGAGGCCTGACACGATGCGGACTCCTGGCAGAGTGGGCGTAGTACTAGCCTGATACTAGAGACTGCACCGAGCACCACCGCACCGCAGCACCCTGTCCCGCTGCGCTTGCTGGCTATAGGAGGAGTACCAGTGACCTACGTCATCGCGCAGCCGTGTGTTGACCTCAAGGACCTCGCTTGTGTCGAGGAGTGCCCCGTCGACTGCATCTACGAGGGCAACCGGATGCTTTACATCCACCCCGACGAGTGCGTCGACTGCGGAGCGTGCGAGCCGGTCTGCCCGGTCGAGGCGATCTACTACGAAGACGACACCCCGGAGCAGTGGAAGGACTACTACACCGCGAACGTCGACTTCTTCAACGACCTGGGTTCGCCCGGCGGCGCGTCCAAGCTCGGCAAGATCGACAAGGACCACCCGTTCATCGCGGCCCTGCCCCCGCAGGAACACGACGAGTAAGCACCCGCTGTACTTCTGACGGCTCTCCCGGCCTGGCTGGGGGAGCCGTCAGTTTTCGAGGACGTCCACGTGGACGTGGTCGAGGTGGCGCAGGGTGTCCTTGTTGCCGGGGCGGTCCGGGGGTGTGTAGGTACGCCACCCGTTGTCGGACTTGGAGCCGGCGGTCCAGATCCGGTCGGAGAAGATGACGGTCTGGATCTTCAGGTAGTCGGCTCGGGCCACCAGGTACTGCGCCAGGGCCCAGCCTTTGAGCGTGTTCGCCGTCGAGATCGGCTTGACGAAGATGTCGAGCGCCCGTCCGTCGTAGTGGGCGGAGCCCTCCATGTGACCGGTGGTGGTGCCGCCCGGCTCGTAGCCGCCGATCGACAGCTTCCCGAAGGTCTTGAGCAGGTCCTGCCGCACCGCCTCGGCGCGCGGGGTGAGCCCGTTCGTCCCCATCGCCTCGGCCTGGATCGACGAGGTGTTCACCGTGCAGAAGAGCGCAGCCTTGCTGTTCCCGGTCAACGCAGACGCCAGCACGCGCGCATCCGCCTCGTGGTCGGCATAGGCGTTCGGGAAAGCGCTCCGCTGCACCTTGTCGGCAGCTACCGTCACCGCGAGCTTCTGGTAGTCACGCACTTTCACCAGAGCGTCGTAGAACTTCCAGGACGAGTAGTGCGGGTCCCGCACCTGCGCGATCGTCCCCCAGCCCTGTGACGGCCGCTGCTGGAACAGCCCGAGCGAGTCCCGGTCACCGTGGTTCAGGTTGCGCAGGTTCGACTCCTGGTACGCCGTGGCCAGGGCGATCGTGGCTGCCTTGGCCGGCAGCCCACGCCGTACGGAGACTCCTACGATGATCGCCGCCGACTCTGCTTGCTCCAGGTCGACCACGACCGTGTTGCCGCCCGCGCTGGCCTGGCACTGCTCCTGGGGAGGCAGCAGTGGCCCGATGCCCTTGCCCTTGATCACCGAGATCCCCGCGTAGATGGCAAGGGCCAGCACAGCCAGCCCTGCTCCGACGACGATCGGCCCGCGCTTCATACGTGTCCCAACGTCCGGCGGCTAGGACCTGGTTCCGTTGGGTGAGTCACAGTCGGTACGACGTACTGCAGGGGACGGTTGGTTGGCGTACTGCGAAGTCGGGTCCGTCACGCGTTGGCGTGCAGCGCTTCGTTGAGCGTGATGCCCTCACCCTTGCGCGGCCGCGCCTCCACTGCACCGGTGACCGAGTTCCGGATGAACAGCAGGCCCGGCTGCCCGGAGAGTTCACGCGCCTTCACCACGGTGCCGTCGGGCAGCGTGACCTTGGTCCCGGCGGTGACGTAGAGCCCCGCCTCGACCACGCAGTCGTCACCGAGCGAGATCCCGGTACCGCCGTTCGCGCCGAGCAGGCAGCGCTTGCCGATCGAGATGACCTGCGTTCCGCCGCCCGACAGCGTGCCCATGATCGACGAGCCCGCGCCGATGTCGGTGTCGGTGTCGACGACCACCCCGGCGACGATGCGGCCCTCGACCATCGCGTTCCCGAGCGTGCCGGCGTTGAAGTTCACGAAGCCCTCGTGCATGACGGTGGTCCCGGAGGCGAGGTGCGCGCCCAGCCGGACCCGGTCCGCGTCGGCGATCCGGACCCCGCTCGGTACGACGTAGTCCGTCATCCGGGGGAACTTGTCGACGCTGGTGACGCTCAGGTGCAGTCCGGCGGCGCGGGCGCGGAGCCGGACCTGCTCGACCTGCTCGACCGGGACCGGGCCGTGCGAGGTCCACGCGTTGTTCGGCAGCGCGGCGAAGATGCCGTCCAGGCTCAGACCGTGCGGGCGGACCAGCCGGTGCGAGAGCAGGTGCAGCCGCAGGTACGCGTCGGCGACGTCGGCCGGTGCCTGGTCGAGGACGATCTCGGACTTGACCACGACCCGGCGGACCTGGCGGAGCTCGTCGTTGCCCTCGGCAGCGATCAGCTCGGCCGGTGCCTTCACGTCGTCCGGCGCGGCGCCCAGTGCGGGGGCCGGGTACCAGACGTCCAGGGTCGAACCCTGCTCGGTGACGGTGGCAAGGCCGTAGCCCCAGGCGTGCGTGGCGTTGTCAGTCATACCCCAAAGCCTGCCAGACGCCTGGTCGGCCGCGGGGCCCTGGTCTGGCCCTCGGACGATCCGCTGACCGAATACCCTCGGACGATGCCACCTGTCACGACGCTGGTCCTGGACACCGACATCGGCTCCGACGTGGACGACGTCCTGGCCTTGGCCGCCATCCTCGGCTCTCCAGAGCTTGAACTAACCGGTGTGACCACCGTGTACGGCGATGTGCTGCTGCGCGCACGGATGGTCGCTCGGCTGGCCCGGGTCGCGGGCCGGACGGTCGGGCCGGTCGTGCCCGGGCGTGCAGAGGCCCGGTCGGGGCGGCCGGTCTGGTGGGCCGGGCACGAAGGCGCGCTGATGCCGGATCTCGAGCAGGAGCAGGTCTCCGGTGCGGCTGATCCGATCGAGCTGCTGGCTGGTTCGTCGACCGTGCTGGCGATCGGGCCGCTGACGAACCTCGCCGAGGCGGTGGAGCGGCCGGGGCGACGGGATCTCACAGATCGCGCTGATGGGTGGGCAGTTCGTGACCGAGAAGGTCGAACACAACATCAAGTGCGACATCGACGCGGCCGCGGCGGTCTTCGGGTCGGGAGTGCCGGTGACCGCGATCGGGCTGGAGCAGACCAAGCGGTTGCGACTCGGCGCCGCGGAAGTCGCCGAGATCGAGGCCGCCGGGCCGCTGGGTGAGCTGCTGGGCCGGGAGATCAGGCAGTACTGGAAGTACCGCGAGGCCGACTTCAACACCCCGCACGACCCAGCCGCCGTACTGATGATGGTCGAGCCGGACCTTTTCACCTTCACCACCGGCCACGTAGAGGTCGCCGTCGACGGCCGCACCGACTTCACCCCCGACCCCACCGGCCCGCACCGCATAGTCACCGACCTCGACCCCGCCCAGGTAGCCCGCCACATCGTCAGTCGAATAGTTAAGGCAGGCCGTTGATCATGCTTCCCGGCTGGATCGATCACCTCGCGGATCCCGTGTTGACTGCGACGCAGTCGGCTTCGATTGCGGAGGCGAAGGGTGAGCTGTTGCGGGAGTGGGGGTCGTCCGAGGTTTGGCGGCTCTCCTACGGACTGCGCAGTGTGATCGTGAAGCGGGGTAGCGATGCGCAGGCCGGCGAGGCGTCGGCGTACGAGCGGTTCGTCGTGCCGCTGGAGCTTCCCGCGCCTGAGCTGATCCATCACGTGACGACCGACGACGCAGTACTGCTCGTGCTGGCCGACGTCGGGCGGGTGAATCTCGAGCAGGAGCCGTCCGCGGACGGGTTCCTGGCCGCGGCCGAAGTGCTGGCCTCGATCCGTTCGCGAGAGGTGGCGGGTGAGAGCGAGTTCGCCGGGCGAGCAGTTGGCTGCGCTTGTACGCCGAGTCGACGCGATCGGGGACGATCTCGCCGGCGCGGGTGATCACGCGGGTGGTTCCCGCGCTCGACGAACTTCATCGCGAGACGCCGGCGGCCGTAGTACATGGGGATTTCGTGCCGAAGAACCTCGTCACCGACGGGCAGCGCTGGACGCGCCGTCGACTGGCCGTTGGCTTATCTCGCGCCGCATCTCAGCGACCTCTACACGCTCGTCCGCGATGCCGTTGCCGTCGGCCACCAAGCCGAGCCGATCGTTGCCCGGTACATCGACGCGTCGGGCGCCGACGCCGAGCTCGTCCGCCGGCAGGTGGCGGTCGGCGGGGTCTGCTTCATCGTGCGCGCGCTGGGCTGGATCGTGACCGAAGGGCATCGACTCGTGCCGCCGTCGAAGGACTGGATCGAACCGCTCGTCGCCGAACTCGACCAGCAGGTGTCGCGATGAGACTGCTGGTTCTCGGCGGTACGAAGAACCTCGGGCGGCATGTGGTCGAGGCGGCGCTCCGTGACGGACACGAGGTGACGCTCTTCAACCGCGGGCTGACCAATCCTGGGCTGTTCCCGGGTGTCACCGAGTTGGTCGGCGATCGGTCTGCGCCTGAGGTGCTGACGGGTGGCGAGTGGGACGGCGTGGTGGACATGTCGGGGCTCCTGATCCGCGACGTGCGGCTGAGCGCCGCCGTACTGCGGGATCGTGTCGGGCACTACACCTACATGTCCTCGATCGCCGTCTACGCGAGCAAGGTGACGCCGGGGATGACCGAGTCGGCGCGCTTGCTGGATTGGCCGTCGGGCGCGGCCGAGGACGAGTTCACGATGGATCTCTACGGTCCGCACAAGGTGCGCTGCGAGGCGGAACTCGAAGCGGTCTTCGGATCCCGTACTGCGGCGCTGCGCTCCGGCTACGTCGTCGGCCCGTACAACCCGGACTTCGGCAACTGGGGCGAGGCGCTCGCAACCGGTCGGCCGATGGAGTGCGCCGCCCGCCCGGACCAGCCGATCCAGTACGTCGACGCCCGCGACCTCGCCGCCTTCGCGCTACGCCTCACAACGGAGGCACTCGCCGGCCCGTTCAACGTCGTCGGCCCGACGAGCACGATGGCGGACCTGGCCGACGCCTGGCGCTCCGTAGTACCGGCTGCCGCCTCTGTCGACTGGGACCCGGCCGAGGACCGCTTCCACCTCCCGCACGACGGCACCAACGACGGCACCTTCCAACTCGACAACACCAAAGCCCTCACCGCTGGGTTCGCCCCTCGCCCCGCAGAGCTCACCGCCCGCGACTACATCGCGTGGATCAACGCTCGGCAACACCCCACCTCCACCACCCCACTAGAACAGCAGTTGTCTCCATGTCGTGTATCTTGATGTCGAGATATATTGGGATGGGAGATGGGAATGGCGGGGCGGGAGTTCAGCCTGTGGCAGGTTGCTGTTCCGGCGTTCGGGCCGACTGTTCTGAATGCTGTCGGGCAAGGCGCCGTGCTGCCGGTGGTTGCGTTGTCGGCTCTGCAGCTCGGAGCGTCCGTCGGGTTTGCTGCGTTTCTCGTCGGGGTGCTGGGGATCGGGCAGTTCGCGGGATCGCTTCCGGCCGGCGCGCTCGTCGTACGGATCGGTGAGCGGCGTGCGTTGCTGGTCGCCGCCGCGGTCAGCGCGGTCGCCTGGTTGGTGGCGATGGTGGTCAGGACGCCTTGGCTGTTGGGCCTCGCGCTGCTCGTCGCCGGTCTGGCGGGTGCTGTGTTCAGTCTGGCTCGGCAGTCGTATGTGACTGAGGTGGTGCCGATCGAGCTGCGGGCTCGGGCGCTGTCGACGCTGGGTGGTGTCAGTCGGATCGGGCTCTTCGTCGGGCCGTTCCTGGGTGCGGCGGCGGGACACTTCTGGGGGATCGCCGCGGCCTACGGTGTCGGGGTCGCTGGATCTTTAGCCGCAGGTATCGTCCTGCTCGCCGCGGGCGAACCTGACGGCATCGGCGGAGTGGTGGCTGAGAACCAGCCGATCAAGAAGGTGCTCTGGGACTACCGGCGGACGTTCCTCACGCTCGGGGTCGGTGTCTTCGTGATCGCCATCGCGCGCGCGGCGAGAACCAGCCTGATTCCCTTGTGGGGCGAGCATGTCGGGCTCTCCGCGACCGATACCTCGATCGTCTTCGGCATCACGAACGGGATCGAGATGCTGCTGTTCTATCCGGCCGGGCTGGTGATGGATCGCTTCGGCCGGGTCTGGATCGCGGTGCCGGCCACGCTGTTGCTGGGGATCGGGATGCTCACGCTGCCACTCAGTACTGCGTTGCTCGGCGTGCTCGCCGTCGGCATTTTGATGGCCGTAGGCAACGGTCTCGGCTCGGGCATCGTCAAGACTCTCGGTGCGGACGCCGCGCCTGCCCAGCTGCGGGCGCAGTTTCTCGGCGGGTGGACGTTCTGTGCCGAGTTCGGCAGTGTCGTCGGCCCGATCCTGATCAGCGCGATCACCTTCGTCGCGCCGCTCGCCGCCGCAAGCCTGGCGCTGGGCGCGCTCACGGTCGCAGGCACCGGCTGGCTCGCCCGCTGGGTCCCGCAGTACGACCCGAGACGGCGGATCTCCAGCACTGTCTAAGCACCTGAGTCAGCGCTCCGATGGTCGACGCTGAGCGTGGGGGATCGGCTGATTGCCGTGAAGGTCGGTGGTGGCGGTTCGCTACTTCTTCTTCGGGGCTGAGGTTGCGCGGACGTGGAGCTCGGTCCGGAGGGTGACCGTCGACGGGGGACGGCCGGGGGCGGCGATGCGGTCCTTGAGCAACAGGCCCGCAGTACGGCCTAGTTCGTACGTCGGTTGGGCGACCGTGGTGAGCGAGGGGACGACCAGGTCGGCCCAGGGGATGTCGTCGAAGCCGACGATGGCGATGTCGTCGGGTGCTCGGAGACCTCGTTTGGCGAGGCATTCCAGCGCGCCGACCGTCATCAGGTTGTTGGTGACGAACAGCGCTTCGGGCGGTTCGGGCAGGTCGAGCAGGCTCTCCATCGCCGCGAATCCACCGGCCTCGCGGAAGTCGGCGTGCCGGACCAGGTCCTTGTCGTACCGGATCCCGGCGCCGCGCAGCGCGGAACGGTAGCCGGCGAGCCGGTCCATCGCCGTACTGACTTTGCGCGGTCCGGTGATGCAGGCGATCCGCTCGTAGCCGCCGTCGATCAGGTGCTTCACGCCCTCGGCCGCGCCGTGCTCGTTGTCGACCAGCACGGTGTCGGCCTCGACGCCCTCGACCCGGCGGTCGATCAGCACCATCGGCGTCTTCGCCCCGTCGAGCAGCTCGACCCCGTCGGCGGTCGAGGTGGGGGAGATGACGACGCCGGCCATCTGCTCGGTCAGTACTGCGGACGCGTACGCCGCTTCCTTCGCCGGATCCTCGTCGGAATTGCAGAGCACGACGTGGTAGCCCTCGGTCTGCGCGACGTCCTCGAGCCCGCGGACGAGCGAGGTGAAGAACGGGTTCTCGATGTCGGAGATGACCACGGCCCAGAGGTTCGTACTCGCCTTGCGGAGGTTCCGCGCGACGCCGTTGGGCCGGTAGCCGAGCTCGGCGACCGCGGTGCGGACCTTCTCGGACAGTTCCGGATCCACGTTGCGCCGACCACTGAGCACCCGCGAAACGGTGGCCGGCGACACGCCGGATCTACGCGCGACGTCGTAGATCGTCGTCATGCTCGCTCCCCGCTCCTGAACCCCTACCCGCCTGGACCGCACAAGGATCTCACGAGGCGCACCGTCCCGCCGGGATCGCCCGCCGATCCCACCAGCCGTGGATTGGCTGGGGTGTCATGGGGTGGGGAGGTGGGCGGGGAGGGGGTGGGTGTCGCGGAGGGCTTCGGCGGTGGGGCGGGTTGGGGCTGAGGCGGCGGCGCCGTGGTGGGTGGTGGAGAGGGCGGCTGCGGCGTTGGCCAGGCGTACGGCGTCTGTGAGGGCGGCGCCGGCTGCGAGGGAAGCTGCGAGTGAGCCGCAGAAGGCGTCGCCGGCGCCGACCGTGTCGACGGTTGGCACCCGGTGGGCGGGGAACCGGATCTCCTCGCCGGTCAGCTCGTCGCGGACGAAGGCGCCGCGCGCGCCGAGCGTGATCACGCAGCCGTGCAGGTCCCACTCGGAGGTGAGCCGCCGGGCGATCGCCGGGACCTGGGACTCGTCGTCGCAGTCGAGCCCGGTCAGCGCGGCCGCCTCCACCTCGTTCGGTACCAGGATGTCGACGAACTCGCCGAGCGCGGAGTCGATCGTCCCGACCGGCGCGGGCGTGAGGATCGTCGTCACGCCCGCGGCCGAGGCGAGCCGGAGGGCAGCCCGGCTCGCCTCGACCGGGAGTTCCAGCTGAACACTCAGTACTGCGCTCGCCGCCAGCACGTCGCCCGCCGCCTCGATGTCAGCGGGCGTGATCGCCGCGTTCGCCCGCGACACGATGATGATCGAGTTGCCCCCATCAGGCAGCACCAGCGGCAACCCCACTCCAGTGCCGAGCTCCGGATGCCGCATCACCCACTCGGTGTCGACCCCGTCGCCTTTCAGCAACTCCAGAAACTCATCGCCGTACCGGTCGTCCCCGATCGTCCCCACGATCGCCGTTCGAGCCCCCATCCGAGCCGCCGCAATCGCCTGATTGACGCCCTTCCCCCCAAGGAACTCAGCAAACCCGGTCCCATGCAAAGTCTCCCCAGGCAACGGCCGCCGCTCAGCACTCGCGACAAGGTCCTTCATAAACGATCCGAAGACGCAAACGTCGTATCGCAAGGTCATGGGGCCTCCCGGCCTGGACTGAGGAGTGGAGGGAGCGAAGCGACCGGAGGGACGAGGGAAGGGCGGGAGCTCAGCCCCATGACCCGCCGAGCCGGAGGCGAGGCCAAGCACGTCGTACTTCACACCTCCTCCCCGAGCAACTTGCGGCCGAGCGCTCCCGACGGGTGGAACTGGGCGAAGTCGTGATGCGTGAACTCCCGCAGTACTACGAGGGCGCAGGCGAGTGCGTCGCCCATCACCAGGGCTGCGGTCGTTGACGCGGTAGGGGCCAGGTTCAGCGGATCTGCTTCGCGCAGGACCATCGTGTCGAGGGTGTACGTCGCCAGCTTTGCGAGAGTGGATTCCTCGGCGCCGGTCATGGCGATCACCGGGATGTCGCGGTCGGCGAGCATCCGGGCGAAGGCGCAGACCTCGGCCGTTTCGCCCGATGCGGACAGGGCGAGCACCAGATCGCGTGAGGTGACCGCACCCGAGTCGCCGTGCAAGGCATCACCGGCATGGATGAAGGTGGCCGGCGTACCGGTGCTGGCCAGGGTCGCGGCGATCTTCCGTCCGACGAGACCCGACTTGCCGAGCCCGGTCACGACCAGGTGCCCTTCGCAACCGGCAACCGCGGTCAGTACGTCGAGGAACACCCCGTCGAGGCGACCCGCGAGTGCTGACACCGCGGCTGCCTCGGTCTCGATCGCACTCCGCGCCGCCGCCAGGCCGCGCGTCACCAGCTCCCGAGGCAGTGCCGGCATCCGCCCCACCCTTCAAGCTCAGAAGTCAGAAATCGATTTCCGAAGAGTAGGCAATCCGTCACGGTGGTGTCAACGACTGCATCCTGCTCGAAAGCTTCAAAACAAGGAGAATCGCAGATCCTGACAAATCCGGCAGGCTGGAGCTCTTGACCCTCTGGATCGACACTCGTACTTTGTGAGAAATCGATTGCCCACATTTCTCTGGAGTACTGATGCCGGCAACTCCCTTCCCTGCAAGGCCGCTCAGCCGGCGTAGTGTCCTGCTCGGTGCGCTCGCCGCCTCGGCGGTCGGGGGTCCGCTGCTGACCGCGTGCGGTGGCGACGACAGCGGTGGCGGCGGCAAGGAGCTGTCGTTCTGGAACTTCTACGGTCCGGCCGACGACGCCAACCCGCAGAGCAAGTGGTTCGTCTCGCTGGTCGAGCAGTGGAACGCCAACAACGACGCCAAGGTGAAGCTCCGCTACATCGCCGGCAAGGACTACCTCAGCGGGACGACCTTGCAGACCGCGTTCCAGTCCGGCCAGGGCCCGGACATCTTCTTGATCAGCCCCGGCGACTTCCTGCGCTACTACAACGGAGGGGTGCTGCAGGATCTCTCGTCGGCGCTGACCGCGGAGTCCAAGGCGGACTACCTGCCCGGGCTGCTGGAAGCGCGAAGCGTTGACGGCAAGGTGTACGGCTTGCCGATGGAGATCGAGCCGCTCGCCTTGTACTACAGCGAAACCGCGTTCGAGAAGGCCGGCCTGTCGGAGGCGGACCTGCCGAAGACCTGGGACCAGACGCTGGCCGTGGCAGAGAAGCTCACCGGCAAGGACCGGTACGGCGTGATGTTCGAGACGCTGCCCGGCTACTACCAGAACTTCACCTGGTACCCGTTCCTCTGGCAGGGCGACGGGACGCCGATCAAGGACGGCAAGGTCGCCTTCGACTCACCGGCTGCCGTCCAGGCGCTCAAGTTCTGGCAGGACACGGTGAAGAACAAGTTCGCCCCGCGCAAGGCACTCGGCGACGGCGGTGGCGACGTCGTCTCCAACCTCGGCTCGGGCGCGGCCGCGATGCAGCAGAGCGGGATCTGGGCCGTCTCCGATCTGCGCACGAAGGCGAAGAACTTCAAGTACGGGATCATCCCGCACCCGACTCCGGACGGCGGCAAGCCGGCCACCGACCTCGGCGGCTGGGCCTTCGTGGCCAATGCCAAGGGCAAGAATCCCGAGGCCGCGGCGAAGTTCATCACCTGGGCGCTCGGCTCGACCGACGCCGAGGGAATCGAGCGGCAGCGGCAGTGGAACACCGTCGTCAAGACGAACGTGCCGCCGCGGAAGTCGGTGCAGCAGGCCGCGGACACCAAGGGTGCCTTCGCCGGCGGAGTACTGAAGAAGTTCGTCAGTGAGATCGCGCCGACCGGGAAGCCGGAGCCGCGCTTCCCACCGGAGGTGTACCAGCCGATCTCCGACGCGATCCAGGCCTGCCAGCTGAACGCCGCCGATCCCGGCAAGGCAGCGGCCGATGCGGCGGCCCGGATCGAGACCTTCCTGAAGACCTACCAGGGCGCGCCCATCAGCTGATGGTGACCACGACAGCGCCCCCGAATCCACCCGCCGCGGTCACCAGGCCGCGGCGGGTCAAGACCTCGATGACCAAGAAGCGCCGCGAGGCCCTGGCGGCGTACGCGTTCCTCGCCCCGGACGTCCTCGGCCTGCTGATCTTCGTCGCGGTGCCGATGGTGCTCGCCTTCGGTGTCGCGTTCTTCAAGGTCGACGGGTTCGGCAATTACCAGTACGTCGGGTTGGCCAACTACAAGCTGATGGGGAACGACGACCAGCTCTGGGCGTCGCTCAGGATCACCGGGATCTACGTGATCTCCTTCGTGCCGACTGGCCTTCGTGGTCAGCTTCGCGCTGGCGATGCTGGTCCGGAACCACTTCAAGGGCATCGCCTGGGTCCGGGCCGCGTTCTTCCTCCCTAACGTAGTCAGCCTGGTCGTGGTCGGCCTGATCTGGCAGTTCCTGCTGGTCGACAAGCGCGGCGCACTGTCGAAGCTGCTCGCTCCGCTCGGGCTCGGTGACGTGTCGTTCCTCGGTACGCCGTCGCTTGCCCTGGGCACCTATGTGGTGATCAGCGTCTGGTTCCTGATGGGCTACCAGATGCTGGTCTTCCTGGCCGGCCTGAAGGATGTGCCGAAGGAACTCGAGGATGCCGCGGAGATCGACGGCGCGAGTGCTTGGCAGCGGTTCCGCTACGTCATCTGGCCGCTGCTCCGGCCGACCAGCTTCTTCGTGGTGATCAACTCGACCATCGGCGCGGTCACCGGTCTGCAGGCGTTCGACCTGGTCTACGTGCTCACCAAGGGCGGCCCGGCGCGCGCGACCAGCACCGTCGTGCTCTACATCTACGAACAGGCCTTCACCTTCAACAACATGGGGTACGCCGCGGCGCTGACCACCGTCGTCGTCGCGATCCTCGTGCGTCTGCACCGGCCTCATGTTCGCCTTCACGCGAGGAGGCCGTTTCGATGAGGACTAGATTCTTCCCCGTTCTCGCGCATGTCCTCGCGATCATCGCGGTCGCGCCGCTGGTGTGGATTCTGATCAGTGCACTGAAGCCGGCCGAGGACGTGTTCTCCTTCGGCTGGCCGTCGACCTGGACGTTCGACAACCTGCAGTACGTGCTGCTGAAGATCCCGATGCCGCGGTTCCTGTTGAACAGCGCATGGTCTCGGTGGTGGTCACCGTGCTCGCACTGTTCTTCCACTCGATGGCGGCGTACGCGCTGGCCCGGCTGCGGTTCCCGGGCCGCGGGATTCATCTTCTCCGGCATCATGTCGACGCTGCTCGTCTCGCTGCCGGTGATCCTCGTACCGCTGTTCCTGGTGGCCAAGCAGCTCGGCCTGCTCGACAGCTACGCCGGCCTGATCGTGCCGAGCATCTTCCATGCCTTCGGCATCTTCCTGCTCCGGCAGTACTACCTGAACATCCCGCGCGAACTCGAGGAGGCCGCCGACCTGGACGGCTGCGGCTACTGGCGCCGCTACTGGAGCGTCATCCTCCCGCTCAGCCGCCCGATGCTCGCCGCCCTGTCCGTGCTGTTCTTCCTGGCGAACTGGAACGCGTTCCTCTGGCCACTGACCATCACCCGGAACCCGGACCTGCGCGTGATCCAGCTCGGTATCTCCGGCATGCAGGGCCAGTACGCCTCAGCCTGGAACCTCATCCTCGCCGCCGCCGTGATCGCGGCGATCCCCACCGTCGTGGTCTTCGTAGCCGGCCAGAAGCGCCTGGTCGACGCCATGAAGACCACCGGCCTGAAGTAGAGGCCGCGGTTTGAGTGACGGGTGACACGATCGGTGCTTGTCACAAGGTGGGGCGGGGCGGCGCCTTGTGGGGTGATTTGATCTAGTCGGGAGGTCACCTTGTCTGCCACTGAGGTAGTCGTTGCCCATCGCAATCTGCTGTTCACCGTCGCGTACGAGATGCTCGGGTCGGCGGCGGACGCGGAGGATGTTCTGCAGGAGACGTGGCTGCGCTGGTCGGCGGTGGATCTCGACGAGGTGGAGCATCAGCGGGCTTATCTGGTCCGGATCACCACCCGGCTGGCGCTGACCCGGCTGCGGACGCTGCGCCGGCGCAAGGAGTCGTACGTCGGCCCGTGGTTGCCCGAGCCGCTGCTGACCACCCCCGATGTCGCCGAGAACGTCGAACTGGCCGAGAGCGTCTCGATGGCGATGCTCCTCGTCCTGGAAACACTCGGCCCGACCGAACGAGCGGTCTTCGTACTGCGTGATGTCTTCGGGCTCGAGTACGACGAGATCGCCGCGGCCGTCGACCGGAAGCCGGCGGCGGTTCGCCAGATCGCGCATCGAGCCCGAGGTCACGTCGCGGCCCGCCGGCCACGCCAGATCGTGTCGCCCGCCGAGACCCGGGACGCGCTCGGCGCCTTCCAGCGAGCCGTCGAGACCGGAGATCTGCAAGGCCTGCTGGACATCCTCGCGCCGGACGTCACGTTGCTGACCGACGGTGGCGGCGTCGTCCAGGCGGTTCTCGAACCAGTAGTCGGCGCGGATCAGGTGGCCGGTTTCCTCAGCAGGATCACCCCCGGCGTCTCCCTGCGCCCGGTCGATATCAACGGCCATCCGGCGCTCATCATCAGCCTTCGAGGACGAGGTCAGCGCCGTCCTGGCGATCCAGCTCGAGAACGGCCGCATCACCGGCCTGTACGCCGTACGCAACCCGGAGAAACTGTCCCGACTCGGCGAGCAGACGACGATGAGCCGCTGAGCCGCGTTCAGGGCCAGGGGTTGAGGTCCGGGAGGTCGCCGCTCACCGGGCCTTGTGGTTCGCGGCCTGCCATCCAGGCGGTCAGGTCGGTCAGGGCACCGCTGAGGACGCGTGGCTCGCCGGTACCTGCCTCCCACTCGGCGTTGGGTGCGCGCAGGATCAGCTGCAGGTCTGCGGGCGTTCTCGGTCGCAGGAACTCCAGCAGATGCAGGCAGAACTCCTTCGACCAGCCGTCACTCGTCGGCTCCAGGCCGAGATCGACGGTGTGGATCTCCAACTCCCGCCAGCCGGTGTAGACCGAGGCGGCGAGATTGCTGTCTCGATGCCGGATCGGCCGATTCCAGTCGTCGACCTTGCTCCACGCGGAGAGCAGCCCGGCGGTCGCTGTCCGGACGTGCTGCTTGAGTTCGTCGGCCGGGCGGCCGGCTCCGCTCTCGATGGCGGCGGTCCGGGCCGGCGGACCGCCGTCGTACATGTCGACCTGCCGGCCGGCGAGCGCTTCGGTGACCTGCCGGGTCATCGCCTCGCTGAAGTTCGCGAGGTGCGTGAGCACGTGGCCGCGGGACCAGCCCGGTAACCGGGACGGTGCTCGGACGGTTGCCTCGTCGACTTCTTCCAGGACTTGGTTCAGCCGGTGGACGGATGGCGTCACGTCAGGGTTCACGGCAGCACCCTAGAGTGCCGGCTCACATGGGATCAACCGGGTTTGCCATTAGACTCGGGGCATGCTGGCTTTTCAACTTGCGGGGACGATTCGGCACGACGGGCAGGGTGGTGTCGCGGATCTGCTTGCGGACGACGACGGGCTGGCCGGGTGGGTGGAAGACAACGGTCCGTTGGCGGCCGAAGTACTCGGGCGTTCTTTTGATGCTTCGGCGGTAGGTGTGGACGACGACCTGCGGCAGGCGCTGGTCGGCGTACGGCGGGCGGTGCGGTCGTTGTTTGCTCGTGCGGTCAGCCCGGCGCCGCCTAGTCGGGCGGATGCCAGTCGTTTGCTTGAACCCGAAGCTGCGTTGGCCGTGCTGAACAAGGCGGCGGACAAGCTGGGTACTGCGCATCTTGTCTGGCCATCGGATGGAGTGCCGGCGACCAGTTGGTCGGGACGATCTACGGATCCGACGACGCTGCTGGTTGGCGCGGTGGGGCGGTCGGGGATCGACTTTCTGGTCGGGCCCGACCGGGTGCGGTTGCGGGCGTGTCCGGCAGCACGGTGTGTGAAGTACTTCCTGCAGGACGATCCGCGGCAGACCTGGTGCTCGCCGTCGTGCGGAAATCGCGAGCGGGTGAACAGGCACTATCAACGCAAACACAGCACGTAACCTGCTGGGCGCGAAGGGTTAAAGCAAGCATCCTTTGCGGGATTCCTGGTGGACCCCGGCGCGCTACCACTGCCGTGCACCGTGGATCGTGCGCCCTTCTAGGTAAGGGATTTCCTAGGCTGAGGACCCGCCATGCCCACTCGCCGTTCATGGATTCCGCTACTGACCTTGATCGCCGGTCTCATCGTTGCCATCGGCAACACAAATTCCAGTCCTGCCGAAGCCGCGGCCGCGGTGCCCTGTCCGGTGGGGATCGCCCATCGGGGTAATGCCGCGGGGGCGCCGGAGAACAGTCTGAATGCCTTCAAGGCGAGCTTTGCGGCGGGGGCGACCTGGGTCGAGTCCGACGTCCAGTTCACTTCCGACTCGGTGCCCGTCATCATGCACGACGGGACCGTTGACCGGATGACGAACGGGACCGGCTCGATCGCCGGGATGACGGCCGCCCGGTTCACCGCGCTGACCTTCGCCGACGGGCAGCACCCGCCGACCCTCGACCAGTTGCTCGCCGTCATCACCGCGGGCTCGAACCGGCATCTGCTGCTGG
This sequence comes from uncultured Actinomycetota bacterium, assembly GCA_963740725.1. Lineage (GTDB taxonomy): Bacteria > Actinomycetota > Actinomycetes > Propionibacteriales > Kribbellaceae > Kribbella. Next base: position 523,256 of record CAVUFT010000023.1, read on the forward strand.
AGATCAAGCCGACCGGTCTGAGCGCGGCCCGGGAGCAGATCCTGCTCAACAAGTTGCGAGGACTCGAGTCGCGGGTCCACGTGATGGCCTTCGCAGCACCGTTCCCCGCCGTCCAGCACCTCAAGACCGCGGATCCGGCACTGACCATCAGCATCCTCGGCTACGACCCGATCCTCCCGCCGCCGGCCGGGATCGTCAGCGAGAACCTCGAGTACACCTACCTGACCGCGGCCCGGGTGAGCGACCTGCACTACCGAGGCCAGCAGGTGAAGGCCTGGACCGTGAATGACGCGACGAACTGGGCCCGCCTGCGGCAGTGGGGCGTCGACGCGATCATCACCAACAAGGTCACCGAGTACCTGCAGTGGGAAGCGACCGCTTGCCCGTCCTCGACGCCACCGGCCGGCCACGAGTACGTGATCAACAAGAGCGTCGAGACCGACCTCACCGGCTGGACCGGACTCTGGTCTTCTAACTCGGTGAGCACCCGCGTCTCCGGCGGGTATGACGGCAACTACGCGATCCGGTCGGTCAACAGCTCGTCCGCAGCTGCTCAGCACGGTTTCACCAGCAGCCCAGAGACGTTGGACGGTACGACGAACGCGACCGCCGCCGGCAAGACCTACACGGCGAGCGTCTGGGTCAAACCCGACGTCGCCGGGCAGAAGCTGAACCTCTACGTCCGCGAACGAAACTCCAATGGAGCGACAGTCGGTTCCAAGACTGGTGTCCTCACTACGCTCGCCGGCTGGCAGCAGCTCACCACCACGTACTCCGCTGTTGCCTCCAGCAACCGGATCAGCCTCACGGTCTGGTCCAGCGGTTCTGCCGCGACCAAGGGTTTCACTGCCGACTCGATGAGCTTCACGACCTCGACCGACTAGCCTGGTGGGATGGGTGTTGCGAGGTTCAAGGACCTGTGTGTGGATGTCACCTGTCCTAGTGCGATGACTTCGTTCTGGGGACGGGTCCTGGGTTTGACATCACCGGCGGACAATCCGGCCGTGCTGGTGGGGGACCGGCCGGAGAAGACGGTGTGGATCAATCAGGTTCCGGAGCCGCGGACGGTCAAGCAGCGGGTGCATCTGGACGTGCACGCGGACTCGATCGAGGAGCTGGAGAAGCTCGGCGCGGTGGTGCAGAGTCCGATCAGCGACGAGCAGCACTGGGCCGTCCTGGAGGATCCCGAGGGTGGTGAGTTCTGCGGGTTCGTGCGGGAGAGCCTCCCGGCGTACCGCTTGATAGAGCTGGTGGTGGACTCGGTCGACCCGGAGGCGCAGGCGCGCTGGTGGGCGGGTCTGGTGGGTGGCGACGTCTCACACAACCCCGCCACTCCGTGGTACTGGCTGGAGAACGTTCCCGGGCTGCCGTTCCCGTACTGGGTCTTCAATCCCGTGCCCGAGCCGAAGACGGTCAAGAACCGGATCCACTGGGACGTCACCGCCGAGGAGCTGCAGCCAGTGCTGGACGCGGGTGCGACACTGCTGCGGCCCAAGGATGACGAGATCGGCTGGTGGGTCTGCGCCGATCCCGAGGGCAACGAGTTCTGTGTGTTCCTGCCCCCTGCTGTTGCCGAGGAGACCGATGACCAAGCTTGATCTCACCCAGTCCGGACCGGACCTGACCGAGTCGCTGGTCGACATCTCGTCGGTCAGCGGGACCGAACAGGAACTGGCCGACGCGGTCGAGGTCGCGCTGTCGGCGTACCCGCATCTGACGGTCAGCCGGCACGGGAACACGGTGGTCGCCCGGACCGAGCTCGGTCGTGCCGAGCGGATCGTGATCGCCGGTCACCTCGACACCGTGCCGCTGAACGACAACCTGCCGGCGCGGCGCGCGGACGGGCTGATCCACGGGCTCGGCGCCTGCGACATGAAGGGCGGGGTCGCGGTCGGGCTCCGGCTCGCCGCGACGCTGACCGAGCCGGTGCCGCGACGTGACCTATGTGTTCTACGACTGCGAGGAGATCGAGGCCGAGCGGAACGGGCTGTTCAAGCTCTCCCAGTCTTCGCCCGAGTTGCTGCAGGGCGTGTTCGCGGTGGTGATGGAGCCGTCGAACGCGGTGGTCGAGGCAGGCTGCCAGGGGACTATGCGGGCCGAGATCACGACTCGCGGCGAGCGGGCGCACTCGGCTCGGTCCTGGATGGGGCACAACGCGATCCACGCGGCCGGTGAAGTGCTGGCGCGACTGGCGGCGTACGAGCCTCGCCGGGTGCCGATCGACGGCTTGGAGTACCGCGAGGGGCTGAACGCGGTCGCGATCAGCGGCGGGGTCGCGGGCAACGTCGTACCGGATCTGTGCACGGTGACGGTGAACTACCGGTTCGCGCCGAGCCGGTCGGAGGCGGAGGCCGAGGCGCATGTCCGGGAGGTGTTCGACGGGTTCGAGGTGGTTGTGACGGACTCGGCGCCGGGTGGGCTTCCTGGGCTGGAGCGTCCGGCTGCGGCCGCGTTTCTGAAGGTTGTCGGGGGTGAGCCGCAGCCGAAGTTCGGGTGGACGGACGTCGCGCGGTTCACGCTGCTCGGCGTACCGGCGGTGAACTACGGGCCGGGCGACCCGCTGCTCGCGCACAAGCAGGAGGAGTACGTGCCGGAGGCGGAGATCGAGCAGTGTGAACAGCGGTTGAGAAGCTGGTTGACAGCTAGCTAGTTGTCTATTGACGGCTGGCTGGACGCGGCCGTACTGCGGGTCGCCGGTGGGCCGCCGCACTAATCTGGGGGTATGGCAGAACCATCGATCCACCCGGACCGCCCGCAGTCGCAGCAGCGCGGGCCCGTGGTGATGCGGCGTAACCAGGTGCAGCAGTCGACGTCGGAGCAGCGCCTGCTGGACAGCCGCGGACCGTCCGACTGGGTGCACACCGACCCCTGGCGGGTACTGCGGATCCAGTCGGAGTTCATCGAGGGCTTCGGCATGCTCGCGGAGCTCGGGGCTGCCATCAGCGTCTTCGGTTCGGCGCGGACCAAGCCGGACGACCCGATGTACGCCGCCGCCGAGCGGTTCGGGCGGAAGCTGGTCGAGGCCGGGTACGCCGTGATCACCGGCGGCGGGCCGGGCGTGATGGAGGCGGCGAACAAGGGCGCCTCCGAGGCCGGGGGTGTCTCGGTCGGGCTCGGCATCGAGCTGCCGTTCGAGAGCGGGCTGAACGAGTGGGTCGACATCGGGATGAACTTCCGGTACTTCTTCACCCGGAAGACGATGTTCGTGAAGTACGCGCAGGGGTTCGTGGTGATGCCGGGTGGGTTCGGGACCCTGGACGAGCTGTTCGAGGCGCTGACGCTGGCACAGACGCGCAAGGTGACGTCGTTCCCGGTGGTGCTCTTCGGTACGTCGTACTGGAGCGGGCTGGCCGACTGGCTGCGCGAGACGATGCTTGCCGACGGCAAGATCTCCACGGCCGACCTGGAGATGTTCATCATCACCGACGACGAGGACGAGGCGATCAGCTACATCGTCAAGTCCGGCGAGCTGGCCGACGCCGCCGCGGCCGAGGCTGCGGAGGCGGCGGCGCGCGACGTCGCCGAGGTGGACAGCCCCGAGGCGCGCGAGCGGCGCGAGGCGCACCGGCTGGGTTCCGACGGACAGTGAATACCCGCAAGCGCCGACGGAGCGGCGGTCGGACGGCCGCGCGTCGGGCGCTCGGCGGGGTCGGGGTTCGGCGGCCGGGGAAACTCGGAGTGATTGTGCGGTGAGGTACCGCGGCATGGCACGATCGGTCCCGTGATGTGGTTCTTTGCGCTGATTGTCGTGGTCCTCATCGGGGCCGTCGCCGTGGTGGCCTCCGGGCGCTGGGGCGCTATGAGTACGGCGTACGACGACCGGCCGGACATGTCGGTACCGGCCCGGCAGACGCTCACCTCGGACGACATCGAGACGGCGCGCTTCGGGGTCGGACTCCGCGGCTACCGGATGGACGAGGTCGACACGCTGCTCGAACGGGTCGCCCGCGAGGTCGCCGAACGCGACCGCCGGATCGCCGACCTGGAACGAGCCGTCACCCCGATCATGCACGGCCCCGAAGGCGCCGGCTTCGCCTCCCGCCACACCTACGACCCCGCCGACTTCGACGACACCGGCTACCAACTCCCCATCCTCGTAGGCGGCAACTTCCCCACCGACACCACAACCCCAGCCCCAGCCCCCGAAGCGTCTGAGACCCAGCCCGCCCCCGAGGCAACCGCCGCCCAGCCCGCCCTCGACGCGCCCGCGGCCCAGTCAACAGCCGAGGCACCCGAGGCCCGGCCCGTCCCCGACGCGCCCGCGGCCCAATCCACAGCCGAGGCACCTGAGGCAACCGCTGCCCAGTCCGCCCCCGACGCGTCCGCGGTCCACTCCGCACCCGGGGCACCCGAGGCATCCACGCCCGCAGCCGAGGCATCCGAGGCTCAGCCCGTAGCCGAGGCCCATGCACAGCCCGCACTCGACGGATCCGCGATCCAGCCCGCAGCCGAGGCACTCCCGGCTCAGCCCGCAGCCGAGGTCGAGGCGCAGGCACAGCCCGCAACCGCGCCTGAGGCACAGCAGGCAGCCCACCCCGGAGCCCAGGACGACCTGCTGTCGGCAGCCCAGCCAGGGGTGGCGCAGGCAGACGGTTCCTGGTCGTCGCAGCCGGCCCAGCCGGAGGCCCAGGACGACCTGCCGTGGGCAGCCCAGCCTGAGGCTCCGCAGACAGGCCAGCTCGGGTCGCCGCAGGCAGCTGAGTCGGCGCCGACGTACCCGGCCCAGGCCGCGCCGCAAGCCGCACCTCATGTTGCCGAGCCCACGGCGGAGTCCCAGACACCAGCCCAGCGTGAGCAGGCTGCCGAGCCGATGCAGGCGGCCCAGCGCGAGTCGGGTCAGCAGGAGCTGGCGGGGGGAGGGGCCTCTGCGCTGGAGGCGCCGCTTCCGCCGGTACCGCCGGAGCCTGCGCTGCAGTCACAGGACCCGGCCGAAGGGCAGTCCTGGTTCCAGGGTGCTCCAGGCGCTGCACCCGAGGCGCTACCCGCACAGCAACCGCCTGCCGCGCAGCAAGAAGAGCAGGCGCAGCAGCCCGACGCGCAGTACTCCGCGTCTGCACAGCCCGCGGTGCAGCAGCCCGAGGCGACGGCCGCCGCCGAGCAGGTTGAGTCGGGGTGGACTACCTGGAAGCGTCCTGAGGGGCAGCAGCAATCAGGTGCGGAGCTGGCTGGGCCGGAGGAAGGCGGTGTGGCGCAGCCTGCCGCCGGTCAGTCCGTAGTACGGGATCAGGGGCAGGTGCAGGGGCAGTTGTGGGCTGATCCGGGGGCGGCGGGTGTGCAGTCGTCTAACGGGCAGCAGGGCGGGCCTGGGGAGTTGCAGAACGGGCAGGTGGGGCAGCAGGACGGGCCTGCGGGGGATCAGGCTCCTCGGGGGCGGCATAGTGCGGCTCCTGATGCGAATGCGGTTCAGCGTCCGAACTGATGGGTGACGGTGGGAGCTGTCATGCGGAGGCTTCGGTGGAGTTGCCGTTGGGGCCGGAGGACGCTTGGCGTCTGGTGATGGACTGGGACCGGCAGTCTCGATGGATGTTGTTCACTCGGGTGTGGGCGACCGAGAACGACGGACAGGGCGTCGGCGGTGGGGTTGCGGCGCGGACTTCTGTCGGTGGCTTGGGGTTCACTGACGACATGGTCATCACGCACTGGGATCCGCCGCGCGAATGCACGGTGAAACACCTCGGCAAGGTCGTCCGGGGAACGGGCACGTTCGCGGTCCGGCCCGCGCCCGGCGGGAGCACGTTCGTCTGGTCGGAGGACGTGACGCCGCCGTTCGGCCGGCTGGGTCGACTCGCCTGGCCGCTGGTGCGGCCCGGGTTCGAGTTGATGATGCGGATCTCGTTCCACCGGCTGACGAAGGAACTCGCCCGATGACGGTGACTGGTCCGGACGGTCAGCCCCGCTGCGGCTGGGCGACCTCGGCTCCGGAGTACGTCGAGTACCACGACACCGAGTGGGGCAAGGAGATCCGCGACGACCACGGGTTGTTCGAGCGGATGACGCTGGAAGGGTTCCAGTCCGGGCTGTCCTGGATCACGATCCTGCGCAAGCGGGAGAACTTCCGGAAGGCGTTCGACCACTTCGACCCGCACAAGATCGCGGCGTACGGGTCGGATGATTTCGACCGGCTGATGGCCGATGCCGGGATCGTCCGGAACCGGCTGAAGATCAACGCGACGATCACCAACGCGCGCGCTCTGCTGGAACTCGAGGAAGGCGAGCTCACCGACCTCCTCTGGTCGTTCCAGCCGGAGAAGCGCCCGGCCCCGAAGACCTTCGACGAGGTCCCGGCCACCACGCCCGAGTCGGTCGCGATGTCCAAGGCGCTGAAGAAGAAGGGCTTCGTCTTCGTCGGCCCCACCACGGCCTACGCCCTCATGCAGGCAACAGGAATCGTCAACGACCACCTAGCCGACTGCATCGCCCGCTGAGTCCAAGGGCAGCGGGCGACGCGTAGTACGGGCTACTTGCCGTGGAAGGTGGGCTTCTCCTTGGCTACGAAGGAGGCTACGGCGTTCTTGTGGTCTTCGGTGTCGCCGGTGAGGCGCATCTTGGTGGCTTCGAAGGCGAGCGACTCGGCCAGCGTGTGGGTGGCGGAGTAGGCGATCGACTGGCGGACCGAGGCGTAGGCGACGGTGGGGCCGTTGGCGAGTTTGGTGGCCAGCTCGCCGACCGTGGCAGCGAGGTCGTCGGCGGGGACGACCTTGGTGGCCAGGCCCAGGTCCAGGGCCTCCGCCGCCGGGATGGTGCGGGGGAAGTAGAGGAGTTCGGTCGCGCGGGCCTGGCCGATCAGGCGGGGGAGGGTCCACGAGATCCCGGTGTCGCAGGACAGCGCGATGCCGGTGAAGGCCAGGTTGAAGCCGGCCGTGTCGGCGACGATGCGGAAGTCGGCGGCGAACGCCATCGACGCGCCGGCGCCCGCGGCGACACCGTTCAGGGCGGCGATCACCGGCTTCGGCATCTCGGCGATCGCCAGCGCGATCGGCGCGTAGTGGTCCGGCACCGTGCTCCACAGCGCGGCCATGTCGTTGGCCTCGAGCAGCCCGATGTGTTCCTTCAGGTCCTGCCCGACGCAGAACGCCCGACCCGGTTCCGGTCAGCACGACAGCCCGTACTGCCGCGTCGTCGGCCGCGGCTTGCAGGGTGTCCCGCAGGGCGACCTTGGTCGCGATGTCGAGCGAGTTCATCGCTTCCGGCCGGTTCAGGGTGATCGTGGCGACGCCCTCGGACACGTCGTACAGGACGGAGTCACTCATCGTGGCTAGCTCCCAACAGTGGGTGAGATTTTCAGTGAACGGTCAGGCAGTTGTCCACGAAACGCCCGGCCGCGTGGCCCAGCCGATTCGCGTGGAAATCGAAGAACGTGGCCGCCCGGGCACCGGCCCAGTCGTCCGGCAGGAGCTCGGCCGGCAGGCCCGGATCGAGGAACAGGAACTTGCGCCACTCGTGCACCAGATTGGAGCGGACCGCGAACGCCTGCTCGTCGGTCGCGTCCGGCCCGGCGCTCTCGGCCAGTGCCTTCGCCTCGTTCAGCCAGCTGTCGTACGACGCGCCGAGCTCGTCGAGTTTCCAGACCCGCCGGGCGAACTCGACGGCGTCGTCGGTGACCGGCGCCCGGAACCGGTCGGCGGGGATCCCCTCGACGCCGAGGATCTGGTCGACCTCGGTGTCGTTGCGCAGTCCGACCCAGGCCGCGTCGGACAGCGGAGCCCAACCCAGGAAGGCGAGTTGGCTCGCCAGCTGTTCGCGGCGGCGGGCGTTCGGGACCTCGTGCAGGATGCTCAGGTGCCAGCTGCCGTCCCACTCGGCCCGGCCGTCGCCGCCGGGCTCGGTGCGGTAGATCCGGGCCGCGGCGTCGTCGAGGCGGCGACGCGCCCGGGTGGTCAACGCGTAACCAGGTTGTCCGTCGATCCGGACCGGCTCCAGCCAGCCCTGCCGGACCATCCGGGAGACGGCGGTCCGGACGGCCGGTGGATGGACTCCCAGCGGCGCGAGCAGCCGGACCAGGGCGGCCACCGGGGCGCGCGCACCACGCGCGCGCAGGTGGTCGCCGTACAGGTCGAAGAGCGCTGAACGGGCGTGCACGAGACCTGAGTCTGCCGTATGGTGCACGGCTCTGGCCTGACATCGGGGATAATGGGTCGCGATACACACTGCGATACGCGCCGACGGCGCATCACCGCACGGCGCCGGCGACGGTCCACCGCGTGGTGTCGTCGCTCAAGACCGAAGAGGGCAAGATCCATGAGGGAAGGGGTGCGCGCATGGCGGCGATGAAGCCGCGGACGGGCGATGGTCCGCTCGAGGTCACCAAGGAGGGCCGCGGGATCGTGATGCGGGTCCCGCTCGAGGGCGGCGGTCGTTTGGTCGTCGAACTGAACGCCGATGAGGCGACCGAGCTCGGGAACGCGCTGAAGGCCGTTGTCGGCTGAGCCGACTCTCCGGGGTGCCGCTGCACGGGCGCACCCGCGACAACTCCACGACCCCGGTGGGTGCTTTCCGGCACCGGCCGGGGTCGTTACGGTTGCCCCAGCATCAGCCCAGCGTGAATCAGACCGATTTTTGATCGAACAGTGAGGTCGTCGAAGTGGCTCGCCGAAGTGCACGCACCGTGTTCCCGACCCTGCCGGCCGTTGTCTGGCAGCCCGGGCTCCCTGTCCATGGGGCCCGCAGCTGGGTGATCCTGGTCGGTGAGGCGGGCCTGCCCGCCGCCGCGAAGGAGGCCGGGGAGCGTCTCGGCGTCGACCTCGACCGGCTGCTCGAGGTCCAGGAGGAGTCCGGCTTCAGCCGCTCCGCCGGTACGACGGCCGCGTACCCGCTGCTCACCGGTGAGGTGGCCGAGGTGCTGCTGGTCGGCGCCGGCGCGGGCACCCCGGGGGACCTGCGACACGCCGGGGCCGCGATCGCACGGTTCGGCCGCGGCAAGGACGAGCTCACCACGGTCGTTGCCGAGGGCATCGAGGACGCCGGGCTGCAGGCGTTCGCCGAGGGCGTCGTGCTCGGGTCGTTCACGTTCAGCCGCAAGACCGTCGACACCGGCAAGCCGGTGGTCGGCCGGATCGAGCTGACCGACGGCACCGAGGAGGACCGCGACATCGCGGTCGAGCGCGGCCTGGTGATCGGCCGGACCGGCTGGCTGGCGCGCGAGCTCGCCACCACCCCCTCGAACGAGAAGGACCCGGCCTGGATGGCCGCCCGCGCGACGGAGCTGGCCGGGGTGACCGGTCTGGACGTGACCGTGTGGGACGAGAAGAAGCTGGCCGCCGACGGCTTCGGCGGGATCCTTGCGGTCGGCAAGGGCTCCACCCGGCCGCCGCGGTTCATCCGCCTCGACTACACGCCGGCCGGCGCGACCGACGACACGCCGTACGTCGTACTCGTCGGCAAGGGCATCACCTACGACACCGGCGGTCTCTCGCTGAAGCCGCGCGAGGGCATGGTGTCGATGAAGCGCGACATGACCGGCGGTGGCTCGGTGATCGCGACCATGTCGGCGCTGAAGGAGCTCGGCGCGAAGGTGCGCGTCACCGGGCTGATCTGCTCGGCCGAGAACATGCCGTCCGGTACGGCGTACCGCCCGGACGACGTGATCCGGCACTACGGCGGCCGCACGACCGAGGTGAAGAACACCGACGCCGAAGGGCGCCTGGTGCTCGCCGACGGACTCGCGTACGCCGTCCAGGAGCTCGCGCCGGACGTCATCGTCGACATCGCGACGCTGACCGGCGCGATCAAGGTGTCGCTCGGCTCGATGCTGTACGGCGGGTTGTTCGCCACCGACGACGCGCTCGCGGACAACCTCGCCGATGCGGGTGAGGCGTCCGGCGAGCGGCTCTGGCGGATGCCGCTGCCGGCCGAGTACGCCGACCTGATCTCGACGCCGATCGCCGACTCGGTGAACTCCTCGAAGGGACCGGGCTCGATCACGGCCGCGCTGTTCCTCAAGGCGTTCGCGGGCGATGTGCCGTGGGCGCACCTGGACCTGTCCAGCATCGCCGAGTCGCCGGCCGACGCGCTGGAGTACACCACCGGCGCGACCGGAGCCGGCGCGCGGCTGCTGACCACCTGGCTCACCAGCGACACCCCGACCGCAGGCATCGGCTGACGCCTACAGCAGGGACTGGTAGAGCTCTACCGTCTTGTTGGCTACGGCGTCCCAGCCGAAGTCGGCGACGGCTCGGGCGCGGCCGGCCTTGCCCATGGCTTCGGCCTTGGCAGGGTCGGCGACCAGGGCGTTGATGCCTTCGGCGAGTCTGGCGTTCGAAGGTGGCGGTGTCGTTCTCGTCGTAGCGGACCAGCGTGCCGGTGACGCCGTCGACGACGACGTCCGGGATGCCGCCGACCGCGCTGGCGACGACGGCGGTCTCGCAGGCCATCGCCTCCAGGTTGACGATGCCGAGCGGTTCGTAGACCGACGGGCAGCAGAACGCGAGGGCGTGCGTGAGGACCTGGCGGACCTCTTCGCGCGGCAGCATCTCCGAGACGATGAAGACGCCGTCGCGGGACGTGCGAAGCTCCTCGACCAGCGCGTCGGTCTCGGCCTTCAGCTCAGGCGTGTCGGCGGCACCGGCGAGCAGCACGAGCTGCACCGACGGGTCCAGCTGCAGCCCGGCGCGGAGCAGATGCGGGACGCCCTTCTGCCGGGTGATCCGGCCGACGAACGTCACGTACGGCCGGTTCAGGTCGACGCCGAGCCGCTCGAGCACGTTCGTCGAGTGATCCGGGTGGTAGAAGTCCGAGTCGATCCCGTTGGTGATGATGTGCACCTTGGCCGGGTCGATCGCCGGGTAGCTGGCGAGGATGTCGTCGCGGGTCGCGTGGCTGACCGCGACAACGGCATCAGCAGCCTCGTACGCCGTACGCTCGGCCCAGCTCGACAAGCGGTAGCCGCCGCCGAGTTGCTCCGCCTTCCACGGCCGGAGCGGCTCCAGGGAGTGCGCGGTGACCACGTGCGGTACGCCGTACAGGAGCTTGGCCCAGTGGCCGGCCATGTTCGCGTACCAGGTGTGGGAGTGCACCACCTCGGCCGACTCGACGCCGGCGGTCATCGTGAGGTCGGTGGAGAGGATCCGCAGGGCTGCGTTCGCGTGCGGCATCCGCGGGTCGTCCTCGGAGTGCGCGATCGCGCCCAGGCGTGGTTCGCCCATGCAGTGCACCTCGACGTCGAGCAGCCGGCGCAGCTCGCGGACCAGGAAGTCCACATGCACCCCCGCCCCGCCGTAGACGTCCGGCGGGAACTCACGCGTGAGGATCGCGACCTTCATGTTCCTGACCATAAAGCATCGACAAAGCGATGGCTGGCCGCCGCGGGGCGGCTGAGGTTAGGGAAGGCGGAAGGTGTGGGCGCCGCCGTCAGCTGACGTGGGTGGGGACCCAGAAGCGGAGTTTGCCGTGGCGTTCGTCTTCGAGTTCACCGCCGGCGGACTCGATGACGCGGCGGGAGGCGTGGTTGTCGACGTCGCAGGTGACCAGGGCGGTGTCGATGCCGAGCCGGGCGGCCCACGGGAGTGACTCGGTCAGCATCCGGGTCGCATAGCCCTTGCGCCGGGCCGAGGGGCGGACGACGTACCCGATGTGGCCGCCGAGTTCGTGCAGGACCGGGGTGAGGCTGTGCCGGATCGCGAGCCGGCCGAGCCACTCGTCACCCTCGACGAACCAGAGCATCGTCTGATGCACCAGATCGGGCGGCATCTCGGTCTCCGGCAACGCCTCGGACCGGGCCGCCTCGACGAAGACGGCGAACTCGGCCGGGTCCTGCAGTTCCTCCCGGCTCCACTCCCGCCAAGGCCCCCGAGCACCCATCCACCGCTCCTCCGACGGCGCCAACTCGTCCCAGGCTTCGAGGAAGGAACGGTGAACGGCAGTAGTCGGTTCGACGAGTGTGGGCATGGTCCCAGTGTCCGACACTCACGGCAGTCTTATGCAAAGGCCTAACCGAAGCTAAGGTGCGGACATGGCGAAGGCACCGAAGATCCTGGGAATCGTGCTGGCCGGCGGCGAGGGGAAGCGGCTGATGCCGCTGACGGCGGACCGGGCCAAACCGGCAGTGCCGTTCGGCGGGAGTTATCGCCTGATCGACTTCGTGCTGTCCAACCTGGTCAACGCGGGCATCCGCAGCTTGTGCGTACTCACGCAGTACAAGTCGCACTCGCTGGACAGACACGTCACGATCACCTGGCGGATGTCGACCTTCCTGGGCAACTACGTCACCTGTGTGCCGGCCCAGCAGCGACTCGGCCCGCAGTGGTACCAGGGCAGCGCCGACGCGATCTACCAGTCGATGAACCTGATCAACGACGCCAAGCCCGACATCATCGTCGTGTTCGGCGCGGACCACGTGTACCGGATGGACGCCTCGCAGATGGTGCAGGCGCACATCGAGCGCGGCAACGGCGTGACCGTGGCCGGCATCCGGGTGCCGCGGGCCGAGGCGTCGGAGTTCGGCGTGATCAAGACCGCCGACGACGGGCATGCGATCGCGGAGTTCCTGGAGAAGCCGGCTGATCCGCCCGGGCTGCCGGACTCGCCGGACGAGACGTTCGCCTCGATGGGCAACTACGTGTTCAGCGCCGACGTCCTGGTCGAGGCGCTGAAGAAGGACGCGGCCAACCCGGCGTCCCGGCACGACATGGGCGGCGACATCGTCCCGATGCTGGTTGCCGAGGGCAAGGCCGGCGTCTACGACTTCAAGGACAACGACGTACCGGGTGCGCTCGACCGCGACCGGTCGTACTGGCGCGACGTCGGTTCGCTCGACTCGTACCACGAGGCGCACATGGACCTGGTCTCGATCCAGCCGGTCTTCAACCTCTACAACTCCGACTGGCCGATCTTCACCTCGCACCCGCAACTGCCCGGCGCGAAGTTCACCGACAACGCGACCGTCGGTGAGTCGATCGTCTGCGCCGGATCGATCATCAGCGGCGCGACCGTGGACCACTCGGTGATCGGCGCGAACGTGATCGTGCTGGCGGGGGCGAAGATCGAGCGCGCGGTGATCATGGACAACTGCAAGATCGGCGCGAACGTCGTCCTGAAGAACGTCATCCTGGACAAGAACATCGAGATCCCGGACGGCACCGAGATCGGCGTCGATCCGGATCTCGACCGGGAGCGCGGGTTCACAGTGTCCAAGGGCGGCGTCACGGTGCTCGGCAAGGGCCAGGTCATCAAGCCGTGACCGAGCTAGGGCCGCAACAGGCTGCCGAAGGCGTGGAGGCCGGGTCCGAGGCCGAGTCGTACGCGCTGGACAAGGCCGACCCCGGCCACCGGGACCTGTTCGACGTACCGCCGGTCGACGATGGGTACTACCCCGATGTCGCGTACTTCGCCGGGAACTCGCTCGGCCTGCGACCGAAGGCGACCCGCAGTGAGTTGCTCGAGGATCTCGACTCCTGGGCGGCGCTGGGCGTCGAGGGGCATCACGAGGCAACGCGCCCTTGGCTGCCGTACCACGAACTGCTGACCGGTCCGGCCGCGCGACTGGTCGGTGCCTTGCCCGGCGAGACCGTGGTGATGAACTCCCTCACGGTCAATCTGCACCTGCTGATGGTGTCGTTCTACCGCCCGACCGCGGACCGCTTCCGGATCGTCATCGAGGACTCGGCCTTCCCGTCCGACAGTTACGCCGTACGGTCGCAGGCCCGCTTCCACGGCTTCGATCCGGACGACGCCGTCGTCCGGCTGACTCCGCGCGAGGGTGAAGAATGCCTCCGTACTGCGGACGTGGTCGACGCCTTGACCCCCGACGTGGCGTTGGTCCTGCTCGGCGGGGTCAACTACCTGACCGGCGAGCTGATGGACATTCCGACGATCACCGCTGCCGGTCATGCAGCCGGAGCCGTGGTCGGCTGGGATCTCGCGCATGCGGCCGGGAACGTGCCGTTGTCGCTGCACGAGTGGGATGTGGACTTCGCGGCGTGGTGCTCGTACAAGTACCTGAACTCCGGGCCGGGCGCGCTCGCCGGTGCCTTCGTGCACGAGCGGCATCTCGGCTCAACGGATCTGCCGCGCTTCGAGGGTTGGTGGAGCACCGACGCGGCGACGCGGTTCGAGATGACGCCGGAGTCGCGGCCGCCCGCGTCGGCCGATGCGTGGCAGGTGTCGAACCCGCCGATCTTCTCGATGAGCCCGGTGCGGACGTCGCTGGAGCTGTTCGACAAGGTCGGCATCGGCGTACTGCGGGAGCGCAGCATCCGGCTCACGGCGTACCTGGAACGTCTGCTCGCCGAGGTCACTCCCGGCCGGCCGCTGCAGGTGATCACGCCGACCGATCCCGCTGAGCGCGGTGCCCAGCTCTCGCTGCGGATCGGTGGCGACCGTACGGCGGGGGAGCTCGCCAAGGTGCTGCGGTTCGAGTACGGCGTGATCGCCGACGCGCGGGAGCCCGACGTCCTGCGGCTTGCGCCCGTTCCGCTGTACTCGCTGTACCACGACTGCTGGCGTGCCGCTCGAGCGCTGGCCGAAGCCGTTCCGGAGACCTCGTGACTTCCGGAGAACCCCTGACGGAGTGTGAATGACTGAGCGTGTCGCCATCGTCGGAGCCGGGCTGACCGGGTCGTTGCTGGCCTGCTTCCTGGCGCGGCGGGGGTTGCCGGTGGCCTTGTACGAACGGCGCCCGGATCCGCGGGTGGCGCAGGCCGAGCGTGGGCGGTCGATCAACCTGGCGATCTCCGAGCGCGGGCTGGACGCGCTGCGGCGGATCGGGCTGGTCGACGAGGTGATGCGCGACGCGCTGCCGATGAAGGGGCGGATGATCCATCCGGTGGAGGGTCCGCTCGACTTCCACCAGTACAGCGTTTCCGGTGAGCGGGCGATCAACTCGATCAGTCGCGGGGCGCTGAACAACGCGCTGCTGGATGCGGCTGTGGCGGCGCCCGGGGTGGAGGTCTTCTTCGAGCATCGGCTGGTGGAGCTGGATTCGCAGGCCGGGTCGATGATCTTCGCGACTCCTACCGGCAAGGTGGAGGCGCAGGCGGACGTCGTACTGGGTGCTGACGGCGCCGGGTCCGCGGTACGGGGGCAGTTGCTTGCCGAGGGTGCGGTGGGCGAGGACGTCGACTTCCTGGACTACGGGTACAAGGAGCTGAGCATCCCTGCTGTGGAAGGGGAGTTCGCGCTGGATCCGGGCGCGTTGCACATCTGGCCGCGGGGGACGTCGATGATGATCGCGCTGCCGAATCCGGATCGGTCGTTCACCTGCACGCTGTTCTGGCCGACCGGGTCGTTCGATGCGTTGTCGGATGCCGGGGCGATCGAGGCGCACTTCCGTTCGCACTACCCGGATTTGTTGCCGTTGGCACCTTCGTTGGTGGACGACTATCAGCACAATCCCGTCGGGGTGCTGGGGACTGTGCACACGGCGCCGTGGCAAGCGCACGGGCGTACGGCGTTGATCGGCGACGCGGCGCACGCGATCGTGCCGTTCTACGGGCAGGGCGCGAACTGTGCGTTCGAGGATGTGGTCGAGCTGGATCGCTGCCTGGACGACACGGCGGGGACGTGGGCGCGGGCGCTGCCGCTCTTCGAGCACCGGCGGCGGGAGAACACCGAGGCGATCGCCGAGATGGCGCTGGCGAACTTCGTCGAGATGCGCGACAAGGTCGCCTCCCCGGTCTACCGCCTCGGCAAACGCCTCGAACACGCCCTGGAACGTGCCCTCCCCGGCCGCTACGTCTCCCGCTACGAACTGGTCTCCTTCTCCACCACCCCGTACGCCGAAGTCCGCGCCCGAGTCCACCGCCAACACCAGGTCCTCGCGGCGGCGGTCCTGCTGGGGGCAGGAGTGCTGGGTGCCGCCGCCCGCATCGCCCGGAGACGCGGATGACCGCGCCCCCGCCCGCGCGAGCGCTTCGCGCCGGCGCTCGCCGCGGCGCCGCCGGCGCGCCTCACCTTGAAAGGAGGCGCTGATGACTTCGCTTTGGCGACCTGAGTTGTTGACCGGGGCAGCCGAGCGAGCCGGGGTTGTTGCGGAACTTCGTCGGTGGGGAGTTTGTCGAGGGTGGGTCGACTTTCGCCAAGCTCAGCCCGGTGACCGGGGAGAAGATCTTGGATGTGTCTGAGGCTGATGCGGCGACGGTGGATGCGGCGGTGGGGGCTGCTCGGGCTGCGTTGAAAGGGCCCTGGGGGCGGATGGGGGAGCAGGAGCGGGCGGGAGTACTGCGCCGGGTTGCCGACGAGCTGGAGCGGCGGTTCGACGATCTGATCGCGGCTGAGGTCGGGGATACCGGGAAGTCGATCAGTCAGGCGCGCACGCTGGACATCCCGCGAGGCGCTGCCAACTTCCGGGCGTTCGCCGACTTCGCGACCACCACGCCGACCGAGTCGTATCACGACGGTGCTGCCCGACGGCCGGCGCGCGTTGAATTACGCAGTACGGAAGCCGGCCGGTGTGGTGGCGATCATCGTGCCCTGGAATCTTCCGCTGCTGCTGCTCACCTGGAAGGTCGCCCCGGCGCTTGCCTGTGGCAACGCGGTGGTCGTCAAACCCTCCGAGGAGACACCGTCGTCGGCGACCGTGCTCGCCGAGGTGATGGCCGCGGCCGGCGTACCGGAGGGTGTCTTCAACCTCGTGCACGGCTTCGGCCCGTCGTCGGCGGGGGAGTTCCTCACCAAGCATCCCGGCGTCGACGCGATCACCTTCACCGGCGAATCGTCCACCGGCAGCGCGATCGCCAAGGCCGCGGCCGACGGCGTCAAGGCGGTCTCCTTCGAGCTCGGCGGCAAGAACGCCGGTCTGGTCTTCGCCGACGCCGACCTGGACGCAGCCGTCGAGGGATCGGTCCGGTCGACCTTCACCAACGGCGGCCAGGTCTGCCTGTGCACCGAACGCCTGTACGTGCAACGGCCGGTCTTCGAGGAGTTCTCCGAGCGACTGGCCAAGCGCGCCGGCGAACTGACCTACGGCTGGCCGGCCGACGAGGCCACGATGAACATGCCGCTGATCTCCAAACAGCACCGCGACAAGGTCCTCGGGTACTACGACCTCGCCCGCTCCGAAGGCGCCACGGTGCTCGCGGGCGGCGGCGTACCGTCGTTCGGCGATGCCCGCGACGGCGGTTGCTACGTGCAACCGACCGTCGTCACCGGCCTGCCTGCCGACGCCCGCACGAACACCGAGGAGATCTTCGGCCCGATCTGCCACATCGCCCCCTTCGACACCGAGGAGGAGGCGTTCGCGCTGGCCAACAACAGCCGCTACGGCCTCGCCGCGACCGTCTGGACCCGCGACGTCGGCCGCGCCCACCGCGCCGGCGCCGCCCTCGACGTCGGCATCGTCTGGGTCAACACCTGGTTCCTGCGCGACCTGCGTACGCCGTTCGGTGGCATGAAGCTCTCCGGCCTCGGCCGCGAGGGCGGCACCCACTCCTTCCACTTCTACTCAGAACTCACCAACGTCTGCGTGGAGCTCTCATGAGTGACGCGAAGGTGGTTGCGGGGAAGGCTGTGCCGCGGGGCAAGTTTCCGCATGTGAAGGTCGCCAACGGGTTCGCCTATGTGTCGGGGACGTCGTCGAGGCGGCCGGACAACACGATCGCGGGGGCGTCCGTCGACGAGTTCGGCACCACCACGCTGGATATCCGGGAGCAGACGCGGGCGGTGATCGAGAACATCCGCGACATCCTGGCCGCGGTCGGCGCCGGGCTGGAGGACGTGGTCAGCCTGACGTCGTACCTGGTCAGCATGAACGACTTCGGCGGCTACAACGAGGTCTACGCGGAGTACTTCGACGAAACCGGCCCGGCCCGTACGACGGTCGCCGTGCACCAGCTGCCGCATCCGCAACTACTGATCGAGATTCAGGCGATCGCGGCGATCCCGCATGACACTGGAGAGGTGAAGTGATGGTCAACCTGGAGTCGACGAACTTTCCCGGCTGGATCGAGGAGAACAAGCACCTGCTGAAGCCGCCGGTCGGCAACAAGCAGATGTTCCCGACCGGCGACGACTTCATCACGATGGTGGTCGGCGGGCCGAACTCGCGCAACGACTTCCACGTCGACCCGTACGAGGAGTTCTTCTACCAGATCAAGGGCACCATGCACGTCGACGTGATGACCGAGGACGGGCCGGCCCGGGTGGACATCAACGAGGGCGAGATGTGGGTGCTGCCGCGGAACATGCCGCACTCGCCACAGCGCGACGCGGACTCGATCGGCCTGGTGATCGAGCGGGTCCGCGAACAGGGCACGCTGGAGAAGTTCCGCTGGTACTGCGCGAACTGCAACGGCATCGTGCACGAGGTCGAGCTGCAGGTGAACGACATCGTCGAGGACCTGCCGCCGGTCTTCAAGGCGTTCTACGACAGCGAAGAAGCCCGCACCTGTCCCACCTGCGGAACAGTCCATCCAGGTAAGGCCTGATGCCCAGCATCGACATCCATACCCATCTCGTTCCCAAGGGCTGGCCTGATCTGGCTGCGGCTTGCGGTGGGAGCGACTGGCCGTGGTTGCGGATCGACTCCGAGCGGGCCGCGATGATCATGGTCGGCGAGACGGAGTTCCGCCCGATCGGTCCGCAGACCTGGGATCCGGCGACCCGGCGTACGGATATGGATGCCGACGGCATCGATCTCCAGGTGGTCTCGCCGACCCCGGTCTTCTTCGCCTACGAGCGACCGGCCGACCAGGCGATCAAGGTGTCCAGGATCTTCAACGACCTGACCTTGGAGACGCTTGCCGGGGACAACAGGTTGATCCCGTTCTGTCAGGTGCCGTTGCAGGATCCGGACGCCGCTTGCGCCGAGCTCGACCGCTGTCTCGCGGGCGGTCACCAAGGTGTCGAGATCGGTAACCATGTCGGCGATCGCGACCTCGACGACGCCGGGATCGTTGCCTTCCTCAAGCATTGTGCCGACGTCGGCGCGCCGGTTCTCGTGCATCCGTGGGACATGCCGGGCGGGCCGCGGCTGGACCGCTGGATGGCGCGCTGGCTGACCGGGATGCCCAGCGAGACGCATCTTTCGCTGCTGGCGATGATTCTGGGCGGCGCTTTCGACGCGTTGCCTGAGTCGCTGCGGATCTGTTTCGCCCACGGTGGTGGGAGTTTCGCGTTCTGGCTCGGACGGGTCGAGAACGCCTGGCAGCGCCGCGGCGACGTCGTACGCGGCAAGTCCGAGCACCCGCCGAGCCACTACCTGAACAGGTTCTTCGTCGACACAGTGGTGTTCGAGGAGCCCGCCTTGCGGTTGCTGGTCGATACTCTTGGAGAAGACCAACTGATTCTCGGCAGTGATTACCCTTATCCGCTGGGCGAACGGCCGGTCGGCGAGGTGGTTCGGAAGGCCGGCTTCCTGTCCGATGGGCAGCAACAGAAACTGTTGTCCACGAATGCGCTGCGTTACCTCGGAAGGCCCCATTAGGGAGGTCCGAATGAGTGAGAACCGTTCCGTACTGACTCGCGAGGCGCGCGAGCCGGACGAGCAACTCCGGTACGGCGATCACGCGGACCAGGTGATGGACGTCTGGCAGGCCAAGTCGTACCGGCCGTTGGTGGTGTTCATCCACGGCGGGTTCTGGCGCCCGGAGTACGACCGGACGCACGCCCGGCCGCTCGGGGAGGCGCTTGCGGATGAAGGCTGGCCGGTGGTTTCGCTGGAGTACCGGCGGGAGCCGGGGCAGCCTGATCTGACGACAGGCGATGTACGGGCGGCGCTGGATCGGTTGCCGGACCTGATGGATGTGCATGCCGGGTTCGTGCTGATCGGGCACTCGGCCGGTGGGCATCTGGCGTTGTGGGCTGCGACGACCTTGAATCCGGTGCGGTTGCGGGGGACGGTCGCGCTCGCGCCGGTCGCGGATCTGTTGCTCGCGGACCGGCTGGGGCTGGACGACGGCGCAGTACAGGATTTCGTCGGGAGCGGCGTTCGCAACGATCTCGATCCGGTGCACTTGCCGGCGCCGATCACGCCGGTGTCGATGGTGCACGGGACGGGCGATTCGCGGGTGCCGATCACGGTGGCCGAGTCCTACCTGACCGCGCATCCGACGGCCCGGTTGGTGCGGGTCGTCGGGGCGGGGCACTACGAGGTGATCGACCCGCTGACCGAGGCGTGGCACCAGGTAACGGCGGAGCTGACGAGGTTCTCGGGTTGAGCGGGGACCTGTACGCCGTGATGCCGGGGCTGACGAGGCTTGCCGGATGACCTTTGACCCGTACGTCGTCATGGCGGGCGATCCATGGTCCTTGGGTAATACCGGCGGATACATCGATCTCGGTACGGCGGAGAACCGGCTGGTCTTCGACCTCCTCGAACCGAAGCTCACGGCGCCTCGCCGGGTGACGGCGGAGGACACCTGGTACCAGGACCGAGCGGGATCACCGTCGTTCCGCCTCGAACTCGCGCGCCTCCTCACGCGACTGCAGAGCGCCGCAGTGGAGCCGGCCGACCTCGTAGTACTGGCTGGGGTCGGTCCGGCGCTCGAGATCCTCGCCTATGCCCTCTGCGACCCGGGTGACGGGATCGTCGTACCGGCCCCGTACTTCGCGGGCGTCGACTTCGCCTTCTCGGCGCGGGCAGGTGTGGAGATCGTCCCGGCCTGGCCCGGAATAGGTCTTGAACTCACCGCTGAAAGTGTCGAGCAGGCGATTGTCGAGGCGGAGCTCCCGATCCGGGCGGTGGCGCTGCTGTCCCCGAGCAACCCGCTCGGGCAGACCTACGACGAGCAGACCCTGCGCGCTGTCGCAGAAGTGGTCGCAGCCCACGACCTCCACCTCGTCGCGGACGAGATCTACGCGGGGTCCGTGTATGCGGGGGACTTCGTGAGCACCACCAGCCTGGTGCCGTCAGTGCTGCCGGCCGATCGTCTGCACACGGTCTGGGGATTCGCGAAGGACTTCGGGCTGAGCGGGTTCCGGGTCGGCGCGCTGCACACCCGCAATCCCGAGGTGCGAGCGATCGCCGAACGCCTCGGCCGCCTCGCTTCCCCATCGAGCGACACCCAGGCCGTACTCCGGGACCTGCTCGCCGACACCGCTTGGACCGACGCCTTCCTGACCGAATCGCGGACCCGCCTCGGCACGGCGTACCGGCGTACGACGGAAGCCCTCGACGCCGCCGGAATCGCCTACCTCCCCGCCACCGCCGGTCTCTTCGTCTACCTCGACCTCCGCCCGTTCCTCCCCGAACCAACCTTCGAAGCCGAGCGAGCACTGGCAGACCAGATCTTCACCGAAGCCCGCGTACACCTCACCCCAGGCGCCGCCTTCCACACCCCGGTCCCGGGCTACTTCCGCCTCTGCTTCGCCACCACCCCGCCCGCCGTCCCAACTGCCATCGCCCGCCTCGCCCACCTACTCACCAGCCGGCCGACTGCCTAGGTGCTCTGGGGAGTTCTGCCTGCCGTCCTGGGTGTGTTCCGCTCCCCAGTCGCGTCAGGGGAAGCGTTTGGCGGCGGCGAGGAGGCCGTCGGAGACGGGGAGGAGGGCGGAGACGAGGTTGTCGTCGTCGCGGATGGCGCGGATGACGTCGCGGATGGCGGTGGTGTCCGGGTCGCGGTGGGACGGGTCGGCGACGCGGCCGTGCGCCAAGGTGCTGGCGAAGGCGACGACGCCGCCGGGGCGGAGCAGACGCAGGGCCTCGTGCAGGTACGCCGTGTTCTCGCGCTTGTCGGCGTCGCAGAAGACCAGGTCGTAGTGGCCGTCGGTGAGCCGCGTGACGACGTCCAGCGCGGAACCGGCGATGAGCCGGAAGCGGTTGGACGGTACGCCGGCGTCCAGGAAGGTCTTGCGGGCCAGGCGCTGGTTCTCGGCGTCGATGTCGACCGTCGTCAGCGTGCCGTCGGTACGCATCCCGCGGAGCAGTGCCAGGCCGGAGACGCCGGTGCCGGTGCCGATCTCGACCACCGCTTTGGCGCCCACTGCAGCAGCGAGCAGGCTCAGTGCGGAGGCCGCGCCGGGACCGATCGGGAACACGCCGCTGTCCTCGGCGCTCGCCCGTGCACCGGTGACGACCTCGTTCTCACCGGTGTAGTCCTCGGCGTAGGCCCAGGACGTGGGGTCGATGCCCGTGGCGATGATGCCCTCCCTGATCGGTGTCGCTGCTGACCCGAAGCCTAGCGTCCCCGGGTCCCGGTTCAGCGTCTCCCGCGCAGAGATTGCGCACTCCTGCTCGTAACTTCGGTGGTTGAGCAGATATGATCGACCCCAACAGGCAAAGTTGACCCGTCAGGAGAGCGAGGTGCGGGATGTCAGGACCGGATGACGTCGATCCCGGCTTCCTTGAAGACGGCCAGCTGGGACTCGTCGGCCTGCGCGTCGGTGACGAGCGTGTCGATCTCGGTCAGCTCGCAGATCCGCGCGAATGCGCGCTGGCCGAGCTTGGACGAGTCGGCCACCACGACCACCTTGGCGGCGCGGCTGACGATCAGCTGGTTGATGTTCGCCTCGCCCTCGTGATGGGCGGTGGCGCCGGTCTCGTCGATCCCGTCGACGCCGATGAAGGCGATGTCCAGCGACAGGTCGGCCAGGATCCGGTGCGACAGCGGGCCGATCATCTCGTACGACTGCGGCCGGGCCACGCCGCCGGTGAGCACCATCTTGACGTGCGGCCGGACGATCAGTTCGTTGGCGATGTTCAGCGCGTTGGTGACGAGCGTGAAGGCCGGCTCGCCGTGCTCGGCGGACAGCTCCGGCCGGGTCGCCAGCGTGCGCGCCACCTCGGAGATGGTGGTGCCGCCGTTCATCCCGATCACCATGCCGCGGCGGACCAGGGTGGCCGCGGCCTGCGCAATGCGCTGCTTCTCCGACGCGAAACGCGCAGTCTTGTAGCGCAGCGGAAGATCGTAGGAGACCGCGTTGGCGACGGCGCCGCCGCGGGTCCGGGTGAGCAGCTGCTGCTTGCCGAGGTGGTCGAGATCGCGCCGGATCGTCGCCGCCGAGACGTGCAACTGCTCGGCGAGCTCGTCGACATCGATGGCGCCCTTTTCCGCGAGCGACTCGAGCAACGTGTTCAGCCGTTCATAACGCTTCACCCGGGGGTCCTCCTCAAACTCACACAATCGGTCAGCCGGACGGCTGCCGGTTGGCACCATTCGATCACGTTCGAGCAGTTTCGACCATTACAAGTCCCGGAGAAGACATGACTGACACGTCATTTGTGCGCGATACGCCCTATGTCAGCACCGAAATCGCCACTCAGCCGGTTCTCTGGCGGCAGGTCGCGGACGGTTACGCGCAGTACGGTGACGCGTTGCCCAAGCCCGGACAGCGCGTTGCCGCCGTCGGCTGCGGCACCTCGTGGTTCATGGCGATGGCGTACGCCGCGCTGCGCGAGGACCTCGGCCAGGGCGAGACCGACGCGTTCGCCGGCTCGGAGTTCCCGGCCGGGCGCCAGTACGACGCCGTGGTGGTGATCAGCCGGTCGGGTACGACCACCGAGATCCTCGACCTGGTCCGCACCACCGAGCTGCCCGACGATCGCGATCACCGCGACGCAGGACTCGCCGATCGTGGAGCTGGCCGATCACACGATCATGCTCGACTTCGCCGATGAGCAGTCCGTCGTACAGACGCGTTTTGCCACCACGACGCTGGCGCTGCTGCGCGCGTCGCTCGGCGAGGACCTGTCGAAGGCCGCTGCCGATGCCGAGACGGCGCTGACGATACGACGTGGACGACCTGGCCAAGCTGGAGCAGGTCACGTACGTCGGGACGCGGTGGACCGTCGGACTGGCGCACGAGGCCGGCCTGAAGCAGCGCGAGGCGGCGTCGGCCTGGACCGAGGCGTACCCGGCGATGGACTACCGGCACGGCCCGATCGCGATCGCCCAGCCCGGCCGCGGCGTCTGGATCTTCGGCGAGGCCCCGGCCGGTCTGCTCGACGACGTGGCAGCGACCGGCGCCACGATCGTGCACCACCCGGAGCTCGACCCGATGGCGTCCCTGGTGGTCGCCCAGCGGGTCGCCGTCGCCAAGTCCCTCGCCCTCGGCCTCAACCCCGACCAGCCCCGAAGCCTCAGCCGCTCGGTCATCCTGGACTGAGACCTGACACTGTGGCCGCATGACAACTGAACGCTTCGAAGTACGGCGGGACATCGCCGCGACGCCCGCGGAGGTGTTCGCCGTACTGCGTGACCCGCGCGGCCACGTCGCCATCGACAGCACCGGCATGCTCCAGTCCGCGGAGGGGCAGCCGGTCGGCGAGGCCGGTGACGAGTTCGTGGTGCACATGGATCGCGAGGCGCTGAACGACCTGCCGATGGGCAAGTACGACGTGACCGTGATCATCACCCGGTTCGTCCCCGACGCCGAGATCGAGTGGACCATCTCCGGCGCGATCCAGCCGCCGATCAAGCACCTGTACGGCTACACCCTCGAGCCCAGCGCCAACGGCACCATCGTCACGTCGTACTACGACTGGAGCCAGATCGAGGAGCGCTACCGGGGCCGGGTCAACTTCCCGATCATCCCCGAAGCCGGCCTCCGCGCCACCCTCGGCATCCTGGCCCGCACGGTCGAGCACTAACGCGTTTGAGCAAGGTCGGGCGCAGCTCTGGTGCCGCCGGCCAGGAGACCGAGGGCGGCGGCTGCCAGCAGTGCACCTGCTACGACCAGAAGGGCTGCGTGGGTGCCTACGAGAGGTACCAGTACGCCGCCCGCGGCTTGACCGATCGCCGCAGCACCCACACGGAGGCTCGCGGCGGTAGTGCTGACCCGACCTTGCAGCTCGACCGAGCTGTACTGCTGTCGGGCAGCGAACATGGCCGGCAGCATCGGTCCTTCCAGCAGGCCCGTGACCGCTGCGAGGATCACTAGGACCGCAAAGCTGCCGGCAAGTGTCCAGGACGCCATTGCCAGGCCATAAGCGGTGACAGCGACTATGACCACCAGCTCTGGACGCCAGCGGCTCTGCCAACGTCCGAGCAGTACTGCGGTGGTGACGCTGCCGATCTCGAGCGCGGTCCACAAGTAGCCCGCGGCGGCTCGCGGTGCGCCGAGGGATGTCATGTGAAGAGGCAGGGCGATCAGGAGGAATCCGGTGGCGCCCATGACTGCCGTGCTGGCGACAGTCGACGCACGAAGCCGCGGAGTGCGAGCCAGATGCGACAGGCCGCCGAGGACTGAGGCAAGCAACGGCTGACGGTCCTCCGGTGCGACAGCCGGTGGCAATGCGGGCAGCCGCGTGATGACGAGAATGCTGGTGATCGCGGTGACCACGATGACGCCACCTGCAGCTTCGACGGACACTGCTGCCGCGATAGTGGCCGCAGCTGCCGGGCCGGTGATGGTCGCCGCCCCGAAGCTGGCCGCCTCCAACGAGTTGGCACCTGGCAGGAGCGGTTGCGGCACGAGGCTCGGGAGCATGCTGGTGAAACCGCCGCTCACCATCGGGAGCGTCATACCGGCTATGGCGGCCAGTGCCGGGGTGATCCAGTGTGGTCCGTGTCCGGTGACGGCTAGCAGGCCCAGCATCACCGCGGCGACGAGGACCTGGTTGAGAGCGAGTGCCGCACGGCGGTGGTGGGTGCGGTCGAGCCATGCACCGAGCAGGGGACCTGTCGCGATCGCAGGAAGCGCGTAGGCCGCTCCGGTCAGCCCCGCGAGTCCAGGGCTGTCTGTGCGCTCCAGGACGAGCAGGACGATCGTGAACACGACCATCTCGGCGCTGAGGCGCGCGAGAGTCGCGGCTCCGTAGTACGCGGCCATACCTTTGGTAGAGAGCAGCTCGCGCATCGAGTTCTCCCGGTAACGCAGAGATTGCAGTAACGCGTTATGCTAGCAAAGGCGTTACGATTGGTCGAGTGGAGAGCCTGCAGACCCCGGACCGGCTGATCCGGCTGGCCGTGGACCTGGTCAACACCCGGACGTTGAACCCGGAGCAGTTGACGTCAGCCGAGGCGCTCAGCCAGTTCCTGCGGGAGCACGGCGAGCCGTCAGCCGAGGTCGACGAAGCGGATCTCGCGGCGGTCAAGGCTGTTCGCGAGCGATTGCGGCCGGTGTTCCATGCCGATCCACGCGAAGCCGCGCGGATCTTGAACGAGTTGCTCGCCGAGTACGCAGTACAGCCGTATCTGTCGGATCACGACGGGGCGTCGTGGCACCTGCACGTGGCGAAACCCGGGGCGAGCTGGGCCGAATGGCTCGCCGCCGGTACTGCGCTCGGCCTGGCCGGGTTCGCCGCCGGGCACGGCTTCCAGGCCATCGATGCCTGCGCCGCGCCCGACTGCGAGCGGGTCTTCGTCAATCCGGCCGAGCGGCGACCACGCAGGTTCTGTACGCCGACCTGCTCCAGCCGCACCCGCGTCGCGTCGTACCGCGCTAGGCAATCTCTCAGGAAACAGAACTAGGATCCTCGGCAGATCCCGGATCCGGCCGGGCGGATGAGGGAGCGCACGTGAGTCACACCGTGGTGGCAGAGCTGGTGGCGAACGTCCAGACGATCATCGCCAAGGCCGGGGACACGGTGGGCCCGGAGGACACCCTCGTCATCCTGGAGTCGATGAAGATGGAGATCCCGGTGCTGGCCGAAGTGGCCGGAACCATCACCGAACTGAAGGTCTCCGAGGGTGAAGTCGTCCGCGACGGCGACCCGATCGCCGTGATCGAAGAGAAGTAGTGTTCAACCGAAATGACCACTCACACGTCTTGTACTACGAGGAACATCGCGATGCCGGGGAACTTCCCGGTCGCGGAGGCCGTTGACTCGTCGTACTGGCATCCCAGGGTCGAACCAGGGTGTACCCGACGTGCGAAGAGGACGGTGAACGCGGCACCATGGTGTTCTCACTCGTTGCCGAGCGGACCCAGGGAGGCGTTGTCGTGAAGCCGATCGACACCTCTGTGGCGCCGGCTCCCCAGCCCCAGCCCGTGGTCGAGACGCTGCCCTCCTGGGACGAGATCGTCCGGACGCACTCCGCCCGCGTCTACCGGCTGGCCTACCGGCTGACCGGGAACAAGCACGACGCCGAGGACCTGACGCAGGAAGTCTTCGTCCGGGTCTTCCGCTCGCTGTCGTCCTACACGCCGGGCACCTTCGAGGGCTGGCTCTACCGGATCACCACCAACCTCTTCCTGGACGGCGCCCGCCGCCGGCAGCGGATCCGCTTCGACGGGCTGCCGGACGACGCGCACGACCGGCTGCCGTCCAAGGGCTCGGGCCCGGCCGAGAAGCTGGACTCCGACCTGTTCGACCACGATGTGCAGTACGCACTGGACGCGCTGCCGGAGGACTTCCGGGCGGCCGTGGTGCTCTGCGACATCGAGGGCATGACGTACGACGAGATCGCCGATGTGCTGGACGTGAAGCTCGGCACCGTCCGGAGCCGGATCCACCGGGGCCGCTCGATGCTGCGCAAGCACCTCGAGCACCGTGCGCCTCGCGAGGGTCAGACCCGTGTCAGTGGCCCGTCCGCGGACGGGCCGTCACTCGCCGGAGGTGACGACCGGTGACCCTGCAACATCCCCTGGACAAGCTGAGCGCCGTCGTGGACGGCGAGCTGGACCATGACTCGCGGGACAAGGTCCTGAGTCACCTGGTCGGCTGTGAGAGCTGCCGTGGTGAGGTCGACGCCCAGCGCCGCCTCAAGGCGCGTCTGGCCGCTGCTGCTCCGATGGAGCCTTCCAGCGACCTGATGCAGCGACTGCTGGGTGTGCCGTCGTTCTCGACCGAGCCGCGCGAAGAGGTGCGACCGGTGGTGACGCCGGTGGTCTCCCTGTTCCCGCAGCGCTCCGCGTT
Source organism: uncultured Actinomycetota bacterium (assembly GCA_963740725.1). GTDB lineage: Bacteria > Actinomycetota > Actinomycetes > Propionibacteriales > Kribbellaceae > Kribbella. The sequence goes on from CAVUFT010000023.1 coordinate 550,923, forward strand.
CCCGGCTGCCCGCACCGGTGCGACCCGGCCGGGTTCCCGAGTCAGCCGCGCCCGCCGGCGTACCGGCGTACTGGGTGCGGCCGGTTCTGCCGCCGCAGTGGCTTCACTGCTCGGTACTGCGTTCGTGCTGGGCGACCCGGCGCGCACAGAGCAGCCGCCGGTGCTGCAGCCGCCAGTGGCGAGCTTCTCGGCCGATCACGCGGCTGCGACCAACGGGACACCGTTCACCGATCCGGTTGCCATGCTGAACTCCTTCAACGGGGCGGGGTACGCAGGGCTGAGCCCGACGCTCCAGCCGGTGGCCCTCGCGGGACGCTGAGCAGTGAGCCTCTCCCGGCTCGCCGTCCTGGTCAGCACCGCACTGATCGGCTTCGGCCTGCCCATGCCCGCAGCAGTCGCCGCACCGCGTGAAGACTCACCGACCGCGGTCAACTGGCTGGAACGCGCCGCCGCCGCACCGGACAACGTGTCGTACCACGCCACGCAGATCATCACGTCCTGGGGACCGGCAGGGGCGAGCTCGGCGATGCTCGACATCGTCCATGCCGCCTCGCAGGGGTCGGAGATCTCAGTGGTCGGCTCTGGTTCGTCGCCGGGCGCCAAGGCGTTCGTGCAGCGGGCTGGTCACGCAGTGGGTCCCACTGTGGATGGTGGGCCGCTAGCGCTGCTCAAGGCGACGTACGAGCTGGCCTACAAGTGCTGCACGGACACGATCGGGCGGTCCGCAGTACTGGTTGAGGCGTTGCGCGGTGACAAGACACTGGCTGCGCGCTTCTGGATCGACAAGGCGACCGGGCTGCTGCTGCAGCGGCAGCTGTTCAGTCCGGACGGCAAGACGATGGTCCGGGCGACTGTCTTTACCGATCTGGAGATCGAGGACTCCGAGTTCCTCGGGCACCTGCCGCCGATGGCACCGGGTGGCGTGGAAGCGATCGGGATGAGCAAGGTCGACAGCCTGCGTTCCCAGGGCTGGACGTGTGCCGCAGCACTTCCTTCTGACCTGCAGCTGTACGACGTACATCAGGACACCACGTCGAAGTCGCTGCAGTTCTCGTACTCCGACGGGTTGTTCAACGTCTCGCTGTTCGAGCAGCGCGGGGAGCTGGATCCCGCTGCTCTGGCCGGCTACACAGCGATCAAGACGGACGAGGGGGCGCAGGTCTACCAGCGCTACGGGATGCCGTCGTACGCCATGTGGTCGTCCGGCGGGATCGTCTACACGCTGGTCGGAGATCTGCCGTACGACCAGTTGAGTCGGGTGGTTGCGGCCTTCCCGCACCAGCCGCCACCGACGGTGACGGCGATCGAACGGATGGGTACCGGACTGGCCAAAATGGCGAAGTGGCTCACGCCGATGGGTGCGCTCTCCTGGAAGCTGGGATAATCAATTCTGGGAGTACCTACCGGGACCCCGACCGAACCAACCACGACGTGAGGCGGCCACCGTGAACTGGGATGACGCCGAACCGACAGTCCGTACGCCGATCGACGGGGGCGACCCGGAACCCACCCGCGTCCTGCCCCCCGAACGGCCGACCGCGGGCCCTGTCGTACCACCCCCGCCTACCCCGAGCGGCCCACCGCCCGGTACGACGGCGCCCGGCGGCTGGTGCTGCGCTGACGGTCGCTGCCCGGCCCGGCGGCCTGCGCGGCTCCAGGTGGTGCTGGTGCGCCGATTCCTACTCCTGGGAGTAGTGCGCCGTACCGGCAGGCTCCGGCTCGGTCGGTGACGCAGCGGAGCTTCGGGCGCCCTGAGCCGCTGGAGAACGGCGGGTTCCGCCCGGCGTACCAGGGGCAGGCCTGGCCGACGCAACAGCCGACGTACACGCCGCCTCCGCCGCTCGACTGGCACCAGCAGCAGGCGCGGGCGTACACCGCGGCACCGCCACCGAAGGGCAACCGCACCATCCTGATCGCCGCCATCGTCGCGCTCATCGTCGGCCTGATCGCCGGCACGCGGTGCCGCGGTCTCAGTGGTCGCGCTGGACAACAACGGCGGCCCGATCGACGACCCGAGCGGACCCGGCGATCGGCGTCGGCACCGACCCGAAGATCCGCACCGGCTCCGTCTCGGCCGTCGCGGCGACGCTGCTGCCGAGCGTCGTACAGCTGAATGTCGAGGGCGAGGACAACTCGGCCGCGACCGGCTCCGGGTTCGCGATCGACGCCGCCGGGCACATCCTCACCAACAACCACGTCGTCGCGGCCGCGGCGAAGGGCGGCTCGATCCAGGTCGTCACGCAGAGCGGCAAGACGGCGACCGCTCGCTTGGTCGGCCGCTCACCGGCGTACGACCTCGCTGTCGTTCAGGTGAACGGGCTGGACGCTCCGTCGGTGCAGTTCGGTCAGTCGGAGCAAGCGATCGTCGGGCAGGACGTCGTCGCGATCGGTTCGCCGCTCGGGCTCGCCGGGACGGTCACTTCCGGGATCGTCTCGGCGAAGAACCGTCCGGTCACGGCCGGCGGCGAGGGCGAGATCTCGTACATCAGCGCGTTGCAGACCGACGCGGCGATCAACCCGGGCAACTCGGGTGGTCCGCTGGTCGACATGAACGCGAAGGTGATCGGGATCAACTCCGCGATCGCGACCGTGCGTGGTGCCGAGGAAGGGCAGAGCGGGAGCATCGGGCTGGGATTCGCGATCCCGATCGACCAGGCACGGCGTACGGCACAGCAGCTGATCGAGTCCGGGAAGGCGTTCTACCCGGTGATCGGCGCGAACGTGGACATGAACTTCGAGGGTGGTGCACGGGTCACCGACGTGACCGCCGCCTCGCCCGCATCCCGGGTCGGGCTGCGCACCGGCGACGTGATCACCAAGATCAACAACCAGACGGTGGACAGCGCCGAGGCCCTGATCGTCGCGATCCGCACCCACCGCCCCGGCGAAACCGTCCGCCTCGACTTCGAACGCGGCGGCAAACCCCGCCAGGTCACCGTGACCCTCGGCCAGCAAACCGGCTGACCCCAAGGGACCCGAGAGTGGCCCGCCCCGCGTACAGGAGGTGGGCCGACCCGGGCGGGCATCCGGAACGTAGACCGGAGCGGCATACGGGGCGAGGGTCCGGCGCCCGGCGTATGGGATGAGGGTCCGGCGGACCGGCGTACGGGATGAGGTGCGGCGGAGCGGCGTACGGGCTGGGTCGGGGAGCAGGGTGACCGGGTGCGGGCTACGCTGTCCGCGGTGCATTTGTCGGTACTGGGAGAGGTGGGGACATGTTCGGCGTGGGGCCACTCGAGCTCGTCGTGATCGCGATCGTCGCCGTACTCGTCTTCGGCCCCGACCGGCTGCCCGAGTTCGCCCGGACGGCGGGCCGGCTGCTGCGGCAGGTGCGGCAGATGGTCAACAACGCGCAGAACGACCTCCGCAACGAACTCGGCCCGGAGTTCGCCGACCTGGACGTCCGCGACCTCAACCCGCGCAGCTTCGTCCGCAAGCACCTCCTCGAGGGCATGGACGACGACGACTTCGACAAGCCCGTCTCGTCCATGGACATGTCCACCCCCGAGCGACTCCCCGCCGGCCAGCGCGCCCCCTACGACCCCGAGTCGACCTAACTGCCGGCTAGCTGCACCCGCCAGGGCTGCACTTGCACTTGGAGAAGGTCCCGTACTACGGATTGGTCGTCCTCGTGTGCCATCCGGACGTAGGTCGCGGCGTCGGCACTGTCCGGGACCCGGATGATCGTCATCCCAGTAGCCGTTCCAGGCAGGTCGATCGGGCCCGCGGCGACCAGCACGCCTTCCTTCTCCAAGACGCTGCAGGAACGCGACGTGCTCGGCGAAGTCAGGCTGGGCGAAGATCGATTCGCCGTCAGGCAGCGCCGGCCCCTCGGTGTGGAGCAGCGCCAGCCAGAGCGGACCTTCGCCTCGTAGTACGGGAGTTTCGCCTGAGGCGAGGTCTGCGTAGCCGGCCAGGACGAGCGGCCAGCCGTGGTTGTACTCCGAGCGCGCGGCGACCGGATCGGTGAAGCGTTCCCAACCGCGGTGCTCGAGGGTGACGAGCACCTGATCACCGGGAAGCTCGGCGAACGTCACCTCGACCTCGCTCGCCTTCGCCGGGTCCGAACCAGGGTGCCAGGTGATCCTGAGACGGCTCGGCGGATCCCAGTCGAGCACCTCGCCCCAGACCGCCTCGTCGCCCTCCGGCCCCTGCTCGACCAGCCGATCGCCCGCGAAGGCGACGGACGCGTCCTTGCCGTACACGCTGTGCGCCCCCAACGGCCACCAGGACCCGATGTCGGCCGTGAAGACCTCGAACGCCGACGCAGCCGCACCTCGCACCAACACCTGCCGACGAATCGGCGGCAACTCACTCATCAGCAGACTCCTGTTCGTTCTGGGCTTCTTTCTCGGCAACGCGGTCGGCAAAGGCAGCCAAGGTCTGATCCCAGGCACCGACAAGCCACTGCTGAAGAGTGGTGAACCCCTCGGGCGCCAACGCGTACAGATTGCGAGTGCCGACGCTGTGGTGCACGACCAGCCCAGCGCCTTCCAGCACCCGCAGGTGCTTGCTCACCGCAGGCCGCCCCACCGGCAACGCCTCAGCCAGCTCACCAACCGGCATCGCCCCACCCCGCAACCGCTCGACAATCTGCCGCCGGGTCCGGTCACCCAACGCGTCAAGGACCTCGTCTACCGCAACTTGGTTACTCATCAGCAACGGTTACTCTAGAGCAACCATTGCTCCAAGGCTAGAGGTCGCCGACCAGGAGGTCGTAGGTCGCCGGGACGCCCAGTCTCCGACCGCAGCCCAGCCGGGCTACAGCGCGGAGTACGGGTTTAGCGGCCGACGGGGGAGAGGCCTAGTTGGCGGCCGAGGAGGCCTCGGGGTTTGCCGCCCAGGCGGGTCGGCGATCTGGTCGAGGACCTGGGCCGCGGGGGTTTCGGGGTCGGCCATCGCGAGGGGCTGGCCGTTGTCGCCGCCGCTGCGGAGGCGCTCGTCGAGGGGGACCTCGCCGAGCAGGGGGATGTCGTAGCCGAGGCGCTTGGAGAGGGTTTCCGCGACCCGGGCGCCGCCGCCGGAGCCGAAGATCTCGATCCGGTGTTCGGGGCCGCAGTGCGGGCAGGGCAGGAACGACATGTTCTCGATCACGCCGGCCACCCGCTGGTGCACCATCTGGGCCATCGTGCCGGCCCGCTCGGCCACCTCGGCGGCGGCTTCCTGCGGGGTGGTCACAACGATGACCTCAGCGCTGGTGAGCCGCTGGCCGACCGAGATCGCGATGTCACCGGTGCCGGGCGGCAGGTCGAGGAGCAGTACGTCGAGGTCGCCCCAGTACACGTCGGCGAGCATCTGCACCAGCGCGCGGTCCAGGATCGGGCCGCGCCAGGCGACCACCTGGTCGCGCTTCGGCTTCAGCATGCCGATCGAGATCACCTTCACGCCGTGCGCGGGCACCGGCATGATCATGTCGTCCACCGCGGTCGGCCGCTCGTCCGCGACCCCGAACATCGCCGGGATCGAGTGCCCGTAGATATCGGCATCCAGTACGCCGACGCTCAGCCCCTTGGCCGCCATCGCGACCGCCAGGTTCACCGTCACCGACGACTTGCCGACGCCGCCCTTGCCGGACGCGATCGCGAACACCTTGGTCAGCGAGTCGGCCCGCGCGAACGGGATCTCCTTCTCGGCCACCCCACCGCGCAGCTGCGTCTGCAGCGCGGCCCGCTGCTCGGTCGACATCACCCCGAGGTCGATCTCCACCCCGGTGACGCCGTCGAGCGCGCTCACCGCGGCGGTCGTGTCGCGCCGCAGCGTGTCCTTCATCGGACAGCCCGCAACGGTCAGCAGAATCCGTACTGCGACGACGCCGTCCTCGCGGACGACGACCGACTCGACCATTCCGAGTTCGGTGATCGGTTTCTTGATCTCAGGATCCATCACGGAACCGAGCGCAACCGTCACCTGATCAGCAGTAAGACCCATACGCCCCAGGCTACGTGCTCCCCGTCTAGCCCCGGACCTCAGTCCACTGTGACGTAAGCACGCAAGGCAACCCTTACCTACAGTCCGGGGGCTCCGTAGACCGGGAACCAGCGGGCGAGGTCTGGTTCGAAGTTGAGGTCGGCGCCGATGACGGACTTGATCTGGAGTTCGGTGGCGTTGTCGCGGCGGTCGGTGCCGACGGGGACGAACGGGTACCAGGAGCCGCGCTTGTAGAGGTAGACCAGGCCCAGCGACTGGCTGCCGTTGGTGAAGGAGACCAGCGTGCAGAGGAGGGCGTTGCCGAAGCCGGCGTCGACGAGGGAGGTGTTGACCGCGTGCAGGTCGGTCACCAGGCCTTCGAGGTCATCCGGAGAGGTTTCGCGAACCAGCCAGGTGAAGCCGTAAGAGTCCGTAGTACTGGTGAATTTGCCGTTGTCGAGCGCGAGGAGCTTGTCGACCTCTTCGCGCATCGTCGAGAAGCCGCCGCCTTCGGCTGCTTTGAAGCAGACCGAACCGCTGCCGGTCGCGTGGTATCCGGCTGCGGTCTGCAAGGTGATCGCGGCCGACGGCAGCGAGAACAGCTGGTCGAGGTTCGGCGGGACGGCTTTGCTCCTGCCGAGCAGGATGTCGAGGAGGCCCATAGACCTAGTGTCCCGAGTCGGAGGTGCGAGCACATCTCCGGTGTCCAGGCACGCACCTCACGACTCGGGACACTAAGCTTGCTCGCCCAGCTCGCGGGACAACACACCGAGCCGGTCGAGTCGGGTTTCGAGCGGCGGGTGGGTCGCGAACAGCGAGGACAGGCTGACGCCCTTGCCGGAGATGGCCGGGGCGAAGAAGAACGCGTTGAACGCCTCCGCCTGGCGCAGGTCGCGCGACGGTATCCGGGCGATGTCTCCGCTGATCTTCGTGAGCGCCGACGCCAACGCCGATGGTCGACCGGTGAGCATCGCCCCGGCCCGGTCCGCGGCCAGCTCCCGATAGCGGGACAGCGCCCGCGTCAGGAGGAACGAGATCGCGTAGACCACGGCCGAGACGGCGACGACGGTCAGCACGATCACGGCCGTGTTCTGGTCCCGCTGGCGGCCCATGCCGCTGTACAACCCGAAGCGCGTGATCAGTCCGGCCAGTACGCCGAGGAACGACGCGATCGTCATCACGGCCACGTCGCGATGCGCCACGTGCGACAGCTCATGAGCGAGCACGCCCTCGAGCTCATCGGCGTCGAGGCGGCGCATGATCCCGGTCGTCACGCAAACGACCGCCTTGTTGGGGTTCCGCCCGGTCGCGAACGCATTCGGCAGATCGACATCCGCGATCGCGACCCGGGGCTTCGGCATGTCGGCCAGCGCGCACAACCGGTCGATCGCGCCGTGCAGCTGCGGCGCTTCCTCCGGCGTCACGATCCGCCCGTGCATCGCGTACAGCGCGATCCGGTCCGAGAACCAGTACTGCGCGAACAGCACCGCGGCCGCGATCACGACCGCCAGGACGGCGCTCTTCGTCAACGCGATCAGCGCCCCGACGAACACGACGTACAGCAGCCCCAGCAGGAAGCTGGTCACCACCATCCGGCTGGTCAGCCCGCGATCGGGCTTGAAACGAGTCTTCATTCCGACATCCTTCCGCACCTGAAAACGAGCGTAGCTCGGTCCCAAAGCCCTTCAGACGCGGTCGTCCTCGCGGTCCTTGTGGTCCAGTTCGGCCAGCAGGGAGCGGAGTTCGGAGCGGAGGAAGTCGCGGGTGGCGACCTCGCCGACGGACATCCGGAGGGCGGCCATCTCGCGGGCCAGGAACTCCATGTCGGCGCGGCTGCGGGCGTCGACGTCGCGGTCGCGTTCGTACTGGACCCGGTCGCGGGCCTCCTGGCGGTTCTGGGCGAGCAGGATCAGCGGCGCGGCGTACGACGCCTGCAGGCTGAGCGCCAGGGTCAGGAAGATGAACGGGTACTGGTCCCAGCGCAGGTGCTCCGGCGCGAAGATGTTCCAGCCGACCCAGAGCAGGATCGTCGCGGTCATGTAGACCAGGAACTGGCCGGTGCCGAGGAACCGGGCGATCCGTTCCGACATCCGGCCGAACGCGTCCGCGTCGTACGCGCGCCGCCGGACGATCGTGCGCCGGAGTTCGCGCGGGATGTCCAGCCGGTCGGCGGTCCGGATCAGCCGCCGGTCGTCGGAACTGCGGTCGTCACGCGCCATGGTGATCCACCTCCTGCGGTGAGGATTCGCGCCAGTCTGTCGGGGAGCAGGTGGTCGAGGACGTCGTCCACGGTGACCGCCCCGAGCAGCCGGCCCTCGTCGTCGAGGACGGGTGCCGCGACCAGGTTGTAGGTCGCCAGATACTTGCTCACGGCATGCAAACTGTCGTCCGCCCGGAGCCCGTCGAGATCGGTGTCGAGGGCAACGGATACCAGTGCCGACGGCGGTTCGCGCAGCAGTCGCTGGATGTGCGCCGATCCCGATGAACCGGCCGGTCGGCGTCTCCAGCGGCGGCCGGCAGACGTAGATCATCGCGGCCAGCGCCGGGCTCAACTCGGCATTCCGCACATGCGCCAGTGCATCGGCGATCGTCGCGTCGGCAGGCAGGATCACCGGCTCCGACGTCATCAAACCGCCCGCGGTCCGCTCCTCGTACGTCAGCAGCCGCCGGACATCCTCAGCCTCGTCGGGCTCCATCAACGTCAGCAGCCGCTCGGCCGTCTCAGTCGGCAACTCCGCGATCAGGTCGGCGGCGTCGTCCGGTGACATCTCCTCCAGCACGTCGGCCGCACGCTCGGTATCCAGACCCGCCAGGATCTCCACCTGGTCGTCCTCGGGCAGCTCCTCCAGTACGTCGGCCAGCCGCTCGTCGTCCAAGCGCAGACGCGATCTCCTTGCGCCGCTTCGGAGACAGGTCGTGCAGGATCCCGGCCAGGTCGGCCGGCTTCATCGACTCGAAGGCCGCGAGGATGTGGGTCGCGCCCTGACCTTCCTCGGCCTGCCCGAGATCGCTGACGTCCGCCCAGTCCAGCACGTGCGACTGTCCACGCCGCCGGAACCGCTTCGCGCCCTCGGTCGACGGCGACCTTGGTCAGCACCCAGTCGCGGGTCCGCCACTGCTCCATCGCCAGATCGAACACGACGGCCGAGGCGCCGGTCTCGCGGATGACGACCGTGCGGTCGAGGAGTTCACCGAGCACCAGCACTTCGGTCGCCCGCTGCTCGAAGCGCCGCATGTTCACCAGCCCGGTGGTGATCACGTGACCGGCATCGACCGAGGTGACCCGGGTCATCGGCAGGAAGATCCGCCGCCGGGTGAACACCTCGACCACCAGCCCGAGCACCCGCGGCGGCTGATTGCCCTGTCTGAGCATCACGACGACATCGCGGACCTTGCCGACCTGGTCCCCGTTCGGGTCGTACACCGGGAGACCGGCCAGCCGGGCGATATAAACGCGCGACGGGGATCCACTCATGTCCGAAGGCTAACCGCCCGTACGACGCTCGCCCGCGCGCCGCAGCGTGATCCGGCCAAACTCGCGGCCAGGTCAGGTCAGTTTCGGGCGGCGTTTCGAGCGGCGGTGGAGGGTGATGGGACGCTTGCCGCGGGTCGTCGCCGGACTGCCGGCGGGAGTCTCCAGCCTCGATCGGTCATCCCATTGCCCTGCCGATTCGCTGACAGGGCCAGTCGGCTCCAGGATGAGTAGGTCGGCCTCGGTCTTCCATCGTTCGAGCTGGGTGTCCAGCCCTTCCGCGTTGAGCCGTTCGGTACGCAGTACTTGCGCAGCGGCCGTCCATTCCTCACCGCCCGGCTCCAAGCGGCGTACGGACGCCTTCCATCCAGCCAGCCGACTCGTAGCGGGCTTCGCCGGTACTACGACGTCGGCTGTCCCCGCCTCGGCCAGGCCAGGCAGGGGCTGCTCCGCGCTTCCGGAACGATCCGCGAGTACGACGTACGAGCCGTCGACCGTGGCGAACCAGGCCGGCATCGGCCGCCCGCCGCCCCACGACAGCCAGACGAGCCCGGCCTTCTTCATCACCCCAGCGATCTCCGCCACAGCCTCGTCACTCGTCACCGCGCCAGCGTCCCATATCCCCGGACCGCCAGCACTGACCAACTGCCCGCGCCCCACTCGAGCTCCGCCTGGGCCTGCTGCTGGGCGGTACCGGAACCGGGGTTGATCAGTGGTGGCGGTTCGGTGAAGCGGGACACACTGAGCGCGGCGCGTGAGGGAGGTCACCGCACGGGCGTGACGATTCGCCGTACGCTGCGGGTGACCGACGGGTAACCGAGCCAAGGGATGCGGCGATGGCTGACGAGACGAGTACCGGCAAGGCCTTCCGGAGCAGGCGTTCCTGCCTGGCGACGCCCGGGTCCAACCCGCGGTTCCTGGAGAAGGCGAAGGGGCTGGACGCCGACCAGGTGTTCCTCGACCTGGAGGACTCGGTCGCGCCGATCGCCAAGGTGGACGCGCGGAAGAACATCGTCGCGGCGCTGAACGAAGGCGGTTGGGGTTCGAAGACACGGGTGGTCCGGGTGAACGACTGGACCACCGAATGGACCTACGCCGACGTCATCGAGGTCGTCTCCGGCGCCGGCGCCAACCTCGACTGCATCATGCTGCCGAAGGTGCAGACCGCCGAGCAGGTGGTCGCGCTCGACCTGCTGCTGACCCAGCTGGAGAAGGTGCACGGGCTCGAGGTCGGCCGGCTCGGGATCGAGGCGCAGATCGAGAACGCGCTCGGGCTGACCAACGTGAACGCGATCGCCGCCGCCTCGCCGCGGGTCGAGACGATCATCTTCGGACCGGCCGATTTCATGGCGTCGATCAACATGAAGTCGCTGGTGGTGGGGGAGCAGCCGCCCGGGTACGACGTGGGCGATGCGTACCACTACATCCTGATGCAGATCCTGATGGCGGCGCGGGCGTACGGCAAGCAGGCAATCGACGGTCCTTACCTGCAGATCAAGGAACTCGACGGCTTCCGCCGGGTCGCCGGTCGCTCCGCAGCTCTCGGCTTCGACGGCAAGTGGGTCCTGCACCCGGACCAGATCGCCGCTGCCAACGAGGTCTACTCCCCGCGCCAGGAGGACTACGACCACTCCGAGAACATCCTCGACGCCTACGACCACTACACCTCAGCCGCCGGCGGCGCCCGCGGCGCGGTCATGCTCGGCGACGAAATGATCGACGAAGCCTCCCGCAAAATGGCTCTAGTAATCTCCGCCAAGGGCCGAGCCGCCAACATGACCCGCACCGACATCTGGCAACCCCCCACCGACTAACAGTGATGATGTGAGTGTGGCTCCGCAGCGGTCGTCCTGACTCGCCGACTAACTGACTTCGGGTCTTTAACGGGATCTGTCGGTCGACCTGCTGCGGAGTCACTGCACTCACCGGGCCAGGGGTTCGTGACTTCATAGGAGCCTGTGCCAGCAGGCACCCATCACTGTTTTGTCCGCTCGCCTCGGCTGGTGCGTGCCGCCCTAGCCCTAGCGAAAGGACGGCCTGGTGACCACCATGACACGAACACGAGACGACCTCCAGCACGGCGTGATCGGTGGTGTCGACACCCACCGTGACACTCATACCGCCGCGGTGATCGACCCCATCGGCCGGCTGCTGGAACACCACACGTTCCCGGCCACCGCCGCCGGCTACCGCCAACTCCTGACCTGGATGCGGTCGTTCGGGACGGTCCAGGACGTCGGGGTCGAGGGAACCGGTGCCTACGGAAACGGCCTCACGAACTACCTCACCAGCCAGGGCGTGACCGTGATCGAGGTCGACCGCCCAGACCGCAAGACCCGCCGCTCGGCCGGCAAGTCCGACCCGATCGACGCCGAGGCCGCAGCCCGGGCCGCGGCAGTAGGCACCCGCACCGCGACACCGAAATCCCGTACCGGTGACGTCGAAGCGCTCCGCAACCTGCGCGTCGCCCGCCGCTGCTCTATCAGTCACCGCGCCGACTGCATCCGCCGGATGAAGACCCTGATCGTCACCGCACCCGAACCTCTACGCGACCAACTGCGCCATCTGTCCACCCGCGAACTCATCGCGACCTGCGCGGCGCTGCGCCCAGACCCTGCCCGGATCAGCCAACCAGACCAAGCCGCCAAGGCCGCACTCCGCAGCCTGGCGCGCCACCACAACCACCTCACCGAACAAATCACCGAACTCGACGCCCTCGTCCAGCCACTGCTCGAAGCGATCAACCCTCGACTCCTCGAACTCAACGGCGTCGGCGTCGACGTCGCCGGACAACTCCTCATCACCGCCGGCCAAAACCCCGAACGGATCCGCTCCGAAGCAGCCTTCGCAATGCTCTGCGGCGTCGCACCCATCCCCGCTTCATCGGGCCAAACCCACCGCTACCGCCTCAACCGCGGCGGCGACCGCCAGGCCAACGCAGCCATCCACCGCATCGTCATCTGCAGACTCCGCTGGGACCCCCGCACCCGCGCATACATGCAACGCAGAACCACCGAAGGCCTGTCCAAGAAAGACATCATCCGCTGCCTCAAACGCCTCATCACCCGCGAGCTCTATTACGCCCTAACCACCACTTGACCATCCATAGGAGCATCCCACCAACGGACCAGTCCGCCCCCACGCCGGCGCCTACGCACGCTCCTTCGTCGCGTCCTCCGACGGCGGCCCCACCCACCCCCAGACGCGGGCTCCTACGTCGCCCGCTGAAGCGGGCGCCTGGCTGGGGTTCGTTGGAGTGCGCGGGTCAGAGGAGGCGGGTGCGGGTGAGGCCCTCGGACCTGCCGACTGCTCTCTGCGGGGGAGGGTAATTCCGGCCGCTCGGGGCTAGCTTGAGGATGTGGGCAGAACACGTGGCCGGCCTCGGCATCCCGACGTACTGACGCCTGCCGAGTGGCGAGTGGTGGACGCGGTCCGGCACGGCATGTCCAACCGCGAGATCGCCACCCGCCGCGGGATCAGCACGGACGCCGTGAAGTTCCACGTCGCCAATGCCTTGTCGAAGCTCGGCCTAGCTCGCCGGACCGAGCTTCGCGCCTGGCGCGGCGTTCCCGCGGACAGCGCGCTTGGATCCAGAGGAGGAGACGCTATGAGGCTGCAGCTGGGTGCGATCGGCCAGATTTCCAGGCCGGTGAGCGATATCGCGGTGGCGGTCGAGTGGTACCGCGACGTGCTCGGTCTTCCGCATCTCTACACCTTCGGCGACCTGGCCTTCTTCGACTGCAACGGAACCCGTTTGTTCCTCAGCGCCAACGGCGAGGCGGGCGAACCGTCGGTGCTCTACTTTCGCGTCGACGACATCCAGTCGGCGTACGACGACCTCACCGCCCGCGGAGTCACCTTCGAAGCCGCTCCACACCTGATCCACAAACATGATTCAGGTATCGAGGAATGGATGGCCTTCTTCCCCGATCCCGACGGCCACCTGCTCGCCCTCATGTCCCAGGTCCCACCCCCGGGCTGACCTCAGCGTCGCGCCGTCACCCCGCCCCTACCCGTCCCGGCCAGCCATCTGGCTGATGACAGCAGAGGCGGGACACATCTCTTCCGACCGACCGGATGGTCGCGATGTCGGGTAACCGCCAACGGGCCCGCACCCGCTCAGCTACCTCAGCCAGGCGCCCGCTTCAGCGGCGACGTAGGAGCGCGCGTCTGGGGGTGGGTGGGGCCGCTGTCGGAGGAGCGCCCGTAGGCGGCGGCGTGGGGTGGACAACCTCAGGCACGCCGCCGCGGGTGGTTAGCCGAGGGTGAAGACCTTGAGGAGGCGGATGGGGCGGTTGGGCGGGCCGTCCTGGTCGGGGTCGGCGATGCCGGCTTTGACCATGCGGTCGAAGGCGGACATGCCGAAGATGACGTGGCCGAGGACCGTGTAGTTCGGCGGGATGTTGGCGAACGAGTGGACGACGAAGAACTCGCTGCCGTTGGTGCCCGGGCCTTGGTTGCCCATGGCAACGGTGCCGCGCGGGTAGGTCTCCTTGCCGGTCACCTCGTCGGGGAACTTGTACCCCGGTCCGCCTTCCTCCTGGCGGTAGATGTCACCGCACTGCAGGACGCCGAGTCGCGCCGAGTTGGTCAACCGGAAGCACTGGGTGAAGTCGTAGAACTTGCTCTTCGTCAGGTGCACGAAGTTGGAGACTCCGCACGGCGCGTTCGCCCGGTCCATCCGGACCACGAACGGCCCGTAGTTCGTCACGAAGTACACGTCGACCGTGCCCTTCGCGAGCGCCGTCGCCGACGGTACGGTGACCGGTTTGGCGGCCGGGTTCTCCGGCGTCGGCGTGAACTGACACTGAACGGTCGGCGGTTTGTGTCCACCCCGTACTGCGGGCGCCGCCGCCGCCGCCGCGGTGGTCGTGGTCAGCGTCGCGGCGACCAGCGTGGCCGCGATCAGGGCAGGGATCGTTGATCGCTTCATGCCAGGACATTAGCTCCGCGTGACACCGTTGTCACCGGCAGGCGAACTCAACTTCCGGTGCCGTTGAGCAGGTCCTGGCCGAGGGCGGTGAGTTCGTGCAGCACCGCAGTACCGGTCCTGCGCGTGGTGATCAGCCCGGCGCCACGCAGTACGGCGGTCTGCTGGCTGGCTGCGGGGAGCGAGACCTTGCAGAGCTGGGCGACCTCGCTCGTGGTCTTGCCGTTGCCGATCACAGCCAGTGCCTCTGCCCTGGTGCGGCCCAGCAACGCAGCCAGTGAAGCGGCCGTACTGGTCTCGCCCTGGTGGAGCGCACCCGGTGCCGGGCGGGTCGGGAACACCAGCACCGGCGGCAGGTCCCCATCACGGAGCTTCGTGGGCGCCTGCCAGCAGAAGAACGACGGCTGGAGGCGCAGGCCGCGGCCGTCGAGGTACACATCGGTGTCGACGAAGTCGAGGATCTGCAGCACCGGTGCCTCCCAACGGACCCGCGGATGCAGGTTCGCCAGCAGGTGCTCGACGCCGTGGTGGGCCATCGAGTCGACCCGGATCGCCCGGTCGGCGTTCACCTGCTGCCGGATCGACGGCCAGTACGGCGCGATCGCGGTCTCGTGGTACGCCCTGACATCAGCACCCAGCTGCTGCATCGCCCCCGACTCCCCGGTGACCAGAGCCTTGGTCCACGCGGTCGCGGGTCGCCGGGTCAGCAGGTAGCCGACCTGGTTCAGCACTGTCGTCCGCCCGGTCGAGACCAGCGTGTCCAGGGCGTCGTCGATGTTGTCGTGCGCCTTGGCGGGTGTCAGGAAGTCCGGCGAGTAGCCCATGGCCGGCGCTAGTTCCACCAGGCGTCGCAGGTGCTGGCGGGGAGCCGGCTGCGTCACCTGGCGGCGCCACTTGCCGTAGACCAGCTCGGCACCGTTGTCCTGTAGCAGGTGCAGGCTGAGCAGCACCTCCCAGAGCGGATCCGGCTCGGTCGCGAGCGTCGTACGGATCAGGTCCTGGGCAGTGAAGTGGATGCGAAGCATCGGCTGAGCCTCCGAATGCGGCCGGTGGGCGTTCCTGAGCGCAGACGTGTCCCCATGGAGTCATGGGGGCATTGCAGACGGTAGCCGCTCACAGGGCCACCGGCCGCCCGGACCTCAGAGGAAGCTGAAGGAATCGGCTGTGAACTCGCTCTCGGCGGAGGTGGCGCCTAAGGTGATGCGGTCCGGCCGAGGTTGATGCGTTGTGGGGTGTTGGTTGTGAACGGCGAGGTACTCGCAGGGCGGTACCGGTTGCTGACGTTGCTGGGGCACGGTGGCGCAGGCGAGGTCTGGCAGGCCGAGGACGAGGTACTGGCCCGGCCGGTCGCGGTGAAGCTGCTGCGGCGGCTGGACGGCGACCTGATGGACGCTACCGAGCGGTTCCGTACCGAGGCGCAGTCCGCTGCACGCCTGCTGCACCCGAACGTGGTCGCGACCTACGACGTCGGTACTGCGGACGGCCAGGTGTTCCTGGTGATGGAACTGGTCAACGGGCCCGACCTGGCAAAGCTCCTGCGCAGCGGCGGTCTCCCACCGGTCCAGCAGGTCGCCGACATCGCAGTACAGGGTGCGCGTGCTTTGGACGCGGCGCATGCCGCCGGGATCGTGCACCGGGACGTGAAGCCGGGAAACCTGCTGCTGGCGCCGAACGGCACGCTCAAGATCACCGACTTCGGCATCGCGCAGGCAGTCGGCCTCGACGGCGCTACTGGACCCGTGCTGCTCGGCACTGCCGCGTATGTCTCGCCGGAGCAGGTCCGTGGCGAGCGGGCGACTACCGCAAGCGACTGGTACTCCCTGGGCTGCGTCCTCTACGAACTGCTCGCCGGAGAGCCACCGTTCGTCGGTGAGAACTTCGAGGCCGTCCTACGTCAGCACCTCGAAGCGACACCGGTGCCGATCGTCGTACGCCGGCCAGAGGTGAGCGCTGGCCTTGGTGAGCTGGCGATGAGGCTGCTGGCCAAGGCGCCGGGTGCCAGGCCTGGCTCTGCTGAAGAGGTGGTCCGCTACCTCAACCAGCCCGCAGCAGAAGCGGGCACGCGAGTGCTGACTGTCCTGCCGGCGGCAGAAGCCCAGCCCGCGGCCGCCCTGGCGGCTCAATCAGAGCCCACCGAGCCGGATGCGGCCGAGCTGGTGCCCGGCCTGCGCGCAGATTCCCAGGACGACGAGGAGTACGAGCCGCGCCGCAAGCGTGGTTTCCCGTTCGCCAAGGCGATCCTGGCGGTCGCGGTGGTGCTGGCCGGCGTGGTGATCGCCGCGCTGCTCAAGGAGGGCGTCGGCGACTCGACCGCCCAGGCACGCGACCTCCCGACCCCGCCGGTGGCGAGCAAGGCCGCGACGACGGTGAAGCCGAAGCCCACGCCGACCCCGACTCCGACGCAGACTCCGAAGCCCACCAAGAAGCCGAAGACCACGCCGGCGCCGTCGACACGGATCAGTCAGCTGCGGACGCTCGCCGCTCTGCTCCGGGCCCAGGACGGGCGCGGTGCGAAGGTGGCACGGGCGGCGGCAAAGGATGTCGACGACGCGGCCGTGGCGCTGGACGAGGGGGACGACGAGGAGGCGGGCAACAAGTTCGCCGACGCCCGCCGGCGGTTGCTCGAAGCCCAGCGGGACCACCGCTGGCAGGCGACCCCGCAGATCGTCGTCCTCTTCAACACCCTCAGCCGCACCATGCCCCGCTCCGACAACCAGCCGGGCGGTAACAACAACGAGTAAGTGAGCCACCTGACGGCTTCCAGGTGGCTCGTGTCACAGCGGGTGTCGGGTACTGACCGCGATGCTGGGTACCGCGATACTCGCGAGTAAGCGCGACAAGGGAGTCAGCATGAGCAGGTTGCAGCAGACCGAGGGACTGACCGACATCCAGGAGGAGATCCTGAAGACGGTCCGGGCTTTCGTCGAGTCCGAGATCATCCCGGTCGCGACCGAGCTGGAGCACAAGGACGAGTACCCGACCAAGATCGTCGAGGGGCTCAAGGAACTCGGCCTGTTCGGGCTGATGATCCCGGAGGAGTACGGCGGGCTCGGCGAGTCGCTGCTCACCTACGCGCTCTGCGTCGAGGAGATCGCCCGCGGCTGGATGAGCGTGTCCGGCATCATCAACACGCACTTCATCGTGGCGTACATGCTGCTGCAGCACGGCACCGACGAGCAGAAGCAGAAGTACCTGCCGCGGATGGCGACCGGCGACGTACGAGGTGCTTTCTCGATGTCCGAGCCGGGTTGTGGTTCTGATGTCGCCGCGATCAAGACCAAAGCGGTGAAGGACGGCGAGAGCTACACGATCAACGGCCAGAAGATGTGGCTGACCAACGGCGGCTCGGCCAACCTGGTCGCCGTACTGGTCAAGACCGACGAGGGCAGCGACTCGGTCTACAAGAACATGACCACCTTCCTGGTCGAGAAGGAGCCGGGCTTCGGCGAGGTCGACAAGGGCCTGACCGTGCCGGGCAAGATCGAGAAGATGGGCTACAAGGGCGTCGACACGACCGAGTTGATCTTCGACGGCTACGAGATCGCGGCCGACCAGATCCTCGGCGGCGTACCGGGCAAGGGTTTCTACCAGATGATGGACGGAGTCGAGGTCGGCCGGGTGAACGTCGCCGCCCGCGGCTGCGGGGTGGCCCGGCGTGCGTTCGAGCTCGGCATCTCCTACGCCCAGCAGCGGGAGACGTTCGGCAAGAAGATCGCCGAGCACCAGGCCGTGCTGTTCCGGCTGGCCGACATGGCGGTCAAGGTCGAGGCGGCGCACGAGCTGATGGTGAAGGCGGCCCGGAAGAAGGACTCGGGCTCCCGGAACGACTTCGAGGCCGGCGTCGCGAAGTACCTGGCCAGCGAGTACTGCTCGCAGGTGGTCGAGGATTCGTTCCGGATCCACGGCGGGTACGGGTTCTCGAAGGAGTACGAGATCGAGCGGCTCTACCGCGAAGCCCCGATGCTGCTGATCGGGGAGGGCACAGCCGACATCCAGCGAATGATCATCGGCCGCCGCCTCCTCGAGGACTACAAGCTCTGATCCGTACTACGACAGGCTGTTCATCGAGCCGTCCAGAACGGCCCGGCCGAGTGTCGTCAGGTCATGCTGGACAGCCTGACCGGCCCGGCTGGTAGTGATGAGCCCTGCCTCACGCAGGATCCCTGCCTGTCGGCTGGCTCCGGCCAGCGAGATCTGGCAACGCTTGGCGAGCTCCGTCGTAGTACAGCCGTCTGCGATGGCCTCTAGGGCTGCCGCGCGCGTACTGCCGAGCAGTGCGGACAGTGATCGGGAGCGGGCGTCGGCACTGACCCGGTGCAGCGAACCTGGCGCGTGCTGCACCGGGTAGACCAGCACCGGCGGAAGCAGTGGATCGTGCAGCTTCGTCGGCTTCTTCCAGCAGAACACTGACGGCTGCAGCCGGATACCGCGGCCGTCCAGATGCACGTCCCTGTCAGGAAAGCCGTCGATGTGCAGCACTGGTGCCTCCCACCGCACAGACGGATGCAGCTTGCCGAGCAGCTTGTCGACGCCACCACCCGACAGGTTGCTGACCTGGCGCTGCAGGTCGACCCGGACGACGGACCGGATGGAATCCCAGTACGGCGCGATCGCGTACCGGTGGTAGGCGCGCAGTGCGTGGCCCAGATCCTTCACGGCCTCGCTGCGGCCGTCGGCGAGTTCACGGGTCCACTGCGAGGCAGGGCGGCGCTGGGCCAGGATGTCCAGCTCGTGCTGGAACCGGCGGCGCGGGATCGTCAGGACCTTCTCGACGCCCTCGTCGAAGCTGTCGGCGGTCTCCGCCGGGGTGAGGAAGTCAGGCGAGTAGCCCCGCGGTGGCGCCAGCTGAACCAGGTGGGCGGCCGGTCGTGGCAGCTGCCGCCGCGTTCGCTCACGCCAGAGGCCGTACTGTCCGGTGCCGTCCCTGCCCTGCAGCTGGTGCACGCTGAGCAGCACCTCCCACAGCGGGTCGGGATCGTCGGCCAGCGTGGTCCGGGCCAGGTCCTCGCGGGTGAAGTGGATACGAAGCAAGAAGAGCGCCCCCTTTGGATTCTCTGCGTCGATCCTGCCGGACACCCCCTGTCAGCGACCTGTCACGGGAGGCAGTGCTGTCCTAACGGGCGCTTTCGGCCCGCTGCACCCCACCGGAGCCGTGGCCGGCCAGGAGCCAGATCCCGAGCTGGGTGACCTCATGGCGGACGGATGACCCCTCCCTGCGAGTGGTGATCAGCCCGGCCTCCCGCAGTACGGAAGCTTGGTGGCTGGCTGCCGCAGGGGAGATGTTGCAGTGCTTGGCCAGCTCGGTCGTCGTACAGCTGGACACCGCGGCCTCCAGTGCAGCGGCGCGAGTGGACCCGAGCAGGGAGCCGAGTGCGTCGTTGGGGGCAGCCTCCCTGGAGGTCTGCCGCAGGATGCCGGGGGCGTGCTGGATCGGGTAGACCAGGATCGGCTTGAGGTCCGGGTCGCGCAGCTTGGTCGGCACCTGCCAGCAGAACGCGGACGGCTGCAGCTCGATGCCGCGGCCGTCCAGGTAGAGGTCGCGGTCGTTCATGTCGAGCACCTGCAGCACCGGCGCCACCCAGCGGACCCGCGGGTGCAGCGTCGAGAGCAGCCGGTCGACGCCGTACCGGGTCAGCGCGTCGCCGCGGTGTGCGTGGTCGGCGGTGACATGCGTGCCGATCGACTTCCAGTACGGCGCGATGGCGGCGTCGTGGTAGGTCTTGATCGCACCACCGAGCTTGCGGAGCGAGGTGCGGTCGCCCTCGGCCAGCTCCCTGGTCCACGGCGAGACCGGGCGCCACTTGCTCAGCAGGTCGAGCTCACTGCGGATCTGCTGCCGTGGGGTCGACAGTGTCATGTCCAGCGCGCTCTCGAAGTCGGGCGCGGACTCGGCCGGGGTGAGGAAGTCGGGGGAGTAGCCCCTGACCGGGGTGAGCTCGAGCAGCAGCCGCATCTGGTCCGGGGCGACCTTCGTACGGACGTGGCGGCGCCAGTCGTCGAACACCAGCCGGCCGTCGGAGTGCTGCAGCATGTGCAGGCTGAGCAGGATCTCCCAGAGCGGAGCGGGCTTGGTGGACACGGTCGTTCGGGCCAGGTCACGAGGCGTGAAGTGGATGCGAAGCACGGAGCCCTCCCAGGATGCGGATCATCGCGACATCCCCCGATGCCGTCGGTAGCAGACCGTGTCGGATCGCTGACCGAACGCGATGCCAGAATTGAATCAGGTGCTTGAGAGCAGGCACAACCTCATCGTCGGCCGCAGGACACAGCAGTGGCGGCCATGGCAAGAGGTTGCCAACTCACCGCTACAGGTGTATTGGCGGGAAAGTCTTACAACCACCGATTGCGCTTGAACAACCAGTAGAGCCCGGCACACGCCACGGCCATCGCGGCGAGACAGACGAAGTACCCGTACCGCGACGTCAGCCCCGGGATGTACTCGAAGTTCATCCCGTAGATGCCGGCGATCATCGTCGGCACGGCCAAGATCGCGACCCAGGCAGAGATCCGCCGCATGTCGTCGTTCTCGGCCACCTGCACCTGGGCCAGCCCGGCCTGCAGGATCGAGCTGAGCAGCTCGTCGAACGAGATCACCTGTTCCTTCACCCGGAGCAAGTGGTCGTCGACGTCGCGGAAGTAGTTCCTGGTCTCATCGGAGATCAGCGGGTGCCGCCCTGTCGACAGCATCCGCATCGGGCCGGCCAGTGGCGCTACCGCCCGCTTCAGCTCGAGCACCTCGCGTTTGAGCTGGTAGACCCGCTCGATATTGCGCCAGCCGCGCGGGCTGAACATCTCGGTCTCGATCACGTCGATGTCGGCCTGGACCGCGTCGGCGACCTCCAGGTAGCTGTCCACCACGTGGTCGGTGATCGCGTGCAGTACGCCGCCCGGCCCGGCGGCCAGCCGCTTGGGCTCCTTCTCCAGCTTCTGCCGCAAACCGGTCAGCTCACCGTGGTCGCCGTGCCGCACGGTGATCACGAAGCCCGGGCCCGCAGAAGATCATCACCTCACCGGTCTCGACCACCTCGCTGGTCGCCGTCAGCGTCCCGTGCGGCACGTAGCGAACGGTCTTCAGTACTGCGAACAGCGTGTCGTCGTACCGCTCCAGCTTCGGCCGCTGGTGTGCCTCGGTCGCATCCTCCAGCGCCAGCGGGTGCAGCCGGAACTGCCGAGCCGATCACGGCGAGCTGCTGCTCGTTCGGCTGGAACAGGCCGATCCAGACGAACCCGTCACCGCGCCGGGCCCGGGTGAGCGCATCGACGTACGAGCCGATCTTCTTGTCGCGGTAGCCGTCGCGGTAGTAGGCCCAGTCGACCAGGGCGCCGTCCAGCTTGCCGCTGCCGACCAGATCGATCGGGGCAGCACCGGGGCCGGCGCGGCGCGCGAACACGCGTCCCACCCGGCGTGTCGCGCCCATGTCCCACCGTCGCCCGGTCATCGACGCGAGGCTATCAATGTGCCGTCACCAGGCGTCGGCCATGATGGACATGCACGCAAGAGGAGAGGAACGACGATGAGCACCCAGGGCATGCCCTCACTGGACCCCCGGCCGACCGGAATGACGATCGGGACCTACGACACGTACCGGGAGGCACAGCGCGCGGTCGACTACCTCTCGGACGAGAAGTTCCCGGTCGAGCACACGACCATCGTCGGCAACAACCTGCGCCAGGTGGAGAAGATCACCGGCCGGCTCACCTGGGGCCGCGCGATCACCGGCGGTCTGGCCAGTGGCGCCTGGTTCGGCCTGTTCGTCGGCATCCTGCTCGGCCTGTTCACCAACAACGGTGGCTGGCTGGCCGCACTGCTCACCGGCGTGGTGCTGGGCGCGATCTTCGGGATGGCGTTCGGCGCGATCGGCTACGCGCAGCTGGGCGGCCGCCGCGACTTCACCTCGCGCACCGCGGTGGTGGCGACGACGTACGACGTACTGTGCGACCACAAGTTCGCCGAGGAGGCCCGCAACCACCTGGCCAAGCTGGCGCTCAAGGGCGAGGTCGCACCGCGCCTGCCGGAGCAGTCGAGCTAGTCACCAAGGTGTCCAGGCCGCTTCGACAGCGGCGTCGTGGTCACCTTGTCGAGCGAGAGCGAGCAAACGGTTGTTGCCGCGGAGGTGGTCTGCGTAGGCAGCGATCGGTTCGCCCGGCCTGAGCGCCAGATGGCCGGCAGCGATCCGCAGGGCCAGTGGTAGGTAGCCGCACAGCTCAGCGAGGTCTGCTGTTGCCTCTGGCTCCCGCTCGACTCGCTCTGCACCGATCACGGCTTGCAGGAGCTCGACTGCGTCATCAGGTGCGAGTACTGCGAGCGTCGTACCGAACGCTCCTTCTAGTGGCAGTGCGCTTCGGCTAGTGACCAGTACTGCGCTGTTGCGCGCGCCCAGCAGTCGGCGTACCTGCTCTGCGTCCTTGGCGTCATCCAGCAGGATCAGTACCCGCTTGTCGGCCGGTGGTGCCGTCTCCACCTCTCCGAGGAACCACTGGCCGTCCGGATAGCTGTCCTTCAACAAGTGCGCAGCCCGCACGGCAAGGGCGGTCTTGCCCACACCAGGTGGCCCACTGATGGTGATCACCGGTACTGCGGCCTCGGTCAGATGCTTGACGATGGCAGCAAGCTCGTCCTGCCTCCCGACGAAGTCCCCGATGTCGGCCGGCAACTGCCGGTGCACCTGCCACGGCGCCTCCTCCGGCCCGCTCAGTACTGCGGCATGCAGCCGACGGATCTCCTCGCCAGGATCGATACCGAGCTCATCGCGCAGCAACGCGGCCAGCTCCTCGTACGCCGCCAGTGCCTCCGCCTGACGCGAGGACTTGTGCAACGCGAGCATGAGCTGCGCCCAGAAGCGCTCCCGCAACGGGTACCGCCGCGTGAGTGAGGTCAGCTCGGGGATGAGGTCTGCGTACTCCCGCAAGGCCAGCCGGGCATCGACGAGCTGCTCAGCAGCCCGCAGCCACTCCTCCTGCAGGACGGCCCGCTTGTCCCGTACTACGGCGGAGTCGTGTGCGCCGGTCAGCGGTTCGCCCTGCCAGAGCCGGAGCGCCTCGGCCAGTCCATCCGCGGTCCCGGCAGCGGTCAGCTCGCGGAACCGGCAGAGATCCAGGCCGCCCGGGTCCACCTCGAGCCGGTAGCCACCCGCCTGGTGCCGCAGACCGAGTTCGGGGCCTATGAGCCCGCGCAGCCGTGAGACGGCCGAGTGCAGCGCGCGCTGCGGGTGCGCGGGCGGCTCACCATCCCACAGCCACTGGACTAGTTCCGCGGCACTGGTCGTCTGGTTGGCGTTCACCAGCAGGGCGGCGAGCAGGGTGCGCAGCCTGGGCGCACCGATCGGGATCTCCCGTCCCTCTTCAAGGACCGTGATCGGCCCCAGGATGCGGAAGACGGGACTCATGCAGCTCAGTGTCCCCCGGCCCCGGGTAGGTGCCCTCCAGCAGTGCGTGTCCGAGACGGGTGGCCAGGTGGATCACCGACTTGCCGCGCCGGTGCGACTCGATCAGCCCGGCTTCCCGCAGTACGGCGGTCTGGTGGCTGGCCGTCGCCAGGGTGATGTCGACAGGCTCGGCCAGCTGGGTCGTGCTGGCGCCGTCGACCGTGAGGCCGAGCACCGTCGCTCTGGTCCTGCCGACCAGTGCGGCGAGGTGCTCCCGGGGGTCGTCGGTCGGCCGCTCCGAGTGCAGCAGGCCGGTGGCGTTCCGGATCGGGAAGACCAGCACCGGTGGCAGCTCCAGATCGGCCAGCTTGGTGGGCCGCCGCCAGCAGAAGTAGGACGGCTGCAGGCGGAGGCCCCGGCCGTTCAGCCGGAGATCGCTGTCCTGGAAGGCCGCGATCTCCAGCACCTGGTCGCGCCACCTTGCCTGCGGGTGGACGCCTTCCAGCACCGCGGCGATGCCACCGCTGGTCAGCTGGTCCAGCCGGTGTCGCTGATCGGCTTGGACGGCCGCCTTCAGGGATGGCCAGTAAGGCGCCAGCGCGGACTGGTGGTAGACCCGGATGGCGTGCCGGAGCCGGTGCAGCGATTCCGGCCGGGCTTCGGAGAGCTGCCGAACCCAGCTGACCGCACTACGCTGTGGCGTCAACTGGGCGAGGTCGGTCCTGAACCGCTCGCGTGGGACGGCAAGTAGCCGGTCCACCGCTTCGTCGAACTCGCCCGATCCCGCCAGCTGCGTCCGGAAGGCCGGGGAGTACCCGACCGGTCGGGCGGGTCCTGCCGACGGCCCGGCCGTGTCCTGCGGCAACCGGCGCCGCATCCGTTGCCGCCAGGCGCCGTAGGCGACCTGTCCGTCCTCGACCTGCAGCATGTGCAGGCTGTGCAGGATCTCCCACATCGGGTCGGGCCCCGGTGCCAGTGTGGTCCTGGCGAAATCGTCCGCAGTGAAGTGAATTCGCAGCATCGGTCCCGTCCTCTATCCCCAGAACCTTCAGCCAAACAGGCGCCGCTTACCGATCACTCACGGCCCGATCACCGCTCCGGGTGATGCATCTCTCGGCAATAGACATGGGTTTGAGAGGTAGGCCACGCTCCGTGGTACTGCCGGGACCGGTTCTGATTGGGCAGCATGGGCGGGACAGAGCAGAAGGGGTTTGCTGATGCAGTTCGGGCGTAGCTACGAGGAGTTCGAGGTCGGTGCCGTCTACAAGCACTGGCCCGGCAAGACGGTGACCGAGTACGACGATCACCTGTTCTGCCTGCTCACCATGAACCATCACCCGCTGCACCTGGACACGCACTACGCCGAGGAGACCACTCAGTTCGGCAAGAACGTTGTGGTCGGCAACTACATCTACTCGATCCTGCTCGGCATGTCGGTGCCGGACGTCAGTGGCAAGGCGATCGCCAACCTGGAGATCGAGTCGCTGCGGCACATCGCGCCGACCTTCCACGGCGACACCATCTACGGCGAGACCACCGTGCTGGACAAGTGGGAGTCCAAGTCCAAGGACGACCGCGGTGTGGTCTACGTGGAGACCAAGGGCTACAAGCAGGACGGCACCGTCGTCTGCCTGTTCAAGCGCAAGGTGATGGTCCCGAAGAACTCCTACCTGGAAGCCCGCGGCGGCGAACAGCCCGGCCGACCTGTGCCGGCCGAGCTGCCCACCAAGGACTAGTCCAGGAACAGCTCGATCACAGGGACCAGTACGTCGGGGCGCTGGGTCGGGAGCTCTAGCGTGAGCGTGCCCGGCGCGAGTCCGCCCATAGTGGTGTTCTGGGCGGCCTGGTTAGGGTCGGTGACAGTACGGCGTACCTCGGATGCGTCATGCAGGAGTTGCGCGTAGCGGACCTTGCCCGCCATCCCCGGCAGGTGCAGGTGATGCAGCGGCCACGCGAACACGTGCAGGTAGAGCCGGTCGCCGCGCTGCGTGAAGCGGCAGTCCTGCGGAGGCGTCAGCTCACTCGGACCCGCGCCGTGGATCGACCGGCTGTGCTGCCTGGTCCACCGTCCGATCTGGCTCAAGGTGTCCAGCGCCCGCGGATCGAACTCGCCTCGCCCGGTCGGTCCCACGTTGAGCAGCAGGTTGCCGTCCTTGGAGACCGAGTCGACGAGCATCCGGACGAGGAGATCCGGTGACTTCCAGTCCAGGTTGTCGCGGTCGTATCCCCAGCTCCCGTTGAGCGTCTGGCACGCCTCCCAGACCACCGGTACGCCGTCGCGCACCATCGGGCCGCTCGGCTGGTACTGCTCCGGAGTGACGAAGTCGCCGGGGATGTCCAGCCGGTCGTTGATCAGGATGCCCGGCTGCAGCTCCCGGACCATCGCCATCAGTTCCTCGGACCGCCAGTCGTCCTTGCCCTTGCCGTGCCCGTCGCGACCGTCGTCGTACTTGCGTCCCGGGTAGGAGAAGTCGAACCACATGATGTCGATCGGGCCGTAGTTGGTCAGCAGCTCACGCGTCTGCGCGTGCAGGTAGTCGGCGTACACGGCGATGTCCCGGCCGGCTGCCTTCGCGATCGCCTCCTCGTCGTCCCGCTGCGGGTGCACCAGGTCGATCGGGAACTCAGGGTGGTGCCAGTCGATCAGCGAGTGGTAGAAGCCGACCCCGAGACCTTCTGCCCGGCAGGCTTCGACGAACGGCCCGACGAGGTCCTTGCCCCACGGCGTACCGGCGACTGTGTAGTCGGACACGTCGGAGTCCCAGAGGCAGAAGCCCTCGTGATGCTTGGTCGTCAGTACGGCGTACCGCATGCCGGCCTCGCGCGCTGCCCGGGCCCACTCGCGCGGGTCGTACAGATCGGGATCGAAGTGGTCGAAGTAGCGGCTGGTAGTCCTCGTCGGTCAGCCGCTCGCGGTTCTTCACCCACTCGTGCCGGCCCGGCAGCGAGTACAGGCCCCAGTGGACGAAGAGGCCGAAACGCCAGTCTTTGAACTTAGCTATGGATTCAGAGGTCATGGCAGGAGAGTCCCTTGTTCTCTTGAGGTTTCAGCGGCCGCCGAGGCCGGTGACGAGCAGGCCGCGGACAAGATGTTTCTGCAACAGGACGACGAGCAGCACAGTCGGGATCATCGCCATGATCGAAGCCGCCATCATCAGGTTCCACTGGGTGCCCTGCTGGCCGACGAACTGCGCCAGGCCGAGCGGGACGGTGCCCTTGTCCTCGACGCTGTTGATGATGATCAGCGGCCACAGGAAGCTGCCCCAGAAGCTGATGAAGGTGAAGACGGTCAGTACTGCGATGGCCGGCCGCGCCAGCGGCAGCATGATCCGCAGGAACGACCGGAAGGGCCCACAGCCGTCTACCCGGGCCGCTTCCTCCAGCTCGGCCGGAACCGTCAGGAAGAACTGCCGGAGCAGGAAGGTGCCGAACGCGGTGAACGCCCAGGGCAGGATCAGCGCCCAGTAGCTGTCCACCCAGCCGAGCGACTGCATCAGCCAGTACATCGGCACGATCAGCACTTCCTGCGGCACCATCAGCGTGCCAAGGAACAGCACGAACAGTTGCTCCCGGCCCCTGAACTTCAACCGCGCGAACGCGTACGCCGACATGCTGGAGGCAACGACCACCACCAGGGTGCCCGCGACCGCCACGAAGAGGCTGTTCAGGAAGTACCGGTCGAACGGGGCGAACGTGAACGCGTCCGCGTAGTTCTGCCAGCGGATCTCGGAGCCGAACAGGTGCGGGGTCGGCGTGAAGACCTCGTCGGCGGGCTTCAGCGACGTCGAAACGGCATACACCAAAGGACCGAGGAAGACGATCGCCACGACGACCAGGAGGGTGTGCGAGACACCGCTGCGGACCTTGCGGGCGGTGCTGTTGGTCTCAGACGTCATAGTTCACCCACCGCTTCTGTCCGACGAACTGGATCGCGGTGATGCCCATGATGATCACGAACAGCACCCAGCCGGCCGCCGACGCCAGTCCCATCGTGAGGAACTGCCAGCCCTGGTTGTAGACGTACATGACGATGGTCTGAGTGGCCACACCCGGGCCGCCCTGGGTCAGGATGAACGGCTGCGCGAACACCTGGAACGAGGTGATCAGCGTCAGGGTGGTGGCGAAGAACATCGACGGGGTGATCATCGGCCAGGTGATGTAGCGGAACCGCTGCAGCGGCCCGGCACCGTCGATCTGCGCGGACTCCAGTTGCGACTGCGGCACCTGGTCGATCGCGGCCGAGAAGACCAGGAAGTTGTACCCGAAGCCCTGCCAGATCGACATCGCCACGATCGCCGGCATCGCCCAGTTCGACGAGCCGAGGAAGTTCGGCGCGTCGATGCCGAACCAGCTCTGCAGGCCGCCGTCGATCAGCCCACCGGGCTGGAACAGCAGCCGCCAGACCATCACGTTGGCCACCATCGGCGTCATCACCGGGATGAAGAACAGCACCCGGAACACCTGCCGGCCCTTGATCTGCGGGCCGAGCCAGACCGCGAGCCCGAGCGAGACGACCACGTTCAGCGGCACGTACAGCACCACGAACAGCACGGTGTTCAGCACCACCCGGCGGAACACCGGGTCGTGCAACAGGTGCGAGTAGTTGCCGAAGCCAAGGAACGAGCGCTCGCCGAATACCGGCCAGTCGAACAGGCTGATGCCCAGCGCCATCGCGGTCGGGAACAGCGTGAACAGGGCCAGTCCGCCGAGGCTCGGAGCCAGGAAGATCGAGGCGTACCGGCCGTCTCGCCGCAGCGCGGGCCGACGCCCCGGCCGGGTCGCACCCACAGGTGCGCCCGGCGGGGCGACGGTGGTGTCCGTCGCCATCAGGAACCCGCGCCTGCCTGGTCCTGGATGGTCTTCAGCGCCTGGTCGGGTGCGACCTCGCCGTTCAGCGCCTGGGTGCCGAACCGGTTGAGCAGGTCGGCGACCTGGACCCAGTTCTTCGAGGTGACCAGCGGGATCGAATGCTCGGAGGCGTAGTCGATGGTCTCCTTCGCGCCGTCGATCCCGGCGGCGGTGAACCACGCCGGGTGCGCCACCGTGCGAGCCGGGTACGCGCGGCCGGCCTCGGCCAGCGTGGTCAGCGGCTTCTCACTCGTCATCGACATGATCGCCTGGAAGGCCGCGTCCGGTGTCTTGCAGGACCGGGAGATGCCGAAGCCGGAGCCGGCGGTGTAGGTCTTGGAGCCGTCCGGACCGGCCGGGATCGGCGCGATGCCGAGGTCGAACTTGACCTTGCCCTTGGTGTCGATCAGCGACCACGGCCCGTTCAGCTGCATCGCCGCCTTGCCACCGGTGAACTGCTGGGTTTCGAAGTCGGGGTTGCCGCCCGGCACCTGGGGGGCGATCTTGTCGGTCTTGACGAAGTCGGCGTACTGGGAGAAGCCCTGCTCGAACTTCGGATCGGTGAGGTTGAGCTTGCCGTCGGCAAGCGGTTCGGCCCCGGTCAGGGTCCGCACCCAGGACGTCACGCCCAGGTCGCCAGGGGTCGTCACCAGGCCGCTCTTGCCTGCCGCCGTGAGCTTCTTCGCCGCTGCCTTGAACTCGTCCATCGTCCAGCCCGGCTTCGGGTCGGGGACGCCGGCGGCCTTGAACATGTCCTTGTTGTAGAAGATCACCATCGGGCCGGAGTCGTAGGGGATGGCGATCTGCTTCCCGTCCGCCTTCAGGCCGTCCATGATCGGCTTGTCGAAGTCCCCGGCCTTCAGGCCGTACTTCGACATCAGGTCGTCCAGCGGCAGCATCGCGCTCGCGTACGACGCCATCCGCAGACTCTGCATGCCGATGATGCACGGTGCCTTGCCGCCGGCCAGCGTGGTCCCGATCTTCGACCAGTAGTTGTCCCAGGGGGCGCCCTGGAGTTTGACGGTGATGCCGGCGTGATCGGTGTGCGCCTGGTCCGCGACCTTCTGCCAGGCGGCCTGATCCTCGCTGCCGGCGATCCAGAAGGACCAGGTCAGGTCGGCCTGATCTGCCGAGCCGGATGCGCTGCTGCCGTCGTTACCGCCACCGCAAGCGGCCACGGCGGTGAGGGCCAGCACCGACAGGGCGGCAGTGGCCCAGCGGCGCGTCCGCGCTGTTGTTGACTTCATCGCTGACCTCCAGGGGAATATGGCTAGTCATCCGATGTATAGGATGATTGTTTGCGATGAGTCAACAGCTCACCTCCTTTTTTCACGCTCGAAACCTGGGGTTAGGCGTAGCATCTCGCCCAGACATCGGATGTGTCACGATGGGACGTCGGATGTTTCCAGCCGTCAGGGAGGTGCGCATGCGGGTCACCGATGAAGCGATCGACCGGATCAAGCAGATGATCGTGACCGGCGAACTCCGGCCCGGTGACCGGCTGCCCCGCGAGGCCGACCTGGCGGCGCGGCTCGGGCTGTCCCGGAGTTCGTTGCGCGAGGCGGTGAAGGCGCTCGCGCTGATCCGGATCCTGGAGGTCCGGCAGGGCGACGGGACCTTCGTGACGAGTCTCGACCCGGCGCTACTGATGGAGACGCTGGGGTTCGTGCTGGACCTGCACCAGGACGCCTCGGTGCTGGAGTTCTTCGAGGTACGGCGGATCCTCGAGCCGGCGGCGGCCGCCCGCGCCGCGGTGTCCATGCCGGACGAGGACATCGCCGTACTCCGCAAGCTCCTCGACGACCTGGGACCCGATCCGTCGGTGGAGGAACTGCTCACCAACGACGTCGAGTTCCATCGGCTGATCGCGGTCGGCAGCGGCAACCGGGCGCTCGCATCCATCATCGACGGCCTTCGCCAGCAGACCTATCGCGCCCGGATCTGGCGCGGCATGACCCAGTCCGACGCGGTCGCCCGCACGGTCGAGGAGCACCGCGCGATCCTGGCGGCGATCGCGGCCCACGAGCCGGAGGTGGCGAGGTCCTGGGCGACAGTCCACATCGCCGGGGTCGAGCGCTGGATCCAGGACGCCCTCAACCTCGAACCGGCTGGACCTCCACCAAAACCGCCGACGGCATCGGCAGAGTCAGCTCAAGCGCTGAGCCCTGCCACTCGAGCGGCCCGCTGACGAGCCGGCTTCGATCAGCCAGCTCGTGCCACTCGTCCTCGTTCGGCCAGTCGCCGATGCTGAGTTCCCTTGCTGTGGCGGCCAGATCGCCGACGCCGGTGGCCAGGTAGGTAGCAGTGGCTTGCCAGGTGGGGTCTATGTCGGGGAGTTCGAGGCGGATGATGCGGGTCAGGTCCGGGGCCCCTTCGTACTTGGTTTGATCCAAGGTGAGGTTCCAGAGGAGTACGGCGATGCGGTCGCGGTCGCGGGATGCCCAGGCTTCGATCAAGCTGCCGGCTCCATCGCCGGCCAGTTGAACGGGGAGCTCGACCGGGCCGAGGCGGTGCAGCAGGGATAGGGCATGGAAGCGCGGTTTGGGGAGGCCGCCGACTGTTTGCAGGCCGAAGCCGCCGTGCAGGAGGCGCGGTGGGCGACCGAGTTCCTCGAAATGGTCGGACGCGACCCAGTAGGACAGCGCATCGACGCGACCCGCCGCCGACCGCATCCCCCGCAGTACGAATACTCCGGCGAAGACCGAGTCGTTGATCGGGTTGAAGTGCGTCGGCGTGACACCCCACTCCGTCCACAGGATCCGTGCATCACTGAAGCCGTGCCGCTCTAGCGATGCCCGTACGTCGAGCGGCGCGCTCCCGTAGAGATGTGTCGACACGAAGTCCACCGGTGAGCCAGTCGACGCGGCATGGGCCAGCAGATCGTCAACCCAGCCGGCCGCTGCCGACGAGGGCCCACCAACCTTCAGCCGCTGGTCAACGGACTTCACCGCGGCCGCCGTCACGTCGTACAGGCGCATCCACTCGGCCTTGGTGCCCGACCAGAAGACCTCGAGGTTGGCCTCGTTCCACACCTCGAAGTCCCAGTTCAGGAGTTCGTCCAAGCCATAACGCAAGACCAGATGCTCCACCAGCGCGCGAACCAGATCGCCCCACGCATCATAAGACTCAGGCGGCGAGATGATCGCCCCGTACTCGAAGACGGTCTTCGTCGGATCAGCCGCCAACTCGCGCGGCATGAAACCGAGCTCGACCACCGGCCGCAACCCGATCTCCAGCAGCTTGTCGTAGATCGCATGCACCACACTGAAGTCGTAGCCGGTCTCGCCGAAGACATGAGTGTCGTCGTGGAAGATCGCATGCGCCCGCACGGCCCGTACGCCGAGGTCATCGTGCATCCGATGCAGCGCTTGCTCCAGCTCCGCACCGATCTCCCGCCCGCCGGTGAGGTCCTTGCAGAGCAGCTGACTGAGCCGCTCACTCCCGACCATCGGCACCCACGGCCGCTGCAGCTCGACGCCCTCGGCAACGGCATCGACAGTCACCGTGACGACCGGATCGATGCCATCAGCAACGAGTGGCACCGCTCCGACCAGCTCACTCGCCCGGCCGGCCGCCGTCACCTCCGGCACGCTCGCAACGGCGTACCGGTACGGCGTACCGGGGATGCACGTGGTGTCGACGTACGGCGGGGCCGCCACGGCCAGGATGTCGCCGCTGTGATGGTCGACCGGCTCCAGCGGGCCGTCCTCGGTTGCGCGCAGGATGAGATAGCCGACCGCGCCGTCGACCGGGGACCAGTCGATCGTCACCTGCCCGACCCCGCCCACCGCCCGGACCTCCTTCGGCGGATCGAGATCGGGGAAGTCGAAATCGCGCTGCTCGTCGCTGCGGATCGAGATCCGTGCGTCCCAGTCGGCTTTCGCGTCGTGCATCAAGGCATCCATTCCGTCGAGGGCCGCCCACGGCCGGGAGAGCATCAGTCGAGGCAGGTGGTGGTCTGCTCCGGGGTGTGCATCAGTCGAGGCCGGCCGAGAACTGTTCCTGCGCGATCAGCGGCCGGATCCGCCGGGCCACTTCTTCGGTGACGAAATTGCGCCGGATCAGGTCGCCGCCGAAAACATTGCCGATGGCACCCATCACCATCGCCTGGTCCAGCGACAGATACCGCTTGGCGATCAACCCGGACTTCACGGCGACCGAGTCGTAGAACCCGCCGGCGCCGTACGCGTGCAGGGTCTTCTCGATCTTGCTCAGGTTGTCGATCGCCTCCCGGGGCGCGTAGGACATCGCGAGGAACGCGGCGTGCGGGGTGACCACCCCGTCGCCGTACGTCGGGTTCGGGTTGGTGCCCTCGCGGCAGCCTTCGAATCCGGCGTCGAAGTTCGTCCCCTCCAGATCGGACGGGTAGCCGCCCGGATCCATCCCGATCGCCTCGACGCCGTAGACGGAGTACCCGCCCTTGGGGTTGGAGGCGGGAGAGAAGCCCCAGTAGCCGTACTTCGCGTCGTCGAGCCCGTGCTCGATATGGGCGCGGACGGTGAGGGGGTGGTTGATTCCCCAACTCCGCGGTGCCCAGGTCGCCTCGGGGACGAACAGGTCAGGCATCAGCGACTCGAACATGTCGCCGCCCCAGGAGGGGACCAGGCGCATTCCGCGGTACGAATAGGAGCCCTCGAAGACGTCGAGGCCGAGGTACGTCCGGTGCACGCCCTTGGGCTTCTGCTCGACCCAGGACCAGTCGCAGGTGTCCGGGAACGTCCGGTACGTGGCGAAGTACTGCGTGTGCGGGACCTGTCCGAGGGCGAAACCGATATACCCCGCGATCCGGGCCTCGGTGTTGAGGGTGTCGTAGTGGAACTTGCGGTAGTACACGTCCGGACCGGTGCCGGCGTGGTTGCCCTTCTCGGTCTCTTCGTCCGGCGGCGGGGTCTCGAAGAACCCGCCGCGCATCAGGCCACCCGGTCGGGCCGCGGGGTTGTAGTAGTAGGCGAAGTTCATCTTGCTGAGCAGGGAGTCGGCGAGCGCGCGGGCTCGCGGCTCGGCGTTGCGGACCACCATCAGCGCGCAGGCGAACCAGCCGTTGTCGACGCTCGACACGAACGGCGTGATCGGCTTCGTCCCGTCCGGGTCGACGTACCGGACCTCGCCGGTGGCCTCGTCGTACCAGTTGAAGAACATGCCGCTCGGCTCGTGATGGTCCACGTTCTTCATCGTGGTGAGCGTCTGGGTGATCCGGCGGTACGACTCCTGCGGCGAGATGATGCCGAGGTGCTTGGCGACGACAGTGCTCCAGAGATAGCCGCCGATGTTGGTGGGCGAGGTGTAGCTGCTGCGCACCGGTGTGGTGACCGAGTCACCGATGTTGTCGGCGGGCAGGCCGGTGTGCTCGTCCGTCATCGCGACCAGGCTGCGCCAGGTGTCGCGGGCCCATCGGCCGACCACCGCGCGGTCTTGGCGGCTCGGCTTCCAACCACCCTTCAAGAGTGCGCCTGGGTCGAGTGAATCCGAAGCTCCGGCGTACGAGGCGCCCGTAGTACTGATCAATGCAGCTGAACCGGTAGCGGCTAGTAGCGTGCGTCGGCTGATGTTGGCGGTCATCTGAGCCTCCAGAAGATTATTTGATACCTGTGATGGCGATGCCCTTGGT
Source organism: uncultured Actinomycetota bacterium (assembly GCA_963740725.1). Taxonomy (GTDB): domain Bacteria; phylum Actinomycetota; class Actinomycetes; order Propionibacteriales; family Kribbellaceae; genus Kribbella. Next base: position 585,053 of record CAVUFT010000023.1, read on the forward strand.
GACGTGGCGCTGGAAGGCCAGGAAGATCACCAGCACCGGTACGACGACGACCACGGCACCGGCCATCAACAGGCCGTAGTGCTGCGCGTTCTGGCCGGTCGAGTACAGGGCGAGGGCGACGGGAAGGGTGTACTTGTCCTCGGTCTGAGCGATCACCAGCGGCCAGAGGAAGTTGTTCCAAGAGCCGAGGAAAGTCAGGATGCCGAGCGTGGCCAGGGCGGGCCGGGTCAACGGGAGCATGATCCGGCCGAAGATGCCGAGCTCGCTGGTCCCGTCGACCCGGGCGGCGTCCATCAGGTCGTCGGGCAGGCCGGCGAAGAACTGGCGCATCAGGAAGACGCCGAACGGCGAGACCAGGAACGGCAGGATCAGACCGGGATAGCTGTTCGCCAGGCCGGCGTTCGTCACGAGCACGAACAGCGGCACGAAGGTGACCATGCCGGGCACCATCAGGGTGCCCATCACCAGGATGAACAGCGGCCCCTTGCCCTTGAAGTTCAGTTTTGCCAGGGCATAACCCAACATCGAGCAGAAGGTCAGGTTGCCGAGGGTGACGACGAGCGCGACCAGCGTGGAGTTGAGGAAGTAGCGCGGGAAGTTCGCCTTGCCGAACAGCTCGCTGTAGTTGCCGCTCGTCGGTGCCTCAGGCAACCAAGTGGGCGGCACCCGGAGCAGTTCGCCGTCGGTCTTGAACGACCCGAGCAGCATCCACAGGAACGGCGCGGCCACGGCGACCAGACCGATCACGGCGATGAGGTAGATCCACCAGCGACGCGTCATCACTTCTCCCTCAGCAGCCGGAACTGGATGAAGGTCATGACCGCGATCACGACGAACAGGATGTAGCTCATCGACGCCGCAAGCGAGTAGTTGCCGAAGCCGAACTGCAGGTAGGTGTACATCGACACCGAGATCGTGCTGTTCAGCGGACCGCCCTGGGTCATCACGAACGGCTCTTCGAAGAACTGCAGGTAGCCGATGCCGGTGGTCACGCTAGTGAACAGGATGGTTGGCCTGAGCAACGGAACGATCAGGTAGCGGAACCTCTTCCAGGCGGATGCTCCGTCGAGTTGACCGGCCTCCTCGACGGTCTGCGGAATGCCCTGCAGACCGGCCAGGAAGATGATCATCGCGGAGCCGAAGTTGCGCCAGACGGCCATCATGATCAGCGACGGCATCGCCCAGGTCTTCGAGGCGAGCCAGTTCGGACCGTCGATGCCGACCAAGCCGAGGATCGTGTTCAGCATCCCCGAGTCCGGCGCCAGCACGAACCGCCAGATCACTGCCACCGCGACGATCGAGGTCACCACCGGCAGGTAGTAGCCGACCCGGAAGAGGCTCTGGAACTTCTTCACGCCCTTGTCCAGCAGCACCGCCGCAGCCAGCGCGACGACGAGCGTCAGCGGCACGCCGATCACCACGAAATAGGCCGTGTTGAAAGCCGCCTTGCGGAACGTCTCGTCGGACAACGCCTTCACGTAGTTGTCGAGGCCCACGCCGTTCACGGCGAACGGCGTACGGAGGTCGCGTTGTTTCAGGTCGGTGAAGCTCATCCCGAGCGAGCCCAGTACCGGGCCGGCCGTGAAGGCCAGGAACAGTACTGCGAACGGGAGCGCCAGGATCCAGGCTGCGGCGGTCTGCCGGCCGACTGCTCCGGATCGTTTCGGCCTAGGACCGGGTCTGGGAGTGGGGCCGGCCGCTTGCGCGGCCGGTCCCTTCAGCGTCGCTGAAGTCATCGCAGATCAGCTACCTGTGCCGATCGACGACGCCTTGGTCTGGATCGCCTTCGCCGTGTCGGCGGGGGACTGGCCGGACTTGGCCATCTTCTCCACCTCGGTGTCGAACGCGCCTGCCACCTGCTCCCAGTTCACCATCGCCGGCGGCGCCTTGGCATCCTCGAGTTGCTTGCCGAATACCGGCAGCAGCGGGTCACTGGCGATACTCGGGTCGTCCCAGGCGGCCTTCACAGCCGGCAGGTCGGTGGACAGCTTGAACCAGGAGGCCTGCGTCTTGGCGTCGGACAGCCACTTCACCAGCTTCCAGGCGCTGTCCTTGTTCTTGCCGCCCTTGAAGACGACGAAGTTGCTGCCGCCGACGAACGAGGTCGCGGTCTTGTTCTTCGGCAACAGGAAGACGCCGATGTTCTGCTTCATCTTCTCGCCGCCGAGCTTGGCGATCGACCCGACCATCCAGGGGCCCGAGATGAACATCGGCACCTGGCCGCTGACGAACTGCGCCTCGGTCTGGTTCGGCGGCAGGTCCGTACCGGCCACCTTCTCGGTGAAGAAGCTCTGGTAGTACTTCAGCCCCTCCTGCATTTCAGGAGTGTCGAAGGTGAACTGCTTCTGATCGTCGCTGGTGATACTCGCGCCGGCCGACCAGGCGAACGGCATCACAGTCTCCCAGGACCCGACACCGCCCGGCTGCAGGTTGATCCCGTACCTCGCGCCCGCCTTCTCCTGCATCGCCTTGGCCATCGCCTTCAGCCCGTCCCAGTCGGTCGGGGGAGTGCTGACGCCGGCCTTCGCGGCCAGATCCTTGCGATAGAAGACCAGTCGCGTCTCGACGTACCAGGGCACGCCGTACGACGTACCGCCCACCTTCGTGGTGTCCATCGCGCCCGGGAAGAAGCCCGTCGTGTCGATGCCGGTCGGCGTCGGGTCCAGTGCGCCGAGATCGGCGAACTCGCCCATCCAGGTGGTGCCGACCATCGCGGCATCCGGCAGCGACTGCGCGGTGATCGCGGTGGTGAACTTGTTGTGCGCGGCGTCCCACGGGATCGGCGTGACCGTCACCTTGACGCCGGGGTTGGCCTGCTCGAACTCCTTGGTCAGCTTGGGCAGATTCTCGCCCTCGGTCCCCATCGCCCAGATGGTGAGGTTGCCGGTGGCCGGATCGGTGCCGACGCTGCTCGTTGCCTTCGGCGCCGAATCGGGGGTGTCGGCGGACCGGCCACAACCGGTCAACGCCAGTGCGGTCGCTGTCAGCGCCGCACCGCCGATCACCAGTCGGCGGCGAGTTGTCTGGGTGATCATTCGCTGTCTCCTCACTCGGTTACTGCTGTCATCGCTTCCCCCGGTCCGGTACCGCAGCTGTCCCGCAGTACAAGTTCTGTTGCCAGTACGTCGTTCCGCGCCCGGCTCCGCTCCCCGGTCACCTGCTCGTGCAGCCGCTGCGCAGCCAACCGCCCCAACTCCGCCATCGGCTGCCGCACAGTCGTCAGCCCCGGCGACACATACCGAGCCGCCATCACGTCATCCCACCCGGTCACAACAATCTCGTCCGGTACGCCGACCCCGCCGCGGCCGAGTTCTTTCAAAGCAGACAGCGCGAGCTCGTCGTTGGCGCACACCAGCCCATCGGGTCGCTGTTCCCCGCTTTTCGTTGCTCTAAGCAACTTCAAGGCCAACTCGGCACCGGCCTCCTCTGTCAGAGGCACCCTTTCGGGCTCGCTCTCCTGAAGTCCCCACGCCCGCAAAGCTGTAGAGAAGCCGGCGTACCGTTCGGATACGTCGTACGAGCTGGCTGGGTCGCCGACGAACAGCAAGTTGCGCCGTCCGTGGTCGAGGAGTCTGCTCGTCAGCTGCTCAGCGCTGCTTGCGCTCTCGCTGCGGACCGAATCGCATCCCTTGACCGGCGGATGCGCGACGAGAACGATCGGTACTCCGGCGCGGCGCAACTCCTGCACCGCCGGCAGGTCGAGCGCGTTGCCGTGGACAACGATCCCGTCGACCCGGCTGGCCAGGTCGCGCAGGCTGCGCTGTGGATCCGGGTTGCCGTGCGTGACGGTCAGGATCACGCTCTGACCATGCTCGGCCGCCCACCGTTCGTACCCCATCAACAGATCGGAGTAGAACGGGCCGGCCAGGTCGGGCAACACGAGCCCGTGCGCCTCATGACGCTGCACCGCGAGACTTCGGGCGGCTCGCAGTGGCACGTAGTTCAGCTCGCGCGCGGCCTGGTCGACCCGGGCCTTCGCCTTCGCCGACACCGGTCCGGTCCCTTGCAGGACACGCGAAACCGTCGCGATCGACAGCTTCGCGAGCGCCGCGACGTCATAGATCGTCGCGGGCCTGCTGGTTCCGGATGCCATCGGGCGAGTTCCTCCTGAGCGGGTGTCGTTCGGCTGCTTCAGCAAAGTGGAAGCGCTTACACTTTTCGACCCTGCCCTGCCCACACCCCATCGGTCAAGGCTTCGGACACCTTGATCTGCAACGATGACCCGGTGAGCACACACGGGTTGTCAGCGGAACGGGAGGACCGGCTCTGGCTGGTCCGGCACGGCGAGACCGAGTGGAGCAAGTCGGGACGGCACACGTCGACCACCGACCTGCCGCTGACCGCGGAAGGTGAGCGAATCGCCGCCTCGCTGAAGGAACGGCTCGCGGGCGAACAGTTCGACCTCGTACTGACCAGCCCGCGCCAACGCGCCCGGCGTACGGCGGAACTTGCCGGCTTCCCGGACGCCGAGGTCGACGACGACCTGGTCGAATGGGACTACGGGGACTACGAAGGCATCACCACCGCAGAGATCCGCAAGACGGTCCCCGGCTGGACAGTCTGGGCGAACCCCGTACCCAACGGCGAAACCGCCGCCCAGGTATCCGCCCGCCTGGACCGAGTCAACGCTCGGATCTCCGCAGTAGACGGCGACGTCCTGGTCTTCGGTCACTCCCACGCCCTACGCGCCCTCACCGCCCGCTGGCTAGAACTAGACGTCACCGAAGGCCGTCACTTCGTCCTCAACACAGCCACCGTCTCAGTCCTAGGCTGGGAACGAGGCTCCCCAGTAATCCACCACTGGAACAGCTAATAGGTAGCCGCCCCGCGCTTCGGCCCGAACAGCCTGCCCGGGTGGTGTCCCGAAGGACAGGATCAATGCGCCAAATCGGCCTCGACCCGGCCCGGCTGAGCCTGAACCTCAGCATCCGCCGCCAATTGATCCTGTTGATCGGGACACCCCAACCTCAAACCGTCTGATGCTTGAGGCCCTGCTATTGGGTGATCAGGTCGATGAGGATGTCGATTCTGTCTTCGTGGTGGGTGGGGCGCAGGCGGTTGCCTTGGGTGAGGGTGGCTAGGCCGTGGAGGGAGCTCCAGAAGAGTTCGGTGAGGGCTTCGTGTTCGACGCCGGCGAAGGGTTCGGTGGCTTGGTGGAAGGCTTCGAAGGCGGCGCGCAGGGGAGCTGGGGTTTCGTTGGTGCCGAAGGTCAGGTCGGTGCGGCGGACGAACATCGCGTCGTACAGGGCCGGGTGGTCGGCGGCGAACTCCAGGTAGGTGCGGGCGATTCTTCGGAGCGCGTCGGGGGGAGAGGCTGCGGCTGCGACGGCTTCTCGTAGTACGGCGGCTAGTTCTTCGAAACCGTCGAGGGCGACCGTGGCTGCGATGGCGTCCATGTTCTTGAAGTGGCTGTAGAGGACGGGCTGGCTGTACTCCACCTTCTCGGCCAGCTTGCGGGTGGTGACTGCGTCCCAGCCCTCCGCCTCGGCCAGCTCTCGCGCCGCGCCGACGATCAGGCGGCCGCGTTCGGCCCGTTCGCGCTCTTTCCGTGACTCCACCATGGAAGGAATCTAGCAGCGCTAGACAAACTAGCGCTAGTTCGGCTAGCGTTGATCGAAATACTAGCAACGCTAGAAATTGGAGCTCATGATGTCCCTGCGTCGTTTCACTACTGTCCTCACCGTCGCTCTCGCGCTCTTCCCGATGTCGTTCGGTCTGCGATACATCTTCGACGGGGCCGGTGCCGCGAGCGGGTTCGGCATCGACCCCTGGCCGACAGGCGTGGCGGCCGGCTACTTCCCCGTCAAGGGGATCCGTGACCTGGCCCTCGGCGTGATCCTGCTGGTGCTGTTCGTCCTCGGTGAGCGACGCGCGACCGGGATCACGATGGCGATCGTCACCCTCATCCCGATCGTCGACATGATCACTGTTCTCACTCACGACGGTTCGGTCGCGACCGCCCTCGGCATCCACGGCCTGACTGCTCTCGTCGTCGCGATCGACGCCTTCCTACTCCTCCGCCTGTACGGCGCTCGCAAGCAGCCAGCGAGCTCGGCCGACTCGGCTCAGCTGGTCGGCGACCACTCGTAGAGGTTGATCGTGCAGTACTCGCGGAACCCGAGCCCGGCGTACACGGAGCGCCCAGCAGCCGAAGACCCCAGTACGCCGTACTCGAACCCGGAGTCTCGCGCCTCGACCAGCGCGGCGTGGGTGATCGCAGCGCCGATCCCACGCCGCCGGGCCTCGGGAACGGTCATCACGAAGTACACCCCGGCGACGCCCGCCGCCAGGAAGATCGTGGTCGTTGCCACCGGCTCACCGTCCAGCCATCCGACGTAGTGCCGCCACGGATCGCCGTACCCCTCCCGCCGATAGATCTCCGCCACCCACCGAGCTTCCTTCTCGCCCTCCCCGAACCCCCGGCCCAACGTCGCTTCCCAAACCGCCAGCATCTCGTCGTCCACCACCCGATCAATCCGCAGCTCGCCCAAGGGCAAGGAGGCGGGATCTGCCGCGGCCACTGCGACCCCGCCAGCGGCCGGTGGGGGAGTGGGGGATGACTCAGCTGGGACGGGCTCGATGCGACCGGGTGGAGCGGGTTCGACTGGAGCGTTGCCGACCTGGCCGAGTGGGGTGATCAAGCGGGCGAGTTCGACTGCCATGCCGGGTTCGCTGCCGCCGTCGGTGAAGCCTGCTGCCAGTAGGCGGGAGCCGAGGTCGGCTGGGCGCATGGTGGGGCCGACATGCCAGCAGCCGGGAACCCCGTGATCCTTCATCAGTTGCAGCGACTCGGCGATCGTGGCGTCTGCGGTTTCGGGTGACAGGTCAGCCTCGACGACCGCGTTGTGGTAGTCGAGGGGCGAGCCGCCGATGGTCCACCGCACACCGCCGCTGTCTCGCTGTAGACCACCGCCGGCCGCGCCCATCACCATCAGCAGTTCGGCCGCGTTCGCCTCGATCGCATGCACCAGCCCGGCGTCGTCCATCAAGCCAGTCTGCCGACCAGGTGCGATCAGACGCGACTGGTTTCTGCGGGCCGGAGGTGGGGAGTCTACCGCCGGAGGTTGGGGGGTGAGTAGCCCGGGCCCCGGGCGGCAGCCGCCTCCGGCGGCGCCGGGAGGGGTTTAGCCCGGGAGGGCGTTCCATTGGGCCAAGGTCGACGCCAGGAGGGTGGCGGTGGGGAGGTTTTCGAACTCCTCGCGGTTGACGAACTTCGCGTCCGAAGCGTCGTCGCCGGCTGTTAACACCCCGCCGACCGCGGAGGCCTGGTAGTCGCGGATCACATAGATCCGCCCGCCGGGACCGTCCCGTTCGACCGAGCCGACCAGCGGTCCGACCTCGACCTCGAGACCCGTTTCCTCGGCGACTTCGCGGGTCAGCGCCGTCGGATCGTCCTCACCCGGCTCGACCCGGCCACCCGGCAGCGACCAGAGTCCGCGGCCCGGCTCGTTGGCCCGCTGGACGACCAGCAACCGGTGCTGTTCGTCGTACACGAGGGCTCCGACACAGTCGACGCGCTGCTCTGCCATGTGGAGAACCATAAGTTCCGTCGGCCGACACGGATAGCATCACTGCTGACAGTTGTCCAGAGAAGGGATCCCGATCGCTCGTGCGTATCGACCTGCACACCCATTCGAACCGCTCGGACGGCACCGATCCGGTCGACGTCCTGATCGCGCACGCGAAGCGGGACGGCCTGGACGTGATCGCGCTCACCGATCACGACACGGCCGACGGCTGGGCCGAGGGTCGCCGGGCCGCCGAGGACCTCGCGGATCGGTTTCGTGCCCGGGATCGAGATCTCCTGCAAGCTGAACGGGATCAGCGTCCACCTGCTCGGATACCTGCTCGACCCGTCGTACGAGCCGCTCGCCGAGGAGCTGCGCCACGGTCCGCGACGGCCGCACCGACCGGATCCCGTCGATCGTGGCCCGGCTCAACGCCCTGGGCGTCGCCCTCACCGTCGACGAGGTGCTGGCCCAAGCCACCGGTACGCCGTCCGTCGGCCGGCCGCATGTCGCCGACGCACTCGTCGCCAAGGGCACGGTCGCGAACCGCAGTGAGGCGTTCGACCGGTTCCTCGCCGACGGCCGCCCGGGTCACGTCTCGCACTACGCGATCGACCCCGGCCGCGCGATCGACCTGGTCCGCGAGGCCGGCGGCGTGCCGATCATCGCGCACCCGTGGGGCCGCTCCAGCCACAAGGTCATCACCGAGGAGACGATCGCGCAGCTCGTCGCCGAGCACGGCCTGGCCGGGATCGAGGTCGACCACCAGGACCACTCGCCGACGTCCCGTACTGCGTTGCGCAAGATCGCGCAGAACCTCGGCATCATCTACACGGGTTCCAGCGACCACCACGGCGCCGGCAAGATCGACCACGAGCTGGGTGTGAACAGCACCGAGCCGGAGCAGTTCGAGAAGCTGCTCGAGGTTGCCAAGGTGAATGCGGCGGCGCAGTGAGGCGACCGTGCCCGAGGCGTACCTGCCGTGAACAGCATCATCAACATCTCGCTTGCTCAGCTCGGTCTTCGTCACGCTGTTCGTGATCATGGACCCGCCGGGCACCGTGCCGGTCTTCATCTCGCTGACGGCCGGCCAGTCCCGCGCGGTCCGCAAGAAGGCCGCCTGGCAAGCGGTGCTGGTCGCCTTCGGGGTGATCGTGGTGTTCGCCATTTTCGGCCAGCAGATTCTGCAGCACCTGGGCATCACGCTGCCGGCGCTGCAGTGCGCGGGCGGTCTGCTGCTCCTGCTGATCGCGTTGCAGTTGCTGACCGACACCGCCGAGGACCCGGTGCAGACGAAGAACGTGAACATCGCCTTCGTCCCACTCGGTACGCCGTTGCTGGCCGGCCCGGGCGCGATCGTCGCCACCATGGTGTTCGTGCAGCGCGCCGACGGGAAGGTCGCCGATGTGGTCGCGATCGCGGTCGGCATCGTGCTGATCCACCTGGTGATGTGGCTGACGCTGCGCTTCTCCGGCGTGATCATGCGGATCCTCGGCGAGAACGGCGTCCTGCTGGTCACCCGGATCGCCGGTCTGCTGCTGAGCGCGATCGCCGTCCAGCTGGTCGCCGACGCCGTCACCGACTTCATCAACGCAGGCTGAGCTATGAACGACATGCTGCCCGGGATGCCGACCAGGCTCTTCGTCGCGACGCCGACGAAGCTGCTGAACTTCGGGGACTGCAAGCGGAAGTACCGGTACACCTACTTGGAGACGCCGCGGCCGCCGAAGGGGCCGCCGTGGGCGCACAACACGGTCGGCGCGATCGTTCACGAAGTACTGGCGGAGTTCTGGCGCTGGCCGGCGTCCCGGCGTACGGGTGTGGAGGCGGTGAACAAGGTCAGGTCGAGCTGGCGGCACGAGGGATTCCGCGATCTGGATCAGTCGGCGGTCTGGCGGGAGCGCTCCGCGGACATGGTCGCGACCTACCTGCACAACGCCGATCCGTACTTCGAGCCGCGCGGCGTTGAGCGGACCGTGTCGTTCACCACCGAGCGGGCCAGCCTGCGCGGGCGCGTCGACCGGATCGACGAGCGGCCGGCGCGCGATGGCAGCGGCGGGACCGAGCTCGCGATCGTCGACTACAAGACCGGGCGCCGGCCGCTGACCAGCACGGATGCGAGGTCGTCACTGGCGATGGCGCTGTACGTGCTCGGCGCGCGGCGAGTCCTGCACCGCCCGTGCACCCGCGTCGAGCTGCACCACCTCCCGACCAACACGATCGCCGTCGCCGATCACGACGAAGAGTCGCTCGCCAGACACCAGCGGCGAGCCGAGTCGATCGCCGACGACGCAGCCGCCGCCGAGGCAAAATGGCGAGAGGGCCTGACCCCGGCCGAGGCAGACGAGATCTTCCCACCCGAGCCGTCCCCCCTCTGCGGCTGGTGCGACTTCGCCAGAATCTGCCCCCAAGGCCGTCGCGTAGCCCCACCCCGAGACCCCTGGTCCGCCCTCGACGAATCCGACGGCCTCCCCGCCCCGGAAGTCGCCGAAGCCGGCTGACAAGGCCGCCGCCCGCAATCGCGCGCCGGGCGCGCGCTGTGCCAACCCCACCCCGGAAGTTGCCGGCTGAGATTTGCGTGTCAGCGGGATGTGCGTGGCGTGCCAGCGGGGGAGAGGAATCTGGGGTCATCGAAGGAGAAAGGTGACCTTGATGACCACGAAGACGCTCCACCAGGTGTCCGTCCCCGGTGCGACCTTGCACTGCGAGGTCAGCGGGAGCGGCCCGGTTCTGCTGCTCATCTCGGGTGGGGGGACCGATGCTGCGGTCTACGACGGGGTTCGGCCGCAGCTGGCCGAGCACTACACGGTCGTCAGCTACGACCCGCGTGGGTGCTCCCGCAGTCTGTACGTCGGTGCGCCGACCGACGAGCGAGTCGACCAGGCAGCTGACGACGCGCTGGCGATCCTCGACGCGCTCGGCGCCGTCGAACCGGCGTACGTGTTCGGCAGTAGCTCCGGCGCGATCACCGGCATGGAGCTGATCGTCCGGCACCCGGACCGGGTCCGGCTGCTGATCGCGCACGAACCACCGGCCGTCGAACTGTTGCCGGACGCAACTTCTGCCCGGGAGTTCTTCCTGCAGGTGTACGAAACCTATCGCCAGGAGGGTCGCGCCGCAGCAGATCGCCTGTTCTTCGGCGGCATCGGGGTCGACGACGGCGAGGGAAAGCCGGCGCTGGAGGACCTGCCGCCGGAGTACCGCGAAGTCATGGAACGGATGGACGCCAACAGCGACGTCTTCTACGAGCACAAGCTGCTGCCCTTCACCAGCTACCGCCCGGACGTCGCGGCGCTGGCCGACCTCGAGGACAAGATCGTCGCCGCGGTCGGCAGCGAGTCGTCGAAGGTGCTGCCCGGCTGAGCCCATCATCGCGCTGGCCGACCGCCTCGGCTGGAACGTCGTCGCCTTCCCGGGCGGTCACGGCGGCTACGCCAGCGACCCGTACGAGTTCGCCACCCTGCTGCTGCGGGTGCTGGCGGGAAAGGTGGCCTGATGACCGCCAGGACGTTGAACAAACTGGCCGTGCCCGGCGCGACCCTGCACTACGAGGTGACTGGCTCCGGCCCGGTGCTGCTGTTGATCGCCGACGGCGGTTCGGACTCGGGCGCGTTCGACTCCATCGTCGGCCCGCTCGCCGCGGAGTACACGGTGGTCGCCTACGATCCGCGCGGCAACTCCCGCAGCCCGTACGCCGGGGAGCCGGTCGACGAGCAGGTGGAGACCTCGTCGGCCGATGCCCTGGCCCTGATCGACGTGCTCTCCCCGGACCGGCCCGCGTTCGTCTTCGGTACCGGCACCGGCGCGATCACCGGGATCGACCTGATCACCCGGCACCCGGACCGGGTCCGGATGCTCGTCACGCACGAGCCGCCCGCGGTCGAGCTGCTGGCCGAGGCGAAGGATTCGCGCGCGTTCTTCGAGGAGGTCTTCGAGACCTTCCGGCGCGACGGCGTACCGATGGCCCAGCTCCTGTACGCCGGTGGGACCGGTCTCGACGAGGACGATCTGCCCGCGCCGGAGGACCTGCGCCCGGAGTACCGGGAACTGCTCGACCGGACCGAGGCGAATGCTGCCAACTTCTTCGAGCACAAGTTGTTGCCGTTCACCCGCTATCGCCCGGACCTGATCGCGCTCAAGGCGGTCGCCGACAACGTCGTACCGGCTGCTGGGGTGGACGCTGCCCGGCATCTGCCTGCGCAGCCGGTGATGGTGCTGTCCGACGTGATCGGCTGGCCGGTGGTTCGCTTTCCTGGCGGCCACAACGGATATGCCAGTCACCCGGCGCAGTTCGCCAACCTGCTCGCCCGGGTGCTGGAGGCGGAGATCAGCTAGACGTGCCCTAGGAAACTGAGTTGACGCCCGGCTGGGCCACGAAGTAACGTCGCACCCCTTCCCTTGACAACGGCGTGTTCAGCATGCCGACACAGTGGTGTCCGAACCCCCGGGTCCTGACGGAACCGGGGTAGTTCTGCGTGCCGCTGGGCTGTCGGATACCACCTCGAGGTAGTGAGAGGAGGTACGGCGTGGAGGTGTACTGGGCGATCGCGGTGCGGTCGTTCCGGCGGTTCTCGACCTATCGGATCGCCACGGTGTCCGGGGCGTTCACCAATACCGTGTTCGGGTTCATCTTCTGCGGGGTCTATCTGACCCTGTGGCACATCTCGCCCGGGCTCGGCGGGTACGACCAGTCCGACGCGCTCACGTTCGTCTGGCTCCAGCAGGGGCTGCTGGCGCCGATCGGGATCTTCGGCGCGACCACCACGGTCGAGCTCGGGGAACGGGTCCGGACCGGCGAGATCGCGGTGGATCTCTACCGGCCGACGGACCTGATGGTCTGGTGGCTCTCGGTCGATGCGGGCCGGGCCTGGTTCCAGTTGCTGACCCGCGGTGGGGTTCCGCTGCTGGTCGGCGCGCTCGTGTTCGACCTGACGTTCCCGACCTCGGCGGTGCAGTGGCTGGCGGTCGTGGTCACGTTGGCGTTCGGCATCCTGATCAGCTTCGCGATCCGGTACATGGTCGCGCTGTCGGGCTTCTGGATCACCGACTCGCGCGGGCTGGAGAGCCTGGCGATGGTGCTGTCGCTGTTCTTCTCCGGCACGATCCTGCCGCTGGTCGTCTTCCCCGGCTGGATCGGCGACGTGGCCCGGGCGACGCCCTGGGCGGGGACGCTGCAGGTGCCGATCGACGTCTGGCTGGGGCGCAATCCGGGCGGGATCACGTCCGCGCTGATGTTCCAGTTGTTCTGGATCGTCGTCCTGGTGCTGGCCGGCCGGCTGGTGACCGTGCTCGCGACCCGGAAGGTGGTGGTCGCCGGTGGTTGAGTTGCTGCGCCGCGCAGCCCGCGCAGTACTGGATGCTGGTGACGATGTGGATCCGGTCGTCGCTGGCCTACCCGGCGTCGTTCGTGCTGATGCTGATCGCCCAGGCGCTGATCACGTGCACCGACTTCATCGCGATCCTGCTGATGTTCAGCCATCTCAAGGCCTTCGGCGGCTTCAGCCTGTCCGAGATGGCGCTGCTCTACGGGACGGCGTCGATGACGCTCGGCGTGGCCGACCTCTTCACCGGCTCGGTGGAGCGGATCGGGCAGCGGATCCGGGGCGGTGATCTCGACGTCTGGCTGGTCCGCCCGGTCCCGGCGTTCATCCAGGCGGTCAGCGACAACTTCGCCCTCCGCAGGCTGGGGCGTCCGATCCAGGCGCTGATCGTGATGGTGGTTGCCCTCAGCAACTTGGAGGTCGACTGGACGGCCGCCAAGGTGTTGCTGCTGGTGGTGTCGCTGATCAGCGGCGCGGTCATCTTCGGCTCGATCTTCGTTCTCGGTGCCGCGTTCCAGTTCATCTCGATCGACGCGGCCGAGGTGACGAACTCCTTCACCTACGGCGGGCAGTTCCTGACCCAGTACCCGTTGTCGATCTTCGGCAAGAACATCGTCCGGGCCGTCACGTTCGTCGTACCCCTTGCCTTCGTCAACTACTACCCGGTCCTCTACGTGCTGGACAAGCCGGCCCCGCTCGGGCTGGCGGGCTGGACCGGCCTGCTCGCGCCGGCCGTCGCCGTCGTCATGGTCGCGCTGGCGGCACTCGCCTGGCGCGGCGGTCTTCGCCGCTATCGAAGTTCTGGGAGCTGATGTGAGCGTCATCGAACTGGAGAACGTGTCCCGCGCCTTCACCGTGTCCAGCCGGACCGGGTTCCGGCGGACCAAGCGGGAGGTCCGGGCGGTGGACGGGATGTCCTTCACCGTCGAGCCCGGCGAGGTGGTCGGCTACATCGGCCCGAACGGCGCCGGGAAGTCCACCACGATCAAGATGCTGACCGGCATCCTGGTGCCCAGCGGCGGCACGATCCGGGTGGCCGGGGTGGACCCGTCGCGGAACCGGACCAAGCTGGCCAAGCGGATCGGGGTCGTCTTCGGCCAGCGGACCACGCTGTGGTGGGACCTGCCGCTGAAGGACTCGTTCGCGGTGCTGCAGAAGATGTACGGCGTACCGCGGGACCGGCACGCCGAGAACCTGGCCACCTTCGTCGAACTGCTCGACCTCGGCGACCTGCTCGACGTACCGGTCCGGCAGTTGTCGCTCGGCCAGCGGATGCGCGGCGACATCGCGGCGGCGCTGTTGCACGACCCGGAGATCGTCTACCTGGACGAGCCGACGATCGGGCTCGACATCATCAGCAAGGCGCGGCTGCGCGAATTCCTTGCCGAGGTCAACAAGGAGCGCGGTACGACGATCATCCTGACCACGCACGACCTGGACGACATCGAGGCGCTCTGCTCGCGGGTGATGGTGATCGACCACGGGCGTCAGGTGTACGACGGAACGCTGACCGGGCTGCGCGCGAGCCAGTCGGCGCCACGCACCCTGGTCGTCGACCTCGCCTCGTCGCTGCCACCCATCACCGTCGACGGCGCCACCGTCACCAAGGTCGACGGCCCCCGCCAGTACCTCTCCTTCCCCACCACCACCTCGGCCGCGCCGCTGGTCGCCCAGATCGCAGCCACCTACCCCTTGGTCGACCTCTCGGTCGCCGAACCCCACATCGAGTCCATCATCGCCCGCCTCTACCTCGCCTCGAGCCCCAGACCCTAAGCCAGATCAGCGATATGAGCCGCAAAAACCTCATCAGGAGCAAGTGATTCGGTATCCGCCTGCCACTCTTCGATGACATCCGGGAAGATGATCGGGTCGATGGTCCCGACACCCGCGGAGATCAGTCGGCGTGCCTCAGCGAGGCCGATGTCGGTATACCCGAGCTCCCGGAGCATGAAGTAGTCGTGCCGCAGGCCGTCGTTGCGGTGGAACCTGCCGGTCTCCACGACATAGGTCCAGATGTCCTCATCGATCAACGCCGCGACCCAGAGCCGAGTGGCACCTTCGGTCACCAGGTAGAGCCGTGTCATCGTTCGATCCCATCTCGAGGGTTGTCGACAGTTGTCCGTGCCGGGTCGGCCTGCGCCTGCCCTTGGCCCTGCCGCGTCGGTTGCCCCGCACCCGGTCGCGCCGAGCGGGCGGCCTGCCCACCACCGTACTTTCTGAGCTCGACCGGCACGCCGCCGAGTTCGGTGAGGTTTGCGATACCGGCCGGTTGCCGCAACCCGTCCGCCAAGCTGATGCAGGCCCTTGTATCTGCTGCTGTCGACGTACGAGTGGTGTGCGGAGTCCATCCTCCAGCCCTTCGATCGGAGATCCCGCACGATGTCGGTCGCGGCTTTGACCAGATCGTCGGGGTCCTGGACGACGATGGTGTAGCGGAGCAGATCCTCCGGCACGAGAACGCGCTTGGCGCGGTTGGCCTTCTTCAGCTTGCGGGCCAGCGACTGCGGCGACTTCATCCGGTTCTTGAGGTGATGTGGCTCCGAACCGGCCGGCATCGCCGCGGTGAAGTCTGCTGTGATGCGTTGTTCGACCTCGGCTGCTCTGGCCAGCAGCGTCAGGCTGCGGGCCGCGCGACTTTCGCCGTACTCCGTGGCGATCTGGGCCTTTGTGGGCAGGGGATCGCCCCAGTCGAGGGGGCGGTCCGCGGCTAGGCGGGCGCGGAGGTCGTGTGGTTCGGGTAGGTCGTCCAGGTCCGGCGGCGGCATCGGAAGCTCCCCAGTCGATTTCGTTCCTTCGACGGTAGTCAGGGAGGGTGGAGCTGTGGGGTGGGTTCTGAAATCTGTGGAAAACCTGGCGGATTGCGATCGGATTGCGAGCATGACCTGGTGATCACGATGTCGTTGATGTGGTGGTGGGACCCAACCGGTCCGGTCGGTCTGGGGGTAGACAGGGTGTGTCGACGATGACGGGTCAGCGGACAGGTGCGACGGCTCCGCCCGCGGACGGGGCGGCGTTCGTCGACTGGGTGCGACCGCATCTGGCCGCGATGGCCAGGGTGGCCGCGCGGCTCGCGGTGGGCGCGGACCGGGACGACATCGTGCAGGAGTCACTGACCAGGGCGTGGATGAAACGCGACCAGTTCGACGCCTCCCGCGGTACGGCGTCGTCGTGGTTGCTCGCGATCACCGCGGACCAGGCGCGGAAGGCGGCCCGCAAACTCCGACCGGTCGCCGAACTCGACGACCACGACGAGCCTGAGGACCGCCAGGACGTGGAAGGGCGGGTGGACGTGGAGGAAGCACTCACCACGTTGTCGGCCCGCCAGCGGCTGGCCGTGGACTGCTACTACTTCGCTGACCTGTCGATCACTGACACGGCAGCTGTGATGGGTTGCTCCGAGGGCACCGTCAAATCAACTCTTTCCGATGCGCGGGCCCGCCTGCGCTCCTTGCTGGAGGTCAGCGAATGAGCCCGACCGACGAGGTCGACGACCTGCTGACGGAGGCCGGTGCCCGCTGGCGGGCCGGTCAGCCGTCCCCGCCCGAACCGGACCTCGACCGGATCGTCCGGCCGAAGAAGCCCCGCCGTCGCTGGGTGGTGCCGGCACTGGCCGCCGCCAGTGTCGCCGCGATCGCCACCGCCGCACTGGTCTTCCTGCCCGACAAGGACGACCAGGCGCCACCTGTTGCCAACGGCAAGCAATCTCAGGGGAACGGCTTCGGGCCGCTGAGCTCCAGTGCACCGGCCGCGGCCAAGAAGCATCCGCTGCAGGTGCGCAACGGCGACCGGGTCCAGGTCGACGGCCAGGTCATCGCCGCCCCCGGCAAACCCGTCGTCTACTGCATTCCTGTCGTCACGGATCTCCCGGCGACCGTCGGCGAGGGACCGAAGGCGCCGAAGTGCGAGCAGGGTGCCGAGCTCACCCTCACCGGGGTGGCGGTGGACAAGCTGCCGCAGTTGACCACGGTTCAGGGCGTGCAGTCCGGATTCGCCCACCTGGAAGGGATCTGGAACGACGGCACGATCGCGGTCGACAAGCAGGGCCCGGTCGTGAACAAGCCGGACGACACCGGCAAGGTTCCGTGCGCCGCGCCGGCCGGTGGCTGGAAGCCCGGCAACTCGAACGACCTGGTCACCCCGGCGGTCGCGGCCTTCGTGGATGCCCGGCCCACCCAGTTGCAGGAGATCTCGATCGGCTGGCCGAACGGGATCCCGACCGACAACGGTAACGGCACTCCGACCGGTCCGAGTGTGCTGATGATCGGGGTGGCGCACGGTGATCTCGCGCAGATCCGCCAGTTGGTCGCGCCGCTGGTCAAGGGCAACCTCTGCGTCCGGCAGGTCAAGCTCAGCAAGTCCGAGATCGAGAAGGTCCGCAACCAGATCGCCGCGATCCCGGCGTCGGCCCTGCAGCCGCTCAGCTACGGCAGTGGCGTCGGCGACCACCCGGTCAACATCGACCTGCGCATCCTCGACGACAAGGCCGTCGCCGCCCTCGAACCGCTGGGCTTCGACAACCTCACCATCGACACCGTCATCCGCCCAGCACCCTGAGCAGCTAGCTGAGTAGGTCGACCAAGGCGTCGCCGCGGGGGGTGCGCTGGATGCGCACCTCGCGGCCGACGCGTCGCCGGACCACCAGACCGGCTGAGGCCAGCTGAGTGCAGTGGTACGTCGCGGTGCTCGGTCCGGCATCCAGTTCCTCGGCCACCCCGCCCATGCTGCTCGGGCGGTCCAGCGCCCGCAGGATCGCGGCCCGGATCGGACCGAGCAACAGGCTCAGGCTGTCGGCGGCCGCCGCGACCGGTCCCGCGCCGAGCCGGTCCAGCCCCGGCACCGGGTATCCGAGCCAGGCCTGGTCCGGCTCGTCCAGGTTGAACACGGACGCGGCCGATCCGGAGACCAGTGGCACGAGGACCAGCGGGCGGTCGGAGAGTTCGACCCGATACGGGTGCCGGTCGGACAGGTAGAGCGTCTCGTCGGCGTACCGGACTCTGGTACTCAGGTTCGACAGCAGCACGTCCAGGCCGCCGGTGACCACGGCCGCGCCGATCCGCTCGGCCTCACGGGTCCGGAGGGCGGTGGACTGCTGCCAGATCGGGCTGTACGCCTTCCAAGCAGCGGTCAGCACCTTCACGTACAGGCTGGTCCATTGCCTCGGCCGGCGCAGGGCGCCCCGCCAAGGCGCAGGCGGCTCACCCGGCGCCAGCATCTCGACGCCTTCGCTCAGCTCGTCGGGAGACAGGTCGGCGACCCGGGTCAGCTGGTCCTCGACGGGTGAGCCGTCGATGCCCAGTGGCGTCAGGCAGGCGGGCAACAGCGCCCGGGTGCGGTCGAACATCGGCGTCACGGCCTGGGCGGCGTCGGCCGGCAGTGACCGGCGTACGGTCCGGATCCAGTCCGGCGCGATGCCCTGCCGGGGACCGCCGAGCGCGTCGACGACGATCGAGATCAGGCTGGCCGTCGGCGCCGGGGCGACGGCGATCCGGACCCGGTCGAGGTCACCCAGGACGAGCTCGGTGTGCCGTGGACTGTGGGTCTGCAGCGTGGCGCCGTCCGGCGCGGATTGCACCGTCATCGAGTGGACACCCTCCGCTCGGGAATTCTTGTCTAGACCAAAATAGGTCATCCCCGGGGTCGGTGAAGCCCACAATAGGGCGCCGTCCAGTCCCTTTCGATGCCCGCGCAAAGGGTTGACGGCAACCCCACGGCAGGCCGCGGCAGCAAGACGGCGGCAGGCTCAGCGCCGGCTCAACGCAGGCTCAGCGCGGGCCCGGCGTCGGCTCAGCGCTGGTGGAAGAAGTCGACCAGGACGCGCGCGGTGGCGGCCGGCTGGTCGATCGCGGGGGAGTGGCCGGCGTCCGAGATCACCTGGGCATGGACGCCGAGGGTCTCGGCCATCGCGTCCTGGACCCCGTGCGGCCAGCCGTCGTCGGTCTCGCCGTACACGACCTGGGCGCGCACGCCGGACTTCGCCAACTGGTCGGTCCGGTCGTCGGTGTCCAGCAGCCGCTTGGTGATCTCCGCGAGGCTGATCGGGGTGTTGCCGGTGAACCGCTTCCGCAGGAACGCCGCCACATCCGCGGCCGGCGCGACGTACGACGGGTCCTTGCTGTCGTGCTCCAGCTTCAAGTCGTAGACCTGCTCGATCGGCAGGTTCTCCAGACCGAACGCGAGCATCTGCAGCCCCTGCCGCTTCTCCTCGTCGCTGAAGGCACCCGGTCCGGAGCACAGCAGGGTGATGGTGGAGAACACGCTCGGATCGGTCAGCACCGCCTCGCGCGCGACGAGACCGCCGAACGAGTGCCCGACCAGCTGGCTGTAGCCGCCGAGCGCCTTGCTCATCGCGACCACGTCCGCACCGAACTCAGCCAGCCCGTACGCCGAGGGGTCGGCCGGCCCGGGGGTTTCGTACTGACCGCGCTGGTCCACCGCCACGGTGATCCACCCGTACCGCGCGAGGTGATCCACCAGCGGAGTGAAGTCCTCCTTGCTACCGGTCCACCCAGGGACCAGCAGCACCGTGCCGAGCGGCGTACCGACATCGGGCCTTGCCTGCAGGGTGGCGAAGTTGCCACGGTCGGTCTCGAGGGTCGCGGGGTGCACCCCGTCGGGCAACGTCAACGTGCGCGGCGTACTCACGAACCCAACGGTAACCCGCGGCTGGCCGGGTAGCCGTACGGGGCGTTCCGCGGTGCGGCACAATGGCGGGCGTGCCTCGCACACTCGCGGTTGCCAACCAGAAGGGCGGCGTGGCCAAGACGACCACGGTTGCCTCACTCGGAGCTGCCCTGGTGGAACTCGGTCAGCGCGTGCTGCTGGTCGACCTCGATCCCCAGGCCTGCCTGACGTTCTCGCTCGGCATCGATCCCGAAGACCTGGACAAGTCGATCCACCACGTGTTGCTCGGTGGGGTGAAAGCGCGCGACGTCCTGGTCGGCACCGACGAAGGCCCGGACCTGCTACCGGCGACGATCGAGCTGGCGACAGCCGACATCCGGCTGGCTGCCGAGAGCGGACCAGAGCAGATGGTCCGTACTGCGCTGCGCCCGCTGCGTACGGCGTACGACTGGATCTTGATCGACTGCCCACCGACCCTCGGACTGCTCACCGTGAACGGGTTGTCGGCGGCGTCCGATGTCCTGATTCCCTTGCAGTGCGAGACTCTGGCGCATCGCGGGGTCGGCCAACTGCTCGACACCATCCACGATGTCCAGCAGCTGACCAACCCCGGTCTGCAGATCCTCGGCGTCCTCCCGACCCTGTACGACGGCCGTACGACGCACGCCCGGGCCGTTCTCGACACGATCGCCGAGACCTACTCGCTGACCGTCCTGGCGCCACCGATCCCCAAGTCGATCCGCTTCGCCGAGGCGCCGGCGATCGGCCAGACGATCCTCTCGACCGCCTCCCGCACTGCCGGCGCCGACGCCTACCGCAAGGTCGCGGCCAACCTGCTCTAGCTTTTCTGGTCCGGGTACGGCGGCAGGGAGGTGGATCCACCAGCCGGAGCCGGGACCGGCGTGGTCCTGCGGAAGCGGTGGCGGAAGCGCCAGAGCGGGATGCCGATCAGGGCGAAGGCGATCAGGAACGGGAGCAGTGCGCCGAGCATCGTCAGCAGGACGGTGACGGTCGCGGCGAACGCCTTCCAGCCGTCCTTCAGACCGCCGACGAAGCCGGTCTCGTCCTTCTGGGGCGGCGGCGGCGCCTTGCCCGGTTCGCTCATCGTGAGGTTGAGGGTCGCGAGCTCGGTCTGCCCGGCGAGCGCCTTCTGCTTGGCCAGCAAGGATTCGAGATCGGCTTCGCGCCGGGTCAGCTCCGACTCGACGGAGACGATCTCGCCGATCGTGGTCGCCTTCGCGAGCAGCGCGCGCATCCGGTCCAGGCTGGCCTTCTGCGACGAGATCCGGCTCGCGACGTCGACGACGGCCTCGGTCGCGTCGGTGGATTCCTGATGGATCGCGGTCCGCTTGCCCGAGTCCGGACAGCCGCTGGATGGCGGCCTCGTACTGCGCTGTCGGTACCTTCAGCGTCAGACTCGACCGGGTGATCCGGCCGTCGGTGTCGCTGCCGGAATCCTCCGTCGTGACGAGGCCGTCCAAGGCGGTGACGATGCCGATCGCCTTCTGCCGTTGGGCATCCACGTCCGCGGTCTCGATGCTGAGCGAACCGTTCTTGATGATCGCCCGGGTCACCGTCGGCTGGTCGGCCGCCGTACCGCCGGCCTTCGAATCGGTCGGTGCCTTGCCGTCCGTTGCCGCGGCGCCCTGCTTTTGCTCGGGTGCCGCCGCGGCATCGCCCTGGCTGCCGCCGGAGCTGCTGCTGCTCTGGCCGTTCGCGCTGCAGCCGGACAGCAGTACGGCCGCGGTCAGGATCACTCCTGCAGCCGCGGCCGTGATACGAGTCCTCGTCATCGCCCCACCCTTTCCCGCCCATGATCAATGTCTGACCTAGGACGGGTGGGCTCAGGGCATTCGTTGCGCGAGACCGGTCACCGTTCAGCCACGAACCGGTCTCGCTTTCGTACGTCTACTCCGGTGCGGTACTGCGTTATTCGGGTGCAGTGAAGGTCGGGAGGACCGCAGCAACCTTCTTGGCGCGCTTCGGCTTCTCCTCGGCATCGGGCACATCGGCCGTCTTCTTCACGGCCCGCTTCCGAGTCGCCTTCTTCGCCGGCGCCTCATCAGTCGTGCTCTTGGCCCCAGCCTCCGGCTTGGCCTCAGCAGTAGCTTTGGCAGCCCGCTTCCGAGGCGCCTTGGCCGGAGCTTCGTCCGCCTTCGCGGCAGCCGCGTCGCTGCTCGCCGTGGCCGGAGCCTCGTCGCTGACGACGGCCTTCGTGGCACGCTTCCGCGTCCGGGTCGCCTTCTTCGGTGCCTCGTCGGCTTGGTCGGCTACGACCGGCGCCGCTTCGTTGACCTGCGGCGTCGTCTCGGCAGCCTCGGCGGCCGGGCTGGCCGCGGCACGCTTGCGCGTCCGCTTCCGGGCCGGTGCCTGCTCCTCGCCGCTCTCGCTCTTGCGCTCGGCAACCTTGGCGTCCGCAACGTTCGCGTCCGACACCTTGCTGGTCTCAGCAACCTTGGCCTCAGCAACCTTGGCCTCAGCAACCTTGGCCTCGGCGACCTCGGTCGCGGGAGCCTCGGTGGCGGTGGCTGCTTCCGTCGAGTTCGACGTACGGCGGCGGGTGCGTTGGCGCGGCTTGCGGGTGACCTCGGCAGCCTGGGTCGACGACTCGACGGTCGGCGGCACCTCGGTCTTCGCGGTCACGTCGTCCTCGGACTTCGGCTGCGTTACCGCCGCCTCGCCCTCGACGACCCGGCCACTGCGCGTGCGCCGCCGGTTGCGGCTGTTCCGCTTGCGGGTCGACCGCTCGCCGGACTCGCCGTCGCTCTTGTGTTCACTGCGCGACGGCTCGCTCCGCACGTGCTCACCGCGCCCACCACGGCCGTCGCCTTCGTGCCGGCGGGCCGGCCGGTCCCGGGGAGCGCGCTCCTCGGCCGGACGGGCCGGCTTGATCCGGCCCTTGGCCTCGGTCGGGATGCCGAGATCGTGGTACAGCTCGGGCGACGTCGAGTAGATCTCCTGCGGTTCGTCGTACGGAAGATCGAGCGCCTTGTTGATCGTCTTCCAGCGGACGATGTCCGGCCAGTCGACGAACGTGACGGCGATCCCGCTCGCGCCGGCCCGGCCGGTGCGGCCGATCCGGTGCACGTACGCCTTCTCGTCCTCCGGGCAGGTGTTGTTGATGACGTGCGTGACGCCCTCGACGTCGATACCGCGGGCGGCGACGTCGGTGCAGACGAGCACGTCGACCTTGTCGCCACGGAACCGGGTCAGCGCCCGCTCACGGGCCTGCTGGTTCAGGTCACCGTGGATCGCCGCCGCCTTGAAACCGCGGTCGATCAGGTCGTCGGTCAGCCGGGACGCCTCGCGCTTGGTCCGGCAGAAGATCATCACCCGGCCGCGGTCGTCGGCCTGCAGGATGCGGGCGACCACCTCGGGCTTGTCCAGGTCGTGCGCGCGGTAGACGAACTGCGCGGTGGCCGGGACCATCTGCGAGTCGTCGTGCGACTCGGCCCGGATGTTCAGCGGGTGCCGCATGTGCGTCCGGGCCAAGGTGATGACGGCGGACGGCATGGTTGCCGAGAACAACATCGTCTGGCGCAGCTCGGGGGTCTTGCGCAGGATGCGTTCGACGTCGGGCAGGAAGCCGAGGTCGAGCATCTCGTCGGCCTCGTCGAGGACGAGCACCTTGATGTGCGACAGGTCGAGGACGCCGCGGTTGGCGAGGTCGAGCAGGCGCCCCGGCGTACCGACGACGACGTCGACACCGGCCTTGAGCGCGTCCAGCTGCGGGTCGTAGGCGACCCCGCCGTAGATGGTGAGAACCCGCACGGTCCGCACGGTCGATGCGGTGACGAGGTCCTTGGCGACCTGGATGGTCAGCTCGCGGGTCGGGGTGACGACCAGCGCTTGCGGCTTGCCGGGCGCGGCCAGCTCCTCGTAGTCGGCTTCGCCGGGGGAGATGGTGCGCTGCAGCAGCGGGATACCGAACCCGAGGGTCTTACCGGTACCGGTTCGGGCCTGGCCGATCAGGTCGGTCCCCATCAGTGCGATGGGAAGCGTCATCTCCTGGATCGGAAAGGGCTCCACGATGTTGACGCGATCGAGCGCGTCGCAGATCTCGGGCAGGACGCCGAGCTCTCGGAAGGTGGTCAGGCTGATCGCCTCTCACATGCTTGTACGGACAGTTGCAGCAGGGCCGGGCGCCAGGGGCGGATCGACTCGATCCACCCTCGTATTCATGGCGCGGGACACTGTGCAAGCGGCCTGCACCAGCTGCCCATCTGGGCGCGTCACCGGCGAAACACCCTCCAGTGTAGCCGGAAGAGTTGCCCCGACCGGCCCACGCGTATTCCGCCGCCCAGCCCGGCCGCCCGATATGGTGCGGGTCATGACCGAACTGACGGCCTTCGACGATCCCGCCTACCGGGCCGCGGCGGTGGATCTGCTGGGTGTACTCGCGTACGGCGAACTGACCGCGTTCGAGCGGATCGCCGAGGATGCGAAGCTCGCGCCGACCCTCGACGACAAGGCCCAGCTGGCCCAGCTGGCGACCACCGAGTTCGGGCATTTCGTCCAGCTCCGGGACCGGCTGGTCGCGCTCGGCGTGGACCCGATGGACGCGATGCAGCCGTTCGTCACCCCGCTGGACGCCTTCCACGACCACACCGCGCCGTCGGACTGGCTCGAGGGCCTGGTCAAGGCGTACGTCGGCGACGGTCTCGCGAACGACTTCTACCGCGAGGTCGCGGCCTACGTCGACGCCGAGACCCGAGCCCTGGTCCTCGAGGTCTTCGCCGACTCCGGCCAAGCCGAGTTCGTCGTCGACCGCGTCCGCGCCGCCATCGAGGAAGACCCCAAACTAGGCGGCCGCCTAGCCCTCTGGGGCCGCCGCCTGGTAGGCGAGGCCCTCAGCCAGGCCCAACGCATCGCCGCCGACCGAGACCCCCTAGCCGCCCTCCTGGCCGGCTCCGTAGACCGCCCCGGCCTCGACCTGGCCGCCATCGGCCGCATGTTCACCCGCCTCACCGAAGCCCACACCGCCCGAATGACAGCCCTGGGCCTCCAAGCCTGACCCGGCTGCGGGGCGGGGTTCTTGTACGGCGGACAAGCAGAGCGGCCGCCTGCCCCGGGTGGGGTGGCGGCCGCTGAGGGTTGGTTGGTCAGGCGGTGGATTTTCGGCCCTGCATGCCGGCGATGACGGCGACCACGATGACGGCGCAGATGATCTGGATCAGGTACTGCGTCCAGTCCGGTCCGCTGGTGTCCTTGACGCCGAGTGCCTTGGCGATCAGACCGCCGATGAAGGCACCGATGCCGCCACCGAGGATGGTCCAGCCGAGGCTGATGTTCTGCTTGCCGGGGAGAACTAGCCGGGCGAGCGGCCCGAAGATGATGCCTGCGATCAGGCTGACGATGAGCATCCAGACCCAGTACACGGTTCCTCCTAGAGGGATGACTGACCTGCAGCCACCCTGGTGCCCTGCCTTAAACAGACCACCAGACCCGCAGGTCTACCCCTCATCGTCCTCGGTTCGTCGCCCTCCGCAACCGGGACACGCGAACGTGGCTCAACCGATGCCAACCCGACCCCGAAGCCGGCCGCCAGGGCCGGCTCTGGGACGGGGCTGAGACTGCCTCGGTACTGCGTACTGCCGGCGCTCAGATGGCGCCGAAGCCGACCTTGCGGCTGGAGACCTCACCGATCTCGACATAGGCGAGCCGGTCCGCCGGGACCAGCAGCTTGCGGCCCTTCTCGTCGGTCAGGGACAACAGGTTGCTCTTACCGCTGAACGCGTCCGCCACGACCTGCTCGACCTCGGCCGGGCTCAAATCGCTTTCCAGTACCAATTCGCGATTGGCGTGCTGGACGCCGATCTTGACCTCCACGAAACCCTCCCGGGCGCGTTCCGACCGGCGGCTCTCGCCGGTACCCGATTCGAGCCTATCCGTTGCCGGACCCCAGCTCTCACCCGTCCGCCCAGAGCAGAACCACAAACACTTATCAATGGGTTGGAAGCTGTTCGTAGTACGGGTCAGGCTTCGGTGCGGGGGAAGCCTCGGATGCCTCGCCAGGCGAGGCTGGCGACCAGGTCGGCGGCTTGTTCCTGCGCTAGGGATGGGTTGTCGGCGGCCAGCCAGTAGCGGGCGCTGACCTGTGCCATCCCGACCAGGCTGACGGCGAGCACCATCGACTGTTCCTTGTTCAGCCCGGCGTCCGCGCTGATCACCTCGGAACACGCCTCGGCGCACGCGTGCGTCACCCGGTCGACCCGCTCCCGGACAGCAGGCTCGTTGGTCAGGTCCGACTCGAACACCAGCCGGAACGCGCCCTGGGCGTTCGCGACGTACTCGTAGAAGGCGTGGATCGTCGCGCCGACCCGCTCCTTATTGTCCTCGGTCGACCGCAGCGCCTCCCGCACCGAGGCGACGATCGCCTCGCACGAGCTGTCCAGCAACGCCAGATAGAGATCCAGCTTGCCGGGGAAGTGCTGGTACAGGACCGGCTTCGAGACGCCGGCGCGGTCGGCGATGTCGTCCATCGCGGCGGCGTGATAGCCGTTCGCGACGAAGACTTCCTGGGCCGCCTCGAGCAATTGCGCGCGGCGGGCCAGCCGCGGCAGGCGGCTGCCGCGCTTGGGCGCAGTCTCGGGTGTCGTCGACACGTCGGCTCCTTCGGTCTTGCGGTCCGGAAGCCGGTGGCCCCCGGGTAGTTGAAGCGAATCCTACCTAGCGGTAGTCGTCCTCGCCCGCTTCACCGACCGTTCGGTGCTGTTCGTCGACGTCGGCCGGGTCCGCCTCGTCCGGCAGATCGGCCTCGGTGTCGATCAGTTCCTCCAGACCAGCGGCCGGCTGGTATTGCTCCAGCACGTCGGCCTCAGGCGCATCGTCCGGCACCTCGACCACGCTGTCCGGTACGTCGGGATCGCTGCTCATCCAGGCTCTCCTCTCAGGGATTCGTGCACCGGTACCCAGCTCCCGGAGGTTAAGACGGCAACGGTCGCGGGTCGTCGTACAGGCCTTCCAGGACATCTCCGTACTCCTCGATCCGGGCCAGTACGTCGGCCGGCAAGAAGGTCAGTTCTTCTACTGTGGTCGCTCCGGCCACCTCGTCCCAGTCGATGGGTGTCGAGACCCGCGGCTCGTCGGCGCCGCGCAGCGAGTACGGCGCGAGCGTGGTCTTGGCGCCGGCGTTCTGGCTCCAGTCGATGAACACTTTGCCCGGCCGGAGCGCCTTCGTCATCGTCGCCGTCACGTTCTCCGGCAACGCCTCGGCAAGCTGCTCCGCCAGCAGCTTGGCAAATGCGCTCGTACTCCGTGACGTCGCCGGCTCGATCGGCACATAGAGGTGCATCCCCTTGTTTCCGGACGTTTTCGGCCAACCCTCGAGGCCGAAGTGGTTCAGCAGTTCGCGCAGCGCCAGGGCGACGTCGCAACACTCGACGATGGTCGCGCCCGGCCCGGGGTCGAGGTCGAACACGATCAGATCGGCGGTCGGCGTCTTCCCGTCGTCGGACAGTCCGATCCGCCACTGCGGGATGTGCAGTTCGAGCGCGGCGAGGTTGGCGAGCCAGACGATCGTCGGTACGTCGTCTGCGACCACGAAGTCGGCCTCGTCCCGCCCAGTGGAACTACCCGGGGTAGGAAGTGTCACCGTGCGGACCCAGTCCGGCGTACCGCGGGGTGCGTTCTTCTCGAAGAAGTACGCCGCGCCGGTGCCGTCGGGCCAGCGTTTGCGGGTCAGCGGGCGGTCGGACAAGTGGGGCAGGAGCAGCGGCGCGACCTGGTGGTAGTAGTCGATCACCTCGGCCTTGGTGAACCCGGTCTGCGGATAGAGCACCTTGCCGAGGTTGGTCAGCTTCATCGTCTGCCCGTCGACCTCGGTGGTCACCTGCGTCTCTGCCATGTGTCCCAGTGTCCCGTTCGAAGGCGTCTTACTATGGCTTTGTGGAAAGTTACGGGGCAGTAACCGGGACGACCCCCAACCCCGAGCGAAGCGAGGGTGCTTCTGTGTATTTGGGGGCGCAGGAATGGCCGGCACGCACCGTGTCGGTCGCGGGCGTTGACCTGCTGGTCAGGGAGACGCCGGGAGCGGCGAAGGACTTGCCGCCGGCTTTGTACGTCCACGGACTCGGCGGGTCGTCGCTGAACTGGACCGCACTCGGGCTGTTGCTGAACGACACGGTCCGCGGGCTCGCGCCGGACCTGCCCGGATTCGGGCAGACGCCGCGCCTGCCGGGCATCGGCGGGATCCGGCAACAGGCGGCATTGCTCGCGCAACTGCTGGATCAGGAGTTCGACCAGCCGGTCCATGTGTTCGGCAACTCGATGGGTGGCGCCGCCGCGGTCGCGCTGGCGGCCCTGCGGCCCGAGCAGATCGCTTCGCTGACCCTGATCTCACCGGCGTTGCCGCATCCGCGGCCGTCGGCGACCGCGGTCTGGTTCACCGCACTGGCGACTCCACGGCTGGGCAAGGTGGTGCTGGACCGGACCAAGAAACTCCCGTTCGACCGGCGGCTGCAGGCCGGGCTGTCGATGGTTTTCGGCGATCCGCGCGCCCTGCCGCCGGAGATCCGGACCATCTACGAGGACGAGCTGCACCGGCGTGACGAGCAGCCGTGGGGAGCGCAGGCGACCCTCGACGGTGCCCGCAGCATCCTGCTCTCCTACCTTGCTCCGCCGCGCCGCTCGCTCTGGGCCGACGCGGCCAAGATCCATGCGCCGGTCCAACTGATCTACGGCGGAAGGGACCGGCTGGTCGACGCACGGATCCGGACGAAGGCCCAGCGGGCGTTCCCCAACGCGCGTCTGCTCTATCTCCCGCAGTCCGGCCATGTCGCCCAGATGGAACATCCGGAACTCGTCGAGAAGGCGTTCCGCCAGCTGATCGCGTGATCAGTTGGCAATGAACCTGCGATCCAATCGCGCGGCAGTGCGGTCGCAGACAAGGCAGCATCGTCGGCAGCGACTGACCTGTTAACAGTTCGGTGGGGGAGTTGGCACCTACCCAGGTAGCCACTTGTGAGGCCCAGGTCATCCGGGGGGATGATCTTGTGCCGGGTTCCGTGAATCCGACAACCCGCGAGCTGTACCAGGAGTCAGTGGCTTTGATCTGTCTGCTGACGAAAGGATCGTTGTGCGGGTATTCGGAAGACTGGGGCTTGCAGTGGTGCTGCTCGGCGGCGCACTGCTCGGACCCGCCACCCAGGCCAACGCCGAGACCACTCCACCCCCGGACCGGAACTGGTCGGTGAAACCAGTTGCCGGGGGCTACGAATTGAAACTGCGGCTGGACGCGCCCGCGCCGCTGCGCGACGCGTTGCCGATGATCGCCGTCGACGGGAAGCCGGTAGGCGTCGCGACGACGTCGCCGGATCAGCGAACCGCCACTGTGGTGAGTTCCGACCCGGCGCTGGCGAATGCCAAGGACGTCCAGCTCATCTGGTCGACCGACGGCACTACTGATGCCAAGGACAACAAGCGCAGCCGGGCCAAGGCCGGACCGACCGATGCCTACTGGCTGAACGCTTTGAAGGGGCCGCAGCTCGCGGCCGATCCCGGTGCCGCCGGCAAGTATCCGGTCGAGACCTCGGAGTACAACCTCGGTGACGAGGCCGTCTATCTGCCCGGCCTGAAGCACAAGTCCGAAGTACGGGGCAAGGTCTACGCGCCGAAGGGTGCGCCGGGTGCGCGGCCGCTGGTGATCTTCCTGCACGGCCGGCACTCGGTCTGTTACGGCACCGCGACCGAGCCGTCGGACAAGCCGTGGCCGTGCGCGCCGGGTGAGAAGCCGATCCCGAGCTACCAGGGGTACGACGGTCCGGCGAAGGCGCTCGCGAGCAACGGCTACCAGGTCGTCTCGATCAGCGCGAACGCGATCAACGGCTGGGACAGCGATGTCGTCGACACCGGCGCCCAGGCGCGGGCCGAGCTGATCCTCGACCACCTCGATCTGTGGAAGAAGTGGTCCACGCTCGGCGGCGGCCCGTTCGGCTCGAAGTTCGTCGGCAAGGTCGACCTGACCAACGTCGGCCTGATGGGGCACTCGCGCGGTGGCGAAGGCGTCGCGCGCGCCGCAGTACTGAATGCCGATCGGGGTGGCAAGTACGGGATCCGCGCGGTGCTGCCGCTGGCGCCGACCGACTTCGCCCGGGCCACGCTGCCCGGCGTCGCGATGAGCGTCATCCTGCCGTACTGCGACGGCGACGTCTCCGATCTGCAGGGCCAGAAGTTCTACGACGACACCCGGTACTCCGTGAGCGGCGACACCGCACCGCGGTCGACCGTGACGGTGCTCGGCGCGAACCACAACTTCTTCAACACCGAGTGGACCCCGGGCCAGTCCGCGGCGCCCTCGGACGACGACTGGTACGGCGACGACGACAAGGCGTCGCCGTGTGGTGCGAAGTACGCGGGCCGACTGACGGCGAAGCAGCAGCAGGCCGTCGGTACGGCGTACGTCGCAGGGTTCTTCCGGTTGCAGCTCGGCCACGAGAAGCAGTTCCTCGGGCTGCTCGACGGGTCGAACAGCCGGGCGGCCTCGGCCGGCAACTCCGTAGTACGGGTGGTAGCTCAGGCTCCTGCCGGTAGCCGGCGGGATCTGAACCACTTCGACAAGGCGTTGCCCTACGGAGCGGTCAGCGGGAGCGCCAAGGCAGTGGTGTGTGCAGGTGTGGAGGTGCCGGCCGGTCGGGCCGCGGCTGCCGCGCCGAAGTGTGTGAAGAGCGAGGACGGCTCGCAGTCGCCGCACTGGGTCGAGGCCTACCTCGCGGCGAAGACGCCGACCACCGCGGTCACCAAGCTGACCTGGACCGGCAAGAACGGTGTCGTCCGGGTGCCGCTGACCGCGGCCCAGCGCGACGTACGCCGGTACGCCGCCCTCTCGTTCCGCGCGGCGCCGGACCCGGCGGGTGCGCCTCGTGCGGATCTGAGCATCCGGGTCGTGGACGGCAAGGGGCACGCGGTCTCGATCCCGGCGTCGACGCTGGGCGACGCGCTGGTGCGGATGCCCGGGTCGAACGACAGCGGGCTGCCGAAGAACCTGCTGCGGACGGTGCGGATCCCGGTCTCCTCGCTGAAGGGGATCGATCTGCGCGACGTCCGGGCGGTCGAGCTGCGGACCGACCGGGTCGCCACCGGTTCGGTGTTCGTCAGCGATCTGGCGTTCTCCACGCCGGACCTGGGTAAGTCGGCGCCGTCGCGGCTGCCGCAGCTGTCGGCGTCGAGCATCGGGAAGATCCCCGAGGGTGACAGCGGCAGCAAGACGGTGAACTTCTGGGTGACGCTGTCGCGGCCTTCGCCGCGCCCGGTGAGCGTGTACGCCGAGACGAACGGCAACCTGAGCAGTTCGGTGAGTGAAGTCGCCGAGCACCTGGTGTTCAAGCCGGGGGAGACGCGGAAGAAGGTCCCGGTGACGATCACCGGGAACAAGCGGGACAGCGACGATGCCGAGTTCAGCCTGGTGCTGTCCGCGCCGACGGAAGGGCTGCTGGCGCAGTCGTTCGGCGACGGCACGGTGGTCGACGACGACCCGACGCCGACGATGACGGTCGGTCCGGGGACGGCGGCCGAGAACGCCGGGACGATCAAGTTCCCTCTCAAGCTGTCGTCGCCGAGTGACAACTACGTCTTCGTCTCGGGCACGCTGAAGAGCGGGACCGCGGTCCTCGGCAAGGACTTCCGCAGCCCGTACGACGACGGCAGCGAGCCGCAGCCGATCGACTACATCGACGGCTCGGTCGAACCGGGCCAGACCACCGGCACGATCGAGGTCACCCTCGTCGACGACAAGCTCAAAGAGCCGACGGAAACCTTCACGCTCAACCTCACCGAGTCCGGCAGCGCCGACATCAAACTCCCCCTAACCCTCCCCGGCACCATCACCGACAACGACTGACACCCCCCAATCAGCAGCCCCGGAGCCTCCCACTCCGGGGCTGCTGCCTTTCCCTAACCTTCACCTGACAGCGAGCCTCAGCCGAGTGTCCGTAGTACGGGATGTATGTCTTGGGATACGGACTGGAGTGGGGAGGGCTGGGGTGGTGCGGGAACATGGGGGAAGTGCGGCTGGTTGTAAGTCGTACTGCGAAGTTTTCCCGTTGACGAGGAGCACCCGTGCAACTGCCACCGCTGGTCGAACCAGCCGCTGAGCTGACGATCGACGAGGTCCGCCGGTATTCGCGGCACCTGATCATCCCCGAGGTCGGGATGGCCGGCCAGAAGCGGCTGAAGAACGCGAAGGTGCTGGTGATCGGCGCCGGCGGCCTGGGCAGCCCCGCGCTGCTCTACCTGGCCGCGGCCGGCGTCGGCACGCTCGGCATCGTCGAGTTCGACACCGTCGACGAGTCGAACCTGCAGCGCCAGATCATCCACGGCCAGTCCGACGTAGGGAAGTCCAAGGCGCAGTCGGCCAAGGACTCGATCCTGGAGACCAACCCGAACACCAACGTCGTGCTGCACGAGGTCCGCCTCGACAACGACAACGTGTTCGAGATCTTCGAGCAGTACGACCTGATCGTCGACGGCACCGACAATTTCGCCACCCGGTACCTGGTGAACGACGCCGCGGTGCTGCTCGGCAAGCCGTACGTGTGGGGTTCGATCTTCCGCTTCGACGGCCAGGTCAGCGTGTTCTGGGCCGAGCACGGCCCGTGCTACCGCTGCCTCTACCCGGAGCCGCCGCCACCCGGCATGGTTCCGTCCTGCGCCGAGGGTGGCGTGCTCGGCGTGCTGTGCGCGTCGGTCGGTGCCGCCCAGGTGACCGAGGCGATCAAGCTGCTCACCGGGATCGGCGACCCGTCGCTCGGCCGGCTGAACATCTACGAGGCGCTCGACCTGAACTGGCGCGCGCTGAAGGTCCGCAAGGACCCGAACTGCGCGATCTGTGGCGAGAACCCAACCGTCACCGAGCTGATCGACTACGAGAGCTTCTGCGGCGCGATCACCGAGGAAGCCGCCGACGCGGCCGTCGGTTCGACCATCTCGGTGAAGCAGCTGAGTGAGTGGATCAAGCTCAAGGACAACGGCGAGAAGGACTTCGTCCTGGTCGATGTGCGCGAGCCGAACGAGTACGAGATCAACAAGATCCCCGGCTCGGTGCTGATCCCGAAGGACCAGTTCCTGACCGGTGTCGCGCTGGAGAAGCTGCCGCAGGACAAGCAGCTGGTCTTCCACTGCAAGTCGGGCGTCCGCTCCGCCGAGGTCCTCGCCATCGCCAAGGGCGCCGGCTTCTCGGACGCGGTCCACGTCGGCGGCGGCGTGGTCGCCTGGGTCGACCAGATCGACCCTTCGCAACCGTCGTACTGATCGAGCACCCAACCGTCGTACTGATTCACCAGCAACCGGCGTACTAGTTGCTCAGCGACCCCTCGGCCCATCCCCCGCGGCCGAGGGGTCGCTGCTTTCAGAACGGCATGCGGCAGGTGGCGACGGCGTCGGCACCTGTCTGATCGCCGTCGAGGAGTTCGACGACGGGGTTGTCGTCGCGGCCGGACAGGGTGCGCATGTAGCCGACTGCGTCCGTGCGGACCGTGGCGATCGGCGTGCCGTCGCCGAGGCGATAGGTGCCGCCGCCCTGGCCGGTCAGGACGAGCTCGACCGGCAGCCCCTTCCAGAACGGGCCGTCCTGGACGTCGAGCATGACCTGCGCGACCAGCTCCTCGGCGTATGGGCCGGCGTCGAAAGTGCGGCCGAGTGCCTGGCAGACGTCGTCGCGGTGCATCCACAGATCGCGGGCGAGCAGGATGTCCTGGATGTAGCCGAGGGTGAGTTTGTCGAAGCCGGGGACGCCCTCGACCTTCACCTGCATCCGCCGGATCAGCCCGGGGTTGCGGCTGATCGTGCGCGTCGCCTTGCCCCATAACTTGGCGAATTCCGCCTGAAGCTCGGCGGCCGGCGTACCGCGGTGCTCGTCCGCCTGGACCATCATGTGTGCGTCGAGCAACCCGACGTCCGGATAGACCCGCTTGGCCTTGCGGTCGCGCAGCGGGAACGACCACGGCCGGTTGACGTCCTCGGCCTGCCCGATCAAGTGGCCGACCACGTCCGCCACGTCCCACTCGGTACAGACCGTACTGCGGTGCCAATCGGCCTCGTCGAGCTCCGGCATCAAGTCGCGCCAAGCCTGGATCTCGGTGTCGCGGTGCTTGCGGGTAGTTGCCCGGTCGGCCCGCGGTATCTCCCGTGCGTGCAGTGTGGTGGTGCTCACTTCTTCCCCCTGGTTGGCTTGTACCGCTCGTAGAACATGTCGAGGATGACGGGCATCAATCGGGTGAAGCGGCCGTCTTCGTACGTCGCGTCGGGCTCGTTCGCCATCTGCTGCGAGAGCACGCCGGCCGTCATCGCCGTGTAGAGGGCGATTCCCTCGTCGCTCGCCGCGTCCGGGTGCAGCAGGCCCGCTGCCACGGATTGCTGCAGAAAGCTGCGCAGGTCTGCCAGTCCGTCGACCGCCGGCGCGAACGCCTCCGGTGAGGGTTCGAATCCCGGCACCGTGCGCCAGAAGAGCAGTTGGCTGAGGACCTGGTTCTGGATGCACCACCGGCTGAAGGCGGTGATCCCGATCAGTCCGAGTTCGCGCTGGTCCGTCGTGGTCGCCTCTGCCCGGGCTGTGCGTTGGGCGTCGAGTATCTGCTCGGCGCCGCGCCGGAAGAGGGCGTCGTAGATCGCCATCTTGGATCCGAAGTACTGGTAGAGCGAAGGCGGTTGCATCCCGACCTTGCGGGCCACCGCGGACAGGCTCAGTGCGGCGACACCGTCGGCCTCCATCAGCTCCACGGCCACGTCGAGGATCTCGTCGATCGTCTCCTGACGACGGCGGCCACGGCGGTCCAGTTCCTGCGCGGTTGACATGGTCTGAGGGAAACCTAATGCCATTAGGTTTGTCAATAGCTCGTAGATTGTCCCCGCTGGGACGTACTGTCGGAGCATGTGCAGAAACATCACCGTTCTCCGTGGACTCGAGCCGGCGGCGACCTCCGAAGAGGTGTACGCGGCGGCTCTGCAGTACGTGCGCAAGGTGACCGGGGTCGGCTCGCTGAGCGCGACCACCCGCGGCCCGATCGAGCGCGCCGCCGCCGAGGTGGCCCGGATCACCGAGGAGCTGCTGGCCGAGATGCCCGAGCGCCGGGTGCCGCCGCAGACGGTGCCACCGTTGCGCAGACCCGAAGTACGGGCCCGGCTCGGGCTCGACTGATCGACGCCTGCTGATGGCCGCCCCGCCTCGACCGGCTGCCGGGTGCTGATGGATGCCCGGCGGCGGCAGGCTGTCGTCTTCGGGATCATCGCGGCCGGGATCGTGCTCGCGCTGAAATCGGCGAACGTGCAGACCGCGCTCACCCGGCATCGGCAGCGGACCTGCGACGGAACGCTGGTGCTGCCGCTGTCCGGCTACCTGTACTGCGGGATCGGGCTGGCGATCGGCGTTGCCGGGCTCGTGCTGCTGATCCGCTGGTTCCGGGGGAGCCGGGAGCCGATCGTGCGGATCCTGGCGATCACCGCTGTCGCCGGCGTGCTCTTCGAGCTGTTCACGATCTTCGCTGCGCTGTCCGAAGGACGCCCGGTCGTCCCGATGTGCGAGGGCTAATCGAGGCGCCGCTCGGCGAGGTCGAGCCAATGGTCGACCTCGGCCGCGGTGAAGTGCCGGATCGCCCAATCGGTCATCCGCAGACTCATCGCGGCCCAGAACGGGCGGAGGACGTCCGCTGGAAGCTGGTCGAGGATCTCGTCGAGTCTGCGGGTGACCTCGTTCGCCGGGCCGGGATGGATTCCGAATCGCAGCGTGACCAGATCGAACCGGCGGTCGCCGCGCGCCGCGCCGTCCCAGTCGATGACGCCGGTGATCCGGCCGTCCTGCGCGAGCAGGTTGCCCGGGTGGAAGTCGAGGTGCATCGCGTCATCGCCGGCGAACCGGTCCGGGGAGTCGGCGCCGACCTCGGCGATCCAGTTCTCGAGCCTCGCCGTACGACGGCTGTGCGCGCGAAGCGGGCCGTGCAGGCAGAACCCGGGACCGTCCTCGGTGAGATACAGCTTCGCGGCCGGGATGTCCTGGTGCTCGGTCAGGACGCCGATCAGCAGCTCGTTGAGGGCGAGTGCCTGATCGAGCAGCGTCTCGTCCAGTCGATCGACCTTCGTGCCGGGGAGGAGTTGCTGGATCGTCACGACCGCGTCGCCGACCTGGGCGGCCAGTTCGGTCTCGGGCGCCGGATAGCCAACGGACCGGAGTACGGACGGCACCTTGAGGGGACCTGCCTGCATCTCCTCGAGGGTGATCTGCGGGCGCCACTTGAGGATCGAGCGGTGGCCGTCGTCCCAGCGGACGTAGGCCGCGCCGACCTCGCCGCCTAAGCAGGGTCCTTCGACGGTTACCCGTACGCCGGTCGCTCGCTCGAGGTCGGCCGCCATCCGGGTGGCGTCGAGTCGCTCGACAGGTTTCCAGGCGCTGGTCATCGGACCGATTATCGTCACCTGACGAGCTGCTTCGCCAAGGGTTTTGCGGGGTAGTGTTCGGGGTGGCGGAAAGCCTTTACCCAGGAGGAACCTGCGATGCGGTTTGCGATCAAGACCAGGCCTGAGCACACGACGTGGCAGCAGTTGCGCGACGTCTGGATCGCGGCGGACGAGTTCGAGATCTTCGAGTCGGCCTGGCACTGGGACCACTTCTACCCACTCAGCGGCGACATGGCCGGCCCCAACCTCGAAGCCTGGACGACGCTCGCCGCGCTGGCCCAGGCGACGCAGCGGATCCGGGTCGGCTGCCAGGTCACCGGGATGATCTACCGGCACCCCGCAGTACTGGCGAACATGGCCGCGACGACCGACATCATCTCCGGCGGCCGGCTCGAACTCGGCATCGGCGCCGGCTGGAACCAGATGGAGTGCGACGCGTACGGGATCGACCTGCCGCCGCTGAAGGAGCGCTTCGACCGGTTCGACGAAGGTGTCCAGGCGATGATCGCGCTGCTCACCGAGAAGTCCGCGAACTTCGACGGGCAGTACATCAAACTCACCGACGCGTACTGCGAACCGAAGGCCGTCCAGACCCCGCATCCACCGATCACCATCGGCGGCAAGGGGCCGAAGCGCACTCTCCGCGCAGTCGCCCGCTGGGCCCAACACTGGAACGTCATCGTCCCCAGCCCCGCCGAATGGACGCCGCTGAAGGAGGTCCTGGTCGCCCACTGCGAGGATCTCGGCCGCGACGTCAGCGAGATCACCTGCTCGGTCAACGTCCGCATCGACCCCGACGAGCCGCTGGACAAGGCAGTCGCCGAAGCCACGTCGTACGCCGAAGCAGGCGTCGACCTCGTCGTCATGAACTTGCCGCTGGACGCTCCGCCCTCAGTTGTCGAACCCCTGGCGAAGGCGCTGGCTCCGCTCGCCTAAGTGCTTCGGTA
The DNA here is from genome assembly GCA_963740725.1 of uncultured Actinomycetota bacterium. GTDB lineage: Bacteria > Actinomycetota > Actinomycetes > Propionibacteriales > Kribbellaceae > Kribbella. The sequence goes on from CAVUFT010000023.1 coordinate 621,833, forward strand.
GCCGCCCGCACCCTCTTCTGTCGGTGCGGGCGGCTACCTTTTTCCTCGTGGACAGGGAGGAATACGTAGAAGCGGTTCTACTCGCCGTCGAGTCGATCCCACCCGGCAGCGTCGCGACGTACGGAGACATCGCCACCTACGTAGGCCAAGGCGGCCCGCGCCAGGTCGGCGCCATCATGCGCGAGTACGGCGGCGGCGTCCCCTGGTGGCGAGTCATCCGCTCCAGCGGCATCCCCGCCGACGAGGTCGGCGACACCCAACTAGAACTCCTCCGCGGCGACGGCGTCCGGGTAACCAACGGCAAAGTCAACCTCCGACAAGTCCGCTGGGACCCCGACGACTAGCTCGTCACCCCACGTTCGGAGGGAACCGGTGCACCTCTTGCGGCCAATCGAGTGCGACGGCCAAGCGACCGGCCCAGTACCGCGCAGCCGCGTCATCGGCCACGTTGATCACGGCGAACCCGCCTAGATGCTCTTTGCTCTCGACGTACGGCCCGTCGCTGAACACAGCCTCTCCGTCGCGCGCCTCAACACTGCACACCACAGTCGAGGCATTCAGCGCCCCATTGCCGAACACGAACGCCCCCACAGCCTCCATCTCCGCAATCACAGCCCGGCTGGAGACCGCCTTCGCCCGGATCTCCTCCTCCGTGTGCTCAGGCACCCACTCGTCATTGAAACTGATCAGGTACTCAGCCACTGCCGTCTCCTCTCAGATCAGTGCGACCGCCGCACATCAACCCCACGAACGGCAGTTGCCCAATCCGACACCTCGCCGCAATTCATTTCAAGACGGCTCGGCTGCGTAGGGATTGACGAGCAACTTGCCCAGTCAGCAGAGGAACAGCTCGCCAAGCTTCTCGCCGAACTTGGGCACATAGCGGCCCTTCGCCATCAAGGCTGCCAGATCTGTCGGCGAGCTCCTGGGAGCCTTCAGCCGGGCCGACATCCCCTGGACGGCATCACGAACCAGCCCTGGTGTCTCGGTCAGCCGATCCAGAAGAAAATCGTCAGGTTCCACCACGGTTAGTTCGCCGGGACACGACCTTGCCGGGAAGTCACGGACATTCTCTGTGACCAGATGCGTCGCCTGGGAGCCGATCGCGGCGGCCAGGACATGGCGGTCCTTTGTGTCACAGGTTAGGCCCGGTACCAACGGCACCCAGACTTCCGACGGTAGTACTGCGTCAGGAAAAGCCCGGGCCATCTGTTCAAGTGTGTGAGCCACTGCTGCTGCAGCCGATGTCTTGGTCAGGCCGGAGTGCTTCACCAAGAGTCGGATTGAGTTCCGTCTGACTTCATCAAGGATCTCGTCCTGCCAGACAGGCTGGAAGACTGCCTCGCTGGCACAGGACAACAAGAGGTCCCGCAGACCGGCAGGTATCAGAACGCAGGCATCGAGGGTACCCACCGGCCGAACCGGGTGCAGGGAAGGCATCGGTCAGAAGTCTCCGTCGGAGTAGCCGCCCTCGGGTGACATCGACGCCAGAGCCTGCTCGCGTTCTACCCGCTGGCGCCGACCGTGCTCTTCGATGTCGGACAGCAGAAACCTGTGCCGGTTGCCCACCCGGGTATGCGGAATCGTTCCTTCTCGCGCGAGCTTCACGATGTACGGTCGCGAGACGTTCAACAGGTCAGCTGCCTCTTGGCTGGTCAGTTCGGTATCTCGACTATCGCCAATGAGCAGACTCAGCGGTCCGGCGTTGAGCGCCGCGAAGATCTGCCGCAGGGCCGTCAGGGCGTCGCCGGTGAGTTGGACGCTCGAATTTCCCTGGACGAGCGTCACCTTGGTGCCGCGGTTGATGAGTCGATCGATCTTCTTGAGGAGGTTCTGCTGTGGCGCTGTAACCGGCATCACGAGGGCGTCCTGGTCGTCAGGTGTGACCTTTCTCGACCGAGCCGGAGGCCTGGCGGCGACGATCCGCGTTGACCTCTTGCGAAGCTTGGTCGCTGATGACGGCCTTCCGCCGACGGCCTTGGAGGTCGATGGACCACCTGCCCGCACGCGAGGCTGCTGGTCACCGCTCGCCCCGTGTTTGCGCGTAGCGGAGCTTGCCTTCTTCGCTCCCGGCTCCGGTTCGACGCTGCTCTTCCTGACGGCCATGTTCACCTCTCTCAATCGAAGTCTATCCGAAACAGTCGAAACAGGCGAAATGTCCGGAACGGCTATCTGTCCCAAGATTCCACTCGGGCGTCGTCGTTGGGCCACAGCCTCTCGCCCAGTGATCGCCTCCGGAGGTCTTCGGCCAGCGGCGCCAGGCCGATCGCGGTCCGGCGATGGTCAATCTTGGACAGGTCGGCTGCGCGGGTGAAGATCGGCTGACCGTCGACGACGGAGTACGCAGAAGCCAGTACTGCGTACTCGGGTGGCTCGCCGGACCTCTCGTGGAGGTTGTCGGCGATGTGTGCCAGATGGCGAGGATGTGCTTCACCAGCCAGGACAGCCTGCTCGAGGAGCGGCAGGCAGGACCGCTGGAAAGCCAGGTTCTCCGGCGTACCAATAGTCGGTACGCCGGACCCACAGTGCTGGAGGATCAGCCACGCAGCATCAGCCCCGTCCTCCCCGACCAGCGAGCGCCCCGGCCATTCGCCGTACTGCGTGATGAGCTGGCGCAGTCGCGCGGTGTTCTCGCGCACCACCTCAAGCACCCGCCGAACCGATGCAGGCGCACTCTCCTCAGGCACCCACTCAAGAAGACAGTAGGGCCAAGGAACCCCTGCAGTCCCGCGAACACCCGCGATACTCGTCAGCCGAACCCAGAAACGCCTCCACCGCCTCGCCATCCGCCTTCATCCGACCAATCAGCTCACCCCGCAGCTCCATTGCCGAAGTATCTCCTCAACCGCTGCACCTAGGGAGCGCGCTCATCGGGCGTCGCTGGGGTTTCGAGATGGCGGGTGTTGTAGAGGTTGTCGTCGATCAGCCCGGCGCACGCTCAGCCTCCGAGGATCAGCCGAGGTTAGTCAGTGTTGGCGATCCGGCGTCAGGGATCTGACCGAGGTGTCCGGAATCCGAGAAGGTTGGGGGACGTGGCGGGTAGCGCACGAGATTGTCGGTGGGCTCTGATGGGATGGGGTGGTGGTCAGTCGAACAGGGTCCCGGTATCGGTTGGTGAGGCCGGCGGGGCGGGGAGTCGAGAAGAACTCTGCGCCGGTGCTGGACGCCGACCAGCAATCCGTTGTCGACCACCCCGGCGGTCCGCTGCTCGTGCTCGCCGGACCGGGCACCGGGAAGACGACCACGCTGGTCGAGGCTGTCGTCGATCGGGTGAGCAACAGAGGGCTGAGCCCCGACGAAGTTCTCGTGCTGACCTTCGGCCGCAAAGCAGCGACCGAGCTCCGCGACCGCATCACCGCACGTCTCGGCCGTACGACGAAGGTCATGCCGTCGATGACCTTCCACTCCTTCTGCTACGCACTCCTCCGAAGGTTCACCCCCGCCGACGCGTTCGACGTACCGCTCCGTCTCCCCTCCGGCCCCGAGCAGTCCCTGCGACTCAGCGAGGCGCTCGCCGGCAGCCGCGAGGTCGGCATGACGAAGTGGCCGAGCAGCCTCCACCCCGCCCTCAAGACCCGCGGCTTCACCGACGAGGTCCAGGCCGTCATCGGCAAGGCGCGCCAGCTCGGCCTCGACCCCGAAGACCTCTCCGCGATCGGTCAGTCGGCCAGCCGCTCCGAGTGGGTCGCAGTCGGCGACTTCTTCGAGGAGTACCTGCAGATCCTCGACCACGAACAGGTCCTGGACTACTCCGAGCTGATCCACCGAGCGGTCATCCTGGCCCAGCAACCCGAAGTGCAGGCCAAGCTCCGCGAGGAGTTCAAGGTCGTCTTCGTCGACGAGTACCAGGACACCGATCCCGGCCAGACCAAGCTCCTTCAGGCGATCGCCGGTGACGGCCGCGACCTCGTCGTCGTCGGCGACCCCGATCAATCCATCTATACCTTCCGCGGCGCCGACGTCCGCGGCCTGCTCCGCTTCACCGACGAGTTCCGTACTGCGGCCGGCGACGAAGCAGCCCAGATCGCCCTCGCGACAACAAGAAGATTCGGTACGACGTTGTTGCGCGTCTCCCGCAATGTCGTCAACCGCCTGGGCGTCCCCGGCACTCTCGACCGCGACACCTTCGACCGCTTCCGCAATCCCGACGCGACCAGTTGCGTCTATGGCCCGGGCAAGGTCGAGGCCAACCTCTACTCCACCAGCGGCGCCGAGCTCGAACACATCGCCGACCTCCTCCGCCGCGCCCACGTCCAAGACGGAGTCGGCTGGCACGAGATGGCCGTGCTCGTCCGCTCAGGCACCTGGTCCATCCCGCCGCTCCGACGCGCCCTGGCCGCTGCCGGTATCCCGGTCGACATCGCCGGTGACGAACTACCGCTGTCCCGAGAGCCCGCAGTACGGCCCATGCTTCTCGCACTGCGAGCGGTCGCGGACCCGGTCACCCTGACGGTCGACGTGGTCCGTGCCCTGGCCCTGTCGCCCCTGGGCGCGATGGATGCAGGGCAGCTCAGAAGACTTGCCCGCGTACTACGTAAGCGTGATCGCGAGGCAGCCGGTGGGCAACGCCTCCCGCGTTCGTCCGATGAGCTACTCCGCGAGGCGCTCCTCAACCCGCTGCTCCTCGACGAGCAGGCCTCCCCGGCCGAGGCGAGGTTCGTCGCCCTCGGCGAGAGGTTGCTCAAGGCAAGGAATATCGTGATCGCCGGCGCCGCGCCGGACGAGGTGATGTGGTCGCTGTGGTCCGAGTCGCCCTGGCTGCGCAGGCTCCGCGGTCAGGCGAACAGCGGCGGCGAAACCGCGCGTGCGGCGAACCGGGATCTGGATTCACTCTGTGCGCTGTTCGATGCGGCGAGCCGGGCCGAGGAGCAGGTCGGGTTCAAGGGAGTCTCGGCGTTCCTCAGTGAGCTGGAGTCGCTCGACATCGCGGGCGACAACCGGTTCGACGCGACGTACCGGGAAGCCGGTGTGCAACTCATGACAGCCCACCGTTCCAAGGGGCTGCAGTGGCGACTGGTCGTTGTGGCGAGCGTGCAGGAAGGGCAGTGGCCGGATCTCCGCCGCCGAGGATCGCTGCTGGAGCCCGACCGCCTCGGACCGGACGGGCTGGTCGAGCCGCTGTCGGCTGGTGCGTTGCTGGCCGAGGAGAGACGGCTGTTCTATGTGGCGATCACCAGAGCCCGAGAACGGCTGATCGTCACCGCCGTACAAGCCCCAGAGGCAGACGGTGATCAGCCATCCCGCTTCCTTGCAGAGCTCGACATTCCTTTGAAACTCGTCGCCGGTCGGCCGCGGCGGCCGTTGTCGTTGCCCGGCTTGGTAGCCGACCTGCGCTGCGTGCTCGCCGATCCGGCGTCGTCGCCTGCGTTGAAGCGCGTCGCGGCCGACAAGCTGGCCCAGTTGGCCGACGCCGTCGACGAGCGGGAGTATCCGCTGGTCCCGACCGCAGACCCGGAGCGCTGGTGGGGTGTGCGCGAGCGGACCAGGTCGGAGCGGCCGGTCGCGAACCCGGACAAGCCGGTGCCGTTGTCGGGCAGCGCGCTGACCACGATCGTGGACTGCCCGTTGCGCTGGTTCCTGCAACGCCGGGCGGGCGGCGAGACACCGAGTACGTCGGCGATCGGCTTCGGCATGGTGCTGCACACCCTCGCGGATGCGGTCGCCACCGGCGCGCTGCCGCCGGAGATCAACGAGCTGAACGGCTGGCTCGACAAGGTCTGGACCCAATTGGAGTTCGAGTCGAGCTGGATCTCCGATCGGGAGCGGGTCGAGGCGGAGGAGGCGCTGCGCCGGTTCGTCGCCTGGCACAAGGGCCGGCCGGATCGGAAGCTGCTCGGGACCGAGGTCGAGTTCGACATCCTGCTGCCGGACGAGAACAAGCCAGCGGTTCAGGTGAAGGGGCGGATGGACCGGCTGGAGCAGGACGGCGACGGCGAGATCCGGGTCATCGATCTGAAGACCGGTCGCAACATGCCGACCAAGCCTGCACTGGCGCGGCACGTTCAGTTGGCGATCTACCAGCGCGCGATCACCTCCCGGCAGATGAAGGCGCTCGGTGACGACCCGCGCAGCGGCGGTGCCGAGTTGGTGCAACTACGCCACGACGACGTCGGCCTGCCGAAGGTCCAAGGTCAGGCACCACTCGAAACCGACGACGACGGCCGGACCTGGCTGGACGAAGCGGTAGAAGACGCGGAGTCGATGGTCCGCTCCGAAGAATTCGTTGCCAAGCGCAACGACGGCTGTGCCCGCTGCGACGTCCGCGGTCTCTGCCCGATCCAGCCCGAAGGCCGGGAGATCGTCTGATGTGTCGGCAAAGGAGAAGTCGGTGACCCGCGCGAAGCTCACGACGACCGCTGAGCTCTGCGATCTGCTGGGCATTCCGTTCAGTGACCAGCAGCTGCAGGCGATCACGGCACCGCTGGCGCCGGGTGTGATCGTGGCTGGTGCCGGGTCGGGGAAGACGACGGCGATGGCGGCCCGCGTCGTCTGGTTGATCTGCACCGGGCAAGTGCAGCCGGAAGAGGTGCTCGGGCTGACCTTCACCAAGAAGGCCGCCAACGAACTCGACGTCAAGATCCGCGACGACCTCACCAAAGCCGGTGTCCTCGGATCGACCCTGCCGCCCGACCAGCACCCGATTCTCGCCGCGCACCTGCGCAGCAACCTCGAAGCCTGGCACACCGAGGATGCCGGCGAGCCCGTCGTCTCGACGTACCACGCCTTCGCCGGCACCCTGATCGCCGAGCACGGCCTCCGCCTCGGCCTCGAACCGGACGTCCGCGTGCTCGCCGACGCGACGAGATTCCAGCTGGCAGGACGCGTCGTACGCCGGTCCGCCGGGCCGATCCGGTTCGCTTCCCATCACGTCCCGACCCTGGTGAACAGCCTGCTCTCGCTCGACGGTGAACTCGCCGACCACCTGATCCGGGCGAACGACGTACGGGCTCATGACGACGCAGTACGGGCCGAGGTCGCCGCGGCGCGCAAGCAGACCGTCGATGTGAAGAAGCTGGCCGAGACCGCGCTCAAGCGGAACGAGATCCTGCAGCTGGTCGAGGAGTATCAGGCGTACAAGGTCGAGCGGGGCGTGGTCGACTTCGCGGACCAGATGGCGCTCGGGGCGCGGTTGGCGGAGGAGTGCCCGGAGGTGCCGGTGATCGAGCGCTCGCGGTACAAGGTCGTGCTTGCTCGACGAGTATCAGGACACCTCGGTCTCGCAGCGCCGGATGCTGACCGCGTTGTTCTCCGGCGGCGGGCATCCCGTCACGGCCGTCGGCGACCCCTGCCAGGCGATCTACGGTTGGCGCGGCGCCTCGGTGGCGAACCTGGACGAGTTCCCCGAACACTTCCCGAACGCGGACGGTACGCCGGCGCGGCGCTACGTGCTGAGCGTGAACCGGCGCTGCGGCAGCAAGATTCTGGCCGCGGCGAACCAGCACGCGACCGAGCTGTACCAGCAGCACCCCGGCGTGATCCCGCTGGAAGCGCCGGAGAACGCGCCCGAGGGAGCGATCACGGTCGGCCTGTTCGAGACGCGTTCGCAAGAGGTCGAGTGGGTCGCGGACGCCATCGTCGCCGCGCACAAGACGACCAACCGCCGGTGGAAAGACATCGGCATCCTGATGCGGACGAACACCGACCTGAGCGCGGTCCACGAGGCGTTGATCGCGCGCAAGGTGCCGGTCGAGGTGGTCGGGCTCGGCGGGCTGCTCGCGCTGCCCGAGGTGGTCGACGTGGTGGCGACGCTGCAGGCGGTCAACGATCTGACCGCGAATGCGGCGATGCTCCGGATCCTCACCGGCCCGCGGTACCGGATCGGTCATCGCGACCTGGCGCTGCTGGCGAACCGGTCGAGGATCCTGTCCGATCCGGGCGAGCGGCCGGCCGCCGACGACCTGGTCGCCGCGCTGGACGCGGCGGTCGCCGGGATGGATTCGACCGAGGTGATCTCGCTCGCCGAGGCCGTCGACGATCCCGGACCTGATGGCTGGGGCTACTCGGCCGAGGCCGTCAGCCGGTTCCGCGAACTGTCGGTCGAGCTGCGTGAGCTGCGCGCGCATGCGGGGGAGCCGCTGCTCGACCTCGTCCGCCGGGTGATCAGCACGATCGGGCTCGATGTCGAGCTGACCGCGACACCGGATCACGTCGACTCCGGGCGGCGCGATCACCTGGCCGCGTTCCTCGATGCCGTCGGCAACTTCGTCTCGACCGAGTCGGACGGGTCGCTCGACGGGCTGCTCGCGTATCTGGCGGCCGAGGAGGAGTACGCGGCCGGCCTCGACCTCGCAGTACCGAGTGAAGCCGATTCGGTGAAGCTGCTGACCACGCACCGCTCGAAGGGGCTGGAATGGCCGGTCGTGTTCGTGCCGACGCTGGTGCAGAAGGTGTTCCCGTCGGATCGCGGCCGGGACAAGTGGACCACCAACGCGAAGGTGCTGCCGTGGCCGTTGCGCGGTGACGCCGACACGCTGCCCGACTTCCACGACCTGTCGAACGCGGGGCTGAAGGCGTTCGCGGACGAGTGCAAGGAGGTCAACTCGCTGGAGGAACGCCGGCTCGGGTACGTCGCGTTCACCCGGGCGAAGGAGCTCCTCGTCGCCACCGGGCACTGGTGGGGTCCGACGCAGAAACGCCCGCGCGGCCCCTCGCCGTACCTGGAAGTCCTGAAGCAGCACGCGGGGGAGCGGATCATCGCGTGGGCTCCGCAACCGGAGTTGTCCGAGGAGAATCCGGAGCTCGCCGAGCAGACGCAGGCGCCATGGCCCGCGGCGTACGACGCGGACGCCTATCAACGGCGGCTCGAATCGGTGGCTCTGGTGCAGCTGTCCCGCGCAGAAGGACCGTCGCAGGACGCGGAGGATTCGCTGCTGCTGGACGAGCAGGCGACGGTGGCTCGCTGGGACTCCGAGCTCGAGCGATTGTTGTCAGAGGCAAGGGAAAGCCGGAGCCGGAAGGCGTACGACGTGGAGCTGCCGGCCTCGTTGTCGGCGACCCAGGTGATGCGGCTGGCGAAGGACCCGGACGGGCTCGCGTCCGAACTCGCCCGGCCGATGCCGCGCAAACCCAACCGGGCGGCGCGCTTCGGCACCAGGTTCCACGCCTGGGTGGAGAGCTACTTCGGTCAGCAGTTCCTGATCGACCCGGACGACCTGCCGGGCGCGGCCGACGAGGGCATCGTCGACGACACCGACCTGACCGAGTTGATGGACGCGTTCCGGGTCGGCCCGTACGGCGAACGCATGCCCTACGAGATCGAGGCCCCGTTCGCGCTCTCGATCGGCGGCCGGGTGGTCCGCGGCCGCATCGACGCCGTCTACCAGGTGATCCGCCCCGACGGCTCCCGCGGCTACGAGGTCATCGACTGGAAAACCAGCCGCTCCGAAACCGCCGACCCCCTCCAACTAGCCATCTACCGAGTCGCCTGGGCAGAGCTCCTAGGCATCCCACTCGACCAGGTCACCGCCGCCTTCTACTACGTCCGCACCGGCGACGTAGTCCACCCCGAAAACCTCCCCGGCAAACCAGCCCTCATAGCCCTCCTCAACGGCTAATCCACCAACTCCGCCGGCACAATCCGCACCGGGAAGGGCAACTCGGCGTCAAAGGCATCGGTCCCCTTAACCACAGCCCACTCGATGTAGTGCCCGTCAACAAGCTCAAGCACCGTCAGTTGTTCAGGCTCCGGGTCGAAGATCCAGTACGACTGCACCCCGGCTTCTTCGTACAGTTTGCGTTTGAGGATCAGATCCTTCGAACGTGTAGCCGGCGACAGTACTTCCACGGCCAAGAGGAGAGGCTGCTCCAACGCCTTCGGCCCGATGTCCTTGCGGCTGGCGACGATCACATCGGGTTGCAACGATCGATGCGGCGTCGGCCTGAAGTCCAACGGCGCCGGGAACACCTTGAGGTCTTGCGGGCAGTTGTGTCGCAGCCGGTAAAGCAGCTCGCCCACTGCTGTCTGATGGAGCGGCGTCGGCGACGGAGTCACCAGGAGCATCCCATCGACAAGCTCGTACTGCAGGCCGTCCTCTGGGAGAGCGTCGAGATCTGCCAGTGTGAACAGCCCAGGCTCAATTGTCTGCACGAGTCCCATGGTGCCTCCTTCGTGGTCATCGGACCACCGTTTCTCGATCGGCCGCGCGTGGGGAGGGCAGATCGGAAGCTGCCCTGGCCTGCCCTGTGATGCCCCATCAGCTCAAGATTTCGGCGGGGGAGAAGGTGATGGAGAAAGGGGTGGTTGTGGTGAAAGGTTCTTCGGATTGGGTGAGGGTTTGGCAGGTGTAGGTGTTGTCGGTGAGGTGGAGGACTGTTAGTTCCTGGTTGGCTGGGTCGAGGAGCCAGTAGGTGGGGACGCCGTGTTGCTCGTAGCGGGTGCGTTTGAGGACTACGTCGGTGACGCGGGTGGTGGGGGAGATGACCTCGACGGCGAGGAGTGGCGGTTGTACTACGAACTTCGGGCCGGTCTCGTCGCGTCGGGTGACCATCAGGTCGGGGCGGAGCGAGACGCCCTGGACCGGGCGGAAGTCCAGAGAGCCTGCCGTGACGAGTAGGTCGGGTGGGCAGGCCTGTTTGAGGCGGACCAACAACCCGATCACCGCGGCATGGTGAAGCGGTGGTTGGGCGCCTGTCACCAGAAGCTTTCCGTCCACCACCTCGTAGCGATGCCCACCCCGCGCCGGAGCATCGCCACCCACCGCCGGTAGCCGTTGTCTCGTCACCCGACAAGCTTCGCGGGTTTCCGCCGACCCCCGCGGAAGTTATCCACAGCCGAACCTCGTCCGTATCCTTCCGCCGGTCTGGAACGTCGGGACAGGTATGACGGTTCAAGATGTAGTGGTGACGGAACTGGACCTCCCGGCCGTGCGGGCCGCGCGACAAGCGCGGAAGGACTTCCTCGACCGGCTGGAGCCGGTGCGGAAGGATCTCTACGCCTTCTGCCGCCGACTGGCCGGCAACGCGTACGACGCCGAGGACCTGGTCCAGGAGTCGCTCGCACGCGCCTTCAACCAGGCTGCGCAGGCGAACGCCCCGATCCAGAATCCACGGGCCTGGCTCTTCCGGGTTGCGACCAACACGTACGTCGATGGCTACCGCAGGCAGCTCCCAGTGCCGACAGAGCTGCCAGAGCAGGCAGCGCCGCCCACCGCTGACCCAGTAGAGGTTCGTGACGCCTGGAGGGAACTGGTGACGCTACTGCCGCCGCAGGAAAGAGCTGCACTCGCACTGAAGGACCTGTTCGGCTTCAGCCTCGCCGAGACTGCCGACGTACTCCGGACGAGCACCGGCGCCGTCAAGGCCGCCCTGCACCGCGGCAGGGGCCGACTCGATGCGCCGGACCGAGCAGTGTCGCTCCGGGGCCGGGTAGAACCTGACCGGCGGCTCCTGGACGCTGTGGCCGACGCGTTCACGGCGTACGACGTACCGCGGCTGACCGCGCTTCTCCTGGAGGACGCGGACAGCGAGATCCTCGGCATGCTCAACGAGTACGGCGCCGAGCAGATCCGGGACGGTTCCATCGAGCACACACTCGACCTGACCAAGCCGTACCGCTACACGGCCGAGGTGGTGGAGCTGTGGGGCGAGACGGTGCTGGTGATCCGCCTGGTCGACAGCGACGGCAAGGCCTCGGTGAACGACCTGATGCGCCTCGTCACCGAAGACGGCAAGATCCGCTCGATCAGCTGGTACTACTTCTGCCCCAACTTCCTCACCGAGGTAGCAGCCGAGCTGGGCGAACCAGTGATCCTCAACGGCCACCGCTACCCCGACGGTGCGCACTGACCTGCGTAACAGTCTTGCGGAGGATGCGGCGAGTAGTCCGCACGGTTGACGACCGGTGAGCCTGGTCGGACCTACGTTGGTTGGCATGTTGATTGCAGAAGACCTGCTGTTGCTGCTGTACGACGACGAGAGCGGCAAGCCGATCACCGGGAACCCCGGGCTGGACTACTCGCTCGCCGGCGCCGTGCTGATCGAGCTGACCCTGCTGGGCAAGGTCGACATCGCGGCGGCGGGTGACGACGTCAAGGAGGGCCGGCTGAAGGTCCTGGACACCTCGTCGACCGGTGACGCGATCCTGGACGAGCGGTTGGCGGTACTGGCGGAGAAGTCCGGCCAGAAGCCGAAGAACCTGATGAACAAGCTCTCGAAGAAGCTGCGCGACCAGCTCCTCGCGCGGCTCGCCGAGCGGGGCATCCTGACCGCCGACAAGGACAAGGTGCTCGGCCTGTTCCCGGTGACGCGCTGGCCGGCCAAGGACGCACGGCACGAAGCAGAGGTCCGTACTGCGCTGGGCAGCGTGCTGAAGCTCGGTACGCAACCGGACGAGCGGACCGCTGCGCTCATCGCGTTGCTGAGCTCGCTGAACGTCGTCCCGAAGGTCATCACCGATGCGGTGGACAAGAAGGAGCTGAAGCGCCGGGCGAAGGAGATCGCGGAGTCCGACTGGGCTGCCGCGGCTGTTCGCAAGGCTGTCCAGGAGGTTCAGGCGGCCGTCACGGCAGCCATCGTGGTCGCCTCCAGCGCAGGCAGCGCCGGCAGCTCCTGATCAACCACCCGCGACCGAGTACGGAAGGTGGAACCGATACGGGTAGCGGTTCCACCTCCGGCGTCACTCAGCGGTGCAGTTGGTCTTGCAGAGCTTGTCCATCAGGCTCAGGTGCGCGCCCGGCTCCTCGGTGTCGAGCTCGGCCGAGTAGTCGACCTGCCAGTCGCCGGCGGACATCTGCCCGGCGGTCTTGCCGTTCTGCTTGGCGAACCAGTCGGCGATCTCCTGGCTCTGCCCGATGTGCGCGATCTCCAGCGCCTGCGGCAGCACCTTGGCGATAGCTGCCGATCGCGGTCGCGATCGGACCGGCCGAGTGCAGAGACACCACCGGCGGCCGCGGGTGGTCCCCGGTCAGCACCCAGACAGACGCGGGCCCCGACGTACAGATGGCGTACGTGCCGTCGCTGCTGCACTTGTAGCCCGCAGTGGTGAACGCTGACACCACCTCGGCCGCCTTGATCGGCGTGGTCGAGGTCGCTCCACCGTCCGACGACTTCGCAGTCGGCTGGCTCGAGCTGGGCTGGTCAGTGGCGGTCTTGTCAGGCGAGGGCGAGGGTGCGAGGAGGACGAGCTCTTGTCGCTGGAGCAGGCCGCAGTACCGGCGAGCAGGGCAGTGCTCAGCAGGACGGCGCCCCAGCGGTTCAGACCGGCACCTCGATCGCCGCGTCGAGGGCGATGGTGATCATCTCGGAGAAGGTGGTCTGGCGCTCCTCGGCGCTGGTCTCCTCCTTGGTGATCAGGTGGTCGGACACCGTCATGATGCCGAGCGCCCGGCGGCCGAACTTGGCAGCCAACGTGTAGAGCGCCGACGCCTCCATCTCGATGCCCAGTACGCCGTACTCCGCCGTCCGCGACACCAGGTCGGGACGGTCGTTGTAGAACAGGTCGCCGGAGAACACCTGGCCGACATGCACGTTCAGCCCGGCGGCCTCGGCGCCATCCACTGCAGCCCGGAGCAGCTGGTAGTCGGCAGTCGGCGCGTAGTCGATGCCGTGGAAGCGCAGGCGGTTCATCTGCGAGTCGGTGCTGGCCGACATCGCCACGATCACGTCGCGGATCTTCACCTTCTCGGTGAGCGCGCCGCAGGTACCGACCCGGATCAGGGTCTGTACGTCGTACTCGGCGAACAGCTCGTTGGCGTAGATCGAGGCCGACGCCTGGCCCATCCCGGAGCCCTGCACGGAGACCTGCTCACCCTTGTAGGTGCCGGTGAATCCGAACATGTTCCGGATCTCGGTGTAGCAGGTGACGTCGGACAGGTAGGTCTCTGCGATCCACTTGGCCCGCAGTGGGTCACCGGGGAACAGCACGCGCGGAGCGATCTGTCCCTTCTCGGCGGCGATGTGAATACTCATGCCTGGGATCCTCCCATGGGTGGCGGGCGAGATACGTTGAGGACGTGGCCTACTCCATCACTCCTGGTTCCCTGTCGCTGTCCCGTTCCGTTCTAGACCGCGCTGCCGATCGACGGCGCGACACGGAATGGCTGGAGAAGGCATGGGCCGCTCCTGACACACAGGTGGCACTCGTAGCCGGTGACAAGCTGGCAGTGGACAGTGACCGTACGACGCTGCGCCTGGTGCCGCCCGCTGCTGCGCCTGAGGGCCTGCGGATCTTCCTGGGGATCGACCGGGTTGCCGGAGCCGGTCAGACGGCCGATGGGCGCGCTGTGTTCGCAGTACTGGTCGAGGGCGAGGCAGACGACTCGTACGCCGGGCTGCGTGAGCTGGGCGCTGTTCTGGACGACCGGGAGGCGGGGATCGCGGTCAACGTGGTCGGACTGTCCAACTGGCACGGCGTACACACGCACTGCGCCAACTGCGGCAATCACACCGAGGTGATCGACGCGGGTCACGTGCGGCAATGCCCGGTCTGCGGGCTCAGCCACTTCCCGCGTAGCGACCCGGCGATCATCGTGCTCGTCACCGACGACCAGGACCGCGCCCTGCTCGGCCGCAACGAGGCCTGGCCCGAGGGCCGCTACTCAACCCTCGCCGGCTTCGTAGAACCAGGCGAATCCCTGGAGGCCGCCGTACGCCGCGAAGTCTTCGAGGAGACCGGCGTAGTCATCGGCGAAGACATCCAGTACGCCGGCAGCCAGCCCTGGCCGCTCCCGTCCAGCCTCATGCTCGGCTTCTACGCGACCGCCACCGGCTACGACATCAACGTCGACCAGGACGAGATCGCCGAAGCCAAATGGTTCAGCCGCGACGACCTCCGAGTCCTCGTCGAGAACGGCTCGATGGCCCTCCCCGGCAACATCTCCATCTCCCGCCGCCTCATAGAAGGCTGGTACGGCGAGGAACTAACCGGCAGCTGGTAGCCACGGACAACAAGAGGCGCGGCGCCGCCCGTCAGGGATGCGGCGCCGCGTACGTAGTACTGGGTGTCAGGCGACGAGCTTGTCGGCGATCTGGGCGATCGACGGATTCGTCATCGCCGTGCCGTCGGGGAAGACGACGGTGGGGACGGTCTGGTTGCCGTTGTTGACCTTCTCGACGATCTTGGCGGCGTCCGGGACCTGCTCGATGTCGACCTCGGTGAACTCGATGCCGGCCCGCTTCAGCTGGCCCTTGAGCCGGTGGCAGTAACCGCACCAGGGGGTCGAGTACATCGTGAATGCCGCCATCGCAGGCTTGCTCCGTCTCTCGTCAACGCCGGGCTGCGGATTTCTGTCCGACGGCCCGTCTAGGGTGGCTCTACCTTGTATCGAAACCCTGCTGGTGGGAGTGCTGTTCCCGCATGTCTCAGTCCGTGAGCAACATCACGCACGCCGTCGCCGGCAAGTCCGCCGACGAGCTGCTCGAGGCCCTCGACCCCGAGCAGCGAGCCGTCGCGACCGCGCTGCACGGACCCGTCGTCGTGATGGCCGGAGCCGGCACCGGCAAGACGCGTGCGATCACCCACCGGATCGCGTACGGCGTACGGACGGGCACCTTCGACCCGGCCAGGGTTCTCGCCGTGACGTTCACCCAGCGCGCGGCCGGTGAGATGCGCGGCCGGCTCGCCCAGCTCGGCGCGGACGGCGTCCAGGCCCGGACTTTCCACTCGGCGGCGCTCCGGCAGGCCCGCTACTTCTGGCCACGCGTCTTCGGCGGTGAGCTGCCGCCGATCATCGACCGGAAGTTCCCGCTGCTGACCGAGGCGTCGAACCGCTGCCGGGTCCGCGTCGACACCCCCGCGCTCCGCGACCTCGCGGGTGAGGTCGAGTGGGCCAAGGTGAGCAACGTCCGCCCCGACGACTACGCGAAGGTCGCGCCGCAGTCCGGTCGCGCGCTCGCCGCGTTCGACCCGGCCACGATCGCGCGCGTCTTCGCGGCGTACGAGGACGTGAAGATCGAGCGCGGCCGGATCGACCTGGAGGACGTGCTGCTCTGCGCGGTCGCGCTGCTGGCCGAGGACGAGCGGGTCGCAGCGGAGATCCGCCGGCAGTACCGGACCTTCGTCGTCGACGAGTACCAGGACGTCTCCCCGCTGCAGCAGAGCCTGCTCGACCTCTGGCTCGGCGGCCGCGAGGACGTCTGCGTGGTCGGCGACCCGGCCCAGACCATCTACTCCTGGGCCGGCGCCGACCCGGAGAACCTGGTCCGCTTCGCCCAGCGTCACCCATCGGCCGCGGTGATCAAGCTGATCCGCGACTACCGCTCGACCCCGCAGATCGTCGAAGTGGCGAACAAGGTCCTCGACGCGGCCGGTCCGTCCGGTCTGCCCGGCCGGGTCACCCTGCGCTCCCAGCGCGACTCCGGCCCGACCCCGACCTACCGCGAGTATCCGGACGAGGTCGCCGAGGCCGACGCCGTCGCCCGCGCGATCGCCCGCCTGCAAGACTCCGGTACTGCGCTGCGCGACGTCGCCGTGCTGTTCCGCACCAACGCGCAGTCGGAGAACTTCGAGCAGGCCCTGGCCGAGCGCAAGATCCCCGCCGTACTGAAGGGTGCCGAGCGGTTCTTCGAGCGGGCCGAGATCCGGCAGGCGGCGATGCTGCTCCGCGGCCAGGCCAAAGCCGGTACGGCGGCCGACGACGACCTGGTCGAGACCGTCACCGGCATCCTGGGCGGCGCCGGCTGGTCCGCCGACCCGCCTGAGGGCAAGGGCGCGGTCCGGGATCGCTGGGAGTCGCTGAGCGCGCTCGTCACGATGACGTCGGACTTCGCCAAGGCACACCCCAAGGCGAGCTTCACCGACCTGATGGCCGAGCTGGACCGGCGCGCCTCGATCCAGCACGCGCCGCTGGCCGAGGGCGTCACGCTGGCGACCCTGCACGCGGCGAAGGGTCTGGAGTGGGGCTGCGTCTTCATCGTCGGCGCCCACGAGGGGACGCTGCCGATCACCTACGCCACGACGCCGGCCCAGGTCGAGGAGGAGCGGCGGCTGTTCTATGTCGGGGTGACCCGGGCGAAGGACCAGCTGTCGGTCAGCTGGTCGACCTCCCGCTCGCCGGGCGGCCGCGGCACCCGCGGGCCGACCCGGTTCCTGGACCCGATCGGGGTCCGGACCTCCCGGACCAGCGAGTGGGAGCCGTCCTCGCGCCCGAGCGAGCCGCGGGCGATCCGCTCGGACAAGCCGATCCCGAAGTGCCGGGTCTGCGGCCGCGGCCTGCTCGAAGCCGGCCGCCCGGAAACTCGGCCGCTGCGAGGACTGCCCGTCGCTCGATGGACCAGAAGCTGTACGACGCGCTGCTCGAATGGCGCTCCGAGCGGGCCGCCGAGGAGGGGATGCCCGCCTTCGTGATCTTCACCGACGCCACCTTGACCGCGATCGCCGAGGCCCGCCCGACCGACGAGCGCGAGCTGCTCCGGATCCCCGGCATCGGCCGCACCAAGGTCACGAAGTACGGCGAACCAGTCATCAACATCTGCACCCGCTGAGGTATCCAGTCGCTCCCCGCGCCCCCTCCTGAACTATCAGTTACTTCAGTGAGGGGAATCGCCAATGAAGCGACGGGACATACTCGCCCTGCTCTCGATCGGCGCCGTCCTGGCCGGCCCATCGGTAGCCGACGCCGCCGGGGGAGCGCCGAAGCCGGCTGCCGACGGAAAGGTCGCCTTCGCCAACCTGCCCGCGAAGTACCGGGCCCGGATGGCTGCCCAGGACAAGGCCCGTACTGCGGCCAACCAGATCCGCTCGACCGTGGAGCGCACCAAGGCAACTGGTTTCACCGGGATCGAGCTGCGCGACGGGGGAGTGCGGCTCTGGTATCAGGGCGCGCTACCCGCCACTGTCCAAGCTGCGGTCACCGCGACTCGCAGTACGGCGCCTGTGGAGGTCCACGCAGCGAAATACTCACAGGCCCAGCTGGCAACCGCCTCCAGCAAACTGGTCGCCTATATGAAGTCCCACCCAGGCGGCCCGGCCCACCGAGTCTCCGCTCTCGTGGACGGCAGCGGGCTTGAAGTCGGCGTCGACGCTCCGGGCAAGGCGAAGGGCTCAGCCGTAGCGGCCGCCCTCCCGGCTGTCGGCGTTCCGACGCGGGCCGTGGCCGAGGCTCCGATCAAGCCTGCGGGCCGGAACGACGACTACCCGGCGTACTGGGGTGGCGGCAAGATCGCGGCCAGCGGACTCAGCTGTTCGGCTGGATTCGGTGTGACCGTGGGCGGCCGGAGGTTCCTGCTGACCGCCGGCCACTGCGGCTATCCGGGGCAGGGCTGGTGGAACGGCAACGGGACCAGGTTCATCGGCACCGCCACCCACGAGAACGTCAGCGCCGACCTGCTGATGATCGAGGCTGACGCCGACAACCGGATCTTCACCGGTTCCCCGACGTCCAGCGCCAACATGGGCGTCGGGTGGTGGGACTGGGCCTACACCGGCGAGGAGCTGTGCTCGTCCGGGGCGGTCAGCGGGATCATCTGTGGTCACGTGATCGAGGACGCCGGCAACAGTTCCTACTGCTACCCGGATCATTGGGGAAACTACGAGTGCTACACCGGCCTGGTGCGCTCGGAGCAGGAAGACGGCGCCGAGGCGATGCAGCACGGAGACAGCGGCGGGCCGGTCTTCCTGCCGCTGCAGAGCGGCGCGGTGATCGCCAAGGGCATCATGTCCGGCTGGGCCGGACCCGACCTCTACTGGCAGGACTTCGCCACCGCCAACCAGCTCTGGGGGATCACCCCGATCACCTGAGGCCCGGACCGCCAGGCCATCAGTACTCGTGGTCCGGCACTCGCTCGCACGCTCAGCGCCGGTCCTGTCCGCGCCGGATCACCGAGTACTGATGGCCTGGCGGTCCGGGCGTCAGTTGCCCGAAAGGGCAGGCGGTGGAGGCGGAGGGGAAAGTCTGTTGCGGGGTGGTGGCGGGAGCGGGCATGGTTGGGATGTCTTGTTCTGCTCACGGCAGACGTGGCAATTAGATGACAGAGGCAACGATCCCGGAGGGTGCCGGGGGCGTGCCGGAGCGTGTGGATCGGTGTCCGGGAAGCAAGATCCGGGCCTCCCGGCGGCAACTTCCGGCCAACTTTGCAAACTGGCGTTAAATAGTTTGCGGGCCCCGACGAGGTCGGCGTACTGTTCTTTCTGCGGCCGAGGTGTGGCCGAAAACTTCAAACCATAGCGATCGAGCTAACCGCCCGCTTCGCCTCACAACGAGAAGGAGGTGCCTTGGAAATGATCACGAACATCACGAAGCCGAAGAGCGTCAGCGCTCTGCCGTGCGCCCGTATCCAGGGCGCCGTCCCGTCGCAGCTGCACGCGTCCGTTGTGCTCATGGCCACCGGCTTTGCCCAGATCAAGGGCGGAGCTGTAGGCGATGCGAAGTACGGCGGCGAGGGTTCTCGAGCATGGAGTCCACCGGTCTGACACGAAGTCAGCCCGGCACCTCCAAGGCCGCGGAACCCTCACCAGGGTCCCGCGGCCCTTTTGTTTGTCCGACACAGATTTGTCGGCCGCCAACCGGTGGTCGTCGAAGACAGCAAGAGAACAGCAAGACAGTCACTAGGAGGTGACCGGAATGAGCGTTAGCTTCCTCGATCAGTTCACCGAGGTTGCAACGTCGCAGGACCTGCCCTGTCGGTCCTACGCGCCAGAACTCTTCTTCGCCGAATCCCCGGCGGACGTCGAGTACGCGAAGTCTCTTTGCACCACCTGCCCGCTGATGGCGGAATGCCTGGCCGGAGCGCTCGAGCGCGCCGAGCCGTGGGGAGTGTGGGGAGGACAACTGTTCGTCCAAGGTGCAGTGGTCGCACGCAAGCGGCCCCGTGGGCGTCCACGTAAGTGCGACACCGTCACCGCCGCCTGAACGACCTTCATCCATCCCGAATCGAGACTACGAATCATGAAGACCCAGACTTCACCCAGGAGAGTTGAAATGCATTTACTTCAAGAAGATCTCGCTCGTGCTCATTGTCGTTCCAAACTGAACGACGCGGAGCAGAACCGGCGCTTCCACCTGGCGACCCAGATCGCCAAGGCCCAGAAGCAGGCCGAGCGGGCCACCCGTCGCGCGGAGAGGGCCAGTGCAAAGGCACGCCTCACCCTCGCCCGGCTGGTCTGATCTACCAGTAGAACCTCCGGCACTTCTGACCAGGCGCCGGACTCAGTGAACGACCGAGGGGCGGCATCCACCGAGGATGCCGCCCCTCGGCACGTTTCTACCGAGGTGAACTACAGGAAACTGCGACCCGGCGGGTTTCCTGGAGGAGGAGCGCCAGGTACGGATTGGTGCTGTGGCGGGGCCAGATCAGCGCCAACTCGTTCGGCGCCGCGTCCACCAGCGGCAGCCAGACCAGCCGCGGATGGGCGAAATAGGTGACCGTCGAGGCCGGCGCGATCCAGCACCCGTGCCCGGCCGCGACCAGATGCAGACACTCCTCCGGCGTACGAGCCTGCGGACCGAACACCGCTCGGCTCCCGTCCGGTCGCGGATCGATGAACCAGAAGTCCACCACCGCCTCCGGCATCCCGTCGCGCGGACCGATCACCGGTACGCCGGCCAGATCCGCGATCGTCAACGAAGTCCGATCCGACAGCGGATGCCCCGGCGGCAGCGCCACCCAGCGCTCCTCCGCGAGCAGCGGATGGATCGTGAACCGCGGGTCGTCCCCGATCGGCAGCCACAGAAACGCAGCGTCGGCCCGACCGTTGAGCAGCGCGTCGAGCTCGTCGGGCAGCGTGTGCACGGCGACCGGGCGGACCTCCAGCTCCGGTGCCTGCTTTCGCATCGCAGCCTCGACCTCGGGCATGAAATGCGCCGTACTCTGCGCCTTGAAGGCGATCCGCAGCGGCTCAGGAACGGTCGCGGCCGCCACCCGCAGCCTCCGACACCATCGCCTGGGCCGACAGCAGCAGCGCCTGGCCCTGCTTGAGCACGACCTGACCGGCCGAGGTCAGCTCGATTCCCGGTCGGCAGCCGGTACACCAGCGGAGTCCCGACGACCTTCTCGAGCTGACGGATCTGACTACTGACCGCCTGCTGCGTCAGATTCAGCTGCCGGGCAGCGCGCGTCATGCTGCCTTCCTCGGCAACTGCTGCCAGTGCCTGCAGCAGTCGTAGGCTGAGATCCACCCGATCCATCGTGCCACAACGATCGGTTGTGCCCTCCCCAAGAGATCTCTGTTTCCGCTCAGTTCGATCGCCGAGGACGATCGAAGCAGTCACTTGATGGGAGAAAGTAAGGATGGCGATCAAGGGAAAGACGGCGCTCGTCACCGGCTCGTCGAAGGGGCTGGGCCGGGCGATCCTGCTCCGGCTGGCCGCGCAGGGCGCGAACGTCGTGGTGAACTACTCGCGCGACGAGTCCGCCGCGCACGAGGTCCAGGCGGCCGCCGAGAAGCACTCGGAGCCAAGGCGATCACCGTCGCGGCGGACGTGTCGCAGCTCGACGGGATCCAGAAGCTCTACGACGCGACGATCGAGGCGTTCGGCCAGGTCGACATCGTGGTCGCCAACGCCGGCATGGAGAAGGTCAACATCCCGGTCACCGACGTGACCGAGGAAGACTTCGACCTGCTGTTCCGGGTCAACACGAAGGGCCCGTACTTCGTACTGCGCGAAGCGGCCCGCCGGATCGCCGACAACGGCCGGATCATCACGATCTCCTCGAACACGACCACGGTCCCGCAGGTCGGGGTCGGCCTCTACGGCACCAGCAAGGTCGCCACCGGTTACCTGGCCCGGGTGCTCGCGCTCGAACTCGGCCCGCGCGGCATCACCGTGAACACCATCGTCCCGGGGCCGATCGACGGCGCGGGCATCTTCACCGACCCGGCCAACGACGAGTACAAGCAGAGCCTGATCGCGATGGTGCCGATCGGCCGGCTGGGCACCACCGAGGACGTGGCGGGTATCGCGGCCTTCCTGGCCGGCGACGACGCGGGACTGATCACCGGCCAGCAACTGGTCGCCGACGGCGGAATGCACTGAGGAGTTCACCATGACAACAATGCGTGCGGCCCAGGTCCAGCAGGCCGGCGGACCTTTCGTAGTGACCGATATGCCGATTCCTGAGCCGAAGCCGGGACAGATCCGGGTGAAGGTGTACGCCTGCGGGATCTGCGGCGGCGACGCGATTCCGCGGAACGCCTTGTTCGGAACGGTTCTGCCGCGGGTTCCCGGGCACGAGATCGCCGGGGTCGTCGACGCGGTCGGCGACGGGGTCGAGGTCTGGGAGGTCGGCCAGCGGGTCGGCGTCGGCTGGTCCGGTGGCGTCGACTTCACCTGCGAGTACTGCCGGCGCGGTGACTTCACGAACTGTCGTCAGCCGGACGATCGTCGGTACGTCGTACGACGGTGGTTATGCCGAATACATGGTGGCGCCGCAGGATGCGGTGGCCCGGATCCCCGACGGCGCTCACCTTCGAGGAGGCGGCGCCGCTGATGTGTGGCGGGATCACCGCGTTCAACGCGCTCCGGCATGCGAAGGCCGGCCCCGGCGATCTGGTCGCAGTACAAGGGGTCGGTGGGGTCGGGCACCTGGCGATCCAGTTCGCGGACAAGATGGGTTTCCGGACCGTCGCGATCAACCGTGGGCGGGACAAGGAGAAGCTGGCCCGCGAACTCGGTGCGAACGAGTACATCGACAGCACCGAGGGCGATGCGGGGGAGGCGCTGAAGGCGCTCGGCGGAGCGTCCGCAGTACTGGCGACCGTTTCTCGTGCGGAGCTCCAGAGCGATCTGGTCAAGGGGCTGCGCCCGAACGGCCAGCTGATCGTGCTGGAAGGTAGCGACCCGATCCAGGTCACCGGTCACGCCTTGGCCGACGACCGTCTGTCGGTGTCCGGCTGGTACAGCGGGGTCGCCCAGGACAGCGAGGACACCCTGAACTTCGCCGTCCTGAAGGGGGTCCGGCCGATCATCGAGACCTTCCCGCTCGAGCAGGCCGAGGAAGCCTGGCAGCACCAGCCCAAGGCCAACCTCCGGATCGTCCTACAGACCCAGCCGCAGTAGTTCACCCCTGGTGGGTCTGCAGCAGTACTTGCTGAAGACCCACCAGGGTCATTCCGTGCACGATCTCCTGCCGCGCGATCATCGCCGGTACTTCGGTCAGCGGGATCCACTCGATCCGGTCCGACTCGTTCTGCTCGACCGGCTCACCGACGTACTCCGCGCTCGTCGCCCGGAACACGTGATGGGTGGAATCCATGATTCCGGAACCCGGCTGGGACAGGATCAGCGGCGTGAGCGGTCCTGGTCGCCAGCCGGTCTCCTCCTCGACCTCGCGCGCGGCGGCGTCGATCGGCGCCTCATCCGGTTCGACGATGCCCATCGGCAGCTCCCATGCCCAGGTATCGGTCAGGAACCGATGCCGCCACAGCAGCAGCACCCGCTGCTCGGCATCTGTGACGACGGCTGCGGCGACGTCGCTCAGCCGCACCGCGTCGTACGGGACGCGCCTGCCGTCCGGCTGCTCGACGTCCAGCCGGCACACCCGCAGCCAGGGACTGCTCCAGACAACTTCTTCACCGTGAATCAGCCATCGCATACTGGCACTATGCCTAATGCGATCTGCTCACTCTGCGGCCGGCAGGCCGAAACCGAAGAGGCACCGCTGACCTGGATGACGTCGCTCGAGAACGGCCGCAAGCTCCTGTACTGCGAACAGTGCGCGCGCGACAACGTCCGCAGCATCGAGGGAAAACTCGACAGCGCCTGGTGGTGAACCGGCGTACCGGCTGGTTCTACTCCTCGGCGAAGCCGGGCAGGAACTCTTCCAGCACCGAGCGGAACGGCGCCTCGGTGTCGAGCTGCGACAGCACCGCGATGCCGCCGATCCAGACGCGATGGATCAGCAGGTACGACGGCGGCAGGTTGATCTTGAGCCCCAGGTACGCGTTCGGTGAGCGGAAGTCGCTCGTCCGGCTCGTCTGCGCCCGCATCCAGGTCCGGCTGAACTGGAACGTCTCTTCCCGGGCCGGCTCCGCGAACGGCGCCAGGTAGTCCATCAGCTGATCCGGGTCGATCTCCATCCGCGGCTTGATGAACCCTTCCTCGCGCAACCCGGCCAGGATCGCCGCGCCGTCGCCCTGCAGCGAGATCCGCAGCAACCGGCCGATCGCAGGCGGCAGTCCGTCCGGGAGCCGCGCACAGAGCCCGAAGTCGACCACTCCGAGGCGGCCGTCGGGCATCACCCGGAAGTTGCCCGGGTGCGGGTCCGAGTGCAGCAGCCCGGCGTACTTCGGGCCGCTGAACATGAACCGGACGTACTTCAGGCCGATCTCGTCCCGCTCCGGCTTGCTGCCGTCGCTGATCACCTTCGACAGCGGCTTGCCCTCGATCCACTCCGAGACGATGACGGTGGGGGAGTGTTTGATGACCCGCGGGACGACGAACTCGTCGTGGTCCTTGAAGGCATCCGCGTACTGCTGCTGGGCCTGCGCCTCGCGGTCGTAGTCCAGCTCCTCGCCGATGCGTTCCTGCAGTTCGATGACCAGCGGCTTCATGTCGAGGCCGGGGAAGAGCGAACCGAAGGTCCGGGCGAACCGGCCGAGCTGCTTCAGATCGGCTCGGAGCGCCTCGGCGGCGCCGGGGTACTGCAGCTTGACCGCGACCTCACGGCCGTCCTTCAGGATGCCCCGGTGGACCTGGCCGATCGACGCGGCGGCCGCGGGCAGGTCGTCGAACTCCTCGAACCGGTCCCGCCAGCGCTTGCCCAGCTCACGCGACAGGATCGTGTGCACGGTGGACGCCGGCATCGGTGGTGCGGAGTCCTGCAGCTTGGTCAGCGTCGCCCGGTACGGCGCCGCGAGCTCCTCGGGCATCGCCGATTCCATCATGCTCAGCATCTGCCCGAACTTCATCGCGCCGCCCTTGAGCTCACCCAGGACGGAGAACAGCTGATCCGCGGTCCGGCGCTGGAACTCGGCCATCACGGCCTCGGCCGGCGCACCGCCGATCCGTTTGCCCAGCCCGACCGTCGCGCGCCCGGCGGCACCGAGCGGCAGGCTGGCCAGCTTCGCCGTACGGCTGAGCGCCTTGCGGGGGAGGTCGGACACACCCCCATTCTGTCCGGTCACCCAAGCCGAACCCGCACCGCCCCGCCTACGAACCACCCGGTACTGCGTGGCGCGGGCCGGCGTCGCCCTCCGGGCCGAGGCGGGGGATGAGACGACGGAGGGGCGGTGATGGGACCCGAAGGTCTCACCGCCGCCCCTACGACTTGGTGCGTCAGGCCTTGCCGAGGATCCGGTTCAGGTTCGTACCGCACTCGGGGCACTTGGCCTTGGCCATGCGCGTGCCCTTGTCGTTGACCTTGACCTCGCCGTCGGCGGTGCGCTTGGCCTTGCACTTGACGCAGTAGAACTCGCCGCTCCAGGTCTCTGCCATGAGGGCCCTCTCCTTGCTCTGAATACCAGCCGGGGCATATGAACCCCTGGCCATCGTGTGGATGCTAACGGCAGACCTTCCTGCCGCAGGCCGTTCGGCCCAATCGGGATTCACCCTACGGCAGGCTGAGCGTGGCTCAAGCCCAACTCCCGCCCCGCGTGCCGCCTGGAAAACCCTTTCCATCGATTCTTCCTGACATCGAACAGGCTCCCGGTTATCCGCCTTCGGAACCACTCGGCTTCCCCTCCGAGTGGCCCCGGAGGCGGTCCGGGAGCCTGCTGGGACAGACGCTGCCAGGCCGCGGTCCCGGTGGCAAGCCCACGTTGTCCACCCCTGTGGATAAACCTGTGCGCAAGCTGTGGGACGCGCCGGTCGGCACTGTGGACGAGCGGGGGAACAGGATGTGAACAAACAGCCGCACCGGGGTTGGCGAAAGCCGTCTGACCTGCGGAAACGTCTATTCACAGGGTGTGGACAGAAGAAAGTTGGAAGATTCGGTGCGGTAGCGTCTCACCTATGGCCGAGTCTGCACCGCGCTCGATCCCGCCCTATGTGGACATCCGCCGCAGCAAGCGGCGCAAGCGGACCGTGAGCGCCTATCGCGACGGCGAGCGGGTGGTCGTGCTGATGCCCGACCGGCTGTCCGCCGCCGAGGAGGCGCGCTGGGTCGAAACCATGCTCCAGCGGCTGGAGAAGCAGCGCAGCAGATCCCGCGTGTCGGACGAAAAATTGTTGGCCAGAGCACACGAACTCGCGTGTCGCCACCTACCCGAAGTGCCCGAACCTGCGTCAGTTCGGTGGGTTTCGAACCAAAACAGACGGTGGGGCTCCTGCACTCCGGCGGACAGATCGATCCGTTTGAGCACCAGATTGCAGTCCATGCCCGCCTGGGTGGTCGACTACGTGCTCATCCACGAGCTCGCCCATCTGGTCGAGCCGTCCCACAACGCGGCCTTCTGGAAGCTCGTCCACCGCTTCCCCAAGTCCGAGCGGGCCGAGGGCTACCTCGAGGGTGTCTCCGCCGCCGCCAACCTCACCCTCGACGACTTCTGAGCTCAGGGCAGCCGGTGCCTGCCGTACGGCGACCTGGTGGTCGGCTCCGAGCGTGAGAGTCCCGGTCAGTTCGCCCGGAGCCGACCCCGGCACGAACCCGTAGGACAGGGTCGGCCGGGGTGTGTTCGTGTTCACCCCGGGGTGGGGGTGGGGCTAGCCCCAGGGTGAAGTCGGTGGCTTCCTGCATGGTGGCGACCCCCTGCCTTAACGAAAGCTGAGACCCGTGAGCCAGTACGGCGTCGGGCCGGGCTGGGAGGGTTGCGCTGAGGGGCGCAGAGGGGCAGGAACCATGGCCAGGGGACAGATCACGGTGCGGGCGGCACGCTGGAGCGCCACCCATCCGTGGCGAGCGATCGCGATGTGGGTCGCGGTCGTGATCGCATGCTTCGCGCTCGGCTCGGTGACGGGCACGAAGCAGTCGGACAACGAGGGTGACATCGGCGAGGTGACCCGGGCCGACAACATCGTGAAGTCCGGCAACTTCGACGATCCGGACGTCGAGAGCGTGCTGATCACCGCACCCTCGGGCCAGCTGGACAAGGCCGCTGCCGACAAGGTGGCCGCCGTGGTGACCCAGCGGATGCAGTCCCTCAGCGGGGTCGCAGAGGTCGCCAAGCCGATCCTCTCCCCGAACAAGGAAGCCCTGATCGTCAGGGTCACCCTGAAGGACGGCGACTCCGACGACCGGGTCCAGCCGCTGCTCGACATCACCGCGAAGATCCAGCAGGAGACCCCGGGCCTTCGGGTCGAGGAGGTCGGCGGCGAGTCGATCGACAAGGCGCTCAACGAGACGCTGGGCAAGGACTTCAAGCGGGCCGAGATGTTCAGCCTGCCGGTCACCCTGGCGATCCTCCTGATCGCGTTCGGTGCACTGATCGCCGCTTCGGTCCCGCTGGTCCTCGCACTGTCATCGGTGGCCGCAGCTATCGGATTGTCCGCGGCCGCCTCGCAACTGATCCCGGCGGTCGACGCGGTGAACAGCGTCATCCTGCTGATCGGCATGGCGGTCGGCGTCGACTACTCACTCTTCTACCTCCGCCGAGAGCGCGAGGAACGCGCCAAGGGCCGCGGTCACATCGACGCGGTGGAGATCGCCGCCGCGACCTCGGGCCACGCAGTCGTCGTCTCCGGTACTGCGGTGATCATCTCGATGGCCGGCCTCTTCCTCGCTCGTGACGCGGTCTTCTCGTCCTTCGCCGTCGGCTCGATCCTGGTCGTCGCAGTAGCCGTCGTCGGTTCGCTGACCGTGCTGCCGGCCATCCTGGCCAAGCTCGGCCGCTGGGTCGACAAGCCGCGCATCCCGCTGCTCTGGCGCCTGACGGCGAACAAGAGCAAGCCGCGCTTCTGGCCGACCATGCTCAAGCCGGCTCTGAAGCACCCGGTCGCCACCTTGCTGGTCTCGGTGACCGCACTGCTGGCGGTCGCATCGCCCGCACTGGGGATGCAGCTGAAGTTCCCGGGCACCGAGGACCTGCCGCGCGACACCGCAGTGATGAAGGCGTACGACCGGCTGACGGCTGCGTTCCCGAGCACCGGCACCAGCCACGAGGTCGCAGTACGGGCTCCTGCCGACCAGCAGCCTGCAGTGCAGGCAGCGTTGACCGACCTGGTCAAGCGCACGCAGTCCGACAAGCTGTTCGCACAGGACGGGTTGGAGGAGCCGCGGGTCTCCAAGGACGGCACCGTCACGACGCTCGAGGTGGCTACTCCGTATGAGGGTGGTAGCCAGGAGGCGCGCGACTCGCTGACCAAGCTGCGCAAGGAGCTGATGCCGGAGACGGTCGGCAAGGTGCCGGGTGTCGAGTATGCGGTCGGCGGGTTCGTGGCGGCAGATGTCGACTACGCAGCTCACACGAGGTCCAAACTGCCGCTGGTGATCGGGTTCGTCCTGCTGCTGACGATGATGGTGATGATGGTGACCTTCCGCTCGGTCGTCGTCGCGATCACGGCGATCGGCCTCAACCTGCTCAGCGCCGGCGCGGCGTACGGAGTGGTGACGGCGGTCTTCCAGAACCACTGGGCCGAAGGCATCCTCGACTTCAAGTCGAACGGAGCAGTCGTCTCCTGGCTGCCACTGTTCCTCTTCGTGGTCCTGTTCGGGTTGTCGATGGACTACCACGTGTTCGTCGTCAGCCGGATCCGCGAAGCCGTACTGCGGGGCGTGCCGACCAAGCAGGCGGTTGCCGAGGGCATCACCGGTTCGGCGGG
Source organism: uncultured Actinomycetota bacterium (assembly GCA_963740725.1). Taxonomy (GTDB): domain Bacteria; phylum Actinomycetota; class Actinomycetes; order Propionibacteriales; family Kribbellaceae; genus Kribbella. The sequence continues at coordinate 650,401 of CAVUFT010000023.1, forward strand.
CGTCGTGACCAGCGCGGCGGCGGTGATGATCGGAGTCTTCGCGGTCTTCGCCACCCTGAGCACGCTCGACATGAAGCAGCTCGGCGTCGGCCTGGCGGTCGCGATCCTGATCGACGCGACCATCATCCGGGCGGTCGTCCTGCCGAGCATCATGACGCTCCTCGGCGACGCCAACTGGTGGGCCCCGAAGTGGCTCCGCGGCAAGCAGCCGAAGCACGCCGCTCCCACCGCAGCCCCCGAGGAGGAGCGCGAACTCACCCCGGTCGGCTGACCCACCCCGTACTACGCAACGCCCCGCCGCGGAACTCTCCGCGGCGGGGCGCTGCACGTTGTCTCAGCTAGCTGGTTCCAGCCGGACTGTCAGACCCTTGGCTACCGGGGTGTTGCTGCCCTTGGCCACGTCGTCGGCGGACATCAGGACGTTGGTCTCCGGGTAGTACGCCGCGACGCAGCCTCGCGCCGTCGGGTAGGACACCAATCGGAAGCCGGCCGCGCGCCGCTCGACGCCGCGGAACTCGCTGACGATGTCGACCGAGTCGCCATCCTTCAGGCCCAGCTCGGCGAGATCGTCCGGATTCACGAAGACCACCTCGCGCGTCCCGTTCACGCCGCGATAGCGATCCTGCAGACCGTAGATCGTCGTGTTGAACTGGTCGTGACTCCGCATCGTCTGCAGCAACAGCCGCCCCGGCTCGGTCGGCAACCAGGACAGGTTGTTCGCACTGAACTGCGCCTTCGCGTCCGACGTCTTGAACTCCCGCTTGTCCCGCGCCGCATGCGCCAGCAGGAACCCACCCTTGTTGGCCCGCAAGCGATCCTCGAAGTCCTCGTACCCATCGCAGACCCGCCCGATCCGCTGCCGGATCAAGCTGTAGTCGTCCGCGAAGTCCGTCCACGGAATCTCTCCGACCGACGGCACCACCAACGCCGCGATCCCGCAGACGATTCCGATCTCCGACTTCATTTCAGGGGCCGGAGGCAACAAGTTCCCGGTCGACAGGTGAACGGCGCCCTGGGAATCCTCCACCGTCACGGACTGCGGACCATGAGGAGTGTGGTCATGATCCGTCCGCCCCAATGTCGGCAGGATCAACGCCTCTCGCCCCGGCACGGTATGCGACCGGTTCAGCTTGGTCGACACGTGCACGGTCAGATCGCACTCCCGCAAACCCTTGTGCACAACCTCCGTGTCCGGCGTCGCCATCGCGAAGTTCCCGCCCATCGCGAAGAACACCCGTACGGCGCCGTCGCGCAACCGGTGCACTGTCTCGGCAGCGTCGATCCCGTGCTCCCGCGGCGACGTGAACGAGAACTCCGCATCCAGCCGGTCCAGGAACGCGTCCGGCATCTTCTCCCAGATGCCCATGCTCCGGTCGCCCTGCACGTTCGAGTGCCCGCGCACCGGACACGGCCCGGCACCGGGCTTGCCGATGTTTCCCTGCAGCAACAGCACGTTGACGATCTCGGTGATGGTCGCCACCGCCTCGCGGTGCTGCGTCAGCCCCATCGCCCAGCAGATCACCGTGGCCTTCGACTTGATGAACCGCTGCGTGAACTCCTCGATCTCCGCCCGGTTCAAGCCGGTCGCCTGCTCGACCGCGGCCCAGTCCAGCTCCGCGTTGTGCTTGGCGTACAGCTCGTACCCACTGGTGTGCGACTCGATGAAGGCAGCGTCCAGCACGGTCCCCGGCGCAGCAGCCTCGGCCTCCAGCAGCAAGTGGCCGACGGCAAGGAACAACGCCTGGTCCCCGCCGATCCGGATCTGCAGATGCTGATCCGCGAGCGCGGTGCCCTTGCCGATCCAGCCGGACGGCCGCTGCGGGTTCTTGAAGTTCATCAGCCCCGGCTCGGGCAGCGGGTTGACCGAGACGATGTCGGCGCCGTGCTTCTTGGCGATCTCGAGGTGGCTGAGCATCCGGGGCGCGTTGGTCCCTGGGTTCTGGCCGACGACGACGATCAGCTCGGCTTCCTCGAGCATCTCGAGCGTGACCGCACCCTTACCGCTGCCGATCACCCGCGACAGCGCAGTACCGGATGATTCGTGGCACATGTTGGAGCAGTCGGGCAGGTTGTTCGTGCCGTAGGCGCGGACGAAAGTCTGGTAGAGGAACGCGGCCTCGTTGCTGGTCCGGCCCGAGGTGTAGAAGACGGCGTCGTTCGGGTCGACCAGGGCTTGCAGGTGCCGGGCGACGACATGGAACGCCTCGTCCCAGCCGACGGGCTCGTAGTGCGTGGCGCCGGCGCGCAGCAGATCGGCTCGGTGATCCGGCCGAGCTTGCCGAGCTCGAACTCCGAGATCCCGTTCAGGTGGTCGATCGAGTGCTCCGCGAAGAAGGCCCGCGGGACCTGCTTCCGGGTCGCCTCCCAGGCCACCGCCTTGGCGCCGTTCTCGCAGAACTCGGCCGCGTGTTTGCGCTTGTGGTCGGGATCCGGCCAGGCGCAGGACGGGCAGTCGAAGCCGCCGTCCTGGTTCATCTTCAGGAAGACCTTGCCGGTCCGGGCCGGTCCCATCTCGCGGAATCCGAACTTGAACGACGAGAGCACCGCCGGTACGCCGGCAGCCTTCTTCTTCGGATGTTCGATGTCGACCATGGTTCAACCATAAATCGTCCTATCACCACAAGCAGGTTTGATAGGCCCTGGTGTGGCTGGATGGTGCCTGAACCCACTTCGAGGCGCCGCACTGTGTAGCGCGATCCCATAGTGCGCAGCGGCGTGGATTTCTAGAGTCCTGAGCCATGGAGACCCGTCGAGCCCTCGTCACCGGAGCCGCGTCCGGCATCGGCGCGGCCTGCGCGCAACGGCTCGCCGCCGACGGCGTGCACGTGATCGCGGTCGACTACGACGCCGACGGCTTGGCAGAGCTCGCCGCGCCCGGCATCGAGACGCTCCAGGCCGATCTGTCCGACCTGGACGGGCTGACCAGCCTCCCGGTCGACATAGACATCCTCGTGAACAACGCAGGCGTGCAGCAGGTTGCCCCGGTGGAGCAGTTCCCGCCGGAGCGGTTCGGCTACATCCTGCGCCTCATGCTGGAGTCGCCGTTCCGCCTGATCCGGCAGAGCCTGCCGCACATGTACGGGCGCGGCTGGGGTCGCGTGGTCAACATCTCCTCGGTCCACGGACTGCGGGCCAGCCCGTTCAAAGCGGCGTACGTCGCTGCCAAGCACGGACTGGAAGGGCTCAGCAAGGTGGTCGCCCTCGAAGGGGCGGCCCACGGAGTCACCAGTAACTGCGTGAACCCGGCGTACGTCCGTACGCCGCTCGTCACGGCCCAGCTGGCCGACCAGGCAGCTACTCACGGGCTGACCGAGTCGGAAGTGCTGGACAAAGTCCTGCTCGAACCAGTCGCAGTGAAGCGGCTGATCGAGCCGGCCGAGGTGGCCGAGCTGGTCGCACTGCTGTGCGGCCCCGCCTCGGCCTCACTCACGGGGAGCTCACTCGTCCTCGACGGCGGCTGGACCGCCCACTAAAAGGAGCCCGCCCATGGCAACATCGACAGAACCCACGAGGACGAAGACCCCGATCGCCAGGGTCGTCGGTGCCAGCCTGGTCGGCACCACCGTCGAGTGGTACGACTTCTTCCTGTACGGCGTCGCCGCGTCCGTCGTCTTCGGCGACCTGTTCTTCCCCAAGGGCGAGCAGCTCACCGGCACGCTGCTGAGCTTCGCCACCTTCGCCGTCGGGTTCTTCGCCCGGCCGATCGGTGGGGTCGTGTTCGGCCACTTCGGCGACCGGCTCGGCCGCAAGAACCTGCTGGTGCTGTCGCTGCTGATGATGGGGCTCGCCACGTTCGCGATCGGCCTGCTGCCGACGTACGCGCAAGTGGGTGCCCTGGCACCCGATCCTGCTGACGCGTACTGCGGCTCATCCAGGGCTTCGCGCTCGGCGGCGAGTGGGGTGGCGCAGTACTGATCGTCTCCGAGCACGGTGACCCGGCTCGGCGTGGGTTCTGGGCGTCGTGGCCGCAGGCGGGTGCTCCTGCCGGCCAGCTGATCGCGAACGGCGTACTGGCTGGGCTGGCGGCTTTCCAGAGCGACGCGGCCTTCGACAAGTGGGGCTGGCGGATCCCGTTCCTGCTGTCCGCCGTACTGGTACTGGTCGGGCTGTGGGTGCGGCTGCGGATCGAGGAGTCGCCGCTGTTCAAGCAGGCGCGGGCGAAGCAGGAGCCGACGCGACAAGATGCCGTTCGTCGAGGTGATCACCAAGTACCCGCGCGAGGTGCTGACCGCGATGGGCGCCCGGATGGCGGAGAACGTCAGCTACTACATCTTCACGATCGTGATCGCGACGTACGCGAAGGAACACCTCGGGCTGGGCAAGTCGTTCGCGCTGAACGCCGTGCTGATCGCGCGCGGCGATCCACTTCTGCGCGATCCCGCTGTGGGGCGCGCTGTCGGACCGGATCGGCCGCAAGCCGGTCTACCTGTTCGGCGCGATCGGCGTCGGGATCTGGGCGTTCGTCTTCATCGCGCTTCGTGGACACGAAGAACTTCGCGCTGGCGGCCTTGGCGGTCACGGTCGGGCTGGTCCTGCACGGCGCGATGTACGGTCCGCAGGCGTCGTTCTTCACCGAGCTGTTCGGCACGCGGGTCCGGTACTCCGGGGTCTCGGTCGGCTACCAGCTCGCCTCGATCATCGCCGGCGGACTCGCGCCGTTCATCGCCGTCGCTCTGCTGAAGGCGTACGACTCCGGCTACGCGATCTCCGTCTACGTCGGCAGTGTGTGCGGTGATCTCGATCATCGCCGTCACCTCGTACGCCGAAACCAGCCGCCGGGACCTGACCACCCTGTGATCCGGCTGGCATGATCGCGCAGATGGAGGATCTGCGGCGGCTGCTGGAGGCGAGCAGGAAGCGCGAGGCCGAACTCTCGGCCCTCGTCGATGTCGCTCGCGAACTCGCCTCCACCCGCGATCCCGGCCGGGTCCTCGACACGATCGTGCACCGCGCCCGGACGCTGATCGGCACCGACGTCGCCTACCTCACCCTGTACGACGAGGCTCGCGGCGACACCTACATGCGAGCCACTGACGGATCCGTGTCAGCCGCCTTCCAGCAGCTGCGACTCCCACTCGGAGCCGGGCTCGGCGGACTGGTCGCCGAGACCTACAAGCCGTACTGGACCGCCGACTACCCCAGCGACCACCGCTTCCGGCACACCTCCCCGATCGACACCGCGGTCGGGGAGGAGGGCTGGTAGCGATCTGCGGCACACCGCTCATCGTCGACGGAGCCTTCGTCGGAGTCCTCTTCGCCTCCAACCGCACCCGCCGCCCGTTCAGCCCCGAAGAGGTCTCCCTCCTAGGCTCCCTGGCAGCCCTCGCAGCCGTCACCATCGTCCAAGTCCGAGCCGCCGCCGAAACAGCAGCCGCGCTCGACCAACTCTCCGCCGCCCACGCCGGCACCGAACACGCAGCAGCAGCCCACGACCGCTTCGCCGACATAGTCCTCTCCGGCGGAGACGTAGACGCCATCGCCGCAGCCCTAGCAGACCTCCTGAACGTCTGGGTAGTCCTAGTAGATGCCGCCGGCAACCAGTTGGCCACCGCCGGCAGTAATCCATCTGAAGTTCATCCTTGGGCGGATTCGCCTGTGTCTGGGCGACTGACCCGGGTGGGGGACCAGTGGGTGGTGGCGGCGACTGCCAAGGGGGAACGTCTTGGTGCATTGGTGATTGGTGGGGTTGAGGAGCTTTCCGGAGCGGACCAGCGGATCGTGGAGCGCGCTGCTGTAGTCACCGCACTCGTCTTGTTGTTCCGCCGGCAAGCAGCTGAGCAGTCCCGCCGTGCGAGAGCCGACATCCTCGCCGACGCACTCAGCGGTACTGCGGACCCGCGTGCCCTAGCCGACCGCCTCCGCCTGCTCGACCCACCCCCACCCACGAGCGGTCAGCTGATAGTCGCCGTCTGCCGAGGAGACCACAGCGCAGTACGCCTGCCCGCGAACCTCGAAGACAAGCTCGTCCTCTCAGGCCCGTACTCCGGCGACTACGTCCTACTCCTCGAAGCCCCGGCATCCCCGGACCAGTTGCAGGATCTAGCGCGTCGAGCAGGCCTCACCATCGGCGTCACCGGCCCAGCCAGCTGGGGCCAAGCACTCGTCGAAGCGCATCACCAAGCAACCCGGCTCGTCACCACCATGCAGCGCCTCGGCAGGACCCAAGAAGCAGCGACCCCGGACGATCTAGGAGTCGCAGGACTGATCGGCGCCGCCCAGGTCGACGTACAAGCCCACGTGCACCACCTGCTGGGCGCAGTACTCGACTACGACAAGCAACGCGGCACAGACCTCATCGGCACTCTGCAGGCGTACTTCGCCGCCGGACAGAGCCCGACCAGAGCAGCCGGTGAGCTCCACCTCCACCCCAACACCGTCCAGCAGCGCCTGGACCGCATCACGGCTTTGCTGGGCGAAGGGTGGCAGCACCCGGACCGGACGCTCGACGTACAGGTCGCTCTCCGTCTACTCCACGTCATCGAGAAGTAACTAACCAACAGCTGAGCAGCGCCGGAGCAGACTTGCCTCTCAGCCAGCGAAACGCTTGATCCAGCCCTGTCGGCCGTTCGGCTGACAGCTGTCGGCCGAGTGGTCAATCAGGCCAACCGTTCACCCGCTGTGGCAGCGATCCCACAAGGGCAAGTCTTTGACGCGGCAGCAGGTACGCCGGGACGAACTCAAGACCCGGCGGACCAGACATCCGGGGGATGTGAGGCGGGCCGGCGCTGGATTTACAGGGGTCGAGCGCAGGCCGGTCGTCCGTGCTGTCGCGCATGCAAGACCCCGTCTCCGTCGCCTGCCGGAGCATCTGTAAAGGAAGCAGCATGACCGACCGCCTTCGGGCCACCGTCAAGGACGCCCGAACAGTCCAGCACGCCCGCAACTCCACCGACCCTGTCCAACCGACCCGACGAGTCCACCGCATCCGCAAGCGCACCGAGGCCGGCTTCACCCTGATCGAACTGCTGATCGTGATCGTCATCCTGGGGGTGCTGTCCGGCATCGTGGTGTTCGCCGTCAGCGGCATCCAGGACCGGGGTAACGCCGCCGCCTGCAAGACCGACAAGAAGACCGTTCAGGTCGCGGTCGAGGCGTTCTACGCGAAGAACGGCGCGTACCCGGACGCGGGTGACGCCGGCTGGCTCCAGCTCACCGTCGGAGTGAACCAGTTGCTCCGCGACCGCCCTGTCGGTGACGGCTACACGATCACGCTCGGCGTCAACGGGCTGGTGACCGCGACCGGTGCCTGCACGTAGTACCAGTTGACGGTGGACCGGCTCGGAGGAGGGCCGGTCCACTGCCGAAGCGGCCTTGAGGAGGGCCGAACCTGAACCCCGGAAGGGATTCCATGAAAGTTCCCGCGCTCGGTAGCCGGGTCGATCTCCTGCTCGAAGAACTCTGGAACGCCGGCGGTACCGACCTGCTCCTCACGGTCGGAATGGCACCCCAGTTGCGTGTCCACGGGGTCCTGCGCCCGGCCGGCGACAAGGTGAAGCTGACCCGGCGGGACACCGACGACATGCTCGCCGAGGTGCTCAACCCGCATCGCTCGAACGTCTGGCAGACGACGTACGAGCACGACTTCTCCTTCTCCTGGCGCGACAACGCGCGGATCCGCGCGAACGCGTTCACCCAGCGCGGCGACACCGCGCTGGCGCTGCGGATCATCCCGCGCAGTATCCCGACCATGTCCGAGCTCGGTCTGCCGACCGTGCTCGGCAGTTTTGCGCGCTTGCATCAAGGCTTGGTTCTGGTCACGGGCCCGACCGGCTCAGGTAAGTCGACGACGCTGGCCTCGATGATCCACCAGATCAACACCGACCGGGCCTGCCACATCATCACCATCGAGGACCCGATCGAGTACGTGCACGAGCACCGCAAGTCGGCGGTGAACCAGCGTGAGGTCGGCAGCGACACGGCGTCCTTCCCGGATGCCCTCCGCGCCGCCCTCCGCGAGGATCCCGATGTCCTGCTGGTCGGCGAGATGCGGGACCTCGACTCGATCCGGTTCGCACTGACGATCGCCGAGACCGGTCACCTCGTCTTCGCCACCCTGCACACCAACGACACCGCGCAGTCGCTGGCCCGGATCATCGACGTCTTCCCGGCCGAGCAACAGTCGCAGGTCCGCGTCCAGCTCTCGGCCGCGATCAGCGGGGTCGTTCATCAACGCCTGATCCCGCGCGACCGGCGGCGGTCTCGTCGCAGCGTTCGAGGTGATGGTCGCCAACGCCGGGATCAGGAACCTGATCAAGGAAGGCAAGACCCACCAACTGCGCAACGCCCTGGTGACCGGCCGCCGCGAAGGCATGGTGACGCTGGAGCAGTCGCTGTCGAAGCTGGTCCAGGCCGGCGACATCTCGTACGACGACGCCGTCGCCCGCAGCTCGTATCCGCGCGAGATCGAGGCCCGCCCCCGATCGGTGGTCCGGCCATGAAGCATCGCGGGCGGGTGAGTGCGGTCGAGCCGGTGATCGAAGGCCAGAACGCCCTGGCCGGGATCGACGAGCGGGTCCGGATGTTCGAGGCGCGCGACGACGTCGTACGCCGTACGCCGACGGCCGTGTCGGCCAACGAGGAAGCCCCGGTCGTCCAGGTGGTCCAGCTGATCATCACCCAGGGCCTGCGCGACCGAGCCTCCGACATCCACATCGAGCCGCACGACAACCGCATCCGGGTCCGGTACCGGGTCGACGGGGCACTCCGCGACCAGCTCGACCTGCCCGGCTCGATCGGCCCGGCGGTGGTGAGCCGGCTCAAGGTGCTCGCCGACCTGAACATCGTCGAACGCCGGCGCTCCCAGGACGGTCAGATCCGGATGCAGATCGAGGGCCGCGACGTCGACATCCGGGTCTCCACCGCAGCAGTGGTAGGCGGCGAGAAGGTCGTACTGCGGTTGCTCGACAAGAGCCGGCCGCTGTTCCGGCTCGAGCAGCTCGGGATGCCCCCCGAGCTGGCCGAGCGGTATGCGGAGCTGCTGCGTACGCCGTACGGGATGGTGATCTGCGCCGGGCCGACCGGGAGTGGGAAGACGACCACCCTTTACGGTTCGCTCGGCCAGATCGACACCCCGGAACGCAACATCATGACGATCGAGGACCCGGTCGAGTACTCCTACGCCTCGATCAACCAGATCCAGATCAACGAGGCGGCCGGGATCACCTTCGCGACCGGGCTGAAGTCGATCCTGCGGCAGGATCCCGACGTCATCCTGGTCGGCGAGATCCGCGACGCCGAGACCGCCCGGATCGCCGTCCAGTCGGCGCTGACCGGCCACTTCGTGCTGTCCTCCGTGCACGCGACGGACACCGCGACCGCCGTACATCGCCTGCTGGACATGGGAATCGAGAACTTCCTGGTGGCCTCCTCGGTCAGTGCAGTGGTTTCCCAAAGGCTGATCCGGAAGATCTGTAAGAGGTGCTGCGCGTACTACGAACCGCCCGCCGCCGAGCAGGCTTTCCTCACCTCGGCCGGGAGCGCGGTGCCGATCGGCGGGCTGATCCGGGGGACCGGATGCGAGGCGTGTGCCGGCACCGGCTACCTCGAACGGACCGGCGTCTACGAACTCATGCCGGTCACCGAAGCGATTCGCGAGCTGATCGTGGACCGCGCGCCGCTCGTGGAGATCCGCAAGACCGCCCGGTACGAGGGAATGCGCACGCTGCAGGAAGAAGCGGCCCGACTCGTCCAGGCCGGCGTGACCACGGTCGCCGAGGTCCTTCGGTCCATCTACACGGTGGGGAGCTAGCGGTGACCAGGTACGCGTATATCGCGGTGGAGCCGAACGGGAAGACCACCCGGGGGACGACCCGCGCGCAGAGCCGCGAAGACGCTGAACTCGCCTTGTATGAGAAGGAATTGCGGCAGATCCGGGTGAAGGAGAAGCCCGGCCTGCTGCAGATCGAGATCACCGCGCGGCGGGTCAAGACCGAAGAGGTGATGCACCTGACCCGGCAACTGGGCGCCTTCGTCCAGGCCGGGATGCCGCTGACCGACTCGGTGCACAGCCTGGGCCGGGAGTCTTCCAACGCGACCGTCCGGCGGATGATGTTCGAGGTCGAGGACGGGCTCCGGGACGGCGAGAAGCTGTCGGACTGCTTCGACCGGCATCCGCGGATCTTCCCGGAGTTCTACCGCGGCATCCTGCGCTCGGCCGAGCTGAGCGGCCGGCTGGACACCGTGCTCGCTCAGCTCGCCCGTTACCTGGAACGCGATGTCGAAGCGCGTCGCCGGATAAAACAAGCCTTGATCTATCCCTCGGTGGTCGCCGCGATGTCGATGGTGACGGTCGTCGTACTGGCCGGGTTCGTGCTGCCGAAGTTCAAGGAGTTCTTCGCGAGCCTCGATGCGAAGCTGCCGTTGCCGACCCGGATCCTGCTGGGCGCCACCGACTTCGTCACCGCCTGGTGGTGGGCGATCCTGATCGGCACCGGGCTGTTCATCCTGCTGCTCGTCTACCTGCTCGGTACTTCGGCCGGCCGGTACCTGCGCGACCGGTTCGTGCTGATGATCCCGGTGGTCGGTGCGACCGTGCGGTTCGCCCTGGTGGAGCGGTTCTGCCGGATCCTCTCGTCGATGGTCGGCGCCGGCGTACAGCTGCCACAGGCCTTGCGGGTGGCAACAGGCTCGCTGCCGAACAAGGTGTTCCGGCGGTCGCTGTCCGGCGTACTGGAGTCGATGCTGCAGGGAGAAGGGCTGGCCAAGCCGCTGGCGGCGACCGGGCTGTTCCCGCCGACAGCCGCCGAGATGCTGCGCGTCGGCGAGGAGACCGGGACGCTGGACACCCAGTTGGAGGTCACGGCCCAGTACTACGAGGGCGAACTGGACTACAAGGTGAAGAAGCTGATCGGCCTCTTCGAACCTGTCGTGATCATCGTGATGGGCCTGGTGGTCGGCTTCGTCGCCGTCGCCCTGGTGTCCGCGATGTACGGCGTCTTCCGGCAGGTGCAGGGCTGATGCGGGGGGAACGCGGGGAGAGTCTGCTGGAGCTGGTAGTGGCGATCGCCTTGATGGGAGTGGCGATCGTCGCCATCATGTCGGCGCTGACGACGACGGTGTTGCTGTCGGACAAGCAGCGCAAGCAGGCCACGGCGTCGGTCGTAGTACGGGACTACTCCGAGGCGCTGCAGCAGTATGTTGCCGCTGGCCACTATGTCGGCTGCGCCTTGTCGTACTCCGTTCCAGGTTTCGTTGCGCCGGAGGGGTTCGCAGCGAAGGTCGTCACCGGGTCCGTGCAGTACTGGTCGATCGGAGCGGCCTGGTTGCCGCTCTGCTTGTTCGACAGTGGTTTGCAGCGGGTGCGGGTCTCGGTGACGAGTACCGATGGGAGGGCTTCGGAGTACCTGTACGTCGTACTGCGGAGACCTTGTGGTGTGGAGGATGCACCGTGCAGCTGAAGCGTGGTGAGCGCGGCTTCACTCTGGTCGAGTTGCTGATCACCATCTCGCTGATGGGTGTCGTCTCGCTGGCGCTGGGAGACCTGCTGATCAGTGCGCTCCGGGAGATGGATGCTACGTCCGACAGGATGGACCTCTCGCAGGACGCGCAGCTCGGCGGGGTCTACTTCGCCCAGGACGTCGCCGCGGTCGGTCTCCGCGACTACACCGCAGGTGGGGTTGGCACAACCTTGCCCTTCCTGCCCTCGGTCCAACTGAACGCGGCCGACGACGCCGGCGGCACGACTTGTGGCCCGTTGCCGACCTCAGTACTGCGTTTGCTGTCGGACGACTGGTCAGTTCCTACCTCCCGGCGTACTGCTGTCGTCGCGTACTACCTGCAGGGCGGTGACCTGCACCGGGCAACTTGTCTGAGCCCGGCGACCGCCCCGGTGTCCGACCTGGTGATCGTGCAGGACGTCGTACCGTCCAGTGTCTCGGTGACCTGTTCAACCTCCTGTACTGCGCCGGCGCTGCCGGTCTCGATCACCCTTGCCTTAGTGGCGAACAAGCAATCCGTGGGGGACTACCCGATCACCCTGAGCGGTCTCCGGAGACAGTCGTGAAGAGGCGTCGCAGGGACGAGCGCGGCGCCTCATTGCTGCTGGTGCTCGTGGTGATCAGCGTCGTCGCCGTTGCCATGTCGGCATTGCTGACCCGGTCCGACTCGGCAGAGAAGGTCAATCGGGTCCTACGCAACCAGGCTTTCGATGCCTACACGGCGGACGGTGCGATGCAGGCAGCCATCAACAACCTGCGCAACAGCACCTACAACGCCGAACAAGGACAGCACTGCTTCGGTCTGTCGGACACGCTGTCGCTACCGACCTTCACCCCCGCCCGAAACCTGCTGGACCTCCCGGACTCCGCAGCAGTGACCTGTACTGCGGACCCGAAGCAGGTGCTGGTCCAATGCGACGGGTCGGACTGCAACCGCCCCGGCAACGCCATCCTCACCGTCGGCCGCATCGCGGGCGAGGACGGGATCTCGATCGACCAGCCGGCAGACTCGACTCTGCGAATCCACGGCAAGGTCTTCTCGAACTCCTCCATCGACGTCTCGGCCGGCGGGCTCAGCGCGACCGGCAGCGTGTCGGCACGAGGCCTCTGTACAGGCATCACCTCGACACTCTGCAACCTCGGCCTCGACCCACTACCCGCCGGCGACGACCCGCAGTACTCGTCGCTACTGACCGCACCCCCAGTGCATCGAGACCTCCCGGCCTGCACGACCGCGAACTCGGTCGTCACCTTCCTCCCCGGGTACTACGACGACGCTGTCGGCCTGACTCGCATGATGAGCAGCACCAGCTCCTGCCACGGCAGCACCTGGTGGTTCAAGCCTGGCGCGTACTACTTCGACTTCCACAACGGCGTGAATCCCTTACTGGACAGCGGTTCCGACGTCTGGACCATCGACGACGGCAACCTGGTCGCCGGTACTCCGGTCAACGCGGCCGGCGCCCAAATAGCAGCCCCACCCGTGCCCGCCGCGATTCCCGGCGCTTGCGCATCGCCGCTCACCGGCGCCGCGGGTGGGGTGCAGTTCGTCTTCGGCGGCGACAGCCGTCTCGTGGTCGGCAACGGCCGGGCCGAACTCTGCGGCAGCTATTCGTCCTCTACACCACCGGTCGCCCTCTACGGACTGACCTCCGGTGAGGCTTCACTGACCGACCGAACAGAGGCCGACGCGTTGAAGCCGACGTCGGTATCCCTGCTGAGCCCCTTCCTCCTCACTGCTACGCCGAGTCGACTGGCGACAGTGGACGCGGTCGCGGCGACCTGGAAGAGCACGAAAGCCGCGGACACCGCAGTACTTCCCATGAGCGGCTACGCAGCCGGCACGGTCCCAGCTGGATCAGTGCTGGAGTCGGCCGCGTTGAAGATCACCCATCGGCACAAGGACGTGACGACACTCGACAAGCTGTCCGTGTCAGTCGACGTCGGGTCCGGAACACCTCTGACCGTCGCGGCCGCCGGATTGCCAGGCGGACCGGCGTACGGGACCGAGAGCCTGCCACTGGATGCTGAGCGAACAGGGGTGTTGGCAGCGGCGATCTACGACGGGACGTTCACCGGAGCGAGTCTCACTGTGACTGCTGGACTCGCAGCGAAGGACGACGTCGAGGACATCGACGCAGTGCGGCTGGAGCTCACCTACACACCACCAGCGCTACGCAAGGCGAGCGGCTGCGTAGTAGACGGCCCGTACGACGGTAGTGGGAGCGCCTGCGCGCTCGTGCGAGCCACTGGTCGCTTCAACGTGGCAGGCAGCGTCTATGCGCCGGACGGGGCCGTGGACCTCACCATCAGCTCCGACGGGACCGGATTCCGGGCAGGTGCGGTGATTCGTGCTTTGCGGGTATCGGTGACGGGGAAGGTCAGCGGTGTGACGTTCGACCTGCCAGACGACTCACCTGGGTTCAGCTTGGCGCTGCACCTCAAGGCGTACGTCTGCCCGAGGGCGTTGCTCTGCCTACCGAGCGGCCGCCCGGCACTGCAGGCGAAGGTCGGCCTGGTCGACGCCAACCCGGGTTCGCCCACCGCAGGCCGGCGCCAGGTCACAGTACTGGGTTGGTGGCGCCCAGGCTGAGCTCTGGCACTGCGGCCTTGCTGTACCTAGGGTTGGTCCTCGGGGGAACTACATGAACGAGCAGGTCAAGGTCGTCATCGTCGACGGCCACACACTGGTTCGGTACGGACTGGCTGGGCTGGTGGACGCTGAACCGGATATCGAAGTAGTAGGTAGCACCGGCCTGGGGGCGGAAGCAGCAAGCATGGTCGTCGCCGCGCGCCCGGACGTAGTCGTGCTGGATGTCGTACTGCCGGACTCGGACGGTCTAGAGGTCGCCAGAGATCTCCGCAGTCAGTACGCCGACCTCGGGATCGTCTTGCTGGCGTCCGACGGTCAGGGACGACATTCTGTTCGAAGCGCTCGAATCAGGCGTCTCCGCCTTCGTCACCAAGGCAGCGCCCACGGACGAGGTCCTCGCTGCCATCCGGCACGCAGCCGTCGCGGCGACCTCCTTCACAGCAACCGGCCTGGCCACCGCGATGGCCCGCCGGGAACGAGCCTCGATCCATCCACTCCTGAGCCCACGGGAGGCCGAGGTCCTGGCGCTGCTAGGCCAGGGCCTCTCGGTCCGGGCGATCGCCGGCTCCCTCTGCGTAAGCCTCTCCACAGCCAAGACCTACGTAGCCCGCCTCTACGAAAAACTAGGCGCCTCCAACCGCACCCAGGCAATCATGACCGCCCTCAAGCTGGACCTGATCACGCCCAAGGCCTAGGTCGGCTACTGTCACCAAATGCCCGACTCCCTGGACCGACGGGTCGTAGTACTGGTCGTTCCCCCCACCGGCACCTGGGCTCCACCCGGCCGCTCCCCAGAAGCCTGGCGCCTAGCCCTGGCCGAAGACACCTACGAAGTCCTCGCTTCCCTGGACCGAGTAGACGTAGCCATCGCAGTCCCCGGCGGCACCGAGGCCTCCCTCGCAGAAATCTCCGCCCTCACCTGGCCCAACACCCCCGTCTTCGCGGTAGACCCGTCCCGCCCGATCCTCGCCGCGGCCGAATCCATCGGCCCCGCCGCCGCGATGGTCGCCGTCAGCCACGACGCCCCAGACCTCCCCGGCCTGCTCATCGGAAAACTCTTCCGCGCCCTTGGCTCAGCCGACCTGGCCCTCTGCCCGCCTCCGAAGACGGCGCCCAGGTAGCCATCGGCCTCAACATCCCACCCGCCGGCTGGTTGTCCGCGACCCTGGATTTCGGCATTTCGATGGCAGAACTCGACAAGTCAAGCCTCGGCGGCATGCGGTGGCGATCGGCCCCGGTTGGCACAGATTGCGTTCGGCTGGTGACCTAGCGCGACTTGATCCGGGCCTGGAGGGCTGGGATGCGACCCGCGCGATACTTCGGCGTGGTTGAGCCGTCACCTTCTTCGTTCCGGCTCGTTTCAGAAGGCAGCGGGACCTGGGGATGTGTCCTCGAGTCGTCGTCGTGACTGGAGTCTGTCGGTGCCGTTCAGGGGCGGTGAGATCGGCAGCCACCAGGGAAGGGGGGAGCGACGACGACCCGGGGGACCGTAATCGAACGTGTGCGGACCGGACCACAGGGACCGGTCCGCACACCCTGTTAAGGGCGTCAGTACGCCGTAAGCCGGTCCTCAACCGATCCGGCGGCGAGCCCTGTCAACCAGGTCGGAGACCGACCGATCGATCCCGGCCGGCAGCGCGTCGATCCCGAACCACGCCAGATCGTGCGACTCCTCGCTGACCACGTAGTCCGTGCCGGCGCCCACCGTCACCAAGAACTGCACGTCCAGGTGGTAAGACCCCCTTGCACCCGCCCGCCAGCAGCTCATGCCGCGACAGCTGCAGCGGCTCAGCCGAGATCGTCAGCCCGCTCAACCCGGACTCCTCGGTCGCCTCCCGCAACGCCGCACCGGCCAGCGTCACATCGCCCACCTCGCAGTGCCCACCAAGCTGCAGCCACAGACCGACAGTCTTGTGCAGAGTGAGCAGCACCCTGGCCCCGGACGGATCCAGAACCAAGGCGCTCGCCGTCAGGTGCTCAGGCCGCGAACTCCGCCACATCCCGTCCTCGTGCTGAGCGAGGTACTTCAGGTAGTGCTCCCGCAGCTCGGCCTGCTCGGCGTCCGGCGCAGTCCCATCGGTCAGCGTGACGACAGCGTCGTCATGCAGAGTCACTTGCCGTCGTCGTCCTTCGGGGCATCCTGGGTCGCGCCCCTCGTCCTCGCGGCCGGCAGGAAGTCGGTGATGTCGATGTCGGCCAGCTCGCCGGCGTGCTGTGCGAAGCCGATCGGGTCGTCCAGATCAGTGGCGCTCGGCAACAGATCCGGGTGCGACCACAGCTCGTCCCGCCCGTCGACACCGCGGGCATCCCGTACTGCGGCCCACAGGTTCGCCGCATCCCGAAGCCGCCGGGGCCGGAGCTGCAGACCGACCAGGGTCGCGAACGTCTGCTCGGCAGGCCCGCCCGCCGCGCGACGACGGCGTACGGTCTCGGCAAGCTGTACTGCGGCCGGCATCCGGTCCTTGGTCGCCTCGCGGACGACGTCGTCGACCCAGCCCTCGACCAGCGCGAGCGCGGTCTCCAGCCGGACCAGCGCCGCCTTCTGCTGCTCGGAGTCCTCGGGCTCGAACAGACCCTCGGCCAGCGCCTCCTGCATCGCCTCCGGGTTCTGCATGTCGACGTCGGCCATCGCGCGCTCGATCTTGCCGGAGTCGACCTCGATCCCGGCGGCGTAGTCGGCGACCGCGGCGAACAGGTGCTGCCGCAGCCACGGCACGCCCGCGAACAGCCGCTGGTGCGCGCACTCGCGCAGCGCAAGGTAGAGCCGGACGTCCTCGTCGGTGAGCCCCAGGCCCTCGGCGAACTTCGCCACGTTGTCCGGGATCAGCACGGCCTGACCGGCCGGTCCGAGCGGCAGGCCGATGTCGGACGAGCTCACGACCTCACCGGCCAGCTCGCCGAGCGCCTGGCCGACCTGCGCGCCGAAGATCGAGCCGCCGAGCTGGCGGAGCATGCCCTGCCATCGGCCCGGCCAGCTGCTGGGCCTCGGCCGGCAGCGCGCCGCCCATCGCGCCGGCGACGTGCTCGGCCACCGGGTCGACGACGGTCTGCCAGACCGGAAGTGTGTTCTCCACCCACTCGGCGCGGCTCCAGGCCGCGGACGTGGTGGTTGCCTCCGGCAGCGTGGTGGCCGGGTCGAGCCAGTGCTCGGCCAGCCGGACCGCGTCGGCGACGCGCTCGTTGTCGGTCGGGGTGACGGACCGGTCGCCGGCGGCGGAGACGGTCTTGCGCGCGATGTCCTTGGCCAGGTCCCAGTTCACCGGCTTGCCGTCGGTCGATCCGCTGAGCAGCTGCTGGACCTGAGCGAAGATCGCGTTCAGGTCGGGGGCGCCGCCCGCGCCGGCCGCACCGGAGAACTGCTGGAACATGGCCTCGAACGGAGTTCCCTTGAACGGGTTGTCCGGTTCGTCGCTCATCGGAGTGGGCCTTCCTGTGCAGTGGGGCGTACAACTCCAACGTACTGGTTACCGCGGTACCGTTCCTCCATGGGCGAACGAATTCGAACCGTGATTTCGCCCTGAGCATGCTGCTGGCCGAGTGACTGTAGTGCCACCAGCGGTAAGAGAAGAGGTCATGACCGACGCGATCAGACTGCTGGACATCCGCGACACCGCGCTGTCCAGCGACGAGGTGCTGGCCGCCGTCGCCGACCCCTCGGCCGGCGGGACCGCGCTGTTCATCGGCACCGTGCGCAACCACGACCACGACCGCCCGGTCGACCAGCTGAGCTACGAGGCCCACCCGGAGGCGCTCAGCACCTGCGGAAGGTGGCCGAGCGGATCTGCGAGGACCCCGCGGTGACCGCGCTGGCCGCCATGCACCGGATCGGGCCGCTGGCGATCGGCGACGCCGCGGTGATCGTCGCCGTCGCCGCCGCGCACCGCGATGTCGCCTTCGCGGCCTGCCGCCGGCTGATCGACGACCTCAAGGCCGAGGTCCCGATTTGGAAACACCAGCACTTCACCGATGGTGCGAGCGAGTGGGTAGGTACTTGCTGACCCGTACGCTGGGCGCATGAAGGTGGCCCGATGAAGGTCCTGGCGTGGCTGGCGTTCCCGCTGGTCGCCACCGTCCTGGCGATGTGCTGGGCGGCTTGGCGTGGGCGGAGCCGTGGCTCGCGCCGGTCCGGCGGTGCCTTCGCGTCGGTGGAGGACTTCCGCCGCTTCAACGAGGCGGTGGCCGCACCCGGCCCGCGCGCCACTCCCGTACCGCGTGGAGGACTGCGCGGACTCATCCAAGAAGATCGCAGGGCAGGGTTCGTGACACGTCGTACCGCCACGCTGGTCACCTCGATCGTCGTGCTCGTCATCTCGCTCGGACTGGTCACCGTCTTCCCGGTGCCGTTCGTCTCGTTCAGTCCGGGCCCGGTGAAGAACACCCTGGGCGACGGCGAAGAGCAAGCCGGTGATCGAGGTCACCGGCCACGAGACGTTCCCGACCACCGGCGAGCTGGACCTGACCACGGTCTCGGTGACGTCGCCGGATCGCGATCTGACGCTGCCGCAGGCGATGCGCAACTGGCTCGACCCGCACCACGACCTGTTCCCGCGCGACATCATCTACCCGCCGGAGCAGAGCGCGGACGAGGTGGAGCAGCAGAACACCGCGGAGATGACCGGCTCGCAGGACAGCGCCGTCGCGGCCGCGCTGCAAGAGGCGCCAAGGTGCCGTACAAGCCCGAAGGTCTCGTCGGTGTCGAAGGGCAGCCCGGCCGACGGCAAGCTCAAGCCCGGCGACGTGGTGCTCAAGGTCGACGGCGTGGCCGCCACCCAGGTGCCGCAGGTCGGTGAGCTGGTCCGCAAGAAGAAGGTCGGCGAGAACGTCAGCTTCCTGATCCGCCGCGGCGGCGTACAGCAGACCGTCGTCGTGAAGACCGCCGCGACGCCCGGCGAGGAGACCCGCCCGATGGTCGGCATCTCGATCGGCGTCGATTCGCCGGTCAAGGTGAGCGTCAACCTCGGCCAGGACATCGGTGGCCCGAGCGCCGGTACTGCGTTCGCGCTGGCCATCTACGACAAGCTGACCCCGGGTGCCGCTGCTGGACGGCAAGCACATCGCCGGGACCGGGACCATCGACGCGCTCGGCCAGGTCGGCGCGATCGGCGGCATCCAGCAGAAGATCGCCGGCGCGAAGGCGATCCGGCGCCACCGTCTTCCTGGTCCCGGGACCGAACTGCGCAGCCGCACTGCACGCCGGCGTCAAGGACATCCAGCTGGTGAAGATCACCACCCTGCACGAGGCCATCGGCGCATTGAAAGCACTGGCCAGTGGAACTGGAGACGTCCCGGCATGCACTCCGTAGAACCTGCCCGTCGACGCGCTAAGCGGTCGGTGATCGAGATCGAGAAGCACGTCAGCAGCGCGGGCTGGGACCAGCCCGCGCAGTTGTTCGCGCTGGTCCCGACCGAGGAACTGCTGGCGCGCGGAGCCGCAGCTCGCGGCCGAGCTCGGCGCCGACGACGCGGCCCAGCCGCTCACCCCGGTCGCCCAGGGCGAGCTGCCCGGCGGGATGGACGACGAGCACATGGCCGACGCGCTGGCCCGGATCGAGTGGCCTGAAGGGGTCAGCGGCTGCGCCCTGGTGGTCGAGCGGGTCGTGCTGCCGGCCGCGGTCGAGTCGGGGCTGCAGGACGCCGAATCGGATGCCGAACTGGCCCGGCTGGCGGGCAGCGATCCGCGGCGCCACGAAGTACGGATGGTCGCCGGCGTACTGCGCGAAGGCGACCGGTTCGGCGCCGTCCGGTTGCGCTCGCACGACGAGGACAGCGGCGGTGCTGACCGGCGTCGACTTGGTCCCTACGCTTTGCCAAGTACTGTCATTGACATTCGAGCCGTCGGCGGGGAACGCACCCGCCGGTGGCCCTGGGGTCGGCGGCAGCAGTGACGACGAGGAGAAGCGAGCATGAGCGACGGCGTCTACGACATGCCGGAGGAGCCGCGGCGGTCGCGGCGTACTCCGGGTCAGCGGCCGCGGGCCTTGCTGCCCACGATCGCCACGTTGATCGTGCTGCTCATCCTCTTCAGCGTCTTCACCGACGTCTGGACCCAGCGGCTCTGGTACCGGTCGGTCGACCTCGGCTCGGTCTTCAGCACCGTGCTCGGCACCCGGGTGCTGTTGTTCGTGGTGGTCGGCCTGCTGATGGCCGTGGCCGTGGTCGCGAACGTCATCGTCGCCTTCCGGACCCGCCCGCGGGTCGCCCTCGCCCCGTCGCCGAGCCCCGGCTTCGAGCGGTACGGCGAACTGCTGCAGCAGCGCGGCAAGATCGCGATCGGCGTGCTCGGCGACGCTGATGCTCGTCTTCGGCGGCTCGGCCGCGTCGGGGGAGTGGAAGGTCTTCCTCGCCTGGCGGAACCGGACCCCGTTCGGGGTCACCGACAAGCACTTCGGCAAGGACATCGCGTTCTTCGTCTTCGACTACCCGTGGCTGCGCGTGCTGCTCGGCTTCGGCTACTCGATCGTCCTGCTGTCGCTGGTCGCCGCGATCATCACGCACTACCTGTACGGCGGGTTCCGGCCGTCCGCGAAGGGCCAGAAGGCTTCCGGCGCGGCCCAGGTGCAGTTCTCGGTTCTGCTCGGCCTGCTGGTTCTGCTGAAGGCGTTCAGCTACTGGCTCGACCGGTTCGGCCAGACCACCTCCGACAGCAGGTTGTTCACCGGTATCTCGTACACGGGTGATCAACGCGGTCCTGCCCAGCAAGGAGATCCTGGCGGTCATCGCCGTTCTCTGTGCCGCGCTGTTCTTCGCGAACGTGGTGCGCAAGACCTGGCTGCTGCCCGGCGTCGGCACCGTCGTACTGATCCTCTCGGCGATCCTGCTCGGCGCGCTGTGGCCGGCATCGCTGCAGCAGATCCGGGTCCGCCCGAGCGAGCCGGTGAAAGAGTCGGCGTACATCACCAAGAACATCGAGGCGACCCGGCAGGCCTACGGGCTGGAGAACACCAAGGTCACCGACTACCAGGCCAAGACGACTGCCCAGCCGGACCAGCTGGCCGCCGACGCCGAAGTACTGCCGGGCATCCGGCTTGATCGACCCGAGCGTCGTCGGGCCGACTTTCGAGCAGTTGCAGCAGGTGCGCGGCTTCTACTCCTTCCCGACCGACCTGGACGTCGACCGCTACAAGATCGGCAACAAGGTCAAGGACACGGTCATCGCGGTCCGCGAGGTGCAGATCGACGCGCTTCCGGCCGGCCAGCGCAACTGGAACAACGATCACACCGTCTACACGCACGGGTTCGGCGTGGTCGCCGCGAACGGCAACGAGCGGGCCTCCGACGGTACGCCGGTCTTCTCCGAGAAGGACCTGCCGCCGACCGGTCAGCTCGGTGACTACGAGCCGCGGATCTACTTCGGCGAGCAGTCCCCGAACTACTCGATCGTCGGCGGCGCGAAGAACGGATCGCCGGTCGAGCTGGACACACCGGAGGGTGAGAAGGGCGGCGACCCGACGCTGAACACCTACCAGGGCAAGGGCGGCGTCTCGCTCGGTTCGTTCGGGAACAAGTTGCTCTACGCCACCAAGTTCCGGGACGCGAACATCCTGCTGTCCAGCCGGGTGAACACCGACTCGAAGATCCTCTACGACCGCAAGCCGCGTGAGCGGGTCGAGAAGGCCGCCCCGTGGCTGACCCCGGACGGCGATCCTTACCCGGCGGTGGTCGACGGCCAGGTCGTCTGGATCGTCGACGGCTACACCACGTCGGCGAACTACCCGTACTCGCAGAAGGTCGCGCTGGACGACAGCACGCGGGACACCACGACGGGACGCGGAACGATCGCGTCGCAGCCAAGTGAGCAGATCAACTACATCCGCAATTCGGTCAAGGCCGTCGTGAACGCCTATGACGGGTCGGTCGACCTGTACGCGTGGGACGAGAGCGACCCGGTGCTGAAGACCTGGATGAAGGCCTTCCCGGGCACGGTGAAGCCGAAGTCGGAGATCTCGCCGTCGCTGAAGTCGCACCTGCGCTACCCCGAGGACATGTTCAAGGTCCAGCGCGACCTGCTGGCCAAGTACCACGTGACGGATCCCGGCACCTGGTACCAGAACAGCGACCTGTGGCGGGTGCCGGCCGACCCGACCCAGGGTGCGGCCACGGCGGATTCGTCGACCACTTTCCAGCCGCCGTTCTACCTGTCGCTGCGGATGCCGGACCAGACCGACCCGAAGTTCTCGCTGACGTCGGTCTACGTGCCGAACGCGCAGCGGGAGAACCTGACCGCCTTCATGGCGGTCGATTCCGAGGCTTCGTCGCCGGACTACGGCCAGTTCCGGATCCTTCGATTGCCGGGGAACGTGCAGATACCTGGGCCGGCACAGGTCGCGAACAAGTTCGCGACCGACGAGGGGATCAGAGCGGCACTGTTGCCGATCAACCAGCCCACCAGCGGTGCGAGAGTGCAGTACGGCAACCTGCTGACGCTGCCCCTTGGTGGCGGTCTGCTCTATGTGCAGCCCGTCTACTCGGTTCGCACCAGTGGCACAGGTACCTATCCGGTACTGCGGTACGTGCTTGGTCAGCTTCGGTGACCAGGTGGCCTACGGCGCGACGCTGCAGGATGCGTTGACGAAGGTCTTCAACACCCAGGTCGACACGGGTGAGAAGGATCCGAACGACACCAAGAATCCACCGGCGAACCAGACGATCAAACAGGCCCTGGCCGAGGCGCAGACGGCGTACACGAACGCTCAGGCGGCGCTGAAGCGCGGTGACCTGGCCGGGTACCAGAGCCAGGTCAACAAGATGAAGGCGGCGATCGACCGGGCGGTGGCAGCTGGTGCTGTGGTGACTCCGACGAAACCACCGACACCGACGCCGAGCGGCACGCCTTCGCCGACGACTCCATCGACTCCGACAACTCCGACGAGTCCACCGAGTTCGCCGACCGGCTGATCCTCCACTTGAAGGACCCGCACCCTTTCTTGGGCGCGGGTCCTTCTGCGTTTGTCCACAGGCCCGAGATCGGGCGTCGACGGTGGGTCGTTTCGCGGCAACTTCTCAGGCAAGAAGGAACGCCTGCAGCAGGGCAGGCGCCGATTCCGCCTAGGAGGCAACCATGTCGTCCACCCGTACTACGAGCTCCCGCGTCCGCCGTATCGTTGGCGGCGGCCTGATCGGTGTCGCCAGTGCCACCGTCCTGGTGGCGGCGCCGGCCTCCGCCGGAGTAGCCGACCCGCAGTACGGAGCTCATCAGGCTCCGCCATCGACCCAGCAGAGGGCGTGCACCTTGGACGGATTCGTCATCGACCAGCTGCCCGGCGGCATCGGTTCGCCGAGCGACTTCGAGTACGAGTGGGAGGACGTCAGCTTCCACAGCAGGGTCTGGGAGACCGGGCCCGATCCGGAAGGCGCCACCGTGGTGGACCTGACCGTGAAGACCATCCGCGGCGTCAAGCTCACCGATCTCAGCGAACTGCGGACCTTCCTGACCGAGTACCACGAGCAGGATCCCGACGAGTGGAAGCTCACGCCGGTGACGGTCGGAGCCTTCGACGGCTACCTGGCCGCGGACCAGGTCTTCTACTTCATCGAACCAGGCGTAGCAGCCGAAGTCTCCATCGACCGCACCCGCTTCACCGAAGACGACCTCCTCACCACAGCCAACGGCTTCCACCCCGAGCCCCCGACCTCCTGACCGCTGCCTGGTAGGTGCTGAGGGCAACGAACGGGCGGCGACGCCGAGGTGGTGTCGGAGTCGCCGCCCGCTCTGGATACTGCCGGCCCGGGCATGGGCCGTCGGTCAGAGGATGGAGTTCGCGCTGACCGTGAAGCCGGTGTTGACTGCTGCTCCCGCATTGGTGAAGCAGTTGACGTCCCGGACGATCAGGTCAGGCCCGGTGGTGTTGGTCCAGAAGGTGTTCAGCCCACAGAAGTTCGAGTTCGATCCGTAGGCCGTCACCTGGACGGTGTTCTGGGTGAAGCCGATCTTCGGGAAGGTGACCAGCGACAAGCCGGGACCTGCCGCGAGGATCGTGTTGGCGCTGAGACCGAGCACCGAGTTGAAGTTGGTGGTGGGCGGTCCGGCCGGCGGCTGGTTCAGGAAGTAGCCGAAGTACTTCGGTGGGATCGCCGCGCCGTACAGCGAGACCTTGTACTGGTAGGTGAGCGTGAACCTGGTGTTCAGCAAGGCGCCGGCCGCGTTGAAGCAGAGCACCTTCACGTCCTGACCACCGCCGGTGGATGCCCAGCCGGACACCTTGCACCGCGCACCTTGCTGCGGGTTGACGGCCGTAGCCTGCAGGCTGCCGTCCAGCGGACCGCCGGTCACCAGACCGGGGAAGCGCACCAGCCACTGACCGACACCGCCGGGTGTCGAGGTGTTGGCAGCACCGGTCGAGTTGAACTGGCTGATCAGCGCACCGGAGGCCGCCGAATCGACGTACCCATAGGGACCTGACGAAGGACCACCGGAGGCTCTGACGAAGAACGCACTGAAGCTGGACACGTCCAGCGCGCCGCCGACGCGGTAGCAGCGGATGATGGCGATCTCGTCGGCGCCGGACTGGCCCCAGTTCTCCGCCTGGCACCAGTGCGGTGTGTTGTTGACCGCGGTGACATGGACGACGCCGTTGGGCGCGCCCTGACCCGGGAACTTCACCTGGTACCGCCCGACACCGAGCGGCGTCACGGTCGTGGCGGCCGGCCAGGTGCCGAACGGCACGATCGACGCGCTGGTCTGGTTCCACAGCGCCCAGGCCTTGCGGTCGGGGACTGCGGCGTCAGCCGGGCTGACGATGGTGAGGAACGTTGCCAGCATCAACAGACATGCTGCGAGGCGGGCAGGCAAGAACGATCTGGACATGGATTCCCCCCTTAGGAAACGATCCTTACGAACGATTACTGAGGAGATGCAAGCATGCACAATCAGCGAATTCAATAGCTCATTGTGAACGCTCGTGTACAGAGCGTTTGTTTCAGCTCAGTGCCCGAGCATCCGATGCAGCCGATGAAACGTTTGGACGAATCCAAGGCTCGGCCAGGCCCTCGAGGACAACAGATTCGTCACCCGCCAGTCGGTCGCAATGCAGTCATAGCCCGCCTCGGCAGACCAGTTCAGCACCGCCTCGCCCAGCGCGCGCCCGGCCCCCATGCCCCTGGCGGCGGGGAAGACGGCCGCATACGCAAGAAATGCAGCATTGTCCGGCTGAGCCAGCCCGCTATGCGCACTGGACTTCTCCAACGAGCACCCGATCGATACGCCGATGACCTTGTTGTTGTTCTCGGCAACAAACGTCGCATACGACGGATCGTCGATCGACTCTTCCCACTCCGCCAGCGCTTCTTCCAGCGTGGGCACCTCCCCGGCAGAGAACACCGGCGACAACCCCTGATGCTGCGGCAACACCAGATCAAGCTCAGCCAGCACAGCGAATATCGCCGCGCCCGCTCGCCTCACCTCGAGCCCTGGATGCGCCGCATACGGCCTAGCAGGCACGGCCCGTACTGCGTGCGCATGTTGAGCCCCAAACCCCAAGCGGAACCAGGCGTCGACAAGCGCTGCATCATCGGGCACCAATGCGTAGTGCGCGGTCAGCCCTTGCTCGTACCACTTGGTTGCCGCGTCCCCGTAGAGATCCCTGATCTTCTCCGGATCCCTTACTGCGTGCCCAGCTCGCTCGACCCAGACGTTCGGCCCCCACACGCTGCTGCCTTTCGGGGCCCCGAGCAAGTATCCGGTGATCTCGTCGCCCTCCACCAGCACAGCACCCGACGCCCCTTCGGTCTCCCAGGCGGCGGTGACCTCTTTGAGAGCGACCGTCGGATCCTCGTAGGCAGCCGGCAGCAACGGATGCTTCTTCCGGTGCAGGGCATGCCGCTCCGCAAGCAACCGCCCAGCAGCAACCAGATCGGCCTCTTCGAACGGCCGCATCACAAGTCGAGACATACCCGGACGGTACGCCGCGTCGCGTGCGCGGCAACACGGATTTTCCGCTCGGCGTTATTCGATTTGTTTACCCGGCCGCGAGTCTCTAAGCTGGATCACACAACGGCGCGGGGTGGAGCAGCTCGGTAGCTCGCTGGGCTCATAACCCAGAGGTCGCATGGTTCAAATCCTGCCCCCGCTACCAAAGAAGGCCCGGACCCTCAAGG
The DNA here is from genome assembly GCA_963740725.1 of uncultured Actinomycetota bacterium. Lineage (GTDB taxonomy): Bacteria > Actinomycetota > Actinomycetes > Propionibacteriales > Kribbellaceae > Kribbella. The sequence continues at coordinate 676,522 of CAVUFT010000023.1, forward strand.
TCCGGGCCTTCGCTTTGCCCGACCCCCACTCCAAGGTCCGCCCACGCGTAACGCCGCCGGCCACCGCCCACCGGTCACTGCCCACCGGCGTACCGGCCCACTGGTCACCGCCCACCGGCGTACCGGCCCACCGGTCACCGCCCACCGGCGTACCGGTGAGACCGCCCGCCCACGGCTACCAGGGCAGCCTCTCGTCGCCACCCGCCGATGCTAGGCCCGGATTTGGTCCCACACCGGCTATCTACTAGACTCCTACTTGTACGAAAGCGGCGCGGGGTGGAGCAGCTCGGTAGCTCGCTGGGCTCATAACCCAGAGGTCGCAGGTTCAAATCCTGCCCCCGCTACTTACAGAAGGCCCGGACCATCTGGTCCGGGCCTTCGCCTTGTCCTGGGCAACAACTGCCCCGCGCTAGCGGCCCGCTCCCTCCTACGTCGCTCACTCGCCGCGAGCTCCCACCCACCCCAGTCGCAGGCTCCTGCGTCGCCCGCTCAGCGAAAGCACCCTCATCGCGTGCGCACCATGTCGTCCTAGCAACACTTGTCGGGCTCCAACCATCGCGGCTACCCATTCGCGCACCACCACCGCCGCGCGCACCTTGTCGCCGCAGCACCCTCGTCGGTCGCCACCCACCTGGCAACCGTCTCCGGCAACAACTGCCCCCGCGCTAGCAACTCGCTCGCTCCTGCGTCGCTCACTCGCCGCGAGCTCCCACCTGCCCCAGTCGCGGGCTCCTGCGTCGCCCGCTCAACGAAGGCACCCTCATCGCGTGCGCACCATGTCGGTCTGGCAACTTGTCATTGATCTGGTCGGCCAACCGCCTCGCGATCCGTGGTCGACTTCTGATCGTTGGCCGCTGACGGCAGCGCGCGCTTGACCGACGGACACGAACTGGTCGACCGGCCGCGCCTGATCCGCCACCGCTGTCAGCAACCTCGGTACCAGGCCCCACTCCTCTCTGGGGGCATGGGCTACCGGACGGAGAACGTCCGGAATCGGGGGTACCTTGCTGGCATGTCCGATTTCGTGATCAGGGCGCTGACGCCGGAGACGTTCGACGACTTCGCTGCTCTTGTCGACCGGAACAAGGGCATGTTCGCCAGTTGCTGGTGTACGCATTTTCATCCCGATTGCGCGGAGAAGGGCCAGAGCGCCGAAGGGAACCGGGCGCTCAAGCAGCGTTTGGTGGCCGACGGGATCGCGCACGCGGCGCTGGTCTACGACGGCGACCGGGCCGTCGCCTGGGCGGAGTACGGAACACCCGAGGAGTTGCCCGGCATCCAGCATCGCAAGGAGTACTTGGCCACTGCCGAGCGGCTGCCTGACTACCGGGTCACCTGCATCCTGGTCGAGCGTGGCTTTCGCGGTCAGGGGCTGGCGGCGATCGCACTGCGCGGAGCCGTCGAACTGATCGCGCAGGCGGGCGGCGGCCTGGTCGAGGGCTACCCACATGACACCGGCGGGATCCGAAAGAAGAACTCGTCGTTCCTCTACAACGGCACCCGCGCGATGTATGAGCGCGAAGGCTTCACCTACGACCGCCCCAAGGGCCTGGGCAACTGCGTGATGGTGCGTGAGGTGGCTCCGAGCGCGCGCCCCAACCTCACCTAGCCATGTAGCGCAGTCCCATGACGAGAGGTACCGGTCTGGTCACCCTACGTCGCCCCAGGCTCAGCTCCCGAAGGTCAGCTTTGCAGCGAGCCCGAGGTGGTCCGAGGCGGAGCCCACTCCAGGGACCTCGTCCGTCAGGATCAGTCGAGCGTCTTCAGCAGTCGTCCCGGCAGAGCACAGCAGAAAGTCGATGCAGCGCGACAACTGCCCAGGCCTCAGGTACTCCGAACGGAACGTCGGCGGACACTCCCCACCGAACGCATCAACAAGCCGACTCCCCGCCATGAAGTCCTCGAACAAAGAGCTATCCCTGGCGACATTGAAGTCACCGCTGACAACCAAAGGCCCCGAACCGACAACAGACGCAAGAGTTGCGAGCTGCTGCCGATGCAATACGTAGTACCGGCTCTGTGGTGACCAATCACCGTCGAAGTTGGCGACCAGATGAGTGTTCATGATCCGTACTGCGGGTTCGGCGAGCCGGGTTGTCAAGATCCCCTTCAACGGCGCTCCGACCCAAGCCCGGAAGGGAAGCCGATCACCAGACGCCAAAGGGAATCGCCGGAACTCCCTCCCAACGACGCGTCGCCGCGACATGGTCACCAATCCACCGGCCGGCCCTGCCGCAGACGGCCGCAGTACGGCGTACCGGAATGACGGAAGATGCTTCGTCAAAAGGCGCAAGTGGTAGTAGGTGAGTACTTCCTGGAAGTTGACGACATCCATGTCGCTCGCCTCGAAGTACTCACCGATCGCCCGGTACCGCGCAGCCAATCCCGAACCGAGGACCGGCATTCCGCGGGTGTTCAGCGAGGCGATCGACAACCGCCCGGAAGTGTTCAGCTTGCTGCTTGCTTCACGAGTTCGGCGATCTTCGCCTCGTTGGCGGCGTTCAGTTCCGTCAGCGCGTACGAGGTCGGCCACATCGTGCCGTCGTCCAGATTGGCGGAGTCGTTGAAACCGAGCGTCGAATAGCGGGCCTTGAACTTCCCCGCGTTCTGGAAGAAGCAGACGACCTTCCCATCCTTGGCATACGCCGGCATCCCGTACCAGGTCTTCGGCGTGAGCGACGGCGCACTGGCCTTCACGATGGCGTGAATGCGCTCCGCCATCGCCCGCTCTTCGGCAGGCAGTTCGGCGATCTTCTCCAGTACTTCGGCCTCGCCGTCAGCCTTCTTGGCCCCAGAACCACGACGCGCGGTCGCCTTCAGTTCCTTGGCCCGCTCCTTCATCGCATCGCGCTCGTCGTCCGTGAATCCGTCGTACGACTTGGTCTTCTCCGTGGCAGCCATCTCAGTTCCTCCTGTGTCGACTAGCGATGTGAACGACCCTAGCCACCCCCACCACCGAACACTTCTCGAATCCTGATCGATCGCCCCCTGACCAGCACCTCACCCGAAGAGGCCCGTAGCGTGGAGACATCCCCTTGAGAAGGTGAGGGCGTTGAGCTGAGGCACGACGGAAGTTTGATGGGAGTTCCGCGACGGCGCGGTTCGGATTGTCCGGGAGACCGGTAGGCCGGTCGCGCAGGTGGCTCGTGAGCTGGGCGTGAATCCGGGCACGCTGGCGAACTGGGTCGGGCAGGACCGGCGAGCTCGTGATGGTGAGGGCCGGTTGAGTGAGGAGTAGAGCGGGCCGAGTTGGCCAGGTTGCGGCGGGAGAACGCGGAGCTGGCGATGGAGCGTGATGTGCTCAAACGCTCGGTGGCCCTGTGGGTCGAGGATGCGATGGGCCGGTAGCCGTGGCCGGGTTCATCGCCACCCAGAGGGCGCAGTACGGGGTGCCGCACGCGGTGGCGTGCCGGGCGCTGGGGGTGTCCCAGGCGTGGTTCTACAAGTGGCGCCACGGTGACGCGTCGGGCCGGCGTGCGCGGCGGGAGCAGCTGAAGGTGGCCATCCGGCGGTGGTTCGCGAAGCATCACGGGACGTACGGGTCGCCGCGGATCACCGCCGATCTGCGTGATGAGGGGTGGCGGGTCAGCAGAACACCGTCGCGCAGCTGATGGCCGAACTCGGGTTGCGGCCAGGCGCGAACGGCGGCGCAAGCAGACCGCCCGGCCGGGCCGGGGCAGGTGGCGGGCACCGGACCTGATCGGTCGCGACTTCGGTGCCGGCACGGTGAATCGCAAGTGGTACGGTGACGGGACCGAGATCAACACCGACGAGGGCAAACTGTTCTTGGACTCGGTACTCGACACGTCGTCTCGGCGCATCGTCGGGTTCAGCCTGGGCGAACACCACAACGCCGAACTCGCCTACAACGCGCTGGTCATGGCGGTCGCGGTCCGTGGCGGCAAGGACGCGGTCGCCGGGGCGATCATGCACACCGACCAGGGCAGTGAGTACACCGCCGGCACCGTACGGGCTGCCTGCACCCGGCTCGGCATCACCCAGTCCGTGGGGCGGCCCGGATCTGCGCTGGACAACGCGGTCATCGAGACGAGGCACTCCACGCTCGAGTTCGAACTGCGCAGCCTCGAGCACTTCACCACCAAGACCCAGGCCGCACCGGGTCGCTACCTGGATCGAGGAATACAAGCCCGATCGAGCAGATCATGAGCGCGGCTGGTGTGCCTGCCACGGCCGGGCGGTCGTCGGCAAGATCGGGCCCAGTCGAAGTTGTTATCCGGCGGGTTTCGGTTCGGTCTTGTGGTGGGTACCGGGTGGGAGTTAGATGAGCCGCCCCGTCCGCCGTGTTGTTGGGAGTCTTGATGTTCGCGATCATTGCCGCAGTGATTTTCGGGTTGGCACTTATCTTGGATTGGGCCGACGCCAAGGTGAGTGATGCGTTCACACCGCAGACTTTGCTGATGGCCGGACTGCTCTGTATTGCCTTGCATCTGGCGGGAATCGGTACGTCGACCCGCTGGCGGGGACGCAAGCGCTGAGCAGTCAGCCCAAGGTGAGGCAGAGTTCGTTTCCTTCCGGATCTGCCAGCACAGTAAAGCCAGGATGAATCGCGAGGATCTTGCCGCCCAGCGTCACCAGCCGGGCGGCAAGTTCTTCGCGTTCCGGATCAGTGACGAAGATGTCGAGGTGCAGACGATTCTTCTCCGCCGCCCTCGCTTCGGGCACCCGCTGAAACCACACCGTCGGCCCGTCGCCGTCCGGGTCGACCAGATCGACAGCGCCGTCATCCTTCAGTTCGTCGACATACGCCAAAGCCGTCCGCCAGAAATCCCGTACGCCGTCCGGCTCGGTCGCGTCGATGCAGATCTCAACCCGTCGCCCCATCCGGCGAGTCTAGTGACCTGAGAATTCGGCGGAGTGTTTCCTCGCTGCCGAGTCCGCTGCGCCTGGCTGCGGCGCCGAGGGTTTCGCCGGCTTCGACCAACGCGAGGGCGGCCTCCCGGCGTACGGAATGGACGTAGGCGGTCGGCGTCATTCCCGTCTCGGCTTTGAAGAGCCGGCTGAGATGGCGTTCGCTGAGCCCGGCCCGCGCCGCCATGCCCGACAAACTGTGATTGAGCCCGGGATCAGCCGCGATCTCGTCACACAGAATGCGCAGCGGATCCCTCTGCGGACGTGCGGTTCTGGCCGGTACCGACAATTGCGGTTGTGCTCCGCGGCGACGCATGAAAACCACCAGATCCTTGGCGATCTCGTGCGCCACAACGTCGCCGGCGTCCTCCTCGACAAGCGCCAGCGCCAGGTCGATCCCCGCACTGACACCGGCCGACGTCAGCACCCGTCCGTCGCGCACATAGATCGATTCCTCATCGACCGTCACCGACGGAAACCGTCGCCGCAACGTCCCGGTATGCCGCCAATGCGTCGCCGCCCGCTTCCCCTCCAGCAAGCCCGCCTCGGCGAGCGCGAAGGCCCCTGCGCAAACAGAGGCAACCCGGCGAGCACCAGGAGCGAGCTGCGCGATCGCAGCTTGCAGTGCAGGGTCCGGCCGTTCAGTGACAAGACACTCGCCACCCGGTACTACGAGGGTGTCCACCAACGACAGCGAAGCCGCATCAGCCTGTACTCCGATGCGCAGGCCGCCCGACGTCGTCACATCGCCGCCACCCGGCGAGCACACCGTCACCTGGTGCCCCGTACCCATCGCCGCGGCCACATCGAAGACTTCCAGCGGTCCGGTGAGATCCAGCAGCCGAACGCCGTCGAACACCAGCATCGCTACCGGTATGGCCTGTGTCCCGCTCATCCAGCCACTGTAGATCCGCTGGTCTCGGCGACAGCTGCCTGGAGTCGCCGTACGGCATCCAGATGGTCAGCGGTCCACAGCATCCGTACTGCGGTGCCCGTCCACCGCCCGTCATCGCCAGTAAGGTCCTGCCGTACTGCGTTGAGCAGGCGCTCCTCGCCGTCAGAGTCCCGCAGTACCTGAGCCGGGAGCGTGCCCGCGCTCGCCAGGGCGACTGCAGTTTGCTGGTACCACTCCACTAGCGCTCCAGTGGTCTCGACCAGCTCCGTGCGAGCCGCAGTACGGTCGCCGGCCGGGGTGCGATCGCCAGAGCTCCACAGCTCGAGGATTGCGTCGCCAGTGATACGCAGTACTGCGACGCCGCTGACCAGGGTGGTCACGTCGGCCAGGGGGAGGTGCTTGGCGCCGCGCTCGGCAAGGTAGGTGCGGAAGGCATCGTCGAGACGTCTTGCAGCAGCCGCCGCGCGTCGGCCTTCTTCGGAAGGTTCGGGGACTGGTAGCGAGCGTCCGTCGCAGCGGGTCACTGCGTACTCGACTGCTTGACGTAGATAGTGCGCGCTGTCCGAGTAGCCCTCAGCAAGCGCCTGTCGCAGGGCCGAGCTCGCGCCGCGCGGCCAGAACAGCACGCCGACGAGCAGGCTCACTGCTGAGCCGATCGCTACATCCTCGATCCGCACCAGGCCGATTTCCCAGCCCGCGGGCGAGATGATGTCGAACAGGAGCAACAGTGTTGCGGTGAACGCTGCCTGGCCTGCGGCGAAGGAGAACGCGGCAGGCGCTAGGCCGGCCAGCGCGACAGCGACCGGCAGTAGCAGCCAGGCGACCGTCGTGTTGGTGCCGATGGCAACGACTAGTCCACCGCCGATGATGATGCCGGCCACTGTGCCCAGCAGTCCGCGGAGTGCGTTCTGGCCGGTGCTGAGCGCGTTGGAACGCAATACTGCCAACGTGCCGAACACGACCCAGAAGGAGTGTTGTACTCCGGCCAGATCGGCGATCAGGACGGCTAGCGCGAGCCCGACGGCGCCGCGGATGCTGTTGTGCAGCCAGACCGAGTGGCGCTCGACATGAGCTCCTGCGCGCTCCCGTACTGATGACAGGGGAGAGCCGATGCCTGTCGGACCGCCTCCCAGCAAGGTCTGCCACCAGGTACGCCCACGAGCCGCTACTGCCAGCTCGATGTTCTCCGCGATCGCTGTGATCGCGAAGCTCATCTCCTGCGCTCTGAATGTCGGCTCTACTCCACTGACGAACGCCGTGACTACGTTGCCGTTCGCGGCGCTGGTTGCTGGCAGCAACGCCGTCACTGTCTCTTCCAGTGCGACCCGTGCTTGCTTGAGCCTGTCGAGAGCGGTAGCGAATTGGTCTAGATCGCCGCCGTTGCCTAGGAGATCGCTGGCCTGCTCGAGTACTACTGCGGCCGACTCGAAGACTTCTGCAAGCTGTGCGTCCACAGGACCTGGCTGGGGGATGCGGAGGTGCCGCTGGAGGACCGTCTCCAACCAGATGACCTCGTCGACCACGCGGACGAGAGTGCGGGCTGACGTCGAAAGACCCGTCGGACGGTACGGCGTACCGAAGAAGGTCTTGCGTAGTGCAGCAACGGCGTCCGAAGCCTCGTCGATCGAGGCGATGAGTCCTTCGGTCAGAGCGGGGTCGGGGCCGTCTCTGAGACAGGCAAGGCCGGCTCTGAGGCGCTTGGCGATCAGAGCGCAGGCGTGTGCCGTCGGGTCGCGCAGTGGTTCGCGGGTTGGTGCAGGCCAGAGCACCGTGATGGCTATGAGCGACGCGGCTCCGGCCAGGAGCCAGCCGAGCAGACGGTCTGGCAGTGAGCTGACCGGGCCTGCCAGTGTGACCGGCAGGATGAAGGCGGCCAAGAGAGCTGTTGTCGCGCTGGCCAATACGGAGCTGATCACGCCGACGAAGAGCACTACGAAGACGACGATGAGGGTGACCAGCGCAGCAATCCAGGCCGAGCCCGATGCGAGCGTTCCGATCGTGATCAGTACGACGCCGGCTGCGATCAGGCTGATCTGCGCCTGCAGCCGCTCCGTCATCGAACCGGTGAAGTCGACGAACAGCACCATCGCCATCGACCCGAACGAGGCGAAGATTCCGATCACCGGGTTCCCGATCACCAGCGACGCGAACGCGAACAACGCCGGCATCACGATCGCCGCCCGAGCCGCCCGCCGGGTAGCCGACAGCCCCGCATCCTTAGCCCGCAACCACCCGACAACCGAGCCCACACCAGCCACGCCCAGAGCGTACGCCGCCCAGCACCCTGGAGCCGGTTCTTAGGGCTTGTTTCTAGCGGTGAAGGATGTCCAGGAAGGCGCGGGTGGCGGGGGATGGGGTGAAGCCGCTGGTGATCGCGGAGTAGACCTGGCGCGGTGGGATGTCGTCCGGATGAACCAGCGCCAGCTTGACGTCACGCCGTACCGCGTCCGCCGCCAATGACGGGATCAAGGTGATTCCGATGCCTGCAGCAACGAATCCCTGTTTCGCCATCCAGTCCCGCGCGACGAAGCCGATCCGCGGCTGGAACCCGGTCCGCAGACACGAGCTGATCAAGGTGTCCTCAGGGTTGGAACTTCCCGCGATCCACTCCTCGTCGCGAAGCTCAGCCAGCCGCACCTGACGCTGCCCAGCGAGCCGATGACCGGCCGGGAACGCGACGTACATGAAGTCGTCGCACACCTTGCTCAACTCGAACCCGTCGAGATGCTGCGTCTCCGGATAGCTCACCACCGCCACATCGGCATCACCCGAGCCGAGCAGCTCCAGCAACACGGGCGTGAACCCTTCCCGCAGGGATACCTGCACCGCGGGATGCCGCTGCTGGAACGCCGCGATCGCCTGCGGAACGAGAGCGGCATCGGCCGTGGCAAAGGCCGCCACCCGCAACCGACCAGTCGCAAGGTCGCGCAGATCTGCGAGCTCCCGCCGGGCGGCATCCAGCCGATCGAGTACTGCCTGGGCATGGACGAGCAGGCGCTGGCCGGGTTCGGTCAGCCGTACTCCCCGGGGGAGCCGGTCGAAGAGCGCAGTACCGGCCTCTTCTTCAAGGGATGAAATTTGCCGTGAAATCGCGGACTGGGTGTAGCCGAGGACCGGGGCCGCGGCGGTGAACGACCCGAGCCGGGCGACCTCGGCGAAGATACGGAGGAGCGGAGTGGAGAAGTCATGCTGCTGGGGCATGGGTCCCATGCTAGACATTCGCTTTTCACACCTCGTGAGCGTGCCTAGCGTTGTCGGCATGGACAAGAACAGCAAGATCGCGTTTCTGGGGCTCGGCTCGATGGGTGGGCCGATGGCGCGCCGGGTGGCGGCGGCCGGCTACCCGCTGACGGTGTGGAACCGCTCGCCCGGGCGAACGGATGGGTTCGCCGAGGTCGCCGAGTCGCCGGCTGACGCAGTACAGGATGCGGATGTCGTCGTCACGATGCTGGCCGACCCGGCCGCAGTACGGGAGGTCGTCACTTCCTTCGCGTCTAAGTTGAAGCTGGGCGCGGTACTGGTCGAGGCGTCGACGATCGGGCCGGCCGCAGTACAGGAAGTGGCTGGCCTGCTTCCGGATGGCGTGACGCTCGTCGACGCGCCGGTGATGGGGAGCGTCGACCGGGCTGCGAGTGGGGAGCTTTCGCTCTTCGTGGGCGGCGATGCCGATGGAGTGATGCCGATGCTCGAGGTGTTCGGCAGCGTCAACCGGACCGGTGCCGTAGGTACCGGTGCAGCGGTCAAACTGGTGATGATCAACGCGATCGTCAACGGCGTGGCGCTGATCGGGGAGGCGCTCGCCCTCGCGGATGCACTCGGCATCCCCGAGGAACAGCTCAAGCGAACGATGGCTGCCTCACCTCTCGCAGGGATCGCCGGCCGGGCGTTCGCCGAGGGTGCCTACTTCCCGGTGCGCCTCGCCGCCAAGGATGTCGCGCTCGCTGCCGAGGCCGCCGACCTCCCGATCGCCAGCGCGATCCACGCCCGCCTCACGGCGTACCCGGAGGCCGCCACCGAAGACATCGGTCAGATCGTGAAGTACTTCAGGACCTGAACCAGGTCCTCCGCCGAAGTCACCCGCAGCGCACCTTCGTCTGCCTGAGGCGGCTCGAAGCTCGCCAAATGCTCCTCCAGTACTGCGTACGCCACGTCCCGCCGCACCCCGCTCACCCGGTTCTCCGCCATCCGCCGGCGGATCGTGGCGTGCCCGACATCCAGGTAGATCAACCCGAACCCAACCCCGACCTCACCCGCCAACGCCCGCCACCCATCCCGCAGTACCCGCAACGAACTGGTGTCATCAACAACCACGTTCCGTCCACCTAGGAGCTGGGCGCGGACCTCGGTGGACGCGATCTCGTGGGTCTGCTGCCATTCCTCGATCGGGATCCCGTCGCCACCCCACAGCCCACGCCGCTCGTTGATCTCATCCAAGCTGATGATCAAGGCGTGAATCTCCGCCGCGAGCGCCCACGCGAACGTGCTCTTGCCGGAGAACGACGTCCCACACATCAGCACGAGCATGTCGCGATCCCACCGGCTCCAGGCCCCGAGGTCAACCGAATTCGCTGGGGGATTTCGGTTCTCGGCAAATTCCTTCACGCCGAGATCCAAGGAGTGGTGGAGATGTTCTTTAAGACTGGCGGAAGGTTCGGGGTGACGCTGGCTGGAAGAAGGATCGCTGGAGGAACCAAGGGGGAGTTGTAGCCATGACGAACGAGTATGCGGGCGACGGACCCGACGACATGCCGCAGGAGGAGCAGGCGGCACTGCTGACCGAGCCCGCCTTCGACAACCAGATCGAGGACGAGGCGGAGCTGCTGCGGGCGGAGTTCGGACAGCCCGACGAGAACGGCATGTACGGACGGGGGGAAGAGTGATGAGCGGCGTCGAGGACATGATTCACCAGGCCGAGCTGGACATCGGTCTCGGTGAACCGAACAAGATCCAGAAGTGGTACCGCGACCGGAACGGCAACGCGTTCGCCGGCAACTTCCCGTGGTGCGACGCTTCGATCACGTTCTGGGCCTGGAAGTCGGGCAACGAGAAGGCGGTCACCTTCGGCGGCGACTTCGCCCTGACCACCGCCCATGCGCACGCGTTCAAGAACCACGGCCAGTGGCACGTCGACACCGCGGGCATCATGCGCGGCGACATCGTGTTCTTCGACTGGGGTGGTACGGATCTGAAGGCCAACATCGACCACGTCGGCCTCGTCACCGGGGTCGAGGGCTCGAAGGTCTACACGATCGAAGGCAACTACGACGACGTGTGCGCCCGGCACGTGCGCAAGTCCAACTGGATCGCCGGGTACGGGCGGCCGAACTACATCCACACCGCGATGGGCCCTCGCCCGGGCAACGTGACCTTCCCGGGGACCTCGTTCTTCATGAGGGGCCGCCGCAGCCCGATCATCGCCGCGATGCACAACCGCCTGGTGGCCGAGGACTGCAACCGCTACGAAACCCAGACGAACAAGGACGTCTGGGGAACCGGCGACCTCGCCTCGTACTCGGCCTGGCAGCGGAAGCTCGGCTTCCACGGCGATGTTCAGCACCCGGGTTCCGACGCCGACGGCATCCCCGGCAAGGAGACCTGGGACAAGCTCAAGGTCCCGCGCACCTGACCCTCTCCGCGATCACCAGACGACCGCCACCGTCTGGTGATCGCAGCCTGCCCGTTGCCTTCAACAACAAAACTTGAGTTGAAGTGAAGTTGAGGTATGAGGATCTGGCCATGGACATTTCCGGACAGATCCCGAGCGCCGATGACGTAGCCGAGATCGTCGCACTAGTGGCCGCTGTAGAAGACGCGCAGCGACGCGAGGATGCCGATGCCTTCCTCGCGCTCTTCCGCGAGGACGCACTCTGGGTCACCGGCCACGGCAAGCGCCTGTACGGCCGCGCCACCATCGAGGAGTTCACCCGCCGAGTCCTCCCAGGCGCAACCCAGGACTCCTACGCCACCTACACCCCCGACCATCTCCTCTTCGTGCGCCCCGACATCGCCGTCGTCAACGTCAACCAGCACTACACCCGCCGCCCCGACTCCACCGTCCCCCTCCCGGTCGAGACCGGCAGCCCCGTCTACTTCCTCGCCAAAGACACCACCTGGAAGATCGCCGCAGCCCAGAACACAGTCGTAGTACCGGAAGACTGATCGCACTAGGTAACGAACCAGCGTCACCTTCCCCCGAAAATCGGCCGAACCATCGCAGACTGTGATCGATCGGTGGTAGGCATGACCTCGCTCGGACCGTGGGGGCCCGAGCATCAGATCCCGCCTCGGGGGGCCGAGGGCGGGTTGGGGGATAAATGCATCAGGACCGAACTGTGCTCAGAATCGCCGTTGGCCTGCTGGGGATTGCGCTGGCCGCTGGCTGCGGCGCCGCAACCCAGCAGGGCGAAGTGGCACAACCGGAGATCAAGACCGTCACCACTGCAGAACCGACCACCACCGCAAGTTCCGCCCAGCCAACAGCCACGCCGTCGGCCACACCGACGGCGGCAGCGTCAAAGCCTGCCGGACTACTGTCCGTGCCGCCGACCACCAGGCCGACGACCACCAAACCGACCACACGCAACACCACCACTAAGCCCAAACCAAAGCCCAAGCCAACGATCAAGCCGACAATCAAGCCAAAGCCCAAGCCGAAGCCGACGGCGGAAGCCGCCTACTACAAGAACTGCGACGCCGTCCGTGCAGCCGGCAAGGCGCCAATCCATCGCGGCGACCCGGGCTACTCACGCAAACTGGACCGAGACGGCGACGGCATCGGCTGCGAGAACTGAGCTTCGTTCAGCACGCGAACTGGTTGCCGCGGTCAACGAAATTCCGGTACTAGGGCGTCTTGTTTACCTGGTGTTCAACTGGCGTGGTCAGTTGGGTAGGACGCGCGGAAACGTGGGTAGCCGGAGGTGTTGTCCGGAGTACGGGGATGACGTGAAATAGACCTGCCGGTCCCGGGGGCGGGGCCGGCACCTAAAACGTGAAGGACCTTCAGCGGTCGACGGCGAGTTCGCCGAGTTCGGACCAGTCGGACTGCGGGACCTCGAAGTTGACGATCTTCGGGGTCGAGGCGAGGTACTGCGGAAGCGTCTGCTGAGCCGCCTTGAAGTGATCGGACCCGACGTGCGCGCCACCGGCGTCACCGTCGCGGAACGCTTCGACCAGGACGTACTCGTTCGGGTCGTCGAGCGACCGGGACCAGTCGAACCACAGACAGCCGTCCTCATTCCGCGTCGCGGCAGTGAAGTCAGCCGAGATCTCCGGCCACTTGTCAGCATGCTCCGGCAGAACCTGGAACTTGGCCGTAATGAAGATCATGACTCACTCCTCAGCGCGAATAGGCTCCAACAACCCGATGCTATCCATCAGCCAACCCCCCGGATGTGTCAATAAGAGACACCCATCCCAGGTGCGGAGCTCCCGCGGTGCGCAGCCAGGTGTTGGGGGCGCAGGAGATCGGTGGGGCAGGTGTCCGGAAATGCCGCATCCGCCACGCTGGGCGCCGTAGTACGGGCGTCTTGCGTGACGGATGGAGGAGGGAGGGGCGAGTTTCGCCCTCATCAAGCGGCTTGGGCTGCGACTGCCCGGCGGCGGTTCTGCTGGGCCCAGACAGCGCGCCGGAGCTTGGCCTTGTCGGGGTACCCGGCGGCTCTGCCGATCTCGTACACGTCGTGGCTGCGCATGTTCACCATCGCCGCGACGAACCACACCGGGTTCCCCTCGGCCAGCATGGTGACGATCATCTGGTGGGTGCTGTTCTCGGACATCTCGATCTCCCTGCCTGGTAGGTGCCTTCACTGATACGTCGGACCGAACCAGCCGAAATCGACACCCCCGGAGAATCTTTTTCGCCGCCCGCCACGGCGCGGCCGGCGACCTCACCCGCCCCCGTACGCCGACTACGCCGCACTCGGCGAAGCAGACCGGTGCACCGCATCGCGGACACCCACGGCACCCCCGCCTAGATCGTCACCCACCACGACGACGCACGCCAAGCCCCGGCCGCCCACCGCCTGTCACTCGACCCGGCTCCGACATGCTCGCCCGAGTTGCTCCGAATGGCTCGCCTGACCCTGCTCCGAAACAGCACGGCTGACCCTGCTCCTAAACAGCACGGCTGACCCTGCTCCTAAACAGCACGGCTGACCCGAGTCCGGAACCGCACGGCTGACCTGCGTCCGGAACCGCGCGGCTGATCCGGCTCCGGGAAAAACGAATGCCCCGACCATGGATCGGGGCACTCGCCCGTGCGGGTCCCGGGGGGAGTGGGACCTCCACACGTGGGGGGATCTCGAAACTATCCCGCGCCGAGGGTCATGTCAGAACCATTTCGGCGAGTCTCGAAACACTGTCCGCTGAGCGGTTCGAACCTTGCGCCCAACGGTCGCTGGAGGACTAGCCAAAACTTGTTTCAAATGCTGGTTCAACAACCGTAAAAAGTTGACCGACTGCCCCGCCGAAACTGCGCCGGAGAGCCGATGCCTGCTAGGTCGACCGTACCGCCTGACGGACCACACAGGAAGGCGCAACCGTCATCGGAAACAAGAGCGCGATCGGCGCTCAGGACAGGTGCAGGATCGCGTCGGCGGCGGGCTGGGTCGACGCGATCAGTTGGGCGTTGGCCTCGTCGCTGCCGTAGGTTCGCTCGTGCGCCTCCGCGGGCGAGCGCCCGTAGCGCCGGTGCCGGGCCTCAAGCCTCTCGTGTCTGATGTCGTCCGAAAGATCGATGTACCAAACATCGTCGAGCAACTCGCGAGCGGTTGCCCAAGGCATCGAATCGAGCAGGAGGTAATTGCCCTCCGTGATCACCAGGCTGACCTCGGGGGCGACCGGGATGCTGGCCGCGATCGAGTCCTCCAGATCGCGGTCGAACCGCGGCGCCCAGATCGTCTCCTCGGGTGACTTCTTCAACCGATCGAGCAACGCGACGAACCCGTACCCGTCGAACGTGTGCGGTGCCCCCTTGACCGCCGCCAGCCCGAGTTCCTCGAGCGCCGCCTGCGCCAGGTGGTAACCGTCCATGGGTACCAGCGCGACCTGGTGGCCGAGACCGATCAGCTCAGCCGTGAGCTGTTCGGCGTACGTCGACTTGCCGGCCGCCGGCGCTCCGGTGATCCCGAGGATCGCGCGGCGCCCGCTCGTCGCCAGCTTGACCGCCCGGGTCAAGGCATCGTCTCGATTCAGCTGCACCCGGAGATCTTGTCAGGCCACGGCCGGGCTGCCCAAGTTTGCGCAAGATCGCTCTCGTGCTGCGCGTCCACCAGGCGGCGCGCGATCGAGCCCGGTCGTTCGAGTTGGAGCGTCTCGACGGTGTCAGGCAGGCGGAACCCGAACGTAGTCACCGTGTCGAGACAACGCGCGTCCCCGAGCACGGCCCACCCGGATCGAGCTTCCGGACCTAAATCCAAGTCTTCGGCCAAGACGAGATCCCCGCCCACGGACGCCCGCAGTACGGCGTGCAGCGTGCCGCCGACCTCGCCGTGCCGCCCGAACACCAGCGACTCGCGGAGCGCCGCCGCGCAACCGTCGTCGAGTGAGAGCCAGGTCGACCGAGTCACCTCAGCGCCTTCGGCGACCACGAACGGTTCGCCGTACCAGCTCAACCTCGCACCGCCGGTCAACGTGATGTCGACCTCCCAGCTGCTCGACCCGCCCCTGGTCGGATACGCCACCGTCCCGGCCGTCTCGACGATCTCGACTTGGACCAAGCCATGAACCAAGACTTCGATCCGAACCCGGTCACCCGCCAGCAGCAACGCCCCCGCGGCAACCAGCGCGATCCGCACCACTCCGTCCTCCGCAGGCAACCGCCGAGGCGACAACAACCCAGTCACCAACACACACCGATCCCGAACCGAATCAGCCACCACCTCAATCCGAGTAACCGTCACCCCACCCACCCCGCTGCGCCGCCCAAGCCAGGCGAGGTCCACAGCTGGGAGGCGAGATGCCCGGCCGGCAACTCGAGTGCCGCCCGACCGCGCCATCGCCCGCAGCCTGCCCTCCCACCAACTCGTCGACCGCCAGCTCCGACCCCCGCGCCTCCCCTCACCTGAGCACCACCTAGTCCGCCGTCCACCGAAGAGGCAGCACCCAGCTCCGCGCCCCTCACCTGAGCACCGCCTCGTCCGCTGTCCACCGATGAGGCCGCGCTCAGATCCGCGAGGTTCACCTGAGCACTACCTCGTTCGCCGTGCACCGAAGAGGCAGCACTCAGTTCCGCGAGGTTCACCTAGGCACCGACTCGGTCACCGTCTGTTGCGTGAGCGTGGCCGTGGTCCTCGTCGTGCGAGTGGGTGTGGCTGATCAGTACGCCGTCCTCGCCGATGTGGGAGTGGGGCGCCATCGGGCCGGGATCGACCGGTGTGTGGTGACCGCTGCGGACGACCTCGGTCATTGCGAGGACCCATTGCTTGAGCTTCGCCACCGATTCCAGGTCGGTTCTCGACAACGCAAGCACCGGTTTCCCGCCGCGAGCAGCCTCGGCGTCCTTGACCATCTGGGGCACGTCGACGCCGACGTACGGTGCGAGGTCTGTCTTGTTCACGACCAGGAGATCGGCCCGCGCGATGCCCGGTCCGCCCTTGCGGGCGACATCTCCGCCGCCGGCGACGTCGAGAACGAAGATCTGCGCATCGACCAGCGCGGGGGAGAAGGTCGCGGTCAGGTTGTCGCCGCCCGACTCGACCAGTACGACGTCGAGCGGAGCGAAGTCGCGTTCGAGGTCCTCGACCGCGATCAGGTTCGGCGTCACGTCGTCCCGGATCGCCGTATGCGGGCAAGCTCCGGTCTCCACTGCGCGGATCCGCTCGGGATCCAGCACCCCCGCCGACCGCAGCAACCGCGCGTCCTCGTCGGTGTAGATGTCGTTCGTGATCACGCCGAGCTGAAGTTCCGAGGCCAGTTCGCGGCAGACCATCGCGATCAACGAACTCTTGCCGGTACCGACCGGCCCGGCGACTCCCAGCCGAAACGATCGGCTCGTATCAGGCATGGAACAACCTCATTCTCTCGGCAGCATGAGCTTGGGCGAACACGTCCACCAGCGGAGCGCCGTACGCCGGGATGTCGTCGGGCACCGTCAGTTCGGCCACGGCTTGCGACCAAGTCTTCGATCGACTGGTGAAGCCCGGCCAGCCAGCTCGCGGCCTCGGCCGGATCGACCGGCAACAGCTTGAGCGACGCCGCGACAACGCGTCTGCGCGTCGTCGTACCCGATCAGCCGAGCGGTCTGCTCCGCCGACAGACCCGTTGACTGCGGCAACGACCCCGACCACGACCGGCCTGGCCATCTCGGTATCGGCTCGCAGGTGTTTGCGCACTTCCGGGCCAGACCCGAGCCGCGAGCCTTAGATAGGCCCGGCCTTGCCGTCTTGATGCAGCCCTTAATACATGACTTGGTGTTCGAGCTGCCCAAGCCGCTTCGACGAGCCGCGACCGGCTCGCCGTTGAGCACAACAGCACGCGCGACAACAGCGACCGCCGCCTCGACCCGCGTGACCGTCCGAAGCCGATCCGCGCATACTCGGCGACCTCCGCCAGCCGACGCCCGTCAGCCACCAAGCCCAGCCCGTACTGCGGGCTCGAGGCCGGCCGATTGCGTATGCCCACCCGTCGGCAACCGGCCATCGGCCAGCATCATCGCGACCAGCTCAGGGGAGCCCATCAGAACAAGTTGTACAGCTGGGCGAATGGGAACCGCTCCGCCGGCGCAGGCTCGATCAGGTCGCCGTCGACCTTGATCGCGAACGTCTCCGGGTCGATGTCGATGGCGGCAGCGCATCGTTGTTCTTCATCTGCGCCTTGCCCACCTCGCGCGTCGGCCGTACCGCGGCAGCTTCCGCCTTAGTTCGAAGTCGTTCGGCTAAGCCGTCGTCGAGCGCCGCGGGCGAGACGAACGAGAACGAGAGATCCGCGCCGATCGCATCCCCGAACGCCGGCCGCATCAACACCGGCTGCGGAGTCGGAATCGATGCGTTCGGATCACCCAGCGCAGCCCATGCGATCGACGCCGCCTTTGATCACCAGCGCCGGTCGCACGCCGAAGAACGCGGATCCCACAACACCAGATCGGCCAGCTTCCCGGCTTCGACCGACCCCACCACATGATCGATGCCGTGGGCAATCGCCGGGTTGATCGTGTACTTGGCGACGTACCGGCGCGCCCGTTCGTTGTCGGCCGGACCTGAGCCGAGGTGGCCGCGGCGAGCCTTCATCACATGCGCCACCTGCCAGGTGCGGGTGATCACCTCGCCGATCCGGCCCATCGCCTGCGCGTCCGACGACGTGACGGACAGGGCACCGAGGTCGTGCAGGATGTCCTCGGCCGCGATCGTGGTCGCGCGGATCCGGGACTCGGCGAAGGCCAGGTCCTCGGGTACGTCCGGGCTGAGGTGATGGCAGACCATCAGCATGTCGAGGTGCTCGGCGACGGTGTTCACCGTGTGCGGCAGGGTCGGGTTGGTCGAGCCAGGGATGACGTACGGCTCGGCCGCGATGCTGAGGATGTCGGGCGCGTGACCACCGCCGGCGCCCTCGACGTGGAACGCGTGGATCGAACGTCCCGCGATCGCGCCGAGTGTCGATTCGACGAAGCCGGCTTCGTTCAAGCTGTCGGCGTGCAAGGCGACCTGAAGACCCCAGTCGTCGGCCGCCTTCAACGCGGTATCGATCGCGGCCGGCGTAGACCCCCAGTCCTCGTGCACCTTGAACCCAGCCGCGCCCGCCAAGGCCTGCTCAGCAAGAGCTTCCGCGCTGACCGTGTTCCCCTTGCCCAGCAGCAGCACGTTGAGCGGGAACGCATCCAGGCTCCGATGCATCTGCTCCAGGTGCCACGCACCCGGCGTGACAGTGGTCGCCTTAGACCCCTCACTCGGCCCTGTCCCACCACCAACAACGGTGGTCGTCCCAGTCGCCAGCGCCTCATGCAGTTGCGACGGCGAGAGCAGATGCACGTGGGAATCGATCGCACCAGCGGTCAGGATCCGACCCTCACCCGCGATGATGTCCGTCGACGGCCCGATCCTGAGATCCGGGTGCACCCCATCGGCGATATCCGGATTCCCCGCCCGGCCCAGCGCGACGATCCGCCCGTCCCGGATCCCCACATCGGCACGCACGATGCCCCACCAGTCGAGCACCAGCACGTTGGTGATGACGGTGTCCGGTGCGCCTTCCCCACGAGTCGTCGTACCTTGCGCCATCGACTCCCGGATCGACTTACCACCCCCGAACACCACCTCCTCGCCACCGACAGTGAGGTCCTGCTCGACCTCAACCCACAGATCGGTGTCCGCCAACCGCACCTGATCCCCGACAGTCGGCCCATACAACGCCGCATACGCAGCCCGAGAAATCTCAACCACGAGGTTTCACCTGAATCCCCGGCACCAGACGGCGACCGCGAAGTGCCACCAACGCGACCTCCCGCGAAGCACCTGGCTCGAAACGCTGCGAGGTCCCAGACGGGATGTCGAGACGAAACCCCTGTGCCGCGGTCCGGTCGAACTCCAGCGCCGAGTTGGCGTCGGGGAGGTGCAAGTGGGAGCCGATCTGCACTGGGCGGTCGCCGGTGTTGAGGATTACCAGGGTGAGGCGTTCGGCATCGGTCCGGTCTGCGTTGAGCACGATCGTGCCAGGTGCTACTCGGATTGCCCCGGGGCCATCAGCTGGCCGAGCCGCCGTCATCGTCGCCACTCCGGACCGAGCCGTCGTCCGTGGTTGTGCGCCCTCTGACCTTCATTGCTAAGTCTAATCTCGTTTGGCATGGTGCTCCGGATCAGATGATGGGGCTGTGGATAGTGACGAGTTTGCGGCCGTCGGGGAAGGTTGCCTCCACCTGGACATCCGTCAGGAGTTCGGCGACGCCGGGCATGACCTGGTTTCGGGTGAGGACTGTGCGGCCTTCCGTCATCAGGTCGGCTACTCGGGCGCCTTCGCGGGCTCGTTCGATGACCCAGGTGCTGAGCAGGGCGACGGCTTCGGGGTGGTTGAGGAGTACTCCTCGGGCCAGCCGGTCGCGGGCGACC
>CAVUFT010000024.1:0-67905 GCA_963740725.1 uncultured Actinomycetota bacterium
CATGGCTGACCCGACCGCCGATCTCACGGCCTACGTCGATGCCATCACCCTGCCCGACGAGCTCGATCGCGAGTGGCTGACCGACACCTTCCTTCGTGACCTCGGTGTCACTGCGGAGGCACCGCTCGGCGAGATCTACGAAGATCTGTTCCTGCACGCGTCCGGTCAGCTGAACGGCGAACTCGAGATGCGCCCGGGAGGGTGGCGAGTCAGCGGACGAGGCACGGCGATCAAGGCCATCATGACCTCTGCTTTCCTAGGTGCCGCTCTCTTCGCCGCCGGCGCCGACGAGATTCCGAAGGAAGTCCTCGTCGCCGTCATGCCCCTGGTGGTGGACATCCAGGGAGTCCGGCTCAACCGGCGGGACAAAGAACTGCTGGTCAGACTTCGGGTCTCGGCGCACGACCTCCAAGGCATGGCCCTCAACCCGGAGATCCTCTACAACCGGCTCGACGCAGCCGTTCGCAACCGGCTGAACAAGGACGATTTCGCGGCGTTTGTAGACCACCTCGTCGAAGCCGGCGAGATGGACGATTCCGGCTACGGCGACGTCCGGCTACGCCGAGCAGACGACCCAGCCTGGCTGAGAATCACTTGGTCCTAGCGCTGCAGCCGCATCTGCCTTCTCCAGGGCGAGGAATCAGCGAAGTGTCAGGACGATCAGTACTACGTTCAGCGTGGTGATCGCGGTTGCCACCAGACAGGCTGTGAGGGTGGTTTGCCAGCGGTTGACGAACTCGCCCATGACCTTGCGGGAGGCGGTGAGGCGGACTAGGGGCCACAGGGCGCAGGGGATGCCGAAGCTCAGGACTACCTGGGAGATGACGAGAGCGCGGCTCGGGTCGATGCCGAGAGCAAGAATGATCAGGGCCGGGAGCAAGGTGACCAGCCGGCGTACGCCGAGCGGGACATGCCGCTTCCAGAAACCTTCGAGGATGACCGACCCGGCATACGTGCCAACCGACGACGACGCGAAACCCGAAGCCAGTAAGGCCAGAGCGAACAGCAGCGCCGGCATCCGGCCGAGGTTCTCGCCGAAAGCTTGGTGCGCGGAGTCCAAGGTGTCCGCGCCTGATCCCCTGAGCGCGGCTGCGGCGACCACGACCATCGCGAGGTTCACCGCGCCGGCCAGCGCCATCGCGATCCCGACGTCCAGCTTCGTGGCCTTCAGCACCTGCAGTTTGCCGACCATGGACTTGAGCGTCTTGCCATGCCGGTCGGTGACGAGAGCGCCGTGCAGCCAGATCGCGTGCGGCATCACGGTCGCGCCGAGCATGCCCGCGGCCAGCACCAGCGAATCAGTGCCGTCCAGACGCGGCACGAGACCACCGATCACCGCCGATCCCGACGGATGCGACTGGATCGTCGACACCACGAACCCGATCAGGACCACCGCGAGCAGACCGACGATCGCTGCCTCGAACGGCCGCTGGCCGCGCTTCGACTGGTAGATGAGCAAGGCGAACGACACCAGGCCAGTGATCGCGCCACCGAGCAGCAGCGGGATCCCGAACAGCAGATTCAGAGCGATCGCTCCGCCGACGACCTCGGCCAGATCGGTCGCGATCGCCACCAACTCGGCCTGAGCCCACAACCCGGTCGAGGTCGACCGCTTGAACTGCTCGCGGCACAACTGCGGCAAGAGTCCGGCCCGTCGCGATACTCGCCTTGGCCGCCAGGTACTGAACCAGCACCGCCATCAGGTTGGCACCGACCACCACCCAGCACAGCATATACCCGTACGTCGTACCGGCAGCGATGTTCGTCGCGAAATTTCCCGGATCGACATAGGCGACCGCCGCGACGAAAGCCGGACCCAGCAACAACAGCCCCGAACGATTCAGCTGACGTTTCAATGGCGCCGGTGCATACATCCGCCAGCCTCCCGCTCGACAACCCAGACCCAGACCATTCGGAGCCGTTGACCGATCAGATCGGTCAACCGGTTGACGCGCCCACTCCTCGGTCAGCAGCCCGAGTGATATTCCGGCGGGGAACGTCTGCCTCCGTTGAAAGAGCCCACGTATCAACCAGGGGCTCAGTCGGCGGGGTCGAGGTGGGCGGTCCATTTCTGTTCGGTCCGGCCGTATTTCCAGATGGCGAGAGCTAGGAGCCAGGTCGCGACGATGCCGTAGCCGGCGTAGTTCAGGTCGATGTCGGCGATCGCAACCAGGGGGCCCGTGGTGATGCTGAGTTTGCTCATCCCGGCCGCGAACAACACGGGCAGCGTGAGTACGGCGTACCAGGGCAGGCTGAACGCGGCGGCGCCGCCGGCCAGGACCAGCAAACTGACCTCGGTCGCGGTATCGAAGCCGAGGCCGAACAGCAGCCCGATCGGATACATCTGCCAGGGCTTCGTGACCGCCTTCGTGGCACCCGACAGAATCCGATTCCTGAAGCCGCGCTTGCTCAACTGCTCCTCGAGGGCGGCCTCGTCGAGTTCACCGGTGCGCATCCGGCGGAAGACCTTCACGATGCCGACCAGGATGACCAGGTTGATGATTGCGATCAGGTAGAGGAAGACACCGGATCGGTTGCGGTCGGTGGCTGGAAGGGCAGACTGTCGATCGAGGGCGACCTGGTCCGGGTCGCCCGTCTGGCAGACGAGGAGATCGCGCTCAATCTCGGCGAGGTCGGAGGCTCCGCCCGCGACTCGGGCGAAGGCCTGTGGGTTCCGCCTGAAGGACGGCCGGGAGAGCTGGCTGAGGTCGGCCGGATCGCATCTGTCCGCGGACCGTACGGCGGCTGGCCGACGTACCAACCAGATCATCTCACGCCGGCTGGCTCGGCACGGCGTCCGCATCGTCACCATCTGACCCACCGCGTCCCGGCAGCCTCGAGCGGGGAGGACCACGCCGCGCAGGGATCGTTACTCCTCACCTTGTGAACGGTCCTCCGAGTTCGCGAGGAGGAACCGTGGCGGCTGTCCGGCCAGCCCCTCCCGCAGCCAGGCAGCGACATCGGCAGGATGCCGGCGTTCGAACTCTGCGAGGAGGTACTCCCGGGCACGCGACAACGTCGCGGACTTGTCGGCTCCGGCCGCCCGGTGAAGGGCGGACGAAGTAGACCGCCATACCGCGTAGAGCTCTGCGTCCGACCATCCGCGCAGATCGGCAACCGCGAACTCCGCTGTTCCGAACGGCTCCTCGTGGCCCGCGGAGGACGAACCGAGCCACGAGTCCAGGCGGCCCACCACGGGCGGCGCGATGACCGCGAGCATCGCCATCAGACCCAGCGCCCACGGTCCGATCGTGTTCCCCAGGCCGAAGCAGCCGACCCCGGCCAAGCCGTACATGACGGCATGGCCGACAGCCGCCCGGAGTAACGAGGGCACCGATGGCGACGGACGCCCCGACAACAGACGAAGATTGCCAGAGATTGTGCCGACGCAGACTGCCACGGTGGCGAAGAGAACGCCACTGACCAGCCAGCCCTCGGTGAACACTGCGAAGACCGAGCCGAGCATCCCGACCAGAACGACCACAGCCGACCAGACCCTGCCGTAGAACTCCACCTCAGACCCACCGCTGGCGCTCCGTCACCAGCTCGTTCGCGGTCGCCGACAGGTGGACCTGGTCCTCATCCGCCCTGGCGATCTGATCGGCGGCGACATAGCAGTCGTGATCCATCAGGCCCGCTCCCGCGACCTTCAGGAAGCCCCGGCGTACCAGCCGTTCTGCGAATCGGACCCCGACCTGCGGCTCGACGTCCGGCAACGCTCGTGCGAACGCGGTGCCGAGCCCGTCATCGGTGGCGTGCTGGGTGTCGGCCGGCGTGTCTGGATCCCCTGCTCTGACGTACTTCACCGACCCGATCAGCCGCCCGTCGGCATCGATCACGGGCATACCGTTCCAGATCGACGCAAGGGTTGAGGCTCTGTGCGCGGACGGACGCTCAGTCACGGAATCATCCCTTCTGATTGACCTTCAGCACCCTGTCTAACCTGAATCGGACTCACGTTCCCGGTCGATCGTGGAAAGACATCTGATCTCAAAGTTTCCGCAGCCTCCTCGTCATCGCCCTTGGTCGCAGCCACGCCTGGCCGAGAGATGACGGTCCGACCTGCCGACCCCGACCGGAATTCACAGCTCAAGACCGCACCCCCGGGTAGGGAGCGCCGCCACGCGACTCCCCGCAGATTCGGCGGATCCGACGGCTACGCCGAAGTCACCCGATCGTCAAGAAGCTGCTGTGTGATCGCTGTTTGCCGAGAGGCCGTCCGGGCACCGGATGGATATCTCGCCACGGCCGGCCGGTGATGTGTGCGATGGAGTCGATCCGAAAGGACAGGAATGTCGATCGTTGTGATCACAGGTGCGAGCGGGGGAATCGGTCGGGCCTGCGCGATTGGGTTCGGGCGGCGTGGTGATCGCGTGGTGCTGATTGCCAGAGGTGAGAAGGGGTTGTCCGGGGCCGCTCGCGACGTTGAGCAAGCCGGCGGTACGGCGGTGGTGATGCCGGTCGATGTCGCGGACGCGGACGCGGTCGCCGCGGCGGTCGAGCGCATCGAGGCGGAGGTGGGCGCGATCGATGTGTGGGTGAATGTGGCGTTCACGTCGGTGTTCGCGCCGTTCGACCAGATCAGCCCGGCCGAGTACCGGCGAGTGACCGAGGTCAGTTATCTCGGCTATGTGTACGCGACGATGGCTGTCCTGCCGCACATGAAACGCCGTGATCGCGGCACGATCGTCCAGGTGGGTTCGGCGCTGGCTTACCGTGGAATCCCGCTGCAGAGCGCCTATTGCGGCGCCAAGCACGCCATCCAGGGCTTCCATGAGTCGCTGCGTTGCGAACTGCTCCACGACGCCAGTGGTGTGCGGACCACGATGGTGCAGATGCCTGCCGTGAACACACCACAATTCTCATGGGTGCTGTCCCGGCTGCCGCACCATGCCCAACCTGTGCCTCCGATCTATCAGCCTGAGTTCGCCGCCCGGGCGGTGGTTCATGCCGCGGAGCATCCGCGGCGGCGCGAGTACTGGGTCGGTTCGAGCACGGTCGGAACCCTGGCCGCGAACGCCGTTGCCCCTGGCCTGCTGGACCGGTACCTGGCCCGGACCGGATTCGCTGCGCAGCAAACCCCCCAGCGCAAGGATCCGGACGCACCGGTCAATCTGTGGGAACCGGCTGACGGCAAAGGCGGCCACGATTTCGGGTCCCATGGCGTCTTCGACCCCGTCGCGCATCGCCGAGATCCCCAACTGTGGGCGTCCCAGCACCACGGAGTACTGGCGGTTGTCGCTGCCGGGCTCGTGTCGTTGGCCGCCGCTGCCGTGGCGCGGTGGCGACGGTGACGTTTGCCTCAGCCGAAGCACGCTCGATGGCCGCTCTCCGGCTGGCCGGCGGCGTCTTTCTGCTGGTCGCCCCGCAGCGTGGCGCCCAGATCGTCGGAGGCACAGGCGTCGTCTCGCCCTCGTCGTGGGTAATCCGGTTGCTTGCTGCCCGCTGGGTTGCACAGGGGGCGGCTGAGGTTCACCGGCCCACGACAGGGGTGCTCGCGGCAGGAGCGGGTGTTGATGTCCTGCACGCGGTCAGCATGCTCGCAGTCGCGGCTTGCAGCAGCCGTCATCGCCGTGCTGCGCTGGCCAGTGCCGCAATCGCAGCACTCAGCGCTGCAGGTGGCTCCTGGACGGCGCTCAAGGTCGACAAGGACGCCAGCCCATGACGCCGGCCAGGGCTGCCCCGGAGCCGCGGGTGCTGCGCGAGTACGCGCTGCTCGCTGACGGTGAGCGTGGAGCTGTCCTGGGCCCGGCCGGCGACATGGCCTGGTTGTGTGCGCCGCGCTGGGACAGCGGGTCGGTGTTCTCCAGCCTGATCGGCGGCATCGGCGCGTATACCGTCACCCCGGTCGGGCGGTACGTGTGGGGAGGAGCCTACGAGGACGCGTCGATGATCTGGCGCAGCCGCTGGGTCACCACTGGCGGAGTTGTCGAGTGCCGCGAGGCGCTTGCCTACCCCGGCGACCCGCACCGCGTCGTGCTGCTCCGCCGCGTCCACGCCGTCGACACCCCCGCCGCCATCGAGGTTGTGCTGCAGCCACGCGCGGACTACGACCGAGAGCCGCTGACCGATCTCCACCACCAGCGCGGGGTGTGGACAGGCCGCGTCGGCCCGCTGTGGCTTCGCTGGACCAGCGGCGCGGACGCCCGTGCGAACGACGGTGCATTGTCGGCTCGCGTGGAGCTGCGGGCCGGGCAGTCACACGATCTGGTGCTCGAGCTCAGCGACACCCCACTTCCCGCCGAGCCGGTGGACCCCGAGGACGCCTGGCGGGCCACCGAAACTGCCTGGGCCGCTACCACAGCCTCGCTCGATCATCTCGTGGCACCCGCCGCCGCCAGGCGCAGCTACGCGGTACTGCGGGGCCTGACCAGCCGTACGCAAGGCATGGTCGCTGCGGCAACCACGAGCCTGCCCGAGCGGGCCGGGGCCGGACGCAACTACGACTACCGCTACGTCTGGATCCGCGACCAGTGCTACGCCGGCCAAGCGGGTGCCGCGACCGGTCTCGATGACCTCCTCGATGATGCTGTCTCGTTCGTCGCGCAACGACTGCTCGACCACGGCGACCAGCTCGCCCCCGCCTATACAGTTGCCGGAGGCAACCTCCCCGACGAGCGTCATCTGGACCTGCCCGGCTACCCCGGCGGCACCGACATCATCGGCAATCGCGCCCACCAGCAGTACCAGCTCGACGCCTTCGGCGAAGCCCTCCTCCTCTTCGCCGCCGCCGCAAGGCACGACCGGCTCGACAACGACCACTGGAAAGCCGCCCAGACCGCCGCCGATGCCATCACCCGCCGCTGGACCGAACCCGATGCCGGGATCTGGGAAATCGACAACCGGGCCTGGACCCACAGCAGGCTCACCGCCGCCGCCGGACTGCGCGCCGCCGCCGCACACGACACCGGACGCCACGACTTCCGCCGCTGCGCGGCGCGCTACCCGCCGACGATCCCCGCACCGTCGCCACCCTGCACGCCTATCTGCGGGAGCTGACCAGGGACGGGTACGCCTACCGGTTCCGGCACGACGACCGGCCGCTGGCCGAAGCCGAAGGATCGTTCCTGCTGTGCGGCTTCCTCACCGCCATGTCGCTACACGCTCACGGCGACCGCACCGGGGCAACCGCCTGGTTCGAACGGACCCGCGCCTCCTGCGGACCACCTGAACTGTTCAGTGAGGAATACGACGCCCGCCAGCACCAGCTGCGCGGCAACCTGCCCCAAGCCTTTGTCCACGCCCTGATGCTCCAAACCGCCGCCCGCCTCGCGACCTGAACCGACCCACCCGTCACCGAGCGGGTCGTCAGGACACCGTGGATTAGATGAAACCTTGGCAACCGACGAGGTCCTCGACAGGGGTCTCGCGGGGCATTGTCGCCGTGACACCGCACGGAGCCAGGATGCGAGAACAGTTGGGGATGTCCCGGTGCCCCCGTGGTCGCGGCACACTGCTGCGGTGACGTTCGAAGTGAGGACCGCGCCGTACCGGCGGGAGTTGCTCCAGCACTGCTACCGGATGGCGGGCTCGGTGCACGACGCCGAGGATCTGCTGCAGGAGACTTTGCTGCGCGCCTGGCGCGCGTTCGACCGGTACGACGAAAGCCGTGCCTCTCTGCGGACCTGGCTGTACCGAATCGCGACCAACACGTGCCTGACCGCGCTGGAGCACCGCGGCCGCCGGCCGTTGCCGTCCGGGCTCGTCGCGGAAGGGGAGAACCCGACAGGACCGCTCGTCCGAGCCGACGACGTGTTGTGGTTGCAGCCGTTCCCCGCCGACCCGGCGGACGTGGTCGGCCAACGCGGCAGCCTGCGGCTGGCGCTGATCGCTGCGCTGCAGTTCCTGCCGGCCAAGCAGCGGGACCTGGAGTTCGTCGCCGGAGTGTTCGAACGCCGGGGCACCGACTGGCGGGTGGTCCCGATCAGTGCGAACGGGCAGGCCGGGATCGCGGTTTACCGCGGCGACGGCGAGGGTGCGCACCACCTGCATACCCTGCACGCCTTCACCATCACCGCGGCCGGCATCAGTCACAACCGGGTGTTCCAGGACCCGGACGTGTTCGCTGCCTTCGGCTTAGCGAGCACTCGCTGACCGCCGGTACGTCGTCAGCACGGCGGGGCCGACCTGGTCCACCGAGACCAGATCCAGATCGAGCGATCCTCCTTCGGCAGCGAACAACCGTTCGCCGATCCCGACGACCGTCGGGAAGACCATCAGCCGGTACTCGTCGACGAGGTCGGCCGCCTGCAACGCCCGTACAACGCTCACGCTGCCTACCACCACGATGTCCCGGTGCTCGCGCTCGGCTTTGACGACCTCGGCGATCGAGGTCTCGGCCAGCCGTGAGTTCGCCCACCCGGACGCGTCCGTCAGGGTGCTGGACAGGACGATCTTGTCGATCTGGGTCATCGCGACGGAGAAGTCGTCGGCACGCGTCGACAGCAATCCGCCGAGCAGTTCCCAGGTGGCTCGGCCGTACAGCATGACTCCGGTGCGCAGGACCGAGCCGAGCCGGAACTTGTCGCCGGAGACCGGCTCCGGGCCGTACCGGAACGCCCACCCGCCGCCCGGCGTACCACCGGACCCGTCCGGGTCGGTGACGATGCCGTCGAGGCTGACGAACTGGTTGACGATGACCTGACCCATGATGTGCTCCCTGAAGTCCGAACGAACTGTTACCGGTACATACCGGCCCCGAGGCACCGATTCATCGGTCCTTGCGATCAAAGCCACCCCGACGCCCACGATCGGAAGAGGTAGGCAAGCAGCAGCCATGCCCCGAGGAATCCAGGGAGCTAGTTGATGCCGCTCATGAGGCGTTTGATCGCGGGGGCGGCTACGCCCAGTGCCAGGCCGAGGACGAGAGCGATCGCACCGATCAATCCGAAGTACAGGCTCTCGTGGTCGGCGCTGTAGAACTTGGCAAGTACGCCGGACATGGCCGTGCCAAGCGCGATCGACAGGAAGAAAAGGGCGACCATCTGGGTCCTGAACGCTTCCGGCGCCAGCTTGGTGGCCAGTGACAGCCCCACCGGGGACAACAGGAGTTCGGCGATCGTGAAGACCAGCAGTACTCCGGTCAGTCCGAGTAACGGTGCGCTGTTCGGACCTCCGCCGGACATCGGCAAGAACAGCAGAAACGCAATCCCCATCACACCGAGCCCGATGCTGAACTTGACCGGGGTCGAGGGTTGCCGCGGTCCCAGCTTGGTCCACAGCGCGGCGAAGGCGCCCGACAGCACGATGATCATGACCGGGTTGATGGACTGCACGAACGAGACCGGCATCTCCCAGCCGAAGATCGTCCGGTCCAGCCGCTGGTCGGAGTAGATCGTCACCACCGTGAACTGCTGCTGGTACAGCGACCAGAACGCCGCACTGGCCACGAACAGCGGAATGAACGCGAACACCCGGCGCCGCTCTACCGGTGTGACCTGGCTGCTTCTGAGGATCATCACGAAATAGGCCACCGCCGCGACCGCGGCAACAACGACGACCGCCGTCGCGTAACGCGATGCCGGCAGGACACCCGAGACCAGCAAAACCACGACCACCAGTACGACGGCCGCCGTGATCGCTGCGACGCGGCGCAGGGTCGCAGCAGGTGCCGGATTCGGTACCTCCCGCGCCGTACCGGACAACCGGCGACGCCCGATGCTGTACTGGACCAGGCCGAACGCCATCCCGACCGCCGCCAAACCGAAGCCGTAGTGGAATCCCGCGTTCTTCTGCAGCAATCCGGTCAGCAACGGGCCGGCCAGCGCACCGAGGTTGATCCCGAGGTAGAACAGCGAGAATCCCGCGTCGCGACGCTGGTCGTCCTCGGCGTACAGGGATCCCACCAGGGACGTCGCGTTCGCCTTGACGCCGCCGCTGCCGAACGCGATCAGTACCAGGCCGACACCGACCCCGGCCAGCCCCGGGATCAGCGCGAGCGCGACATGCCCGGCCATCACTATTGCCGCGCTGTAGAACAGGGTCCGCTCCGCACCGAGCAGCCGATCCGCCAGCCACGCACCAACAATCGTCGACAGATACACCAGGCCGCCGTACGCACCGACAATGCTGGTCGCCGTTCCCTCGCTGATCCCCAGGCCGCCGTCGGCCGCGGAGTAGTAGAGGTAGATCAGCAGGATGCCCTGCATCCCGTAGAAGGAGAACCGTTCCCACAATTCGACGCCGAACAGGTTCGCCAAGACAGGTGGCTGCCCGAAAAATGTCCGAGTACGACCTTCGTCAGTGTCCGTGGTCACGGAAGGACTCCTTTCGCTGGTGTGCTCCGCCGACCGGTACTTCGAATGGCGAAACTGCCGACGGGCGACACCGACGTTTGCCCAACGCGCTGCCAGACCCAGGCCCTCCGTCCCGGTGCCCACCCGCTCTGAGCCCAAGCCCGACCGGCAAAAGTCGTCACCCAACCGTCATCTGGGCAGAGTGGCAGGCGTTGTCTCGCAGACAGCAAGCCTCCGCGGCACCGGTACGTCGAACTCCGCGGGCCCCGTCGACCGCGCCGACCACCCCGGCCTCCCCTGCGCCAAGCTCGTCGCGCTGACGAACTCCGACTCCCCGGCCGGATCGAAGGCGTCAGCGTCCCGGTCGTTCTCGGCACCGAAGGCCGGCACCGACCCCGTCGCCGTCCGGTACGCCGCCACCGGCGACCGCTCGAGGGCCTCGAGATCACCATGGTGACCACCGGCGTCCAAGACGCCCTCGTCTCGGTCAGCGTGACCGCCGGTCTGCCCGACGACATCGACGGCGCGACAACCGCCGCTGTACAGAAGGCCATGAAGACGCTCGGCGGCAAGTCCGGTATCTGAGGACCGCTGCTGGTGTAAGTTCGCTGCTGGTGTGCCGGGAAGCCTGGTCGGCGACAGGGTGAGGTATGTCGACCGAGAGGTTTCCGATGCTGGTTCAGATTCTGCTTGCCGTGGCCGGTCTGGTCGTGCTGACCTTCGCCGCCGATCACTTGGTGCTGGGTTCCTCGCGATTGGCGGCGCGGATCCGGATCAGTCCGGTCGTCGTCGGTGTCGTCGTGATCGGGCTGGGTACGTCCGCACCGGAATTCCTGGTCTCCGGTGTCGCCGCCGCACGCGGAGACACCGGACTCGCGGTCGGCAACATCGCCGGCTCCAATATCCTCAACCTGACGCTGGTCCTCGGTATCGCCGCACTCGCCGGGCCGATCGCGATCACCTCCCAGGTGATCCGCCGCGAAGTGCCGCTCGCCGTCGGAGCCGTCATCCTGTTCTCCCTCCTGGCCTGGGTCGGGCTGCGCCCATTGGCCGGTGCGGTGCTCGCGGTCGCCGGTGTCGCCGCGGTCATCGTGCTGTTGCGCTGGGCCGGCCAGGGCCGCAGCACCGATGAGATCGCCACCGACGCCACCGAGTTCGCGCAATCGCCCGCAACTCTCGACGTACCGGTGCCCCCGTCGAGGTTGCCGGCCTGGTTCGAGCCGGTCCGCGCGATCCTCGGGCTGGCCGGAGTCCTCGCGGGCGCCCAGCTGCTGGTGTCGAACGCGTCGACGATCGCAACCGATCTCGGCGTCTCACCGGTGATCATCGGGTTCACGGTGGTCGCACTCGGCACCTCGCTGCCCGAACTGGTCACCACGATCCAGGCCCAGCGCCGCGGCGAATCCGACCTCGTCGTCGGCAACCTCTTCGGCAGCAACCTCTTCAACAGCCTCATCGGCGGTGGCATCGTCGGACTCGCCTCCGGTTCGGCAGCCCCCGGCCGAGCCGCCGTTGCCCTGAGCACCACCATGATCCTCACTGCCGCACTGGCCTGGGTACTGCTGCGACGTGGCCTCACACTGACCCGTACAGAAGCCCTGATCCTGCTGGCCGCCTACGCACTCACCATTCCACTCTTGCTGTCAGCCTGAGACCCGAGTTCCTCTTCGTCTCGCGGCCTCGGTAACGACTTCGCGCTGTGGCGTCAGTCGAACGGCCAGGTGTCGCGGGCCAGGTCCCACGCTTGTGGGGTTGCTGCTGCCAGGGTCCCGAGTCCGGTGGCGTTGGCTTCGTAGGCGGATCCGTCAAGGCGGCGGTTCACTCCGCCGGCCTCGGTCAGCAGCAGCGACCCCGGCGCGTGGTCCCAGGGCAGGATCCGTGCCCAGCAGATGAAGTCCATCGCTCCCTCGATCAAGGCCGGGTAGTCACAAGCCGAATTGAGACTGCCCAGCGTTCGGGCGTACCGGACAGGTTGAGCCTCCATCACATCGCGCTGTTCAGGCGGGAAGAAGCGGGTATGGAAGACGCCCCGCAGCTCCGAGATCGCCGTCGGCCTCGCGGACACGCGCATTCGCTCTCCGTTGCGGAAAGTTCCGGCGTTGAGTTCGGCCTGCCAGGCAACATCGAACTCGGGCTGCCAGATCCAGCTCGCCACCGCCCGGCCGCGCTCGACCAGCGCCACGACCATCCCGTACGCCGGATCGCCGTTGACGAAGTTGCTCGTCCCGTCCACCGGATCGACGAGCCAGCACGACCCCGTTGGATACAACACCTCCAGCAGCGACGGATCGGCTGCCACCGCCTCCTCGCCGACGACCGGAAGATCGGGCCGCAGCGACCGCAACCCCGATGCCAGGAAGACCTCGGCCTCACGGTCGGCGATCGTCACGAGCTCACCCGGTGACTTCTCCATCACGTCTCCGTCGGCGAGAGCGCGAAATCTGGGTCGGACGAACCGTTCACCCGCTTCTTTCAGCAACCCCAGCACTCGCTCGGCCGGCTCCTCGTTCACCTGGTCGCTCCCGGATCACAGTTGGATGTGCTCGCTTTCCCGGAACAGTAGACGACCTGGCGGGATTGTCCCTGACCGATCGCTGGCCGTCGTCGCCGGAGCATCACACCAAGGCTCGTTTGGTGGGGGCGAGCTACGGGCGTCAACGACTCGCTCCGGGCGGATGCCGCAGGTCCGCGGCGAAATGTAGCGCAGCAAGGCCGCGGTGGAGATCCTCCAGGACGAGCAGTTCGTGTGAAGCTCGGACGGCATACACACAGAGCGCCTGTCGGCCGTCGACCGTCTCCCCTGCTGTCTCGACGCCACCGCTCTCGTCCTCGAGCAAGGTCCAGCCGGACATCGCGAGGCGTTGCAGCGCGTACGTGAGACCTGCCGACTGCAGCGAAAGTCCGACTCTGCGGATCTCCATGCCAGTTCTGTGGCCAGGAGAAGTCGCCCGCGCCGACATCCGTTCCTGGTGGCGGCATGACCAGGAAGCCCGTGCCGGTGCCGGGTTGCAGGTAGGCGACATGCGCTGCGAACTCGACGATCAAGACCTCGACGGCTCCGGATCCGCCCTCGTGTTCCGCGGAGCTCCCGACGCGGATCCGCACGGCGCGACCTCGCAGCACGGGCAGGGGCACATCGCGGGGCCTGACACCCGTGTTGCGCCGGTAGTAGGCGGTGACCGCTGACAGGGGGATCTTGCAGGTCTGGAGGTGATGGGTCACCGCACCACCCTTTCGGGCGGGTTTTGCGATCGGTCGGGCATCTTCTTGACGGTCAGATGACAAACGATCTTCCGTCGGCCCGGCGGACAATCGGCCGATCAGTCGCCGGCCGGACGCTGGTTGTCGGCGGCATGACGTGAGCGGTTGCTGAGGTCGGCTGCGATGTCGAGGGCCATCAGTGCGCGGCTGAGGGTTTCGAGACTTGGCTCGCCGGCCGTCGGTACGCAGTACAGGCAGAGACCGAGGCGGCCGTCGGTCGTCCAGCCCGCTCGCTCGATTTCTCCGTGCTCGTCGAGCAATGGTTCCCAGCCGTCGATCGCGAGGTGATCGAACGCCGCCTGCTGGTCCGCCTCATGAAGCGACTGCCCGACGCCTTCGGTGAGCGGGTCGGCGACGTCGGACTCCGGCCACGGGGTGATGAGGTAGCCGGTCCCGGTCCGTGGATCGAGGTAGGCAGTGTGGGCGGCGAATTCCACGATGGTCACATCCACGTAGCCCGGCGGATTCTGATCAGGGTCGTAGTACTGCACAGCTTTACCTGCCTCACTCAGCCGGCAGCGTCGACCCTCACGGGCGGAGCGGGCTGCCGACAGTCTGCAACGGGGCGGGATCACGCAGCCTCGACGTCGAAGACGCGATCGAGACCGGTGCGGTGGAGGACATCTGCCATCTTGCGGCTGGCATGCCGGACGACGACGCCTCCGCCGCGGCGTCGACACACCCGGTGGGTGTCGAGTAGCGCCGCAAGGAGCGTGGACGACATCTCGCCGATCTCCGAGACATCGATGACCACCAGGCAGGCACCGTCCATGACGAGTCCGCGCAGGTGCCAGCGCAACGAGGTGAGTCCGCCGTCGAGGTCGGTGTCGGACAAGGTGACGATGGCCTTCTGCGGTAGTGGGCTGTGGATCGAGTCGGTCATCGTCGGCTGCCTTCCAGAGCGAAGTGACACTGCTCCCAGCCTGACCGGTCGAGATTGAGATCGTTCGGTCTCCAACTTGACGATCAGATGACGACGGACGCGTGGGCATCGGTCCGGGTTCGCAAAGATGCGACGATGGGCCATGCCGATGCAGGTCCTGATCGTGGAGGACGACGACCGGATCCGGGCCGTCCTGCGCCTGGCACTCGAGGACGAGGGCTACCAGGTCGCCGAGGCCGCCGACACTCCGTCCGCCCTCGACCAGGCCCGCGCCTCGATGCCGGATCTGATGATGGTGGACCTGATGCTCGGCGAGGTCGACGGCTACACCTGCATCCGGGAGGTCCGCCGGATCAGCGACATCCCGATCGTGATCGTCAGCGCCCGCTCCGACACCCACGACATCGTCGCCGGCCTCGAAGCCGGCGCGGACGACTACGTCACCAAACCCTTTCAGGTCAAGGAGATCACCGCCCGGCTACGAGCGCTGCGCCGGCGGCTGCGCACCGCGGCGGAGGCGACCGAGGCCGACCTCGTCCTGGACTCGGATCCGGGCCGCAAACTGGTGCTGTCGACGTCTCGCGGCGCGGTGATGCTCGACGGCGAGGACGTGCATCTGACGGTCACGGAGTACCGGCTGCTGGTCGAGCTCGCGCAGCCTCCTGGCCGGGTCCTCAGCCGATCGGCTCTGCTCGCCTCGGTCTGGGAGCACGGGTACTACGGCGACGAACGCATCGTCGACGTCCACATCAGGCGGCTGCGCACGAAGATCGAGCGCGACCCCGGCAAGCCGCAGCTCGTGATCACGATGCGAGGGATGGGCTACCGGCTGGACCCGCAATGAGGATCGGCCGGCCGACGCTCGGGCCTGCGGCACCGTCTTGTCCTCGCGTTCGCGCTGGTCGCGCTGCGGTGTCTCGGCCGTCTTCGCGATCAGTACCTATCTGCTCGCCCGCGGCTATCTGCTGGCGCAGCGGGAGCGGGTGGTGCAGCATCAGTCGTTCGCTGATGCCGCGTTCGTGCAGCGCCGGTTGGAGAGCGCAGGCGCTGACGTGTCCGCAGTACTGACGGCGGCCGGTACGCCGGCCGGCTCACACGATCATCCTGGAGTGGCAGGGCCAGTGGTACGCATCGGCGCTCGACCAGGGCCGCGAAGCGGTGCCCCTCGGTGTCCGCCAGGCGCTGGCCGAGGGGAACGCTTCCAGCCAGCGTTTCCGGGCCGACGACGGTCCTGCGGTCGTTGTCGGCGTGCCGATACCGTCGGTCGGCGCGAGCTTCTACGAGATCGCGCCGCTGTCCGAGCTCGACGGCATCCTGCGACTGCTCAGTGGAATCCTGATGGGCGGCGCCTTGCTGGCCGCCGGTGCCGGGGCGGCGCTGGGATCGTGGGCGAGCAGATCCGTCGTCACACCGCTGAACCGGGTCGCGGCCACCGCCGCGTCGATCGCGGGCGGCGACCTCGACACCCGGCTGCCGGCAACCCTGGATCCCGAGCTCGCCACGATCGTCGCGTCCTTCAACAGCATGGTCGACACCCTCCAGCAGCGGATCAATCGCGACGCCCGGCTGGCCGCCGACGTCAGTCACGAACTCCGCTCCCCCTGACCACTCTCGTGGGTAGCGTCGACCTGCTGAACGCCCGCCGCGACGAGCTCTCAGAGCGTTCCCAACGTGCCCTCGATCTGGTCACTGCCGACCTGCAGCGATTCCGGCGCCTCCTCGAAGATCTCCTGGAGCTGGCCCGCTCGGACGGTGGACTCGACCGCCGGCCGAACACCCCGGTCGACCTCGCATCGCTGCTGCGGCAGGTGCTCGGCGAGGTCGGCCGCTCTCCCGAGCTCCTCGACGGAGTGGACGACGCCGTCGTACTGGCCGACAAGACCCGCCTCGGCCGGCTGTTCCGCAACCTGTTCGAGAACGCCGAGACCCACGGCGGTGGGCTCAGCACGGTGGCCATCACCCGGTCCGGCGCGGACCTCCTGGTCGCGGTCGACGATGCCGGGCCGGGCGTTCAGCCCGAGGACCGCGAGCGCCTGTTCGAACGATTCGCCACCGGACGGAACAAGCGGGGCTCGTCGTCGGGAACCGGGCTCGGGCTGGCCCTGGTCGCCGAGACCGCGGCCGTGCACGGCGGAACGGTCTGGTGCACGGCGTCACCGGCGGGCGGCGCGCGGTTCGTCGTACGGCTGCCGGAGGCTGAAGCATGAGGGCACTCGCATCAGCGCTCGCGGTCACCGCTGCTCCTGGTGGGATGCGGCGTGCCCGTCCAGCATGCACCCGAACCGATCGACCCCGCTGCCGTCCCATCCCGGCTGAAGAGTTCGGCCGAACCGACCACCGGACAGCCGTCGGCCACCCCGGGCAGAGCGACCGTCCAGGTGAACTTCGTCCGCAAGGAGCGGCTGGTGAGCCTGGTCCGTGAGGCCCCGAGCGTGTCCCGTGACGACCGCCTCGCCACGGTCATCGAGGCTCTCCTGGCCGGACCGAGCGCACGCGAGCAGTCCGCTGGTCTCACCTCCGCCCTACCCCCCGAACTCGGCCTGACCGTCGTGCAGGTCGACGGGAACCGCGTCGTCCTCGAACTGTCCGGAGACACCGAAGGCCGATCGGCGACCGAGAACATCCTGGCCGTCGGGCAGATCGTGTTGTCGGTCACCGCCGTGCCCACCGTCGACGAGGTGACGTTCTCCCGCGACGGTCAACCCGTCGAGGCCCTGCTCGCGGACGGCGCACTGACCGCTGAGCCCCTCACCGCGGCCGAATACGCGCAACTCAGGACAGGCTGAGTCACCAACCCAGGCGGCCGGCAGCCTCAGCCACCACCTCGGGCTCGTCGGCAGCGGTCGCGAAGGCTTCCAGCGCACGGACCAGTTCACGTCGCCGGGTGACCGGCATCGCCCGGACGACCCGTTCGATCTCCGTACGCCGGGCCCGCGTGACCCGCCGTACCAGGGATCGGCCCGCAGTGGTCAGATCGATGACGACCTCGCGCCGGTCCTGGGCGTTCTCGCGCCGATCGACCAGACCGGCAGCGATCAACCGGTCGACCATCCGCAGCGCTGTCGAAGCCGTCACCTCCAAGCGCTCAGCCAACTGGTTGAGCCGGCTGGGCCCGTGACTGTCGAGCACGACCAGTGTCCGGAACTGGGTCAGCGTGACCGACTCCTCGACCCCGGCCAACGATCGCGCGGAGATCCCGACCAGCACCCGCGAGGCCGTCAGGACGGCGGCGACCAGATCGTCGACGGTCTCGCCCGTCGGATCGCCTGTGGTTCGGGCACGCGAGCCGGCCACGGCTCCACCTCCGGAATACTTTTCTGACTGATCCTTGCCGAGACTAATCGACAATCCCAACGGGACTCAGGAGCCCACTCCACCAGGCCTGGCCGGGAGGGCGTTAAGTGCCGTGCGGTAGCTGATCCAGCCGGCGATCCGTCCTTCGGTCAAGACCGGGACAGCGGCGCAGCCACTGCGGTCGAGGGCTTCGATCGCCCGGTCGAGGTGATCGTCTTCCCCGACCTCGACCGGCAACTCCAGCGCCAGCGACGCCGGGTCCGTATCGTGCCGCCCGTCGGTCAGTGCCTCGGCCACAACCCGTGCGGTCACGACACCGACATACTCACCGTCGGCATCGAGGACCGGCAGTACGCCGGACGCCGACCGGGCTAGTGCCACCGCCACCTCTCGCAGCGGACGGTCCGCGTCGATCGGTCCCGGCACGGCAGTCATGATGTCGCCGACCCTGGTACGTGCCGCCGTACTGATCGTCTCGCGTCGGCCGAGATCGACGCCGCGCCGACGGAGCTTGAGCGTGTAGATGGTGTCCGGCGACAACGCATGGCTGATCCCTGCCGCCAGCACGATCGCCGTCATCAACGGCAGGATGATCGAGTACTCCCCGGTCAGCTCGAACATGATCACCACCGCGGTGATCGGGGCGCGCGCCGCACCGGCGAAGACAGCACCCATGCCGATCAACCCATAGGCACCGGCGGGGCCTGCTGTTCCGGGCAGCAACTGGTGGGCCAGTTCGCCGAACGCCGAGCCGAGCATCGCCCCGATGAACAGGCTCGGCGCGAACACACCACCGGACCCGCCGATCCCGATGGTGAGACTGGTGGCGACCATCTTCGCCCCCGCCAGGAACAGCAGGAACCCCACGCCGTACAAGCCGAACACCGCGTGCCCCAGCACCGGATATCCGACCCCGTACATCTGCGGTACGACGAGCAGCAGCACCCCGAGACCGATGCCGCCGACCGCCGGACGCAGCCACTCCGGACCACGCCACAACCAGTCGCACGCATCCTCGATCAGGTACAGCACCCGCGTGAAGACAACACCAGCCGTGCCGGCCAGCAGACCCAGAACGGCGAACAGCCCGTACTGACCGACATGGTCGACAGTGAAGGCCGGCAACGCCAGAACGGCGCGTCTCCCAGCGCGGCCCGCCCGATCGCAGCAGACGTGACCGCGGAGACCACCACCATGCCGAACGCCTGCGCCGTGAAGTCCGCCAGGATCAGCTCCATCGCGAAGAAGACCCCGGCCAGCGGCGCGTTGAACGTCGCAGCGATCCCACCGGCCGCCCCGCCGCGCCGCCGAGTCGCGGTCCGCGATCCCGTCGGCCAGGCGCGACAGCTCCTCATCGCCGAGATCGAGCGCCGTTATCCCGCCCCGGCCCGAGCATGGCGGCCACCGGCGCTGCACTGACCGGCGAACCCCCGGAGTTCCTCCGCGGCCGCGAGAACAGCTGACCCGTCGCCGGCGGAGAGGTGCCCGGTCCGGGCGGCACGGGAAACGTCCGGACCGGGCGCCAAGACAGTCGCGAGTATCCGTTCGGCCGCCGCAATATTTGCAGCTACTAATTATTAGCCTTGGCAAACGACTGACCATCTGGTTAGTGTGGTGACCATGCGGTCAGTCGACGATTTCACTGCCAGAGCACGGATTCGCGATCAGGCGCTGGAGCTGTTCGCGGCACGCGGCGTGGATGCGGTGACGGTGCGAGAGATCGCCGCCGCGGCAGGCGTTTCCCATGCCTTGGTGTTGCATCACTACGGTTCCAAGCAGCGTTTGCGCGAGGTCGTCGACGACTACGTCACGCAGATCTTCGACGGCATGTTCGAGGCTGTGTCGGCTGACCCGGAGGGGTTTCTCGCCGGTGAGGCCTCGGCGAGCTTCGCCGAGTTGATGTTGACCGCGGTGCCGGCCGGGTCGCCGATACCGGCCTACCTACGGCGGCTGCTGCTGAGCGGTGACACCACCGGGCAGGTCCTGTTCCGGCGTCTGTTCGATGCCAGCGTGGCGATGACCCGGCAGATGACCACCGCCGGGCTGATGCGCGAGTCGCGCGATGTCGCCGTACGGGCCGCATTCCTGCTGGCCAACGACCTCGCGATGGTGCTGCTGCGCGACCAGCTCACGACTGTCCTCGGCGTCGACCCACTGAGCCCGGACGGGATGCAGCGATGGGCCGCCGAGGTGGTCAGCGCCTACACCGATGGAGTTTTCAGGACGGAGGAATCATGACCACAGGGACAACCAACATGGTCGATACCCGAACCGGGGTAAGGCTGCGAGATGTCACCAGAACCTACGGCCGGGGCGATGCCGAGGTGCAGGCGTTGCGTGGTGTCGATCTGGACGTGGAATCCGGCGAACTCGTGGTCGTGGTCGGGCCCAGCGGGTCGGGCAAGACGACGTTGGTCAACATCGTCGGCGGCATCGAAACGGCCACTTCCGGCCAGGTGATCGTCGCCGGCGAAGAACTCTCGCAGCGGAGTCCGGCGCGGCTGTCGGACTTCCGCCGCGATCATGTCGGCTTCGTCTTCCAGTTCTTCAACCTGATCCCGACGCTGACCGCCCGGGAGAACGTCGAGGTGATCATCGAGTTGA
The DNA here is from genome assembly GCA_963740725.1 of uncultured Actinomycetota bacterium. Lineage (GTDB taxonomy): Bacteria > Actinomycetota > Actinomycetes > Propionibacteriales > Kribbellaceae > Kribbella. The sequence goes on from CAVUFT010000024.1 coordinate 20,278, forward strand.
CCGGGCGCGGCGATCGCTCTCGCGTGTCCGGTCTGCTCGAAGCGGTCGGCCTGGGCGACCGGATGGATCATTTCCCGGCACAGCTGTCCGGCGGTCAGCAGCAGCGGATCGCTCTGGCCCGGGCCCTCGCGACCGAGCCTGATCTGTTGCTGGCCGACGAGCCGACCGGTGCGCTCGATCTGGCCACCGGGCGCCAGATCCTGGAGTTGCTGCAGCGGTTGAACCGGGACGGCCTGACCGTTGTCATGGTCACCCACAACCTGTCGGTCGCGCAGATCGCGACCCAGGTGGTCACCGTCGTGGACGGCCGGATCGAGTCCGTACGCCGCAATCCGCGGCCGGCCGACGCTGCCGACGTGGCGTGGTGATCGGCATGCGCGCGATCACCCACAAGGCGCTGCGCGATCTTCGCCGGCAGCGCGCCCAGGTCCTGGCCGTCGGCCGTCACCGTGCTGCTGGGGGTGATGCTGTTCATCGCCAGCGCTGGCGCGTTCAGGAATCTCGACGAGTCCTACCAGCGCACGTACGACCGGTTGCGGTTCGCGGACCTGACAGCTACCGGCGGCGACCCGGACAAGGTCGCCGCCGCTGCCCAGCGAGCCGGCGCTACCGGCGTGACCGTTCGGACGCAGGTCGATCCACCGATGCTGATCAAGGGCACGAAGCTGATCGGCCGGGTGGTTGGCCTACCCGCCGGTGGCCAACCCGCGGTCGATGCCGTCGATCTGGGCGACGGGAACTATCTCGCCACAGACGACCCTGACGGTGTTCTGATCGAGCGCCACGCGGCAGACACCTTCGGCCTCTCCCCCGGCGACTCCCTGCAGATCTACAGCGGAACCAGCTGGCAAAGCCTGCAGATCCGGGGAATCGTGCGGTCACCGGAGTACCTGTGGCCCGCCCGCAACAGGCAGGACGTCCTCGGAGATCCACACGCGTTCGCAGTGGTGTTCGCGACCGAAGACCTCGTACGACGGTTGAACGGCAACAAACCCAATCAGGTGCTCGTTCGCCTTCCGACTGATGCCGACCCGGCGCAAGTCAGTTCAGCTCTGCGGGCAGCCGGAGCCACGGACGTCGTCCCTCAGGCCGACCAGGCATCCAACGCGACGCTGCACGAAGATCTCAACGGCTTCTCCGAACTGTCCATCGCCTTCCCGCTTCTCTTCCTCACAGCAGCCGCGGTCGCGTCGTACGTCCTGCTCGCACGGAAAGTCCTCGCCGAACGAGCCGTGATCGGAACCCTGATGGCCGCTGGCGCCAGACGGGGACGACTGGTCCGGCACTACCTCCAGCAAGGACTCCTCATCGGACTCTTCGGGGGTCTGTGTGGTGCAGCACTCGGCACCCTGGCGACGGGTGCGCTGACCCGCGGCTACACCGGCGCACTCGGAATCCCGGACACCGTCACCCACACCGTTCACGGCGACCTGATCGCGATCGGGATCGCCTTCGGCACCGCGATCGGCCTTGTCGGCGCCGCCGTCCCGGCCATCACCGCCGCCCGAACCATTCCCGCCGACGCGATGCGCAACGAGACCGTGAGCCGGCCACCCGGTCGATGGAGCCGCCTGGTCGCCCGGGCACGCTGGATGCCGGTGCCCGCACGGATGGCCCTGCGCGACGTAACCCGCAACACGCGTCGCACGGTCGCCACAATGCTCGGCGTCGTCCTGGCCCTGATCCTGGTACTGACCTCGATCAGCATGCTGACCAGCTTGTCCGATGCGATCGATCGGCAGTACGGACAGATCGAGCAGCAGGATGCGACCGTCACCATCTCTGCCTCGTCCGGTGCGGGCGAGCAACTGTCCGCCGTTCCGGGGATCGCGGCGGCAGAGCCGACACGCACCAGCCGGGTCACAGCCGCGCTCGGCGCACGTAGTTACTCAACCACGCTGACAGGTCTTCGAGTGGGTACCCAGATGCACCGCTTCATTCTGCTCGATGGATCAGACACACGCCTTCCGGGCGACGGTTTGCTCGCGGGGCGCGCCCTTGCCGACTCGCTGCACGTCAAGGTCGGCCAGACGATCACACTCACCACCGCGCAGGGTTCGACCAGCCTTCCCTTGACAGGGCTGCTGGACGAACCGGTCGGCACCGCGATCTACACCACCGAGTCACAGGCCGCGAGGCTGATCCCGGACTCAGCCCTCCGAACCTACCTGGTGCGCTTCACGCCGGGAGTCGATCGCGACACCATGCGCCAGACCGTCACCGGCCTGCCCGGCGTGGTCGCGTACGCCGACGCGACGGCGGTGACCGCGTCGATCGATCAGTTCCTGGGGCTGTTCTGGGCCTTCGCCGCAACCATGGTGATCCTCGGCGCCATCCTCGCAGCAGCGATCATGTACGTCACCCTCGCCGTCAACATCGTCGAACGCACCAACGAACTCGCGACCCTCCGCGCGGCCGGCGTACCGATCCGGCGAGTGGCCGCAACCATCGCGACCGAGAACCTCGCGGCAACCGCACTCGGCGTACCAATCGGACTGGTCGCAGGAATCCTCGCCGCCAAAGCATTCCTCAACTCGTTCAGCAGCGACCTGTTCACCTTCCAGCTCAGCCTCCCCTGGTGGATGATCCCCGCAGCGGTAATCGCCGTACTGGCAGCCGCCACCCTCTCCCAGTGGCCCGCCATCCGCGCAGTCCGCCGCCTCGACATCGCCCGCGTCGTCCGAGAACGAGCCCGCTGATTCCCACCACCTCCCCCTGCGAACTCCATCCGCTCAGCAGCAACGAATGCCCCGCCCGGTGGCACTTGTCGGTTTCATGACGGGTTACCGACGATCTCATGAGTTCGCTTGGTTCGCTCCCAATCGCAGGCAACCTGGAAGTTGTTGCCGACACGAAGAGGATCGAAATGCAGCCCGGCCGCCCGGGATCGACCGGAGTCCACGTCCACGCGCCGTGCGATCCGGAGAGCCGTCGCCACCAGCACCGCCGGTGGCTGGCCGGGGATGCTCGTTTCGATCGTCAGCACGCACGGAACACAGAACTGGCATCAACGGATGAGAGCAGAGGAGGATCGACGATGAGCGAAATGACCGACGATCAGGACGGGCGGTTCGACGTCGCGGTACTGGTCGAGCGTGAGGTGACCGGTACCGCCGCACGACGAATGGTCGAACTCTTTCAGATGAAGACGATGCCGTTGCGGTACAACCTGGTGCGGTCGCGCCTTGCGGCTCCGGAGATCGAGGCGGAGCAGTCGATGCAGAAGAGTCTTGAGCGGCTGGAGGCTCTGGGTGCAGACGTCACCGGCACAGTCACGAACCAGGCGCCCGTAGACGCACTGTCCGAGCTGGTCCAGTCGACCCGGAGTGAGGAGGCCGTCGTCGTCACCGATCGGCACCGGGTAGCGGAAATGCTCCACCGCGACCTCGCCTCCCAGGCACGATCCCAGTTGGACCTTCCGCTCTTCCACCTCGTCAACCGCTGACCGGGTAGGTGCGCGTCGTCGAGCACACCGTCTGACATCGAGACTGCGGCGACATTGAGCCGACTTTGAGAGTGCATGACGGTGGCGCTCTGCGGCGGATTCCAGCCAGCTTTCGACCTAAGGTCGGACCCGGATCGGGCGATCGGTACCCCAAGGCCGACTGCCCGCCCCGCCCGGGTGCTGGCGACGGCTAGTGAGGGGACGCTCGTCGCCAGTACCCCGTCCGCCGCCCGTGCCGTCAGTGAGGACACTGCCCGATGGAGAACCGCCCACCGGTTGCTTCCCTGCCATCGCCCGCACAGGTAGTCACACTGTGGTTGGCGGGCGTCTTCTTTTCCCTCGCCTGCTTCGGGTTCCTGCCCGGAGTCGCACAGCACACCGAGAGCCTGGCCACGTGGTTCCCAGCGCCCGGACAGTTGCTGTTCGGGCTCTTCCACGTGTCGGTCCTGCACAACGCAATACATCTGCTCCTCGGGGTGACTGCCCTCCTCGCGGTCAGCACCGAACGCCGTTGCCGCAGGTACCTCGCCACCACCGGAGCGACGCTTCTGCTTCTCGTCCTGTACGGATTGATCCGGGACGATCCATTGATCCCGGGCCTCATCCCGGCCGAGTCGGCGGATGCATGGCTCCATGTCGCCCTGGCGGCCACCATGCTGATTGCCTGCTTCGTCAGGCCCGAACGGCTGACCTGGCGGCGACGCTGAGCCGCCTGTCGCTCGCCAAGCTTGACCCCAGATTCCGAACGACCGTGAGTTGCATCGTGCAACATTTGCCCCACGCAACCTCTGATGTCTCACGAGGAGGAAGTAGTGACTGAGCGCCTATTCGTTTCCAGTTCGTCCACACCGGCCATGATCACGGCCGGCACGCCGGTCATCGATGTCACCGGCCGGGTGGTCGGGGCGGTGAGATACGTCAAAGCTGCGGCGCCGGAAGCAGCGACCGGCGCACCGGACGTCGATCAGGATCTCGATGCCGCGTTCGCGCGAGCACTGACCGAACGTGAGCCGGGGATCGACACCGAAATGGCCGAGGAACTGGTCCACGAGGGCTTCCTCAAGGTCGCCGGAAACGGACTGATGGACAACGACCGCTACATCCTCGCCGGTCAGATCGCGATAGTCGACGACGACCACGTTCGGCTTGCGGTCTCCGCCGACGAGTTGGCCGTCGAACGCAAGACGTGGACCTGGCGATGATCTTCCCTCCGGACATCTTCCTCAGAAGTCACGTCAGCAAATCCTGTTGCTCTCGGCATCATTCGCTGGTGGTTGCGCAGAGACCGTCTGATCAGGAAGGCTGAGGATCGGAGCGCCGGGAAGTCTGGTCGGCAGGCCCCGTCCCCGACCGGGGTGCGGGGTATCGACAATCCCGGGCCGCGTGCCACTGGCAGAAATCAAGGACCGCCGCGTTGGGGTGGATCCGGCCCGTCGGGCCGTGTTGAGCACTGTACGGCGGGTGGTCGCCTGACTGTGATCGCCGTTGTCGTGTTCGTGGTTGCGTATCTGTTGATCGCGACGGAGTGGACGCACAAACTCCTGGCTGCGCTCGGCGGGAGCCGCTGTCCTGTTCGCTCTCGGAGTCACCGACACCGAGCAGGCGTTCTACTCCCACGACACCGGCGTCGACTGGGACGTCATCTTCCTGCTGCTGGGGATGCGGACTCGACCGCCGACCGAATTCGGCGATCCGGCCCTTCCCGCCGTACGCCGATTCGACATCGCCCGCGTCGTCCGAGAACGAGCACGGTGATGTCGCCGGCGAGCGGACGCCTACCTTCGCGGGCGGGTTCGTCAGTGCCCGCCGCCGAGTTTGCCGGCCAGCCGTTCGTGGCGTTGGGCGCTGGAGGCGTTGAGGCCGACGATCCGCACCGTCTTCCCGTAGCGGGCGTACTTGGTGGTGACAGCGTCGAGGGAGGCGACGGTGGAGGCGTCCCAGATGTGGGATTCGGTCAGATCGATGACGACGTTGGTGGGGTCGCCGCGGTAGTCGAACTGGTAAACCAGGTCGTTGCTGGAGGCAAAGAAAAGTTCGCCGGTGACAGCGTAGACCTTGGTGTCGTCGTCAGGGTGGGCGACCTCGTTGACGGTGGTGAAGTGGGCGACGCGGCGGGCGAACAGCACCATCGCGACCAGGACGCCGACGACGACGCCGATGGCGAGGTTGTGGGTGATGACGACCACAACGACGGTGGCCAGCATGACGAGGGTCTCACTGCGGGGCATCCGGCGCAGGGTCCTGGGCCGGATGCTGTGCCAGTCGAAGGTGCCGACCGACACCATGATCATGACCGCGACGAGTGCGGCCATGGGGATGTCGCCGACCAGGTCGCCGAGGCCGACGACGAGGATCAGCAGGAACACTCCCGCCAGGAAGGTCGAGATCCGGGTGCGGGCGGCGGAGGCCTTCACGTTGATCATGGTCTGGCCGATCATCGCGCAGCCGCCCATGCCACCGAAGAAGCCGGTGATGACGTTGGCGACGCCCTGTCCCCAGGCTTCGCGGGTCTTGACCGAGTGGGTGTCGGTGACGTCGTCGACAAGCTTGGCGGTCATCAGGGACTCCAGCAGGCCGACCAGTGCCATCGCCACGGCGTACGGCGCGATGATGCGCAGCGTCTCCAGGTTCAGGGGGACGTTCGGCCAGAACAGGGACGGCAAGCTGTCGGGCAGTTCACCCTCGTCACTCACGGTCGGCACGGCGAACGAGGCCACCGTGACGATCAGCGTTACGCCGAGGATCGCGACCAGCGGAGCGGGAACGGCCTTGGTCACCTTCGGCAGGAACACCATCACCGCGATTCCGGCCGCGACGAGCGGATAGACCAGCCACGGCACGTGGATCAGATGCGGCAGTTGCGCCAGGAAGATGAGGATCGCCAGCGCGTTGACGAACCCGACCATGACCGAACGCGGGATGAACCGCATCAACTTGGCGACGCCGAGAACTCCGAGGATCACCTGCAGGACACCTGCCAGGATGACCGTAGCGACGAAGTAGTCGAAACCGTGGTCGCGCATCACCGGGGCAATCACCAGCGCCACCGCGCCGGTCGCCGCCGAAATCATCGCGGGGCGGCCACCGAGGAACGCGATCGATACCGCCATGGTGAACGACGCGAACAGCCCGACCCGGGGGTCGACGCCGGCGATGATCGAGAAACTGATCGCCTCCGGGATCAGCGCGAGCGCGACCACCAAACCGGCCAAGACCTCGGTCCGCAGACGACGCGGCGAGCGCAGCGCGGCCCGAACAGAAGTGATGTCATTGTCTGCGGCCGAGGGCGACAGATTGGATGGGGGCGTGGCTGACTCAGGCGCCAGCGAGCTCATAGGGTCTCCAGACAACGACAGGCGACCCCATCGGGGTGACATCCACTGCGCGTCATTGCGCCAGGCTGGAGCACGGGGGCCGGGTAAGGAACGAGGCGGGTGAGGAGCACCGGATCGCCTCACTGAGCGCAACTCTACCCGAACGTGAGAGTAGAGTTGCCGGACGGGTCCGCTACCCTTCCCCACCTACGATCCGTCGACGACGGAGACCGCGCGGTCCGGGAATCTGGAGAGCAGGCAGGAGCAGGCACGGATGGGCGAGCACATGCAGATCGGCGAGGTCGCCGACCGGACGAAGCTGAGCCTGCGCACCATCCGCCACTACGAAGAAGTCGGCCTCGTCCCATCCTCGGCCCGCAGCAAAGGCGGCTTCCGCCTCTACACCGAGGCCGACGTTGCGCGACTGATGCTGATCCGCCGAATGAAGCCACTCGACTTCACCCTCGAAGAAATGGCCGACCTGCTGACCCTGCTCGACAACCTCACCGCCGACAGCCACCCAGCCGACCACGCGGCACTACTGGACCGGCTCGCGATGTACCAAGAAGCCGCAGGCCAACGCATCACCGCACTCCGCGAACAACTCGAGGTCGCTGAGAACTTCTCCAACCACCTCCAGCAACACCTCGATCTGCACATCTCTGACCGTCGGTAACCTCCTCGAGCCAGGACGTTGTCGCGCCGGCGCCCAGTCGTCGGGTCCCGCGAAGCTCCCACATATTCTCGCCCCGGCGGTCGCACGTCCGGTGGTCCTCGAGCTCAGCAAGGGGGTGAGCGATCCCGGTCATGGGGACGCATTGTCGTGAGCGCATCGGTTCGGCTGCGGTCACGAACTCCTTCGGACGTCAGCTGATCTGGGGCGACGTGTCTTTTGAGGAACCGGGCTGTCCGGGCGTAGGCGGTTGACGGCTCGTCCCGGCGCTCGGTGTGCGTCGTTGCTGGAAGATGCGACGCAGCCGGGTGATCCGCGCGGTTCCGGCGATGGCGGTGATGACGCCGACGATCGCTCCGGCGATCAGCAGCGCCAGGTCCAGCGGTAGGGTGCCGGACATCCAGAGGAAGTCGACTTGGACCTTCTGGGTGTTCTGCACCATGAAGACGATGAAAGCTGTCAACGCGAGGACGGCGATGCCCAGCCAGACCCAGACAGCGGCAATCCGGGTACTTGAGATGGTCTCCCGTGCGGACGGCTTGACGGCGCTGCTGGTTTTGAGTTCGGGGGTGGGTGCCGGTGATGGGACCTTCACTGCGGCGGCAGCCGGCGTAGTACCGGACGGTACCGCAGTTGTGGTACGTGGCCGGGGTGCTGCTTTTCTGGCACGACGCAGGATCGGCATGGCTGACATCCCTTGTGATTGGCCGGTGGCCGGCACCTCACGGTTTGGGATGTCGTTGTCGCCGGGGACCCTACCAACCCTACGCCCGAACCTACCGGCTGTCCCGGTCGTTAGGTGATTGGGACCAAGGCCCTGCGAGCGGCGGCAACCGGAAAGAACGCCTGTTCATCAGCGGTAGGGGTAGCCGGGGAACATGTAGCCTGCGGACCAATAGGGCGAATAGCCGTAGTAGCCGTACAAGCTTTCGTAGTAGCCGCGCTCTTCCACCAGTTCGGGGTCGTAGATCGGTGCCTTCGCGACGTCGTCGCGGTCCTTGTCGATCTGGATAGTGTCGGCCATCGCGGTGACGGCGTCGACGGGCACGAGGCGCTTGCTCTCACCGAGCCCGAGGAACCCGCCGGAAGCGACCTGCAGGAACCGGACCCGTCGCTCGTCCGGATCGATGAGCAGGTCGTCGACCTGGCCGACCTCCTCGCCGTTGCGGTCGACGACTGTCCTGCCGCGGGCGTCGTCGGCTTCTCCGGCCAGTGTTAGATCTGAGTCGCTGAGGCGTACCAGCGTTACCTGCGCATCATTGGTCATGATTTCTCCTTCGATGTTTGAGTCATGCGGTGAGTGCTGACAGCGGGTCGCAAGATCGCCGGTTGTTCAGCTGACCGCGGCTTCTTGGTGGTAGTCGTAGGAGTTGTGTCGGTCGGGGTTGGTGGTGACTGGTCGACGCCGCACCTCTCGTAAGGCCAAGCATGTTCTCCCGATGTGGCCGGCGCCGGCGGGAAGGACTCGAGCAGTCAGCTCAGCTTTTCCGCGACAGGCAGGTGACGGATTGTTTGCCCACCTTTGTGGTGCTCCGATCGCCCGAACACGCTCTCGAGCAGGGCCTCGAGCTTTTCCAAGGCGCCGCTGAAGGCCTCGTCGACCGATGGCGCATGATGGGTGACCGCTAGCGGCTGCTGTCGGGCCGGCCGTACTTCCAGCATGCAGCGCTTGTCTGCGCCACCAGACTTCTCGGCGTTCTCGTCACTCAGGTGGATCTCCGTCCGCGTGATCTGGTGCCTGAAGCGCGCGAGCGTCGAATCCATGTCCGTCTCGAACCGCTGGACCAGCCTGGCGTCGACGGTGACGAACTTGTCGGTGTTGATTTGAATCAGCATGCGCAATCTCTCCTTTGGAAGCCAGCACCGGGCCTGGTCGGCATCCGCTGGGTGCGGGTTCGGTTTGGCCTCTTGTGGGGCCCGGGCACGGGTCTGGGTGGTGATCGGGATGAAGCCCGCCAGTGCTATGCGGGGAGTTCGTCTGCCCGGACAGAGCCGTTCGTCGTCAACGGGACCGGCGGGGTGGCGTGTGCGGAGGCTGTGTCGATACTGGTGGTGGCCTTTTCGAAGAAGCGCAGTAGTTCGACAGGGAACGGCATCACGAGGGTGCTGTTCTTCTCGGCCGAGACGTCGACGACAGTCTGCAGGAGCCGCAGTTGCAGAGCGCCGGGGGTCGCGTCCATGGTCCGCGCGGCCGCGGCGAGTTTTGCCGAAGCCTGGAACTCTCCGTCCGCGGCGATGACCCGGGCTCGGCGCCCTCGTTCAGCCTCGGCTTGACGCGACATCGAGCGCTTCATCTCGTCCGGCAAGGCCACGTCCTTGACCTCCACCCGTTCGATGTGAAGGCCCCACGGCTGCTCGGTGGGTCCGTCGATGACAGCCTTGAGTTCGGCGTTGATCCGGTCTCGGTCCGACAGCAGCGTGTCCAGGTCCGCGCGCCCGATCACTGCTCGCAGCGAGGTCTGGGCAACCTGGGATACAGCCATCTGATAGCGCTCGACGTTGATGATGGCCTTGACCGGGTCGACCACCCGGAAGTACACGACGGCGTCGACCTTGAGCGTGACGTTGTCACTCGTGATGGCACCTTGGGCAGGGATGTCCATCACCACGGTCTGCAGGGAGACCTTCGTCATCCGGTCGACGAAGGGGATGATGAAGCGCAGCCCGGGCTCACGCACCACCGGTAACAGGCGCCCGAATCGAAGGACGACTCCCTTCTGGTATTGCTGCACCAGCCGGAACCCGGACAGGGCGAAGAGCAAAGCGATGATCGCGATCGTGGCGATGGCCTGAAAGGTGGTCATGATGCGTCCTTCGAGTGAGAGCGTCGGTCGTCAGGGCGTTGTGCGTCTTCGAGTTGCCGGCGTAGATGGTCGCGAACTTCGACCAGCGCGGCGCTCAGCGATTGCTGAGAACTGGTAGCGATCAAGCTCCGTGAACCCCTGATCCAGCACTGCAAGGTGGTGGCCTGACCGGCATGGTCACGGTCCTTGACCGAGAGTTCGAGCTCCACTGTCTTGACCGCGAACTTCGACAGGTCGCCGTCCAGGGGCATGAGGAACTCCAGGATGTCTGGGCGTTCAGCCGCCGCAAGGCCGGTGCCAAGGCGAAGCAGAGCAGCGACAGTGGCCGGGTGATGTGACATGAGCTCGGTTCTCCAGTTGGCTCGGGCAGAGCAGGATCGATAGGGACTATTCGCAGCCGGCCACCCTGGGACGGAGTTCGGGACAGATCTGCGTGCCGCCGGTGGGCGGTCATCACCTGACGAATGAGGTGGTCCGGCCCGGGCTGAAATGCTGTGCTCGCAGCCTCGTGACACCCAGGCGCCGGCTGGATGCCTTCCTCTTGACGACTCCATCCTGCGCTTCGCGAGGTAGGAAGTCATTGTCAGAAGTGGGCTGTGTGTGGCATAGATTGTTGCCGTACTACGGCAACCCACCGGTGCCGAGCCCAGCAGAAGGCGGCGGCATGGCAACGACCCCGCACTCCCATGACAACAACGAGTCGGCCCCGGGGCCGGTGGGCCACCTGACCGAGGTGGCCCTGGTGCGCTCCGGAGGACTGGACCCGGACCTGTTGGGTGACTATGTGGCTGCGCTGACCCGGGTCAGCGACAAGGCAGGCCGGTTGAGCCAGGATGAACTGGAAGGCTACCGACGGCTCGGAGCCGAAGCCGCCGAGACCGGGGTACCGCTGACCTCACTGATCGACCTTTATCTGTCCATCACCTGGCGGCTCTGGCGCCATCTGCCGGCGGTAGCAGCGGCTGTCCCCGACCTGGCTCGCGTGCAGTCGGTAGGCCAGAGCGTGATCCGCGCATCCGGAGACGCGGTCACCGCGGTCAGCGATGGCTACCAGTCGGCCCGCCAGGCCGTCATCCGCCGTCAGGAGGCCGCGCGCCGCGAGTTCATCGACGACCTGCTGAGCGGGAACTCCGATGTCACCGGTCTACTCGCGCGAGCGCCCGGCTTCGGTCTGGACCTCACCGGTCCCCATACCGTCGCGGTGGCGCGCGCGCCGTGGCTTTTCACCGAAGGCAGCCAGCCACTGGGCCGGGTGGAAAGCGCGCTGTCGCGGCGCGGGTCACCCCCGACGCTCGTGGCAAGCAAGGACGGCCTGCTGGTAGTGATCGCCACCGTCAATGACACCGACGGCGTCAGTCAGGTCACCGCCGCGATCACCGCAGGGCTCGGGCCCCGGGATCACACCACCGGGCACTGGCAGATCGGTGTCGGGCGGGTGCGCCCCGGTCCGGGCGGCGTGCTGACCGCCTACGACGAAGCGCGTAACGCCCTCGATCTCGCCGACCGCCTCAGCCTGGACACACCCGTGGTCCACGCCGCAGATCTGCTCGTCTACCCGGTCCTGCTGCGCGACCGGGCCGCTATCGCCGATCTCATCACCACCACACTGGAACCGCTCACCCGCACCCGCAGCTCTACTTCGCACCTGCTGGATACCCTGGACACCTATCTCGCGGCCGGCGCCAACACAGCCGAGACAGCCCGTCGACTGCACCTGTCGGTGCGGGCTGTCACCTATCGCCTCGCCCGGATCCGGCAATTGACCGGCCTCGACCCCGCCGACACAGACTTGCGCTTCACCCTGCATGCTGCAGTCCTCGGTGCCCGCCTGCTCGACTGGCCCACCACCCCCCTTCCAGCGGCACCCGACGGGCACCAGACCCAGCACTCGACGCCACCACCACAACGATGACACCAAGCAAACATCGCCCGCATCCCACGACACGGAACCGCCCGCACGGATCGTCCACCCCTTCCCACCTTCCGGCTCAGTCAGCCTCAGCAGTCCGGTACCGAGTAGCTGCCCGGCGGGGGTCCAAGCTTCGTCGAGAGGTCCCTGTGCGAGTCGGCCGAGCCATCGACCAGGCCGCCGGTCCGATCCGCCACACGGGTGGCGATCATCCCGCGTGGGCGACCGCTGTTCAGTAACCGCGCTCACCGAAGGACGGAGGGACACCGGTCTAGCGTTGGGTACGTCGGGGCCGGGATTACGACCAGAGGATTGATGCCGATGCTGGTACGGGCCGTGTGGAACGGTGTGGTGCTCGCGGAGAGCGACGAAACCATTGTGGTCGAGGGCAATCACTACTTCCCCGATGCGGCGCTACGGCGTGAGTACTTCACTCCGAGTTCAAGTAAGTCGTTGTGTCCGTGGAAGGGCGTCGCGTCGTACTACTCGATCATCGTGAACGGCAACAGGTTCCCGAACGCGGCGTGGTACTACCGGCATCCGTCGCCGTTGGCGCGGAAAGTCAAGAACCGGGTCGCGTTCTGGAACGGTGTCGAGCTCGTGACTTCCGACGATGCTCGTGCCGAGCGGCGGGATCGGTGACATGGGCGCCACGAAGCGGGATCGCGACGAGGTGTTCGTCGAGTTGACCCGGTCGATCTGCCCGGTCTGCAAGATCGTGATCGATGCGCAGGTCAACATCCGCGACGACAAGGTGTACTTGCGGAAGCGGTGTAGTGAGCATGGTGAGTTCGAGGCGCTGGTGTACGGCGATGCCCAGATGTATCTGGAGTCGGCCCGGTTCAACAAGCCGGGGACGATTCCGCTGACCTTCCAGACCGAGGTGAAGGACGGCTGCCCCAGCGACTGCGGGCTGTGCCCGGAACACAAGCAGCACGCGTGCCTGGGGATCATCGAGGTGAACACCGGCTGCAACCTGGATTGCCCGATCTGCTTCGCCGACTCCGGCCATCAGCCCGACGGCTACTCGATCACGCTCGAGCAGTGCGCTCGGATGCTGGACGTGTTCGTGGCTAGTGAGGGCGAGGCCGAGGTGGTCATGTTCTCCGGCGGAGAACCGACCATCCACAGGGACATCCTCTCGATGATCGATCTCGCCCAGGAGCGCCCGATCAACGCGGTCAACCTGAACACCAACGGGATCCGGCTTGCCTCCGATCGGCGGTTCGTCGCCGAACTCGGACGCCGTAACCGGCCCGGGCGGGCGGTCAACATCTATCTGCAGTTCGACGGTCTCGACGAGCAGACTCATCGCACGATCCGCGGGCGGGACCTGCGTGATGTCAAACAGCGCGCGCTGGACAACTGCGCCGAGGTGGGTCTCACGGTGACGCTGGTGGCGGCCATCGAGGCCGGTGTCAATGAACACGAGATCGGATCGATCATCACCCACGGCCTGGGCCATCCTGCCGTCTACTCGATCGCGTTCCAACCGGTCACCCACTCCGGACGGCACACCGTGTTCGACCCGATGACAAGGCTGACCAACTCCGATGTACTGCATCTGATCGCCGACCAACTGCCGCAGTGGTTGCGGGCCGACGACTTCTTCCCGGTGCCGTGTTGTTTTCCCACCTGCCGGTCGATCACCTACCTGATCACCGACGGTGTGCCCGGCGACCCGGACTTCGGCGTGGTGCCCATCACCCGGTTACTGAACGTCGAGGACTACCTCGACTACGTTTCCAACCGGGTCCTGCCCGACAACGGCGTCCGCGAAGCACTGGAGAAGCTATGGAGTGCCTCGGCTTTGATCCGGACCGATACTTCGAACGAGCGGTTGCAGCAGGTCGCCGAGGCACTCGATTGCGCCGACGCCTGTGGCGTCAATCTACCCGAGGCCGTCCAGCAGATCGATGAGAAGGCCTTTATGATCGTGGTCCAGGACTTCCAGGACCCCTACACGCTGAACGTGCGGCAGCTGATGAAGTGCTGCGTGGAGGAGATCACCCCGGACGGCAGGTTGATCCCGTTCTGCGCCTACAACTCCGTGGGCTACCGCGAACAGGTTCGCGCCGAGATGTCCGGCGTCCCGGTCGCCGGGGTCGTCCCGAACGCGATCGGCCTCCAGCCGCTCCTGGCCGAGTCGCCGTACGGCTCGAAGACCGTCGGCCAGAACCTGGCGACCGGGGATTCGGAGGAGGCGCCCGGTGGCTGAGCAGTTGCCTGACGCTGTCGAACTGAAGTCCTGCTGTGTGACGGTGTACTCGTCCGAGCTGGTCGGGCTCCTGCTTGGGGATTCGTACCATCCCGGCGGCCTCGCATTGACCCGCCGGGTCGCGGCGGGCATGCGCCTGCTCCCCGATCAGAAGGTGCTTGATGTGGCATCCGGCCGCGGCACTTCCGCCCTGCTTTTCGCCCAGGAGTACGACGTCGATGTCGTCGGTGTCGACCTGGCGCCAGCGAATGTGTCGCTGGCTACCGGTGCAGCTCAAGCTGCTGGACTGGCTGAACGAGCCACGTTCCGCGTCGCCGACGCCGAGCGACTGCCGCTGCCCGACAGCAGCGTCGACGCGGTCATCTGCGAGTGCGCGCTGTGCGTCTTCCCCGACAAGGCGGCCGCGCTCCGCGAGTTCGAACGCGTTCTGCGACCAGGTGGCCGGGTCGGCTTGACGGACGTCACGGCCGACCCCGACCGATTACCGCCCGAGCTGACCACCATCGGCGCCTGGATCGCTTGCGTGACCGATGCGCGCCCCGCCGCGCAGTACGCCGAACTCCTCACCGATGCCGGGCTCCGGGTCACCGCCGTCGAGCGACATGACACTGTCGTGGGCAGGATGATCGATCAGATCGAAGCACGCCTCGGACTTCTGCGCCTGACTGCTCGCGCGAGACTCGAGGCGAGCGGCGTCTCAGTCGACCAGGCCGCGCCGTTGTTGGCCGCAGCAAGAACCGCGGTGGCCGACGGCTTGCTGGGGTATTCGATGCTCATCGCCGAGAAGGACGCCGAGTCCGCTGGAGGTCAGGCATGACTGCACGACGAACCGCCGCCGTGACGGTATCGATGACGGCGGGGGCAGCGGTGGCCGGATTCGCCGGCTACCTGGGGTTGGTCACCGGCGCTCTAGCTGTCGACCTCGGCATCGGACGCCGGACGCGCCCCTTAGGGCCGATCCAGGTTGATATCACTGCACCGCGGGAGGCCGTGTACGACGCCATCGTGGCGCCTTACGCCCAGCGGGCCCCGCGTGCGTTCCAGGACAAGGTGAAAGTCCTCGTCCGCGGTTCCGACCTGGTCCTGGCGGCCCACTACACCCCGATCAGCGCACGTCTGCGAGCGACCACGGTCGAGACCGTACGATTCGATCCCCCGCAGCGGGTCGACTTCCGTCTTGCCCGCGGCCCTGTACCGCAGGTCGAGGAATCCTTCGTGCTCACCGAGAGCGAGCACGGCACGACTCTCACCTACACCGGAGTGCTCGGCACCGACCTGTGGGGCCTCGGGCAACGCTGGGGCAACCTTGTCGCGGCCCGCTGGGAGGCCGTCGTCAAGGAGTCCCTGACCGCTGTGAGAGCCGAAGCCGAGCGCCGCGGATAGCTCGGCCGTCCACCCAAGCGCCATGGCAGACGCAGACGAGCGGTACTGTTTCGTCGAGGGCCTGGACGCCCTCCACCAGCAGCCCAGCACAGCGCCGCCCTGGGCCCCGGGACGACGCGAGGAGCTGGCCGCCGTGGAACACGCCGCGAATCACCGCGACGTGTGGTGTATGGCGGAGGTGGACATCTTCGCCGACCTGTCCGCGCCCGAAATGGAAGCCATCGCCGTCGCGGCACCGATGAAGACCTACCCGGCCGGTGGCCTACTGTATTCACCGCACCAACCGGTCGAAACCCTGTTCATCCTCAAGCAGGGCCGGGTCCGGATCTTCCGCGTCTCACCCGACGGTCGAGCCCTCACCACAGCACTGATCTCGCCCGGCACGGTCTTCGGAGAAATGCTCCTGCTCGGCCAGCAGATGCACGACAACTTCGCCGAGGCGCTCGACGAAGTCGTGGTGTGCGTGATGAGCCGGGCCGATGCCCACCGGTTCCTGCTGTCCGACCCGCGGATCGCCGCGCGCATCTCCGGAATCCTCGGCCGCAGGATCGCCGAGCTCGAAAGGCGCCTGTCCGACACGGTGTTCAAGAGCGTGCCTGAGCGGATCGCCGGCACCTTGTGCCTGCTCGCGGCCGAACAACACAGGCGCCCCTTGAACCGGGGCGTCCAGGTCGCGCTGACCCACCACCAGATCGCAGCCCTCGCCGGCACCTCACGCGAGACCACCACCAAAGTCCTCGGCGAATACGCCGACCGCGGTCTCCTGCGCCTCGGCCGCGGCAAGATCACCATCCTCGATCTCGAGACCATCACCACCGAAGCCGGGCAATAGATCAGCTCGCGGCCCGTGGTCCGAGGGCAAGCCCTTCCATCTCGATCCACGAGGGGCGGGCCGCCGATGATGGACGCGCCGGGTTCCTCTGGTGGCTGTCCGGCTTCACGGTTGGGTCAGACCGGCTTGTTCGGCGTGGTCGTAGACGTCGTTGATGAGTACGACCTGGTGGCCGTGCCGATCGAGGACGGAGGCGGCGATGGAGGCCCGGTACCCGGAGCCGCAATAGACCCAGACCTCTCCGTCGGGGACGTCGCCGAGACGGTCGGCGAGTTCGTGCAGCGGGATGTGGATGGAGTCGGCCACGCTGCCTTTGGCGCGTTCGTCGTTGCGTCGGGCATCGATCACCTGGACGGTGCGTTCCTTGCGGGTGGCGGCGAGGCCGGCGAAGTCGGTGACCGGGTAGGACCGTAGAGGTTGCCCTCCGGCCAGGGACGTGATGTCGCCGATGGCAGCGCCGGACAGAGCGTCGATGCCGATCCGGACCAGTTCGCGGCGTGCGTCAGCAACCTGGCCTTGCGTGTCGCCGATCAGGGTGAGCGGGGTGCCGTACTGGTAGAGCCAGCCCAGGTAGGTGACGAAATTGGTGGACAGCTCGAACGCCAGAGCTCCGGCCAGGTGCCCCGCGGCGAAAGCGGTCCGCTCGCGCAGGTCGACCACCCATTCGCCCGCCTCCAACCGGCTGCGAAGCTCATCGGCGTCGACGGGTGCGGGCAGGGACAGGTCGACCGGGTCCGGGCCGCGCTTGTTGATGACGCCCATGTGCGCGTAGTACGCCGGGTACGCATCCAGGCCGGCCAGCAGCGTGTCGACGTACTCCTGTTCCTGCAAGGTCAATGCCGGGTTCGCGGCCTGCTGTTCGGCGACAGTCGAGGCGTCGCCGCTGGTCGGGGTCGCTGAGCAGAAACTGCCGAACCCGTGGGTGGGAAGGACCTCGGCGGTCCCGGGCAGGTCCGCGGCCAAGCGCCGCACAGAGTGATACTGCGCATGAGTCAGCTCATCGGTGTGCTCGGGGCCGAGCAAATCGGTGCGGCCGGTGGCACCGAACAGCATCGATCCGCCGGTGAACACAGCCTGCACCTCACCACCGTCGTCGCTGGTGCGGAGGGCGTAGGCGACGTGGTGATGGGTGTGACCAGGAGTATGGAGAACCCGTAGCCGGAACGTGCCGGTGCTGATCTCGTCTCCGTCACCGACCGCGAGTCGTTCGAACTCGACCTCGTCGCCTGCTCCCACCACATAGGTAGCGCCGGTCGCACGGGCCAACTCCAGCCCGCCGGTGACGTAGTCGTTGTGGATATGGGTTTCCAGAACATGCGTGATCCGTACGCCCTTGCGGCCGGCCAGGTCGAGGATCCGATCGATGTCGCGCTGCGGGTCGACCACGACAGCTACCTGCCCGTCGCTGGCCAGGTAACTACGATCTCCCAGTGACGAGGTCTCGATCACCTCGATGTCGACTGCCATCTCAACTCCCTTACTCACACACCCCTGGGGGTGTGTGATCGGTAGAACTTGTCGTTCACCTCTTGAAACAAGCGCAACGATCGGCAACGGCTGTCAGGCCAGAGCGAGGAACAGTTTCTCCAGTTGCTCCTCGGTCAACGGCGATTCCTCGCCGCGATCGCGTAGCGCCTGGCAGTGCCGCATCCCGGTGGAGACGATCTTGAACCCCGCTCGGTCCAGCGCACTCGACACCGCCGCGAGCTGGATCAATACCCGCTCGCACTCGTCGCCTTCCTCGATCATCGCAATCACACCCGCGAGTTGCCCGTGCGCGCGCTTGAGCCGCGTCAGCGGGTCCTTCATCACCTGACTGTCCATCTGCATCGCTACCGCCTCCGTCGTCCCTGGATGAAACCGCATGGACTCGGACCGCTGGGCTTGGTCACCGCCCGAACAAGCGGGCGAAGAACCCGCCGCCACCCTCGGCCTTCGGATGGCCACCACACCACTGCTCACTCAGCACCGTCTGCTTGACCTGCGCGACGTGCTGACCACACCCGGCCCACGTCGTCCTGCCGCACTGGCGGCATTTCACTGCTCTGCACATCCCGAGCTCCTCCCGACGACGAACACTATACCCCCAGGGGTATGAACGTGACTTAGGCACAGCCACACCACCGCACGTCAGCCCGGGCAAAGTAGGGTGTGAAGCGGTGCGCCGGGAAGTCTGGTCGGCAGGTTTGTCGTGACCCCGAAAGTAGGAGCATCAATGGCCGTCGAGTCGCGCTCACGGATTCTGTTCGGTAGAGGTTCATGGAGCGAGGCGAGCCGGGTCGCCGAGATTTTGCGCAAGGAGACCATCGGCGGCGGCCTGCTGCTGCTCGCGGCCGTGCTCGCCCTGGTATGGGCGAACTCGCCGTGGTCCGGGGCCTATGAGGCGCTGCGGTCGTGGCGGTTCGGACCTGCGGCTCTCCATCTGGATCTCACGGCGGCGACCTGGGCAGCTGACGGCCTGCTGGCCATCTTTTTCTTCGTCGCCGGCCTCGAGCTGAAACGGGAGTTCGTTGCCGGGGACTTGCGCAGCCCGCAACGGGCGGCTGTTCCCATCGCCGCCGCCGTCGGCGGAGTCATCGTCCCTGCCGCTCTGTTCATGGCGATCAATCTGCAAAACTCGGGAAGTCTGAGTGGTTGGGCCATCCCGACCGCCACCGACATCGCCTTCGCGCTCGCAGTCCTGGCCGTAGTCGGCCGATGCCTGCCATCGGCGTTGCGGACATTCCTGCTGACGCTGGCGGTCGTCGACGATCTACTGGCGATTGTGATCATCGCGGTCTTCTATACCGCACACCTGTCGGTCGTGCCGATGCTTCTGGCGCTGATACCGCTGGGTCTGTTCACTGTGGCGGTCCAGCGGAGGATGCGCTCGTGGTGGATCCTGCTGCCCTTGGCGGTTGCGACCTGGGGACTGGTGCACGCATCCGGGGTGCACGCGACTGTCGCCGGTGTCCTGCTGGGCTTCGCGGTGCCGGTGATCCGCAGTCATCGAACAGGTGGCCCCGATGCCGGACCAGGCCTGGCCGAGCACTTCGAACACCTCTTCCGGCCTTTGTCGGCCGGCGTCGCGGTGCCCGTGTTCGCATTCTTGTCCGCCGGGGTGGCGATCGGCGGAGAAGGAGGGGGCTTGATGGCCTCGCTCACCGACCCGGTCGCCATCGGCATCATGGTAGGTCTTGTGATCGGTAAGCCGATCGGTGTCATGGCCGCAACCTGGCTGGTGGCGCGATTCAGCCGCGCCAGGCTGGACTCTGACCTGGCCTGGGTCGACGTGCTCGGTTTGGCGATCCTGGCCGGAGTCGGCTTCACGGTGTCACTGCTGATCGGCGAACTGGCCTTCGAACCCGGCAGCGAGCAGGACGGCCACGTCAAGGTCGCTATTCTCATCGGGTCGTTGACCGCCGCGTTGATCGCTGCCGTCGTCCTACGGCTTCGCAACCACGTCCATCGGCGGATCCACGAAGCCGAGATCGCCGACCACGACCTCTATGACGCTGACCAAGAGCCTCCGCACGGATCCTGAAGTGGTCCTTACCTGCCGAAGGGTGATGCTGTATGCCATTCGGCAGCGTGCGAAGTCGCCAGGTGTCGCTTGCGGTGCTCACGGCCGTGACGGCCGCTTTGACGGTTGCCGGAAGCATCAACTCCAGGAGGCCCGCGATTGTGCCCAGCTCGCTTGGCTCATTGTTGGCGAACTGGCACTGTGATGCCGTCGTAACGATCAGAGCGCCGACGCTCCCGCCTCAGGCGAGCGCCGGTCAGGCCAGGACGAAGTAGCGCAGCCACAGGTACGGCGCCGCCACGATGACCGTGATCGCGGTGATCGTGGCGCCTTTGCGGGTGAACTCCCAGAAGCTGATCGGGTTGCCCGCGCGCAGCGCGATACCGATCACGACCACGTTGGCGCTCGCGCCGACCGCGGTGGCGTTGCCGCCGAAGTCGGCGCCCGCGGCCAGCGCCCACCACAATGCGTGGGCATGACTCGGATCGGAGACACCCTTGGTGAGCTCGAGCACGACCGGGCTCATCGTCGCGACGTACGGGATGTTGTCGACGATGCCGGACAGAATCGCCGAGACGACCAAGATCAGCATCACCGCGAGCAGTGGCCTGCCTTCGGTGGCGGTGCCGACCTGGCGGGCGAGGTCGCCGATCACGCCGGTCTTGACCAGGGCACCGACCATGATGAACAGGCCGGCGAAGAACAACAGCGTCTGCCATTCGACGCTGGACATGTAGTCCTTGGTCGGCACCTTGGAGATCAGCACCAGCAGTCCTGCCCCGAGCAGCGCGACCACCGAGGGCGCCACATGGAACACGCCATGCCCGATGAATCCGGTGAACACCGCCAGCAGCACGATGCCGCACTTGATCAACAGCCGGGGGTCCTGAATCGCCTCGCGTTCGTTCAAACGCAGCACGTTCTCGACCTTGTCCGGGTCGACCGCGAACGATCCCTTGAACAACCTTGGCAGAACCAGCGTGAACACGATCAGCTCGATCACCACCAGCGGCGCCAGGTGGATCAGGAAGTCGTTGAAGGTCAGACCGGAGCGGCTGGCGATGATGATGTTCGGCGGATCACCGATCAGCGTGGCCGCACCGCCGATGTTGGATGCCATGATCTCGGCGATCAGGAACGGCACCGGGTTGATTCCGAGCCGGTCACACACCAACAAAGTGACCGGCGCGATCAGGAGGACAGTGGTGACGTTGTCGAGCAGGGCCGAGGCGACCGCGGTGATCAACGTCAGGAGAATCATGATCCGCAGCGGCGACCCCTTGGCCCGCTTCGCAGCCCAGATCGCAACGTACTCGAAGACTCCCGTGCGGCGCAGTACGCCGACGATGATCATCATGCCGAGCAGCAGGAAGATGACGTCCCAGTCGATTCCGGTGTCATGGGAGTAGAACGCGTGCTCGGAATCCGTCACCCCGAGCGCCAGCAGCACCGCAGCGCCGCCCAACGCGGCCAGGAGCTTGTGGGTCCACTCCGTCGCGATCAGGACATAGGCGACGACGAACACGACGACAGCGAGCACCGTCACGCGATCACCCGCACGCCGCTCACTGCTGTCCGACTACGAGCTCCAGCAGCCTGCCGGGCCAGGACGGCGGCCACCTCCAGCACAGTGTCGTCGTGCTTCACGACCGGCAGCTCGACCGGCTCCGGCGGCAGCAGCGTGGGCACGGTCAGGTTCGCCAACTTGGCGGCGGCTTCTCAGCCATCTGCAATCCATGCACAAACGCACATTACGCCCAACGTGGCACCGCTGCCGCCCCTTCGACCGACAATTTGGGTATGGTCGGTCTCCCGGTAGGAATCATCGACCACGGCACGGTGGGGACGAACCTCGCATTCGGAATGGTCAGTCCGGCCGGCGGGCGGAGGGAGCTATCGCAAGCGATGCAGTCTCGCGGATGAGGACCTGGCCTCGGACCTTCCCACGCGGCCCTGATGACCGATCTGTACATCGACACGGCTGTGCACTGGGTCGTTGGCTGACCCGATGACACCACTGGTGATCTTGCGACGCATCTGGCTTCCGACGGGCGAGGTGCCGGTCGATCGGCTTGCGGCCGATTGCGCGGCCGGCGTCTCGGGGCGGGGTGCTTGTCGATCGCCGCATCGGGTACCTCATACACGCTTCACCGAACCCGACCGAGGAGTCTGCGTGCAACCTATCGAGAACTACGGCTTGCTCGGCGATCTGCAAACCGCCGCTCTGGTCGGTAGCGACGGGTCGATCGACTGGTTGTGCCTGCCACGCTTCGATTCACCGGCGTGTTTCGCCGCGTTGCTGGGCGGTGAAGAGGCCGGGTTCTGGCGGTTGGGGCCGGCCACGAGTGGTCCTTGCACGCGGCGACGCTACCGCGGTGATGCGCTGATCCTTGAGACCGAGTGGGACACGCCGGACGGGACCGTCCGGGGGATCGACACCATGCCGCCCCGCGATCGGGCCGCCGATGTCGTGCGGGTGGTCGAAGGTGTGAGTGGCCAGGTGCCGATGAAGATGGCGCTTCGGTTGCGGTTCGATTATGGCCATGTCGTTCCCTGGGTACGTCGCGGCGACGGCCACCTGGCTGCGATCGCCGGGCCTGACGCGACCTGGCTCCACACCCCGGTCGACCTGCAAGGCCGCGATCTGACGACTTACGCGGAATTCACCGTATCGCCGGGCGACCGGGTGCCGTTCGTGTTGACCTATGCACCATCGCACGAACCTCAGCCGGCACCGGTGGACGCCGAGACAGCCCTGGCCGAAACCGAGCAGTACTGGTCGCAGTGGCTGCAGGCCTTCGACTATGACGGCGAATGGCCGGAAGCGGTCCGCCGGTCCATGGTGGTGCTCAAGGCGCTGACGTTCGCGCCGACCGGCGGGATCGTCGCCGCGGCCACGACATCGTTGCCAGAAGACCTCGGTGGGGTCCGCAACTGGGACTACCGGTTCTGCTGGCTTCGCGACGCGACCTTCACCCTGCAGGCCCTGCTGGGTACCGGATTCGTGGCGGAGGCGAAGGCGTGGCGCGAGTGGCTCCTGCGAGCGGTCGCCGGTGATCCCGCGGATCTGCAGATCATGTATGGCATCGACGGCACTCGCCGGCTCCCTGAACAGACCCTCGACTGGCTGGCAGGCTACGAGGGCTCACGGCCGGTACGGATCGGCAACGCGGCATCGGGACAGTTCCAGCTCGACGTGTGGGGTGAGGTGCTCGACGGGTTGCACCTGGCCCGGACATCGGGGATCGAGGCGGGCCACGCGGCCTGGGACCTGCAGCGCGCCTTGCTGGACTTCCTCGAGGGGCGCTGGGCTGACCCCGACGAAGGACTGTGGGAGATGCGGGGTGGCCGGCGGCACTTCGTTCACTCAAAGGTGATGGCCTGGGCCGGTCTGGACCGGGCCGTGCAGGCGGTGGAACGGTTCGGTCTCGACGGACCGGTCGACCGATGGAGGACGCTGCGTGAGCAGATCCATGCCCAGGTGTGCGACCGCGGCTTCGACGCCACCCGGGGCACCTTCACCCAGTTCTACGGGTCGCAAGGACTCGACGCGGCCCTGTTGCTGCTCCCCAGGGTCGGGTTCCTGCCCTGGCAGGACCCGAGAGTCGTCGCGACGGTCGAGGCCGTCGAGCGAGAACTGCAGCAGGACGGTCTGCTGTTGCGCTACGACCCGGACGCCGACGGCGGTGTCGACGGGCTACCCGGCCACGAAGGCGCCTTCATCGCCTGCACTTTCTGGCTGGTCGAGGCCCTGCACGGCATCGGGCGCACCGGCGACGCGACCGCTCTGTTCGAGCGGCTGCTCGGCCTGCGCAACGATCTGGGCCTGCTCAGCGAGGAGTACGACGTGGCGAGCCGGCGGCAGGTCGGGAACACACCGCAGGCCTACAGCCACGTCGGCCTGGTGAACGCCGCCCGCCGACTCGCCGGAACCTCCGCGATCAGCAATACCGGGAAACGCTGACAGCCGGCCACTGCCTGGCGGTCGCGAAGACGTGTCTGGCGGCGCAGGACAAGCAGCGTCGCTACCGTGTGGGCACCAATTGGTGCGGCGGTCGGATCAGGGTGCCGCACCGTCAAGCATGATGGCGACTTTGACGTCGTCGTCGCGACGGTGGAAGGCGTCGTGGAATGCCTCGAGCGGCACCCGGCGCGACACCAGCCGCGACAGCCAGGCGGGGTCCGCCTCGGCGAGTGCCGCCGCGGCGATCGCGTAGTGGTCGTGATTGGCGTTGACCGAGCCGATGACGGCGTCGTTTTCCAGGACCAGGCCGCGGTTCAGGCTGCCGGCCTCGATCGTCAGCCGCCTGCCCTTGGGCGAGACCCCGGTCAGGCAGACGATCCCGTACGGCGCGGGCCGCGACGTCGGCGACCGTGCCGTGGTGATACGTGGCGCCCAGGTCAGCCACCAGGCCTGGTTTGGGTCCGTCGGTGGCGCGGTCCAGCACGTGAACGTCGAGGCCGCGCTGTACCGCGAGCAATGCCGCCAGGAGACCGATCGGTCCGGCGCCGGTGACCAAGGCGGTGCGCGGTTCGAACCAGGCCCGTTCGCCGACCAGTTGTACCTGCTCCCAGGCCTTTGCGACGACCGAGGTTGGTTCCATCAGCACTCCGCCCTCGGCCAATGCGGCGGCCAGTTTCACCGCGTACGCCGTCTCGATGCACCACTGCCGGCTGGCGTAGCCGTCAAGTTCCTTGATGCCTCGTTCGGTGTAGCGGCCGTTGCGGCACAACCAGCCGGTCCCGGCCGGGTGGCGCCCAGCCGTAGTCGCCGGCAGTGATCTCCCGGTCCGTGCCGCAGATCCCGACCGCGAGCGCGTCGACGAGCAACTCGTTCTCGCCGGGGCACGGGTCGGGCACCTCCCGCACCGCAAGCGAACCCGGAATGCCAGGGAGAACGGTCAAGGCTCGCATTCTCGGCAACTCCTCAGCTGACCACGCGCTCCGCGTCTGACGTCGCAGTACCCATAGCCCGGGAGTTCAAGCAACATCCGAACGCGCCGGGATCACCGTCGACGACCGGCCGTCGGAGTGTCGGGGCGGGGAGTAAGGTCCCGTCTGCTGCACCAGGATCCTGGTCGGTGATGACGTCCTCCTGAGGGGTACCTATGAAGTCGGCGAAGCTGAGTGCAGCCTCCCGTGAGGCTGGATCGCTGAGGCGTGGCATCAACAGCGGACCGGTGCTGCTGTTCGCCTTCGCTTTCGCGGTGATGGCCGATCCGGTGTCATCGGTGGCCTACGCGATCGAGGCGGCGCTGCGGGCGCTCCACGGGGATCTGGCGCTGCTGCTGCCCACCCTGGGACTGGTAGTCGCGATCGTGGTCGTGGTCATCGTGAACTACCACCAACTGGTCGCCCGGTACCCGCAAGGCGGCGGCGCCGCGGCGGCCACCGGTGAGGCGTTCGGCGAGGGGGCCGCGTTCGTGCCGATCGGTGCCCTGGTCGTTGATTTCGTTCTCACCATCGCCATCAGCTCCGCCGCCGGTGCCTCGGCGCTCATCGCCTTCGTCCCCGCGCTGGCACCGTACCGGGTGTTCCTCGCGGTACTGCTGGTGATCGTTGTTGCAGGCGGCACCTGGTTCGGGCATCTGGGCCGGGCGGTCTTCGCGGTCATGACGGTCGCCTTCATCGCGTTGACCCTGGTGATCTTGGTGTCTGCCCTGTTCGTCAGCCCGCACCCCACCGGCGTCAGCACCGGCCACCCGGGCCATTCCCCGCTGCTCGCAGTTGCGCTGGCGTTCCCCGTCGCGATGGCCCTCGCCACCGGTATCGAGGCGCCGTCCTCAGCGATCGCCCAACTTGGCCAGCTCGATGATCCCGGCCGACGCCGGTTCGGCCGGGTCACCTTGTGGTTGACGCTCGGCGTCGTCGGCACCTTGACGCTCGGCCTGACCGCGCAGGCGGTCCGGTTGGGGATCGGAGTCCCGCACCAGAACACCACCCAGATCGCCGAGCTCGCCCGCGCGGCGGCGTCCGGGCCGGTGTTCGCGGCCTTTCAGCTCGCCACCGCGCTGTTGTTGCTGTCGGCCGCCAGTTCCTCGTTCCAGGCCGGCCCAGGCTTGTTCAAGGCACTCGCCCGCCGCATTCATCCCAGCGGTGCTACCACTGGCATCCTGCCCGGTTGGCTGGGCCGGACCAACGCGCACCACACGCCGTACTGGGCGGTTGCGGTCTTCGCCGTCACGGCCGGCGCCGTCACGGCTGCGGCCGGTGGCCGCGACCAGGAACTCGTGCTGTTCTACGCCGCGTCGGTTTTCGTCAGCTTCTTCGCCGGCCTGGTCGCCATGGCCCGCTTCTCGCTGCGCGAACAACGTCTCGGATTCCTGGCCGTCAACCTCGTCGGCGCGGTGGCCGTCGCGTTCACTCTCGCGGTGAACCTCACCCGCGGAGATCCCATCATCTCCATCGGCGCCGCGCTCCTCATCTCTGCCGGACTGCACCGGCTGTGGATCCGCTCAGGCCGGCCTCGTGGCATCCGCAACATCGCCGCCGAGGCCGAGATCCTGGATGAGCCGAACACCTGACCAACAACGAAGAGGTGCCACTGGCGGACGTCGAATGTTGGTGGCCAACGTTTAATGGTGGGGTCACGGCGAAAGAACCAATGTCCCCTCCAACTCGCTCCCGTGAAACCGGTCGTAGCGGCCGGACTCACGCTGACCCTGCTGTCCTGGCAGCGCCTCCAACTCGACCGCTAGACGCTATCCGAAGCTGGGCGGTCAGCGCCGCGCTTCGAGGATCGAGCGGAGGTTGTCGAGGTCCTTTTGATTGGCGCGGCGCATTGCTGCCGCCATCGCCTTCGCGCCCACCCTGGCGAAGCCCGCAGGCTCGCCCCGGTTGCGCAGCGTCATCCAGGTCGCGCCGTTCGCGTCGGCCCAGGTATAGGTCGTCTCCATCGGGAAGGGCCCCTCGGAGGTTCGCATCACCAACCGCTCCCCCGGCACCAGCTCGATCACCTCGTACTCGTACTCCAGCCGCCGCCCGAGGAATCGAGCGACGAAACTCATCCGGCTGCCCACCCCGACCGGCGGATCCGTCCGCCACTCCACCGACTCGATATTGCGGTACCACTGCGGCGCATTCGACGGATCCGCGACGTAGGACGACACCTCGCCGACCGGTCGGCCGATCCTCGCCTCGGTCAGCACGTCCACCGGCATGACCGCCACCTCCTCCGCCAAGTCGTCATCAATTGACGCTACGCCTCAACGGGTGGCCTTGGGACCCGGCAGGAACGAACGCGGGCCTTACCGATCACTCACCATCCTTTGCTGGGTAGGCGTCGCATGCAGTACTCGCGGCACCGTAGATGACGTTCCCACGATCTCTGAGCAGGAGACCCGCCACTATGAACGCCGTTGTTCTGCGATGCCGACCTGGCAGAGCGGATCGAGCGAGCGGAGGCCCAGCTGATCGAGACGGCGGGCCGGGCAGCTCATCGCCGTACGGGCAGCGGAACCTTCGCCGGGCCGGCCTGGCTTGCGGCGGCACGGTTACCGCTGGTGTTCCGCACGTTGATGCGAGCGATCGGAGCCGGTCCCGGCGTACCGAACGCAATGATCGACACCCACCTGCGGCTGCTCCTTGGGGACGACTCCGCCCGCGCCTTCCTGCGCATCATGCGTTCCTTCGAGCGAACCACAGAGAAACGCCGGCGGTACGAGGCCGCCGTCGGCTCCGATGCCTATCCGGTCGGGCTGCTCTGGGGCAGCCCGACCCGGCTCTTCCGCTGCGAACCTACGGCGTCCAAGCGCGCCTCGCCGCACGCCTCGAAGACATCCCGACCGTCCCCGGCCGTCACGGTTCGAGCTACCGGCTGCCACGACACCGGAGATCAGTTGATGGCATAGTGCCCCGGGCGCGGATCGGCTGGTCGTGAGGAGATGGGCTTCGGATGTGGCGTGACAGGACGCGGTACTGGTTCGACAGCACGTTGTCGCGCGGGACGCCGGCTCTGATCGGTTGGCTCGGACTGGCATCGGCGCTGCTGGTCGCTGCGATCTCGGGCCTGGTCCTCCTGTTCGCGCCGAACGATGTCGGCGGACATGGTGGCTGGCACGGCGTGTTGTGGATGAGCCTGCTGCGGACCCTGGATCCGGGCACGATGGGCGGCGATCAAGGCGGCCTGGTGTTCCTCACGCTGATGCTGGCCGTGACGCTCGGCGGCATCTTCATTGTCAGCTCGTTCATCGGTGTCCTGACCACCGGCATCGAGAACAAGATCACCGTACTGCGGAAAGGCCGCTCCCGGATCGTCGAGCGCGACCACACCGTGGTCCTCGGCTGGTCGGAGCAGATCTTCACCGTCGTCGCGGAACTCGCCCAGGCGAACCAGACCCACCGCCGGTCCTGTGTGGCGATCCTGGCCGACAAGGACAAGGTCGAGATGGACGATGCGATCCGGGCCCGGGTGCCGAACCTGGGCAGGACCCAGGTCGTCTGCCGGACCGGCAGTCCGCTTCGTCCTTCCGATCTGGACCTGGTCAGCCTGGCGACCGCCCGATCAGTGATGGTGCTGCCACCGGAATCCGCCGACGCCGACATCCAGGTGATCAAGGTCCTGCTCTCCCTCGGCAGCCGGGCCACCGAGACTGCCGGACCCCATGTCGTCGCGGCCGTCGCGGACTCATCCCATCTGCCCGCCGCCCGGCTCGCTGGTGGACCACAAGCGCAGCTGATCGGCGCCGACGACCTCGCCGTACGCCTGCTCGTGAACGCCCATCGCCAGTCCGGCCTGTCCGCCGTCTGCGCGGACCTGCTCGCCTTCGCAGGGAACGAGTTCTATCTGAAGGCCGAACGCGAGCTCGTCGGTACCAGTTTCGGCGACGCACTGCACGCCTACGACCTCGGCGTACCGGTCGGCGTACGGCGCCCCGACGGCTCCATCACCCTCAACCCGCCGATGACCCTCACCATCGCCGACGGCGACGAGCTGATCGTCTTGGCCGAGGACGACACCCTGATCAGAATGGCCCAGCTACCGGCCAGAATCGTCGAGCCGGCCATCGCCCTGTCGTCCCGGCACCAACCCACTCCAGCCCGCACCTTGATGATCGGCTGGAACAAGCGGGCGCCGCAGATCATCGACCTCCTGGACGCCTTCGCCCACCCCGGCTCGCACCTGCAGATCGCCTGGACCGGCACGATGGAACCACTCACAACGTCGCCGATCAATCTCACCGTCGAGGCCACAGACTGCGACCCCACCAACCGGGCGCAGCTCGATGCTCTGAACGTGAGCACGTATCAGCATGTCGTAGTCCTGTCCGCAGACGACCTCGGCGCGCAGGACGCAGACGCCCGCACCTTGGTGACTCTGCTGCATCTGCGCGACCTGGCCCAGTCCCTGGAGACGCCGTACTCGATCGTCAGTGAGATCAACGACGACGCGAACCGGGAGATCGCCGAGGTGACCCGGGCCGACGACTTCGTGGTGAGTGACAAGCTGATCAGCCTCCTGCTCACCCAGCTGACCGAGAACCGCCACCTCGCCGCGGTCTTCGAGGATCTGTTCAACCCGACCGGCGCCGAGATCTACCTCAAACCCGCATCGGACTACTTACGCCCGGGCACACCAGCCACCTTCGCAACCATCACCGAAGCCGCCCGCCGGCGCGACGAGGTCGCCATCGGCTACCGCATTCACGACCAGTTCTACCGGCCCCCGGCGTACGGCGTCGTCCTCAATCCGCCGAAGAACACTCCGCTCACCCTCACCGCGAAAGACCGCGTCGTCGTCCTCGCCGAGAACTGACCTACGAATCGGCGGGCGGGATCTCAGCAGCCGGCCGCAGGTCGGCGTGTTCGAAGGAGCGGGCGACCACGATGTCGGTGGACGAATGGGCGACGATCGACAGCACGATCGTCAACGCGACCAGATGGAACACCTCGTCCGCGGCGGGAATGCCCGACTCCAGCACCAGCAGACCATAGACCACCGAGGCGAAACCCTTCGGCCCGAACCACATCGCTGCCAGCTGCTCTCTCGCCCCTAGCCCCGATCTGTAGAACGACACCGCGAGCGCGGCGGGGCGGGCGACCAGGAGCGCGACCAGTCCGAAGAGCCAACCCTGCCAGGAAATGTCGGCCAGGAAATCCAGCGAGATCAGCGCACCGAAGACCAGCAAAGCAGCCAGCTTGAGGCTCTCGGCGATCAGTTCACCGAAATGCTCGAACGCCTTCCGCTGTGCCGGCCCGAAGGTCGCGACCGTGATCCCCGCCGAGAACGCCGCGAGAAACAGGTTGCCATGCAGGGTTTCTGCCAGCGCCAGCACCAGTACGCCGATCGCAACAGCGTTCAGCGGTTCGTACTGCGTCGACGCCGAGAAGAACCGGGTTCGCTCCAACTGGATCGCCACCCAGGGCACGCCCACGCCGATCGCGACGCCGACCGCCAGCTCGAGCGCGAGCTTCCCGAGGTGCAAGCTGTCGGAACTGGCCGCAACAGCCAGGAACACCATCACGAAGGGCAGCGCGAGACCGTCGTTGACCCCGGACTCGACATTGAGGAGGTGTCGAAGGCGTGCAGGCACCTTGTCGTTTCCGACCAGGGCGGAGGCAAACACCGGATCGGTAGGCGCCAGGATCGCACCGATCAGCAAGGCGGCCGGCCAGTCCAATCCGACGATGAAGTGCGCGGCCAGCGCTGTGATCACCAGCGTCAACGGCAGCCCCCAGCCCAGTGCCCTTCCAGGCAGTCGCCAGGCCGAGCGCAGATCGGACCAGCCGACCCGCATGCCGTCGGTGAAGAGCACAGCGAACAGCGCCAGCTCGGCGAGTGTCGAGACCAGTGGCGAGTCCGGCTGCAGGTCAAGGACACCGGTCGTCTCCGGGCCGAGCAGGAAGCCGGCGACCAGGAACAGCACCGCCGTCGACAGGATCGTTCGATGGGCGAGGCTGGACACCAGCACCGCCAGCAGCAGCACGCCCGCGAAACAGAGCAGCAGCATCTCAATACCTCTCCGGCCGTCGGCCAGACATCAGGTCAGGACAGGACGAAGTACCGCAGCCACAGGTACGGAACGGCGACAGCGACGGTGATCGCAGTGATCACGATGCCCTTGCGGGTGAACTCCCAGAAGGTGATCGGCGAACCGGCGCGGATCGCTATGCCGATCACCACGACGTTCGCGCTGGCGCCGACCGCAGTCGCGTTGCCGCCGAAGTCCGCGCCGATCGCCAGCGCCCACCACATCGCGTGCGCCTGCACCGGATCGGCGACCCCTTTGGCCAGGTCCGCGACGACAGGGCTCATCGTGGCGACGTACGGGATGTTGTCCACGACGCCGGACAGTACGGCCGACACCACCAGGATCAAGAGGACGGCCAGTAACGCACGGCCCTCGGTTGCCCGCCCGATCTGCTCGGCCAGCTTGCCGATCACGCCGGTCTTCACCAGCGCGCCCACCATCACGAACAATCCCGCGAAGAACAGCAGGGTCTGCCACTCGACACTGTTCATGTAGTCCCTGGTCGCGACGCCGGAGATCAACACCAGCATCCCCGCACCGAGGAGGGCGACCACCGACGGCTCGACCTGGAAGACCGCACGGCCGACGAAGCCGACGAGCACCAGCAGCAGAACGGCGCCGCTCTTGACCAGCAGTGCCTTGTCCTCGATCGCCTCCCGCTCGTTCAGCCGCATCACGTTTTCGACCCGGGCCGGGTCGACCGCGAACGAGCCCTTGAACAGCCACGGGAGAACGAAGGCAAGTACGACGAGTTCGATCACGACCAACGGCCCGAGGTTCACCAAGAAGTCGTTGAAGGTCAGACCGGAGCGGCTGGCGATGATGATGTTCGGCGGATCACCGATCAGCGTCGCCGTGCCGCCGACGTTCGACGCCAGCACCTCGGCGATCAGGAACGGCACCGGGTTGATGCCCAGCCGGTCGCAGACCAGCAGCGTCACCGGGGCGATCAGCAGTACCGTGGTGACATTGTCCAGGAACGCCGACGCGACCGCAGTGATCAAGGTGAGCAGGAGCATCACCCGCAGCGGCGACCCCTTGGCCCGCTTGGCTGCCCAGATCGCGATGAACTCGAACACCCCGGTCCGGCGCAAGATGCCGACGATCACCATCATCCCGAACAGCAAGAAGATGACATCCCAGTCGACCCCGGTCTCGTGGGAGTAGAAGGCGTGCTCGGAATCAGTCACCCCGAGGGCGAGCAGGATCGCTGCTCCCCCCAGGGCCGCCAGCAGCTTGTGCACCCACTCGGTAGCGATCAACACATACGCGACCACGAACACCACAACCGCGACGACCGTCATCCGGCCGCTCCACCGAAGAACGTCAGTGCGGTGTCATGGCAAGTTCGAGTAGGCGCGACGCCGTGATCGCACCGAGGATCTTCCGATCCCTCACGACCGCGACCAACGGACACCGCAACCGGGCCATGATCGCCGCGATCTCCAGGATCGTGTCGTCGTACTTGACCACCGGCAGTTCGGCAGGCTCCGACGGCAGCAACTTCCGCACCGTCGCACCGTCCAGCTTGTCCGCCACCCGGTCGGCCAGCGACTCGTCGATCACCCGCGCCAGCGACGGATCGTCCTGGACATAGCTCGGCACCAGGAACCTGACCACCTGCGAGGCCGGCAGGACGGTGTAAGGGCAACCGTCGTCGCCCGTCACGATCAACCCCGGCAGCCGCCGTGAGGCCAGCAGTTGCGCGGCCTCCCGGGCATCCGTGTCCAGACCGACAACCGGGAACTCCTCCGCCATCTGCGCTCCGTGCATAACCGCAGCGTACGCCGGAGCGCGCCATCAGCCAGATTCGCAGTATGTGACGAGCGCTGACCGGCACGTGGCCTCCCGATGGCATGAACCAACCACCCGGACCCGGTCGGGCGCGGGCATGCCGACCAGACTTCCCGGCTCACCGCTCCATACCCTTCCTCATTCGGGGCCCAGGAGCAAACCCCGGGCCCTCGCGATGACCGCAGAGACTCACACTCCGGTGCCCCAGAAGGCGATCGTGGCATTGTCCGAAGCCGACCTCGGCGGCGGCGTGGTCGTCCGGCACGCGTCCCGCAAGGTGACCGACGTATCTACCGGTGGATCCCCCGCCCTGGCCGCAAGGAGCGGCCCACGGTGTGACCACGGGCGGGCGGACTCCAGTTGGCCGGCGAGGCGGAACAGGGTCACCTCGTCGCCGTACCGGCCGAGGAAGTGGACGCCGATCGGCAGGCCGGCCTCGTTCCAGAAAAGGGGTACCGACATCGCCGGGTTGCCGGTGAGGTTCGCGACCACCCCGGCGTACGCGACCGTTCTGCCGCCCGCGCGGGCTGCGCGCAGTGGATCCCCGGCGGTCGAGGTGATCTCGCCGATTGTTGCTGGCGGCATCGATAGCGTCGGGGTCAGCCAGACGTCGATCCCGGTCAGCCAGTGGCCCACTCCTCGCGCGAAGGCCTGGCAGTCCTCGATCGCCTGCAGGTAGGCGGCCGCGGACACCTGACGTCCCTGCTCCCAGTACGCACGGGTGAGCGGTTCGAGGTCGTCGTCCGACGGAGTACGACCGAGCCGACGGATCCAGTCCCCAGCGACGCGCACAACGCAGCAGCATCGTCCAAGGCTGCGACGCAGTCAGGGTGTGCCGGGCGTCCCTCGGGAGTGCGGGAGGTGTAGCCGATCCGCAGCCGACCCGGGCCGGCGGTCGCGTCGAGCAGGGCCGCGCTGTCGCGCACCGATCGGGTGAGCGCGTGTTCGCAGGCCCAGCCACTGATCGCATCTCCGTACTCCGGTCCGAGTGGGTTGCGAGCCCGGGTCGGTTTCAGGCCGAACAACCCGCACGCGGACGCCGGATACCGGATCGAGCCGCCCAGGTCGTTGCCGTGCGCCACCTGCGCGGCCGCGAGCGCCTCGTCGTACATCGGCGTGATGACCGCATTGAGAGCCGGGTTCAGCTCCTCGATCCGCTCGATCGCGGCGGTGGTCAGCTCGTACGCCGTGACGTCGCCGCGGCGAACCAGGTCGGCTTGGGCAACGGCATCGAGTTCGGCCAGCTCAGTCGCGAGTCTGGTGGTCATGGCAGTTCTCCTGGTCGTCGGGTTCGTGCCCTCGAGGCGCTAGAAACTGCCTCGCGGGCCGCTAGGCCAGAACTGGCGCCCGGTCGGTAGGAGCCGGGAACAGCCCGGCTGAGACGAAGGGCACCACGATGAGCACGTTGGAAGAGCAGCTGGGCGCACCGAGTCGAAGAGGCCGAGGTCGAGGCCGTGATGGGCCAGATCCTGTCCGAGCTCGGCGCCGCGTTGGGCGTCCTGCTCACCTCACTCGGCACCCGGAGCGGGCTCTGGGCCGCACTCGCCGACGCGGGGCCGCTCACCGACCGGGAGGTGGCTGCCAAGGTGCGGGTCCATCCGTCCCTTGTCCGTGAATGGCTACGGGCCCAGGCTGCCGCCGGATACTTGTACTACGACGCCTGCCGCCGGGACATTCACCCTCCCGGCGCCCGCCGCGGTCGCGATCCACTACGGCCCCGGCGGTGCCTTGGTCGACGCGTGCGCGACCATGCTGTCGTCGATGGGCGAGGGATTCGGCGCCTTCAGCGAGGCGTTCGGGACCGGGAAGGGATTCGGCTGGCATCAGCGCACCGCCGACCACTGGCACGGTGTGGACGCCTTCACCAAGGTCGCGCTCCCTGGCGAGCTCATCGCCGCCTCGATCGAGGCGATGCCTGCCGTCGTCGAGGCGCTGGCCGGCGGCGGCACGGTCGTCGATGTCGGCTGCGGCTACGGCACCCCCACCACGACGATCGCGAACCTGTACCCCGCGGCGAGGGTGCTCGGCATCGACTACCACGACGCATCCGTCGCGCACGCCCGCGAGCAGGCGGGACCGGACAACGTCCGGTTCGAGGTGGCCGCGGCGGCCGGCCTACCCGGTACGGACTACGACCTGATCACCTTCTTCGACTCGCTGCACGACATCGGCGATCCGCTCGGCGCCTTGAGCCGGGCCAGATCTGCGGTGGCCGGCTCCGGAACCGTCCTGTTGTTCGAGCCGCTGGGCGCCGACGACGTCCAGGACAACCTGACCCCGACCGGCCGGATGTTCTACTCGATCTCGACTCTCGCCTGTACGCCGAACGCGGTGTCGCAGGAGACCACCACGTCATCGGAGGCTCTCGGTGCCCAAGCCGGCGAGCGCGCGGCTCCGGGCGCTCGCAGCCGAGGCGGGCTTCACTCGCGTCCGCAGGCTCGACGTACCGGCGCCGATGAATCTGGTGTTGGAGCTTCGGCCCTGACGACTGATGATGACGCTATGAACTCGCGAGTCCGGCTCGTGGGCCGGGAGCCGGTGCTGGCGGCAGCAACCGCCGTACTGCGGGACGCCGCGTCCGGGCTCGGCCAGTTCCTCCTGGTCAGCGGCGAGGCCGGGATCGGCAAGACCGCCGTCCTGGCCTCGATCGCCGACCAGGCCGGCCCGGCATGGACCGTCCTGCGCGGCATCTGCTGGGACGGCACCGGCGCCCCGCCGTACTGGCCCTGGTCCCAGGTGCTCCGCGCGACCTGCCTGCCACTCGCCGATCTCGGTGCGGCCCGCCGCCTCGTCGAGTCCGACTCGGGCGGGTCGGAGCTCGACGCGGGGACGGCTGCTGATGCGGAATTCCGGGTGTTCGAGGCCGTCGTGCACTGTCTGTCGGAGCTCGCGGCGCGAACGACCGGTCCTGGTGGTGCTCGACGACCTGCAGTGGGCGGATGCCCCTTCGCTGCGGCTGCTCGGGTTCTTGGCGCGCGCCCTGACCGGGAGCCGGGTGCTGCTGGTCGGCGCCTACCGCGACGCCGAGGCGGCCAACGAACTGCTCGCAGTGTCGACGAGCGCCCAGCACCTACCGCTTCGCGGGCCTCGGCACCGACGAGGTCTGTGAACTGGTCGCCTCCATCGCCGGCGCGGAGTCGTCGGAACAACTCGGTCACCAGGTCTGGGAACGCAGTGGCGGCAACCCGTTCTTCGTCCGGGAACTCGCGCGGCTGGTCACCGCGCAGGGCCCGTCGTACCAGCAGCCGCCGATCCCGGCAAGCATCGCCGAAACGCTGCGGCGCCGGCTGGCCAGACTCTCTACCGACTGCGTACGGCTGCTCGAGCTCCTCGCCGTCGCCGGGCGCGAGCTCGACCTCGAACTGCTCGACCGGATCGGTGCCGCCGGCAACGACACGATCAGGCTGCTGGCGGAAGCCCGCCTGGCCGGCGTTGTGTCAGGTGCGACCGGCACAGCCGAGGCTCGCACACGACCTCTACCGGGAGACGATCCTCAGCGGCATCGGTGCCGCGACCCGAGCCCAGCTCGAACTCGCGCTCGGCCGGGCCCTCCAGGAACAACCGGGCAACGCCGCGCGAGTCGCCGCCCACCTGCTCGCTGCGGGCCCAGAGGGCCGCAGCGATGCCGTGCACTACTCCGTCCTCGCCGCCCGCCAGGCCACCGCGCGGCTCGGTCATGACGACGCCTGCGGGCACTACCTGCGCGCTCTCCAGGTCATCGAGCCCACCGGCGTACCGGCGCCCGTGGACGTTGTCGTCGAGTTGGCCGACGCCTCCGCGCGGGCCGGCCGGGCAGACGAGGCACGCAGACATTACCTGGCAGCCGCCGACGGCGCTCGCGCGACAGGCAATGCCGTTGGCGTCGCGCGCGCCGCACTCGGCATTCATTCACTCGGTCACCGGTCCGGCGCCCACGACGCCGAAGCACTCGACCTCCTCGACGAGGCGAGTGCCCTGCTGGCAACGGCACAGGCCCCGCCGAGCCTGCGGTCCCGGGTGTACGCCGCCAAGGCCCGAATGCTCCGGCACGGCTCGATCGCCGGACCGGACGAGACGGTGGTCGCCGCTGCTGAGCTTGCTGTCGACCTCGCTTCGGCCGCCGGCGACGACCAGGCCCTGGCCGAGGCACGACTCGCCCTGCACGATTCGCTGTGGAGGCCAGGCACCGCCGGACGACGAATGCCGCTCATCGAGGCGATGCTCGACGCTGCGACGTCCGCCCGGGACGCCGATCTGGTGGCCCAGGCCCACCAATTGCGGGCCGCGGCGCTGCTGGAGCTGGGAGATCCGTCCGGGCGCGACGAACTCCTGACCTACATCGCGCTGGCGAGCGGGCTCGGCCACGCTCGCGGCCGGTGGGGTGCGCTGACCCGGCGCGCAACGTTCGCCCAGCTGGCAGGGCAGGCCGAGGAGGCTGCCCGGCTCGGTGAGGAGGCACTCGAACTCGGGCTGGCCATCGGCGAACCGGACGCGGTCGGCTGCTTCTGCACGTCCCGGTGGTCACTCGTCGCGCTCGGTGTCCGGGAGCCCAGCGACCGGCCCGCCGGCGAACCCGAACCGACCGATCCGCTCTGGCCGATGTTCCCCATGCTCAATGCGTGGCCGCCGGCGGTCCGGGGCGATCTGGACACCGCAGCCGCCGCCTTGGGCGACTTCAGCGTGCTCGACATCGCCGTCTGGACCGGCCTCGAAGGACTCGCCGTGGCAGCGGTCGTCTTCGCCGCCGTGGGTACGAACAGCCCAGCGGACCTGGGTCTACGACCGGCTCCGCCCGTACGCCGGTACGCACGTGGTGGTCGGCGGCTGCGCGTCGTACCACGCGGCGGTCGACCACCACCTCGGCGCGCTGGCCGCCTCGTTGGGCGACCTCGACGCCGCCGAACAACACTTCACCAGTGCGCTCGCCATGCACGACCAACTCGGCGCCGCGGCGTGGGCCCGGATCACCGAAGCCGCGCTCGCCTCGCTCACCCGGCCCACGAACGAATTCAGGCTGACCGACGGTCGCTGGCTCCTCTCGTACGCCGGTACACAGGCCCAGATCGCCGACTCGAAAGGGCTGCACGACCTGGCCGTCCTGATCGGCGCCCAGGGCAACGAAGTGCACGTGTCCACGTTGATCGGACCGGGGTTCGTCCGGACCGGCGCGGACCCGGTCCTCGACGAAACCGCCAAAGCGCAGTACAAGGCGCGGCTGGCCGCCCTGTCCGAGCAGCTCGAAGAAGCCGTGGACCCCGATCACGCCGAGAAGCTGCGCTCCGAACGCGACGCCCTGATCCATGAACTTGCTGCGGCCGCGGGCCTCGGCCGACGCAGCAGGCGCCTGGACGATCCGGTGGAACGCGCCCGCAAGACTGTCGGCGCGCGTGTCCGCGACGCATTGGCAAAGCTCGACCACACGCACCCCGCCCTCGCCGGCCACCTTCGCGAAGCCGTCCAGCTCGGCACGATGTGCAGCTACTCCCCCAAGCCTCAGCTCCCCTGGCGTCTGAAGTAGGCCACGAGATCTTTGCGAGCAGGCATCAAGCGGGCTCTGCCCAGGCACTGGACCTCTGAGAGCGCGAACCCCATCCTCTTCGGACGCGAAAATCACAGCCTATCGGCAGATCACCACTGACTGTTACGGCAGCGACGGCGTGTGATCATCTCCACGACGGCGGTCCGGCTCGATGGCTGGCTGCGTGGATTGATCCGAACAGGAACGAGCGGACCAAGGATCCACGGCCGATCGGCCGCTACCAGTCGACGTCGGACATGATCGCCTCCCCAGTAACAGTCCCTCTATCTGCAAGTGCGTTGGGCCGGAACGATCGATTCGCCGGGGTCGAATTGGTACTGCCAGGCATCAAAAGGGTGTCGTCCCGGCACTAGCTCTGATGAGGCACCTGCACAACTCCCCGTCGCCCCGTATCCCCATACGACGACGGTGACCAGGACCGGAGCGGCGTGTGCTGCAGCTCGCGGCGCTCCGGCCTTCTGGTCTCTGCGGCGTGGCGCCAGGCCCGTCAGGAGGCACGCACAGCCGTGTCCAGTCGGCCACGACAAGTAGCCGACGGCTGCCTGTGCCGCACCTCGGGCATGAGGCGATTCACCTGACTGGTGCGCCCGGAGACCGGGTTTGATGCAGAAAATCCCGACTTTCCCACGGATCTTTGACCCCCCTTGGCACAGCGCCCTGACTGATCTACCTTGACGCAATAGTCCGGCGCCTCAAGGGGAGGGTGTGGCTGCGTGGACGTCGTAACGGGTGGGGTTCAGGAGACTCGGCAACGAACTGGTGCGCGCCGGGATCTCAAGCCTGTCAGGCAGCGGGGCGGACTGCCGACGGACGCGGAACTGCTGGTGAGCTGCCGGGCCGGCGATCAGGACGCCTGGTCGATGCTGGTCGACCGCTATCAGCGACTCGTCTACACCGTTGCCCTTCGCAACGGTGTAGGACACGACGATGCCGCCGACGTCACCCAGAGCGTGTTCATCGCGCTCCTGGAGTCGACCAACGGCATCCACTCCGGGGACCGGCTGGCGTCCTGGCTGATGACGGTGGCCCGCCGGCAGGCTTGGCGGCTGCGGGCGCGCCACGACCACGAAACTCCCCAGCCGGATCCCGGCCTGGATGTTCCCGACCAGTTGGACGCGATCTCCGACTGGGAAGGAGTCGCGGTCGTGCACGAGGCGCTGGGCAGGCTCGAGCAACCGTGCCGCGATCTGGTGATCCGCCTGTACTTCGACCCAGCCGCGCCGTCGTACGCCGAGATCGCCGCCCGGATGGGTAAGGCGATCGGCACGATCGGACCGATGCGGGCGCGTTGCCTGAACTCGCTGCGAAAGCTACTGGCAGGAGTGTCGCTTTGATGAGACCGAGTTTCGCGATGATCCTCGACTGGATCGACGGCCGTCTCGACGCCAAGACGGCGCGGGCCGTCGAGGCAGCGGTGAGCGCCGGGGGCGCGCGCAGCCTGGAGACGGTGCGTTGGCTCCGCAGATTCAAGCAGGTCGCTCGGCAGCTACCGCTGGAAGAGCCGCCACCGTTCGTGGCCCAGCGCCTGCGCCAGTACTTCGCAAGCCGGCAGCCGAGCGGCGGTGGACATCCCGAGCCACTTCTGGAGTTGCGTGCGGAACTCGCCTTCGACAGCCGCGCCAACGGCGTACTGGCCGGAATGCGGGGGCACGCGGCTGACGACGTCATCCACATCGCCTACCAGACGACCCACGCGGATCTCGTCGTGGACATCATCCGGCTGGGTCCGCGCAGCCACCGTCTGGACGGCCAGTTGCTCCCGACCGACCCGTCGAGCGCGTCGGCGGTCGAGGTGACCGTTCGTAGCGCAGGCGTCGACCTCCGGTCGGTCGATGGTGACACGCTCGGCCGGTTCTGCCTGCAGGACGTACCGGACGGACCGATCGAGCTGCGAGCCACCAACGGTGAGTTCGTGGTGATCGCCGACCTCGAACTCACCGACCCCGCACCGGCCGACCACGAGACCGAGCGGCCGTGACGCCGCAGACGGTGATCCGTGACCTTCTGGCAGAACCTGACCAGGAGGCACGGCTCGTCCGTCTGCAGACCGCCGGTCTGTTGTCCGAGGACGGCCTCAGCACATTGCTCGACGATGCCGACACGATGGTCCATGCCGACCCTGGTGGCGCTGCCGAGATCGCAGCCGTTTGCGAAGTCGCCGCCGAATCACTCGACAGCGCCAACCTGGTTGCCCGGTCGCGCTATCTACGAGCGCGAGTGCTCGCGGACCGGGCGGAGTTCGAGCCGGCGTTGACGCTGATCGAGCAGGCCAGAGCAGGATGGTGGGAAGCAGGCTCCAAGCTGTCGGCATTGCGCACCGACCTTGGCCGGATGCAGGTACTGGACGACCTCGGCCGTCACCACGACGCAGCCAAGGTCGGCGAGACCATGGTGGCCGGACTCGACCGGTTGCCCGAAGGCAGCGACCCAGATGAACGAGACCTGCACCGCTGGTTGCACGCGGCCGCGCAAGAAAACCTAGGGGTCGCCCGCGGCTTCCTCGGCGAGCAGGAGCAGGCACTGGCGGCGTACCGGCGGGCCGAGGCGGAGTACGAGGCCCTGGACCTTCAGACCGACGTTGCCCGCGCCCGGGCGAACAGTGGCATCGAATTGCTGGAGCTCGGCAGGGCGGCCGAGGCGAAGACGGCGCTCGAATCGGCCGAGGGCATTTTCCGATCGGCCGGCGATCGGCTCTGGTCGGCGAAGTGCGCCGGACATCTTGCCCAGGCCGTCCGACAGGCAGGTGACCTGTTCGGCGCGCTCCGCCTGCTCGAACCGGCGCGAGCCGAGCTGGACAAGCTGGACGCCGTACCGGAAGCAATCCGTCTGCAGCTCACCATCGCGCGGACCTATCTCGATCTCGGCCTCTACGACGAGGCCCGGAGCAGCGCGGAATCCGTGGCTGCGCGAGCCGCCGATCTCAGCATGCTGCACGATACCGCCGTCGCCAGGTTCACGATGGGACTCGCACAGCTCGCCTCCGGCCAGCACGATCAGGCAGCGACCGATCTCGCGGCCGCGGCAGAGCTGTTCGAGACGGTCGACGACCAGCAACAGCTGCCGCAGGTACGGCTCGCCGAGGCCGAACTCGCGGCGTCGACCGGACGCTCCGAAGAAGCCGCGCGTCTCGCCGACGACGCCGTCACCGCTCTCAGCGCGGGCAACTGGCCCGCGCCGCTGGTTTCGGCGATCCTCCGGCAGGCAGACTTCGCGGCGGACGACAAAATTGGAGAAGGTAAATGCGTTCGCAGTCCATGAATGCCTGATGACCAGCCGCTAATTTGTCGATTATTGTACGTTTAATTTAATCTGTGTCCACGAGTGTCAAACCAAACCAAGTCCATGAAAAAACAACTGATTTTTTGCCTTTGTCTGCTGCCCACATGCTGGTGACCTACAATCTACAAGCGCAGAATAAGAAGCCCGAAAAAGCCGTAACCGTAAACGGAAAGGCAGTAGCCAAATCACGAGGAACTAACCCCAACATCAAAAACGATGAACCAACGGTCGATAAGCCTGTACCACGCCCGGCCGCTTCGCGCGGTGCGACTGTCAGATTCACTTCGATAACTACACGGGCCTTACATAAGGATATACGTAGACAGCGATTTCAAAGCGTACCCTAGCTCCCTGGGACGACGGCTACGTAACGGTTGGCAGTGGCTATACTAGTATATACTGCGTCTCGACTGGTGGTAGCCGAGAGTGGAATGCAGCGGGCGATTGCCGGGATAATTATTACTACAAGTTACAGTAAGTTCCTGAAATTCAAAACGCTTACCAGTTACATAGTCGACAAACCGATAGAAAAAGAGGGTTAATGCCCTCTTTTCTGTTTTATACCTTCTCCAAAATCCGCTACTTACTACATGAAAAAGTTCCTGCTTCTTTGTCTCTGGCTCGTTCTGGTTCCCTGATTTCATCAGCCCAGACCAAGCACGCGCTCATTATTGCCATTGGCAACTATCAGCGTCAAACCGGTTGGCAAGTCATAAGTTCAGAGAACGATGTACCGCTTGTTGAGAAGGTCTTGCAGGCACAGCAGTTTAAGGATGTCGTTGTTCTTAAAGATCAACAGGCCGACCGGAAGGGTATTGTCGATGCAATGCACGCGCTCATCAATCGTGTCCAGAAAGGGGATAAGGTGATTGTCCATTTTTCGAGCCACGGGCAGCAGATTACCGACCAGGATGGCGACGAAGCCGATGCCTACGACGAAGCCATCGTTTGCTACGGTGCTCCGCAAAATACCCGTGGTGCTTACGCTACTTATACCGGCGAGCAGCACCTGCGCGACGAAGACCTCGGTGCCTTACTAAACGAACTACGGGCAAAACTCGGCTCCGACGGCGATGTACTACTGGTGGTCGATGCCTGTCACTCCGGTACTATCACGCGCGGCAGTGCGCGGTTGCGCGGTAGTGATCAGCCGTTAAAAATCAACAAACCCCGTTTTACTATTCAGAAAGGTCGTAAAAAACAGAAACCCCATCCTTTTTTAGCTCTTTCCCGTATCGTAAGCCAAACGGGCATGGCTCCTTACGTCGCTATTTCAGCCTCAAGAGCCAATGAAAGCAATTCGGAGTGCTATATGCCCGATAAAAACCCCTGTCGGCTCGTTGACGTATGCCTTGAGCCAGGCTCTGCTCAACCCGAAAAAGGGGGAATCGTACCGGGATCTGTTCAGCCGGGTCCAGTCGGTCATGAAGCAGAAAGTCCCGGCCAAACACCTGAAATCGAAGGCGATGTTGATCGCGAACTCTTTGGCGGGAAGGCCGTAGTGCAGGAGCCTTACCTGACCATCAGCGACGTGAAAGAGGGAGGGCGCAAAATTGTCGTCGGCAGCGGTCAGCTTACTGGCCTCTTCGACTCCACAAAAGTGGTACTGTGCGCCACGCCCGCCCGCGATCCACAAACGGCTCCGGTGCTGGCATCAGGATTTGTGGTAAAGGCCGATATGTACGCGGCTACCATTCAGTTGGACAAACCCATTGATCCCACAAAAACTACCGACTACCGGGTATTCGTGACTGAACAGTCATCGGGCGATTTGCGCGTAGGCCTACGGCTGGATAGTTTACGCGACCCTGCCTTACAGCAGCAGATAAAAACCGGCCTAGGCCAAAATAAACTCATTCGCTTCGAGGGAACTTACAATCCGTTCTTTTTAAGGATTCGACAAAACGTGATTCTATCGGGTTACGTCGGGCCACAGATGGTCAGCGTTTTGGTTATCTCATGGCACCCAATGGCTCTCAGACATCGGTGCTCAAAACCCAGATTCAACGCTATGCCCAAAGTCAGTTTCTACAATCGTTCGCTTATACGGCTAATCCCAGCGTACAGATTCGGGCCGAACTGATACCCTTGAAGAAAGGGGCTAAAACCACTGCCGATACGGCCAGCCACCAGGCGTATATGAACGGTAGCTGGCTGGGATTTACCGAAGGGGATACGGCCGTACTGTTAGTGACTAACACGGGGTCGGCACGGATTACTACCCGTAATTGACATCATGCCAACGGGCGAAGTAGCCGTGATTTTACCCAACGGGAACGACCCCAGCGATCGAGTCGAAAGTTACGCGATTGCCCCCGGTCAAAGCCTGTTGGTCAACAAGCGAATCTGGTTTGAACCCCCTTACGGCAAAGAAACCTTCAAACTCTTTGCCACGTTGGAACCCGTCGATTTACGGCAGGTCGTAGGCCGGTCGCGGGGTAGTGCAGTACGCGGGGAGGGATAAACAGGCTGGCTGGCCTATTCGATGATACCAACGATATGGTCGAAAAGGGATTTGGTACGCGGGGTGGCGGTATGGGTAGTTTCCGGCTGATGCCAACATTGCTACGTATAATATAGAGTTTATGATTTCAGACAAAAAACCGATGGTGGCAGGCAAAAACTAAAACCGGCTGGCGGCCACTGTGCATCACTAACCACTAACGAACCATGCGCTTCTCCTTATCCGTCCGTTTACTCACTGGGTTATGTCTGGCTGCGTGGCCCGCTATGCTCCAAACCACCGTCGATGCCCTCGAAAACGCCCTTGCCGGGGTCGTAACCGTAGCCGTTTACCAGGACGGGGCTATAGGCCGACGGGTACTCGGCTCGCGGGGAGATGACATTACGGCCATCGCCTACGCCCAGACGTTGAGTCTGTCGGGCGCACGCAGTAGCGGGTCGGGGTTTGTTTTGTCGAATCGGGCGGCAAAAAGTACGTCATCACTAATGCCCACGTCGTGGAGTCGGCGGCTGATGCGTCGGGAAGTCTGGCTATCTTTTCGGTGAACCGTAAAAAGTACGAAGTAACTGTTGTTGGGGGCGACGCACTCTACGATTTTGCCGTGCTAGCCTTTGTAACCCCACCTGGGCCGGAGTTAACAGCCCTGGCTTTCCGCATCCAGCCACCCCGCATCGGCGAGCGGGTGTATGCCATTGGTAACCCACAGGGCGAATACCCCTATACCGTTACCGATGGTATTGTAGTCGCGCAAAAACCGGATGCGGGCGGACTGACCGGCAAGTTTGGTTTTTTGCAGACAACGGCCACCGTCATCTGGGGAAACAGCGGAGGTCCCTTTCG
The DNA here is from genome assembly GCA_963740725.1 of uncultured Actinomycetota bacterium. GTDB lineage: Bacteria > Actinomycetota > Actinomycetes > Propionibacteriales > Kribbellaceae > Kribbella. The sequence goes on from CAVUFT010000024.1 coordinate 65,223, forward strand.
TGGACAAACGCGGGGAGGTGCTGGGCATCAATTCCCAGATTGCCTTTGCCAATGGTCCCGGCGGACAACCCCTGTGGCTGTCGCAAATCAACTTCGCCCTCGAAACGCCAATAGCCATTCGCCTATTAGACGATGTGCTGACGAACGATGGACTGGTACGCCGGGCTTACCTTGGTCTGGAGTTTTCGCAGACGAGCCAGGCCACCGACGACTCTGAAAGCAATACCCAAACGGGGCAGGGGAAGCAATCTGCCAAACCCGGCCAACCGGACAAAGGCAACGCGGAGCCCACCCGAACCGCTTCGGTAAGACGAACATCGACCCCCGTTTTATCGGCTATATTACCCGATTCACCCGCTAAAACCCTGCTGACTAATGCCGTAGGACAGCCAATCAAAGCCGTGAACGGCGAAGAGGTACGCGGTCTGGAAGAGGTGCTGGGTGCACTGGAAAACGTGAGACCCGGTGCCTCAGTGAAACTTACGTTCACCGATGGCACCGCTGACAACACCATCACGATTAAAACCAGCACCCTCACACCGGTACAGCTGGAAGGCATTGCAAGGTTTGTGCTTAGTTCGTCGCGGCTAACGCTGGCCGACAGTCCATCGGGTATTACCCTCCGCTTCAACGATACCAACAATACCTACGAATTGGGGCCGCAACAGAAATTCAGGAAAGTATCCAGTGGAGGCCTGGACGAAAAGTCGACTGGCACAACGGAAACTGCTGCAGCAAACTACCTGCTGGTAGCAGCCGGATTACAGGCAGAGGGTGGCAGTAAATTCTGGCGCACCCGCAACCCTTAGTTACCTCGGCTCGGTTTGCCGGTTGATGGGGTTGTCGGGGGTAATTGACCTGGGCATCATGCAGGCGGGTGGAAGTGCTCGCCTGGTACGCCGACAGCTATCCGGGCAGGAGGGCGTAACGAAGGCGTGTTTGTGGTATTGAGCACGGGTGATGACGGCTAGCTAAATGTTAATTCTATGGATGATGCACTTTCCAGAGCCGATGGAGAAACTCTCCCCTCTGACTATGAATCGTTCCGGGCCAGTAAGGTTGGCAACTACGTGATCGACAACCTTTTTACTGGCATCGGCGGCTATGAGATTGTTTTCCTACTGATAGTGAGTCTATTGCCTGCGCCGACAAAAATTGGTCAGTCAACCAAAAAACCAGAGCGGGTACGCCGGGTGTATGCCCGACTGCTGCAAACCATTGGTGAACCAGCCGTACGCCGTACTCCGATTGCTGGCGAAGGGCAAGGCCGAAACCAACAGCCACGTCGTGTATAAACCCGGCAGCCCGGCCCGAATAGAGATGGGCGAGCGGGTGCTGGACGTATGCCTAACGCTTGGCCCCAACGCCGATGCGGCCATGGACTGTTTGCTTGGCCATGAACTCGCCCATTTTCAATACCGGCATGGCGGTAAGCAGGGCTTATTCTCGCCGGTGATCATGCCGACTTATCCGCCCAATGCTTCGGCAAACCTCGAAGCCCTGGCGGATAAGTCGGGGGTGTTTATGGCATATCTGGCGGGCTACGATGCCTTTGCAGTGGCCCCGGCGTTGTACCGGAAACTCTATGACACCTTTAGCTTTGACGAGCAACTACCAGGCTACTCAACCAAAACGCAGCGGCTCAGTCTGGTGGCCGACACCACCGCACGGGTTCAGGAACTGGCTCAACGCTTCGAGATTGGCGAAATAAGCTACCTGCTGCGCGACTACAAAGCGGCCAGCAGAGTGTTTACTGCGCTCGTGGCCCGGTACCCTACGGCCGGTACGCTGAATAACCTCGGTGCCATTAAACTCAATCAGGCCTTAGATCGGATGAAATCGGCTCGCGATGATTCCCGGCTGAGGTATATCTTTCCGGTTGAATTCGATACGGACAACCGCCCGCTGGCCACCCCCAGCGCGATGAACAACTGCCCTATCTGGCTCTACTCACCGATGCCCGGCATCTGTTTCAAACCGCCCTAGCCCATCAGCCCGCCCACCAGCCGGCCCGCCTGAACCAGGCCATTACAGCCTCCCTGCTGGAGCAACCCGAATCGGCCCGCTGCCAGCACCACGAAGCCAAAGCGGGGCGGTTGCGCTGGTGATACATCTCGCCCAGACTGGCCCAGAGCTTAAAGCGCGAACTATCGGCCAGCGGTGTCAGGCGCAGACCCGCCCGGCATACCGACGTGGCCCGGCGATAATCGTCGTGAGTGTACCAAGCCGTTGCCTCATCGACCCGGATATTGGCTGCCCGGTCTGTTTGACCCTGCATGAGTGCCAGGTTCCGCGCCCGCTCAAACAGACGCACGGCGTCGGGCAGGTTTCGCCGATAACGGTCGTTGGCCTGTTACTGCAGTTCAATTACCGACTGCGCCGACACTCCCAGGCCGGCGGCAGTGCTCCCCCGTATTCAGTATCGCAGATAAAAATTAAAGGACATTTTCGGTTACTTTCTCTATAAACTAGGTAAATATACAGTGCTACACCCAAAAAACGCCCTGCCGCGATGGAATATCTCCTGCTAACTGTGAGCTTACTAATGTTGCCCCTGCCGGGCCAGGCGCAATTTGAGCTGACACAACTCCCCGTGCTGAATCAGTTAGGACGCCGAACTGCTGAATTATGGCCGCTTCAATCCCTATCAAGACATTTACCACCCCACCGATTACGTGGTCCA